>JACKDR010000011.1 GCA_020633495.1 Kofleriaceae bacterium | reverse complement strand
GGCGCCAGCGGCGGCCGGGCCTCGGCGGCGGCGAGGTGCGCCGACAGCTCCTCGCCGAGGACGCGGATCAGGGCGCGCGCGGTCGGCGCGCGCAGCGCGAAGGCGCGGGCGAAGCCGCCCTCCTGGCCGACCGGCAGCAGGCAGCGCGCCAGATCGTCGCCGCCGAGGCGGGCGCGGACGTCGTCGGCGCTGGTCGCCGCGGCGGTCATCGTCGCGACCGGCAGATCGGGGCGGGTGTAGACGCGGTGGCCGGCGAGCACGACGGTCTCGCTGCCGTCCATCGCGCCGATCGCGCCGCGGATCTCGGCGCCCAGCGACGACTCGCGCAGCAGCGCGAGCTGGCTGTCGAGGACGACGCCGGCGGCGCCGCCGGCGACGCAGGCCGCCGCGGTGTGGACGCCGATGCCGCCCTGGGCCCAGATCGGCAGGTCGAGCGCGGCGATCAGCTGCTGCAGCAGGACGAACGTGGTCTCGTCGCCGATCCGGCCGCCGGCCTCGGCGCCCTTGGCGATCAGGCCGTCGGCGCCGGCGGCGACCGCGGCGCGCGCCTCGGCGAGCGACGTCACCTGGACCAGCACGGTGCGCGGCCGGTAGGCGGCGACGTCGGCGCCGGCGCCGACGATCACGACGTCGACCTGCGCCGGCAGCTCGTCGGCGGCGAACGCGACGCCATCGGGGATGCGGACGCCGAAGCCGCCGGGCAGGCGCCGGGTCAGGACCGCGAGCGCGTGAGCGGCGGCGTCGCGATCGCGCCCGAGGTCGACGACGCCGAGCGCGCCGGCGTCGCACAGCGCCGCGACGAGCGCGGCATCGGGCCGCTCGAGCGGGCTGAGGCCGATGATCCAGGGTCTTCCAGGTACGGCGATGGATGACATCAGGAGCCGTGCGGAAACTAACAGGGTTGATGTGAGCAGATCGACACCTGATTCGTGACGGGCGCCTTACATCACCTTTCGAAGTGCCGCCCGCCGTGGTCGGTCGCCCGACGCCAGTCGCCGGTGTCGCCGGGTTCGCCAGTCGCCGCCGGTGGTTGCGCCAGCCGAGGCGAAATGCCCCGGTGCCGTCGAGGGCCGACGGGCCGTGTATTCGCAGTGAGCCTGCAAACGTTGCGCGGGTCGGCGACGTCGAGATATCTGCACGGGGCGTGCAAGAAGACGCGCCGGCGGGACGCGACTGTTTGCACGGGGCCTGCAAGCTGTGTAAGACCGGAGCGGTGAGGCGGCTTCGACGTACGCTCGGCGACCGCGCCGCCATCGATGCCGCCGGCGCGGCCGAGGGCGCGCCGGCCGGCGCGACGTCACGGCCGCGCGTGGGCCGCGCCGCGCGGGCGCCCCGGGTCGACGGCCGCCGGCTGCGCTCGACCCGCACCCGCGCCGCGATCCTCGAGGCCCTGCTCGCCCTGGTCCGCGACGGCCGCGTCGTGCCGACCGCGCCGCAGATCGCGGCGCGGGCCGGGGTGTCGCTGCGCACCGTCGCCCAGCACTTCCCGACCCGCGACGATCTGTTCGCCGCGGCCGCGACCGCCTACCGCGAGATCGCGCCCCGCACCGACGTGGTCGACGTCGCGGCGCCGCTCGCCACGCGCATCGCCACGTTCGCGGGGCTCCGCGCCGAGGTGCTGGAGGTGACGGCGCCGTACCGGCTCACCGCCACGACGATGGCGGCGCAGTCGCCGGCGGTCGCCGACGGCCTGCGCAAGGCATCGCGGCGGCGGCGCGCCGAGGTCGCCGCGGCGTTCGCGCCCGAGCTCGGCGCGCTGCCCGACCGGGCCCGGATCGAGCTGCTCGACGGCCTCGACGTGGTGGCCGGCGGCCGCACCTGGGACGCGCTGCGCCAGGATCTGCGGCTGGGGCCGCGGGTCGCGCAGGCCCGGCTCGAGCTGCTGCTCGGCGCGGTGCTGGCGGCGGCGCGCTGATCGCGGCGGCCCGGGGCGGTCAGCCGGCGTCGGGGACGCCGCCGTCGACCGGCGCCGGGGGCGCGTCAGCGCCCGCCGCCGTCGTCGAGCGCGCGGCGTCGTCGGGAGCAGGCCCGCGTCCGGGAAGAACCCGCCGCCGTCGGCGCCGGCGTCGCCGGGGTCGGTCGGCGCGAGGTCGACGATCTCCGGCAGCCGGCGGCGCCAGCGGCAGCGGAGCGCGAGCGCGAGCGCTGCGGCGCCGCGCTGCCGCGTCGACCGCCCACGGTGGATCACGGCGCCTCCGTCGGGCACGCGGCCTGCCACGACCGCGTGGCCGGCCAGGCCGGCGCGATCGTCGCGAGCTCGTCGATCCACGGCCGGGCCGCGTCGCAACCGCCGCGCTGGTGGGCGCGGCGCGCGCTCCACTCGACGGCCTCGCGGCGGCGCGGCGAGGTCGGGTGGGCGCGCAGGAAGCTCGCGACGCACGCGTCCGCGTCGACGTCGTCGTCGCGCACCGCGACGCGACAGCTGAGGTAGTGGGCGGCCGCGGACGCCGGGATCAGCGGCGCCAGGTGCGCGCGCGCCGCGGCGTCGTCGCCACGCGCGAGCGCCAGCCGCGCCCGCTCGAGCCGTGCGTCGACGGCGAGGGCGTGGTCGGGGTGGGCGGCGATCAACCGGGCGAGCCAGGCGTCGGCGTCGGCGGCGTCGCCGGTGGCCATCGCGGCCTCGGCGCGCTCGTAGGCGTCCTCGGCGGAGGTCGCGGCGGCGTCGTGGCGCGCCAGGGCGTCGGCGACGGTGGCGGTGTCGGCCAGGGCGGGGTCAGGCGCGGTCGGGGGCGCGGGCGACGGGGACGGCGACGGCGCGGTCCGCGCCGGCCTCAGGTGGCGCTGGCGTCGCGATCGCCGGCGTCGCGATCGCCGGCGTCGCGATCGCCGGGGGGCGATCAGGGGTCGCCGGGGCCGGCGCGGTCGGCGCCGCCGGCGCGGCGCGCGGCGCGGCGCGGCGATCCGGCCGTCGCTGCACCACGCCTCGCCGGCGCCGACCAAGACGGTCGCGTCGTCGCGGACCGCGGTGACGCGGACGCGGCCGTGCTGGACCGCGACGCAGCTGTCGGCGGGGCCGGTCACGGTCACGGTGAAGCGCGTGCCCACGATCTCGGTGCGGGCGCCCGGCGAGTGGATGATCAGCCGCTGCCGGTCGCGCCCGGGCGTCATCTCGCCGACGAACGTGCCGCGATCGAGGCGGACGTCGAGCCGGCCCGGCGCGTCCTGGCGCACCACCATGGCGGCCGGGCCGATCAGCGTCGCGGTGGTGCGGTCGTCGAGCTGCGCGGTCAGCTGCGAGTCGGCGCCGACCGACACCACGTCGCCGCCGAGCACCGCCGCGGTCCTGGGGCGCGGCCACGCCAGCCACAGCGCCGCCGCCGCCGCGCGACCATCGCCAGCGCGGCGAGCGCGGCCGCCGGCCGGGCGGCGCGTCGCCGCCGGCGCCGGCGCCGGCGCCGCGGGCGAGCGCACCTCGGGCTCGAGCCGGGCCCAGATGCGGGCGCGGGTCAGATCGTCGATCCGGGTGTCGACCTGCGCGGCGCGCAGCCGGTCCTCGGTGGTCATCGACGCGCCTCCTCTCGCGCCAGCAGCGCGGTCAGCTCCTTGAGCCCGTGCTGTACCCGCTTGGCGGCGGCGTCGGGGCTGGCCTGCACGACCCGGGCGATCTCGTCGATCGAGAGGCCCTCGACCGCGCGCAGCACCAGGGCGATGCGCTTGGCGGGCTTGATGCGGTCGAGGCAGCGCAGCACCAGCGCGATGTCCTGGCCCCGGCGCGTCGTCGCCTCGGGCGTCGGGCCCGGGTCGACGAGCGCCGCCAGCATCACCTCGTCGAGCGCCACCGTCGGCCGGCGGGCGCGACGGCGCAGGTGCTCGAACGCGACGTTGACCGTGATCCGGTACAGCAGCGTGCCGAGCGCGGCGTCGCCGCGGAACGTGGGCAGGGCGCGGTGCAGCCCGAGGAAGACGTCCTGGGTCAGATCTTCGCGCTCGCTGATGGGCCCGAGCAGGCGGGTGAGGCGGGCGTAGACCGCGTCGACGTGGCGGTCGTAGATCGCCGCGAACGCGGCCCGGTCGCCGTCGCGGTGGCGAGCGATCAGCGCGTCGTCGCCGCCGTCGCCGCCGTCGCCGCTCGCGCCGGTGGCGTCGTGCGTGCCGGTGCCGGCGGCGCGCCGCCGCGGCGCGCCGACCGCGGCGAGGACGGTCAGGGCGTCGAGCAGGATCACGGGCCGCCCTCCCACTGCACGCCGAGGCCGGTCCACACCGCCAGCCACGGCGTCGTCAGCACCGCCTGGTCGGCCCAGCGATAGTCGACGCCGTTGCCGTGCAGGTCGATCCCGACCTGGTAGATGAGCTCGACGCCGTCGACGACGGTGCGGCCGGTGCCCGCGATCGAGCCGCCGAGCAGGGTCGTGACGTCGCCGGTGCCGCCGGTGACCCACAGCGGCTCGGCCAGGGCGCAGGCGCGCAGCGCGAGGTCGCGGCCGGTGGCGGCGCAGGCGCGCACCGGCACCGCGGTCAGGCGCACGCCCGGCATCGCGTCGGCGGCGCCGCCGGCGACGCCGCCGACCTCGAGGGCGACCTGCGCCCGGGCGGTGCCGCGCTCGACGCCCAGCGCGCCGCCGGTGCGGGTCGCGACGCTGGAGCTGACCCGGGCCACCGCGTTCCAGCGGGTGGTCGCGGCCGCCGCCGGCGCGGCGAGCTCGTGGCCGCGCCGCGCCACGGCCGCGTCGGCGCCGTCGGTGTCACCGGCGGCGGCGGGGCTGGCGCGCCGCGGCGCGCGCAGCCACGGTGGTCGCGGGCCGGCGCGCGGGCGCGGGTGCCAGCGCGCCCGCCGGCAGGGCGTCGATCGCGAGGTCGGCCACCGCCAGCGCGATGCGCCGGGCCGCGGCGCGGCCGGTGGCGCCGTCGAGAGCGACCACGTCGCGCCGGCCGTCGACCTCGAGCGTGACGTGGTCCGCGGCGACCTGGATCGCGATCGTGACCGCGTCGTCGCCGAGGCGCAGCGCCAGCGCGTCGCGCAGCTCGTCGCGCGAGCACGGCAGCTCGCCCTCGATCTCGAGGCGGGCCCCGGCGGGCGCCGCCGCCGCCGGCCCGGCCGCGCCCGGCGCCCCGGCCACCAGCGCGATCGCCAGCGCCAGGGAGGTCGCGAGGTGCGGGGCGGGACTCACCGGAGCGTTGGTCGGTGGCGGGCGGCGTTCCAGGAAAAATTCCTGTCGGGCGGTGGCCACCGTCGGAGTGCGGTGGAGGTTCCGATGACCCGTCTGTTGCTCGGCATCACTATCACCCTCGTGGCCACCGCCTGCACGATCTATGTCGGTCGGGATGACGACGATCACCCCGGCTGGCAGGGCGCCGACGCCGGCCCGCCGTGGTCCGACGACGCGCAGCCCTGGGGCTACCCCGACGCGCAGCCGTGGGACGCCGACGGCGGCACGCCGTGGTCCGACGCCGGCCCGCCCGCCGACGGCGGCACGCCAGGGCCCGACGCCGGCCTGCCCGCCGACGGCGGCACGCCGTGGCCTGACGCCGGCCCGCCCGACGACGGCGGCTGCGGCGTCTGACCGGCGCCGGCCGCGCCGGATCGTGGCGTGCGCGTCAGCGCGGCAGCAGGATCAGCTTGCCGGTCATCCGCCCCGACTGGCTGCGCGCGTGCGCGGCCTCGACGTCGGTCAGCGCCAGGCGGTCGGCGATGTTGACGCGGACCTGCCCGGCGGCGACCGCGTCGACCACGGCCTGCAGCCGCGGCCGGGTCGCGCGGCCGAGGATCGCGCGCGACCGGAACGGCGGCACCACGACCTGGACCATCGCCGCCGGGCTGTCGCCGGCGACCATGACGTGGCGGCCGCCCTTCGCCAGCAGCGCGCGGCACCGCGACCCCGAGTAGCCGCCCGCCGAGTCGACGATGACGTCGAACGGGCCGTGATCGCGCGCCGCCGCCAGCGGATCGCCGGCGCCGTAGTCGATCGCGACGTCGGCGCCGAGGCCGCGCACCAGCTCGAGGTTCCTCGCCGAGCACACGCCGACCACGACGTCGGCGTGGCGGGTGTGCTTGGCGAGCTGGACCGCGAGCTGGCCGACCGCGCCCGAGGCGCCGAGCACCAGGACCCGGCGGCCGGGCTCGATCGGCCGGTACTCGGTGACCGACATCCACGCGGTGACGCCGGCGACCGGCAGCGCCGCGGCGACGTCGAACGGCACCGCGTCGGGCAGCGGCGCCACCTGGTCGGCGCGGACCACGACGGTGTCGGCGTAGCTGCCGTGCTGGCCGCGCGCGAAGTTGGTGCCGCCGACGACGCGCTGGCCGACCGCGACGTCGGTGACCTTGGCGCCGACGGCCTCGACGACGCCGGCGAAGTCGACGCCGAGGATGACCGGGCCGCGGGGGCCGCGGAACAGGCGCACCGTGCGCGCCGCGAGCCGCAGCGGGCCGCCGCTGCGCATCTTCCAGTCGACCGGGTTGACGCCGATGGCGTGGACCGCGACGCGCATCTCGCGGGCCCGGGGTTCGGGCGTCGGCAGCTCGACGGCCGCCATCGGCTCGCCGGACTTCCACGATCGCTGGGCCATGGCGTGCAAGCCGCCATCGTACCCGAAGCTGGCGGTCGCCGCGGCCGCGGCCGCGGCTACCGGCGGTCGCGGATCAACCCCTCTTGCATCGTCGTCGCCACCAGCACGCCGTCGCGGGTGAACCACCGGCCGTGGGCGAGGCCGCGGCTGCCCTGCGCCGACGGGCTGTCGAGATCGTAGAGCAGCCAGTCGTCGAACCGGAACGGGCGGTGGAACCACATCGCGTGGTCGAGGCTGGCGACCTGGATGTTCGGGGTCAGCCACCCCACCGCGTGCGGCTGCAGCGCGGTGCCGAGGAGGTGGAAGTCGGAGGCGTAGGCCAGCACCAGCTCGTGGATGGCGCGGCGGTCGGGCAGGGCGCCGCTGGCGCGGAACCAGACCCGGCGCCGGGGCTCGCACGCCGGCGGGTTGAGCGGCGGCAGCGGCGCCACCGGCCGGATCTCGATCGGGCGATCGGCCAGGACGCGCTCGCGGATCGCCGCCGGCACCGCCGCCTGCGCCGCCGCCGGCAGCTTGGCCAGGTAGCGCTGGCCGAGCTCGCGCTCCGACAGCAGCTCGTCGGGCCCGGGCACGTCGGGCATCGTCACCGCCTGGTGATCGAAGCCCTCCTCCTCGACCTGGAACGACGCCGCCATGTTGAAGATGGCGCGGCCGTCCTGGACCGCGACGACGCGGCGGGTGGTGAAGCTGTGGCCGTCGCGGATCGGATCGACGGTGAAGACGATCGGCTTGCCGGCGTCGCCGGGGCGCAGGAAGTAGCCGTGGAACGAGTGCACCATCCGGTCGGCGGGCACGGTCTGCTCGGCGGCCGACAGCGCCTGGCCCAGGACCTGGCCGCCGAAGACCCGGCCCCAGCCGAGGTCCTGGCTCTGGCCGCGGAAGATGTTCTCCTCGATCCGCTCGAGCTCGAGGCGCGCGATCAGGTCGGCCAGGACGGTCGTCATCCCACCACTGTCGCCTCCGTACCGGCCTCACGCAACGGCGGCGGTCAGCGGTACTGGAACTGGGTGTACCGGTAGCGCTGGTGCTCGCGCAGGCGCTGGGCGACGACGCCGTGGACGGCGTCGTCCCAGGTCGTGTAGCGCGTGATGAACGCGTCGGCCGCGGCCTTGTCGCCCTCGTACTGCAGGTCCAGCACCACCGCCAGCAGCGACGCCACCGCGTCGTGGTAGCGCGCGTAGTCGATCGCGAGCGTGCCGGTCGCGGCGTCGAAGCGGAGCAGGCCGAGCTCGAGGAAGTAGTTCCACTGGATCAGCTGCATCGTCTGGTATGGCTGGTCGCGGCGCGGCTTGTTGTTCTGCAGCACCCGCAGGATGCCGGACGCGTAGACGCTGCGCAGCGCGGCGTCGTCGTAGTAGCCCTGGGCGCGCAGCGCCGGCGCGACCTCGAGCGCGACCAGGTCGGCCTTCATCTCCTCGAGCAGGTCGGCGTCGTCCTCGAGCGCGAGGTCGAGGGTGCGGCCGTCGCGGGTGGTGTCGACGCCGAGGTAGTGGCCGACCTCGTGCCACAGCGTCCGGTAGAACGAGCCGTCGCCGGTGAGCTCGGCGGCGTGGGCCGGCGCGACCACCGCCTGCCACGCCTCGTCGCGCGCCCCGAACAGGGTCGGGTCGCGCATGATGTTGCCGCGCAGCAGGATCGTGCGGCCGTGGCGCCGGGCCAGGTAGGCCTCGTTGGGCAGGATGCTGGCGGTGTTGCCGCCGCGGGCCTGGCCGTAGTCGGCGATGACGTCGTAGACGCCGACCGGGATGCGCTCGCGCACCTTCTTGTGGTGCGCGTACGGCAGCGCGTCCTCGAACGCCTGCAGGCTGGCGAGCGCGGCCGCCAGCGCGTCGCTCTCGGCGGGGCGCCGGATCAGGATGCTCGTCGAGAAGAACGTCTTGGCGCCGTAGAGCTCGTCGTCGTAGGTCTCGTAGGAGCCGATCTGGGCGTTGAGGTGGCGGAAGTGGCCGGTGACCCAGGCGGCGTCGCCGGACTCGTAGTCGTCGCTGAGCAGATCGCGGCCGCGGTTGCGGAGGTAGCCGGCGAGCTCGGGGTCGTCGGCCTCGACCAGGTCGGCGGCCTCGAACAGGAGGTGGTAGGCGCGATCCAGCGGGTCGGCGTAGGCCACCGCGTACGGCAGCGCGTACAGGCCGTCGGCGGTGGGCGTCGTCCGCACCGCGTCGAGCCGGGCGCGCAGGTCGGGGTGCAGGGTGTCGAGCGCGGGGTGGCGATCGAGGGTCGCGAGATCGGCGGTGGCGTCGGCCGCGGTGGCGCGTCGCACCACCGTGCGCGGCGCCAGCAGCGCGGCGCGCGCCTCGGGGTGCGCGGTGAGGTAGGCCTCGATCTCGTCCTTGGTGATGCGGTCGGGGTAGACCGTCTTGCCGGGCTGGATCGGGTCGACCGGCAGGAACGCCTCGCGCTGGTTGTCGAGGGTCGTCGCGATCGGGCCCTTGAACAGGCGGTAGAGCTGGCGCCACGCGTCGGCCTCGGGGCCGGCGTAGGCGGCCAGCGCGGCGCGCGCGGCGGCGGCCTGGTGGTGGCGTTGATCCTCGTAGAGGTCCTGGAAGATGTCGCCGGCCTCGCGCAGCCTGGCGACCGCGGCGCGCTCGCCCTCGGTCAGCGTCGTCAGGTCGGGAGCCAGCGTCACGGTCTGGTTCCGGCCCAGGATGGCCTGGCACTCCGGGTCGCTCCAGCCGCCGGCGAGGTCGAGGGGCGGCGGCGGGGCGGGCGTCGTCGGTGGCCGGGTCGCCGACCCGGTGCCGGCCCCCGGCGGGGTCGCCTCCCGGGATCCGCAGGCGCAGGTGGCGACGACGACGAGCAGGGCGGCGCGCGACAGCATCGGCGCATCCTACAGCGGCCGCGACCGCGCGTCGCAGCTGGGGGTTGGTCGCGTGGTCGCCGCGGCGCTACGCTCGGGGGACGAGGAGGACTCCATGGAGGTCGACGGCCGGCACCTGGTCGCGCAGTGGGCGTACGACACCCACGCGGTGCTCGCGCGGTTCCACCTGTGGCTCGAGGACGTCGAGGTGGCGCGGGCGCAGCCGGACGAGGTGTCGCGCCACGCCTTCACGCCGCCCGGCATCACGCGCAGCCTGGCGATGACCGCCGCGGCGACCGCGCTGGGGACGCGCCTGTTCGGCCACTTCGGCGAGGGCCGCGGCCAGGACAAGGTGACCTACAACCAGGTCAAGAAGGCAGCCGACGCGGTCTCGGCGTACGCGACCAGCGAGGGGCTGTGGCACCTGACCCGGGCGCTGCCGGAGAACCACGCCCTGATGGTGTCGCTCGGCGAGGGCCTGATGCCCAAGGCCGGCGAGACCCCGGAGATGGGCGCCAACCCGCTGCTCGGCTTCGGCCGGGTCTACGCCCGCCCCGAGGTCGCGCGCATCGTCGATCGCGCGGTCCGCCGCCTGCTCAACGATCGGGGCTGGCACTTCGACGACTTCCGCGCCAACCTGCGCCAGCGCGGCATCACCGTGTGGGGCGCCGCGGTCGACACCCTCGAGAACACGTCGCGCTTCGCCGAGGGCCAGGACATCGGCCCGATGTCGGTGCTCCATGTCTTCGACACGCCGCTGCGGGTGACCCGGCCGTACGAGGCGTACATGGGCTGCCTGACCGTGCCGCGCCGGGTCGTCGCCGAGGCCGCCGAGCGGTCGCGGCTGCTCGACTTCCGGACCCCGCGCGCCGACGTGCTCGCGATGATCGAGCAGTCCTACCCCGGCGTCGCCCGCGGCAACGTCCACGTCTGGACCCTGCGCGGCAAGAGCCGGCAGCTGCGGCTCGGGCCGCTGTGGGACGAGTGGCGCGCGCTCGGCGTCCACCTCGTCGAGGACGGCTGGCGGGCGCCGTCGGGCATCCCGGTGTTCGCCGACTCCGGCACCTACGCGCCGACGTTCCTGGTCGGGTCGTGGCGCGCCGACGACGGCGCCACCCACGTCTTCCTGTGCGACGGCTACGCCGCGTCCGCCGAGGCCATGCAGGCCGCCAGCCTGGCCGAGGTGCTCGACGTCGACGCCACGATGGCGCCGTTCTCGTCGACGTTCGCCGGGCCCATCGACGAGGAGGACCGGCTGATGCGGCTGGCGCCCGAGGCGCCGGACTTCGCCGACCGGGTCGCGGCGATCACCGGGGCGCGGCCCGCCGACGACGGTCGCATCGCGCGGCTGGTCGAGTCGATCCACGACGCCCGCGCCGCCGAGATCCCGCTGGGCCGGCGGGTCCTGCGCGCCGACGATCTGCTGCCCGACAAGGGCTGGCGGGTGCTCGCCGCGATCGGCTACATCGGCGACGATCCGTACACCGGGGCGCCCGGCGTCGAGCGGCTCGCCGACGACCGCTACCGCGTCACCACCGGGCTGGCGACCCGCGACGCTCGCTCGCGCGTCACCTTCACGGTGCGCCTGCTCGACGGCCTCGAGGGCTCGCGCCAGGTGTGGAGCCCGCTGCTGGTGCGCTTCCTGACCGGCACCGACTACCAGCGGTTGCCCGCCAAGATCTCGTACTCGGGGCGGATCCGGAACGAGCTGCAGACGATGTTCTCGACCGCGCTCGATCACGACGGCGATCGCATCCGGGTCTGCTTCGACCGCATCGACGAGCGCGTCGTGCCCGCGGCCGGCAAGGACGCGCTGCGCCGCGCCCTGGCGTGGTACCGCGAGCACCACCCGACCTGGTTCGGCTGGCTCGAGCTGGCGTGACCGCGCCGCGCCGCCGGCGCGCTACATCGCGTAGCGCCAGCGCTCGGCGCCGTCGTGCCAGTCGAGGCCGAGCACGACGCTCTGCCGGTGCCGGAACAGGCGCACCGCGACGATCACGAGGTCGCCCTCGCGGTGGCCGAGCAGCACCTCGCCGGGCGGCAGCGTCACCGTCCACGGCGTCGTGCCGTCGTGGAGGTCGAGGCGGCTGATCAGCAGCTTCGACGTGTTGCGATCGACGGTCTCCTGGTGGACCAGGATGACGCCGGCGTCGTCCGGCAGGACCATCGCGTCGTCGGCCTCGCCGTACTCGGTCAGCGCCGCGGGGTGGATGAACGTGGCGGCGCCGATCCGACGCCCGGCGCCGTTGCCGTGCGGATCGGTGGTGAGGGCCTCGCGCTGGCCGCCGTCGACGCGGGCGAAGAGGACGTCGCCGGCGGCGCGCACCGACGACGTCGTGCCGTCCTGGGACCGGCCGACGCCGGCCAGCCGCGGCACCCGGCGCAGGCGCGCGACCGTCGCCGGGTCGCGGCTGTGCACGCTGGCGCAGTTGGGGCCGTCGGTCAGCGGCGGCGCGCCGCCGGGGACGTCGCGGAACGCGAGGTCCAGCGACGCCCGCGTGACCTGGCCGCCGCCGTAGCTGCCCTCGAGGCAGACGCGCTCGGTGCTCGGCGAGAACGGTCGTGCCGTCAGCTCGACGCTGTCGACCAGGATCGTCGTGGCCCGCGCCGTCGTCGCGATCAGCGCGCCGGTGCCGAGGTCGACCTCCGGCGATGACGCGAAGCCGTCGGCGAGCTCCGGGCTCCGCGCGATCAGCGCGCGCTGGCTGGCCACGACCTCGAGGGTGTCGACGCCGCACAGCTCGAGCAGCTGGCGCTTGCCCGCGTAGCTGCCGTCGAGGTCGCACCAGAACCGCCCGGGCGTGGCCGGCAAGAGCTCGGGGCGCTTGTCGCGGCCGCCGTCGAAGAACAGCTGGCGGCGTAGCCGGCGGCCGGTCGCCGGGTCGACCAGATCGATCCGCCAGCGGGTCGTGAACGACGCGTCGTCGCCCAGGCCGAGGGCCTCGCTGACGACGACCAGCCGGGGCGTGCCGTCGGCGGCGCGCATGACGTGGGCCGCGTACAGCTCGCCGGGGTTGGTGCGGGCGCGGTGGCGGACGCACGCGCGGCCGGCCAGCAACAGGCCCGCGATCAGCCCGCCGGTCGCGACCACGCCGAGCCCGACGTGGACCGGACGTCGTCGCCACCACGGCGTCGGCCCGACCGCGGCGGCGCGGTCGCGGCCGCGCGCCGACGCGCGGTCGCCGCCCTGGATGCGCTGGTCGTCGCGGTCGCCGCGCAGCCGCGTCACCTCGCCGCGGGCGTCGGCGAGCTGCTGCTCGAGCGCCGCGATGCGCTCGCGATCGTCGCTGTGCTGGTCGCGGGACCGCGCCAGATCCTGCTCGGCGGCGTCGGCGCGGGCGATCGCGGCCTCGAGATCGTCTCGGTACATGGTGGGCCCCCGACGCCAGGATACGCCCGCCGCCCGCTCAGGTGGCGTCGTCGGGGCCCGCGGCGGCCGCCGCCGCGACCAGGCGCTCGATCGTGGCCCGCTCCACCACGATCGAGTGCTCGCTGGTGGCGTTGTTGATCAGGATGCCGGCGCAGTCGGGGTTGTGGAGCGCGACCTTCATCAGCTCGGCGGCGTCGAGCTCGGCGTTGAACGGGCGATCGAAGCGGGTGACGAAGACCTCGCGGTCCGAGCACGCCAGCACCATGCCGCGGCCGTCGGGGTGCTTGATCATCGCGCACCGGGCCTCGCCGCGGAGGACCATGACGGTGCCGTCGGCGCCGGCCGCCAGGCCGTGCACGATCACGCCGAGCCGCGACCGCGCGAAGACCTCGAGGAAGCGGGCGTAGAGCGCCGGCGTCTGGCCCTGCAGGACCTCGGTGATGGCGTCGGAGAGCGGCGTGGCCGACATGGGCCCGCAGTCTACCGCCGACCGCGGCGGTGCTATCGTCGTCGCGCCCCGGGCGGCGCCATGGACCAGCGTGAACAGCGGCGCGCGCGCCGGCGAGCCCTGCAGGCCGCGTACGGCGCGCGCTACCACCAGGTCTCGACGATCCTGTTTCGCCACGATCCCGTCGGCATCAACTTCGCGACCAACACCGACGAGTACGAGCCCGAGGTCGACACGATCCTGCCGCGGCTCGCGGGCGCGCGCGACGTCGCCGACGTCCAGCGCATCGTCCACGAGGAGATGGTGCGCTGGTTCTCGGCCGCGACCGCGGGCAGCGCCGACCGCTACGCCGCGCTGGCCGCCGAGATCTGGCGGGCGTGGCGGGGCGATCGCGGCTGAGCCGCACGGCGGTCCCGGTGCAGGCGCCGCGCACCGATCGACCCCGGCGCGCGCTGCGTGCGCGTCCGCCACCGCACGTGATCGCCGTACACCGTGTGTAGGTGCCGCATGCCTCCCTACGTGAATTACAAGTAGTTGATATGTTTAAAGTTTATCGTTGTGACGGGGGTTCTTCGTGGCTACGCTGGGGACGCTGGCGGTACCGCCGGCACCCCCCAACGAGGTCACGACCATGAAGAAGCACACCGCGCTGACCGCCCCGACCACCACCTCCGAGAAGGCCCCCCGCACCCTGTTCCGGCTGTCGAGCAAGAAGCTCGGCGCGGTCTGCGGCGGCGGCGGCGTGATCGTCAACGGCCCCCGCGACGGCGGCGTGATCGTCAACGCCGACTGACCCGCCCCGGCCGGCGCGCGGTGTCCGCCCGTTCAGGGCACCGCGCGCACGCGCAGCAGCTCTCGCACCCACGGGTGCTCCCGCATCTGATCCCGGTACGGCTCCGGCAGCCGCTCGCGCAGGCGCTCGAGCTGCTCGCGCGCGACGCCCAGGCCGTGTCGGGCACCCTCGCTGTCGCCGACGCTCAGGCACAGCTGGCCCCGGAGATCCGCGACGCGGTAGCGGAGCAGGTCCTGCGCGATCGGCTCCGACAGCGCCTGGTACCGCGCGATCAGCGGGCCGGCTGCGCCGCGCGCGACCAGGCCGTGGCCGACGTCGAGCACCGCCGCGGCGTACTCGTACGGCGCGCACACCGCCCGGGCCTCGGCGAGCGCCTCGACCGCGGCGGCGAGGTCGCCGTCGAGCGCGTCGCGCAGGCATCGGACCGGGACCTCGAACCGCGGCACCTTGGTCGGCGCCAGGGTCGCGAGCGCCACGTCGCACTCGCGGATCGCGGCGGCGACGTCGCCGGTCCACGCCAGCGCCCGCGCCAGGCCGAGGCGCGCGAACACGCGGCGCTGCGGATCGGGCTCGCCCTCGACGAACCGCTCGAACCACTCGCGGGCGTCGTCCCACTGGCCGAGGTACAGCAGCCACGCCGCGTGGCTCAGCGTCAGCGAGTCGGCCGCGGCGGCGCCGTCCTCGAGCGCGTCGACCGCCGCCTCGACCTCGCCGACCGCCCACAGCGACTCCGCGAGCATGCCCAGGTACAGGGCCTGCTGGTTGGACGCGCCGACGCGCTCGCAGCTGCGCGCCGCGGCGCGCAGGCGGGCCTGGGCGCGTGGCTCGCGCCCGGCCAGGCGCTCGGCGTCGGCCATCGACTCCTGGGCGAGCGTCGTCAGCACCCAGTCGCCGCGGGCCTGCCCGAGGACGTTGCCGAGCAGCTCGCGGCCGCGGGCGCCGTCGCCGCGCAGGTGCAGGAACATGCCCAGGTTGAGCGTCATCTCGAGGATCCGGGTCTGGTAGCCGATCCGCTCGTAGCGCTCGAGGGCGCGCTGGGTGTGATCGATCGCGGCGTCGAGCCGCCAGCCGCGGAACGCCAGCATGCCCATGTTGGCCAGGCAGTGCGCGGTGAGCAGCTCGTCGTGTCGCTCCTCGGCGGCAGCGAGCGCGTCGGCGTATAACCGGCTCGCCGGGGCCAGCTGGTTGGCGGTGAGAAACGCGTTGCCCAGCCGCCACAGCGCCGCCGCCAGGTGGCCGCGATCCTCGGCGAGGTCGACCGCGCGCTGCGCGAGCTCGACCGCCCGCGCGACCGCCGCCGGCTCGCCGGTCCGCTGCAGCGCCCCGGCCAGGCTGGTCATCGCGCGGGCCTGCAGGTCGGCCGACCCCGAGGTGCGCGCGAGCGCGACGGCGCGCTCGCCGGTGTCGAGCGCGCGATCGAGCGCGCCGACGTCGCCCGACCGGCTCTCGACGTAGCCGCGCGCCAGCAGCAGCTCGACGCGCAGCTCGACCGCGCCGTCGACGCCGCCGAGGTCGTCGTCGGCGGCTCGCAGCTCGGCGAGCGCGCCCGCGGCGTCGCCCGCGATCTCGCGGACCCGCGCCAGCGCCAGGCGGGTTTGCGCCGCCTCGACGGCGTCGATCGGCGACCACAGCGCGATCGATCGCTCGAGGTGGCCGATCGCGGCCTCGGTGGCGTGCGCGGCCGCGCAGGTCTCGCCGGCGCGCCGGTAGTGGCTCGCCGCCTGCCGGACCGCGGCGACGTCGGCGTCGCCGGCGGCGAGGGCGAGCTCGGCGGCGCGCTGGAACCAGCCCACCGCCTGCGCGGTCGCGCCGCCGCCCGCGAAGTGCTCGGCGAGCACGACCGCGTCGGCCTCGCCGTGCTCGACCAGCCACGCCCCGGCGAGGCGGTGGCCGGAGCGGCGATCCTCCGGGGTCAGCATCTGGTACGAGGCGTCGCGCAGCAGATCGTGGCCGAAGCGGAACTCGCGCTCGCCGGGAAACGTGGCGGCCTCGCCCCGCGCCTCGATCAGCTCGTCGCGCGCCAGCACCGCCAGCCAGTCGTCGACCTCGCGCGCGTCCATCTCGCCGGCGAGGAGCGCGCGCACGCCGCTGGCCCAGAACACCCGGCCGAACACCGAGGCGGCGCGCAGCACGAGGCGCGCGCGGGGCGGTCGGGCCCCGATCCGCAGCTGCAGGCTGGCCACCACCGAGCCGGGGAGGCTGGCCGCCTCGCGCGACGCCGCGGCGCGGATCAGCTCCTCGAGGAAGAACGGGTTGCCGCCGCCCTGCGCGACCAGCCGGGCGACCAGCGTCGGGTCGGCGGCGTCGCCGAGGCCGGCGCGGACCAGCTGCTCGGCGGCCGCCTCGCGCAGGGGCTCGAGGCGGATCTCGCTGCGGCCCCAGCTGGTGTCGAGCGTGGGGAAGCGCTGGTGGACCTGCGGGCGCGCCAGCGCCAGCACGAACAGGGGCAGGTCGCGGCACCGCCGCAGCGCGGCCTCCACGAGCTCGACCGACGCGGCGTCGGCCCACTGCAGGTCGTCGATCACCAGCGCGACCGGCTGGGCCGCGCACGCCGCGGCGAGCCACGCCGCGACCGCCTCGCGCTGCTGGGCGGCCATGAAGCGCGGGTCCTGGCGGGCGGCGCGCAGCGCCGGACCGGGCTCGCCGTGCCCGCCGAGTCCGGCGAGCTCGCCGAGGAACTCGGCGACCCGCGGGCCGTCGACGTCGCCGAGCAGCTCGGTGAGCCGGGCGTGCAGCGCCGGCGCCGGCTCGCCGGCCCCCGCGAGCGACGCGCGGATCGCGCGCCCGACGACGCCGCCGGGGACGCCGGTGCGCAGGGCCTCGCCGCCGGCGGCGATCACCTGGACGCCGCGCTCGCGCAGGCTCGCGACGTGCTCGTCGCGGACCCGCGACTTGCCGATCCCGGCCTCGCCGACGACGACGACCGCGCAGGCGGCGCGATCCTCGAGCGCGCCCTCGACGATCGCCGCGAGCTGGCGCAGCACCCCCTGGCGACCGACGCACGGGGTCGCCCGCCCCAGCAGCAGGCGCGGCCCGTCGGTCGGCGCCCGCTCGCCGACCAGGTGGCAGCCGCCGCTGTCGTCGCGGTGGACGTCGAAGGTCTCGGGCAGCAGCGCGCGCGTCCGCTGATCGATCCGGATCCCCGCGGTGCGGGGCAGCTCGGCGGCGGCGCGGTCGAGCAGCGGCGCCGTCGGGCCGTCGGCGACCACGACCTGGCGGGTCGACAGCGACAGGTACGCCGACGGCGCGAGGGCGTGGATCGCGAGCGCGCACCGGGCCGCGCGGGTCGCGAGCTCGGGGGCGGCGGCGCCGCCGGCGAGCGTCACGACGAGGGCGCCGGTGGCGAGGGGCACCAGCCGGCCGTCGGCGCTCGCGGCGAGCTCGCGGATCTGCGCGACCCGCGGGTCCTCCTCGGCGCGCGGCGCGCGATCGACGGGCTCGCGGATCACGAACACGGTGCCGCTGCTCGCCGGCGAGGTCGGCGGCGGTCGCGACGGCGGCCGCGCGCGCGGCCGGATGCCGAGGTCGACGTAGAGCAGGACCGCGGGGGCCTGCTCGCGCGTCGTCAGCGACGCGGCGTCGACCGGGCGCGCCTGGCCGTCGGCCGCCGACAGGCCGGCGCGCGCGGCCTCGAGCAGGGCGGCGGCGGCGGCGCCGTCACTCGGTCGTGCCGCGGGATCGGCGGCCATCATCGTCGCCACGAGGTCGTCGATCGCCGCCGGCACGTCGGCGCACAGCTCGACGACCCGCGGCGGCTGCTCGCAGGTCGCGATCCGCGCCAGCACCTCCTGGGCGTGGTCGGCGGCGAACGGCTTCTGGCCGGTGATGCAGCGGTACAGGACCGAGCCGAGCGCGAAGACGTCCGACGCCGGGGTGACGGCGCGGACGCCGCGGGCCTGCTCCGGCGACATGTAGTCCGGCGTGCCCATCCCGGCGCCGGTCGCGGTGAGGTCCTGCCACGGGTTCCGGACCAGCCCGAAGTCGAGCACCTTGGTCCAGTCGACCCGGCGCTCGACCATCATGATGTTGCCGGGCTTGATGTCGCGGTGGATCATGCCCCGGGCGTGGGCGGCGCCGAGGCCGGCGGCGACGCGGGTCGCGAGCCGCAGCGTCTGATCGATCGACAGCGTGTGCTGGCGGAGCCACGTCGACAGGGTCACGCCGTCGAGCCACTCCATCGCGAGGTAGCGGACGCCGGTCGCGGTCTCGCCGTGCGCGACGTAGCGGACCACGGCCGGGTGATCGAGCTCGAGCAGCGCGCGCGCCTCGAGCGCGAACCGCTCGGCGAGGACCTCGTCGTCGTGGGCCATCACCTTGAGCGCGACCGGCGCGCCGGCCCGGCGATCGTGCGCGCGGTAGACCTCGCCCATGCCGCCGCGCGCGATGAAGCGCTCGAGGACGAACCTCCCGTCTATCACCTCGCCGGGCTGCACGTCGTGGTGGCATTGTACCCGGCCCGCCGCCGCGGGTTGTCGGGGGCGGCGGCGACGTGCATCCTGGGAGCGGTCTCGACGGAGGGCGCGCGCATGCAGGTCCGCAAGGTTCGTTGCCCCAGCTGCGGGGCCCCCAAGGTCACGCCCAGCGAGAGCGCCTACGTCTACTGCGACTACTGCGGCCAGTACATGGACTGGGACCTCCAGGCCGCCAAGTACAGCGCCGGCGTCGCCGCCGGGCCGCACTACCGCGCGCTGCTGGTGCGGCTGCAGCCGGAGCTGACCGCGGCCCGGCTCGCCGGCGATCGCGCGCGCCTGGCCGCCGGGCACCGCCAGATCTTCGATCAGTACATGAAGGATTGCGTCAGCTCGTACTCGCCGCGGATCAAGGATCCGGCGTACCGCGAGGCCATCCTGACCCGCACCGTGCACGCCACGGTGGTCAGCGAGCTCGACCCGCGGTGCCGCGCCACCCAGGCCGCGCTCGACGCCGCGATCGCCGGCCTCGAGTACGACGTCGTCGGCGAGGATCGCTACGACGCCAGCTGGAACAAGATCGCCAGCGCGGAGCCGCGGCCGCGGCCGCACACGTTCTGGCGCATGTACGAGGCCTACACCGCCAACGCGCTGGCGGTGGCCGCGGCGCTCGACGCCGACCCCCAGGTCGGACCCGATCCCGACGACACCCCGCCGGCGCTGGCCGCCAAGGTCCGCGACTCGGGGATCGTCCAGGCGTGGATCAAGCTCCTCGATCCCGCGACCGCCGACGAGCTGCTCGAGCGCACCCACCTGCGCGACGAGTACGTCGAGGTCCCCGACCCGACCTTCCACGACGCGGCGTGCGCGCGGTGCGGCGCCGCCATCCACGCGCCCGAGGGCGCCCGCCGCCACCTGTGCACCGGCTGCGGCCACCTGACGCCGCTCGGCACCCGGGCGTTCTGCGGCTACTGCGGCGCGCCGGTGCACTTCGGGCTCGGCGCGCGCACCGCCGCGTGCACGCACTGCCAGGCCGAGATGCAGGCGATGACGCTGTAGCGCCGGGTCGCCGGTCGGCCGGGTGGTCGGTCGCCTCGTGCGCCTGCGCACGCACGATGGCGGTGCCATCGCTAGCCCCGGTGATGGACCGCCGGCTAGGTTGTCGTCCATGAGCATGATCGGCAACGTCCTGGTCGCCTCCGACGCCCAGCTCGCGACGCTCCTGAGCGACCCGGACTCGATCGCTGACTTCCTCGACGACGAGGCCGAGAAGCCGGCGGCACGCGCGCTCGACATCGACAAGGCGTGGCATGCGATCCACTTCCTGCTCACCGGCGAGCCCTGGGACGGCGCCCTGCCGCTGGGGTTCGTGGTCACCGGTGGCGCGACGATCGGCGACGTCGATGTCGGCTACGGGCCGGCGCGTGCCTTCCGGAGCGACGAGGTGCGTGCGATCGCGGCGGCGCTGGCGCCGATCACGGTGGAGCACCTGATGACGCGCTGGGAGCCCGAGGCCATCCGCGCGGCCGAGCTCTACGGGGTCGACCCGGATCGTCGCGACGAGGAGGCCGGGTACGTCGGCGGCCACTTCGACGCGCTCGAGGCGTTCGTCGCGGCGGCCGCGCAGGACGGCCTGGGCATGATCGTGTACCTGAGCTGATCGTCGCCGCCGCGCTACACCGTCGGCCACAGCGCGACCGCGGCGAGGCGGTGGCCGAGGCGATCGACGATCGGCACGGTGCGGACCTGGCGGAAGCCGGCGACGACGTCGTGGTGGGCCATGACGGTCTCGAAGCCGTCGAGATCGCGGGCCAGGGTCGCCTCGTCCTCGACGAAGGCGATCAGGACGATCGCCGCCGCCGCGATCCGCGGCTCGGCGCTCAGCTTGCGTAGGTCGGCGATCAGGTGGCGCCGCCACTGCTGGGCGTAGCGGGCGTCGGGCGCGCCGCCGGCGCCGCGCTGGCGCGCGACCTTGAGCTCGAGCCACAGCGCCTGCTCGGGCGGGCACAGCGGCAGCGGCAGCGACTCGCCCTGGTGCAGCGGCACGCCGGGCCGCGACACCACCAGGTCGCAGCGCGGCCGGTGGCTGCGCTTCTTGCCCTCGGTCGACGGGTAGTGGACCTCGAGCGTGACGGTGTAGGCGCGGGCCAGCGCCGCGGCGAGCGCGTGCTGGACGGCGCGCTCGCCCCAGGTGTCGAGGCCGTGCGGCGCCTGCTCGAGGCGCAGCGCCGCCTCGCGGGCGCCGATCGCGGCGGCCAGCTCGTCGGCGAGGTCGCCGAGGTACCACGGCGGGCCCGCGGTCACGGCGGCGGCTCCGCCCGCAGCGGGCACAGGCGCAGCGGGAACGAGCGTGGCCCCAGCTTGCCGAAGTCGCACGCGACGGTCGCCGCGGCGACGTCGATCACGACGCCGACGCCGTAGCGCGGGTGGCGGACGGTCTGGCCGATCGACCACGGCGCCGGGGCGGTCGACGTGGCCGGGGTGGCGACGGCGGTCGCGGCGTCGACCGTGGTGGCGACCGGCGCGGGCGCCGCGGTGGCCGTGGGGGCGGGCGCGAGGCGCGGCGGCGGCGGCGACGACGTGGCCGCCGCGGGCGGCACCGCGGCGTCGTGCCAGGTGACGAGCGCGGCCGGGAGCTGGAGCAAGAGCGGGCTCGGCGAGCCCAGCGCGCCGAAGGTGTGCGGGCTGGCGTGGTACGAGACCTCGACCTCGTCACGGGCGCGGGTGAGGCCGACGTAGAGCAGGCGCCGCTCCTCGGCGGGATCGGCGGGCTCGCCGCGCACCACCAGCGGCACGACGCCCAGGTTGGCGCCGGAGATGAAGACGTGACCGAACTCGAGCCCCTTGGCGGCGTGCAGGGTCAGCACCCGGACCGCGTCGGCGCGGTCGTCGCCGTCGGTGGCGCACGGCACGCCGTGCTCGATCAGGCGCGGCGTCAGGGCCTCGACCTGGACCCGCAGCCGGCACAGCACGGCGATCGCGGCGGCCGGCACGCCGCCGGCGCGCAGCTGCGCGACGCGGTCGGCGAGGTAGATCGCCTCGGTCAGCGGATCGTGGTGGCGGCGGACCTGGATCGGCGCGCCGGCGCCGCGGACCGGGCGCAGCGCGCCGTCGGCGTCGGGCTGGGCGCCGAGCGCGGCCCGGGCGCCGTCGAGGATCGTGCGGGTGCTGCGGTAGCTGAACGGCAGGTCGCGGCGGCGGGCGCCCAGCTCGCGCTCGAGCCGGCCCAGCATCGCGGCGCAGCCGCCGCGCCAGCCGTAGATCGACTGCAGCGGATCGCCGACGCCGAAGAACCGGGTGTCGGCGCCGCGCAGCCGCCGCAGCAGCGCCAGCTCGCGAGCCTCGCAGTCCTGCAGCTCGTCGACCAGCAGCCAGCGCGGCGGTGGTGGCGCGTCCGGCTCGCCGAGCAGCGCGGTCGCGTGCTCGATCAGGTCGTCGAAGTCCATCGCGTTGCGCGCGCGCTTGGCGTCGTGGATCGCGGCGGCGAGCCGGGTCAGCGCGGCGCCCGACGGGCCGCCGTCGTCGCCGGCGGCGCGGCCGGCGTGGGCGCGCAGCCGCTCGTGCAGGCGAGCGCGGCCGCGCAGGCGCAGGCGGTGCTGCTTGACCAGCTCGGCGTACAGCGCGTCGCGGGCGTCGTCGTCGAGCACCGCGAAGCCGGGCTGGTGGCCGACGCGCGCCACGGGCAGGGTGCGCTGCAAGAGGGCGTGGGCGACGCCGTGCAGCGTGCCCATGCGCGCGCGCTCGGCGGCGGTGATCGCGCGCCCGGCCAGCGCCTCCAGGCGCGCGATCAGCTGGTCGGCGGCGCGGTTGGTGAACGTGACCACGGCGACGTCGTCGAGCGCGACGCCGCCGACCAGGTGCAGGTACATCACCTTGTGAACCAGCACCGTGGTCTTGCCGCTGCCGACCTGGGCGCGGACGATCGCGACCGGGTCGTCGGCGAGCACCGCCGCCTGCTGCGCTGGATCGAGCGCGCACAGGCTGGCGTGCAGCCGCGGGCTGGCCCGCCGGGTCGCGTCGAGCCGGGCCGCGAGGTCGGCGGCGTCGACGGCGGCGTCGACGGCGGCATCGACAGGGGTGTCGACAGGGGCGTCGACAGGGGCGTCGACAGGGGCGTCGACAGGGGCGTCGACGGTGGGCGCCGGGGCGTCGCCGTCGTCGTCGGGGCGCGGCGAGGGGGCCGCCGTCGCCGGCGCGGCCCCGGGCGCGCGCGCGCGCCGCGCTCGTGGCGCACCTGGCGCTGCAGCGCGGCGAGCGCCGGTGGGGTCACGGCGCCGGCTCCTCGGGCGCGCGCCCGTCGTCGGCGACCAGGTAGCCCGCGGCCAGCTTGCGGTTGGCCTCGGCCTCGCTGGCGGGACGATCCGCGACCAGATCGTCGTGGCGCCGGCGCACCTCGATCTCGGCGCGGGTCGCGCGCGCCCAGGCGTCGTCGCCGACCTCGACCACCAGGTCGCCGTCGGCGGGGACCTCGACCTCGGCGGCGATCGCGGCCCACAGCCGGCGTCGCGCCGGCTCGGCGGTGAGCCACCGCGCCAGGCCGCCGCGCGCCACCGGCACCACCAGGCGCACGCCCTGGCGGGCTGGCCGCGGCGGCAGCCGCGCCAGCAGCGCCGCGCCGTCGACGCCGGCGGCGCCCAGCCGTGCGACGACGTCGTCCCACCGCGCCTCGACGTCGCGCCACGGGATCCGCGCCGCCGCGGGCGTCGTCGGCGCGTCCGCCGCGTCGGCCGTGCGCGCCGTGCCGACGCCGTCGGGCACCGCCGCCTCCTCGCGCAGCCGCCGCAGCGCCCAGCCGATCAGCCGCGGGTCGCGGGCCCAGCTGCCGACGCACGCCGGGCAGCCGCCGCGACACCGGCACCGCTCGACCAGCGCGATCGCGTCGTCGATCACCGCGTCGACGTGCTCGAACGCGCGCGCCGCGTAGCCGAGGCCGCCCGGGTGGCTGTCGTGGCACACCAGCGCGGTGCTCGATCGCCCGGTCGCCTCGTCGATCGTGTGGAAGCTGGAGCCGCAGAGATCGGTGCGCTCCGCCATCGTCCGCAGCCGCGCGCACGCCGTGATCGCGTGGACCATGCCCGCCAGCGCGTCCTGACGCTCGCGGCCCAGCACCGCGAGGACGTCCTCGGGGACGGTGATCCACAGCGCCTCGGTGTCGAGCTGCAGGCGCAGCGGCTCGTGCAGCGCCTCGTAGCCGAGGTTCTGGTGGTTGTGGAACTCGAGCATCTTGTAGCCGACGACGACGTCGTCGACGCGGACGTCGCCGAACGCGGCGTGGGTGCGGCCGGCGTCGCGCCGCTGCTGGGTCAGGAGCACGTCGATCGCGCTGCGCACGTCGGGCTGGGTGTAGAAGTTCTGCTCGACCTCGACGACGGTGGCGACGTGCTGGATCAGGTCGAGGGTCTCGACCTGGTACTGGACGCCGTCGTGCAGGTAGACCGCGCGCGGGTGGCCCTCGCGGTAGACCTGGGGCCGGCTCATCTCGGTGATCGTCGTGCCGGTGCCGCGGTTGACGACCTTGAAGCGATCGTTGTGGAGGTTGCGCAGCGACACCTCGCCGGCCGGGAACGCGCCGCCGGTCCAGTGCCAGCGGCCGAGGACGTCGCGGACCTCGCCGGCGTCCTCGAGGACGACCGCGATCTCGCCCAGGTCGGGGAAGCTCGCGGCGTCGTCGAGCGCGAGCGGCAGCTCGGCGGCGGCGGCGCGGACGTGGGCGAGCTGGATCGCCAGGTTGTCGCGATCGACGACGGCGTGCTCGGCGGGCTGGCCGACCAGCCAGTCGGGATGCTCGGCGATGAACTGGTCGGTGGGCGACACCGCGAGGATGACGATCGCGTGCGCGACCTCGTGGCGGCGGCCGGCGCGCCCGACCTGCTGCCAGAAGCTGGCGCGCGTGCCCGGGAAGCCGGCCTGGACCACGACCTGCAGCGCGCCGATGTCGATGCCGAGCTCGAGCGCGTTGGTCGACACCACGCCGAGCAGGCTGCCGTCGACCAGCGCGCGCTCGACCGCGCGGCGCTCCTCGGGGGTGTAGCCGCCGCGGTAGCCGGCGAGCAGGTAGGCCTCGTCGTGGCCGGCGACGTCGCGCAGCTGATCGCGCGACTCCTTGAGGACGATCTCGGTGTCCTTGCGGCTGCGGCAGAACGCGATCGTGCGGTGGCGCGCGGTGATCAGGTGCGGCAGCAGCGCCGCCAGCTCGCCGGTGACCGGTCGCCGGGTGCCGTCGTCGGCCGCCGGCGGCTGCCAGAAGTACACGACCTTGCCGGCCGACGGCGAGCCGTCGCGATCGATCAGCTCGAACTCGCGATCGCACAGGGTCTCGGCGTGCTCGCGGGCGTTGGCGATCGTCGCCGAGCTGCACAGGAGGCGCGGCGTGCTGCCGTGGTGCGCGCATACCCGCCACAGCCGCCGCATGAGGTTGGCGAAGTGGGCGCCGAACGCGCCGCGGTAGGCGTGGAGCTCGTCGATCACGACGTAGCGGACGTTGCGGAACAGGTGGGCGAAGCCGCGGCGGCCGTGGTTGGGCAACAGCGCGCTGTGCAGCATGTCGGGGTTGGTCAGGACCAGGCTGGCGCGGTCGCGCACGCGCGTGCGCTCGGCGGGCGGCGTGTCGCCGTCGTAGACCCCGGCGCCGATGCGCGGCGCCGCCGGCTCGGTGCGCGCGGCCAGGTGATCGATCAGCCCGGTGACGCCGCGCAGCTGATCCTGGGTCAGCGCCTTGGTCGGGAACAGCAGCAGCGTCCGCGCCGACGGATCCTCGAGCACCGCCTGCACCACCGGCAGCAGGTAGGCCAGCGACTTGCCGCTGGCGGTGCCGGTGGTGACGACGACGTTGCGGCCGGCGCGCGCAGCCTCGAAGGCCTCGACCTGGTGGCTGTAGAGCTCGTCGATCCCGCGCTGCGCCAGCGCCGCGCGCAGCGACGGGTGCAGGTCCGCGGGCATCGGGGCGTGGCGCGCCGGCCGCGGCGGGACGTGCCGGGTCGCGATCACGCGTCCCGGGAAGCCGGAGAGGTCGAGGGCGTCGTTGCGGCGGTCGTCAGCCATGCGCGTCTCCTGCGCCCGGTCGAACAGGGCACTGCGCATCGTATCAGTAGCTATACGCGTGTACAGTTTTAGGCCCCAGCAAATCCGGCGACCTCCGTCCACCCCGATCGCTCCGGGGTTGCTGCGCCGAGGCCTCCGGGGTTGCAGCGCCGAGCCCTCCGGGGTTGCTGCGCCGAGCCCTCCGGGGTTGCAGCGCCGAGCCCTCCGGGGTTGCTGCGCCGATCGCTCCGGGGTTGCAGCGCCGAGCCCTCCGGGGTTGCTGCGCCGAGCCCTCCGGGGTTGCTGCGCCGAGCGCTCCGGTGCGCGCCCCCCGATCGCTCCCGCGCCCCCCCGTCGCTCCGGGGTTACTGTTCCGGCTGTTTCCGGACGCTCCGGGGCTGCTCCGAAGGCTCCTGCTGTCAGGCGCCACGTAAACTGACCCCCTCGCGCCACTAATTCTGACCCCCGCCCGGACGGGGGTAACCCATGGAAAAGACGCTAGGAAGCAGGTCCGGGGCGATGGTCGTCCCGATGTTGGATCCTGAAGTCGTGTCGCGGATCCGGCTGCTACGCCGGATGGGCTGGGGCACCAAGCGAATCGCCCGCGAGGTTGGCGCCGCGCGCAACAGCGTGCGGCGCTACCTGCGCGAAGGCGACGCCGCGGAGAGACAGGTGCGGCCCGGTGCGCGGACGCTCGACGCCGACCAAGAGGCCGCGGCACGTGCGCTCCTCGACGGTCCTGCGGAGGGCAACGCCGTGGTCGTTCGGCGCCTGCTGGCGGAGCGGGAGGTCGTCGTGCCGCTGCGTACGCTGCAGCGAACGCTGGCGCCGCATCGTCAGGCGAAGCGAGCCACCGAGCTCGCGACGGTCCGATTCGAGACCGCGCCCGGGCACCAAACCCAGATCGACTTCGGCGAGAAGTGGGTCGAGATCGCCGGCGTGCGGACGCGCGTGTTCTTCTTTGTCGGGGTGCTCGGGTACTCGCGTCGCATCTTCGTCCGTGCGTCGCTGAGCCAGCGCCAGGACGACTGGCGAGAAGGCCTCGCCGGCGCGTTCCGCGCCTTCGGCGGTGTCACGCAGCGCATCTTGATCGACCGCGCCGGTGCGCTCGTCGTCGGACACGACCGCGACACCAACACGGCCCGCGTCCACCCCGCCTTCGCTGCGTTCTGCCGCGACTGGGGCGTCGAGGTGTCGGCGTGCCGCCCGTACCGGGCACGCACGAAAGGCAAGACCGAGTCGGGCGTCGGCTACGTCAAGCGAAACGCGATCGCCGGGCTCGCGTTCGCCAGCTTCGCCGAGCTCGACGCGCACCTCGCGCGGTGGATGGTCGAAGCTGACCGCCGCATCCACGGCACGACGCACGAGCAGCCGATCGTGCGCTTCGAACGCGACGAGCGAGGAGCACTGCGGCCACTGCCGTCGCCGACGCTGCGCGTTCGCGAACGACGTGTCTCGCGCCGCGTCGCGACCGACTGTTTCGTGGATGTCGAGACGGTGCGCTACAGCGTGCCGCACGCGTTCGTGAGGCGCACCGTCGACGTGCTCGTCGGCGACGACGAGGTCGTCGTCTTCGATGGGCGGATCGAGATCGCGCGTCATCGGCGCGTGCGCGAACCACATCAGCGTGTGGTCAACCCGCGGCACCTCGACGGCCTCTACAGGGCGCATGACGACGACGAGTCGCCATCACGGTCGCCGCTGACCCGCAGTCTCGACGTCTACGCGGACGCCATCGGAGGTGCCTCGTGAGCGAGCTCGTCCGAGCGCGCGTCGAGGAGCGGCTCATCAGGCTGCGGCTCAGCGCGGTTGCGCAGCGACTCGACGGCCTCCTGTCGGCAGCCGCGCGCGGCGAGCCGACCTACCTCGACTTCCTCGACCAGCTGCTCGCCGAGGAGACGGAGGCCAAGCAGAAGAAGCGCGTCGCGATGGGGATCCAGATCGCGCACTTCCCGACCATCAAGACGCTCGAGGAGTTCGACTTCAAGTTCCAGCCGTCCGTCGACGCCAAGCTCGTCCGCGAGCTCGCCACCGGCCGTTTCGTCGTCGGTGCCGAGAACGTCCTGCTGTTCGGTCCGCCGGGCGTCGGCAAGACGCATCTCGCGATCGCGCTTGGGCGCGCCGTCGTCGAGGCCGGCCACTCGGTCTTGTTCGTCACCGCGACGGCACTCCTCGCAACGCTGGCCAAGGCCCAGCAGGAAGGAAAGCTCGCCGACCAGATCGCCTTCTACGCCAAGCCCAAGCTGCTCGTCGTCGACGAACTCGGCTACCTGCCGCTGGAGAAGCACACCGCCAACCTGTTCTTCCAGCTCGTCAGCCGTCGCTACGAGCGCGGCAGCATGCTCATCACCACCAACCAAACCATCACGCAGTGGGGACACGTCTTCGGCGACGAGATGATCGCCTCGGCCGTCCTCGACCGCGTGCTCCACCATAGCCACGTCCTGGTAATCCAGGGCGACAGCTTCCGCCTCAAGCAGAAGAAGCGAGCCGGTCTCCTCGGCTCGAACAACACCAACCGCTGAACACTTGGGCGGGGTCAGTTTTGGTGGCGTTCGGGGGTCAGTTCTTAGTGGCGCTTGACACCTGCTGCCCCGAGTGCTCCAGGGTTGGCCCCGGTGCCCTCCAGGGTTGGCCCCGAGCGCCCCGCGGTTGGTCCCGGTGGCTGGGGCTGCTGTCCCGAGCGCTCCGGGGTTGGTCCCGGTGGCTGGGGCTGCTGTCCCGAGCGCTCCGGGGTTGCTGCTCCGAGCGCTCCGGGGTTGGTCCCGGTGCCCTTCGTGCCCCACTTCCCCAGGTTCGAGCCGGCCGCGCGGCCTGCCCGGGGCCGGGATCAGCGCGCGGGCAGGCCGGCAACGAAGGCGCGTAGCAGGCGCTCGGCGCTGCGGGCGAAGACCCGGCCGAGCGCGACCTTGTAGGCGAGCCGGCCGAGCGCGCCGGCGGCGAGCTCGAGCTCCATCGTGAGCTCGACGCGCGTGCCGACGCCGGCCGGCGTCAGGTCCCAGCGGTTGCGCGCGGCCTTGACGATGGGCGGCAGCCCGACGACGTCGTAGGCGAGCGCGCGGCCGGGCTCCCAGACGACGACGGTCTCGACCAAGGTCACCGCCGGCAGCTGGACGCGGCGGCGGGCGCCCTCGCCGGAGCCCTTGGCGGTGAGCAGGCTGCTGTGGCTGGCGTCGTCGAACCAGCGCGCGATCGCGCCGAAGTCGGCGAGGCGCGTCCACACCTGCGCGGGCGACAGCGTCACCACGGCGCGGCGCCGCAGCCAGGTCGCGCCGGGGCCAGGTGCGCGGGGCGTGTCGTCGTCGTCCGCGCCGTCGGCGCTGGCGTGGTACGGCCACGGCGTGTGACGCGGCGGCACCGCGCGGGCGCGCTCCTCGACCAGCCGGGACTGCATCCACGCGCGCACCGCCGCCGCGTCACCGTCGTCGGCGCGGTTGTTGGCCTCGGCCGGGTCGGCGTCGAGGTCGTAGAGCTCCCACGCGTCGGGGATGGGCGTGTGGCGGTAGACGTCGCCGCCGAGCCCGGTGGCGGCGAGCGTGCGCACGCCCGGCGTCGTCCAGGTCGCGGGATCGTCGAAGGTGCGCACCAGCTTCCACAGGTGGGCGGCCTGGGCGTCGTCCACGGCGCCGCGCGGCGGGCGAGCGACGATGGCCTCGAGGTTGGTCGCGACGTGGGCCGGTACCGGCATGCGCGCCGCGGCGGGGACGTGGGGCAGGCCGAGGGCGCGCGCGCCCATCGGGCGGCCGTCGGCGCCCTCGGCGACGAGGTCGCGGGTCATGACGTAGACGGCGCGCGCCGCCAGGTGTCCGGTCGGCTCGCCGCGCACCAGCGGCGACAGGTCGACGCCGGGCAGCGGATGGACCTCGGTGTGGCTGGCGCGCAGCTGGTCGCGCAGCGCGGCCTCGTCGGCGCCGGCGAAGCCGAGCAGCGTCGGCAGCAGATCGACGTGGCTGGTGGCGACGTCGCCGACGCGGACGCCCTGGCGACCGAGGCCGCCGGTGTGCGCGATCACGAACGGCACCCGGATGGCCTCGTCGTAGAGATTTCCCCATTTCTGGTGCATGCCGCCGTGGGCGCCGAGCAGCTCGCCGTGATCGCTGGTCAGCACCAGGACGCTGTGGTCGGCGCGCGGTCCGGCCAGCACGGCGCGACGCACGCGGTCGATCTGCCGGTCGACCTCGAGGTGCAGGCGCAGGTAGGTCCGGCGGTACGCGGCGGCGAACCGCTCGTAGCTGGCGCGGATCAGCGGCGGCGGGCCGTACATGCCGAAGTAGGCGTCGCGGAACGCGGCCTGGGTCGCCGGCTTGTCGAGGAGCTCCTCGTGCTGGGTCGGCGCCTCCGGCGGCGTCGGCGGATCGAGCGGGTCGGGCGGCAGCGGTCGGCGCAGCGCCCACGCCGGCCAGAACACGATGTCGTGCGGGTTGACGAAGCTGACCACCAGCAAGAACGGCCGCGCGGCGTCGCGATCGCCGGCGGCGCGGCGGGCGTTGCGCGTGTCGAGCCACCGCACCACGCGATCGGCGATCAGGCGATCTCGCACCAGGCCGCTGTCGCGGCGCGCGGCGCCGTGGGGCTCGGGGCCGACCCAGCCGTCGAAGCCGAACGGCGCCAGCGGCGCGGCGCGCACGTAGCGGGCGACGTTGCCGTCGAGGACGCGGCCGTCGTCGTCGTTGGTCGCCAGCGGCGCGCCGTCGACGCGGAGGTCGGCGTCGGAGACGTGCCACTTGCCGTCGTAGTGGGTGTCGTAGCCGGCGGCGCGCAGGAAGTGGCCGAGCGTCGGGACCTCGCCCGGGCGGAGCCAGCGGACCCGCGGGTCGCCGGCGTGCTTGGCCAGGCCCGTGGTCTGGGTGACCCCGTGGACGTCGGGGTAGTGTCCGGTGAGCAGGGTGGGGCGGCTGGGCGTGCACGCGGTGGCGCCGACGTAGTGGCGCGCGAAGCCGACGCCGTGGTCGTCGAACCAGCGCCGCGCCGGCAGCGCCCGGTCTCGCCACCGCGCGATCTCGCGTGGCTCGTAGGCCGGCGCTGCCCGCTCCTGATCGGTGAGCAGGACGACCAGATCGGGCGGCGCTTCGGAGGCGTGGCGGCCTGCCGGCATGCGCCGCGACGATACACCCGGGGCGGCGCGTCGCCCGGCGGCGCCACGCGATCAGGTCATCGGCGTCGCCGGGAGCAACAGACCGGGGTTTCCGCGAGGGGCAAGGTGCGACAGACCGGGGTTTCCGCGAACGGGCAGCGGACCGCGGGCAACGGACCGGGGGTTCCGCGAGGCGGGGTCTCCGCGAGGGGCAACAGACCGGACGCTCCGCACGCCCTCGCGGACCGCAACCGTACCGGGGTTTCCGCGAGGGGGACCGGTGGCAAGCCTTCGTCGGCGGTGCCACAGGGTGACAGTAGCCAGCGCGGCCCTCGCGCCGCGCAAGGCCTCTCCCACGCCGCGACGGCGCGCGCCCATCGGGCGCGCGCGAGTGCCGAGCCGACCGAGGCTAGGCTCGCGGAGGCTCGGCGACGACGACGCTGGCGAAGCGGCGCAGCCAGTAGGTCCCGGGAGGGAACACCACGGACAGGCCCGCCAGCCACGCCGCCCGCGCCGCCCGGTACGCGTCGATGAACGCGCGGTTGCGCTGCAGCGCCTCGACGCGCGCCCACACACTGCGCGCGGCCACTCGCGGACGCAGCCCACGCCGCGGGCCGTGGCTCGTCGGCCGGCTCCGCCAGTCCTGCTGCAGCACGCCACGACGCCCGAGCACGCCACGCCCGGCGCGGCGGCGTTCAGTCGCCAGCCGCTCCTCCTCCGCCGTCACCCGCTCGCGCAGCGCGCACAGGAAGGCATCGACGTCCTCGATGTCGGGAGGCAGGCCGAGCTCGAGCGTGACCTCTTCCGGCATCGACCCGCCGGCGCGGAAGAACTGCTTGGGCCGCCGCACCACGATCTCCTTCCGGTTCAGCAGCGCGGCGAGCCCGTGCACGCCCGGCCAGTGATGCGCCCGCTCCACCAGCCCCGCCTTCACCGGGTTGGTCGCCACGTACACCAGCTTGTCGAGCACGTCGTCGACCTCGACGAGCTGCACCAGGCACGGCGGCTCGCTGGACCACAGGTTCTCCCGGCGCCCGCGGTGCGCGTTCTGCGCCTTCGCGAGCATCTTGTGGAAGTGCTCCATGAACTCGATGGCGCGTCCGTCGCGGTCGTACACGACCGTGTGGTGGTGGTTGGACATCACCACGGGCAGCACGATGCGCACGTCGTACCGGTTCGCCGCCTCGGCCAGGCAATACAGGAACGTCTCGTTGGTCACCTTGTCGGGTCGCAGCAGCAGCTGCCGCTGCGTACAGCGGCGCGTGAGCATGTACGTCCGGCCGGGGAGGACTTCACGGGGCAGCGACATCGTACCGTCGCATCAGCACGGCGCGTGCCGCGCGTAACACCGCGGATTCTCGCGCACGGCGTCCGAGGTTCGGTCACGAACGTCCGCGGGCCGGACGCGCTGTCCGGCCTCCGGCACACGGATTCGCCCCAGGACGGGTCCCGGACAGGCTCCCCGAGACGCCGCGCCTCGCGCTCGATGAGGCCCGGGACGTCAACCCCGGCGCGGGGTGCGGGGCGGCGTGGGGTGCGGGATCCGGGAAAGCAACCCCGGTCCGGGGAATCAACCCCGGCACGGGCGCGAGGCGTGCGCCGCCAGGACACCGCCGGCTGTACGACCGGCGGCGCGGCGCGGTCAGGTCATGGGCGTCGCCGGGGTCGCCGGGGTTGCTGGCACGGGCGAGGACACCACCGGCTGTACGACCGGCGGCGCGGCGCGGTCAGGTCATGGGCGTCGCCGGGGTCGCCGGGGTTACTTTGATGCGCTTGTGGCGGGCCAGCTCGACCAGCCCGGCGGGGGCGCCGCGAGGCTTGTGGACGTCGCGGGCGTGGCACAGGTGGACCTCGACCCGGGGCGCGCCGCGCGCCTTCGAGTACCAGGCGGCGGCCGCCGCGGCGACCTCGACGACGTGGGCCGGCACGTCGCCACGACCCGGGTTGCGGACGACGACGTGGCTGCCCGGCGTGCCGCCGGCGACGTGCAGCCAGAGATCGCCGGGCGCCGCGACGTCGAACGTGAGGTGATCGTTGTCGGCCTCGCCGCGGCCGACGAGGATCTCGAAGCCGTCGACGACGAACGTCCGGTAGGGTCGGCCCTTGCTCGCCACCCGGCAGTCGTAGCACGCGGTCGCCGCCTCCATCGCGCCCGCCGGGCGGGCCGCGGCCGCGTCACATCCGCGCCGGGCCGGCTCTGTCCACGACAATGACCGCGATCCTGCCGCTGTCCGCGCTCGGCGACGTCGACTGGGCGTCGCTCGAGCACGCCTATGGTGAGGCCGTCGACGTGCCCGAGACGCTGCGCGCGATCGCCGGCGGCGACCCCGCCCAGCGGGCCCAGGCGCGATCGTGGCTCCACGCCTGCCTCGATCACCAGGGCGTCCAGCGGGGCGAGGCCACGCTGCGCGCCGTGCCCTACCTGCTTGGGCTGATCGCCGACGCCGCCGTCGCCGAGCGCGGCGCGATCGCCGGCCTGGTCGCCGAGCTCGCGGTCGGCGACACCTGCTGGTTCCTGCACGACGGCTTCCACCCCGACCTGCAGCCCAACCCGGACGACTGCGCGCGCGCCCAGCACGCCGCGTACCTCACCGGCGGCGACATCCAGATCCGCTCGTTCCCGTCGCCCGGCGGCAGCCTCGACATGACCCCGGGGCACGGCCTGCGCGAGCTCTACGAGGCCATCGCCGCCGGCACCCCGCAGCTGGTCGCCGCGCTCGACGACGCCGACCCGGAGGTCCGCGAGGGCGTGGCGTTCCTGCTCGGCTTCCTGACCACCCGGGCCGACGCCACCGCGCCGGCGCTGGCGCGGCTGCTGGCCGCCGATCCGGAGGCCCGGGTCCGGGCCAGCGCGGCGCTCGGCCTGTCGCACGCGGCCAAGCGATCGCCGTCGCAGCGCGGCGTCGCCGAGGCCGCGCTGCACGAGGCGTGGGCCCGCGGCGGCTCGCCGCTGGAGCAGCGCTGCGTCGCGATGGCGCTGGTCCGCCTCGAGGATCCGGCGGTCTCGGCGCTGGTGCGACCGGCGCTGGCGGCGTGGCTCGCCGACGGCGTGCCGCCGGTGATGCCGCCGGGCTTCCCGTGGTTCCGCATCGACTCGGCGCCGCTGGTGTTCTGCACGCTGTACCTCGGCACCGATCCGGCCGAGTGCGACGACGTCGTGGCCGCCGCGGTGCGTGGCCTGCCGCGGGTCGTCGACCCCGACGACGCCGTCGATCTCGCGGTCTGGATCGCCCGGCTCGCGGTCCCCGAGCCGCCGCGCGACGCGCCCGACGACGCCACCGTCGCGGTCGCGGCGCTGCCGCCGTCGGCGCGGGCGGCGCTGGACGCGCTCGCCGGCAGCGAGCCCGCCTGGTCGTACAGCGACACCGGTCGCGCGCTCGCCGGCCGCGGCGTGCCGACCGCGCGCGACGCGCTGCGGGCCTGGCTCGACGACGCCGGCGGCTGACCACCGGCGCGCGGCCGCACCGGCGTCAGTGCTGGACCGTGACCGTGGCGTTCTCGACGATGACCTTGTAGGCGTAGCCGGCGCCGAAGTCGCGATCGGTGCCGACGACGCCATCGACGACGACGATGTCGCCGATCGCCGCGGTGCCCGAGGTCGTGACGGTCAGGTCGTAGTCGTGCTGGGCGGCGGTGCCGGTGCCGTCCTGCACGTGCAGCCAGTTCCGGTCCATGATCTCGCCGTTGTACTTGGTCACCTTGCCGCGCACGGTGACGCGCTGGCCGGCCAGCGCCCCCTGCTGCGCGAACACCTCGGCGACGGTGCGCCCGGTGGCGCCCTCGGCCTTCGGCAGCGGCTGGTCGAGCTTGATCGGCGCGTCGGTCGGGGCGCCGGTGCTGGTGCCCGCGACCATGCCGTCGCCGTGCGGGTTGGCCGCCGCGCCGGCGGTCGCGCCCGCGGCGTCGCCGCCCAGCGTGCCGAACAGGATCGACGGGAAGGTGCGGCCGAGCGTCTTGCTCTCGAAGTCCACCATCTCGGTGGCGTTGGTGATCGTCACGGTGTCGCCGACCGCGACCTTGGTGGCGTTGACCGCGGCCCACTGCTCGCCGTCGCCGACGGCGAGGCGGACGTAGGTGTAGCCGCCCGAGTCCATGGTCTCGAGGATCTTGCCCGTGACCCCGCCCGCGGCGGCGGCGTGGTCGGCCCGTGGCGTCGCCGGGTCCGCGGGCCCCGGCGCGGTCGCGCCGGGATCGGCGGCGGTCGGCTGCCCGGTGGGGGCCGGGGCGCCGGCGCGGCTTCGCTCGCAGGCGCCGAGCGCCAGCGTGCACAACAGGACGGTTCGCAGGGGAGCGTTCATGGTTCGACTCGCGGGTGGAGGACGACGGATCGCCCAGACCGTACACGACCCGGTCCCCCGCGCCCATCCGAAGCCGTCCGAGGCCGTCCGGCGCGGTCGGGGCGCGGGCCCCGGGCCGGCGCGGTCGTCATGGCTACCGATCGATCGTGTCCGGGCGGTCCGGGCGGTCCGGGCGGTCCGGGCGGTCCGGGCGGTCCGGGCGGTCCGGGCGGTCAAGGGCGGTCCGGGCGGTCAAGGGCGGTCAGGCTGCACGCCGCCCCAGGCGTCGATCCCCTCGGCCAGCTCGCCGGCAACGGGTTCGTCGAGGTGGGCCTCGAAGGCCCGTGCGAGCGCGTCGCGTCGCGCCGGCGCCACGAGCCAGCGGCGGATCACGCTCACCCCCGCGGGCGAGCGCGAGCGCGGTCGCAGCTGCGCGTGCCACCACATGCCGTGGAGGGTGGCCGCGAGGTGCACCGTGGCCGCGAGGGACGTGTCGCGCTCCCACTGCTCGAGGAACGGGGACACGTCGTCGAACGCCCACGGCAGCCCGCTCGGCAGCGCGTCGACGCTCCACGTCGACACGCCGGGGCCCGACCGCAACGCGGTCGCCCACGCCGCTTCGAAGAAGCGGGTCACCGCGGCCCGCTCCGGTGCCGTCCAGGTGGACCAGCGAGCCGCCGCCAGGTCGAGGCAGACGTGCTCGGCGGCCATGCCCGGCCAGCGGGCGCCTTCCGGCGTGAGCGCAAGCTCCAGGATCCGCGGCAAGAAGTGACGGTAGTCGTCCTCGTCGCCCCACGTGGACATCGCCCGGAAGGCGAAGCTGCCGAGCTGGTCGGCGGTCAGCGTCCGCCGCGGCGTGTGCCCCAGCGTCGCCTGGTCGCCGCGACGCACGCAGCACGGACAGCCCTCCACCGGGCCGCGTCGCCGCGCTTGCGCGAACGCGAGGTAGAGCCCGGCGACGGCGTCGTCGAGCGTGGGCGGTCGGTGATCGTCGGGGGCCACGGTGCTGGGCGTGGGAGCCGTCCAGAGTCTACCCCGCGGTCCGCCGCGCCGCCGCGGCGCCGGGGCCGCCGCCGCGGTAGCCGCTGGCACGCGCGCGGCGCGAGGGTTGACGCGTTTGCGACGGCCGCGTGACGACGCGGGTTCAGCGCGTCGTCGCGCGTGACCGCGCGCTGATCGTCGACGGATGCAGTAGCCTGAGGCGGCAGGAGGTGACCTCGCCATGATCGAACGAGACGATCTGATCGCCGCGCTGCGATCGCGCTACGACCACTACTCGGCCGAGTCCATGCTGAGCGCCGCGTGCGAACGCGCCGGCCTCGAGGTCCTGCCGGCGTACGCGCCGTCGCAGGTCCACGCGCTCCGCGCCGCGCTCGCGCAGATCGGTGATCGGCTCGGCGCGGTCGAGGCGGCGCTCGACGCGTTGCTCGGCACCTCGCCCACCGGCGCGGCGGCGTCGCCGGCGCCGGCCGCCGTCGAGGCGCCACCGGCGTCCGCGCCCCGCGACGCCGAGGCGGCGCCGGTCGCCGCCGCCGCCGCGCCGGCGCCCGGCGACGTCGGTCCCGGTGACGATCGCGCTCACCGGCGTCGAGGTCGACGCCGCAGGCGAGGTGCTGGTGTGCGGCGGCGGCGCCAGCCTCGGTGACTGGGACGCGGCCCACGCCGTCCGCATGACCCGGGACGGTGACGCCTGGCTGGCGTCGCTGTCGGCGTCGCCCGACGCGACGCTGACCTTCAAGTTCCTGCAGCGTCGCCCCGACGGCGAGCTGATCTGGGAGGCCGGCGACAACCGGACCGCCGCCGCGGCCGGGCGCATCGACGCGACCTGGCGCTGACGCCGCCGGCGCGCCGGCCGTCGCGATCGGCGCGCGCCGCGATCGACGCGCGGCCGCCGGCTCCTCTATGGTGCGCCGTCCCGCCGATGATCGTCGCCAGCCACAACCTCATGCACGCCCGGCGGCTCGACGCCTTGCTGCCGCACCACCTCGCCCTGCGCGACGACGTCGGCCTCGACGTCCTCTGCGTCCAGGAGGACGTCGCGCTCGGCGACACCACCGCCGCCGACCGGATCGCCGCCGCCCTCGGCCCGGGCTACGCGGTGGCGCGGGCGGCCGAGGCGCCCGGCCTCGCGGTGGTGCACGACACCGCGACCGCCCCGGTCGCGCCCGGCGCGGTGCGCGCGGTGCCGCTGCCGCGGCTGGGCCGGCTGTCGCCGATCGAGCGCCTGTACATCGCCGGCGGCAAGACCAAGCAGAAGCACGCGCTGCTGGTCACCGTCGGCCACGCCGCCGACCTGTACCTGATCGTCGACGCCCACCTCGACACCGCCGGCGACAACGCCCACCGCGCCGCCCAGGTCGCCGCGGTCGCGGCCGCGCTCGACGGCTCCCGCTTCGTCTTCTGCGCCGACACCAACAGCTTCACCTGGCGGCGGGCGCGCCACGCCGCCGCCCTCGCCGAGCTCCTGGCGCCGCTGACCGCGCTCGGCGCCGCGCCGCCCGAGGCCGGCGCGCCCACCCACTTCTTCGCCCGCCAGCGCGAGCCGCTGCTGACCCACCGGCTCACCGTCGCGCTGGGCGCGCTCGGCCTCGACCTGCCGCGCGCCTACGACGTCGTGTGCAGCAACGTCACCGTCACGCGTCGCGGCCAGCTCGAGACGCCGGCGTCGGACCACGATCTGGTGTGGGCCGAGCTCGCCGGCGCGGAGCCGCGGCCATGACGCCGCCGCCCCGGTTCGCGCGCTACGTCGCGCTCGGCGACAGCTCCACCGAGGGCCTCGACGATCCCGACGGCGTCGGCGGCTACCGCGGCTGGGCCGACCGCCTCGCCGAGGCCGTCGCCGCGCACCAGGGCGAGGTCGCGTACGCCAACCTCGCGGTCCGCGGCCGCATCGCGCGCCAGATCCGGGCCGAGCAGCTCGACGCCGCGGTCGCGCTGCACCCCGACCTCGCCACGGTGGTCGCCGGCATGAACGATCTGCTGCGCGCGCGCTTCGACCCGCGCGCCGTCGCCGCCGAGGTCGAGGCGATGCAGCGCGCGCTCGTCGATCGCGGCGCCGTCGTCCTGACCCTGACCCTCCCCGACATCTCGCGGCACCTGGCGATCGCGCCGGTGGCGCGCCGGATGTCGGCGCGCATCCACGCGCTCAACGACGAGCTGCGGCGGGCCGCGGCGGCGTCGGGGGCGCGGCTGCTCGATCTCGCGGTCCACGCGCTCGCGTCCGATCCGCGGCTGTGGAGCCACGACCGCCTCCACGCCAACGCCGACGGCCACGCCCGCACCGCCGCCGGGCTGGCCCAGCTGCTCGGGCTCCCCGGCGCCGACGACGCCTGGCTGGCGCCGCTGCCGCCGCCGCCGGCGACGCCGCTGCGCGCGCAGCTGGTCGCCAGCGCCCGGTGGGGGCGCGACTACTTCGTGCCCTGGCTGTGGCGCCGCGCCCGCGACCGGACCACCGGCGACCACCGCAGCGCCAAGCGGCCGACGCTGACGGTGCTCCGCCCGCCCGCTCAGCGCCGGGTCGCGCCGTGCGGCGTGCCCTCGCCGTAGCCGGCCCAGGTCTGCACGCCCACCACCGCGCGCTCCTGGAACTCGGCCAGCGTCCGGGCGCCGACGTACGAGAACGCCGACTGCACGCCGGTGATCATGTCGACGAGGATGGCGCCGACGCTCTCCTGGCCCTCGCGCAGGTAGATCCGCGAGGTCGAGATGCCCTCGCGGAAGAACCCCTTCTTGGCGCTCTCGAAGGCGTCCTGGTGCTCGGTGCGATCGCTGACCGCGCGGCCGCTCGCCATGCCGTAGTTCTCCTTGTACAGCAGGCCGTCGCGGTCCTCCTTGACGTCGCCCGGGCTCTCGTGGGTGCCGGCGAGCGCGGTGCCGATCATGACGCGCGCGGCGCCGGCGGCGAGGTACAGCGCGACGTCGCGCGGGTGCTTGACGCCGCCGTCGGCCCAGATCTGCTTGCCGTGGGCGTGGGCCTCGCGGGCGCAGCCGAGCACCGCGGTGAACGTGGGCCGGCCGGCGCCGGTCTGCATGCGGGTCGTGCACATCGCGCCGGGGCCGATGTTGACCTTGACGACGTCGGCGCCGGCCTCGATCAGCGCCCGCGTGCCCTCGGCGGTGCAGACGTTGCCGGCGACGACCGGGACGTCGCCGCCGACGATCGCCTTGACCTCGCGCAGCGCCTCGAGCATGCGACGCTGGTGGCCGTGCGCGGTGTCGAGGACGATCGCCGACACGCCGAGGTCGCGCAGCCGCGCCGCGGTCGCCGGCGCCTCGGCGGAGATGCCGACCGCGGCCGCGACCATCAGGCGGCCGTGGGCGTCGAGCGTCGGCCGCAGCAGCTCGAGCCGCACGACGTCGTTGCGGGTGAGGACGCCGAGCAGGCGGCCGTCGGCGTCGAGCACCGGCGCCGCCTTGACCCGGGCGTCCTCCATGCGCAGGAACGCGTCGCGGTTCGAGATCCCGACCGGCAGCGTCACCATGCGCTGCGACATCAGCCGCGACGCCGGCAGGTACTGGTCGCGGTCGCGGAGATCCGAGTGGGTCACGATCCCGATGGGCCGGCGCTCGTCGTCGATGACGACGACGAGATCGTGGGACCGCTTGCGGATGATGCCCTGGACGTCGCGCAGCGTGGCCCGCGGCGACACCGCGAGCGCGGTGTCGTAGCGGGTGTCGGCGGCGTGGATGTGCTTGACGATGCGCTCGACGGTGTCGAGCGCCATGTCCTGGGGCAGGACCCCGAGGCCGCCGAACCGCGCCATGGTCTCGGCCATCCGCTTGCCGGTGACCGCGTTCATGTTGGCCGACACGATCGGGTGCGAGCCGCCGGCGAAGTCGGTCGGGGTCAGATCGCAGTCGAGGCGCGAGCCGCCGTCGAAGTACCCCGGGTTCAGGAAGACGTCGTCGGTCGCGAGCTCGAGCTGCTCGTCGTGGTCGGGGTGGAGGAAGCGCATGCCCCGACGCTACACGACCCGGCGTGGGATCGCCCGGCGCCGCGGTAGCATGCGCGCATGGAGCACCCGTTCGACGCGATCGCGCTCGCCGACCTGCGCCGCCGCCAGAGCGCCAAGTGGACGCGCTACCCGGCGACCGTGCTGCCGGCGTGGATCGCCGAGATGGACTACCCGATCGCGGCGCCGATCCGAGCGGCGCTGCAGGCCGCGCTCGACGCCGACGACGTCGGCTACGCCGACGCGGGCGGCCTCGGCGACGCGGTCGCGGCGTGGACGGCGGCGACCTGGGGCTGGACGGTGGCGCCGCGCGACGTCGTCGTGTCCTGCGACGTCGTCACCGGCCTGGCCGAGCTGCTGCGGGTCGGCACCGCGCCCGGCGACGGCGTCGTGATCGAGCCGCCGGTGTACCCGCCGTTCGCCGGGACGATCGCGGCGCTGGGGCGGCGCGTGGTCACCGCGCCGATGGCGCACGGCGCCGCCGGCTTCGCCCCCGACCTCGACGCGATCGCGCGCGCCTACGCCGGCGGCGCCCGGGCCCACGTCCTGTGCTCGCCGCACAACCCGACCGGCGTGGTCTACCCGCGCGCGACGCTGGCCGCGATCGCCGAGCTCGCCGACCGCCACGACGTCCTGGTCATCGCCGACGAGATCCACGCGCCGCTGACCCTGCCGGGCGCGGCGCACGTGCCGTTCCCGACGGTGTCACCGGCCGCGGCGCGACGCTCGGTGGTGCTGACCTCGGCGTCGAAGACCTGGAACCTGGCCGGGCTCAAGGCCGCGGTGATCGTCGCCAGCGCCGACGCGCCGCGCGCGCTGCTGGCGCGGCTGTCGCCGGAGCTGCCGTTCCACGCCGGGCACCTCGGGATCGTCGCGGCGCGCGCCGCGTTCGCCGCCGGTGAGCCGTGGCGCGCCGAGGTCCGGGCCATCCTCGATCGCAACCGGCGCCTGCTCGGCGAGCTGCTGGCGCGGCACCTGCCCGCGGTGGGCTACACGCCGCCCGCCGCCGGCTACCTGGCCTGGCTCGACGCCCGCGCGCTCGGCCTCGGCGACGATCCCGCGGCGGCGTTCCTGGCCTGCGGCGAGGTCGCGCTGTCGCCCGGGCCGTCGTTCGGCGTCGAGGGCCGGGGCTGGGCGCGGCTCAACATGGGCACCACCGCGGCGCTGCTCGAGGAGGCGGTCGTGCGCATGGCCCGCGCGGTCGGGCGGTGACCGCGCCGGGACACGGATGTCGCGGGTGTGATGGGACGTCCACACCCGCGCCGACCGCCGCGCCGACCACCGCGCCGACCACCGCGCCGACCACCGCGCCGACCACCGCGCCGACGACGTGCCTGCCGACGTGATCGGCGTGGCCACCGCGCCCGCCGACGCGTCCGATCTTGCCACCGCGCGTGCGCCGGGGCGCACCCCGCGTCGTGGCCCGTCGCTTGCTCGGCTGACGGCCATGCGCGCGCTCTTGCTCTGCCTCGCCGTGGCCCTGGTTCCCGCCTGCTTCGATGACGGCCCCTACGACCCCATCGTGATCGCCAACCCCGGGGCGACGCTCGGCGACGCGGCCATCGTCGAGGCGAGCTTCGACGACGTCGAGGTGGTCGCGGGTCGCGACGCGGTGGCGATGCCCGGCGTCGACACCGAGCTCGCGGTCGACGAGCTGTACCAGGCCGACGCCGCGACCGTGACCGCGACCGACCTCGGCTACCGGGTCCAGGTCAACCCGCGGCTCGCCTACGACATCGACGTCACCGACGCCGCCGGGGCGCGCAGCGACGCCCTCGTGCTCGCCGAGCTGCGCCTGCAGCGCGAGCCCGGCCGCCGCGGCGCCGACTCGATCCAGAGCGAGCTGGTCCTGATCGCCGCGCACCCCGGCATCGTCGACGTCGACTCGAAGGTGCTCGTCGACGGCACGCTCGAGCGCACCGGGCCCAGCCTGCGGATCGCCGTCGCGGCGGAGTAGGGGGGCGGGCGGCCGGGGCCCGCGCCCGCTCAGAGCTCGAACGCGTCGAGGGCGTCGTCGTCGAGCGCCGCCGCGCGGCCCGGCGCGCCGGCCACGGCGCGGTCCGCGGCGGCCGCCGCGGCCGCCGCGATCGTCGGCGCCGGCGTCGCCTCGGCCCGGGCCACCGCCGTGCACAGCGAGCAGCTCGGCGCCGCGTGGGGCACGTCGCGGCGGTGGACGTCGAGCACGGCGCGCGACAGCTGGGCGAGCTCGCGGCGGACCTCGCGGCGGCGGCCCGCGACCCGCTCGATCTTCATGTCGTCGTAGCCGGTGGTCTGGTGGCGCATCCACGCGATCACCGCGGCCTCGGCGCGCTCGTCGACGGCGATGCGCCTGGTGCGGGCCACCGTGCCGCTGCCCACCGGCGTGGCGTGGGCCGCGACCAGCCGGGCCACGCGATCGCCGAGCGCCGCCCAGCGCGGCGCGAACGCCAGGAAGCCGCGGACCTCCTGCTCGAACGTCACGACGTACGCGGCCTGGGCGCGGTCGCGGCGGTCGACGTCGGCGGCGCGGCGCCGGGCGTAGGCGTCGGTGGCGCGCTCGGCGTCGAGCGCGGCGCGGGCCTGCTCGATGTGGACGCGCGGCGCCCACAGCCCGCGCGAGAACGCCTTGCGGCCGCGCTGCTCGATCACCGCCCACGACGGGCCGGCGGCCTTGACGCGACGGGTGAGCCCGGCGTCGCCGGGCGGCAGGCACGCCCAGTCGTCGGGCGGGCTCAGGCGACGTCCGTCGGGGGCGATGAACACCCGTGGGTCCGCCGTGGGAGCGAGCGTGAGGCACTGCGACATCGAGGGCACGACCTTGCCCCAGCCCTCTGACGGCGCCGCCGCGGTGGTCACAGGCGCGGCGTCAGCGGCGGCCCCAGCACCTCGACGCCCAGCTCGGCGGCGCGCTTGCCGATCGCCGCGAAGTCGGGCTGGCCCGGCCCCGCCATCATCGGCGCCACCTCGCGCTGCAGCTGCTCGAAGCGGCTGCTCGGTTCGTTGAGCGCGACCAGCTGCGCGGTCTCGCTCTCGATCACGTAGGTGTGCGGCACGTTCGGCGGCGTGTAGATCGCGTCGCCGGGGCCGAGCAGGTGCTCCTGCCCGTCGACGACGAAGCGGACGCGGCCCTCGAGGACGATCTCCCACGACGCCCAGCCGTGGCGGTGCAGGGGCGCGCTCGAGCCGCGGCCGCCGCGCTCGACGACCAGCTCGGGGTGACCGGCGTGCCCCGCGAACGGGAACGCGAACCCGCCGGTGGGACCGAAGCCGTGCCGCGGCTGCTCGGCGGCGCGGGTGACGAACGGCTGGGACGACGGCGTGGCGACGGGATCGGGCATCGGGGCCTCCGGGTGCGGGTGGGTGATCTGTACTGTACCGTTCAGTACACGTATCCTCGGCCGGGTGTCAACCCGTGATCCGTCCGAGCGGGAGCAGGACCGGCGCCGCAGCTACCTCGCGGTGGCGCGCCGGCTGTTCGCCGAGCGCGGCTTCGACGCCACGTCGACCGACATGATCGTCGCCGAGGTCGGCGGCTCGAAGGCGACGCTGTACAAGTACTTCCCGACCAAGGAGGCCCTGGTCGCGGGGCTGATCACCGAGGTCATCGATGGCGCCCAGCGCGCCCAGGGCGGCCTCGCCGCCGACGCCCTCGCGGCGCTGCCGCTGCGCGACGCGCTCACCCGGATCGGGCGCGCCACGCTCGACGCCGTGGTGTCGGCGCCGGCGATCGGCATGCTCCGGCTGTGCCTCGGCGAGGTCAACCGCTTCCCCGACCTGGCGCGCGCGCTGTGGGATCACGGCCCGGCCCGCTCGTACGCGGTGTTCCGCGCGTTCCTCGAGGACCGGCGCGACCGCGGCGAGCTCGACGTCGACGATCTGCAGCTCGCCAGCGAGCACTTCCTCGCCGCGATCGCCGGTCACATCCAGCTCAAGGTCGCGATGCGGATCGCCGAGCCGCCACCGCCGCGCGAGCGCGACCAGCGGGTCGCCGCGGCCGTCGCCACCTTCCTCGCCCGCTACCAGCGGGGCGCGCCGCCGTCGCCGCCGCGTCGCCGCGCGCCGGCGCGCCGCCGGCCGTGAGCCGGCGGTCGGCGCGGCGATCCCCGGTCACGAACCGGGCGCGACCGGCTCCACCCGCCATGTCCATCCCGCGCTCCCGCACGCTCGTCGCGCCCTACCTCGGCAAGACCGTCGAGGCCGCCCTCGACGGCTCGCTGTTCGCCCACGTCCCGGCGACCTTCCGCTTCCGGTTCGCCGATCCGGAGGCGCTGTGGGCGGAGCTCCAGGACGGCTACGAGGACTACCTCGAGGACTGGGACGCCGGCGAGGTCGTCCCGGTCGCCGCGGTCAGCGCCGCCAGCGCGCCCGACCACGAGTTCGCCTGGCTGTTCCTCGACTGGCGTGACGACGAGCCGCGCGTGGTCGTCACCACCACCGACCGCTGGTCGACCGGCACCGGCGTCGCGTCGCTCGCCGACCTCGGCCTGGTCGCGACCTGAGCGGTCGCGAAGACGCCCCCGCGCGTCGCCGAAAAGTCGGACACGCTCGGCCTCATCCGAGCGTGCCCAGTCGCGGACAGGAATCGCACCTGCGTCACCGGTTTCGGAGGCCGGGGTCCTGCTACTGGACGACCGCGACGGGGTCTCGTGCGGCGCCTGGAGAGTCGTGGAACCGTGGGGCTGTTTGATCGCGGTGCCCTGCCCCTGGACGACGGCTTAGGAGGCCGAGGGGATTCGAACCCCTGTTTCCGCGCCAACCCCGAATAAGAACGACTCGCTGCGCCAGACCCCTGGTGAGCCTATGGGCACGAACCTGATCCTGACGGCGTCGATGGCGAATCACGCCACCGCGCCTGGCTGAACCGGATCCTGAGCTTGAGCCTTCACCCAAGCGTCGAGTCTAGCCCAGCGGCTCCATCAGGTGGTCGAAGATGCGCTTGGCGATCTTCTTGTCGGGGTCGACCTGGACCGAGTTGGCGCGGGCGCGCGCGGTCTTGACCGCCTCGATCAGCTCGTCGGTGCGCAGCAGCAGCGCCGCCTTCTTGCCGGGCGAGATCATCCCGGTCCAGTCGTAGGCGCGGATCTCGCCGACCGGCTCGTCGATCTCGACGATGTCGATCTGCGCCGGGTGCTCCTTGGTCGCCTCGTACATGACGTTGTACTTGCGGGTCCGCTGCTTGCGGACCGTCACCACCGGATCGGCGCGCAGTACGTTGGGCTTGTCGGCGGTGGCGTCGGGCACCCAGTTGCGCACCGGATCGAACGTCGGGATGTCCTTGAACAGCAGCCGGACCTCGCGCAGGCGCTTCTCGAGCTGCAGGAGGAACGTCGCCGGCAGCTGCTCGGCGATGACCTTGCCGCCGACGACGAGGTCGGCGCGCGCCACCGTGTTGCCCTCGTCGATCAGGTAGCTGACGTCGAAGGCGTCGGCGGTGAGCGCCAGGGTCTTGTCCAGCTCCTCGGCGACCGTGCGCGCCAGCTGGGTCTCGGCCTCGAGGCGCTCGCCCGCGACCTCACCCTTGGCCTCGTCGACGGCGAACGGCTTGAACGTGCGCCGCAGCCCCTGGAAGTGGGCCTGGTTCTGCCGGAAGCCCTCGAGGGTCTGGGCCCGCGCTCGCTCGGCGTTGGCCTTCTTCTCCTGCTCGACCGCGAGCAGCTCGTAGAGGTGAGGTTTGCCTGCCATGGCGCGACGCTATCACGCGACCACGCGCCGGTGGTCGCGCCACCGTGGTACGAGCGAGTGGGGCCGGTCCCGGGCCCGGAACGGAGCACCATGTCGCTGGCCAGCCGCGCGTCCGCCATCACCCACATGATCATCGTCGCCGACCTCGCACGCAGCAAGCGCTGGTACCTCGACGTCCTCGGCTGCGCGCTCTACGGCGAGTACGGCGGCACCAGCGTCGTGCTCGACTGGAACGGCACCTGGTTGCTGCTGGTCACCGGCGGCGCGCCGACCGCGGACAAGCCGACCGTGACCCTGGCGGCGCCGGCGGCGCCCGACGTCACCGCGCGCTCGACGATCTTCCGGGTCGCCGACTGCCGCGCCACCCACGCCGAGCTGACCGCGCTGGGCGCCGAGTTCCTCACCGACCCCGTCGACCACGGCCACGAGATCCGCGCGTTCTTCCGCGACCCCGACGGTCACCTCTTCGAGATCAGCGAGCTGGTCGGCCAGGCGACCGCGTCGGGCTGAGCCGCGCCGGCGGCGCCGACGCGCCGCTCAGGCCAGGAACGCCAGGACGTCGGCGAAGGGATGGCCGGCGAGCAGGCCGAACCAGGGGTGGCGGCCGAGGCGGGCGCGGCCGACCGCGGGGCTCGACAGCCCGCACAGGAAGCGCGCCGCCTGGCGCGGATCGCCGAGCGCGCCCGGGTGCTGGGCGCGCAGCGCGGCGAGCCCGTCGGGGACCAGCGCGGGGAGCGCCGGCGTCGGCGCCGCCGGCGGCAGCACCGCGGCGACGCCGGTGGCGCAGTAGCTGCAATGCCCGCACGGCTGATCGCGGCGCTCGCCGAAGTGGCCGACCAGCGCGTTGGTCTGGCAGCCGGCGTGGGTCGCCAGCGCGAGGACGTCGTCGAGGCGCGCGACCTCGCTGCGCTCGCGGCGCTCGAAGCGCGCGACCAGGTCGTCGGCGAGCGCGTCGACGTCGTCGTGATCGCGCAGGCGGCGGTACGGCTGGCGGACGTCGCTGGGCTCCAGCGTGACCAGGCCCTGCTCCTCGAAGTAGGTCAGCGCGGCCAGGACGCGGTCGCGCGGCTCGCCGATCGCGGCGGCGGCGGCGGCGGGGTCGATCGCGTAGAGCAGGCGGCCCTTCTTGGCCTGGCCGAGCAGCCGCTCGACGAAGCCGCGGCGCTCGCCGTCGAAGCGCGCCGCGAGGTCGTCGAACGGCACGATCGGGCGCAGCTTGTACGCCGCGTAGAACGGGGTGCCCTGGGCGAGGACGCCGTCGAGCTCGAGGTAGGTCAGCGCGGTGCGCAGGACCAGGACGCGCAGATCGTGGCGCGTCGACAGGTCCGGGTAGCTGACGTCGAACGCCGGCCCCAGGCCGAACAGCTCGTCGAGCAGGCCGCGCAGGCTGGCGCGGGTCGGGGTGTCGCCGTACGCGAAGCTCTGCAGCCCGGCGACGTCGTCGGGGCAGGCGAACAGCTCGACGGTCGACGGCGCGCCGTCGCGGCCGGCGCGCCCGATCTCCTGGCTGTAGCTCTCCAGGCTCTTGGGCAGGTTGTAGTGGATGACGGTGCGGACGTCGGCCTTGTCGATGCCCATGCCGAACGCGATCGTCGCGACCACGATGCCGCGGCTCGACGCCATCCAGGCGTCCTGGACCCGCGCCCGCTCTGCCGGCTCCATGCCGGCGTGGTAGGCGTGGGCGTCGTGGCCGGCGCGGGCCAGGTCCGCGGCGACGCGCTCGGCGGTGCGCTGCAGCGTGACGTAGACGATCGTCGGCCCGGCCGGCGTCGCCAGGCGCTCGCGCAGCCGCGCGTCGCGGTCGTCGGCGGCCACCGGCGTGGTCACCAGGCGCAGGTTGGGGCGGTAGAACCCGGTGACGATCGCGGCCGCGGCGGGGATGTCGAAGGCGCGACAGATGTCGGCCACCACCGCCGGGGTCGCGGTCGCGGTCAGGGCCAGGACCCGGGGCGCGCCGATGCGGGCGCGCAGGCCGGCGAGCTTGAGGTAGTCGGGGCGGAAGTTGTGGCCCCACTCGGAGATGCAGTGGGCCTCGTCGACCGCGAACAGCGCGATCCGGGTCGCGCGCAGGGTCTCGAGGAAGCGCTCGTTGTTGAACCGCTCGGGCGCGACGTAGAGCAGGTCGAGGGCGCCGCGGCGCAGGTCGTCGGACACGGCGCGGACCTCGGCGGCGGTCAGCGACGAGTCGAGCCGCGCCGCCGCGATGCCGCGGTCGCGCAGGAAGTCGATCTGATCCTTCATCAGCGCGATCAGCGGCGACACCACCAGCGTGACGCCGTCGAGCATCAGCGCCGGCAGCTGGTAGCACAGCGACTTGCCGGCGCCGGTGGGAAACACCGCGAGCGCCGCGCCCGGCCCGAGCAGCGCGTCGATCACCGCCTGCTGGCCGGGCCGCAGCGCGGTGAAGCCGAAGCGATCCCGCAGGACCTCGAGCGGGGATGGGGACGGCGACGGCACCGTTCAGGCCATCGCGCGCATCAGCTCGGCGAGCCGGTAGCCGAGCGCGACCAGGGTCAGGCCGCTGTTGGCGATGCCCGCGGCGCGCAGGATCGAGCCGTCGCAGACGTAGGCGCCGGGCAGGTCCTTGACCGCGAAGAAGTCGAGGCTGGTGTCGCCCGGCCTGGCGACGAACTGGTGGGCGGTGCCCGAGTGGTGGGCGGCGTTGCGGAAGTCCCAGCTCGGCGTCGGCAGGACCTTGCGCTCGAGGATGTCGTCGGCGAACTCGGCGAAGAACTTGTCGACGCTCTGCTCGTACGACGCCAGCTCCTCGGGCGTGACGTGCCAGTTGAGGGTCGGCCGCTTGCCCTTGCGGAGCTGGACGCCGCGGGTCGGCAGCGGGGTCTGCTCGCCGAGGATCAGCACCGAGTAGTAGTCGCCGCGGAACCCGGCGCGGGTCTTGAAGAGGATCGCCTCGCGGACCGCCTCGAGGTTGCCGAGCAGCTGCAGGATCTTCTTGGGCGAGAACGGGTCGTTGCGGAGATCGGACAGGATGTAGCGCGCCGGGCCGCTGATCGAGCCCAGGCGCATGTCGATCGCCGGCCGCAGGTAGACGACGGTCTTGAGATCCGCGGTGTCGTAGATGATGCCGGCGCGGACCTCCGCCGACATCGTCGCGGTGCACGACACCTGCTTGAGCTTGCTGTCGGGGCGGATCTTGACCTTGGCGACGTACGCCATCGGGTGGTCGTGGTAGCCGGCGCAGAACGCGTCGTCCTGGCCGAGCGACCGCGCCAGCACCACCGGCGTGCCCAGGCCGCCGCCGCAGATCAGGAAGTAGTCGGCCTCGACGCGGGTGACGCCGTCGCGACCGCGGACCTCGACGTGGCCGCCGGCGCCGTCGGCGGCGGGGACGATGCGGTCGACGTGGCCGTAGACGACGTCGATGTCGGCGCCCGGGTGGCGCTTGTTGGCGAGGTTCCACACGTTGTGGCGGGCCTGCGGCAGCACCATGTGGGCGACCGTCGAGGTGCCGTGCTCGATCGCGGCGCGGTTGGCGTCCCAGGCGCGGTTGCAGTCGGCGAGCTCGCGCTCGGACAGGAAGAACTTCCAGGCCTGCTGGTAGTACGGCGCGAAGCCGCGCGGCTCGATGCCGGCCTTGTCGAGGTCGTGGTCGTCGAGCTCGATCAGCGCGTTGTGCCAGTAGTTGGTCGTGCCGCCGAGGCCCTGGGCGCGGTTGATCGACGTGTTGAGCTCGCCGGTGTCGCAGTCGACGTCGTCGAACAGCGGGCGCTTCTTGCGGCTCTGCTCGACGACCGTGACCTGGAAGTCGTCGCGCAGGAGCGTGGCCAGCAGAGAGCCGCACAGGCCGGCTCCGACGATCGCGACGCGCTTCTTCATGTCAGCAGATCTCCACGATTTGGGGGCGCATGGTGGCACGCGAGGGCCAGCCCGGCAACGCCGGTCGGGCCCTGGACGCGGCTCATCGGGCGGCGCCGTCGACCTACAATGGGGCATGCAGGGAGTGCGACCGACGTGGCGGGCCCACGTCCTTCACGGCGACGACGTCGGCCTCGCCCGCGACGAGATCGACGTCGATCTGTCCGGCGCCACCCTGGACGATCGCGCCTGGGTCCGGCTGTGCGCGCTCGGCGCCGACGTCGCGTCGCTGCGGATGAGCCGGTGCGGCCTCGGCGACGACGACCTGCGGCGCCTGCGCCTGCTGCCGCGGCTGCGTCGGCTCGACCTCTCGGGCAACCCGATCACGGACGCCGGGATCGCCGTGCTCGCCGACCACGATCAGCTCGCCGAGCTGTCACTGGCCGGGACCGCGGTGCGCGGCGCCGGCCTCGCCACGCTGCCGCGGACGCTGCGCCACCTCGACGCCACCGACGCGCCGCTCGACGGCCTCGAGGGCCTGGCCGGGCACGCCGCGCTGCAGGTGCTGGCGGCGTCGTCGGCGGCGATCGACGACGCGCAGCTGGCCGCGCTCCGGCGCTGCCGGCTCGACCGGCTGTCGCTGCGCGGTACCCGGGTCACCGGCCGCGGGCTCGCCGGCCTGGCGCCGACGTTGCGCTTCCTCGATCTGGCGGCGACCCGGGTCACCGGCGACGACGTCGCGGGGCTCGGCCGGTTCGCGGCGCTGCACGCGCTCGACCTGTCGACGAACCACGTCGGCGGCGCCGGCCTGACGGCGCTGACGGCGCTGACGGCGCTGACCCGGCTGGCGCTGCGCCACGCCCCGCTCGACGAGCGCGACCTCGAGCCGCTGGCGTCGATGCCCCGGCTCCGCGAGCTGGCGCTGTGCGACCGCCGCATCCCGACCTGGGCGCGCGCGCGCCTCAAGCAGCAGCTGGCCGGCGTCGGCCCCCTGACCATCGAGGGCTGCGATCGCGGCGCCGAGCTGCCGTGCGTCGGCGTCGACGGCGCGGTCGTGCCGATCCTGCGCCCGGCGGCGGACGGCGCCGTCCACGTCGTCGCCACCGGCGTCCAGGTGCTGGTCCCCACCTCGATCGTGACGTTCGGCGACGGCGCCCGCGCCGCCAAGCACGGCGACCTGCGGATCCTGCTGCCGAGGCCGACGACCGCCGCGGCGGCGACGCCCGTGGCGACCGTGCGCGGCCACCACCTCGCCGCGATCGAGCCGATCGCGTACCAGGTCGCGCCCGACGACGAGTTCGAGGAGACCTCGACCCCGCTGGCGGCGATCACGACCGCGGCGCTGGGCCCGGCCCGGGACCCGGCGCCCCCGGCCTGGCGCCGCGGCCGCGTCCACACCGAGACGCTGTGGGCCGACGAGGTCGTCGTCCTCGCGGTCGGCGAGCGGGTCACGCTGCTCGCGTACCCGCACGGCGACGTCGCCGAGGTCGCGGACGGGCTGGGGCCGCGGGCCGGCGACGCCGAGGTGACGTTCGCCGGCGGCGGCGCGGTCCTGCTGCGGCTCGACGCGCCCGGCGACGACGCGCTGCTGGGCGCCGTCGTGGTCAGCTACGCGCGCGGCGTGCCCGAGCTCGCCGGCATGGTCGTCCACGTCGCCGGCGTCGACGTCACGGTCGCCAACCACGGCCAGCTCCAGACCGCGGCCCGGCGCCGTCCGACCGTGTGAGCTCGAAGAATCGGCGGCGTCGTCGCCGGTGCGGGCGCGCCGTCGCGGTACGATGGTCGCATGCTCCGCGTCCTGGTCGCCCTGTGGTGCGTCGTATCCGCGGCCTGCTCCGGGTACTGGTACGAGACCAGCTCGTCGACCGCGCGGCAGCGGGTCGGCGAGCCGGCGATCCAGGAGCAGTTCGAGCTCGAGTACGGCGGGATCTCCGACGCCGGCTTCGAGGTCGGCCTGCGGCCGCGGTGCAGCCAGACCTGGGGCGTCTCGACCGCGACGGTGCACCAGGAGCGGTTTCGTTCCAGCACCAAGGCCGGGCTGTGGGCGGGCCTGGGCCTGATCACCGCCGCCAGCGGCGGCATCGTCATGATCGACGACGAGAAGCGACCGCTGGGGGCCCTGCTGCTCACGGTCGGCGCCGGCGAGCTCGTCTACGCGCTGGTCGGTGCCCTGGCGTCGACCCGCCGTCGCAGCCACACCACCACCGGCACCGATCTCGAGACCGAGGACGCCGCGTGCCCGGCGGACCTCTACGTGCCGGCGCGGTGGACGTTCAGCCCGCCGTGGGGCGGCACCTACACCGCGGACTGGGCCCATCGCTCGGGCGCCCTGGTGGCGCTGCAGTTCACGCCGCCCTCGTATTGCGAGACCAACGCCGGCTGCCGCCAGCTGTTCACCGGCACGTACGTCATCCGCGACGCCGTGACCGGCGGCTCGTGGACGTTCACCTACGACGACGCGACGCTGCGGCGGAAGTGGCCCTGACCGCGGCGCCGGCGCGGCCCGACGCGGCCCGACGCGGCGCGCGCCCGCGATGGCGGCGTCGAGGCGGAGTCGGCAACGTGCGGCAGGGTCGGGCGCGTCCAGATCCGCCGCGCGCCGGCGGCGTAGACGAAGGGATGGACGCGCGCCGGCTCCGGATCATGCTCGCGGCGCCGCTGGCGCTGCTGGCGCTGCTGGTCGTCGCGTGTCGGGGCGCCGATCCGCCCGCGCCGCGCGGTGACCACGACCGCGAGCGGGCCGGGGAGGGCCGAGACGCCGCGTCCCCGCCGGCGCTGCCGGCCGACCGCCCCGCCGACTTCACCCTCAGCCTGCAGTACGGCGCGGGCTCGGGCATGGAGCGGCCGTTCCGCGTCCGGATCGCCGGCGACCTGCTCGAGACCTGGGCCCTGGTGAGCGAGGCGCCGGTGCCCTTCACGATCACCGCCGCCGACCTCGACGCGATCTACGCCGCCGCGCGAGCGGTGCCGCCGGCGAACGGCCGGCTGCCACCGGCGCGGCACTCCGATCGCGACTTCTTGCACGTCGAGGTCGCGGCCGCGTCGGCGCGCATCTGGATCGACTCCGATCAGGTCGAGCCGGTGGTCGAGGACTACCGGCTGCTCCAGCAGCTGAAGACGATCGTCGCGATCGCGACCGCGGCGCCGGCGACGTTCCCCGAGCGCCGGCCCGCCGCCGCCGCCATCGAGATCGGCTTCGCCGGCCCCGGCCCCGGCGACACCGAGGTCGTGTCGATCACCGGCAGCGAGGGCCTGGTGTGGCGGCGGCGCGGCGACGACACCAGCGCGCCGCGGCTGACCCCGACGCCGGCGCAGCTCGACGCGTTGTACGCCGAGGCGCGCGCGGTCGCCGCCGCCGGGCTGCCTCCCGGCGCGACCGGCGACGACGCCGTCAGCCTGCGGCTGGCGACCCCGGGACGACGCTTCGAGGCGTCGGCCTCGCTGTCGGCGCTCGAGCCGCGGCTGCGGGCGCGCCTCGAGGCGCTGCGCGATCGGGCGGACGCGCTGAGCCGGGACGCCGCGCCGCGGTGATCGTGGCGCCCGGGCGCGGGCGCCGTCACGGCGGCGGCGCGCGGCGCGCCGGCGGCGCCAGCACGCCCGCGGCCGCGACCTCGAGCTGGTCGCGCAGCGTCGCCAGCGGCGTGTCGCGATCCTCGCCGGTGAGGACGCGGCCGATCCGCACCATCGCGTGCTCGACCGGCTTGCCGCCGAGGCGATCGCTCTCGATGAACGTCAGCTCGCCCCAGTACAGCAGCCAGAAGTCGTGGGCGGCGGCGGCGGCGCGGGCGGCGTCGGGATCGAGCAGGCCGGCGACGGCGGCGCGGGCGCGGGCCAGCAGCGGCGTCGCGATGTGCTCGCGCTCGATGGCCAGGACCAGCGGCTCGAGGTCGCGACCGTCGTCCCCGATCGCGACCGCGGTGAGCCGCTGCCACGCCGCGGACGCCGCCATGGGCACGGCGAGGGCGGTCTGCTCGAGGGCGCCGCGGTCCGGCGTGTCGCCGTGCTCCCAGCCGCGGACCAGCTGGTCGAGCGCGCGGATCGCCGTGGCCAGCTCCGGGCTCGCCACCAGCGTGCCCTGCGGCTCCATCGCGGCGATCGCGTGGCGCGCCTCGGCGGCGTCGCGCGCGACCGCCGCCTCGCCGGCCATGCGGCACACCGCGAGGTGCTGGTGGAGCTGGTTGACGATGAAGGCCTTGGCCAGCTGGGTCTGGACCTCGGCGCGGCCGCGCTGGACCTGCTCGTCGCGCAGCGCGGCCGCGGTCTCGTCGGCGAGGCGCTGGTTGCGCGCGGCCAGCGCGCGGGCCTGGTCGCGCTCGCGATCGGCGCGCGCCGTCTCGGCGAGGATCCGCGGGATGGTCCACGCGCCGAACGCCAGCAGCACCAGCGCGGCGATCGCCGCGACCGCGGTGACCGCGCGGTGGCGGCGGATCCACCGGCGCAGCCGCTGACCGACGGTGTAGTCGTGGGCGGCGACCAGCTGGCCGGTCTGGTAGCGTCGCAGATCGTCGGCGAGGTCGCGGGCGTCGCGGTAGCGCGCCGCCGGGTCGCGGGCCATGGCCTTGCCGACGATCGCGGCGAGGTCGGGCGGGATGCCGTCGCGGCTGACCAGCGGCCGCACCGCGCTGCCGTCGATGACGCCGCCGAGCACCTCGTCGAGCGAGCTGCCCTGGTGCGGCACCGCCCCGGTCAGCGTGTGGTAGAGCATCGCGCCCAGCGCGTAGACGTCGGCGCGCTCGTCGACGTCGACGCCGGCGGCCTGCTCGGGCGCCATGTACGCGGGCGTGCCGAGGACCGCGCCGGCGACGGTCTCGGTGCTGGCGGCGACCCAGCGGTAGGCGCCGGCGCCGTCGGGGTCGCCGTCGTCGGCGGCGAGGTCCTTGGCCAGCCCCCAGTCGATCACGACGGTCTCGCCGAAGTCGCCGAGCAGGACGTTCGCCGGCTTGAGGTCGCGGTGGATGATCCGCTGGCTGTGCGCGTAGGCCATGGCGTCGGCGACGGCCAGGACGCTGGGCAGCAGCGCGAGCCGCTCGGTCGGGGTGCGCGCCGCATCGATCGCGGCGCTGAGCGGGCGCCCGGCCACCCGCTTCATCGCGTAGAACGGCGCGTCGTCGGCCCAGCGCGCGGCGTCGTAGACCGGGACGATCGACGGGTGCTGCAGCCGGGCGGTGACCAGCGCCTCGCGCACGAAGCGCGCGCTCGAGGCCCCGCCGCCGCCGAGCTGCTCCTTGATCGCGACGGTGCGATCGAGGACGCGGTCGCGGGCCTCGACGACCCGGCCCAGGCCGCCGCGGCCGATCTCGGCGCCGCGCTGGTACCGTCCGGCCGCGACCCGGGGCAGCGGCGTCGCGGTCGCCGCGGTCGACGGCGGCAGCGTCGACGCCTCCTGGGTCGCGAGATCCGCGCGCGGCGCGGCGGCGTGGGTGCTGTCGAGCCCCACGTCGGTTCGGCGGTCCCCCGACATGGCGACGAGGGTACCCCACCGTGCGCCGCCGGTCGGCGCGATCTCCGGGGCGCGCGCCGCGCGCACCCGCGTGCGTCCGCCGCGCGCACCCGCCACCGGGGCTGCTCATGTAGGTGTCGTGGCCGGGGCCATGCGAGCGGCTTGCCAGGCGCGCCCGTCGCGGCGAAGTGCCGGCGCCGCCCGCGGATTGCATCCACCCACGTCGTCCGACCCCCGACGTGGCACGCATCTGGCCTACCGTGGTCGCATGACGGAAGGTCGCCACGACGTGACGGAGCCGGCGACCGCGATCGATCGGTCGCGGGTCGTCGCCGGCCGCTACGAGATCCTCGAGCGCGTCGGCGCCGGCGCGATGGGGCAGGTGCTGCACGTGCGGCACCTGCGCCTCGGCAAGGAGTTCGCGCTCAAGCTGATGCAGCCGGAGATGGTCGCCGACGCCCGCGCCCACGCGCTGTTCGTGACCGAGGCGCAGCTGGCCAGCAAGCTGTCGCACCCCAACATCGTCTCGGTCGTCGACTTCGGCGACGATCCCGACTGGGGCCTGTTCATCGCGATGGAGCTGCTGGTCGGCGAGCCGCTGAGTGCGCGCATCGAGCGCGACGGGCGCCTGCCGGTCGACGTCGCCTGTCACGTCGCGCGGCAGCTCGCGCAGGCGCTCGATCACAGCCACCAGCACGGCGTCGTCCACGGCGATCTCAAGGCCGACAACGTCCTGTGTCGCGCCGACGGCGACGCCGACTGGCACGTCGTCCTGCTCGACTTCGGCACCGCGCGGCTGTCGAGCACGCGGCGGGGGCGCGACGTCGAGATCGACGCCACCCCCGCCTACGTGGCGCCGGAGCGCCTCGTCGGCGAACCGCCGCGCGCCGCCAACGACCTCTACGCGCTCGGCGTCCTGCTCTACGAGATGCTGACCGGGTCGACGCCGTTCGCCGGGCGCGCGCTCGACGCCGTCCTCGAGGCCCACCTCCACGAGACGCCCGAGCCGGTCGGCGCGCGTCGCGGCGAGGTGCTCGACGACGCCCTCGTCGCGATCGTCGACCGCTGCCTCGCCAAGGATCCGGCGCGGCGCCACCCCAGCGCCGGCGCGCTCGCCGACGAGCTCGGCGCCTACCTGCACGCCACCGGCGCGCGCGATCTCGCGCTGGCCCAGCGTGCCGGCCTGACCGCCTGCAGCCGCGAGGAGGCCGCGACCGACGCCTTCGACCAGCTCGAGGTCGCGTGCGCCGGCCTCGACGTCGACGGCACGATCCGCGTCGCCAACCGCGCCTTCCGCCGCGTCCTCGGCGGCGACGAGCCGGTCGCCGGGGTCAACGTCTGCGACACCGCGCTCGGCCAGCTCCATCCCGGGCTGCGCGAGGACCTGCGCCTGGCCGCGATGCGCGGCGAGACCATCCGCGGCCAGCTGCTGGTCCCCGACGGCGACGGCGGTGACGAGGTCATGCGCCTGACCCTGTCGCCGTCGCAGGGGCGCTGCGGGCCGTGTCTGCTGGTGCTGCACGCCCTGGTCGCCGCGCCGCCGCGCTGAGCGCGAGCCCGGCCGCCCGGCGCCGGCGCCGCTCAGCCGGCGCGCGCGGCGTCGAGCTGCTGCACCTTGGCGGTCGCGCCCCACGCGGCGTAGGCGTCGCGGGCGCGCGCCAGCGCTGCCGCCGGCGCGTCGTCGACGCGCGCAGCCAGCTCGTGGGCGAGGCCGGCGTCGTTGTGCCAGCCGGCGTCGGTCGCGGCGCGGGCGGCGTCGGCCAGGCGGGCGCGCGCGGCGGCGCGATCGCCGTCGACCAGGGCGGCGACGCCCTCGACCAGCGCGACCTTGTGGGCGAAGTTGACGGCGCCGTGGCGGGCGTAGCCGCGGAGCGCGTCGAGGCTCGCGGCGATCGCGGCGCGCTGGGTGGCGCGCTGGTCGGCGGGCAGCCGGTCCCACGCCAGGGCCGCCGCGGCGGCGCCGAGCAGGTGGACGATCGGGATGTGCCACAGCGACGGCACCGCGTCGAAGTAGGCGCGCGCCTGGTCGAGGCACGCCAGCGCGTCGACGGCGTCGCCGAGGAACAGCCGGACGTAGCCGCGCGCGGTGTGGACGACCATCGCGCCGCTGCGCGAGCCCAGCGCGGTGGCGGCGGCGATCGCGGCGGCCTCGTCGAAGCCGTCGCCGTCGAGGCGCGCCGGATCCGCGGTGCGCCCGCGCAGGGCCCGCAGCACCTGCTCGAACGGCGCGTGGACGTGGTTGGCGTTGAGCTGGCCCATCGCGCGCATGCGGCCGCCGAGGTCGAGGGCCTCGTCGAGCAGCGGGCCCAGCGGGCGGGCGCCGCTGTACAGCGCGTTGAACGTGTAGACGTGGGCGGCGTAGCCGGCGTACTCGAGGTCGCCGGTGTCGCGGCCGACGTCGAACACCGCGCGGCCCGCGTCCAGCGTCGACGCCAGCGGCACGACGAAGGTGTCGACCAGGTTCTGCGCGACCTGTCGGGTGCTGGCCTCGAGCCGGCGGTCGTCGCGCCACCGCGGCAGCAGATCGAGCGCGAGCTGGGCCCAGCCGTGGGCGGCGTCGTGGGCGCCCAGCATGTTGAGCACCAGGCCGATCAGCGCCATGGCGTACGCGGTCGCCGGCGCCAGGCCGCGCTCGAGCGAGCGCGTCACCAGCTCGCTGGCGAGGATCGGCACCAGCGACGGCGCCGCGAAGAACGCCACCGGGCTGACCCGGACCAGGATCCGCATCACCGCCGCGACCCGGGGATCGTCGGCGTCGCGCAGCGCCCGGACGCCGTCGGGGCCGAGCCGCTGCAGCGCGCCGAGCGCGCGCTCGAGCGCCGCGCCGATCACGGCGTCGTCGGGCGCCACCGATCTCGACCCCGAGCAGCCGCGCCGCGCGCGCTGGCGATCGCGCCGCCGAAGTCGCCGCGGCCGGCGGCGGCGTCGATCTCGAGCTCCCACGCGGGCAGCTGCTCGAGGACGTCGGCGCCGCAGGCGCGGATCGTGGCGATGTGCCCGGCCAGCAGCTCGGCGCTGCCGGTGAGATAGGCGGCTTCGGCGGCGCCGGTCGCGAGCGCCAGCGCGGCGGCGTGGTCGCGCTCCCAGGCGTCGTCGCCGGCCCAGGTCAGGCCGTTCTCGAAGCACGCCGAGGCCAGCGTGAAGGCGGCGCCGGCCCGGGCGTGGCGCCCGGCGCGCAGCGCGAGGTCGGCCGCGGCGTGGCGCTCGGCCGGCGGCAGGCTCGCCGCCGCGGCCTCGACGTGACGGACGACGTCGAACAGCCACGGGCCGTCGGCGTCGCCGTGGCGCGCGACGGTCACCGCCGCGAGCGTGCGGTGCAGCGCGACGCGGGCCTCGGGCCGGAGCCCGCCGAGCACGAAGTCGCGCAGGCGATCGTGGTGCAGCTCGACGAGGTCGCCCGACGCGACGCCGGCGGCGCGCAGGAAGCTGGCGGCGCGCAGCTGCCACAGCACCGGCAGGTCGGTGCCGTCGAGGCCGGCCGCCTCCAGCGCGACCGCCTGCTCGACCGGGCCCCCGGCGACCGCGACCGCGCGCAGCAGCGCCGCGGCGCGGGCGTCGAGATCGCCGACGCGCGCCGCCAGGACGTCGTCGAGCGAGGTCCGCGGCGCGCCGGTCGCGGCCCGCGCCTGGTGGTGGGCGAGCTGCTCGATGAAGAACGGGATGCCCATGGCCTCGGCGCCCAGCGCGCCGGGGTCGGTGGTCGACGCGCCGTGGCTGGCCAGCGCCGCGCCGGCGAGCGCCGCGGCGTCGTCGGCGGACAGCGGCCCGAGGTCGAGCGTCGTGGCGTCGGCCGTCGCCGCGATCCAGGTGCCGAGCGCGTCGCTCGCCGCGGCGTCGTCGGCGCGGAACGTGGTGGCGATCAGCGCGCCGGGCAGCGTCAGCAGCGAGCGCAGGACCTCGACCGTGTCGCGGTCGCTCCACTGCAGGTCGTCGACGCACACCACCAGCGGGTGGTGGCGGGTCACCGCCGCGAGCAGCTCGGCGAGCGCCAGCCAGCCGCGCCGGCGCAGCTCGCGCGGCTCGAGCTTCTGCGTCACCGGCCGCGCCCCGATCGCGGGCACGGTGGCGAGGATCGGGAACAGCTGCACCAGCTCGGCGCTCCACCGCGGCACGCGCCCGTGCACGACCTCGTCGGCGCCGCCGCGCAGCTGCGCCGCGAGCTGCTCGACGACGCCGTCGAGGCCCTTGTACGGGATGCGCTCGCGCTCGTGGCAGCGGCCGCGCAACACCCACGCGCCGTGCTCGGCGCGCGCGCGCCGCGTGAACTGGCGGACCAGCGCGGTCTTGCCGATGCCCGACGGGCCGGTGACGTGGACCACCGCCGCCCGCGGCGCCCGGCCGCCGCGCAGCGCTGCGTCGAACCGCGCCAGCTCGCCGGTGCGGCCGACGAACCAGGGCGCCGCGGCGCCCGCGGCCCGGCCTCGGTCGCGGGCTCGCCGAGGAGCTGCGCCAGCGCCGCGGGCCCGGGCCGGTCCTCGGGCGCCGGCGACAGCAGCGCGACGGCGAGGTCGCCGAGGTCGCGCGGCACCTCGGGTACCAGCTCGTGCGGCGCGACCACCGGCGCGGGCTGGTCCGGCGGCGCGAGCGTCGGCTGGACCCCGGTGAGCGCGACGTAGAGCAGGCACCCGACCGCGTACCAGTCGGTGGCCTCGGTCACCGGGTCGCCGACCACCAGCTCGGGCGCCATGTAGCCGGGCGTCCCGGCGATCACGCCGTCGTCGCCGGGGGCACCGGCGTCGGCGGTCGCGCGCGACAGGCCGAGATCGAGGATCACGACGCGGCCGGCCTCGGTGACCAGGACGTTCGACGGCTTGAGGTCGAGGTGCAGCAGGCCGTGGAGGTGGAGCGCGCGGACGCCGCGGACCAGCTGCACCAGCGCCGCGCGCAGCCGCACGAGGTCGGGCGGCGCGCTGGGCTTCCGGGCGCTGCGCTTGACGCTCGGCGACGCCACCCGGCGTCCCAGCCGCGTCGTGTCCCCGGTCGGCGGCAGCTCCGCCACCGACACCGGATCGGCGACGCCGTCGCGCTGCCGTCGCCGCACCCACGTCATGAAGTCGACGCCGTCGACCCGCTCCATCGCCAGGTAGTAGGCGCCGTCCTCGACGCCGAGCTCGTGCATCGGCACCAGGTTGTCGTGGCGGACGCCCGCCACCGATCGGAACTCGGCCTTGAACCGCGACGGCGCCCGCGGATCGAGCCAGCGCAGCACCTTGATCGCCACCGGCGTGCCGCGCTCGCGATCGACGCCGGCGAACACCGAGCCCATGCCGCCGGCGCCGAGCGAGCCGACGACGTCGTAGCGCCCGAGCGCCACCGGCGTCGCCGCGCTCGCGGCCCCCAGCCGCTCCAGCAGCGCGTCCATCCATCGAGGATACCGCAACCTTCGCGGGCGCACCGGGACCGCGGCGGCGGCGTGACGCTATCCGTGCCGCGGCGCCAGCTCGCCGCCGGACCGCGCGGCCGTGGGCGCGAAGGCGTGCTGCAGGAACGTCATCAGCACCCGCACCCGCGCGGTGTGGCGCAGGACCGGGTGGGTCACGCCGAGGCGATGCCCGCGGTCCGCGACTTCGTCGCGACCCTGCCGGCGCAGCGCGCGCTCACGCCGGCGGCAGCAGCGCGTTCCACTGGGCGCGGCTGTCCAGGCCCAGCGCGTCGACCCAGAAGCGGCGGCGGCCGCGCTCGATGACGCGGACGCGCTCCCACTGGCCCGGGGTGATCGGCAACGGCTCGACGACCTCGATCGGGCGACCGCCGGGCAGCGTGAACTGCCACCGGGGCACGAGCAGGAAGCGCAGGCCGCTGTCGTCGAGCCGCATCGTCTCGTAGGGCAGGAACGGCGTCGGCGCCGGGACCTCGCCCTGCCAGGTCGCGATCACGTCGGCGCTGGCCCAGAACGCCGGCCCGGCGGCGCCGAGCATGTACGTGCCGAGCTGCGACAGCACCGCCAGCAGGCGTGGGCTGTCGCGCGCGGTGAACGCGCACAGCTCGAAGTACTGGAAGCCGTCCGCGACCGGCAGCGGCGCCGGCCGATCCGCGAGGCCCGCGGTCGTGCCCAGGAACCCCGCGCCGACCAGCTCGACGAACACGGCGAGGTGCGGCCGGGGCACGTCGTCGGCGGTGATCTCGCCGATCACGCGCGCCTCGGTGTACGGCAACGTCGTGCCGGCGTGGTCGAGGAGCGCGTCGACGTAGGTCTGGCAGTAGTCCATCGGGTCCTTCCATGGCGCGGGCCGGCGGGCGCGCGTCGCCGCCATCGTAGCAGCCTCGTCACGCGCCCCGCGCCGCTCAGGTGGTGACGTGCGCGAGCAGGCGCGCGGCGCCGTCGGGCAGGGTCGCGACCTCGGCGCGGTAGCGGGCCTGGGCGGCGCGGCAGCGGTCGCGCAGCGCGGCGTCGAACAGCAGCGCGCGCAGGCCGGCGAGCAGGTCGTCGGGGCGCATCGGATCGAGCCGCACCATCGTGGCGTAGAACGGGTTGTCGCGCACGGTCGGCGCCAGGATGCCGTCGAGGCTGAGCGGCCACGCCCACAGGGGGCGCGCGCCGCCGCCGGGATCGTGCGCGGTGCCCAGCGCGGTCGGCACGTCGAGGCCGAGCGCGGTGGCCAGGCTGGTGGCGGCGGCGTTGAAGCTCAGCAGCGCGTCGGCGGCCCCGAGCAGCGCCTCGAAGTCGGCGGCGGCGAGCTGACCGACGTGGCGGTAGCTCGCCGATCGGCAGGCCGCCGGGATCGGATCGGGCGCGACGTGGGCGACCACGACGTCGTCGCCGAGCGCCGCCAGCACCGGCCGCAGCAGCTCGGGCAGCCGCGCGGCGGTGCGCGCCAGCGCCGGGTGGTCGTGGCTGTCGGGCTGCTGCCAGCGCGCCGTCGTCCAGACGATCACCGTGCTGGCCTCGGGGACGGCGAGGCGGCGCCGCGTCGCGTGCCGCCGCGCCGGGGTCGGCGGCGCGATCGCGGGCAGCGCGGCGTAGCCGCCCGGGGTGGCGAGCGGGGCGCCGGGCACGGGGCGGATCACCGGCGTGTGCTGGAGCAGCCACGGATCGAGGGGCTCGGCCGTGACGCCGTAGTCCCACGTCGGCGGCGGCCGGACCAGGTTCCAGCAGTCGAGCGAGACCACGCGCGGCGCGGCGGCGGCGAGGCGCGGCGTCGACAGCGCGAACGCGCGCGCGACCTTGTCGACGGCGGCGGCGTCGGCCAGCACCAGGACGTCGACGCCGAGCCGCGCGACCAGCGCCGGCAGCTCGGCGTCGAGCCGGGGCAGGGCGGCGTCGATCGCCACGAACGGGATCCGCGGATCGGCCACCGTCGGCGCCACCGACGACGGCGCCGCGACCACGGCGGCGTGGCCGCGATCGACGAGCGCGCCGGCGAGGCGCGCGCCGTGGAGCGCCTCCCCGAACGCGGACGGCAGCGGGGCCAGGACCAGGAACTTCATCGCCGTGCTAGCATCTTGCGTCATGGCGGACGGACGCGCGGGGGCCTCGCCCTCGATTCGTGACCGCGCGCGGGTCCCGGCGGCCCGGTGACCCGGATGCTCGGCTTCCTCGGCGCCTACTCGATCGACAACGCCGGCGACGCCCTCGTCGGCTACGCGACCCGCCGCGCGGTCCTCGCGCTGGTGCCGGGCACCGCGTATCAGGTGCTGGCGCCGGCGCTGCCGCACCCGTTCTGGGGTCACCGCTGGGATCGCGAGCGCGGCCTCGGCGACGAGCTGCGCGCGGTCCCGGCCACCGACGACTGCGGCTGGGCCGCCGACCTCGACGCGCTGATCATCGGCGGCGGCGGCCTGCTCAACCTCGATCCGTCGTTCGCGCCGTTCCGGCTCGGCGATCCCGCGCGCTGGCCCGCGCGCTGCGCCGTGGCGTGGAACGCCCTCGGCTCGCAGAACCAGCCCTGGTACCTCGCCGCGCACCGCGCCGACTACGCCCGGATCCGCGCCTGCTGCGAGCGGCTCGCCTACGTCAGCGTGCGCAACCGCACCACGCTGCGCTTCGTCCGCGAGTGTGGCTTCGACGGCGAGGTCCACGTCGTCCCCGATCCGGCGATCGGGCTCGCCGAGCTGCCCGCCGCGGTCGAGCGCGACGTCGACGCGCTGCTGGCGCGCCTGGGGCTGGCGCCGCGCCGCGGCCGCGGCCGCCCGCTGATCGGCGTCTCGCTCGGTGCCGCGCTGTCGTCGCCGGCGGCGGCGCCGTTCTTCGCGGCGCTGGAGCGCGAGCTGCGCGCGCTCGCGCCCGACTGTGACCTCGTGTTCTTCCGCTTCAGCGTCATGCAGGACGAGGCCGCCGCGGCGCGCGCGCTCGCCGACCGCCTCGGCGCCCGCACCATCGCCGAGCCGCTGGCGCCGCTGCGGCTGTGGGGCCTGATCGGCCGCCTCGACGCCTACGTCGGCTCGCGGTTCCACGGCGTGCTCGCCGCCTACACCCAGGACGTGCCGTTCGTCGCGGTCGACGAGTACCTGCGCGACGCGGTGGCCTCGAGCAAGATCCGCGAGCTGGTCGTCGAGCGCGCGCTCGAGGTCCACTACGTCTGCCCGTACCTCCCCGACGCGTCGGCGTGGAAGGTCCGCGCCCTGGTCGACGATCGCGCCCGGGTGTCGTACGCCGCGCGGGTCGCCGACGATCGCCGGCGGCTGGCGGCGCACTACCGCGCGCTGCTCGACCGGCTCGGGCTGCGCGCCGCCACGGGCTGAGCCGAGCGTCTGCGCGACGCGGTCTCCGTGCAGGCGCTGCGAGCCCGTCTGCGGGCGAGCGAGCCGATCGACAGAGCGTGTGAGGATGAAATCCTCACACGGGCTGAGCCGCGGCGCGCGGCCCCGAAGCGCCGCGCGGTCCGTTGACAGCGTCGCGCGCCGGTGGCCACACTTCGGCCATGGGTGTCGACGTCTTCCAGATCGAGATCCGCGTCAGCGATCTCAACGTCGCGATGGACTTCTATCGCAAGACCTTCGCCTGGGGCCTCTACCAGGTCGCGCCCGGCTACACCCTCGTCGACGCCGGCCGCATGCCCGTCATCGGGATCATGCACGATCCGCGGCTGCCGATCGGGGTCGCGCCGCTGATGCTGGTCAACGACTGCGAGGCCGCGGCGGCGCGGGCCAAGGAGCTCGGTGGCCGGGTCATGTACACGCGCTCCGAGGTCGCCGGCTCGGGCGCCTTCACCGCGGCGCTCGATCCGTGGGGCAACGAGGTCTGGTTCTGGCAGCAGTTCGTCGAGGGCCACCCGCGGCTCAAGCACGAGCCGGTCAACCCGTTCATCTTCGTCGAGATCGCGACGCCCAACCTCGAGAAGGCGACGCAGTTCTACAGCGACCTGATGTCGTGGTCGTTCTGGAACGTCCCGTTCACGCCGAACTACGCGATCGTCGAGGGCTGCGGCCTCAAGCGCGGCGTCGGCCTGTACGGCGCCGACGCCGCCGGCGCCGGCGTCGTCAGCTACCTCGAGGTCGCGAACCTCGACGAGACCTGCCAGAAGATCGAGGCCAACGGCGGCCAGGTCGTCGTCCCTCCCGAGCCCTTCCTCAACGAGGGCAAGTACATCATCTTCGCGGATCCCGCCGGCAACCGGCTGGGCGCGATCGAGCCGACGCGCCCGGCCTGACCGCGCGCGCCTACACCAGCACCAGGCCGAGCGGTCGGAACGGCTCGAACCAGTCGGCCGACGCGAAGTCGCCGCGGCTCGGCGGGTGGTCGCCCCAGTGGTCGGGGTGACACCGGCGCAGGTTGTCCGCGATCCCCTTGGGCACCGCCTTGGCATAGAAGCGTCCGTCGGTGGCGCGCACCGACAGCTGGCCGCGCGACCACCGGGGCTCGCCGCCGAGCCAGCACAGCCGGTTGCGGGCGCCGCCGGGGTGCGGCTGCCGCGACACCTCGTCGACGAAGTCGGCGGCCACCGTCGGCGGCGGCACCGGGATCCCCTTGAACCAGTCGTGCACCGGCTCGTCGAGGCTGAGGCCGCGCTGGTACCACTCCAGCGCCTCGATGATGCGGTGGAAGATCTGGTCGGTCCGCATCGCGCTGTCCAGGTACACGAACGGCAGCTGGTTGCGCGCGAACCCCTGGTGCGGGTGGTCCTTGAGCCGGATGTTGAACCGCTCCGGCGCCCGCGACAGCGGCGCGTGCGCGGTGACCGAGAGCTGGTGGTAGTAGCCGCTCTGCAGCAGGCCGGCGCGCATCAGCTGCCGGATCACCTCGAGGCCGTTGATCGCGTCGAGCGTGGTCTCGCCGGGGAAGCCGTACATCAGGTAGCCGTGGGTGCCGATGCCCGCGGCCGAGAACGCCTGCAGCACCTTGACCAGCTGGGCGACCGAGACGCCCTTCTCGATCTTCTCGAGCACCGGATCGCTGGCGGTCTCGATGCCGCCGGTGACCATGATCATGCCCGCGGCGGCGAGCAGCCGGCAGCGGTCGGGGTCGAACGCGCGGTCGTAGCGGATGTTGCCCCACCAGTGGTAGCTGCGCTTGCGGCGCAGCAGCTCGAGGGCGAGGTTGACCAGCAGCGACGGCGGCGCGGCCTCGTCGGTGAGGTGGAACCCCGACAGCCGGGTCTGCGCGTGCAGCGCGTCCATGTGATCGGCGAGCCGGCTCGCCGGCATCGGATCGAAGTCGGCGATGTACGGCAGGTGGATGTCGCAGAACGTGCACTTCTTCCAGTAGCAGCCGTGCGCGGCGGTGACCTTGAGCCAGGTGCCGTCGCTGGCCCGCTGCACCAGGTTCTCGCGGTAGATGAGGTGCACGCACCGCGACAGCTCGAAGCCCTCGTAGCTCGGCGCCGGCAGGTCGCCGAACGGGATCGGCGCCAGCTCGGCGCGGCGGAACACGACCTCGCCGCCGTCGCGCTCGTAGGTGCTGTGCAGGGGCTCGTCGCGGCCCTCCAGCCGGGCGCAGATCTGGCGCAGCGGCAGCTCGCCGTCGTCGAGCACGATGTAGTCGACGAAGTCGAAGACCCGCGGGTCTGACAGCTCGCGGAGCTCGGTCGACGGGTAGCCGCCGCCGAGCGCGCGCTTGACCCCCGGGCGGTGCGCGGCCAGCCACTTGCCGAGCAGCAGCGAGCCCATCAGGTTGCCGGGGAACGGGCAGGTCATGGCGACGAGATCGAGCTGGCGCGGGATCAGCGCGTCGGCGAGCTCGAACAGCATCTCCTCGTAGACGTTGGGGGCACGGGCCAGCTCCCTGGCCAGCGGATCGAAGCTCGGCGGCGCCCAGCCCAGCGTGTGGGCGTAGCGGTGCATGCCGAAGTGGGGCGTGATCGTCGACTTGAACAGCTCGGTGAGGTCCGCGAACATCAACGAGACGAGGTGGCGCGCGAGGTCGCTGTGGCTCCATACGCCGGCGCGCTGGCGGCTCGCCTCGACGTCGGGGCGGCGGAAGTGCGGCCCCTCGGGCAGGAAGTTGCCGCTGGTGATGCGGTAGATCGCCGCCATGTCGCGCTGCTGCAGCACCGCGATGGCGTCGTCGACGAGCTGGACGTAGCGATCCTGGTTCTCGTAGACGACGCGGTACTCGTTCTTGACGTCGGCGGGCGAGATCGCGGCGAACATGCGCGCGAGGCCGTCCCGGCTGAACACGCGCAGGAAGATCTCGAGGCTGAGGTCGATGGGCACGACCGTGTGGCCGAGGTGGCGCAGCCAGCCGGCGAGCCGCGGCGCCGCGGCGTACGGCGTGTTGAGGTCCACCGCCGGTGGCACGACCAGCGCGATCGTCAGGGCCATCGCGCCCTCGTTCGCGCGCGAGGGCGCAACGCGTGGGTCCAGACCGACGGCACGATCGCGATGCTAGCACGTCTAACCACCGTCGGTCGGCGGCGGCGCGACGCGCGGCCCGGGCGGCCCGGGCGGTCCCGGTCCGGGGCGGCGCTACTCGATCGCAAAGTGCGCGGTCGTCGCGACGCGGTCGCCGAGCTTGATCTCGACCCGGTAGGTCCCGACCGGCCAGCCGCTGGTCGGCCGGGTCAGCTGGCTGTTGACGACGTAGTTCAGGGTGCCGGGCGCGACGACCTCGACCTTGTCCTCGACCGTCGCGATCACCGTGTTCGGCGGCGCCGCGTCGCCGACGTCCTCGGCGATCCACTGGACGACGTAGACGTCGCCGACCTGGGGTAGCTCCCGGGTCCGGTACGTCAGGTGGACGACCGGCGCGGTCGCGGCGAAGTGATCGGTGGCGCCCTTGCAGACGTCGTGCTCGAGCTCGGCGCAGGTGAAGGTGCCCATCTTGTCGGCGCCGATCGTGTCGTCGGCCGCGGCCGGCGCCGCGTCGGCGACCGGGGGCGGCGGCGCCGGCGTCGCGGGCGCGGCGGCGGGCTCCTTCGGCGGCTCCTCGGCCGCCTCCTTCTTCGTCGACTTGCAGCCGCAGCCGAGCGCGACGACGACCGCGATCCAGACGTGTCTCCTGATCATGCGAGCTCCATGCGAGGCGAGGTGCGGCCGCACCGCGCGGTGGGGGAGGGACGCCGACGCCACCACGGCGACGGGCGCGACGCCGGCGCCGGTGCCGGGCCGACGCGCGCGATCACGCCTCTGAGGATCCAGGGGGCCATGGCACAATCGCCGGACCCGATGGAGCCTACCGAAACCGTCGTCGATGTGCCACCCACGCCGCGGGACGTCGGGTGAAGGAGGCCGCCGCATGGCGCTGACGATCGCGATGGTCGTGCCGCCGAGCGTGAACCTCAACACGCCGTACGCCGCGGCGCCGCGGCTCGCCGGCTGGCTGCGCCACCTCGGCCACACGGTCGTGCCGATCGACGTCAGCCTCGAGCTGTTCCTGCGCGTGTTCAGCCGCGACGGCCTCGACCGCATGTTCGCCGCGGTCGACCCGGCGGCGCTCACGCTCGACCAGGCGGTCGTCTACCGGAACCGCGACCAGTACCTCAAGATCATCGACGACGCGATCGCGGTGGTGCAGCTGCGCGACCTGGCCGCGACCACCCGCATCGTGCAGGGCGGGATGATCCCGCTGGGCCCGCGCGGCCAGCGCTCGGTCGCCGCGCCCGGCACCTGGGGCACCACCGACTTCGCGCGCTACCGCGTGTCGCTGATGCTCCTCGAGCTGATGGAGTTCTTCAAGGCCACGGTCAACCCTCACTTCGGCCTGACCGACTACGCGGCGTCGCTGGCGGCGTCGCCGTCGAGCTTCGATCCGGTCGCGGCCGAGCTGGCGCGCCCGCCCGACGCCTACGTGACGATGCTCGAGGAGGTCGCCGCGGCGCTGGTGCCCGCCGACCTCGATCTGGTCTGCATCACCTGTCCGTTCCCCGGCAACCTGGTGGGCGCGCTGCGCCTCGGCGCCTGGCTCGGCGCCCACCGCCCCGGCGTGGCGCGCGCCCTCGGCGGCGGCTTCCCGTCGACCGAGCTCCGCGAGCTCGCCGAGCCGCGGGTCTTCGACCACGTCGACTACGTCGTGCTCGACGACGGCGAGCTGCCGCTGCGGCAGCTGTGCGCCCGCCTGGAGGGGCACGACGCGCCGCTGCACAACACCTTCACGCGCGACGCCGGGCGCGTCGTCTTCGCCGGCGCGACCCAGCCGGCGCTGCCGTTCGGCGACCTGCCGCCGCCTAGCTACGCCGGCTTCGCGATGCGCCGCTACGTCCACATGGTCTACGTCTCGAGCCCGGTGCAGCGGGCCAACGACGGGCCGTGGCTCAAGCTCACCGCCGCCCACGGCTGCTACTGGAAGCAGTGCACGTTCTGCGACATCACGCTGCCGTACATCGCCGACTACGATCCGATGCCGGCGTCGCGCCTGGCCGATCAGATGGACGCGCTGCACGCCGAGACCGGGCTGTCGGGCTTCCACTTCACCGACGAGGCCGCGCCGCCCGCGCTGCTGGTCGAGCTCGCCCTCGAGCTCTTGCGCCGCGGCCGCAACTACCACTGGTGGGGCAACGTCCGCTTCGACCGCGCCTTCGAGCCCGACCGGTGCCGGCTGCTCGCCGCCGCCGGCATGATCCTGGTCACCGGCGGCATCGAGATCGCCAGCGACGCGGTGCTCGCGAAGATCGTCAAGGGCGTCTCGGTGGTGCAGGTGATCAAGGTGCTGCAGGCGCTGGCCGCGGCCGGCATCGCCGCGCACGCCTACCTGATCTACGGCTTCCCCGGCGAGACCGTGCAGGACACGATCAACGGCCTCGAGATCATCCGCCAGCTGGTGGCCGCGGGCCTGCTCGACAACGCGGTCTACCACCAGCTGTCGGTGACCGCGCACGCGCCGCTGGGCCGCACGCCCGAGCTGTTCCCGATCCGGCTGCGCGAGCAGCCGTTCGGCGGCTTCGCGCGCAACTTCCTGCCCTTCGCCTACACCGACGGCGTGCCCCGGTCGCGCGCGGTCCACGAGGCCCTCGGCCTCGCGCTCGACAACTTCCGACGACGCCTGCACCTCGACGCGCCGGTCCAGGAGTGGTTCACCGGCCTCGACGTGCCGGCGCCGACGGTGGCGCCCGACTTCGTCGCGCAGACCATGGCCGGGCCGCACCCCGGCGCGCGCGATCGCGATCGCCTGTGCTGGCTCGGCGGCGAGCCGACGTGGTCGCGCGGCCTGGTGACCGTGCGCGCGAGCAGCGGCGAGACCTGCACGATCGCGGCGCCGCGCGCCGCCGCCGACAACCTGCGCCGCTGCCACCCGAGCCACTGGCCGGACGGCCGACCGCCGTCGCGCCGCGACCTCGAGCCGGCGGGGTGGTTCGAGCCGTTCCGCGCCCACGGCCTGGTGCGGGTGTAGCGCCGGCCGCGCCGATCACCGCCGTGCTACCATGCGGCGCCGTGAGCACCGACGAGCCCGCGCGCGACGGTCGCTGGACCGTCCTCGAGCAGGACCAGCGGTTCTCCCGCTCGGTGCTGTGGCGCTTGCAGCGGACGTACTACGACCGGCAGGGCCCGCGCGCCTGGCACGATCGCGAGGTCCCCAACGACGCGACGTGCAACACCTACCTCGCGGCCGCCTACGCCGAGGTCGTGATCGCGTACCTCCACGAGCTGGTCCGCACCGGCAAGCTGGTGGCGACCGCGCCGGTCCACGTCGTCGAGCTCGGCGCCGGCGTCGGGGCCTTCGCCGCCTACTTCCTGCGCGCGCTCGACGAGCTCCGCCGGGCCTCGTCGCTGCGCGACCTCGACGTCCGCTACGTCATGACGGACTTCACGCCGAGCAACCTGCGGCGCTGGGGCGAGCATCCGCAGCTCCGGCCGCTGGTCGACGACGGCCGCCTCGCCTTCGGCACCTTCGACGTCGACGCCGACGACGCGATCGCGCTCGCCGACGGCGCCGCGCTGGGCCCCGGCAGCTGCGCCAACCCGGTCGTGATCGTCGCCAACTACGCGTTCGACGCGTTCCGGCAGGAGCTGTTCCGCGTCCACGCCGGCGCGCTGCAGGAGGTGCGCGTCACGACCCGCGCCCCCGGCGACGGCCCGGTCGATCTCGCGCGCCTCGATCTGCTCGCGACGCTGCGGACCCAGTACCGCTACCAGGACGTCGACGCGGCCGGCTACCACGGCAACCCGATCCACGATCAGCTGCTCGCCGCCTACCAGGCGCGCCTGGTGGACACCACCTTCACGATGCCGGTCGTCGGGCTCGACGCGGTCGAGCGGCTGCTCGCGCTGGCCGGCGGCCGCGGCCTGCTGCTGTCGTCCGACAAGGGCTACACCCAGGCCGACGAGCTCGACCACCGCGCCCACCAGCCGATGCAGCTCCACGCCGGCTGCTTCTCGATGATGGTGAACTACCACGCCATCGGCAGCTACTTCGAGGCCCGCGGCGGCGTCTACGCGGCGACGTCGCGCCGGGCGCTCAACCTCAAGACCGCGCTGTGCGTCCGCGGCGACGCCGGCGACGACTTCGTCGACACGGTCGCGATGTTCCGGCGGCGGTTCGACGAGTTCGGCCCCGGCGAGCTCTACGAGTACCTCGAGCTGTGGCGCGCCCGGGAGGCGCCGCTCGACCAGTTCCTGGCGCTGCTGCGGCTCAGCGGCTACGACCCCGGCCTGTTCCACCAGCGCGCCGAGCTCGTGCGCCGTCAGTGCCACGGCATCACCGACGCGCTGTCGGTCGAGCTACGGGTGGCGATCGACCGGGTCTGGGCCAACTACTTCGCCGGGCTCCAGAACCTGCCGTACGAGCTCGGCCGCGTCCTGCTGGCGCTCGACCGGCCGCACGAGGCCGCCCGCTTCCACCACTTCGCGATCGACTGGTACGGCGAGTCGCCGGCCGCGTGCCTGAGCCTGGGCGCCTGCTACTACCACGCCGAGGATCCGGCGCAGGCCCTGCGCTGGTTCCAGCGCGCCCGCAACCTGCAGCCCGATCTCGCGGTCGCGCACCAGTGGATCGCGCGGATCGAGGCGGAAGGGGAGCGCGCGGCCGCGCGCACGTTCCCGGCGCCGTCGCCGGGCTGAGCCGCGCGGCGGCGCGAGGCGGCCTCCCGGGAGTGAGCGGCGGCGGCCGAAAAAGCCCGGGGCCGCGGCCGGTGGCGGCGTGAGGGAGCCTCGCCCGCCCGCCGGCTGGGCTAGAATGCTGGCGATGAGCGCGCCGCCGACCGAGGTGTCGGGCACCCAGATCGAGCGGGAGACTCGGTTCTCGGAGTCCGTGGTGTGGGCCCTGCAGCGCCAGTACTACGGCGGGCGAGGCCCGGCGGCGTGGCACAGCGGCGAGGTGCCGTCCTACGCGACGTGCAACACCTTCATCGCCAAGAGCTACGCCGAGGCGGTGCTGGTCTACCTCACCGACGCGCGCGCCGCCGGGCAGATCGACCCCGCGCACCCGGTCTACATCGTCGAGCTCGCCGCCGGCGTCGGCCGGTTCGCGTTCCAGTTCCTGTGCAAGTGGCGCCAGCTGTTCCAGGAGTCGGCGATCGCCGACCTCGACGTGCGCTACGTGATGACCGACTTCGTCGACCACAACCCGCGGGTGTGGGCGGCGCACCCGCACCTCGCGCCGTTCGTCGCCACCGGCACGCTGTGCTTCGGCGTGTTCGACGTCGAGACCGCCAAGGAGATCGAGCTGCTCGACGGCGCCGGCGTGCTGTCGGCCGCCACGGTCCACAACCCGATGGTCGTGCTCGGCAACTACGCGTTCGACACGTTCACGATGGACCTGTTCAAGTTCGGCGGCGGCGAGGCCCGGGAGGTCCGCATCAGCGTGCGCGCCCCGGCCGGCGTCAACCCGGCCGCGCCCCGGCTGCCCGAGCTGCTGTTCCGCTACACCGATCATCCGATCGAGGGCACGTACTACGAGGACCCGGCCCTCGAGCGCACGCTCGCGGCCTACCGCGAGACCCTGTCGGGGACGATGATCTCGATCCCGATCGGCGGGCTGCGCGGCCTGCGCACGCTGCTCGAGATGTCGCGCAACCGGCTGCTGCTGCTGACCTCGGACAAGGGCTTCATCCAGCACGACGAGCTCTATCACCGTCAGCAGCACGCGATGCAGTTCCACGGCGACGGCTTCTCGATGATGGTGAACTTCCACGCCATCGCGAGCTACCTCGCCGAGTGCGGCGGCTGGTCGATGGGCACCGCGCGGCGCACGCTCAACCTGCGGACCCTCGCCGGCGTCGTCGGCGGTGACGGCCCGGCGTTCGGCTCGACCCGCGTCCACCTCCGCGAGCTGATGGAGTTCGGGCCCGGCGAGTTCTTCGAGCTCTACCAGACCACCCGCCGCGGGCCGCCCCAGACCCTGCCGCAGTTCCTCGGCCTGCTGCGGCTGTCCGGCTACGACCCGCAGATGCTGTGCGAGTTCGCCGGGACGCTCCGCGAGCTGGTCACCGGCCTGGACGAGATCGCGCAGTTCGACGTCCGCGTCGCGCTCGACCGGGCGTGGCGCAACTACTACCCGGGGCCGGTCAACATGCCCTTCGAGCTGGCGCGCATCTACATGGTGATGAAGCGCCCGGTCGAGGCGGCCCGCTTCTACCAGATCTCGCTCGACTGGTTCGGCGAGACCCCGGCGACGCGGTTCAACCTCGGCATCTGCTACTACTACGCCGAGCGGCCGGCCGACGCGCTCGTCGAGTTCCGCCGGGCGCTCGAGCTGGCTCCGGATTTCCAGGGCGCCCACGAGTGGATCAGCCGGCTCAAGGCCGAGGCCGAGCTCGGGCTGGGGGGCCCCGAACGACACGTCGCCCCTACATCCCGCGCGCCTGTTGTAACCTTGGCTACGAACCCGGAGGGGATCGAGGCGGGGGGGGCGAAAACTGCGGCAGCCGAGGGAAAGTCTGCGGCACGGGTCGCGTAGGACGACAACGAGGGACTAACACCAATGAGCTGGTTCGACGACATCACCTCCGGTTTGAGCTCCGCGGTCGACTGGGCCAAGGGGACCCCCGCCCGCGCGCAGCAAGGCGTCGCCGACTCCGGCGCGGCTCAGACCGCGGGCAAGGCCACCGGCCTGACCCCGTGGATGAAGATGCTCGGCATGACGCCCGCGGAGGCGCCGCCCGAGGATCGCATGGCGAAGCCCAGCGAGCTCGCCGACCTCGCGGCCGGCAAGGCCCCGGCGACGCCGGGGACCAGCGCCAGCGGCGTCCGTGATGTCGTCAGCGGCAAGAGCGGCTGGGGCAACCACGTCGAGGGCGAGGAGAAGTCGCAGGGCTTCGGCCGCGACTCCGACGGCAAGATCACGCTGCCCGAGTACCAGAAGTGGTCGGCGACCGGTAAGTCGTTCGGCAACCGCAAGGAGGACATCGAGGCGCGCGACGAGCCGATGAAGGTCTCGGCGCCCGAGGTCTACCAGCCCAACCTCGATCTGCTGTGGGACAAGGAAAACCCCAACGCGCACATCTCCAAGAGCGGTCAGGCCTCCCTCGCCGACGCCGAGGAGATCAAGGGCGCTGACGGCAAGGGCACCGGCACGTACAAGAACGTCACCGGCGCCGGCACCTTCACCGAGTCGACGTGGGGCTACGGCGGCGAGTCGTCGGCCGGCATCAAGACCAAGATCGACCCCACCACCGGCAAGGGCAGCACCAGCTTCCTGTCCGCCGAGGGTGCCGCGGGCGGCATCTACAAGACCGGCGCCCGCGCCGTCGCGATGAGCGACGACAAGCGCTACACCGCGAGCGCCGAGGGCGGCTTCGTCGCCCAGGGCGGCGCCGGCGGCAAGGTCGGCCTCGACACCAAGAACGGCCTCTACGCCGAGGGCGGCGTGGGCGGCAAGGTCGGCGGCTACGCCGACCTCAACGCCGACGCCAAGAGCGAGAAGGTCAAGATCGGCGGCGTCGACTACGACGCCGGCATCGGCACCCACGCCGAGGGCTTCGTCGGCGCCAAGGCCGGCGCCAGCGGCCAGATCGGCCTCGGCCCCGACTTCGTCGGCGCCAAGGGCAGCATCGGCGCCTTCGCCGGCGCCGAGGGCGCGGTCGACGTCCACGGCAACCTGGGGCCGCTGGCCGGCAAGATCGGCGCCTCGGGCATGGCCGGCGCCGGCATCGGCGCCGAGGGCGACATCAGCTACAAGGACGGCAAGTTCCACGTCGGCGGCAAGATGTTCGCCGCGCTCGGCTACGGCGGCTCGGTGTCGGGCGACATCACCGTCGACGTCGGCGCGATCGGCAAGTCGATGTACAACATGGCCGACAGCACCGTCGTCGGTCACGACATGATCGAGGGTGCGAAGACCGTCGGCACCGACGTCGCCGCTGGCAGCAAGGTGGTCGCGGCCGACGCCGCGGCCGCCGAGAAGCGCGTCGGCTCGGATCTGTCGAAGGCCGGCGACCGCCTGTACAAGGACTGGGTCGATCCCGTGGCCAAGGCCGCCAAGCCCTACACCGACGCCGCCGGCGCGGCGTGGGACGCCACCACCGACGCGGTCTCGCCGTACGTCGACAAGGCCGGCAAGATGGCGGGCCAGGCCTGGGACGCCACCACGGACGTCGCGGGCAAGGCGTGGGACGCCACCTCCGGCGCCGCCAGCGCCGCCTGGGACACGGTCAGCGACGCGGCGTCGCCGTACGTCGACAAGGCCGGCAAGATGGCCGGCAAGGCGTGGGACGCCACCACGGACGTCGCGGGCAAGGCCTGGGATGCCACCACGGACGTCGCGGGCCAGGCCTGGGACGCCACCTCGGGCGCCGCGAGCAAGGCGTGGGACGCGACCAGCAAGGCCGCGGACCCCTACGTCAAGGCCATCAGCAAGGCCGCCAAGCCCTACACCGACGCCGCGGGCAAGGCGTGGGACGCCACCACGGACGTCGCGGGCAAGGCGTGGGACGCCACCTCGGGTGCCGCCGGCAAGGCGTGGGATGCCACGTCGAGCGCCGCCGGCGCCGCGTGGGACACGGTCAGCGATGCGGCGTCGCCGTACGTCAAGTCGATCAGTGACGCCGCGGCCCCTGTCATCGACACGGTCTCGGAGTATGGTGGCAAGGCGTGGGATGCCACCACCGACGTCGCGAGCAGCGCCTGGAGCGCTACGACCGACGCCGCGAGCAGCCTGTACGGCGGCGCCAAGAGCGCGGTCAGCAGCGCCTACGGCGGCGCCAAGAGCGCGGTCAGCAGCGCCTACGACAGCGCGACCTCCGGCATCTCGAGCGCGTACAACTGGCTCATGGGAGATTAGGACCGCTAGATGCCGACCTGGGAAGAGACGAGAGACCACCTCCGCGCCACCTACAAGCTGCTGCACGACGACGCCGCCTGGATGGGCATCGGCTTCGCGTTCATGCGCGACGGCAAGGCGCTGCACCAGCGGGTGCGCGTCGAGCCGCGTGACATCTACGGCGTCCCCGGCGTGATGGCGTGGTGCGACGTGGTCCCGGTCGGCGCCGTGCCGGCCGAGAAGGTCCTGCAGCGCAACATGGCGTTCCGGATCGGCGCGCTCGCCGCCCACGAGGGGCTCCTGGTCCTCGTCGCGACGCTGCCGCTCGACGGCGTCGTCTTCGGCACGTTCGACAAGATCCTCGAGCACCTCGCGCGCGACGCCGCGAGCCTGCGCGAAGACGCCCCTCCCGCGAGCTAGTCCTCCGCGGTGCGGCTCGACCTGCCGATCCCTGACGGCTGGGCCGCGCGCCGCGTCGACGCCGGCCTGCTCGTCGAGGCGCCGGGCGCGGCGTACGACCTGCTCGTCCTGCCGATGGGGCCGGCGCCGCCGGATCCGGAGCGCTGGCTCGAGCAGGCGCTCGTGATCGGCGTTCCGGACGCGCGCGCCGCCGACGACCTCGAGGTCGGTCTGTTCCGCACCGACGGCGGCTGGGAGGGCGTGTTCGCCGCCGGCGTGGTCGGCGCCGAGCACCGCTTCGCCGTCTACCTGGCGTTCCTCGACTACGCCGCCGGCGTGGTCGGCACCTGCCGCACCCCCGACGCGCACCCCGGCTGGCGCGACGAGCTGCTCGCCTGCGTCCAGCGGGCGCGCCCCGACTTCTCGGACGATGCCTTGCACGGGCTCCACGACGTCCTCGGCCAGCCGCCGCCGGGCGGCGAGCCCGAAGGCCGCCACCCGACGCCGATCGCGGGCTGGCAGCGCACCTTCGTCGGCGGCGCGATCGTGCTGTCACGCATCGATCACCCGGGCGCCGGGCTGATCCGCGTCGAGCTCGAGCACACCCCGGTGCGCGCCGCGGCGTCGCTGTTCGGCGACCGGCCGTGGTCGGTGTTCGTGACCGACGAGGGCGAGCACGCCGTCATCGGCACCACCGCCGTCGCGCGCGGGCAGCGCACGCTGGCCGTCGTCTACGGCGCGGCGTCGTGCGTCCGCATCGAGGCCACGGTGGGCGATCCCGCCCACTTCGACCTGTTCGCCGCGACCGCCCGCGAGCTCGCGTATCGCACCACGCTCGGCCTCGGCGACAAGCGCTGGCGCCCGTACTACTTCGAGCCACCCGCGGGCTGGACCGGCATCGCGCGCCCGCATCACACGCTGTGGGTGTCGCCGCTGATGCCGGGGCGCTACCAGCTGCTGCGGGTGTTCGACGCGCGGCCGCCCATCGATCACGACCAGATCCACGGCGCGCGCATGTTCGAGACCCTGGCCGGCGAGTACTTCCGCGAGCCGCCGCGCGGGCCGGCGATCTACTACACCGCCGAGGACCACGAGTGCCGGGTCTTCGTCCATCACGCCCGTTTCGGCGGCCGCGAGCTGCACGTCCTCGACGGCCAGATCGTGACGCCGATGTACGTCTATCCGCTCCGCATCGAGTACGAGCCGGCGCTCGGCGTCGCGTCCGCCGCGCTGTTCGAGCAGCTGGTCGCGACCGTCCGCCTGGTGCCCGGGCGACGGCCGCTGAGCGACGCCCAGCACGCCGTCGATCACTGGGCCGAGTAGCGGGCCGCGGCGCCGGCGGGCCGCGGCGCTACGGGGCGAGCGCCGCGTCGATCGCGGCGCGGAACGTCGCGATCGGCTGCGCCCCGGCGAAGCTGCGCCCGTTGATGTAGAAGGTCGGCGTGCCGCGGACGCCGATCGTCGTGCCCGCCGCGACCTCGTCGTCGACCGCGGCGGCGAAGGCGTGGTCGTCGAGGGCGCGGGTGAACGCCGCGACGTCGAGGCCGGCCTGGCCGGCGAGGTCGACGAAGGCGTCGCGGGACAGCGCGTCCTGGTTGGCGATCACGAGGTCGTGGAACGGCCAGAACTTGCCCTGGGCCTCGGCGGCGAGCAGCGCCTCGGCGCCGAGCCGCGCGTGGGGGTGGCCGGGCAGGGGGAACTCCTTGACCACGATGCGCAGCTTGTCCGGGTAGTCGTCCCAGAGCTGGTCGATCGTGCCGAGGACCAGCGCGCAGTAGCGGCACTCGACGTCCTGGAACACGACGATCTGCACCGGCGCGTCGACCGGTCCGCGCGCCGGCCCGTCGCCGAGCCGGTAGGTCGCGATCTGCTCGGCGGTGAGGTCCGCGGCGGCGCCGTCGTCGGCCGCGGCGCAGGTGCCGCGGTCGCAGTCGTCGGGCGCGGCGAGCGGCGCGGGCGCAGGCGCGGCGGCGGCGGCGTGGAGGTCGCGCGGTGGCCGCGGGCGCGGCGCCCAGCCGGTGCGATCCGGCGCGGCGAGGTCGGCGCCGGGCGTCGCGACGGCGGCGGCCGCCGTGGCCGGGGCCGTCGGCGTCGAGCGCGTGGCGGCGTAGGTGGCGTAGGCGGCGCCGCCGGTGGCGACGCCGAGGGCGGTGACGAGGGCGATCTTCAACATGCTGGCTCCTGTCGAGGGGGGTGACGACAGGGACCCGGAGCCCGACGGCGACGAGCCGCGCGCCGCGGCGGCGGCGCGCGCGCCGCCGAGCGAGACCAGGCCGAGCGGTGGCAGCGCCGCGACGATCTTGCGGCCGAGGTGGCGTGACGGTCGCGCCTCCTCGAGCGCGCGCTCGACGGTGGCGTGGATCTGCCCGGCCAGGTGGCGGCGCCCGCGCGACAGCCGCTGCATCGCGGTGTCCTCGCGGATGCCGAGCTGCGCCGCGACCTCGGCCACCGAGCGCTCGTGCTGGTAGTAGAGGACGAGCACCTCGCGGTACGCCTCCGGCACCTGCGCCAGCGCGTCGCGCACCAGGCGCTGCTCCTCGGCGGCGGTGATGCGCTCGAGGGGCCCGGTCGCCGGCACCGCCGCGGCGTCGTCGGCGACGCCGTCGGTGGGGAGCTCGCGGGCCGCGCGGGCCCGGGCCTTGCGCGCCAGGTTGCGGGCGATCCCGCACAGCCAGGCGCGCCACCGCGACGGCTCGCGCAGCGACGCGAGGCCCGACCAGGCGGCCAGGAACGTGTCCTGCGCGATGTCCTCCGACAGCGCGCGGCTGCCGGTCGAGCTGTAGCCGACCGCACAGACCAGGTCGAGGTAGCGCTCGACCAGCACGCCGAAGGCGTCGCGGTCGCCGCGGCGGCTCGCCGCGATCAAGGTGGCGTCGGTCCGCGCCGTCGGGGTTCCGTGTCCCATGTCGAGCAAGGAGTGCCGCGAGCCGGCCTGGACCTGACCGAGAAAACGCCGCCCGATGTTCCCGGCCGGCGCCGAAACCCGGCCGCCGCGGCGCCCGCGGTCACGGCCGCGGCAGGAACAGGTGGCTCAACCGGTCGGGGTCGACCACCCGCTGCCCGGTCATCCAGGTCCGGGCGCTGCCCGCCAGGGCGGCGCCGGCGGCGCCGCCGACCAGCTCGCCGCGGGCGAACCGCGCCACCTGGGCGTGGAAGCGCAGGCTCGCGCCCTCGAGCATCGCCTCGGCGTGGACGAGGTCGCGCTCGGCGGCGGCGCGGTCGCCCTCGGCCAGCGCGATGCCGGCGGTGACCAGCGCGCCCAGCGCCCGCGCGAACGCGAAGTTCTCGCCGTCGAGGCGCCGGCCGGCGGCGCGGGCGCGCGGGCGACGTGGCGCAGCGCCGCCGCGGCGTCGGCGTGGGCGGCGGCGAGCGCGGCGCGGGCCTCGAGGAACGCGGTCTCGATCCGGATCGCGCCGAGCCGGAGCAGCTGCGACCTGCGCAGCGGCTCGGCGGCGACGTCGAGCCGCGGCTGGGCGTCGACGCCGGTGTACAGATCGACCTGCGCCTCGGCGACCATCGCGTACCACTCGTTGACGTGGAACTCGCCGGTGTCGCCGCGCTCCTCGGCGACCTCGCGGACGTGGCGCCGCGCCTCGTCGGGGCGGTCGAGGATCAGCCACACCACGTTGCTGCGCCACGCGCGCAGGCCGTGCTGCGAGTAGACGTCGCCCCGGTGGTTGGCGTCGGCGAGGAAGCGCAGCGTCAGCTCGACGACCTGGCCGAGGTTGCCGGCGTAGTAGGCGCCGGCGAGCAGGAAGATCTCGGACAGGTCGAGCTGCCAGCGATCGCCGGTGCGGTGGTGGCGCAGCTGCGGCAGCACCGCCTCGAAGCGGGCGCGCGAGGTGTCGAAGTCGCCGAACATGAACTCGGCGAACGCCAGGCCGCAGTCGATCAGGTCGACGAGGTAGGGATCGCCGTGGCGCGCCGCGAGCAGGCGCGAGCGCTCGGCGAGGCGCGCGACCCGGTCGCGCTCGCGCAGGCCGCCGGTGCTGGCCAGGTAGCCGACCTCGAGCGACAGCGCGGTCACGACCCGCGACGGCTCGCCCAGGCGCAGCGCCGCCCGCAGGTGCCACATCTGGACCAGGCGGCCGAACACCGGGTTGGCGAACGACAGCCCCGCCGCCACCGACCACAGCGCGTCGATCGCGGCGAGCTGCTCGGGGCGGATGTCCTCGGGCGCGACCGGACGGGTGCGCAGCCCGCGCAGCCGCAGCAGCACGCGCTGGCGGATCAGCGCCCACATCCCGGCGCGGGCGTTGGCGGGCAGGCGGTAGCCGAGCTGGGCCAGCAGCGCGCGCGCCTGCTCGAGCCCCTCGACCAGCCGGCCGGCGCGCAGCGTCTGCTCGGTGCGCTGGCGGGCCAGCTCGAGCCGCTGCGACTCCGGGGCCAGCGGGATGGCCCGGCCGTACTCGGCGGCGGCCTCGATCAGCCGGCCGGCGAACGACAGCGTGCGCGCCCGCGCCACCAGCAGCTCGCCGCGGCGGGCGTCGTCGATCGCGCCGTGGGCGAGCGCCATCCCGTAGAGATCGGCGGCGCGCTGGAACGCCAGGACCCGCTCGGCGGCGACCGCCGCGGTGGCCGCGGCGTCGGCGGCCTCGGGCTCGCGCCCGGCGGCGAGCAGGTGATCGATCTGGCGCTCGTGGGCGTCGGGGGCGGTGGCCCGGTAGGCCTCGGCCAGCGCCAGGTGGCAGGCGCGCAGCGCCTCCGGCGACTGCGTCGCGACCGCGGCGGCGCGGATCCGGTCGTGGATCGGCTCGAGGTCGTCGACGCCCTCGGCGCCGGTGCGGACCAGCCGGCGGCCGCGCAGCGTCACCAGCGCGGCGACCGCGTCGTCGACGCCGGCGGCCCGGGCCGCGACGGCGAGGTCGATCGCGCGCCCGGCGACCGCGGCGGCGACCAGCAGCGCGCGCGCCGCCGGCGGCAGCGCGCCGTTGCGCGCCGCCAGCAGCTGGTCGAGCGACGCGTGGGGCGTCCCGGTGGTGGCGGCCTGGGCCAGCTCGGCGAGCAGCATGGCGTGGCCGCCGGCCTCGCGCACCAGCGTCGCGACCTCGGCGGCGCGGTCCTCGCCGAGGATGCGGGTCACCAGCAGGGCGGCCTCGCTCGACGACAGCGGCGGCAGCGTGATCGTGTGCAGCTCGAGCGTGGTCTCGGCGGTGCCCAGCCGCCGCTCCAGCTCGGTGATCACCGGCCCGGCGGCGTCCTCCTCGCGGTGCGCCAGCACCAGCAGCACCGGCGGTCGGTCGGGGCGGCACGCCAGATCGGCGAGGAAGCCGACGCTGTCGAGGTCGCCCCACTGCAGATCGTCGATGACGATCACGACGTCGCTGCGCTCGGCCAGCGCGCTCAGCAGCTGGCGCAGCGCGGCCCAGCCGCGGGCGCGCAGCTCGTGCGGATCCGTGGGCAGGGCGTGCAGCGACAGCGGCTCGCTCAGCTCGGGCAGCCGGCGCAGCACCGGGAACAGCCGCGCCAGCGCCGGCAGCTCGCGCGGCAGCACCCGGGCGCGCTCGGCCGTGGTCATCGCGAGCAGCGCGTTGGCGAGCGCGTCGATGAGGACGTCGAGGGTCTTGTACGGCACGTGCTCGCGCTCGTAGCAGCGCCCGGCGAGGACGGTCGTCGTCGGCCCCAGCCCGGCGACGAACTGCGCCAGCAGCGACGACTTGCCCATGCCGGAGCGGCCGCGGACGATCACGACGGTGCCGCCGCGGCGCGCCACGCCGCGGGCGTCGGCGAGCGCCGCCAGCTCCGCGGTGCGGCCGACGAACGTGCTCGCCGCCGCCGCCAGCGAGATCGAGCGGGTCGCCTCCGACGGCTCGCGGCCCAGCGTCGCCAGCACGGCGTCGCCGTCGGCGCGGCGCCGCGGATCCGGATCGAGCAGCGCCAGACACAGCGCCTCCAGCGGCGCCGGGACCTCCGGCGCGATCGCGCCCGGCGGCACCGGCGCCTCGTGCTGCTTGCGCCGCAGCACGTCGTCGGGCGCGCCCTCGAACGGTCGCCGCCCGGTCAGCGCCTCGTACAGCATGACGCCGACCGCGTACCAGTCGCTCGCCGCGTCGAGGGGGACGTCCTTGGCCTGCTCCGGCGACATGTACGCCGGCGTCCCGACCGCCGCGCGCACGTGGGTCTGCTCCGGCGTCATGCGCACGACGTCGGCGACCAGCCCGAAGTCGAGCAGGACCAGCCGCCCGTCGGCCTCGCACAGCACGTTCGACGGCTTGAGATCGCGGTGCAGCTTGCCGGCGGCGTGGATCGCGAGCAGGCCGTCGGCCAGCTCGCCGAGCGCGCGCTCGAGCCGCGCCAGATCGCAGGTCGCCTCGGCGATCTGGGCGCGGGTCCGGGCCACCCGATCCGGCACGCCCGGCTGGTCGCTGCCGCGCGACGGCCGCACCCAGTCGATGAAGGTGACGCCGTGGACCAGCTCCATCGTGAAGAACCACTCGTCGCCGGTGGTGTGGAGCTCGTGCAGCGTGCACAGGTTGGGGTGCACCAGGTCGGTGAGCGAGCGGAACTCGCGCTTGAAGCGGTAGAGGTCGCGCGCCGAGCTACCGCTGAGGGTCTTGAGCGCGACCTCGCGCCGGTAGCGCTGGTCGAGGACCCGGTAGACCACGCCCATGCCGCCCTCGCCGAGGCGCCCCAGCGCCTCGAAGCGTTCCTCGTCCAGGGCGGCCGGAGCCGGGGCGACCATCGTGCCTCGCATCATACAGGCCGGGTCGCCGCCGCGCGGGCGCGCGGCGCGCGCCTCCCTCCACTTCCACCCTATGCCAGAGCCCGGGGCTTGCCACAAGCCCCGGCGCCTGCGGCACAGTGCGAGCCGCGAGCATCGTCGCTCGGAGAGGGAGGATCGAGATGCACGATTCGTCCGCGGCCGCGGGATCGACGCCGAGTCACGCGGTGGTGATCGCCGGCGCCGGCCCCACCGGGCTGATGCTGGCCGCCGAGCTGGCGCTGGCGCACGTCGACGTCGCGCTCGTCGAGCGCCGCACCAGCCAGGCCCTCGCCGGGTCGCGCGCCGGCGGCCTGCACGCGCGCACCCTCGAGGTGCTCGATCAGCGCGGCGTCGCCGATCGCTTCCTGGCGGAGGGCAAGCGCGCCCAGGTCGCCGCCTTCGCGATGGTCACCCTCGATCTCGGCGACTTCCCGACGCGGCACACCCACGGCCTGGCGCTGTGGCAGGAGCGCATCGAGCACATCCTGGCCGCCTGGGTCGACGAGCTGGGCGTGCCGATCTACCGCGGCCGCGAGGTGACCGGCGTCGCCCAGGACGACGCCGGCGTCGACGTCGCGCTCGCCGACGGCGGCGCGCTGCGCGCGGCGTACCTGGTCGGCTGCGACGGCGGCCGCAGCGTGGTGCGCAAGGCCGCGGGCATCGAGTTCGCGGGCTGGGAGCCGTCGGTGAGCTACCTCATCGCCGAGGCGTCGACGACGACCACGCCGACGCCGGGCATCCGCCGCGGCCCGCGCGGCGTCCAGGCCATCGGCCCGCTCGACGGCGGCCCGCGCATCCGCGCCGTGATCAGCGAGCCCGAGGTCCGCCACGGCGACGAGCCCACCGTCGACGAGCTGCGCGCCGCGCTCGACGCCGTGTACGGCACCGACTTCGGCGTCCACGACGTCACGTGGCTGTCGCGGTTCACCGACATGACCCGGCAGGCGACCTCGTACCGGGCCGCGCGCGTCCTGGTCGCCGGCGACGCCGCCCACGTCCATTCACCGGCGGGCGGGCAGGGCCTCAACCTCGGCGTCCAGGACGCGGTCAACCTGGGCTGGAAGCTGGCGCAGGTCGTCCACGGCACCTCGCCCGCGACCTTGCTCGACAGCTACCAGGCCGAGCGCCACCCCGTCGGCGCGCGGGTGCTCGCGACCACGCTGGCGCAGACCGCGATCAACCGCGGCGACCCGCGCACCGACGCCCTGCGCGACGTCATCGGTGACCTGCTGTCGATGGACGAGCCGCGGCGGCGCTACGCCGGCCTGATGTCGGGCCTCGACATCCACTACGACCTCGGCGCCGGGCACCCGCTGCTGGGGCGTCGCATGCCGGATCTCGACCTCGACACCGCCGATGGCCCGGGGCGCGTCTATCCGTTGCTGCACCGGGCCCGTCCCGTCCTCCTCGATCTCGGCGCGCCCGGCGTCCTCGACCTCGGGCCGTGGGCGGCGCGTGTCGCCCACGTCCGCGCCCGCCACGCCGGAGCGTGGGACCTCCCCGTGCTCGGCGCCGTCGCCGCGCCGGCCGCCGTCCTGATCCGCCCCGACGGCCACGTCGCCTGGGTCGGCGACGGCACCGACCACGGCCTGCGCGAGGCCCTGACCACCTGGTTCGGCCCGGCGGCGCCCTGAGCGCGGGGCCGGGCGCCGCCCGGCGTGTCGGACGGCAGTCGGAGGCTCGCCGCAAGACGAACCGGGTGGGGGCGGCGGGGCGACGTGGTCTCGCGCACCGACGACCCCGACGACGAGGTCGTCCTCGGGGCCGTCAAGACGAAGCCCCCGGGGCTGACGCGCCCCGCCCGTCCGAGCGACCCGCAACCCGGTAGGTCGCGCGGACCTCGCGCTCTCCCCACCAGGGCGGTCCCGCGCTCCGGTATCCTCGACCCATGATGACCGAGGTGGAGGTCCTCGACGCGACGCCGTTCGTGGTGATCACGATCGACCCCGAGGGCACGATCCTCTACGTCAACCGCGCCGCGGCCCGGGGCATGGGCCGCGCCCCCGAGGAGCTGGTCGGGACCTCGCTGTTCGCGCAGTTCCCCGCCCACGCGACCGCGATGCGCGAGCGGGTTCGGCGCACCATCAGCACGCGGCAGCAGCAGGACATGGAGTCCTTGATGCCGCTGGCGGACGGCCGTCGGCCCCTGTTCCAGGCGCGGCACTGCCCCATCCTCGACGCCGACGGGCGGGTGACCGCCGTCCAGATCATCGCCTGGGAGGCGTCGCCGCGGCGCGCCGGCGACGCCGACGACGGCATGTGGGCGGTGGTGACCGACGAGCTGTCGATGACCCATCGTCGGGTCCACGCGCTGCTCGAGAACGCGGCGATGGTGATCAGCGTCTACGACCCCGACATGTCGATCCGCTACCTCAACCGGGTCCTCGAGGGGCGGGCGCTGAGCGACGCGATCGGCCAGCGACCGCTGGCGTGGCTGGTCGAGCGGGACCGCCCGGTGTTCCAGGCCGCGTTCGAGCGGGTCCTCGTCGACCGGGCGGTCACCGAGTGCGAGGTCGAGGGCGTCAGCGAGCGCCACTGGTTCCTGCGCCTGGCGCCGCTGATCCACGACGGCGCGGTCCGCCAGGTCCTCGGCTGCGCGATCGACGTGACCGAGCGCAAGCGGCTCGAGCAGCAGCTGGCGCGCCGGGAGAAGCTGGCCAGCCTCGGCACGATGGCCCGCGGCGTCGCCCACGACTTCAACAACCTGTTGACCGTGGTGCTCGGCAACGTCGGCCTGGGGCGCCTGCGCGCCCGCAGCGGCGGCGACGTGCAGGCCGTCTTCGAGGACATCGAGCTGGCCGCGCGCCGCGCCGCCGAGCTGTGCGAGGCGATGATGACCTACGGCGCGACCGCCGAGCCGGTGGCCGAGCTGGGCGAGCTCAACCAGGTGATCGAGGAGCTCCTGCCGCTGTCGCGGGTGCGCACCCGCGCCGGCCTCGAGCTGCGATGCGGGCTGGCGCCGGACCTCCCGATGGTCGCCTGCAACCGGGTGCCGCTGGGGCAGATCGTGCTCAACCTGGTGAACAACGCGGCCGACGCGCTCGGCGACGGCGCGGGCACCATCTCCGTGAGCAGCGAGCTGGTCGGGCTCGGCGAGGTCAGCGGCGACTTCCTGCCCGAGACGCCCGCCCCCGGCCCCTACGTGCGCTTCCGGGTCGCCGACACCGGGCCCGGCCTGACCGCCGCCGACCGGCTGCGGATCTTCGATCCGTTCTTCTCGACCAAGCCCGACGGTCACGGTCTGGGCTTGCCGGTGGTGCTCGGCATCGTCAGCTCGCACCACGGCGCGATCTCGGTCGAGTCCGCGCCCGGCGTGGGCACCGTGATGACGGTGCTGCTGCCCGCGCGCGACCGCGCCGCGGTCGCCGCGGCGCGACAGGCCGCGCCGCGCCGCGAGGGCACCGTGCTCGTGGTCGACGACGAGGCCGCGGTGCGGGCGATGCTGCGCAGCCTGCTGCACGAGGCCGGCTACCGCGTGATCGACGTCGACAGCGGCGACGCGGCGCTGGCCCACCTGCACGCCGAGGCCGCCGCCATCGACCTGGTGATCCTCGACGTCAACATGCCGGAGCGCGACGGCTACGGCACGCTGCGCGAGCTACGCCGCCGCCACCGCGACCTGCCGGTGCTGCTGTCGAGCGGGCGCCAGGTCAGCTTGCCCGAGGGCGATCCGTTCGCCGGATCGCTGCCCAAGCCGTACATCCCCGAGATCCTGCTCGAGGTCGTGGCGGCGCGGATCGCGTCGCGGGCCGCGTCGGCGGCCGCGCCGTCGCCCTGATCGCGGCCGCGGCCGCGGTCACGGCAGCCCGGTGACCGCGAGCAGGCGCCCGTGGTCCGGATCGCAGGCCCAGACCCGGCCGGCGCCGTCGGTCGTGGCGCAGTGCGAGCCCTTCGCCAGCGCCACCGTCGCGACCGTCGCGAGCTCGCCGCCGTCGCCGACCGCGAGGACCGCGAGCGTGCCGGTCTTCGACGCCGGGGCGTAGATGCGGTGCAGCGCGGGGGCGTACGCGATGATGTCGACGCCGGCGTCGGTGTCGGCGTGGCCCAGCGTGGTGGCGTCGTGGTCGACGTCGAGGACGGTCACCTGGCCCTCGGCGCAGCCGACGAACAGCCAGCCGCGGGCCTCGTCGAGCGCGATGCCGCGCGACCCGGTGCAGCCGTTGGCCCAGGTCGCGGTGACGCGGCGGCTCGCGACGTCGATGGCGACGGTCTTGCCGTGCCAGAGGTGCGCGTACGCGACGCCCCGCCGGGGCGACACGACCAGCGACTCGGGGCCGCCGGCGACGTGCACGGTCGCGCCCCGCGACGCCGCGCCGTCGGCCGCGATCCGGAACACCTCGATCTGCTCGCCGTCCGGCTCGGTCACCCACGCCTCGCCGGTGGCGTCGATCCAGCGCACGTAGTCGGGGCTGGCCGCCAGCGCCGCGTGCGCCACGATCGCGCGCGTCGCGGGATCGACGACGTCGAGGCGCATCGCGGTGCGGTCGATCGCCAGCAACCAGCCACCGCCGACGACCGCGGAGGTGGTGCCCTCGCCGTGGCCACCGCCGTAGACCTCGTCGGCGCTGAACCCGGTGACCTGCGCGACCGCGCCGGTGCCCGGGTCCACCAGGTCGAGCGCGCCGGTGCGCCCGGCCGGGACGATCACGCCGACCGACGCGGCGTACTGCAGATCGTCGAAGCCGATGCCGCCGTCGCCGCCGGGCAGCTCGACCGGGGTCACGACCGGCGGCCCGGGCTCAGGCGCGGCCGCGGCCGCGGCCGCGCCATCGGCCGCGCCGACGGCCGGCGCGCGCGCTGGCGTCGCCGGGGCGGGCGTCGCGGTGATGGGTCCCCGAGCACCCCGATAGCGGCGCGAGCGCGAGCGCGAGCGCGACGACAGCCGATCGCATGCGGGCAGCCTACGCCGGCGCGGCGCCCGGCGGAAGCGGCCCGTCGCCAGGCGCGCAGCCACGGTCGTCGCAGCGCCGGCCGTCACGGCGCCGGCGCGGGGGGGCCGACGGCGGCCGGCGCCGCCACCGCCGCCACCAGGTACGTCGCCGCCGCCAGCAGGAGCGCGTCGGTGGCGCCGCCGACGCGCAGCGCGAGCACCGCGACGATCCCGCCGGCGACCGAGCCGACGCCGTTGATCGCCCACAGCGCGGCGAGGCGACGCGACGGCTCGCCGTGGTGCGCCAGCAGTACCGGGAACGGGCCGCCGAGCGCGATCCCCACCGGCGCCAGGACCACCGCGATCAGCGCCAGCCGCCCGGCGTCGCTCGCGATCGCGTCGAGCCACGCGAGGTCGCGCAGCAGCAGCGCGGTCGCGGCGACGGCGAGCCCGGCCGCCAGGCACGCCCACGTCACGCCGCGATCGAGCTGGCGCCAGCGCTGCCCCAGCGTCAGCGCCCCGGCGGCGCTCCACGCCAGCAGGCTGAACAGGACGAAGGACACCGCGTGCAGCGTGCCGCCCGCGGCCAGCGTGAAGCGCTGGATCAGCGCCAGCTCGACGCCCAGGAACGCCGCGCCGACGCCGGCCGCCACCGTCGCCGGCCGCGCCAGCGCGCGCGCCTCGCGGCCCTCGACGATCAGGACGAACACCATCGCGAGCGCGCCCGCCAGCACCCACAGCCGCCCCGGCTGCGCCAGCGCGGTCGCGCGCAGCCCCCGCGTGTTCTGGAAGAAGTACGGGCGATCGTCGTGCACCGGCGACAGATCGTCGTCGGCGGTGGCGCCGAGCCGTGATCGGTCGAGCAGCTGCGCGCTGCGCTCCGGCGGATCGCCGGGCCCCCACAACAGCTCCGCGGGCTCGCGATCGAGCTGGTCGACCACGTCCAGCGCCAGCGGCGCGGTCCCGACCACCAGGAGGTACTGATAGGCGGTGCCGGGGCGGGGATCGCGCAGCACCGCGATGCCGTCGAGGGCGCGCGCCCGGTCGATGCCCAGCGACGCCAGCGCCTCGAGCACCGTCAGCAGCTGCCGGTAGGCGTTGCCCGGATCGCTGTGCACCAGCACCAGGACGCCGCGCGGGGTCAGCCGCTGCAGGTACAGGCGCGCCGCCTCGACGGTGTACAGGTGGGCCTCCATCCCCGACGGCTGCGCGTGCGCGTTGCCGGTCAGCGCCAGCGCCAGCTCGATGACGTCGTAGCGCGCCGAGGTGTCGGTCAGGTAGCGGCGCGCGTCCTCGACGTACAGGTGGACGCCGGGCTGGTGGTAGACGTCGCCGGCGAAGTGCTTCCAGCGGGCCAGCAGCCCCGGGATCGCCGGGCTGACCTCGACCGCGTCGACGCGGGACGCGCCGTAGCGCCGGGCCAGCCACACGCTGGCGCCGGCGCCGGCGCCGAGGACCAGCACGCGCGCCGGGTGCAGCGCCCGGTACGGCAGCGACATCAGCAGCCCCCACGTGCGCTCGAACGCGCCGGTCCGCGCCTCCGCCTCGCGCACCATGAAGGTGGGGCTCATGCCGTCGGTGAAGACGCCGAGCCGATCGTCCTCGCCGGGCGTGCGGTGCACGTCCAGCCGGCCGAGCGGGCTCCACGCCGAGTCCAGCACGTCGCGCGTCGTCGTCCCCGGCGCGACCAGCGCCTTCTCGCCGTGGAGGTCGGAGCGCAGCAGCGCCTCGAGCGGGCCGTCGGGCAGGGCCCCGGCGCGCCCGGCCACCAGCAGCCCGCCGAGCGCCACCGCCACCGCCGCGATCGCGGCGAGCGGGCCCGGCCGTGGCGCGGCCAGCGCCAGCACCAGCGCCAGCGCACCGCACAGCAGGCCGAGCCCCGCGATGATCTCCGTCGGCGACAGCGGCCCGAGCAGGCGCGGCGCCACCACGCAGCCCGCCGCCGCCGCCAGCAGATCGACGGCGTAGGTGGCGCGCGCCGCGTGGCGACCTCGCGCCACGTACGCGCCCGCGATCAGCACGCCGGCCAGCGCGAACGGTACCAGCGACAGCGCCACCAGCGCCGCCAGCGACGCCCCCGCGACCACCGCCGCCGCAAGCGCGAGCAGCGTCGCGGCGAGCGCGGTCGCGACCCGCCGCGGCGTCGCGGCGCGCGGCACCCGCAGCCGGGCGAACGCGCCCAGGCCCAGGCCGACCAGCGCGATCGACAGCGCGGTCGAGGTCGCGTTGGCGCTGCCGACGTACGCGAACAGCCGCGTCGACGTCAACTCGAGGACCAGCACCGCGAACGTGACCGTCGCGAGGGTCGCGGTCGGACGATGAGCGGTCGGGTCCAGGGGGCTGACGCTAGCACGCACCGCGAGCGCGGCGGGGCGGCCGGCTTGCTACGCTCACGACCATGGTGCGCCGTGACGACGCCGATGGCCCGCAGGGGCAGGATGCGTCTTGCTGCGCTTCTCCAGCGGGTGGAAGTCCCGTCCCGGTAGGCGTCGGAGCGCCGGGTAGCAGGCCGCCGGAGCGAGGAGAGATCCTCGGTGCCGAAGCGCGGCGTCAGGAGCCCGGGAACACCGGGGAGCAAGAACGCGGGCCGCAACATGAAGTGAAGCCTGCAGCCTCGACAGAGAAACAATGGGGGAGCCGAGCCGCTCATGTCACGGCGAAGGCCACGCGCGACGATCGAGATCCGAAGCGGTCGTCGCGTCCCTCCGGGGTAGGGGGCGCAGCACGCGTTCAAGGAGAAGCACGGAACACGGGAGATCCGTCTGCACGGCCCTTGTCGGGGCGACGCGAATCGAGGAGGCCGAGTGCCGGTGCGACCGCGGTGCAGCGGAAGTCCGAGGGGATCGTAGTACCGAGGAGGCCGGCGCCGCAGAACGCCGGCGGAGGGAAGGGTCCCTGGGGTGGTCATGACGGCGAAGGCCGCAGGCACAAGGGCATGGTCGCGGAACGCGGAACAGGTAACCCCTCCCGCCGGCGATCCAACTCCCCCGACCGTCGTATGCCGGTCGACCACGTGCAGCGGCTGCAACGACGTCTGGGGGAGGCGGCCAAGCGAGGGCCGGGAAGGCGCTTCCACGCGCTGTACGACCGTATCTGGAGGGCTGACATCCTCCGGGAAGCGTGGAGGCGGGTCGCGCGGAACGGTGGATCGGCGGGTATCGACGAGGAGTCGATTGCCGCGATCCGCACGCTCGGCGAGGACGCGTTCATCGCGGATCTCGGCGAGCGGCTCCGCGCAGGCACGTACCGACCGCAAGCGGTGCGGCGGTGCTGGATCCCGAAAGCGAACGGAGGACGGCGAGGGCTGGGGATCCCGACGGTGCGCGATCGCGTGGTGCAGGCGGCAACGAAGCTGGTGCTCGAGCCGATCTTCGAGGTCGACTTCCAGGACTGCTCATACGGGTTCCGGCCCGGTCGCAGCGCGACGCAGGCGCTGGAGGTCCTGCGCGTCCGAGGGGCGCGCGGGGGCAACCACGTGCTGGACGCCGATATCCGCGACTTCTTCGGTAGCCTCGATCACGGGGTGTTGATGGAGCGCGTGAGGCGGCGGGTGAGCGACCGGCGGGTGCTGAGGCTGATCCGGATGTGGCTCGAGGCCGGGGTGATGGAGGAGGGGCGCGCGATCGCGATGCTCAGCGGAGTGCCGCAGGGCGGCGTGATCTCGCCGTTGCTCTCGAACATCTACCTGGCGTTCCTCGACGAGCGGTGGACGAGGCAGTGTGCCCACCTGGGGACGCTCGTCCGGTACGCGGACGACTTCGTCATCCTGTGCGATACGAAGGCGAAGGTCGAGGAAGCGGAACGGCGCGTGAAGATCATCTTCAAGCGTCTGAAGCTGGAACTGCACCCGGAGAAGACCCGGAGAGTCGAGCTTGCCGACGGAAAGGCGGGCTTCGACTTCCTGGGGTGTCACCTGCACAAGCGCATGTCGGGACGGATCTGGGCCGCGGAGAAGAAGCGACGCTACTTCCTGCAGCGCTGGCCGTCGGACCGGAGCATGAAGCGGGTGCGTCAGCGCGTGAAGGAGTTGACCCCGCGAGCGGCGTGTCACCGGGATCTTCGCGAGACGATCGCGACGCTCAACCCGGTGCTGCGCGGCTGGGGCAACTACTTCAAGACCGGCAACGCCGCGCGGAAGTTCAATCAGCTCGACAGCTACGTCTGGCAGCGGCTCCGTGCCCTGGTGCGCAAGCGCAAGGGCCGGAACCTGCGGCCCGGCGAGATGGCGCGCTGGACCCGCGATGAGTTCGTTCGCCTCGGGCTCCACCGCTTGCGCGGGACTGTCCGCTATCCCGGCGACCGTACGATGCCGCTCCCTGACCGACCACCGGTAAGCCGTGTGCGGGAAATCCGCACGCACGGTTTGAACGGGGGTCTTGCGACAGCCCGCCCCAAAGGCGGAGGAAAGTAGGATCTACCAATGCGCACCATCCTCGTGCTGTACGCCGTGCCCATCCCCGTCGGTCACCGCGTCGAGGTCCGCTGGTACACGCAGGTGTCCGGCAAGCTGTTCGGCGGCAGCAAGGAGACCGCGCGCGAGCACGAGCCGGTCGTCGTCGACCTCGACACCGGCATCGAGTTCGCGAGCGACCACGCCTACAGCGGGCCGGGGCTCAAGCGCCCCGACGAGCCGGTCGAGATGTCCGAGGGCATCACCGGCGTGCCCTCGACGGTCCTGCGCGGCACGGTCCGGGCGTGTCGCGTCCTGCACGTGCGCCGGTTCAACGAGCTCGACGTCCAGACCTACCTCACGATCGAGCCGGAGGGCTGAGCCGCGCGTCCGCGCGCGGCGCCGGGGCGCGACGGCCCGCGTCAGCGCGCGGCCGGCAGCCAGGCGATGATCGCGCGCGCGAAGTCCGCCGGCTGCTCGACGTGCGGGAGGTGACCGCTGTGCTCGACGACGACGAACGTGGCGTGGGGCAGGGCGTCGGCGGTGGCGCGCTGCCACGCGATCGGGAAGCGCCAGTCGCGGCGGCCGCCGATCACCAGGGTCGGCGCGGTGACGCCGGCGAGCGCGGGCCGGTAGTCGTCGAGGAGGTCGTGCGCGCGCGGCAGGTCCCAGCAGCGCAGCGCGAGGATCAACGGCTCGAGCGCGGCCCGGCGGTGGGTCCAGTCGTCGAAGTAGAACGGCGCCACCGCGGTGAGGCGGGGGCAGTTGCCGTGCGGCGGCGCGTCGCCCAGGCCGAACCGCGCGTTCTGCGCGTCGCTGAACCACGGCTCGTCGACGAACGAGCCGACCACGGCCTCGATGTCGTCGTCGAGCGCCTCGCCGCGCACCGCGCTGGTGCCGTAGAGGACGAGGCCGCCCAGGTGCTCGGCGTGATCGATCGCGTACTGCATCGCGACCCAGCCGCCGTACGAGTGCCCGAGCACGTAGACCGAGTCGAGCCCGAGGTCGGCGCGCACCGCGTCGATGCGAGCCTCGTCCGCGGTCGCGCCCGCCGCGACGCCGTCGGGCAGCGGCGCCGACGCGCCGGTGCCCGCCGGCTCGATGTAGACCAGCGTGAGGTGCTCCTCGAGCTCGGCGGGCAGCCGCAGGTAGCTCCAGTCGAGCCCCGGCCCGCCGGGCTGGACGATGCAGGCCGGCCCGCGACCGACCACATGGTAGACCAGCGCCGCGCCGTCGACGACGACCGTGTGGTCGACGACGACGTGCGGATCGTGGGCCGGCGGCGCGGCCCCGCGCGGGCCCGCCGCGCCGGCGCAGCCGACCAGGACCGCGCCCAGCGACCAGCCCGCGGCCGGCAGGTTTCGAGCCATGCGTCCAGCGTACCGTGCCACCCGGCCGCGATCTAACCTCCGGCCATGACCGACCGGATCCCGTCGTTCTTCCTGCTGGTCCCCGGGCCCTGGGAGCACCCTCGAGAGGTCATCGATGCGCTGCGCGCGCGCGGCATCTCGGCGGCGCCTCGGGCCGGCACGCCGGCGCTCGACGGCGTCTACGTCGACGTCGTCGCCGATCGCGACCTCGCGCGGGGCTTCGCGTGGGGACCGGACGGCGCGCTGCCCGACGATGTCGTCGCCCTGGTGGACGGGTTCGGTCGCGCGGCCCTCGTCGAGATCGCGCAGCGCCTCGACCGGGCGGCCGCCCGCGCGGCCGCGCTGGGGCGCGCGCTGCGCGACGTCGGCGGCGTCGCCGTTCGCATGGAGGGTTCGGGGGCTGCCTCGACCTGGGAGCCGTGGCTGGCGCGCCTCGACTCCGGCCTGTCCACCGATCTCTACGCCGCCAGCGTGATCCGGGTGCAGGACGACGACACGCAGTTCACCTGCGGCATGCACCAGTTCGAGCTGCCCGACGCCGAGATCGCGATGGCTGACCCCGACACGGCGGCGCGGTGGCTCGCCGGATTCGGCGTCTTCCAGCTCGCCGAGGATCCCGCGCTGGCCTCGGGGCACACCTTCCGGCCCGACGACGCTTCGCCCCGGCGTGCGTTCGAGCGCTGGCCGGATCACCGGCACCACCCCGACGACGGCCGTCACAACCCCTTCGGCGTGTGGCGGTTCCTGCCCGAGGGCGCCCCCGGCCTGGGCGCCCAGGATCTCGTCCCGACCATCATCCCGGCGCTGGTCGCGCAGCTCCTGGCGGCCGAGCGCGCCAAGGGTAGCGCGCTGACCCGGATGGAGGTCGAGCGCCTCGTCGCCGAGGCACCGGCGATGGCGGTGGACGCGCGTCGCGCGCTCGCGCTCGAGCGGAGCCGGGGCTACGCCGATCTCGAGCCGCGACGGGCGTGGGAGCAGTGGCAGCTCGTGAGGGCGACGCTGGTGTAGCCGGTGCGCCGCCGCGGCGTGGCCCCCGGGCGCGTCAGCGCGCCGCCGGGCACACCCGGGCCAGCTCGACGTGGTCGTCGGCGGAGGGCGCGGCGGACGCCGGCGGTCCGTACATGATCGCGTCCTCCGAGACGACGTGGTCCATGCCGAGGCTGTGCCCGAGCTCGTGCGCGAGGACGAAGGCCAGGCCGTCCCAGCTGCGGAACATGAAGATGTCCACGTGCAGCGTCGTCATCGTCGCGCCGTGCGCGACCCGCGTGGTCTCGCCGGCGAGCAGGTGGGGATAGTCGGTCGGGTCGGGGGTGCGCCCCCGCGAGTTGATGAAGAAGGCGAGGGCCTCGAGCCGCGGCAGCATGCCGTCGAGGCGCGCCTGCTCGGCGCGCAGCCGCTGCTTCTCGGCGTCGAGCGCGCGCTTGTCGTCCGGAGGCGCGCCGCCCTGCTGGTTCCAGGTCGCGACCGTCGCCTCGTACGCCTGGCGTCGGACCTCGTACGCGGCGAGCGCCGCGTCGTGCTCGGCGGCGAGCGCGGCGTGGCGGCGCCGCACCTCGGCGACGTCGTCGCGCCCGGCGAGCCGCGCGTTCATCATCTCCTGCCGCTCGTCGAAGACGAAGTCGATCGTGAACGCCGAGCGCGGGCTGTAGCGGAACATCGGCCGCCCCGCGGCGCGCTCCCACCTCGCCGCCGCTCGCGCGAGCGCCGCCAGCGCCTGCTTGCGGCCCAGCCCGAACCGGGGATCGATCGTCCCCAGCGCGTACTCCAGCGGCGCGTCGCAGCCGACCACCGCCAGCTCGCGGCCGTGGGCGCCGTAGCCGAACGTGTCGGGGCGGAGCTGCGCGTCGTCGACGGCGGGCTCGGTCAGGTCGCCCTCGCGGGGCGCCCCGGCCAGCGCGCCGCCGCGCGCCGCGCCGCCGCAGCCCGGCGCGACGCCGACCAGACCGAGCCACACCAGGACGAGCGCGCGCATCCGCATCGTGCCGAGCGTACACCGCGTTCGCGCCCGCGCCGCGTGTGCGCGATGATGAGGCCATGTCCCGCACCCTCGCGCCCGTCTCCGCCGCCGGCACCTCGCTCGCCGCCGCGCGCGTCGTCGCCGGCGACCCCGACGACATCGACGGCGACACGTTCGCCACCGTCGCGCTGCTCCGCGTCGTCGGCGATCGGCTCGAGGTCGCCGAGCGGCTGCCCCATCCGGTGTACGGCGCGTGGATGTCCGACGCCGGCACGATGTACTGCACCTGCGTCGACGGCTTCGTCGCCGTCGGCCGCGACGGCGCCTGGACCCGCGAGGCCGTCGGCGCCCCCGACGAGCCCCCCGAGCGCATCTTCGGCCTGCCCGGCGATCGCCCCGGCGCCGAGGTCGTCTTCGTCGCGAGCAACCGAGCCCTCCACGTCCGCGCCGACGGCCAGTGGACCGCGCACCCGTTCCCCGACGACGTCGACATGGCGTTCGGCCTGCATGGCCTGTCGCCGGAGGCGATCTACGTGTGCACCGCGGGCGAGGGCCTCCACCGCTGGAACGGCCACGCCTTCGAGCTGGTCGACATGCCCTTCGCCGAGGAGCCCTCGGGTGTGATCGTCACCGCGCCCGACGATCTGCTGGTGACCGCCGACGACATCCGGCTCCGTCGCGACGGCGCGTGGTCGACGCTCGCGCACGACGGCGGCGCACCGACGATCGCCGTGGCGCAGCTCGGCGGCGAGCGGTTCGTCGGCACCCGGACCGGCGTCCTGCGCCTGCACGGCGGCGGCGTCGAGCTCGCTCCGCTCGGCTACTGCAACCTGCTCGCGGCCGTCGGAGACGCCGTGATCGCCTCCCAGAGCTTCGAGGGCACCGCGGTGCACGTCTACCAGGACGGCCGCTGGCGCAGCCTCGCGCTGCCGGCGGTCTGATCGCGATCTTCTCGGCGGCCCGGCCCGCGTGCGGCCCGGACGGGATGGCGGCGCGCCACGTCGCCGGACTACCATGGGCCCATGATCGAGCGCGTCTCCCGACGAGCGGTGGTCCTCTTCTGTACGCTCCTGACCGCGGCGGCCTGTTCGCGTGCGACCAAGGACGATCACGACCGCGCGCCGGCCGCGGCGCCGTCGCACGCCGCCGACGGCGCGGTCGCGGTCGCGGTCGGCGGACCTGCGGCGGTCCCGGCGGCGCCGCCCGACGCCGCGCCCACGGCGGTGCCTGACGCCGCGCCCGCGGCCGTGCCCGACGCCGCGCCCGCGGCCACGGCGTCGAGCAAGCCGCCCGCGACCAGGCCGGCCCCCAAGACGCCGTCGACCAGGCCACCGGTCCGCCGCACCGGTCGGGACGCGATGCGCACGTGCACGACCAGCTCCGACTGCGTGCTGTACTGCCCCGATGCGGCCGCCTGGGCCAGCATCGACCCCTGCAACTGCACCAACGCGATCAACCGGAGCCAGCGCGACGCCTACCACGCCGCGTGCCCGAACTCGATGACCTGCCCCGAGGCGAGCTGCGGCGGCGGCGGCCACGGCATCGACGGCCAGGTGCGACGCGCGGTGTGCCGGGACGGGCTCTGCGTGGCCGGCGGCTCGTGAGCTGGTCGCAGGCTCGCGCGCGCGCGAGCACCGCATGAGCTCCGTCGGACCGCCACGCCCACGACTGGAGGCCATCGCGGCGGTGGCCGTCATCGCGCTCACCTTGCTCGCGGCCTCCTGGGGGCTGCGGGGCGGGGGCGTCGCCGCGCCGGCGGTCGCGGACCTGCCGTGGGTGATCCCGGCGGGCAAGGAGGCGGCGAGCCTGGCGCTGGCGACGCGGGTCGCGCGCGCGCTCGACGCCGACGTCCGCGACGTGCTCGCGCAGGAGCGCGAGCTGCGGGTGCAGCTCGACGGCGGCGCCGACGCCCACGACCTCGCGGGGGCGCCGGCCTGGGTGCAACCGCCGGGCGGCGTGCTCCTGACCACCCGCGACGGCCACGCCGTGCGGGTCGAGGTCTTCGGCTACGACGCCGCCGCGCCGGCGCGGGTCGCCGCGGCGCTGCAGGGCGCCGACGCCGGCGAGCTCTGGATCCAGCCGGCGCAGGCGTCGCAAGGGATGGCGCGCCCCACGGAGGGCGTCGACGCCGACGGCGCCTGGTCGGGACGGTGGGGCATCCTCACACCGGCCATCGTGTGGGCGCGCGCGGCTCTCGGCGTCTCGCCCGGGCAGCTGGTCGTGGGCTGGTGGACGGCGTGCGCGCTGCTCACCGTCGCCCTGGCGTGGCGGTTCGGCCGCGCCTCGGGGGAGCCGTCGGCCGTGAGCGTGCCCCGGTCGATCGCGATCGCCGCCGCGCTGCTGGTCGTCGTCGGGGTCGCGCTGCGCGTCGCGTCGGCCCACGGCGTCGCCGTGGAGACCGACGAGGCGCGGGTCTACGCGGTCGGCGGCCGCGTCTTCGACGGCGACCACGACGCGTGGCTCCACCCGCCGCTGTTCCGCGCGCTCGAGCTGGCCTGGGTCGAGCACCTCGGCGGCGCCGACACCGCCCTCGCGCTGCGCGCACCGGCCCTGGCGTTCGCGATCACGGGGCTGGTGCTGTTCGTGGCCGCGCTGGTGCGACGCTGGCCGCGCTGGACCACGCTGGTCGCGGCCCTGCCGGTCGTCGTCGGCGCCGCCGTGGTGCGCGACGGCGTCCTGGCGCGGCCCTACGCGGCCGCGGTGTGCGTGCTCGCGGCGGTGGTGGCGCCGCTGCTGTCGCGACGGTTCACGCGCCTGCACCTGGTCGCGGTGGTCGCGGGAGCCGGCCTGCTGTTCTGGATCGACACGCTGTTCGGCGCCACCGCGGCGACGCTCGCGATCGTGGTGCTGGCCCGGCAGCGCCGGCTGGCGCTCGGCGGGGTGATCGCCGCCGCGGTGGTCGTCGCCCTGTGGGCCGCGCCCACCGTGCCCGGCGCGTGGCAGGCCGCACGGCACGCCACCCTGCCAGGCCACGACCTCGGCGGGCAGATCGCCGCGGCCCAGGCTCCGGCGCACGGCATGGGGCGCGGCTCGGTCCCGGGCCTGATCGCCGCGACCGCCAGCCTCGCCGCGTTCGGCGTCGACACCGCGTCGGCCGGCCTCGGCGTCCTCGCCGTGATCGTCGTCGCCGGCGTGGTCGCGTCGGCGGCGCGACGCCCCGAGGCGCGCGGCTGGCTGCTGGCGCTGGCCCTCGCGTTCGCCGCCTGCGTGATGGTCGGCAGCGTGCGCTCGGTGCGGCCGCGCAACCTGCTGTTCGTCGTCCCGCTGCTGAGCGTCGCCGCCGCGTGGGCGTTGCCCGCGCTCGTCGAGCGCGCGCGGCCGCGGCGGTCGGGAGCCCAGGCGGTGGACGGCGAGCGCTGAAGGAGCTACTCGCGGAGACGGCGCCTCCGGCACGACCCCCGCCGAGGCGCGCGGGGGGCCACGCGCGCATCCGCGCCGCTCAGCGGCCGTCGAGGACCCGACCCAAGGTCTCGCCCAGCGCCTCGAGGCTGAAGGGCTTGGGGATCACGGCCGCGGCGCCGAAGCGCTGGTAGTCCGCCATGATCGGGTCGTTGGAGTATCCGCTGCTGATCACGACGCGGGCGTCGGGGTCGGTGGCCAGGAGGCGCGCCATGCACTCCTTGCCGCCCATGCCCCCCGAGATGGTCAGATCCAGGATCACGCCGTCGTAGCGCTCGCCGCCGCGCTTCGCCCGCGCGTACATGGTCAGCGCCTCCTCTCCGTGCTGGGCGAAGTCGACCTGGTAGCCCAGCACGCGGAGCATCCGCGCGGCCGTGTCCCTGACGGTGCGGTCGTCATCCATGAACAGGAGCCGGCCGCCGCCACGGCTCGGCGCCGTGGTCGACGGCGCGGCAGCCGCGGTCTCGTCGGAGGCGGGCAGGTAGACGCGGAACGTGCTGCCCCGGCCGAGCTCGGAGCGGACGTCGATCTGCCCGCCATGACGTCGGACGATCGAGTAGCAGGTGGTCAGGCCGAGGCCGCTGCCGGTCGTCTTCGTCGAGAAGAAGGGGTCGAAGATCTTCGCCAGGTGATCGACGTCGATCCCCTCGCCGCGGTCCTCGACGCTGATGCGCACATACCGCCCGGGCTCGCAGGCGATGACCTTGGCCTGCTCGGCGCTCAGCGTGAGGTTGGCGCCCTCGATGAGGATGTTCCCACCTTCAGGCATGGCCTGATTCGCGTTGATCACCAGGTTGTTGAACACCTGGCCGAGCTGGCCCTCGTCCGCCTCCACGTGCCAGAGGTCGTCGGGCAAGCGGAGCTGGTAGTCCACGTTGGAGCCGCGCAACGAGAACCGCGCGGCGTGGTCGACCAGGCTGGACAGGTCGACCACCTTCTTCATGGGCTCGCCTCCCTTGGCGAAGGTCAGCAGCTGGCGGGTGAGCTTCTCGGCTTGCTGACAGGCCAGCTCCGAGTCGCGCAGGTACTGCCACTGCGGGCTGCCGGGCTCCGCCGCCAGTCGCGCCAGCTGGACGTTGCCGAACAGGGCGGTGAGGATGTTGTTGAAGTCGTGGGCGATGCCGCCGGCCAGCTGCCCCAGCGACTCGAGTCGCTGGGCGCGGTTGAGCTCCCGCTCCATGCGGCGCTTGTCGGTCAGGTCGCGGACGATGGTCACGACGCGCACCACCTCACCGCCTTCCATCACCGGGATCTTGCGCGTTTCGGCGCAGAGATCCCTGCCGGCGATGCGGTACTCGTGCTCGGTGGTGATCGGCTTGCCGTCGGCGAAGATCTGCGGGTACTCGGCCAGCGATGCTTCGGGGATGTAGGGGAGCGCCTCCGTCAGCTTGCGTCCGATGACGTCGACGTCGAGGTCGCGCCGGGCCTGGTTGCGCAAGAAGGCCTGATTGGCCAGCACGATGGTCATCTCGCGGTCGACGGCGATCAGGCTGTCCTCGAACGCGTCGATCGTCGAGCGGTAGGTCTCCTGGGACTGGACCAGCGCCTCCTCGATCTGCTTCTGCTCGCTGATGTCGTAGGTCAGGACGATGATGCCGACGACCTCCGGCCCGCCGTCGTGGTCCGGGATGTAGTTGACCCTGAGCCAGCGGCTGCCCTGCGCGATCTCGAAGCGGTTCACGTACGACGCGTTGCGCCCCTGCCGGACCTCCTCGATGTAGGGCTGGGCGAACGCGTAGTTCGCCTCGCCGATCACGTCGCGGATGTGGCGGCCGATGATGCTCGCCCGCGGCAGCTTGTAGGCCTCCTCGAAGCGCTGGTTGACGAAGCGGTAGCGCAGATCGGCGAGCGTCACGTACGCGACGTACGCCGGCACGCTGTCGATGATCTTGGTCAACCGTGAGATGTCGGCCATCGCCATTCCATCCGCGAGCGAGGTCCACACGATGCGATCGAAGCAGCATACGCCACCCGGAGGGCGATGCCGCGGGCCTCGGCGCGTTCAGCCACTTCGACCACCCTGGCGACGTCCTCGGAAATTCTCGGGCGCGAGCTGGCACGCGGCTCGTTCCCACCCCGAGGGGCCCACGCAGCAGGCCGGCCTCGATCTCGCGATCCTCGCGGCCTCGATCCGCGCCGTCGTCGGTGTCGCTCGCGCCAGCGCGGGCGCGCGGTACATCGAGCGCGCGCGGCCGCGCCGGTCGGGAGCGCAGGAGGCGTGCGATGCGCACGTGCACGACCCGCTCCGACTGGCGGGACGGGCTCTGCGCGGCCGGCGGCGCGTGAGCCCGACCGCGGCGCGAGACCGCCGCCCCCTCGACATGGAGCCGAGGTACGCTAGGGGCTCCGCTGCCGAGGTCCCATGCACGACTCCGCCACCGTCGAGGCCGCGCTGGCCGCCATCCGCAAGGGGAGCTTCCACAGCCCCGCCGAGCCCGACGTCGGTCGCGTCGAGGCCTCTTTCGACGCCGAGGTGGTCCGACAGGACGAGACCAAGCTCGTCCTCGAGGTCCACGTCTACGTGACCTGTGACGAGGACGATCAGGAGTACGCCTCGATCCTGGCTCGCGAGGAGTGGTGGTCGCAGATCAGCTCCGCGTTGTACGAGCAGCTGGGCGTGGTCGTCGAAGTCGACGCGTTCCGCCTCTACTGGTAGCCGCCGGCGAGGCCACCGCGGCCCGCCGAAGGCAGCGCAGCGCGTGTGGCCGGGATGGGCCGGTGCGTGGAGGCGCACGCCGCCGGCGGCGGCCTCGACACGCCACGGCGCGGGGCCGCACCGGTGTAGATTGGCCAGGATGAACCAGCGGGTCGCGCTCGCGTTGACGTTGCTCGCCGCGTGCAAGGGCTCGTCGGCGCCGCCGAAGCCGGCGCCGGCGGCCGCGCCGCCGCCCGGCGCGATCTCGCGCGTGACGAGCCTGCCCGCGTTGCCCGCCGCGCCCGCCGGCCCGGCCTACCTGGCGCGGGTCGCGCTCGACGCGACCGGGGCCTGGTCGGGCTCGGCGTCACCACCGTCGACGGCGGCGCCTTCCGCGCCACCGCCGCGCTCGCTGGTGCCGACGAGGCGGCGACGACCCGCGTCGCCGTCGGGCAGGGCGGCGAGCTGATCGCGACCGGCCTCGGCGTGCCGCTGCGCCTCGCCGCGGACGGCACGATCGCGCGCACCCGCCTGCCCGACGGCGACCGCCCGCGGCTCGAGGACGCCGCGGTCGCGGCCACGTCCGACGGCGCGCTGTGGGCGTGGTGGCCCACCTTGCCGCGTCGGTTCTGGCGGCTGCCGCCCGACGGCACCACGTGGAGCCCCGTCGAGGGCCCGGCGATCGACGCCACGACGGGGACCGTGGACGCGCGCGGCGGCCTGTGGGCCGCGACCTTCAGCGCGGTGTGGCACCGCGCCGCCGACGCGTGGACGGAGGTGCAGCTCGTCGGCCTGCCGCACGAGACCATGGTCGACGAGCTGATCGCGACTCGCACCGGCGCCGTGTTCGCGATGGTGCGCGGCGGCAAGCGAGACCTCGCGATGGCGCGCGATCCTGACGCCGCCCCCGACGCGCACACCCGCGCCGAGCAGATCGCGGCGGGGGCCGCCTTCACCGGTCTCGTCGAGGTCTCCAGCGCGCGGCCGACGCTGATCCCCGACGTCGTCGCCCACCACGTGCGCTGCGTCGCCACCGGCGGCGGCGGTCGCATCGCGTTCGTCGGCCGCGACGGCGAGACCACGATCTACGACCCGGCGACCGCCGCCGTGCTCGCGCTCGCGGCGCCCGAGGTCCCGGTCGGAGACTGCGACACCGCCGCGATGGACGACGCGGGGCGGGTGTGGATCGCCACGACACGCGGGCTCCTGGTGCGCGACGCCGCCGGCGCGCCGACCTTCTACCCGCGCGGCAGCGATCCCGCGTTCCGCACCGGCATCGCCAGCGTCGCGGTCGTCGGCGCCGGCCCCGCGCTGCCGCCGGTCGCTCCGATCGCGCGCGGCCGCATCGAGGGCACCCTGATCGGTCGGAGCGGCCGACCCGCGGCCGGCGCGCAGCTGGTCGCGTGCCGCGCCGTCGACATCCTCTCGCACCAGTGCGACGACGTCGCCGCGTCGGTCACCACCGACCCACGGGGACGGTTCCTCCTCGCCGACCTCCCCGTCGCCGACTGGGAGCTCGCCGCGTTCGAGGCCGGCGCCTCGACCTGGGAGGTGATCCTCGAGCACCGCTGCAACATGACCGCCGACCAGCCATGCCTGATCACCCTCGAGGCCGAGCCCGAGTAGCTCGCGTCGGCGAGTGACGGCCGCCGTGCGCGGCCATTGCCACGCACGGTTCTAGGTGGTGGACGGTGCGCCCCCGGCGCGTCCGAGGCTCGCGCTGCGGCGCGCGGCTGGCGTCAAGCGAGCGCCCACCGGGGGCGCTTCCTGCCGCCGGTTGTCAACAGACGCGACGAAGCGCGCAACCGTGGCTCAGCCCCGTCGATACGCGTCTCATGACTTGCCGACCGCGTCCGCACTCGAGCGCGGCCCTGCGCAAGGTTGGCAATGCACGGCAACCATCCTTTCGTCCTTGCGGCCGTACGTCTCGTGCTGGTAGTCGAGCGCTGAGCGCGCAGTGCGGCTCGGGTTGGTGTGCGTTGCGAGGAGATCACAATTGCAGTCTTTGATTCGCTCTCGGTTCACTAGATCCCTTCTGGCGTGCGCGGCTGTGTGTGCACTTCTGAACTCGCCTCGTGCCAGTGCCGCTCCGCAGTCGGCCTACAACGGCAGCGTTCTCTCCAGCGTTGCAAACACGCCCGGGACAGGAGAGGCGACCGGCGTGTCAGTCCAGAGTGGTACCTACACATACTCGACGCGGTTCGAGGTGCCTCCTGGGCGCAACGGCATGGAGCCCCGCGTCGGCCTAAGCTACAGGTCCGACGCCCCCATCTATGGTGGCGTCGCGGCGGGGTGGGTGATGGATGTCCCGACGATCGCACTCGACACGCGGAACGGAGTTCTCGTCGCCGGTGACTCGTGGACGAGCGGACTCGCGGGCGGTGAACGCCTTCTTCGCACTGACGAGAGCGGCGACGGCGCAGATGGCGTGTTCCGGGCGCGCGGAGACGCGACAGGGACACGGTACGAGCATCAGGCGACCGGGCAGCCCTTCGAGTGGCTGGCGCGGTCACCCGATGGGAGCATCTTCCGCTTCGGTCGTAGGTCTTCCGACGCTCCCTCGGGCGTGCTTGCAAACCTGGCGCAGGTCGAGGACGCCGCGGGCAACGTCATCGACTACCGGTGGTACTGGCTCGACATCCAGATTGCGCCGAAGTTGTTCGCCAAGGCGTACTTCCTCGCGGCCATCGACTACACGTCGAATCCATCCGCCGGGCTGCCTGCGTTCGCTCACGTTCAGTTCAAGTACGACACGCCGCGCACCTGCGTCGGTGGTCAGTTGCCAGTCGGTAGCCAGTTGACCGTTCGTACAGGCACACCGATCATCGAGGGCTACTTCCGTCTACGATCGGTCACTACCTCTGTCGCTGGTCGCTCTGTTCCCGGTGGCATCGTGCACGAGTACAATCTCGTTTACCGCGACGACGCGGAGCGCTGCGACCTGGACGTTGCTCCCCGTCGCGAGCTCACGGCGATTAAGAGCACCGGTTGGTCACCAGATGGGACGAGCCTTGACGCAGCGCCGATCACGTTCAACTACTACCCACTCGAACATCGCGGTTCTTACCACGAGGAGTGGCAGGTCGGGACCAGTCGGGAGGACGGCGAGCTAGACACCCACGCCAGCATCTTCATCGACCACATGTTGGTGGACATGGACGGTGATGGTCTGCCTGATCGGGTGGTGTCTCCGCAGGAGGGCGACTGCCACTTCTACTGGCAGCGGAACACGGGTACGGGTTTTGAAGAACAGCGGCGCTGGGTCGACCGCCCGAGCTTGCCGTATGGCACGACACCGCCCAACTGGGCCCTCGCAGGCACCGATGGGGGCTCTCTCCTCACCCAGCGATGCGGCCTGAACGTGCAGTACACGCTGATCAAGTCCCCGGGGCTCCCGGATCCTGACGCAGCCTGCACGCGCGGCGACTCCAACTACCGATCCGGAAGTGTCGTCAACTGGAGGTTCATGGACGTCGACCACGACGGGCTGGTCGACATGGTCGCCGGTGTCGACCTCAATCCATTGTCGGTCGACGGCGAACATCCTGGGTTCGCCGATGAGGGGCTACTGGCCTACGACCTCGAACGCGTCTCGAACGCGTCCTTCACCAAGGAGGTTGACGGGCTCCTGGCGACTGCGCGCGCCCAGCACGATGGTGAGGCGTCGTTCGAGTGCGAAGCGACCGTCCCGCGGCGCGTTGGCAGTTGGTATCAGTGGCTCATCTATCGCAACGAAGGAGGGGGGCGGTTCTCCGAGGTGCCGATGCGATGGGGCATGCCGCTTCCTCTCGTGGCCGCGGCGACGAGCGCGCGGACGAAGGTCGGCCGAGATCAGGCAGGCGACACACCGTATTCGGGCCTCTCGGTCTCGGAGGGGGGGGCCGCGTGGATCGACGCCGATCCGTTCGCCGTTGTCGATATCGACGGTGACGGACTTGAGGATTTGGTGTCGAGCTACAAGACGCCAGAGGAGCTCGATGGAACGGTGGCTCGTTCGCAGGTTTGGGAGGTGATGCGAGGGCGGCCGGATGGCATGTTCGAGGGGCGCTCGACTGGTATCCCGTACGTCGTCCACGCGCCTGCCGGTGCGCACGCCAACGGTGTCATGCTCCACGGGGGCGACCCCGAGCTCGGGACTCTTGTCATTCGTGAGTCGACCGCGAACGGGCTGGAAGACCTCAACGGGGACGGGGTCCCCGACTTCGTGTGGATGACGTCGGACGACTACGACATCGAGGACTACCAAGACTGGAACGTCTCCACCAGCGCCTGGCTCGGCAACGGCACCGGCGTCTTGACGTGCATTCCAGAGAGTGAGGACTGCGCGATGAGTGCGAACGCGCCACAGTCGATCGCTAGTGGGGCGATCGCGAATCTTCGTGGCCGCGATCGCAGATTCCTGGTGGTGGCCCCGTTTGCCGGCCTCGAGACCTCGACGGCGCAGTTTCTCGACGTCGATCGAGATGGGCGAGTGGACATGGTGCAGCATGGAACTGTCAGGTTGAACGCTGGCGGATGGTTCCTGCCGCCTCGTCCACTCGACCCAGCCTTTGCGCACGCCGCGGACCAGTTGCGACTTGCGCCGGCGGGTGCGCTGCGCCCATACGACTACGCACTTTCCCTCCTGCGAGATCTTGACGGTGACGGGACCCTCGACCCTGTGCTGCGTCACAGTCGTTTCCTTGATAGCGACGGCGACGGTCGGGTCGATGGCGTAGACGCGCCGACTTCTCCGGAGCCTGGGCCGGGTACCTGGTCTGTCGTGGTGGATACGCACGAGCCGCGAGGCCTGCTGCACTGGGTCGACAACGGGCTCGGTGGTCGCACCTACGTCGACTACGCGTCAGTACGCGACGACTGGGTCGTGCCGGACTGGCATCTGCCAGCCCAGCGATGGGTGGTGAGCTCGGTCGAGTCGTCGGCGGGGGACGGCACACCCGCAATGGTCACCCGCTATCACTACGCCGAGCCGGCTTGGACAAGGGACGACGACAGCCGATACGGATTTCACGGCTTCGGCGAAGTCAGGACCGACACACCGACGGGTGCCCAGCTGACGATGACGTTCGACTACACGGTCTTCCATGGAGGGCTGCTTGTCGAGACTGTGCTCAGCGACGGTACCGTGCCGGGAACCCCCCCTCGCCGTATCAACCTCCAGGAATGGCAGCGCCTTGAGCTGCACACGGTCCCGTTCTTCGTTGTAGGCGCTCACGAGCAGCGTACGTGCGGGACTTCCGAGGATCTGGCCTCCTGTCGTGCTCATGGTGCCCTGCTCCGGACGGAGGTGGAGTGGCGCGCTGTGCCCGCGAGTGGTCCGCCGTTGCTCTTTGCGGCGCACGCGGAGCGTACGGGCACGACCACCGATCTGAGCCACGAAGTCGGGACGGTAACTACCATCACGGAGTTTCGGGCCTTGGCCACGGGGGGCGCGTATAGGGTCCAGCCGGGATCTGTCGAACGTACGGTCCATCTCGTCTCCGGCGAAGCACTGATCGGTCACAGCGACTTCGTGTACGAACCGGAGCTGCGCTGGCTCGACGAGGTGCGCGTTCGCGTGGACGCCCAGCGTGTCGCGGCGACCCGCTACACGCACGACCTCGCAACAGGGCTACTGCTCACGACCGAGTTGCCAGAGTCGGTCGCCGCAGGAGCCGGTCATGTTGCGACGCTCACCTATGACCAGAACCTAGTTTACGCCCGTACACGCACCAACGAGGTCGGTCATGTCACCGAGATGACGCTCGATCCAGGGACCGGGCGTCCACTGTCGAGCAAGGGACCTCAGTATAAGTGCACTGGCTTCTGGACGCCGTGCACTGGCGCGTTCCGTCAGTGGAGGACCACGATGCTCCGCTACGACGGTCTGGGGCGAATCGTGTCCCGGTCCGAGTCGTTCGATAGCGGCGATGCGGCGTACGACCAGCGCGAAGTTCAGCGGTGGACGTACAACGACTGGAATGGAGTGTTTCCGGCGACGAATACCACGATCGTGGAGCACCGGATCGATGCCGCGGACGTCGGTAACTGGACGCGCGTTGACGCCGTGCGCGATGGACTCGGGCGCCTCGTGCGCGAGACCGCGCATACTTTCGACGCCAACGTGCCGGATGCTCAGACCGTGTATCGCCGGGACGGCAGCGGGCTCGTGACCAGCGTCGAGACGCCGGATTCATCCCGCGTGGACGGCGCCCGAGTGACCACGTATCAGCGTTACGACGGCCTAGGGCGCCCTGTCGCCGCTTGGCATTCGAGCGGCCTCGGTGGCAAGCAGCGGACTTCCTACGACGGACTCTGGACGGAGCAGTGGCTCGAGGTGCAAGACGCCGGTCCGTCGCCCCACAAACGCATCGGTCGTGACGTGTATGGCCATGTCACGCGCGTCGAGGAGGCGACGTCGTCCGGGGACCCAGCGATCACCGAATACGCCTACGATCAAAACGACAACCTGGTGCGGATCGTTGACGCTGACGGCCTGGTTACGGCTCTCGAGTACGATCTCGCAGGAGATCGGGTTGCCATCGCGCGTGGCACGCGGCGCTGGAGCCTCGAGTACGATCTGCAGGGACGTAGCACGTCCCTCACCGTCCCTCACGGTGATCCCCAGGACACCCGGTACACGAGTCGCACGACGTACGACCCGATCGGGCGCATCGCGACACATACCCCTGGGCCGGGTGAGCTCTCGATCGACGATCAGCTTGCGGTAGGGCTCGGGACGATTCGCTACGGCTACGACGGCAGCGCGAGTGCGCTGGGAAACGCGAGCCTGATCACGTCGCCCGCCTGGTCGCTGGCGTTCAACTACGACGCGGGTGGTCACATCCAGTCATCATCGCAGCGCTTCTTGCTGGGCTGGGCTCCCCAGGACGCGCGGACTGAGGCTGCTACTTACAATGCTCTCGGCGCGCCTGCCGTTCTCACGCACGCCGACGGCACGCAGGCAATCTACAGCTACGATCGGCGCGGCCTACCCGCGGAGGTTCGAACTCCTCAGGCGGTGGTCGCTGCGGAGCGCCGCAACTCGGCCGGCCTCGTGGTGGGACGTACGCTGAGCCCGAGCTTTCCGGTGGGAAGCATCACGTGGACGTACGATGCTCTCGGTCGCCCCACACACCAAGAGGTTCGCGGCCGTGTGAGCAGCTGGGGGTTCCCCGGAATCGTCGGCTCCCAAACGACGACGTACTACGACTCGGGTGACGTCCGGCATGTCAACGAGGTGATCGTCTCGTCGGGACGTTCCTTCGACTACACCTACGACCGGCAGAGTCAGATCCTCGGTGCGCGCGATAACCGTGGGTATCTGGCCACGAACGTCTACACGCCCGCAGGGCGGCTTCTCGGCGCGAAGCTCACCGTCCCCGCTACTGCGGACATCCAAGGGCGTGACGTCTTCTACGACTACGAGGACGCCGACATCGAACGCGTGCGCGCCCTTGTTGGCCAGCAGACGGGTGCTGCGAACGTCCAACTATCACATGACGACGCTGGGAACACGACCTCCGAGGTCGTGCAGTCCGGGCCGGAGACGACCTATCGGTATGACGGCGAAGGGCGGTTGCGTGTCGTGGTCCGGGGGAACGATCGCGAGATCTACTGCTACGGACCAGGCGGGCGACGCGTTCTCGCGGGGCGATATCACTTTGGCGCGCTCGCAGAGACACGACGGTGGGTCGGCGATGTGGAGGTCACCAAGCAAGGCAACGTGACCACCACCGACGCCACGATTCGGCTCGGTGCGGCAGTGGCCCGGCGTCACAACGGGCAGATCGAGTACATCGCCCAAACGCTCACGGGCAACACGATGCTCGTGCTGGACAGTACCGGTGTTCCGACGGCTGGGTTCTCGTACGGTGCGTTCGGCGAGATCCTCGAGCAGCAACGGAACGCCTGGCAGGTCCGCCACCGCTTCCAGGACCGCGTCAAGGACGACCTGAGCGGCTGGTACGACTACGGCGAGCGGCTGTACGATCCCCAGACGCTGCTCTGGAACCGAGCGGATCCGCTCTATCGCATCGCGCCCGATGCCGCAGGCACCGACCCGCGTCGCATGGGCCTGTACACGTTCAACCTAAATAACCCGTTGCGCTACATCGATCCCGACGGTCGCAGCGTCCTCGATGCTATCGGCGCCTTCTTCGCCCGTGCTTGGGACGTAGCGACTTCAGCACTGTCCGACGGGTATCACGCTCTGGCTGACGGTGTCGGAGCAGCCACAGCCGGTCTGCAGCGCATCAGCGATCAGTTCATGGAGGGCGCGATCGAAACCGAGTACGCGAACGTTGGTCCGTGCAGCTACGACTGCGCCAAGCCCAACCCGTCGCGCGAGGAGGTTTTCTACGCGGTCGCTGCCGTGGCGACGATCTTCATCGCCCCTGAATTCGAAGCCATCGAAGCGGCGGAGGGCGCGGCCGCCGGCGCCGCCGTCGAGTCGGGCGCTGCCTATGGAGGTGGCCTCGTTGCCGAATCTACGCTGACCGAGGCGGCGGTTGCCAGCGGTGCGGCGGCGAAGGGAGGGCTTGGACCTGGACTGCAGGGAACCGCCGGTGTCGAACGCGCAGTTGCGGACCTCGAAGCCGCAGGCGGGCACGTGCTTGGTCGCGAAGTCATGATCGAGGCCGGCGGCGTGCGTACGCGACTCGATCTGTACGTCGAATTGCCGACCAAGCAGGAAGCATTCCTTGAGGTCAAGACTGGTCCCTCGGCGACGTGGACGAAGAACCAGGCAGCTGCCATCCCGCAGATCTGGACGCAGGGTGGCATTCCGCGTGGTGCAAACGCAGCCGCTGCCGGATTGACCCCAGGCGTTCCCATTGGGCCGACGCCAGTTTGGACGGTTCACTACCCGTGGCCGCTACCATGACCACCATGACTAAGACCAACAACGTCGAACACGCGCTGCCGCTTCTGGCCAAGATCGGTTTCAGGAAGCGTGCAGGCGACGTGTTTACGCTCGATCTTGCACCCGGCGTGCTCGGGTGGCTAGGTCTCAATCGAGCGACGCAACGCCGTGGCCCGGGCGAAGTGGAGATCAATCCTGTCGTCGGCGTGCGATTCCAGGACGTGGAGCGGCTCGTGGCCGAGTGCCGTGGCGAAAAGTATCATGCCTACCAGCCACCGACGATCAGTAGCCCGCTCGGATACTTGATGCCTGAGAAGAGATACATGGCGTGGGTGTTCGCGCCAGGGCGGTCGGAGGCGGTAGCAGGCGATATGGCCAATGCGATCGCCACGCACGGAGTCGCCTTCATGCGCTCGGTCGTCGATCTCGTCGAACTGCGACGGCGACTCGAAGACCGCTTCGGATTTGAGCACCAGCTGGCCTACCGACGGCCCGCTGCAGCGTTGGTCGCGGGGGACGCTCGGCAGGCGCGTGCGCTGCTTGACGAGGCGCTCGAGAGCATCGGAGCGCGGACCGACCTCGCCGCGGCGGACTTCAGAAGGTTCGCGGCGTCGCTGCGGCGCCGGCTGCCGCCTCATGCAACGAGCTAGCGTGCCATCAGCGTGTGAGGCGCGTCGGCGTGACCATCACGCGAAGACCGATGTCTATCCGCTGGAGTTGCCTCGCAGCGTGTTCGAGGATCGCCGCGAACTCCCCGCTCGGGGGCTCGCAGCAGTTGAGCTGGATATACACTCGTTGGCCTGCCGTTTCGGGGAACTGTCGGGCTAAGTCCCCATTCGTGATGAACTCCGCATACGCGTTGATCTTGTCCTTTAGCTGCGAGGCGTGAGCCGCGTCGGTACCCCACGCGCGCGACTCGACCATGATCACGAGGTACCGGCCCGACCCGTCCCGTCCGACGACGTCGACTACGTTGGCCTCAGCTACTCCTGGCACGATTCACCTCCGAGCCTGACACCAGTACCCGACCAGTATTGATGGCCGGTGAGGGTTACGTTCTTCGTCCTCGGCGGGGGACGGCCGAGTCGGCCGGGCCTCATGACACCTGAACGCGAGAAGGTCCATGGTGGATCTGCGGCGCACAGGTCAGGCACGCACTGTGCCGCAAAGCCGTAGCGCTTGTTGCGCTGCTCGGCGGACCGACGAGCGTGGCGGGGACTAGCTCGAAGACCCCGACGTGACCTTGCGCGCTGCCATCGGGGGCGAGCGCGAAGGCCTTAGCAGCCGCGGAGCTGAAGAGGGCGGTGACGCCGACGAGGAAGAGAGAGAAGTGGCCTAGCCACAGCATACGTCCGTCTTACAACGCAGGCGAGATCGGGGACAAGGCGAAGTCGCGAGTGCTGAGGATCAGGGTGCGGCTCGGCGACCTTGAGCGAGGGGCTGGCTTGTTCTTGGCCGAGAGCCGGTGATCATGGCGTCGCGGTTCAACGCGCGTGCACATGCGACGACAGCGTTGCCGGCCCGACTCCTGCCGGCCTAGGTCCTCGACCGCGCCGCGCCGTACTGCTCGTCGGTGACCTTCTCCATCCACTCGACGGCCTTGCCGTCGAGGGCCTCCTGGATCGCGATGTGGGTCATCGCGGTGGTCGGCGCCGCGCCGTGCCAGTGCTTCTCGTCGGGGCCGACGGTGACCACGTCGCCGGGGCGGATCTCCTCGATCGGTCCGCCCCAGCGCTGGTGCAGCCCGCAGCCGGCGGTGACGATCAGCGTCTGGCCGAGCGGGTGGGTGTGCCAGTCGCTGCGCGAGCACGGCTCGAAGGTGACGTAGGCGGCGCCGACGCGGCCGGGCGCCTGGGCCTGGAACAGCGGATCGATCCGTACGGTGCCGGTGAAGAAGTCGGCCGGGCCTTGCTGCGATGGAAGCGTGCCTGCTCTCTGGATGGACATGATCTCCTCCGATGCGCCGGCGAGTCGCCGGCTCCTGGTGATGGTGCGCGTGCGCGGTCCGCTACGGCTGTCGGTAGTCCGCGTCGCTGACGGGCTCGGCCCAGGCGACGTTCTTGCCGTCGACGAGGCCCTGGATGGCGATGTGGGTCATGGCGGTCGCGTCGGTCGCGCCGTGCCAGTGCTTGACGCCGGGCGGCGTCCAGATGACGTCGCCCGCCTTCACCTCGCGCTTCGCGCCGCCCCACTGCTGGACCCAGCCGGTGCCGGCGGTGACGTAGAGGGTCTGGCCCGCCGGGTGCGAGTGCCAGACGGTGCGCGCGCCCGGCTCGAAGCTCACCGAGGCGCCGCTCACCGCCAGCGCGGGGGTGGGGGCGAGGAACGGCGTCACGGTGGCCTCGCCGGTGAAGTTGCCGGGGAACGCCTGGTTCGCGATCAGCGTCTCGGTCGCGTTCACGGTGAGCCCGCCGGGCTCGCCGGGCTCCCGCGCGGGCGCGGGCGACGCGGCGCCGCACGCGGGGATGGCCGCGACCAGCAGCGCGAGGCCGAGCCGTCCGGCCGTCATCGTCCTGGCTCCTTCCCCGGCTCCGGCAGCAGCTCCTTCGCCTTCCCGACCGCCGACATGGCGCTGGGCCAGCCGACGTAGAACGCCAGGTGCGTGATCATCTCGATCAGCTCGGCGCGCGTCACGCCGTTCTCGATGGCGCGGGGGAGGTGGAAGGTCATCTGCTCGGTCTTGCCGGTGGCGACGAGCGCGGCGCACGTGACCAGGCTGCGGTCGCGCTTCGATAGCTCGGGACGCTCCCAGACGTCGCCGAACAGGACGTCGTCGGTGATCTCCGCCAGCTTCGGCGCGATGTCGCCGATCGCGGCCCGGGCGCCATTCGAGGTCTTGGTGGTTGTCATGGTGGTTCTCCTGCCACCATGGGTAGCGCTCCACCGGCGCCCTCACTAGATGCTGTCTGGTGGACGGGGCGTGAAGCGCCGCTGGACAATCCCGCGCCGCGCCGGCGGGCGGACTACTTGCCGCGCCGCCCCAGCACCTCGCGCACCACGCCGAGGAACAGCCGGAACGCCGGCGAGCTCTGCGCGGCGCTCGGGTAGCACAGGAAGAAGCCGGGAACCTCCGGCGCGTAGGGGGCCAGGACGGTCTCCAGCTCGCCGGCCCGCAGCTGCGCCGCGACCGACGGCTCGAACGTGTACGCCAGGCCGAGGCCCTGTTCGGCCAGCGTGACGCACAGCTGGGGCTCGTTGGCGACGATGCCGCCGCGGACCGGCACCCGCCAGGTCCGCTTGCCGCGCTCGAACTCCCAGGCGTACAGCGCCGCGTTGGTCTGCGAGCGGAACGTGATGCACTCGTGCTTCAGCAGATCCTCGGGCTTGCGGGGCGTGCCCGCGCGCGCCAGGTACGCCGGCGTGCCCACGACGACGAACCGGAACGCGTCCGTGAGCCGCAGCTGCACCATGTCGCGCTCGACGGCCTCGCTGAGCCGGATCGCGCCGTCGTAGCCCTCGGCGACGATGTCGACGAGGCGCTCCTGGACGTCGATCTCGAGCTCGATGCGCGGGTGGCGCTCGCGGAACACCGGGAGCACCGGGCTCACGAACGGCACCGACATCCGGCTCACCGAGAGCTTCACGCCGCCCACGACCTCGCCGGGCTGGGCCGAGGCCTCGGCCAGCGCGGCGATCGTCTGCTTCATCGCCGGGCCGGCGTTCTCGACCAGCCGCCGGCCCGCCTCGGTCGGCAGCACGCTGCGCGTGGTCCGCGTCAGCAGCACGACCCGGAGCTGATCCTCCAGCTGCTTCACCGACTGGCTCACCGCCGACGTCGACACCCCCAGCTCGCGGGCGGCGCCGCTGAAGCTGCGGTTGCGGGCGACGGCCAGGAACACGTGGAGCTGGGGCAGGGGCACGGTCTGCATGACCCGCCCATTATGAAGCCACTCTTAACGCCCCATCTCGGATCCGGCCGGTTCTCGAACGGGCTCGTGAGGCCCATGGTGAGTGCACAGACCCCCACGAAGGAAGAAGGAGCTGCCATGCGCGCCACTGTTCTCCACAAGGCCGGCGACGTCCGTTTCGAGGAGCTGCCGGATCCGAAGATCCTCGCCCCGACCGACGCCGTCATCCGCCTCGCGGCCACCTGCGTCTGCGGCTCGGACCTCTGGCCCTACCGCGGCATCCAGGCGATGCCCGGCCCGATGCCGATGGGCCACGAGTACTGCGGCATCGTCGAGGACGTCGGTCGCGACGTCACCTCGGTCAAGCCGGGCCAGTTCGTGATCGGCTCGTTCTTCGCCTCCGACAACACCTGCCCGCACTGCCACGCCGGCTACCAGACCTCCTGCGAGCACCGCGAGTACGTGACCGGTGCGCAGGCCCCGAAGCTGCGGGTGCCGCTCGCCGACGGCACGCTGGTCGCGACCCCGGACGTCCCCGCGGACGACCTCGTGCCGGGCCTGCTGGCCACCTCGGACGTGTTCGGCACCGGCTGGTTCGCCGCCGACGCCGCCAACGTGAAGCCGGGCGCGACCGTCGCCGTCGTCGGAGACGGCGCGGTCGGGCTCATGGCGACGCTGTCGGCGAAGCAGCTGGGCGCCGAGCGCATCATCGTGATGAGCCGGCACGAGGCCCGGCAGCAGCTCGCGCGCGAGTACGGCGCGACCGACATCGTGGCCGAGCGCGGCGCCGAGGGCATCGCGCGGATCAAGGAGCTGACCCGGGGCATCGGCGCCGACGCGGTGCTCGAGTGCGTCGGCACGCAGGAGTCGATGCAGCAGGCGATCGGCGTCGCGCGGCCCGGTGGCTACGTCAGCTACGTCGGCGTGCCGCACGGGGTCAGCCTGGATGGCCAGCAGCTGTTCTTCGCGCACGTGCACCTGCACGGCGGGCCGGCGCCGGTGCGCCGCTTCCTGCCGCACCTCGTCGACCTGGTGTGGAACCGGACCGTCGACCCCGGCAAGGTGTTCGACCTCCGCCTGCCGCTCGCGCAGGTGGCCGAGGGCTACCGCGCGATGGACGAGCGCCGCGCGATCAAGGCGCTGCTGCAGCCGTAGCCGACGACCGGCGGACCCCATGAAGGCGAAGGAGCTCCCATGACGACCCCGTGGCCAAAAGAGGAACTGCAGAAGATCGCCGCGACCGACGATCTCCACATCGCCCCGCTCCGGGACGACGGCGTCACGCACGGGACGCCGACGTGGATCTGGAGCGTCGTGGTCGACGACGACCTGTTCGTGCGCGCCTACAACGGCGTCGAGTCGCGCTGGTACCAGGCCGCGCTGCGACAGCACGCCGGCCGCATCACCGCGGCCGGCACGACCGTCGACGTCGGCTTCGATCCCGTGCACGACGACGGCCTGCAGGCCCGCATCGACGCCGCCTATCGCGACAAGTACCGGTCGAGCCCGTACCTGGCGTCGATGGTGGGGGCCCGCGCCCGCGCCGCGACCATGCGCGTCGCGCCCCGGCCGACCACCGCGTGAGCGCCACGCTCCGCGCCTCGGTCTCGCAACTGCCTGCTTCACGAGGAGAGCCATCATGACGACCAAGCAACCACCGACCCGCCGGGAGTTCCTCCAGATGTCCGCCGCGGCGAGCGCCGCGCTGGCGCTCACCAGCTGTGGTGGCGCGGTGGCGGCCGCGCCGGCGCCGCGAGCCGGGACGCCGATCAAGTCACGCGGCTACGCCGCCTTCGACGCGTCGGGCGTGCTGAAGCCGTGGGAGTTCGAGCGCCGCGCGGTCGGCGACAACGACATCCTCATCGACATCAAGTACGCGAGCATCTGCCACTCGGACATCCACCAGCTGGAGGGCGACTGGGGGCCGCAGCAGTACCCGCAGATCCCCGGGCACGAGATGGTCGGCATCGTCGCCGCCGTCGGCAGCAAGGTCACCAGGTTCAAGGTCGGCGACCGCGCCGGCGTCGGCTGCATGGTCGGCAGCTGCCTCGAGTGCGAGCGCTGCACCCACGGCGAGGAGCACTACTGCGAGCGCGGCGAGACCCTGTTCACGTACGGCTACCCCGACCCGCGCGCGCCCACCGGCATCACCCAGGGCGGCTACGCCAACAACATCGTCGTCCGCGACCACTTCGCCGTCCACATCCCCGAGACCATCCCGCTCGAGGAGGCCGCGCCGTTGCTGTGCGCCGGCATCACCACCTACTCGCCGATCATGCAGGCCAACCTCGAGATCGGCGACAAGGTCGGCGTCGCCGGCATCGGCGGCCTCGGCCACCTGGCCGTCAAGCTCGCGGCCTCCAAGGGCGCCGAGGTCTACGCCTTCACCACGTCGCCGGACAAGGTGAAGGACATCCTGGCCTTCGGCGCCAAGGAGGTCATCGTGGTCGACGACCTCCAGAAGCTGCGCGCCCACAAGGGCCGGCTCGACTACCTGATCAACACGATCCCGGTCCAGTACGACGTCGCCGCCTACGCCTCGGTCGTCAAGCCGCACGGCTTCTACACCCAGGTCGGCATGGCCGAGGCGTTCTCGCTGAACGTCAGCACCATCGGCCTGTCGCTCAGCCGCGTCAACTTCAACGTCGCCCTCATCGGCGGCATCCCCGAGACCCAGGAAGTCATGCACTACTGCGCCGACGCCAGCGTCCGGCCGACGACCCAGCTCATCCAGGCGTCCGAGATCAGCGACGCCTGGGTCAAGGTCAAGAACAAGCAGGCCCGCTACCGGTACGTCATCGACGCCGCGACCTTCTAGGGCGGACGCGCGCGGCCGGCACGCCTGATCGCGATTTGCCGCGGGATGGGGGCGTCCGGCGGGCGCGCCGGCGGCGTACACTGGCGGTCCGGTGGAGTTCGCAGCGGTGGTCGCCCTCGTCGTCGTCACCTCGATCGCGGTGTCGACCGTGATTCACCGGAAGGCGAACGTGTCGCGGCGTCGCGCCCGCGACACGCTGCGCACCGCCAGCGCCCTGACGCCGGACACCGACGACGGCGCGCTCGCGTCCGTGACCGGTGTGGTGGAGCGCTCGGACGAGGTGCTGCGGTCGCCGATCGCGGAGGTCACCTGCGTCGTATTTCGACTCCAGGTGATCGCGCGAGGCGATCATCGCATCGTCGGCGCCGTGCACGCCGTCCAGCACAGCGTGCCGTTCGTGCTCGACTGCGGTGACCTCGGGCGGTGGCTGGTGGAGGCCGACGGGGTCGACCTCGACGTCCCGGTCGCGAACCTGTCGGCCTGGGACTTCCCGACGCGCAACGCGCTGCTGCGCGAGCTCGGGCTCCACGACGCGGACTCGGAGAGGTCGACGATCGGAGAGCTCGTGGTCACCCCGGGGACCCGGGTCACGATCGCGGGTCACGTCACCCGCGGCTCGCCGCGGACCGAGTACGGCATGCAGGACGTGATCGGGCGGCTCGCCGCGACCGCGCTCGCCTCGCCCGTCGCGTCGCGCGGCGCCGCCCCCGGCAGGCGGAGCCCCCCTCCAGCCGGGCAAGGCGAGCGATAGTGGCAAGCGCTACGGGTAGGCCCGCACCATCCGAGAGGCGACGGTCGGCGCCGCGGCGCACCTTGTTCGTGCTCGTGGTCTGCCTGTCGGGCTGCGGGCGGGAGAGCCAGCGCAGCCCGGCCCCTGCGCGGTCGGCGCCCGTGCCGCGGCTCGTGGGTGGCATCAACACGTGGACCGGATCGCTGTGCTTGACCTTCGATCGTGGACGCGTCGCCTGCTCGGGGCAGCTCGCGATCCCGTCGCAAGAGCTCGAGGCACCTCACGCCCTCACGGAGATCGTCGGGCTGCCTCGGGTCCGATCCGTCAGCCTGTCGCAGCTCGCGCGGCAGGCGTGCGCGCTCGACCTGGACGGCGAGGCCTGGTGCTGGGGGGACAATCGGGGTGGGGCCCTCGGCCGCGGCAGCGTGGGCCCTTCGGAAGCGGCGCCGACGGCGTTCCTGCCACCGGCCAGGGTGAGGGGAGTGCCAGAGGTGATCGCGATCGAGGGAGCCACCGACGCGTTCTGTGCGCTCACCGCCGACGGCGGCGTGCTGTGTTGGGGCTCCAATGTCGATGGTGTCGCGTGGCCTGGCGGTTCTGCAGCGGACGTGCCGACGCCGCGGAGAGTGGATGGTGTCCCGGCTGTGGTCGGGATCCAGGCTGGGCAAGCCCAGATGTGCGGTCGTTCGGCGGCGGGGGCCATCTGGTGCTGGGGGGACCTCGGCCGCGGCGACGATCGTGGCCCAAGGCGTGTGGTCGCGACTGGCGCGCGGCGGTTCGTCCCTCAGCCGTTTCCGGGTTCCGTGTGCTTCGTTGCGGGCGATGGGGACGGGGCCCAGCGGTGTGTGTCGGAGCTCGGCGCGGACTCGATTCCAGGCGACCGCGCCGGATCCCGGAGGGGCTCACCGTGATCCGTCGCGCGCCGCTGGTGTGGATGTGCTTGCTGGCCACGGCCTGCGAGAGCTCCGTCGACCGCCCCGCCTCGAAAGAGCGCCCGGCCGATGTTCCCGTGCTCGCCAGTGGTGCGAACGGGATCGCCGGCTCATTCTGCGTACTCTTCGACGAAGGCCGGGTGGCGTGCAGCGGGGCGCTTGCGGTCCCGGCGCAAGACATCACCGCGATGAAGGTGCTTGCCGAGGTGCCCGGCCTTCCGCGCGTCGCCGACGTCGCGATCTCCCAGCTTCATCGGCAGGCGTGCGCCCTGGACCTCGACGGTGCGGTGTGGTGCTGGGGTGACCATCGCGGTGGGGCGCTGGGGCGAGGCACCGTCGACGCTGACCTTGCCCCCACCTCGGACTATGGCCAGCCGGCCCGCGTGGTCGGCCTGCCCCCGGTATCGGCGCTGGCCGGCGCCACCGACGCGTTCTGCGCGATCGCCGTCGATGGAGAGGTGTGGTGCTGGGGCGACAACAGCGCGGGTACGGCGCGCCCCGGCGGCGAGGCCGCGGCGGTGTCCACCCCCGTCGTGGTCGCGGGCATGCCTCGCGCCGTCCGGATCGCTGCCACCTTCATGCAGGTATGTGCCGAGACCGAAGCCGGGGGCGTCTGGTGCTGGGGCAACCTGGGCCGCCGCGGCGGCGTTCGCCAGCCGCTGGAGATCGTCACGGGCGGCGCGCTCGAGGTCGTCCCGAGCTTCCAGTCCATGGTGATCTGCTACACGAGCAGTGATGGTGCGCCACGATGCACGCCGGAACCGGAGCTCGGGGCCAGGACCGGCGATGCGGGTACGCCCGACGACGCGGAAAGGTAGGACGAGGAACGCGTTCCGGCTCTTGCCTCGGGCCGGTGTCGACGCCGCCGAGGCGCGGCGTCTCACGACCGCTGGCCTTCGCGTCCGGCGTAGACTCGGCGCATGGGCCTGCTGACCTTCAGCATCAACGTCACCCTGGACGGCTGCGTCGATCATCAGGAGGGCATCGCCGACGACGAGACCCACGCCTTCTTCACCCGCCTCATGGCCGACGCCGGCGCGATGCTGTGGGGCCGCGTCACCTACGAGATGATGGAGAGCTCCTGGCCGGCGGTCGCCCGCGGCGAGGTGGACGTGCCGCCGGCGATGCGCGCGTGGGCGGACACGCTGGAGGCCAAGCCCAAGTACGTCGTGTCGTCGACCCGCACCGACTTCCCGTGGACCCACAGCCACCACCTCGCCGGCGACCTGCGCACCGGCGTGCAGGCGCTCAAGGACGCGACCCCGGCCGGGGTCCTCCTCGGCAGCGGCCAGCTCGCGACCGAGCTCGACCGGCTGGAGCTGATCGACGAGTACCGGTTCCTCGTCCATCCCCGGATCGCCGGCCACGGCCCGACCCTGTACCAGCGCGGGCTGCCCCGCACGCGCCGGCTCGAGCTGGTCTCGGCGACGCCGCTGCGCAACGGCGCGGTCGCGATGCACTACCGACGCGCGCCCTGAGGCGATCTGCTGCCGGCCGATCGCGCCCCTTGCGCTGTCGCCGGCCCTGGACTATATACTGAACCACATGGTTCAGTTTGAGGGAGCCAGCCTCGACGCCTCGTTCGCCGCGATCGCGGACGCGACCCGCCGCGGCGTGCTCGAGCAGCTGGGACGGGCCGACGCGTCGATCACGGAGCTCGCCCAGCGGTTCGACATGACCCTCACGGGCATGAAGAAGCACGTCGGCGTCCTCGAGCGCGCCGGCCTCGTCCGCACCGCGAAGGTCGGGCGCGTGCGGACCTGCACACTGGGGCCGCGCCGCCTGGAGGACGAGACCGCGTGGATCGAGCGGTACCGCCAGCTCTGGGCCGCCCGCTTCGACCAGCTGGACCAGGTTCTCGAGGAGCTGAAACGCAAGGAGATGACCGATGGACGCAAGAAGTGACAGTGAGCCCACCGCGACGAAGCACCCCACGGCCGTGGAACGGAGGTCCGAGCGTGAGATGGTCATCACGCGGACCTTCGACGCCCCGGCGCGCCTCGTCTTCGAGGCGTGGACCAAGGCCGACCTGTTCCAGCGGTGGTGGCTGCCCGCGTCGGCCGGCCTCAAGCTGCTGTCCTGCCAGATGGACGTGCGCGTCGGGGGCGGGTACCGCCTCGAGTTCGACGTCGGCGCCCCCGAGCCCATGGCGTTCTTCGGTCGCTACCTCGAGGTGACGCCACCCTCGCGCCTGGTCTGGACCAACGACGAAGGCGGCGAGGACGGGGCCGTCACCACGGTGACCCTCGAGGAGCAGGACGGCAAGACCTTGCTCGTCATGCACGAGCGCCACGCCTCCAAGGAAGCCCTCGACGCCGCCCTCGGCTCCTACGACGGCATGGGCGAGACCTTCGCGCAGCTGGACGAGCTGCTCGTCACGCTCTGACGATCACCATCGGCGTGCGCGCCCGGTCCCCCGTCGGCGCGCGTGCCCGCCCGCGCGCGCCGCGGCGCGGCGCCGCGGGGTGGGCGCTGGCACGTCCTGCGCCTCGGGCGGCATCCGGGGTGGTCGGTCGCAGCGACCTCGATGCCTCGACCGAGGGCGTATGATGCCGCGATGAGTCTGGCGGACGTCCCGTTGGTGGACCTGACGGTCTGGCTGCACGAGCGGTGTGAACAACCTACCGACGAGTTCGCCGCGAGCCTGGCGGCCGAGATCGCCGCTCGTGGAGGGGAAGCCCCGGCCTCCGAAGTGAGGGCTTGGCTGGAGAAGCGTCTGGCCGAGCGAGAGCGCTCCGGCCGTCGCCACGCGACCGACGGGCACGACTTCGCCCGCACGGCGCCGTGTGGCTGTGGTCGCGCGACCAACCAGCTCAGGCACGGTTTCACGTCCACGGGCGGCATGTGGAAAGGCCACGCATGCGCATGCCGGGGCTGGCAGTGCAGCGAGTGCGGCCGGATCGTGAGCCGCCAGGGTTCATGTTGCCGTTGAGCGCCCGGCGCCCCGCCGATCGAGATCGATTCGATGTGCCCCTGGCAACGAGTCGGCGCCCTGTCGTACCGGTGTGACCCGCGGTTCTCGGGCCAGCAGGGTGACGGGCCCGTCGACGGCGATCGACCCGCACGGCGGGCGGGCTCGGGCCACGCGCGTCGTCGACCTCCGTCATCGACGCGCGGGCGCGCGGTAGCGCAACGCGTCGACCATGAGCGAGAAGGCAGCCGATGACTGCTTCCGGCTCGGGTAGTAGAGGTGGAAGCCCGTGAACGGCTGCGACCAGTCGGCGAGGACGACCTCCAGCTCGCCGGTCTCGGTGTAGGGCGCCGCCTGGTCTTCCGGCACGAAGCCGATGCCCTCCTGTGCCGCGACCAGCACCTCGTCGACGCCGTTGACCGTCATCTGGCCCTCGACGCGCACGCGGCACCCTCCGAACACTTCACGGGCGTCGCTCATGTGGAGCGCCAGTTCAGGAACGGCGACCCGGCGCGGGCGTCGGGGGCGTCGGTGACCTTCGAACCGGGCGCACGAACGGTGTGGCATCTGCACCCCCTTGGGCAGACGCTCATCGTGACCAGCGGGACCGGCTGGGTGCAGCAGTGGGGCGAATCGAAGCAGACGATCGAGGCGGGCGACGTCGTCACGATCCCGCCGGGCGTCAAGCACTGGCACGGAGCTACCGCGACGACCGCGATGACCCATGTCGCGATTCAAGAGGAGCTCGACGGCCACACGGTCGAGTGGATGGACGCCGTCAGCGCGGAGCCGTGCGACGCAAACTGAGCACGCCTTGGCATGCTGGACGAAGTGCGTCGCCGAGGCCCCGATCGCGATCGTGCGCATCGCGGGTGCCGTGGCTCGATCGGCCGATCGAGCCGCCGGCTGGAAATGTAAGTGGAGGCGCCGGGAGTCGAACGCCGCGGTGGCACATCAATGACGAGTCGTTCGCTGCATGATCGAGCACTTGCCTCCCGCTCGTGAGACCCCGGCGCAGGCGCTGAGACCGCGGTCTGGCAGCGCCGTGGCAGCAGGATCGCGTCGTTGACAGGGCAGGGCGGGCGGCTCACAATATCGGGGAATCGATATTTATATCGGAATCTCGATATGGCCGCCGCCGCCCAAGCCGACCCTCTCCAGCCCGACCGGCTGGCGATCGCCTCGAAGGTCCGTGACCTCCGCAAGGCGCGTCGCTGGACCCAGGCGGAGCTGTCGAAGCGTCTGCATCTCTCGCAGAACCGGCTGAGCGAGATCGAGCGCGGCGCCGGCTCGTTCACGGCCGAGCAGCTTCTGGTGATCCTGAAGCTCTTCAACGTGCCCCTCTCGTACTTCGTGCCGTCGGCCGAGCGTGACGAGTCCGCCGAGCTGCAGAACGCGCTGGCTCGGCTCGGCGCTCTCCACCTCCAGGAGCGCGACGACGTCCTTCCGAGCGAGCGCCTGGATGAGGTCAACGACGTCGTCCGCGAGGCGCTCGTCGCCGGTACCCCACGTCTGGTGAGCGCCATTGCGCCGGTGCTCGTCCGGAACGTCGATCAAGTGAACTTCCGCAAACTCGGTGCGCGACTCGCGGAGGTAGGGCTCGACAATCGCGTTGGTTGGCTGGTGGAGAACACGCTGGAAGCGCTTCGCGGTGGGCTGGACGCCTCGCTACCCCGACACTGGGCACAGCTCTACCGCCGGGCGGTGGTGGTGCTCGAAGCGTTCCTCGAGAGTGTGCCGGCGCGATCGCGCAAACCGACCGCGACGGACATCCTCGACGCGACGATCCGCACCAAGAAGACGTTGGAGGAAGTGCGCGCCGCCGCTTCACCGATCTCGCATCGTTGGGGCATCGTGACCGGGCTCAACCCCGCTGACTTCGCCGCCGCGCTGAAGGCTGCCCGTGTCGCTGATTGAAGACTTCCTCCACGAGATCGATGACCGCTGGACCTGGCCCGGCACGTCCAAGATCCCGCTTCGCATCATCGGGTCCACGGCGCTGATCTCCAGACGCCGTACGTGCGCGGCACGAAGGACAGCGACGTGCTGGAGACGATCGAACTGTCCGCTGAGACGCAGCAACGCCTCCTCGCGATCGCCGGCGCAGGCACAGAGGTGCGCGCGCGCCGCCGCCTCTACATCGAGATCGTCCGTAACGGGATTCCGTTCCTGGCCTGGCCGCCCAGTTGGCACTTGCTCGCTCGCTGCGGTTCGCTGAAGCACTTCGAGCTGGCGTTCTCGACGTCGTCGACGTCGTCGTCAGCAAGCTCAAACGGCTCAACGACAACGACCTGACCGATATCGCCGCGATGGTCGATCTCGGCCTCGTTCCGCACGACGTGCTCACCGATCGCTTCCGTAGCGCAGTTGACAACTTCAGCGGCGACGCGCGTGCGCCTGACTTGCCGAAGTACGTCGCCAACTTGCATCGCATCGAACGCGATGTGCTGGGCGTCAACGAGTCCGAGATCGACGTGCCCAGCTGGATCTGATGTTCGACAGATCTCGTCGTTGTCTCGTCACGCGGGCTCGCGCTCGCTGAACACCACATAGCTATCAGCGATCAGCGGAACCGCCGCGATGCTTCCTTCGGACCCATCAGGATCGTCCCCGCCCGGGAGCTCGACACTCCAGCGCCGCCAGATGCCGCCGCGCTCGCTCCACCCAACGTAGCTCGTGTCGGCCGGGCTGAACGTGGGTTCGTGCGCATGAGCGACAAGCGTCGGAGGCAAACCCACGAGAAGGCCGAGGTCGATCGGCCGGACTCCCATTCCGCGCACCAGAATGGCGTCGAGCGTGGCCAGCGCGCGAGTGCGTCGCTCGAGCTCATCAGCTGAGGGAGTCGAAGGATACGGTCGTCATTCGTCGTCATCGCGTCCATGTCCCTTCGAACGCGCCGCCGAGGAATTCACCTCGCCCTTTGGCAAGGATGGTGCAGCGCGGCATCCGGGCCGACAGCTGAAGCAATTCCTCGAATGAGTAGTTGTCGTCCTCGACGTAGACGCAGAGGTCTCGCAGGTTCGAGAGCGTGACGAGCTGGTTCACGCCGGCCTGATCGATCGAGGTCTCGTGAACCTGGAGATCGACCAGCGCGCGGAGTTGGAGAATGGTCGGGATGCATGCGTTCGTCAGCTGACGGTTGTCCTTGAGACGCAGGTGTCGCAGATTGGGCAAGCGCGCGAGGCACGCGAGGCCATCGTTCGAGACCTTCGTGTCCTGGAGGTCGAGGTTCTCGATCGTGGATGCGCCGCAGACGCCCAGGAGACCGCGATCGTCGAGGCCGGTTCCGGTAAACGTGGCGGACCTGAGCCGCGGCAGGAAGCTCAACTTCGTCAGCTCACCCATGTCTTCGATCCGGTGGAAGGGCGGGAACGAGAAGTGCTCGATTGTGGTGTCGAACGAGTGCTTGTCGATCTGGACCAGGGAGTACATGGGCGAGGTAGCGCGGGCAGGGTAGCGCAATCGCCACGCGGCTAGGCCCATCCCAGATTCGCGAGACACTGTCTGGAGAAATCTCGCGGGAGGCGTTCACAACGCTTGTTTCGCACCGGCCCCAGGTCTCGGGCAGGATCGACGAGTCATGGAACTGACTGCATTCGCTGCGGTTCGTCGTGCCTCACCTGGGCTCGATGCTGGTCGCGAACGTGCGGCCCAAGCACCCGACCGACTGGGTCCACAAGCTGCGGACCGCGACCAAGCTCGCCCCGCACACCATCCGCAACCTCTACAGCCAACGGGGATGCGTTCGCGGTCTACGACCGCGCGGACCACTGGCCGCGGCTCTGCGCCGCGGTCTCGAAGGTGCGCATCAACCCGAAGTCAGGTGGTCAGGTCGTCGCGCTTGGCACAGCCCGTAGCACAGGGGCTGGTTCAGGAATGTAAGTGGAGGCGCCGGGAGTCGAACCCGGGTCCGAGAATGCTTCGGGACGAGCGTCTTCGCGCGTAGCCGCTCCGTTTGGGCTTTTCACACCGAGCGGCGGAGGGCGGCCTCGCGGTGTGAGCAGCTGACTATGTCTCGACCTCCATGCGCCAGCGGGTCAGGAGGTCCAGTCTGATTGTGTCGGTGAGCCTGGGCTACAGACGGAAGCTCAGGTCACCGTCGTTACCTGGTGTTTAATCAGGCAGCGAGAGCAACAGCGTTATCGTTCGCAGTTGCATGGTTTGCCCCTTTTTACGTGGCCAGGGGCGCCACGGCGCGCAGCTCGAACGTGGTCATCCCCGTCGAAACCGTTACGCCCCCTTGTCAGAGATCAGCGGGCTCCGGTGAGCCCGAACCGGCACTATGGGGCCGGGGTGGGGCACGGTCAAGGGTGGCTACGTGGGCGGCTTGTACGTGATCGGCACCAGGACCTTGGCGATCTGGCCCTCGAGTGAAGGGAACTGGATCTTCTTCACGACGTCGCTGACGCAGGTCGCGACGCTGGCGTCGACGCCGGTGCCTTCGGCCTGGGTGACGCGGCCGATGGGGTTGACGATGAAGGTCACCTCGACGGTGCCGGCGAGCTTGGGGTTGCTCTTGAGCGCGGTGAGGTAGCAGGCCTCGAGCTGGGGCTGGGCGCGCCGCACGAAGCGCATGGCGAGCGAGGGGTCCATGCCGCCGGCGACGACGGGGGCGCCGAAGGTGGTCACCCCGCGCGGACCGAAGTCGTCGTGGGTGACGACGGTGTCGGGCGCGGTGGGCTCGCCGGGCGGTCCGGGGGGCGGGCGGTCGGCGGCGGGCTGGCCGGTGGGCGGCGCCGCGGGCGGCGTGGCGGGCTGGCCGGTGGGCGGCGCAGCGGGCTGGCCGGTGGGCGGCGCGGCAGGCGGCGTGGCCGGCTGGTCGGCGGCCGCGGCGGCGGTTCCGGACGCGGTTCCGGCGCCGGTGGCGGCGGTGGCGCCGGGCTTGTCGTGGCCGGCGGAGGCCGGCGGGGACCGCAGGTCGCAGGCGGTGGCCGCGACGCTGGCGGCGAGGCCGCCGGTGGCGACGAGGGCGAGCCGGACGGCATGGTGGCGCGCGCGGGGCAGCATGGGGCGCATCATCGGGCGTCCCCTGGCCGATGTCGAGCGGTCCGGCGCGGTCTGGGCGGCGCCCGGCGGCGGCCGGTCAGGGGTGGACGGTCACGACGACGCAGCGGTGATCCTGGCAGCGGGGCTCGCTCATGTGCGCCGGCGGCGCGCACTTGGCCTGGATGCACCGGGCGCCGCCGCAGTTGTCGTCGTGCCAGCGCTGGGCGGCGGCGAAGTCGTCGCGGTGGACGGCGTGGTCGCACGGGGCGCACGGGGCGGCGCAGCAGCTGCCGACCTCGGGGCACGCGAAGACGCAGTCGTCGTCGTGGTCGCACGGGGTCGGGCGCGGGACGTCGACGACGACGCAGGCGCCGCCCTGGCAGCCGGGCACGGCGAGCATCGCGGGGCGGTCGCAGTCGGCGACGGGGCACGCGGGATCGGCGGGGCAGGTGGCGTCGATCTCGGCCTCGAGCGCGGCGAGGTGCTCCTTGTTGTACGGGATGCGGCACTCGCAGAGGTCGCCGCAGCAGTCGGTGCCCGAGGACCGGCACGACAGGGCGCAGTCGTCGGCGCTGGTGCAGGCGTCGCCGGTGGCGGTCGAGGCGTCGCCAGGCCCGGCGGCGGCGGTGCCAGCGCCAGCGCCGGTGCCGGTCGTGGCGGCGGCGGTGCCGGCGCCGGTGCTCGGTGGGGCGGGGCGGCGCTCGCTGCCGCAGGCGAGGAGCAGCAGGCCGGCGGCGAGCGTTGCGATGGCGTGACAGGCGACGGCCGTCGTTCGCGTGCGCATGGGTCCATGGTCGCATGTCGGCGGCGCGGCGGCGCCAGCGGCGACGGCGCCGCGGTGGTCGTCGGGGGATGCGAGCAGCTGCGAGCCGGCGCGGCGCCCTGCGGCGGCGGCGCGCGCGCTATGCTCGCGACGGATGCGGCCGATGGCTCAGCTGGTGGTCCTCGCGGGCGGGCTCGTCGCGGCGGTCGCGATCGGCGCGGGCTGCGGCGGCGCGAAGGCGCCGACGACGACCACCGGGGGCGCCGTGGTGCCGACGGCGCCAGATCCGGAGCTCGACGCCCGCATCGCGGCGGCCGAGGCGCGGCTGCAGGCGGTCGCGACGGCGGCGCCCGCGACCCGGCTGGTCGCCGAGGCCGAGCTCGGCGCGCTGCTGTGGGAGGCGTCGTGCCCGGGGGCGGTGACGGGGCTGTGTCTGGCCGCGGAGTCGCGGACCGCCGACGTCACGGCCTGCGGCTTCAAGGCCGCGGCGCTGTGGTCGGTGACGCCGCGCGACGAGCGCGCGGCGCAGGCGATGGAGCATCTGTCCGCGGCGGTGTCGCTATGGGACGGCGGCGCGATCCTGGCGCCGGTGACGCCGGTGCTCGACGCACCGCCCGCGAGCGACGCCGGGGTCGATGGTGGCGCGGTCGACGCCGGGACCGCGGGTCCCGACGGCGTGGCGCCGGCCTCCACCGACGCCGCGCCCGCGCCGTCGCCCCCACCGCCGGGCGCGCCCGCGCCACCCGCGCCGGCCGCGCCCGCGCCGGCGGCGCTGGGCGACGTCACCGCCGCCGAGGTCGCGACCGCGGCGTCCCGCGCGCTCCTCGCCCTGGCCGACGCCCGCGCCGAGGCGTTCTCGGCGGTGCCGGTGCCGGAGTTCCCGCTCGGCGACAGCGCGCGCATGACGCTCGCGGTGCAGCGCTGGATCGGCGCGCTGCAGGGCGCGCTGCGCCAGGCCATCGACGCCTACCGGCGCGTCCTCGACGATCCGCAGCTGGTCGCGCTGGCGCCCGAGGGCTCGATCGCGGTGGCGGCGCGCACCGGGCAGCTCTACGCGCGGTTCGCGGCGACCACGCTCACCATCCCGATCCCGACCAGCGTCTTCGACAAGGGCGACGACGCGGTCGACGCCTACTGCGACACGCTGGCGACCTACGCCGATCCGCTCAACGAGACCGCGCTGGCGGCGTGGACCGCGTGCGTCCAGGACGCCGGCGCGCTCGGCGTCACCGGGCGCTGGCCGGCGCTGTGCGCCGAGGAGTACGCGCGGCGTCGGCCCGGCGGCGTGCCGCCGCCGTAGCCGCCGCGGCCGTCGCGCGATCGCCCCGCCCGCTCAGTCGGCGAGGCCGGCGTAGACGTTCTGGACGTCGTCGTCGGCGTCGATCGCCTCGAGGAAGGCCTCGACCTCGGCGCGGGCGTCGGCGTCGTCGAGCTTGACCGGGTTCTTGGCGCGCCAGCCGAGCTGCGCCGAGGTCACGGTCCAGCCGACGCCGCCGAGCGCGCGCGCCACGGCGTCGAGGTCGGTGGGCTCGGTGTAGAAGTGCCAGACGCCGTCGTCACCCGCCTCGACGTCCTGGGCGCCGGCCTCGATCGCGGCCTCCTCGGCGTCGGCGCCGTCGGGCGGCGTCGCGTCGATCATCCCGAGGTGGTCGAAGTCCCACGACACCGCGCCCGAGGTCGCGAGCTGGCCCTTGCGGAACAGCACGCGCACCGCGGTGGCGGTGCGGTTCTTGTTGTCGGTCAGGCACTCGACCATGACCGGCACGCGGTGCGGCGCGAAGCCCTCGTAGACGACGGTGTCGTACGACACCTGCTCGTCGAGCAGCCCGGCGCCCTTCTTGATCGCGCGCTCGAGGGTGTCCTTGGGCATCGACGCCCGCTTGGCGGCGTCGACCGCCATCCGCAGGCGCGGGTTCATGTCGGGATCGCCGCCGTGCTTGGCGGCGATGATGATCTCCTTGACCAGCTTGGAGAACAGCCGCCCTCTGGCGTCGGCGGCGGCGACGCGGCCCTTGTGCTTCCACTGTGCGCCCATGGCGGCCCGTTCCTACCGCAGATGCGGCGCCGCGGACAGGGGGCAGGTGGTCACAGGCGGCGGGCCTCGCCGGCGTCGAGGATCCACAGCCGCTCGTCGGGCAGGCCGCGCTCGGCCCACCACGCGCGCAGGCGCTCGGGCGGCTCGCCCATGGCCTCGTCGGTGAGGCGGAAGGTGCCCCAGTGCATCGCCAGCAGGTGGCGCGCGCCCAGCGCCAGGAACCCGGCGGCGGCCTCGTCGGGATCGACGTGCTGGGCGTCCATGAACCAGCGCGGGTCGTAGCCGCCGATCGGCATCATCGCCCAGTCGATCGCGCCGACCCGCGCGCCGATCTCGGCGAAGTGATCGCCGGTGGCGGTGTCGCCGGCGTGGTAGGCGACGCCCTCGGGGCCGCGCACGACGTAGCCGCCCCACAGCGTCGCGTTGCGCGACCACGGCTCGCGCATCGACCAGTGCCGCGCCGGCACCAGCGTGATCGCGAGGTCGCCCTCGTGGTGGGTCTGCCACCAGTCGAGCTCGACGACGCGGGCGTCGCGGACGACGCGGGCGACGCGCGGCGCGTTGCCCAGCGGCACGACGTACAGGGGCGCGGCGCCGAGCCGGCGCAGCGTCGGCAGGTCCAGGTGGTCGCGGTGATCGTGGGTGATGCACACGACGTCGAGCGCGGGCAGGGCGTCGAGCTTGACGCCGGGCGCGGTCAGCCGCGGCACGACGCCGCCGATCGATCGTGACCAGATCGGATCGAAGGCGACGAGCTTGCCGCCCAGGCGCCAGACCCAGGTGGCGTGGCCGATCCAGCACGCGGTCGCGGCGCCGTCGGCGAGGGCGTCGGCGCCGCCGGGGCGCACCGCGGGCAGCGCGGCGTCGATGGCGGCGAAGTCGGGGCGGCGCGGCGGCCGTCGCCCGGGCAGGCGGCTCCACACCTTCCAGCGCAGCATGTCGCCGGGGCCGCGGCGCGGCTGGGTGGCGCGATCGTCGAAGCGAGCCATCTGTGCCGGAGCTTACCGGGATGTGGCGGCCGGTGGGCCGCGGCGGCCTGGTATGCCGGACGCGCGCGGGTCGCACCGCGCGGCGTCGCGACGCTCGCGGCGTCTGTCGCCGAGGGGTCCTCCACCATGCGCATCCGATCGTTGCTCCTGTCCTGCGTCGCGGCGCTCGCGGCGGCGGCCTGCTTCGATCCGCCGGCCGACGTCCCGTGGGACGCCGCCGGGCCGGTCGACGCCGCCGACGGTGGCCTCCGCCCCGATCCCGACGCCCCCGACGGCGGCGGCGCGACGACGCTGGTGGTGTCGGCGACGTCGCTCGACCTCGCCGAGGCCAGCCAGGCCACCTTCACGGTGGCGCTCGGCGAGGCGCCGGCGGACGACGTGGTCGTGACGCTGACCAGCGCCGATCCGGACCGGCTGATCGCGGAGCCGGCGACGCTGACGTTCACCGCGGCCGACCACGACCAGCCGCAGACCGTGGCGCTGTCGGCGCGGCCCGACGACGACGCGGTCGACGACGCCGTCGCGGTGACGGTCGCCGCGGTCGGCGCCGCCGACGTCACGGTCGACGTCGCGATCGCCGACGACGACACGCTGGGCTTCGCGATCACGCCCGGGCTCGAGGTCGACGTCGGCGAGGGCACCTCGACCACCGTCCACGTCGCGCTGACCGCGGCGCCGCCGGGGCCGGTGGCGGTCGCGGTGGCCTCGATGTCGCCGGCGGAGGCGACGGTGGCGCCCGACGCGCTGAGCTTCGACGCCGACACCTGGGCGACGCCCCAGACCGTGACGATCACGGGCACCCAGGACGTCGACACCAGCGACGACGGCGCGACCGTGACGGTCACCGCCGCGGGCCTGGCCCCGGCGTCGATCGCGGTCACCGTGGTCGACGACGACGTCCTCGGCATCGTGCTGAGCTCGACCAACCTCGGGACCATCGCCGAGGGCACGGGCGGCTCGTTCACGGTGGCCCTGACCCAGCAGCCGCCCGCCGACGTCACCATCGAGGTCGACTCGAACAGCCTTGCGCTGACGGCCAGCCCCGACGCCCTGGTCTTCTCGCCGTCGAACTGGAGCCAGCCGCAGACCGTGACCGTGTCGGCCCCGCAGGACGTCGACACCGCCGACGCCAGCGTCATGATCGCGCTGGTCGCCGAGGGGGTGTCGGGCCGCTGGGTGGCCGCGACGGTGGTCGACGACGACGTCCAGGCGATCGTCGTCGAGCCCGGCTCGCTGGCGCTGACCGAGGGCGGCGACGGTCAGCTCGCGGTCCACCTGGCCTACGCCCCGACCGAGCCGTTCACGGTGTCGGTGGCGAGCCTCGCGATCGGGGTGGCCCAGGTGTCGTCGTCGGAGCTGACCTTCACCGCGGCCGACTACGGCGCCAGCAAGTACGTCACGGTGTCGGCGCGCCAGGATCAGGACCTGGCCGACGGCGCCACCACCATCCGGTTCCAGAACCTGGCCGCGGGCCTGTCGACCGACGCCGCCGTCACGGTCGACGACGACGACACCCAGGTGGTCGTCCTCCAGGTATCGAACGGCGTGATCGACGACGGCGGCAGCGTCGGTGCCACCGCCAGGCTCGGCTACAAGCCCGGTGGCCCGGTGACCGTGACCGTGACGACGTCGCCGCCCGGTCACGTCACGCCGTCGTCGACCGAGCTCGCGTTCACGACCAGCAACTGGAACACCGACCGGCCGTTCACGCTCGCCGCGACCCCTGACGACGACCTGGTCGATCAGGTCGTCACCGTGACGGCGTCGGCGCCCGGCGCGACCTCCGGCCAGGTCGCCGTCACCGCGAAGGACCACGACACCCAGGAGGTCCTGCTGATGGACACCAGCGCGACGATCTTCGAGGAGGAGTCGGTGTCGGTCGGCGTGACGTTGAAGTACCGGCCCACCGGCACGCAGACGATCAACATCGTGCCGCAGGACTACCGGGTGACGGCGCCGGCGTCGGTGACGTTCGACGCCTCGACCTGGGACGTCGCGCACGCGGTGACCCTCACCGCGGTCCACGACGACGACGCCGAGAACCAGTACAACCTGCCGGTGACGTTCCAGGCCAACGGCGTCACCGGCAAGACGTTCCAGGTGTCGATCTCCGATCTCGACACCCTGCACGCGGTCTTCGGCGTCGAGTCGATCGTGCTGGGCGAGCCGTTCCAGGGCGTCGCCAACGTCCGGCTGTCGAACCGCGTCTTCGCCGACACGACCCTGCGCGTCTACACCAGCAACGACGCCTACGCGACGACGTCGCCGGACGTGCTGACGTTCACCGCCGACAACTGGGCGATCGCGCAGACCGTGTGGATCACCCCGGTGCAGGACGACGACGACCAGGACGCCAACATCTTCCTCAACGGCTGGATCGAGGGCGTCAGCCTCGAGCAGATCCCGCTCACGATCGAGGACTGGACCGTCATCGCCGGCTACCCCGGGCCGTATCCCAACACCTCGAGCGACGCGGTCCAGCTCGACACGCTGTACCTGTTCCCGTTCACGCCGCCTCGCGACATGCAGATCGACCACCTGGCCGCGCAGATGGGCTTCGTCAACGGCGGCCAGGCCCGGCTGGCGATCTACGGCGACGCCTCCGGGCGTCCCGGCAACCTGTTCCGCTGGACCGGCGCGTTCACCCCGGTCACCTACCAGCTCAGCGACATCGCCCCCGACAACGGCGGCCAGATCACCGGGGGCACGCCGTACTGGATCGGCATCCAGGCCGACGCCGGCATGTTCGTCCGGGCCTCCGCGGCGGCCACCGCGACCCGCTGCGAGATGGCGGCGCCGTTCGCCGACGGCCTGCCGCCGTCGTTCGCCGACGCCGGGACCTGCGGCAGCTCGCGGGAATGGCAGATCTACACGTTCGGGATCCGCTGAGGCCCGCGCGCCGGCGGTGGTCTGGCCACGCAGGTGGGGGCAGGTGGGAGCGCGGGTGTGAGCAGGCACCCTTTCTCGTGGGAGCATGCCGGGTTACCATCGCTGCCTCATGGGAAAGGCGCGGGTCCTGAGGCCCGCACCGTCCCGTTAGCCTCACGGAGCCTCCATGCGTATGCAGCGTCTCTGGGTGTCGATCGCCGCCCTGTGTTTCGGGGTCCTGGCCTTCGCGGAAGGATCCGCCTGGGCGGCCGCCGAGTTCAGCGTCGACGCGACCAGCCACGACTTCGGCGACAGCCACGTCGGCACCGCGAAGACGTTCGACTTCACGATCTCCAACGTCGGCACCGGCAACGATCTCGACATCACGGGGTTCGCCCCGACCGGTACCGAGTGCGGCGACTACGTGCTGTCGCCGGCGAGCTTCACCGGCGGCAACAAGATCGCGCCTGGCAACTCGGCGGTGCTGACGGTGACCTTCACGCCGGGCGCCCGCGGCACCCGGGGCTGCGTGTTCACCTCCACCGACAACGACGGCAACTCGACCGACACGATCACCCTGACCGGTAACGGCACGTCGCCGACGATGACCACGACGGCGGGTCCGCTGACGTTCGCGTCGACCCACGTCGGCACCTCGGCGGCGACCCAGACGATCACGATCAACAACACCAGCACCGACAACGACAACCTCGCCTTCATGGTCGTCGTGACCAGCGGCAACCTGCACTACACGGCGATCCCGGCCAGCGGCTCGATCCCCGCCGGCATGTCGGCCGACATCACGGTCACGTTCACCCCCGCGGCCAAGGGCTCGCTGCCGGGCAACGTCCGCATCACCGGCAACGACGTCGCCAACTCCCAGGACGACGTCGTCCTGGCCGGCACCGGCACGTCGCCCGACATGGTGGTGTCGCCGCTGGCGATCAACTTCGGCAACCAGCGGGTCTCCGCGGGCCCGACCGTGGCGCAGCTCGTCACCGTGCAGAACGCCGCGACCGGCAACGAGGATCTGACCTTCACGTACACCGAGCTGGGGCCGGACGACACCGACTTCAGCGTCGCGGCCCCGGCGATGATGACGCTGGCGCCGGGCGCGTCGACGACGCTGTCGATCGCGTTCGATCCGACGGCCTCGGGCGCGCGCAGCGACGACCTGCAGATCGACGGCAACGACGCCTTCAACGCGTCCGACACGGTGGCGCTCAGCGGCACCGGGACCGAGGCCATCATCGCGCCCAACCCGGCGGCGACGCTGAGCATCGGCAACGTCACGGTGACCCAGAACGCCACCGGCAACATCGCCGTCGGCAACACCGGCAACACGACGCTGACGGTCAGCAGCATGACGATCAGCGGCACCAACGCCAGCGAGTTCTCGTTCGCCAGCCAGGGCTGCGCCGGCCAGCAGTGCAACAACGCCTTCCAGGTCACCGCCGGCGGCCCCGCGACGACGGTGACGATCCGGTGCAGCCCGACCTCGCAGGGCGCCAAGAGCGCGCTCTTGACCTTCACCGGTGACCAGGACTCGGGCGACAACCAGGTCAACCTGACCTGCACCGGCACCCGCTCGGTGATCGCGGTCAACCCGCTGAGCCTCAGCTTCCCCGACACCAAGGTCGGGACCACCGCGCAGCTGACCTTCACGGTCGCCAACAACGCGACCGGCACCGGCGCCGCCGACCTGACCTACACGATCGCCAAGGGTGGCGCCGGCGCGGCCGCGTTCACGGTGGCCCCGGCGTGCACGACGACCTGCACCCGGACCGTCGGTTCGGCGGCGCAGACCCACACCGTGACGTTCACGCCGACCGCGCGGCAGGACTACGCCGCGACGCTCACGATCACCAGCAACGACCTGTCGAACACGCCGATCACGATCACCCTCACCGGCAAGGGCATCGCGCCGCTGATCACCAACCCCAACCCGGCGGGGCGCACGGTCGCGTTCGGCAACGTCGACGTCGGCACCACCAGCGCGGCGTCGACGATCAGCGTCCAGAACACCGGCGACGCGTCGCTGGCCATCACCAGCGCGACCCTCACCGGCGCCAACGCCAACCAGTTCCGGATCTCGAGCGGCACCGTCGGCAACCAGACCGTCAACGTCAGCGGCACCGCGACCTGGCAGGTGGTGTGCGAGCCGACGTCGATCGGCGCCAAGACCGCGACGTTCCGGATCACCAGCGACGGCTTCGGCACCGCGACCTACGACTTCACGCTGACCTGCACCGGCCAGCGCGCCGAGTTCGTGTTCGCGCCGGCGGCCGGCCTGAACTTCGGCCAGGTCCCGGTCGGCAACAGCTCGACGCTACCGGTGACGATCACCAACAACGGCAACAAGACCGGCACGATCTCGTCGATCACGTCGAGCAACGCGGTCTTCACGTTCGCGGTGGTCGGCGGCATGCCGCCGCGGACGGTCGCGGCCGGCGCCAGCCTCACCGTCAACGTCACCTTCACGCCGGCCAACGGCAACGTCCTCGCCGAGCACCTGACGGTCATGACCGACGGGCCGCCCAACTCGTCGCCGACCTCGTTCCAGATCCCGCTGGCCGGCGACGGCACGACGATGGGCATCGACGTCAGCGTCCTGACCGAGGCCACGCTCAACGTCGACCTCGGCGGCCTGCGCGTCAACACCACCGCGGTGCGGACGGTGCGCGTCGGCAACGAGGGCGACACGCCGTTCACGCTCTCGGCGCCCAGCTCGAGCGCGGGCGCGTGCACGTTCGGGACCTTCAGCCCCGGGCTGCCCGCCGTGATCGCCGGCGGCGGCGTCGCGACCTTCAACGTCAACGTCACGCCCACGGCGCTGGGCGCCGGGTCGTGCGCGCTGACCGTGTCGTCGAGCCTGCCCAGCACCGACACGATCAACATCGTCTGGGACGGCATCGCGCCCGAGGTCGCGCTGGTCAACCCCGCGAGCGGCCCGCTCGACTTCGCCGGCGTCGACGTCGACGCCGCGCCGGTCACGGTCGCGGTCCAGCTGCGCAACTCCGGCACCGACACGCTCAACATCGCGAGCTGCGCGATCGTCGGCAGCGCGCGCTTCACGGTGCAGAGCTGCCCCAACCTGCAGGTCGCCGAGGGCGCGACCGCGAGCATCGACGTCACGTTCGACCCGACGGTCGAGGCCATCGAGACCGCGACCCTCAACCTGGCGGTCGACGCGTTCTCGACCAACCAGGTCCAGGTGCCGCTGACCGGCATCGGCGTCGATCAGAACATCAACCTGCCGTCGCTGCTCTACGAGTTCCCCGACACCTTCCGCAACCCGGACGACGCGCCGACCCTCGACATCGTCGTCGAGAACCCGCTCAACGCGGTGACCAACGCGGGCGCGCCGCTGACGGTGTCGATGGCGATGTCCGACGAGACCCCGGTCTTCGAGGTCCAGACCCCGGGGCCGCTGACGATCGACCCCGACGGCCAGGCCGGCGTGACGGTGTCGTTCAGCCCGACCGCGGCCGGCATCACCTTCGAGGGCACGGTCACGATCGTCAACGACTCGACCGCGCAACCGATGGCCCAGGTCACGGTGCGCGGCCGCGGCGTGTCGCGCCAGGTCATGCAGCCGATGGTCTGCGACCTCGGCACCACCGGCGTCAACGTGCCGGTCAAGCTGTCGGACCTCACCGACGACAGCTGCGCCGGCGGCCTGCCGCTGACCAACATCGACCCCGACGGCGTGACCTACCGGGTCCGCGAGCTGGCGTTCGTCGACGACAACGGCGACCCGGTCACCGGCGCGCCGTTCACGCTGCTCGACGGCGCCGACGAGCGCATGCTGGCGCCGGCGCAGACCACGCTGTACGACGTCGAGTTCGCGCCGACCAAGTCGGGGCAGTTCGAGGTCTACCTGGCGGTCTACCTCGACGGCGACCCGGTCGAGCACGCGCGGATCACGCTGCGCGGCCACGCCGTCGACGTCGACGTCCACGGCGGCGGCTGCCAGACCGGTCGCGGCGGGGTCGGCTGGCTCGGCCTCGTCGGCCTGGCGCTCGGCGGCGCGCTGCTGCGGCGCCGCCGCGGCGGCCACGGCGCGGGGGCCGGCGCCGCCGCCGGGCTGGTCGTCGTCGCGGCGCTCGCGACCGCGGCGTCGGTGGCCCATGCCGACCCGACCCGCAACATCGAGCTGTCGACGTTCGCGCCGGCGCCGTCCACCGAGGTCGAGAGCTTCACGGTCGAGACCCCGCGGGTCGGCGTCGACGGCGCGTGGGCCTTCGACCTCGCGGTCATGCACGCGACCAACCTGGTCGTGGTCGGCACCGACGACCCGGCCTTCGCGACGATGACCGACACGCCGGTGAGCGCCCGGACCGCGCTCCAGCTCGGCTTCGCCTACGCGTTCGCCGGCCGGTTCGAGGCCGGCCTGCGGCTCCCTTTCTACTCGCAGTCCGGTAGCGACCCCCAGTTCTCCGGCCTGACCCCGGCGCAGGGCACCGCGTTCGGCGACGTCGTCCTGCACGGCAAGGCCGCGCTGATGTCGACGGCGTCGATGGGGGTGGCGGCGTCGCTGGACGTCAGCGCCCCGACCGCCACCGACGGCCAGTTCGCCGGCGTCGACGGGCCCAGCGGCCACGTCCACGGCATCGCGGGCTGGCACGGCAACCGGCTCGCGTTCAACGGCAACCTCGGCCTCTTGCTGCGCGGCGCCGGCGAGCTCGGCAACATCAGCCAGGGCAACGCCGTGACCTGGGGCGTCGGGGCGTCGTACCGGGCGCTGCCGGCGGCGTGGGTCATCGCCGAGAGCGTCGGCCAGGTCGGCATGGGCTCGGCGTCGCCGAGCGGCGTGCGCAACCTCGAGGGCCTGCTGGGCGTCCGCTACGAGGTCGGCTCGGCGATCGGCGTCTCGGTCGGGGTCGGCCGCGGCGTCCTCAACGGGGTCGGCTCGCCCGACCTGCGCGGCTTCGTGCTGATCGACGTGTCGCCGCGCGCCCGCAAGGCCGAGCCGCTGGTGACCCGGCCGCCGCCGCCGCCGCGCGACACCCGCGACGACGACGGCGACGGCGTCGTCAACGCCGACGACGCCTGCCCGATGGACGCCGAGGACGTCGACGACTTCCAGGACGACGACGGCTGCCCGGACCTCGACAACGACGGCGACGGCATCCCCGACGCCCAGGATCAGTGCCCGCTGGAGCCCGAGGATCTCGACGGCACCAAGGACGACGACGGTTGCATCGATCCCGACGACGACGGCGACGGCATCCCGGACGTCGACGACAAGTGCCCGAACGAGCCCGAGGACTTCGACGGCTACATGGACAACGACGGCTGCGACGAGCCCGACAACGACGGCGACGGCATCCCCGACGTCATCGACCAGTGCGCGCTCGAGCCCGAGACCATCAACGGCAACCAGGACGACGACGGCTGCCCCGACAACGGCGACAGCCTGGTCATGGTCATGCCCGACCGGATCGAGATCTTCGAGCCGGTGACGTTCGTCGGCACGGGCGCGACGATCAACCGCAAGAGCGCCAACGTCCTCGGCCAGGTCGCGGCGACGATGCGCGCCAACCGCGACTTCAAGCGGGTCCGCGTCACCGTCCACGTCCATCCCCGCAACAGCAAGGACCAGGAGCTGTCCGACAAGCGCGCCGAGGCGGTCCGCGACTGGCTGGTGCAGTGGGGCATCGAGCCCGAGCGCATCGAGGCCCGCGGCATGGGCTCGACCCGGCCGCTGGTGCCGAAGTCGCAGAAGGGCGCGGCGGCGCTCAACGACCGCGTCGAGTTCATCATCCTCGAGAAGGAGGTCAAGTAGCGCCGGGGCGCCGGCCCGCGCGGTGACGTCAGTCGCCGGCGCGGGCCACGGTGAAGCCGACGACCGCGGCGGCCCCCGCGGCCAGCAGCGTGCGCGTCGCCTCGGCGATCGTCGCGCCGGTGGTGGCGACGTCGTCGACCACCAGGACCCGCCGCCCGCGCAGGCGCGCGGCGCGGCGCGGCGCCACCGCGAAGGCGCCGGCGAGGTTGCGGGCGCGCTCGGCGGCCGACAGCCCGGTCTGCGGCGGCGTGGCGCGGCGCCGCCGCAGCGTCAGGGGATCGAGGCGGAGCGGGTGGCCGGCGCGGATCAGCCCCGGCCGCGCCGCGGCCAGCATCTCGGCGGCCAGGACCTGGGCCTGGTTGTAGCCGCGGCCGGCGAGGCGTCGCCAGTGCAGCGGCACCGGCACGACGACGTCGATCGCGGCGGTGACGACGACCTCGTGGAAGAACGGCACCAGCATCGGCGCCAGCTCGCGCGCCAGCTCGGGTCGGCCCGCGAACTTGAGGCGGCGCAGGACCCGGGCCAGCTCGCCGCCGAAGCGCCACGGCGCGATCAGCAGCTCGTACGGCGGCGGCGTGCGCCGGCACCGCGCGCAGATCGGCGCGGTCGCCAGCGGCGGCAGCTCCATGGGCTCGGCGCAGTGCGGGCACGCCGGGCCCAGCGGATCGACCGACACCATGCAGGTCGCGCACAGCGGCTGGCCGGGGGCGACCCGGGCGTCGCACGACGCGCACCGCGGGACGAACAGGGTGGACAGGGCGAGGTCGACGGCGTGCACGAGGGGGCTATCGGAGGCCGCGGCGGCCGGTTGCGGGCCGCGCGCCAAGTCCGCGATTCCCAACCCCGGCGGGATGCTGTAGAAGGTCTTCTCGCCATGAAGCAGGCCGCCGCCAAGGACGTCATCAAGGTCGTCGCGACCAACCGGCGGGCCACCCACGACTTCCACGTCCACGAGCGCATCGAGGCCGGGATCGTCCTGGTGGGCTCGGAGGTCAAGTCGCTGCGCGAGGCCAAGGTCACGCTGACGGACGGCTTCGCGCAGGTGGCCAAGGGCGAGGTGTGGCTCGAGGGCATGACGATCAACGAGTACGCCTGGGCCAACCGCTTCAACCACGAGGTGCGGCGGCGCCGGAAGCTGCTGCTGCACAAGGACGAGATCAAGAAGCTGACCGTGAAGACCCAGCTGCGCGGCTACACGCTGGTGCCGCTGTCGCTGTACTTCAAGAACGGCAAGGTCAAGGTCGAGCTCGGCCTGGTGACGCACAAGAAGCACCAGGACAAGCGCCAGGCGAGCAAGGAAGCCGACGCCAAGCGCGAGATGGACCGGGCGATGAAGGCGCACAAGTAGCGCGGCGGCGGGCACGGGTGGGGCGCGCAGCTTCACGCCCCCTCGGCTGCGCCCTCGCGGCTGCGCCGCTCGGGCTCCGCTCGAGGTGAGCGATCCACGTCGACCAGGCGACCTGGCCCGGTTCGTCTTGCGGCAGATCTCCGACGGCCGTCGGTCGAGCGCTCGAGGTGAGCGAACCATGTCGACCAGGCGACCTGACCCGGTTCGTCTTGCGGCAGATCTCCGACGGCCGTCGGTCGAGCGCTCGGGGTGAGCGGGGAAGGCGCGGGCCCCGCGGGCGGGGCCTCCGCTGCGCGGGTGCGGCGTCAGTCGCGGTGGTACGGCTCGCCGCGCAGGATCGAGAAGCCGCGGTAGAGCTGCTCGAGCAGGAGCACGCGGACCAGGCGGTGCGCGATCGTGATGCGGCCGAACGCGATCAGGCGGCGGGCGCGGGCGCGCAGGGCGTCGCTGTGGCCGTCGGCGCCGCCGATCGCGAAGACCACCGGGGCGCCGCCGCCGTGGAGCTGCTCGGCGCCGAGGATGTCGTCGGCGAGCTGGCGGCTGGTGATGAGGTCGCCGCGCTCGTCGAGGGCGTAGAGGTGGGCGGCGGCGGGCAGGGCGGCGAGCAGCGCGGCCTCGTCCTTGTGCTCGACGACGTCGAAGCTGCAGGCGCGGCGCAGCCGCTTGCCGTACTCGGCCTCGGCCGCGGCCAGGGTGGCGTCGCTGGCCTTGAGCCGGCCGACCACCGCGACCGTCACCTTCACGGGATCACGTGTAGCTGTCTTCGGCGGCCAGGTGGGCCTCGGCGGGCACGTCGATCGCGACCCGCGGCGCGTCGATCCACAGGCCCTCGAGGTCGTAGTGCTCGCGCGCCGGGTGGTGGAAGACGTGGACGACGAAGTCGCCGAAGTCGAGCAGCGACCAGGCGCCGCCCTTGGCCTGCTCGGTGCCGAGGGCGCGGACGCCCTGGTCGCGCAGCCCGGCGACGATCGCGTCGGCGATCGCGCCGACCTGGCGGTCGGAGCGGCCGCTGAGCACCAGCTGGTAGTTGCAGTAGCCGCACAGCTCGCGGACGTCGAGCAGGACCGGCTCGACCGCCTTCTTGTCGAGCGCGAGCGCCAGCGCGGCGAGCGCGCCGTCGAGGCCGCCGTCGTCGGTGCGGGGCTCGGTGGGGCGGGCGTCGCCGTCGGTGCCGCGGGCCCGCGCCGGGCGCGGATCGTGGGCGTGGGTGGACAGGGTGCGCTTGCGGGTACCGGTCATGCCATCGTCGCTCTCGCTCATGGGCGGATCTGTCCGGTTCCCCGGACGATGAACTTCGTCGTGGTGAGGCCCTCGGCGCCCATCGGGCCGTAGGCGTGCAGGCGGGTGGTCGAGATCCCGATCTCGGCGCCGAGGCCGAGCTCGCCGCCGTCGGCGAACCGGGTCGAGGCGTTGACCATGACGGTCGAGCTGCCGACCTCGTGCAGGAACCGCTCGGCGGCGGCCGGGTCGCCGGTGACGATGCTCTCGGTGTGGTCGGAGCCGTGGGCCTCGATGTGGCGGAGCGCGGTGTCGAGGTCGTCGACGACCCGGACCGCGACGATCAGATCGAGGTACTCGGCGTCCCAGTCGGCGTCGGTCGCCGCGATCACGGCGTCGCCGCCGAGCGCGCACACCGTGGCGTCGCCGCGGAGCTCGACGCCGTCGCCGGCCAGCCGGGCGCACAGCCGCGGCACGAACGCCGGCGCCACCGCGCGATCGACGAGGATGGTCTCGACCGCGTTGCACACGCCGGGGCGCTGGACCTTGGCGTTCTCGCAGATGGCCAGCGCCATGTCGAGGTCGGCGGCGGCGTGGACGTAGACGTGGCAGACGCCCTTGTAGTGCTTGATCACCGGGATCCGCGAGTGCTCGGCGACGAACCGGATCAGGCCCTCGCCGCCGCGCGGGATGACCAGATCGATCAGCTCGTCGAGCTGGAGCATCGCCCGCACCGCCTCGCGATCCGGGGTCGGGACGACCTGGACCGCCGCGGCCGGCAGGCCGGCGGCCTCGAGCCCGGCGGCGACGGCGCGGCCCAGCGCGGCGTTGGACCGCAGCGCCTCGGAGCCGCCGCGCAGGATGACGGCGTTGCCCGACTTCAGGCACAGCGCCGCGGCGTCGGTGGTGACGTTGGGCCGCGACTCGTAGACGATCGCGATGACGCCCAGCGGGATGCGCATGCGCGCGATCTCGAGGCCGTTGGGGCGGCGCTCGGCGCGCTCGAGCCGGCCGATCAGGTCGGGCTGGGCCGCGACCTCCTCGATGGCCCGGGCCACGCCGTCGAGGCGGGTCGGGGTCAGGCGCAGCCGGTCGACCATCGCCGACGCCAGGCCGCGCTCGGTGGCGGCCGCGACGTCCTCGGCGTTGGCGGCCAGGATCTCGTCGGCGCCGGCGCGCACCGCCGCGGCGATGGCGCGCAGCGCCGCCTCGCGGGTCTGTGCCGACGACCGGGCGACCACGCGCGAGGCCGCGCGGGCGCGGCGGGCGAGCTCGGTGATGTCGGTCGCGGTGTCGGGGGCAGGCAGGGGCACGCTCAGAGCAGGACCAGATCGTCGCGATGGACGGCTTCGTCGACCGACCTGTAGCCGAGGGTGGCCTCGATGTCGGCCGAATGCAAGCCCCGGATCCGGCGCAGGTCCTCGGCGCCGTAGCACGCGAGACCACGGGCGAATTCGGTTCCGTCGCCGGCCACGATGCCCACGGTCTCGCCCAGGCCGAAGCCGCCCTCGACCGCGACGATGCCCTTGGGCAACAGGCTCCGGCCCTGCTCGACCAGGGCGCGGCGGGCGCCGTCGTCGACCACCAGCCGGCCCAGCGGGCGCGGCCCGTAGGCGATCCAGTGCTTGCGCGCCGACAGCACGTCGGGCCCGGGCACGAACAGGGTGCCGACGTCCTGGCCGTCGAGGATGTCGCCGAGCACGGTGGGGACCCGGCCCGGGCCGACCACCGCGGGCACGCCGGTGCGGGTCGCCATCCGGGCCGACCCGACCTTCGACGCCATGCCGCCGGAGCCGACGCCGTCGGCGGTCGACTTGCCGGCGACCGGCGCGGCCTCGCGATCGACGTCGCGGACCACCGGGATGCGCTGGCCGTCGGCGCCGCGCAGGCCCTCGACGTCGGTGAGCATGATCAGGAGGTCGGCGGAGGTGAGGTTGCAGACCAGCGCGGCGAGCTGGTCGTTGTCGCCGAACTTGATCTCCTCGGACGCGACCGTGTCGTTCTCGTTGATGATCGGCACGACCTCGAGGTCGAGCAGGGCGCGCAGGGTCTGGCGCGCCGACAGGAACCGGGCCCGGTCGCCGAGGTCGTCGTGGGTGACCAGGACCTGGCCGATGCGCACCTGGTGGGCGGCGAAGGCGTGCTCCCAGTGCTGCATCAGGCGGCTCTGGCCGACCGCGGCGGCGGCCTGCAGCTGGGGCAGATCGGCGGGGCGGCCGGGCAGGCCGAGCGCGCGCACGCCCAGCGAGATCGCGCCCGAGCTGACGATCACGACCTCGACGCCGCGGGCGCGCAGCGGCACCACCTGATCGGCGATCGCGGCGGGGCGGCCGGCCGGGCTCTCGGCGAGCAGGCGGCTGCCGATCTTGACGACGACGCGGCGGACGCCGCGCAGGGCGAGGGCGCGCGCCGGATCGGTCACGTCGTGCTCCCGCCGCCGCCGCCGCCGTGGCGGATCGCGAACCGGCGATCGAACTCGTCGATCAGCGCGTCGACGTACGGGTTGACCTCGGCCGACAGCTGCAGCTCGACCGCGGTGATCGTGCGCGACAGGAAGCCGTGCTGGTCGGCGAGCTGGCGGTCGATCGCCTGCTCGAGCTCGTCGACGACGTCGGCCTCGGCGACGTCGCGGCCGCGGTCGAGCAGGCGCCGCACCGCGCCGCCGGACGCGATGTCGGCGAGCTCCAGCGGCGCCTTGACCGCGGCGCGCGCGGCGGCGAGGGCGCCGCGGCGGAACGGCTCGAGCGACAGCCCGCCCGGGGTCGCCAGGATCACCTCGGAGATCATGCCGCGCAGCTCGAGGGCGCGCGGGCCGTCGAGGCCGAGCCCGGTGTGGCGGCGCGCGCAGTAGTGATCGAACAGGGTCAGCGCGGCGAACGTGCGCGACGCGGCCTGGGCCCGGCGCACCGCGGTGACGACCACCAGGAACCGCTTCCAGGTCCGGGTCGCGACCCGGTAGGCGATCGCGCTGGCGGTGGTCTCGGCCCACGCCGGCGGCGACGACTTGCCGTGGACCAGGTTGGTGACCGCGTCGGCGTCGACGTCGACGCCGTGGGCCGCGGCGATCCGCCGGTACGCGCCGCCGATCACGACGCCGATCAGCCAGTCGTCGACCAGCGGCACCGGCAGGGCCCCGGCGACGGTGCCGAGCACGGCGCGGCCGACGATCATCCGGCGGTGGCCCGCCAGGTACTCGCGGCGCAGGGTGAGCTCGGTGGACACGGCGCGCTACTCGCGGCCCTGGTGCTCGAGGTCGACCGGGGGCGGCGGCTGGGTCGGCTCGGGGCCGCGGCCGGTGGGCGCGTTGCCGCCCGACGCCTTGGCCGGCGGCGCGATGCCCTCGAGCAGGGCGTCGCGCTCGTCGACCTCGCGCAGGCGCATCGGGGTGTCGACGGTCTCGTCGGCGGGCGGCGGCGCGATCGCGATCGCGGCGCCGAAGTCGGCGAGCTCGTGGGTGACCTCGAGCGCCATCGTGAAGCTGCGGCCGTCGCGGACGAACCCGAGCTCGGCGGTGACGTGCGCCGACAGCGGGAAGCCGTGGTCGGCGTCGAGCACGGCCTCGCCGGCGAGCGCGGTGACGGTGACCGACTCGCGCCACTTGCGCTGGGTCAGCGCCTGGCGCGGCGGCTTGCCCGGCGACGGCGCCAGCTTGATCTCGACCTTGCGGCCGGCGCGGCCGGCGACCGTCGCGGCGCCCTTGTCGCTGACCTCGGCGGCGTGGCCGACGAGGTCGAAGTAGTCGCCGAGGACCGCGTAGAGCTCGTCGCGGAGGTGGGCCGGCTCGCCGGGCTCGGTGGGCAGGCGGCGATGCCAGCGGGCGTAGCGCGGCCGCAGGTACAGCTCGCCGCCGGTGAAGATGATCTCGCGGCCGTAGTCGGCGCTGTTGTCGAGCTTGCCGTGGAACTGGCCGTCGGCGGCGACCTCGAGGATCGTGTCGTCGGACAGGCTGTCGACGACCTCGGCGCCCTCCTTGACCTCGACCTTGGAGGTGATGTGGACGCGGTGCGAGCCCAGCGCGGCGACGTCGCGGTCGGGCAGGGCCAGGGCGCGGGTCAGCTCGCGGCCGTCGGTGGCGGCCTTGTCGACGTCGACCGGCGGCGGCTGGTCGTCGGGGGCGACGACCAGGCCCTCGAGCTCCTCGTCCTTGACCCCGCCGTGGCCGCTGCAGCCGGCGGCCAGGCACGCCCCGACCGCGAGCGCCGGCCACAGGCGGCGGACCCGGCGACGTGCACGGAGGCGGGACATCAGCACGGGTCATAGCCTCCGGCGAGGCGCCGGTCAACCGAGCCGTGGAGAGGCGAGCGGGTGACAGGCGGGCCGCCGGGCGACCTGGTATCTTGGCGACATGCCCGCGGAGTACGACGCCCTGGCGCGCAGCCCGGCCGGGCTGATCGCGGCGTTCGTGCTGGGCACCCTGTGGGGCTCGTTCGCCAACGTGTGCATCTACCGGTGGCCGCCGTCGGACCAGCACCCCAAGGGGCGCTCGGTGGTGGCGCCCGGCTCGCACTGCTTCGTGTGCGGCAACCCGGTGCGCTGGTACGACAACGTGCCGCTGCTCAGCTACCTGTGGCTGCGCGGCCGCTGCCGCGACTGCGGCACCGGGTTCAGCCCGCGCTACCTGCTGGTCGAGGCGCTGACCGGCGCGCTGTTCGCCCTGATGTGGTGGTACGCGGTCGACGTCGGCGCGCTGTGGGATCCGCTGGGCGGGCGGCTGGTGCGGTTCGTGGTGCTGGCGGCGTTCGCGACCGTGCTGGTGATCGTCACGTTCATCGATCTCGACCACAAGCTGATCCTCGACAAGCTGACCTACCCGGCGATCCCGGCGTTCTGGGGGCTGGGGCTGCTCTTGCCCGAGCGGCACTGGTACGACGGGCTGATCGGCGCCGCGGTCGGCTACGGCGTGGTGCGCGCGATCGCGGACGGCTACTGGTGGCTGACCAAGCGCGAGGGCATGGGCTACGGCGACGGCAAGCTGCTGGCGGTGATCGGCGCGCTGCTCGGCTGGCAGGCGGTGGTGGTGTCGCTGTTCGGCGGCGCGATCCTGGGCTCCGTGGTGGGGATCGCGGCGCTGGCGGTGGGGCGGCGGGGGGCCGGGCCCGGGGAGCCGGCAGCAGAGCAGGCGACGGTGCCGCCGCCGGACGCGGAGTCGGGCGCGGCAGGCGAGGCGGCGAGCACCGAGGACGAGGACGACGTCGACGACGACGACGGCCTCGGCCACGCCGAGGTCCCGTTCGGGCCGTTCCTCGCCGCCGCGGCCCTGGGCTACGTCGTGCTCGAGCCGTGGCTCCAGGCCCGCTTCTTCGCGGGACTGTAGATGTATATTGGGGGCGTGGCTCCTGCCGACCGGAAGCGTGCGGGCTTCGTCCTGGGTGGGCGTGTGGCCGTCGGGATGTACGGCGACACCTTCCACGCCGAGGGCGCCGGCCGTCGCGACCTGCACGCGCTGGTCGTCGACGCGTCGATCGCGGCCGAGCCGGGCGTGGCCTCGCTCCTGCTCGACGAGGTCGTGCCGGCGCTGCGCGCGCTGGAGCACCGCGCCGTGGTCGGCACGATCGGGGCGGCGCGCGATCAGGGCGACCTGATCGTCGTCACCGAGCCGCTCCCCGAGCACGTCACGCTCCACGAGGTCCTGACCGCGGCGCGGGGCTCGAGCGCGCGGCTGCCCCAGGAGATCGCCGCCGCGATCGCGCGCGCGGTGATCGACGCGGTCGCCACCGCGCACGCCGCCGGCCTGGTCCATGGCGCGATCCACCCGCGCAGTGTCCTGATCGACGCCAAGGGCGACGTCAGCCTCGCCGACTTCGCGATCGGGCGCACCGTCACCACCGCGGTGGCGCGCGGCGCGTCGCCGGATCTGACCCGGCCGCTGGTCGGCTACCTGGCGCCGGATCTCGCGATCGGCGACGAGCCGTCGCCGGCCAGCGACGTCTTCGCGCTCGGCGCGCTGGTGTTCGCGATGATCACCGGCGAGCTGCCACCTGGCACCCTCGACACCACGCCGGCGGTCGAGCGGCTGGTGCAGCGGGCGCTCGACACCGACCTGGCGCGCCGGTTCGGCAGCGCGATCGAGCTGCAGGAGAACTTCGCCGAGGCCCTCGAGGACGATCGCTGGTACACCGCGACCCCCGCCGAGCTGGCCCGGTTCGTCGCCCGCCACCGCGCCGGCGGCGACGCGGTCGACGCCGCCACCGAGGACCTGCTGGCGTCGCTGGCCGCGACCAGCGATCCGCCGACCCGCGGCACCCTCGACGCCGCCGCGGTCCAGGACCTGCTCGTCGGGCCGTCGACCGGCGTCACCGCGGTCGGCAGCGACACCGGCAGCCTCGACGCCGTGATCGAGAGCCTGGCGCCGCACGCCGAGGACGACGGCGACGAGCCGCTGACCCAGGTCGACGGCGCCACCGCGGCGCTGCAGGGCGAGCGCGATCCGATCTCGGAGATGATCGAGATCGAGCGGGCCCGCACCGGCGAGGAGCCGGTGCCCGAGGTCGAGCCGCCGCGCCACCGCAGCGGCGAGCGTGCCCGCCGCATCGGCACCGAGGCGCGCCGCGCCGACGCGGCGGCCGCCGCGGCCGCGGTGATCGACGATCTCGACGGCCTCGACGACGTCGACGCGGCCGCCGGCGACGTCGAGGCGCCGCGGTCCGGGCGCGCCGCCCGCCGCGGCGCCGGCGGCGCGGGCCGCCGTGCCGATGCCCGATCTCGAGGGCTCGGTCCCCGGGCTGCGGCCCGCGGGCCGCGGCCTCACCGGCCTGGTCTGGCTGCTGGTGATCCTCGCGGCCGGCGCGGCGCTGGTGTGGGTCATCATGGACCTGCGCACCAAGAGCGCCGATCAGGAGCGCCGCAACCGCGCCGCCGCCGAGGCGTCGCGCAAGAAGACCGAGCAGCTCGAGGCCGAGCTCGCCGACCCCGGCGCGATCCGCATCACCTCGTCGCCCGACTACGCCGCGGTGTGGCTGCTGCTGGCGCGGACCCCGGGCACGTCGTTCGCGCTGCCGACCGGGCAGCTCCACGAGCTGCGTGTCGAGCTCGACGGCCACCAGCCGGTGGATCTCCAGGTCACCGCCAAGGAGTGGGTGCGCCAGGGCCCCGACACGCTGGCCGAGGCCAACCTGACCGTGGCGCTGCAGCCCGGCGCGCCGGCGACCCCGGTCAAGGCGATGCCCGACGCGCCGCCGCCCGAGCTGGCGCGCGGCCTGATCGCCGGCCGCGGCGTCATCCACGTCGAGTCGACGCCGCCGGGCGCCGCGGTGTGGCTGCTGGTCGGGCAGACCAACGAGATGAAGCTCGAGGGCATCGAGGCCGGTCGCGACTACGATCTCCGGGTCACCAAGGACGGCTACCTGCCGTCCTACGTCCACATCAGCGCCGAGGAGTGGCGCAGCGGCGGCGATCCCAACCTGCCGCTCGCGGCCGCGCCCAAGCACGGCATGATCGAGCGTAGCGTCGAGCTGCTGCCGGATCCCGCGGCCAAGGGCGAGGCCGCCAAGGGCGGGCGGCGGCGCGCGAAGGGCAGCCCCTAGCGCGGCACGCGCCATGACGACCGCGCCACGGACCTTGCGCGTCAAGTGCGCGACCTGGGATCAGGTCGAGACGTTCTACGTGCGCAAGCTGCGGCGCGGCCGGCTGATCACGATCAAGGTGCCGTTCACCCCCGATCGCGGCGAGGCGATCGCGGTCGGGCTCGAGCTGCCCAACGATCTGGTGGTCGTCGTCGACGGCGAGATCACGGAGGTCGCGCCGAGCGCCGACGGCCGCACCGGCATCGACATCGATCTGTTCGGCTTGACCGCCGAGGTCATCGACCGGCTCGAGATGCTGGTCCGCGACGGCCGCGACGCCGACGCCCTGCCCGGCGCGGTCCGCGAGGCGCCCGGCCCGGCGCCGCCGGCCAGCCGGTCCGACGACCCCGCGTACGACGTCATCGTCGCGCTCGACGGTGACCTGCGGCGCCTCCGCCAGCTCGCGGTCCACGAGGTGCTCGGCGTGCCCCGCGACGCCAGCGCGGTCGAGGTCCGCGCGGCGTGGCGCGCGCTGTGCCTGCGGTTCCACCCCGACGCCCTGGCCGCGCATCGCTCGGCGGCGGTCGATCACCTCGGCGAGGAGCTGATGATCCTCGTCAACCGCGCCTACGATCGCATGCGCGCGTCGCTGGTCGCCGAGGGCCGCGCCATCGCGCCGGGCCCGACGGTGCGGCCCGATCGCGGCTGGCTGGTCGGCTTCGAGGCGATCGGCACCGGGCAGGGCTCGGCGCCCAAGCTGACGCCGACGCCGGCGGCGGCCGCGACCTCGACCGCGGCGGCCAAGACCCTGGCGGCCGCGCCGGCCGCGGCCGCGACCGCGCGCCGTCGGCGCCGCCGGCGCCGCAGACCGCGGCGGCGAGCCCGGCCCCGGCGCTGGATCCGGCGGCCGGCCCGGCAGGCGCCGCGGCGGCCGCGCCGCGCCGCCGCAAGTCGCCGACCACCAACGTCCCGACGGTGCGCTTCGAGCAGACCACCGACCACGTCTTCGACGACCTCGCGGTCGGGGCCGACGGCTCGCTCGCCCGCGCCCGCGCCAGCACCGGCGACGTCTTCGAGAACCAGGCGCGGGGCCGGATCGCGGCCGGCGATCACGGCGCCGCGCGCGAGGTCCTGGCGGCGGCGCTCTACGTCTACCCCAAGAACGCCACGCTGCGCGCGCTCTACCACGTCACCGCCGCGATGCAGGCGCTCGACACCGGCCAGACCGCGCACGCGATCGCCCAGCTCGAGGCCGCGCTCACCGCCGACGCCGGCTGCCGCGAGGCCCGCGCCGCGCTCGACGAGCTGCGCCGCGGCGGCCCCGGCGCCGGCGACGTCGCGAGGTGGTTCCGGTGAGCCCGCGCGCGATCGGCATCGACTTCGGGTCGACCAACTCGGCGGCCGCGGTGCTCGACCACGACGGGCGGCCGCGCATCCTGACCACCCCCGAGGGCACGACGACGATGCCGTCGATGGTCGGGCTGATCCCCGAGCACGGCCGGGTCCGCGCCGTCGTCGGCGAGGCCGCCCGCGACCTCGCCGCCCGCGAGCCCGAGCTAGTCATCACCGGGATCAAGCGCCTGCTCGGCCGCCGCGCCGACGATCCCGAGATCCAGCGCTGGGCCCTCGGCCTGCCGTTCGAGGTCGTCGCCGCCGCCAACGGCGACGCCTGGGTCCGGGTCCGCCACATCGAGGTCGCGCCGCCGGTGGTGGCCGCGGTCATCCTGGCCGAGCTGCGCGCCAACGCCCGGCGGTTCCTCGACGACGAGGTCGACGAGGCGGTGATCACCGTGCCGGCCCGGTTCGACGCCCGCCAGCGCCAGGCGGTCAAGGACGCCGCGGCGATCGCGGGGCTGCGGGTCCGGCGGCTGGTCAGCGAGCCGACCGCGGCGGCGCTCGGCCACGGCGCGCACCGCGGCGTCGACCGCCGCTACGCGGTCTGCGATCTCGGCGGCGGCACCTTCGACGTGTCGCTGTGCGACGTCGCCGACGGCATCTTCGAGGTCCTCGCCACCGCCGGCGATCCGCTCCTCGGCGGCGACGACGTCGACCGCGTCGTCGCCGAGCAGTTCGTGGCCCAGCTCCGCGGCACCGGCGTCGACGTCGCGCGCCACCCGCCGGCGCGCCGCCGCCTCACCGCCGAGGCCCAGCGGATCAAGCACGCGCTGTCGGAGCACGCCAGCGCCGACGCTCGCGTCGACGGCGTCATGGCCGGCCTCGACCTGCGGCGCACGGTCCGGCGCGACGAGCTCGAGCTGTGGTCGGCGCCGGTGATCCGCCGGCTCGAGGCGCCGTGCCACGCCGCGCTGACCCGCGCCGGCCTCGGCGCCGCCGACCTCGACGAGGTCCTGCTGGTCGGCGGCATGACCCGGATGCCGGCGGTGCGCCGCAAGCTGGCCCAGGCGCTGGGCCGCGAGCCGACCGTGATCCCCAACCCCGACGAGGTCGTCGCGGTCGGCGCCGCGATCGAGATGGCGCGGCTCGAGGGCCGCATCGACGGCGTCCTGCTCCTCGACGTCACCGCCCAGGACCTGGCGATCGCGGCCGCCGGCGGCGGCGCCGACGTCATCGTCGCCGCCGGTAGCGTCGTGCCGACGCGCGAGCACCGCCTGCTCACCACCCAGCACGACGGCCAGCGCGAGCTGGTCTTCACCCTGCTCGAGGGCGCGGCGGCGGCGCCCGGGCAGGATCAGCTGCTCGCCCGCTACCAGCTCAGCGAGCTGCCGACGGCGCCGGCCGGGGACGTGCTGGTGCTGGTCGAGGTCACGGTCGACGTCGACGGCACCAGCCGGGTCACCGCCAGCGAGCTGGTGTCCGGCGAGCGGCCGCCGATCCGGATCATCGGCCACGCCGGCCTGGCGCCGGTGGCGCTGGCGGAGCTGGCCCGGACCATTGCAGAATGGCGCGCACCGTGAAGCTCTCCGTCCTCACCGTCCTGGGCGCGCTCGTCGTCGCCTCTGCCTGTGGTCCGGCGCGCGGCCCCGGCGGCGGCGCCGGCACCGGCACCGGCGTCGTCGGTGGTGGCGGCGGCAGCGACGGCGCCGTCGGCGGCGACGCCGCCGGCGAGCCGGCCAAGGTGGTGCAGCTCAACGAGCCCGGCGAGCTGGTCGACGTCGAGGCGTCGTTCGTCCCCGGCTACGTCATCGTCGTCGACTTCTGGGCCGAGTGGTGCGGCGGCTGCAAGGTCATGGAGGCCAGGCTGATGGAGGCGATCGCCGATCAGCCGCGCATCCTGGTCCGCAAGGTCGACGTCGGCGACGGCGAGACCCCGGTGGCCGAGCACTACCAGATCGGGCCGCTGCCGCACCTGCGCATCTACGACACCCACGGCGAGCTGCGCTACGTGCTCGCCAACAACGCGGCGCTCGACGCCGGCGCCAAGGCGATCGAGGTCCTGCACGAGGACGGCGCCGCGGCGACGCCGTAGCGATCACGGCGTCGGGCACGCGGCGTCGCTCGTCGGTGGCGGCATCTCCTGGTAGGCGTCGCAGGTCCGGGGCGAGCAGGCCAGCGTCGCCGCCAGGGCGGCCAGGAGCAGCAGCGGGATCCGGATCCGACGCCTCACCCGGGTACGCTAGCGCCGGCAGATGAAGCCACGATGAGCGCGGTCGCCGCCGCGGCCCTCGGTCAGCCAGGGCGCGCGTCGCGCGTCGCCAGCAGCGCGGCGCCGACCAGGCCGGCGTCGTCGCCGAGCGCGGCCGGCGCGATCGTCAGCGGCTCGAGCGCCGCCGCCGGGGCCGCGATCTCGAGCGCGGCGAGGGTCAGCTCGACCAGCACCGGCGTCCGCGACAGGACGCCGCCGCCGAGCACCAGCCGCGCCGGGTTGAGCAGCGCCAGCGCGTTGCCGAGGGCGATCGCCAGCAGCGGCGCCAGCTCCTGCCACAGCTCGAGCGCCCAGCGGTCGCCGCGGCCGGCGGCGTCGTCGACGTGGGCGACCGTGACCGGCGCGGCGCCGGCGAGGTCGCGGGCCAGGCTGGGCGCGCCGCCGGCGAGCTCGCCGCGGATGCGGCGCAGCAGGTAGCTGCCGCCGACGTAGGCCTCGACGCAGCCGCGGCCGCCGCACGCGCACGGCGCGGCGCCGGCGTCCCAGGCGACCTTGACGTGGCCGAGCTCGCCGGCGCAGTGGCTGGCGCCCTCGGCCAGCCGGCCGTCGACGATCAGCCCGGCGCCGATGCCGGTGCCGACGTAGACCGCCAGGACGTCGCGGGCGCCGACCGCGGCGCCGAGGCCGTACTCGCCGTAGGTGATCGCGTTGACGTCGTTGTGGATCGCGAGCGGGTGGCGCGGGCCGAGGCGCGCGGCCAGGCGGGCGCCGAGGTCGACGTCGCGCCAGCGCAGGTGCGGCGAGTTGGCGACGGTGCCGCGGTGATCGCGCAGCATCGCCGCGATCCCGAGCCCGACCGGGACCACCGCGTCGTCGTCGGCGTCGCCGGCGGCCCGGGCCGCGTCGACCAGGCGCGCGACGTGATCGGCGATCCGCGCGACCATCGTGTCGGGGTCGCGCGGCTCGCCGACCGGCTCGCGGTGGTGCGCGACCGGGGTCAGCGCGACCGGCGGCGCGCCGCCCGGCCCGGCGGCGGCCGCGGCGGCGCCCGCCGCGGCCTCGAGCCCGCGGTAGGCCGCGAGCCGCAGGCTGGTGCCGCCGAGATCGATCCCGATCGCCAGCGCCGCGCCGGCGGCCGCGTCGCGGCTCACCGCGCCGCCTGCTCGGCGGCGGCGCGCGCCGCGGCGACCTCGGCCTCGACGATGCCGCGGATCTCGGCGAGCCGGGCCTCGCTGTCGGCCTCGCAGCGCAGCACCAGCGCCGGCTGCGTGTTCGACGCCCGGACCAGGCCCCAGCCGCCGGCGAACCGGGCGCGGACGCCGTCGACGTCGACGACGCCCTCGACGTCGGCGCGGTCGCGCAGCCGCGCGGTCGCGCCCGCGACCACCGCGAACTTGAGATCGTCGGGGCAGTCGACCCGGAGCTCCGGCGTGTTGACCATGACCGGCAGCTCGTCGGCGAGCTCGGCGAGGGTCCGCGTCCCCCGCGACAACAGCTCGAGCAGCCGGGCGCCGGCGTAGATCGCGTCGTCGAAGCCGAGGTAGCGGTGGGCGAAGAACAGGTGGCCGCTCATCTCGCCGGCCAGCGCGGCGCCGACCTCCTTCATGCGGGCCTTGATCAGCGAGTGGCCGACCTTCCACATCTCGGCGCGGCCGCCGGCGCGGGTCAGCTCGTCGTACATCGCCTGCGAGCACTTGACCTCGCCGACGAAGACCGCGTCCGGGACCTCGGCGAGGATCGCCTTGCCGAACAGGATCATCAGCTGGTCGCCCCACAGGATCCGGCCCCGGCCGTCGACCGCGCCCAGCCGATCGGCGTCGCCGTCGAGGGCGAGCCCGAGCTCGGCGCCGGTCTCGGCGACCTTGGCGATCAGGTCGGCGACGTTGGCCGGCACCGTCGGATCCGGGTGGTGGTGCGGGAACCGGCCGTCCATGTCGCAGTACAGGTCGACGACCTCGAAGCCGAGGCGGCGGTACAGCGTGACCGCCGCCGGGCCGCCGGCGCCGTTGCCGGCGTCGACGACGACCTTGGGCCGGCGGTCGCCGAGCTTCAGCCGCGACGCCGCGTGATCGAGGTACGCCGGGACGACGTCGAGCTCCTCGATCGTGCCGTGCACCGCGGCCACCGCGGCGCCGTCGCGGCGGTGGCCGTCGATCCAGCGCAGCAGGCCGGCGATGCCGTCGCCGTGCAGGCTGGCGGTGCCGACCAGCAGCTTGAAGCCGTTGTCCTCGGGCGGGTTGTGGCTGCCGGTGATGATCACCGCGCCGTCGACCGCGAGGTGGTGGGCGGCGAAGTAGAGGATCGGCGTCGGCACGACGCCGACGTCGACGACGTCGGCCTGCTCGGTCAGGCCGTGGACCAGGGCGTCGCGCAGGCGCGGCGAGGTCAGCCGGCAGTCGCGCCCGACCGCGATGCGCGGCCGGTGGCTGCGCGACGCCGCGGCGCCGACGGTGGCGGCGAAGGCGCGGCCGAGGTCGGCGATCAGGGCGTCGTCGAGGTCGCGGTCGGCGACCCCGCGGATGTCGTACTCGCGGAAGACTCGTCGGTTCATGGGCTCACAGGTAGCGATCGAGGCCGGCGCGGCCGAGGGCCTCGACCGCGAGGCGGACGTCCTGGGCGCGGTCGCGCGGGACGACCAGGATGGCGTCACCGGCCTGGACCACGACCAGGTCGTGGACCCCGACCAGCGCGATCACGCGGTCGGGATCGGTGACGGCGAGGTTGCCGGAGGCGTCGCAGGTGACGACCTGGCCGGCGGTGACGTTGCCGGCGGCGTCGGCGCCGCGCAGCTCGGCGAGCGCCGCCCACGAGCCGACGTCGCTCCAGCCGACGTCGGCGGGCACGGTGACGACGCCGGCGGCGCCCTCCATGACGCCGTGATCGATCGAGATCGACGGCAGCGCGGCGTAGGCCTCGGCGGTGGTCGTGGCGACCGCGGCGGCGTCGCCGTCGAGCGCGGCGGCGATCCGGTCGAGCCCGGCCCAGGTCGCGGGCAGCTGGCGGGCCAGCTCGTCGGCGAGGCGGCGCGCCCGCACGAAGAACATGCCGCCGTTCCACAGGTGGCGGCCGCCGGCCAGGTAGGCCTCGGCGGTGGCGAGGTCCGGCTTCTCGACGAAGCGCGCGACGTCGCGGACGCCGGGGACGCCGAGGTCGGCGTCGGCGCCGAGCTCGAGGTAGCCGAAGCCGGTGTCGGGGCGGGTCGGGGTCAGGCCGATCGTGCAGATGAGGTCCCGTCGCACACCGTTCACCATGGCGCCGCGCTCGGCGGCGGCGAACGCGCGCTCGATCGCGCGTGCCATCGCCGCCTCGTCGCCGACGTGCTGGTCGGCGGGCAGGGCGCCGAGGACGGCGTCGGGGTCGCGGTGCAGCAGGTGGACGACCGCCAGGCCCATCGCCGCGGCGGTGTTGCGCGCCACCGGCTCGGCCAGGACGTCGACGGTGACGCCGGCGGCGGCGGCGTGCTCGGCGACCAGCGGGGCCTGATCGGCGGCGGTGACGACGACGACCGTGCCGTCGACGGCGCCGGCGGCGCGGCGCAGCGCGGCGGCGAGCAGCGAGCCGTCGCCGGTGAGGTCGAGGAACTGCTTGGGGCGGCGGCGCCGGCTCGCCGGCCACAGCCGGGTGCCGCTTCCGCCGGCCAGGATCACCGCGTGTCGCACGGCGGCTATCGTGGGCGAGTCCGGGCCCCGACTCAAGCCGCGACGGGGCGGGACGCGTCGGCGGCGCGGCGCCGCGCCGGGATCGCGGTCGGGCCCCGAAACGCCGAACGGCGCGCCCGAGGGCACGCCGTCCGCGACGTCGGGCTCGAGGGCCCGGCGTGCACCCGCTCAGGGCTGGGTGTAGGTCGCGCCGATCGCGGTGGCGCCGACGCCGACCGAGAGGGCGTCGTTGGTGCCGTCGCCGTCGGTGTCGACGTCGGGCCGCAGCAGCGTGACGATCAGGCTGTTCATGCGGATCTCGTCGAGGGTGACGGTGCAGTCGCCGTCGTCGTCGAAGATGCCGAGCACGGTCAGGCCGGTCGAGTCCGCGGTGCAGCCGCAGTCGGTGCCGCTGCCGGTGCAGTCGTCGGCGATGACGTTCGAGACCGTGGTGTGGACGGCCGGGATGACGTCGTTCTGGATGTTCTCGTCGGGCACGGCGCCGGCGACGATGCTGTTGCCCAGGTCGGTGCCGGTGATGCCGGTGACGCGGGCGCGGGCGTTGACGAGCCTGAGGTTGATCGGCGAGCCGGCGCTCAACGCGATCTGCAGGCCCAGGTCACCGGGGCCGCCGTTGAAGGTACCGCCCGCGATCGTGCCGACGACGCGGGCGCCGGTGGGCTGCGAGGGGTCGACGTCGAACGTGGCGTCACCGTTGAGGTGCTGGCCGCAGGTGGTGATGTCGTTGGGATCGGTGCAGGGCGCCGGGTTGGGGTTGGTCCCCAGGTACAGCGAGAAGCCGACCGCCGAGGCCGCCGACAGGTCGGTGGTCTGCAGGTCGGCGAGCAGCAGGATGTCGCCCTGCAGCACCGAGGTGTCGATGGAGCCCTGGAGGTCCAGGCTCTGGCCGCCGGCCTGGATCAGCGCCGACAGGATGTTGCCGAGCTGGTTGTCCACGGTGCCGTCGCCGTCGAGATCCATGCCCAGCGCGGTGGCCGAGGTGGAGTCGAGCGGGATGGTCACCGAGTCGACCACGTAGTGGTAGTGGTCGCCGGTGGGCTGGACGTCGTCGTCGTCATCACCACCGCCGCCCCCACAGGCGACGAGGCCAAGCGACAGCGCCGCCGTGGCCAGGACAGAGATCGTTGAGCGGACGGATAGTCTCATCGAAGTTCCCCTCTGGTTTGGATCATGGAGCAGCCCCGCGTTCTTATCGCGAAACCGCGTCGACACACAATACTGGTCTGGCCAGATGAAGTCCGTGACGGATCGCATCGTGCGTCCCCTTCGTGACCTCCCGGCGACGCGACGGTCTCAGGTTCCGAGAAAGCCCGGGAAAACGGTGGTGACCACGCCGATCACCGCGAGCCCGATCGCCAGCGGCGCGACCAGCGCCCACGCCAGATCGGTCGGGCGGCGGGCGGTGAGGGCGGCGTGGATCGCGTACGCGGCCCCGGCCGCGCCGACAGCAAGAGCCAGGATCCCGACCAGGCGCACGGCCGGCAGGATACCGGAACCTGCGCCATACTGCGCGCCGTGAAGCGTCCCGCCCTCCTCGCTCTCGTGCTCGCGCTCGTGGTCGCCGCCGGCGCGGCCTGGTTCCTGTTCTTCCGCAAGGATCACCACGCCGCGGCGCCCAGCGGTCCGACCGCGACCGCCACGCCCACCGGGTCCGGCGCCCGGGACCCGCAGCCCGCCGGCGAGCGGCCCCGCGGCGACGGCGCCGACCCGCGCGTCCTGATCGACGACGACCCGGTCGGCACGCTGCGCCTCGAGGGCCAGGTCATCGACGACGCCCAGAACCCGGTCGGCGACGCCCAGGTGGTGCTGTCGTCCAACCCGCCGCGGACGATCCGCACCGAGGCCGACGGCTCGTTCGCGTTCGACGCGCTGGTGGCGCGGCCCTACGAGCTGCGGGCGCGCGCGCCCGAGGGCGTCGCCGGCCCGGTCACCGCCCGCCTCACCGATCACTCGGAGCCGGTGATCCTGGTGCTGCACGCCGCGTCGTCGGTGACCGTCGAGGTCGTCGACGATCACGGCGCGCCGCTCGACGGCGCGACCGTCGAGCTGCGCGGCGTCGACACCCAGGCGGCGACCACCGCCGGCGGGGTCGCGACGATCAGCCCGGTGGTGCCCGGCGGCTACCAGGTCGCGGCCTGGGCCGACGGCTTCGCGCCGTCGTACCAGTTCCTCCCCGTCGCCGGCGACAAGGCCACCACCCGCATCGCGCTGCGCCGCGGCGCGCCGGTGTCGGGGCGGGTCGTCACCGAGGACGGCGCCCCGGTCGCGGGCGCCCGCGTCGTCTACTTCGGCGCCTCCGACTGGAGCGTCCAGCCCGACGAGCGCCTCGACGGCAAGGAGACCGACGCCGACGGCCGGTTCCAGTTCGAGGCGGTTGCCGCCGGCAGCGTCCGGTTCAGCGCCCGCCACCCCGACCACGCGCCCGGCACCTCCGCGATCGTCACGCTCGACGGCCGCAGCGCCCACGACGGCGTCGAGGTCGTGCTGCCGGCCGGCGTCGTGGTCTCCGGCACCGTCACCGACGGCGCCGGCGCGCCGGTGGCGTCGGCCCGGGTCCGGGTCGGCGTCGCCGGGGTCGGCATCGTCGGCGCGCCGCCGCGCCAGGTCTTCTCCGACGCCGACGGCGCGTGGCAGCTCAAGGGCGTGCCGCAGCGCCAGCTCGAGGCGGTCGCGCTGGCCGAGGCCGGCGCCTCGGAGGCGGTCGAGGTCGACGCCAGCCGCGGCGACGTCGCCGGGGTGTCGCTGGTCATCGACGTCACCGGCACGATCGCGGGCGTCGTCGTCGACGACGCCGGCGAGCCGCTCGAGGGCATCCAGGTCTCGGCCGGCCCCGACTTCCGCAGCGGCCCGCCGCCCGACTTCTCGCAGTGGCGGCTGCGCGGCTTCCCCGAGGACCTCACCGACGCCGCCGGCAGCTTCAAGCTGACCGGCCTGGCGCCCGGCAACTACAACGTGCGCGCGACCCGCAGCCAGCGCCGCGGCGGCGGCCGCCGCGGCTTCATGGGCGGCGCCCGCGGCACCCCGGCCAAGACCGGCGACCAGAACGTCCGCGTCGTGCTGTCGCCCGACGGCGGGGTCAAGGGCAAGGTCGTGCTCGAGGACGGCAGCCCGCCGACCGCGTTCACGATCGCGGTCAACTTCGCGCCCACCGCGTTCGCGACCAAGGACGGCAGCTTCCAGATCGACGACCTGCCGCCCGGCGACTACGAGGTCGCGGTCCGCGGCAACGGCTTCGAGGGCAAGAGCCAGCGCACGACGATCGAGAGCGGCAAGGTCGCCGACCTCGGCACGATCCAGGTCAAGAAGGGCCGCACGATCAAGGGCGTCGTCGTCGCCGACGGCACCCCGGTCGAGGGCGCGACCGTCTACGTCGGCCGCCAGATCTTCGGCACCGGGTCGAGCAACAAGGCCGAGTTCGGCGGCCCGCCGGGCGCGCGCGACACCCGCGAGACCACCACCGACAGCGCCGGCGGCTTCGTGATCTCCGGCTTCGGCAACCAGGACCTGACGATCGTCGCCGAGCACCCCGACCTGGGCCGGTCGCGCGCGGTGCGGCTGGTCGCCGGCGATCCCGCCGAGCAGGCGCTGACCGTCGTGATCGAGCCGTTCGGCTCGCTGGTCGGCACGGTCAAGGAGGGCGACGCGGTGTCCGAGGGCGTCATCGTCACGGCGCAGCCCACCGCCGGCACCGGCGCGATGTACTCGGTGGCCAGCGGCGCCGACGGCGCGTTCCGCCTCGATCGCCTCGCGCCCGACACCTACAAGGTGTCGGCGATGACCGGCATGAACCCGATGCGCGGCATGGGCTTCTTCTCCAAGTCGGTCGCGGTCGAGCCCGGCAAGGAGACCCGCGTCGACGTCACGATCCAGAAGGGCGACGTCACGCTGACCGCGACCGCGCACGCCGCCGGCGACGCGCCGGTGTCGGGCATGGGCTGGATCGCGTCGGGCCAGGTCGCGGCCAAGAACGGCCGCGAGGTGTCGCAGCGCCTCGCCGCCCAGGGCGAGGGCACGTCGAGCCTGTCGATCATGATCGCCGGCAACCCGGCGACCTTCCGCGAGCTGACGCCCGGGCCCTACACGGTGTGCCTGCTGCCGCTGCCGTCGGGGCTGCAGGGCATGCAGGCCATGGGCTACGCCCAGCGCCACGGCGAGGACCTGCCGGCGTTCTGCAAGCAGGTCACGGTGACGGCGCAGCCGACGACGCAGGCGATGACGATCGAGGTCGAGATCCCCGAGGTCCTGCCCGACGACGAGTGACGCCGCGGCGGCGCCGGTCGCGGCGCCCGGGGGCCGCGGCGCGTCCGGTCACGATCGCGGGCGCGGCGCGCCGCGCCCGACGATCACAGCGCGGTCAGCCAGCCGTGGCGGTCGGGCCGGGTGCCGCGCTGGACCCCGGTGATCTCGTCGTACAGCCGCAGCGACAGCGCGCCGACCTTGCCGTCGTTGATCACCAGGCGCTGGCCGTCCACCGCGAGCTCGCCGACCGGGCTCACCACCGCGGCGGTGCCGGTGCCGAAGACCTCGGCGAGGTTGCCGGCGGCGTGGGCCGCGATCACCTCGCTGATGCTCAGCGGCCGCTCGCTGACCTTGAGGCCCCACTCGCGGGCCACGGTCAGGACGCAGTCGCGGGTCACGCCCGACAGGATCGAGTCCGACAGCGGCGGCGTCACCAGCTCGTCGCCGATGCACACGAAGAGGTTCATCGTGCCGACCTCCTCGAGCGTCTCGTGGCGGACGCCGTCGAGCCACAGCACCTGGGCGTAGCCGTCCTTCTTGGCCCGCACCGCGGCCTGCAGGCTGGCGGCGTAGTTGGCGGCGGCCTTGACGGCGCCGAGCCCGCCGGGCGCGGCGCGGGTCAGCTCGCGCTCGACGAAGATCTTGACCGGGGTCAGCGCGCCGGCGCCGTAGTAGGCGCCGACCGGCGACAGGATGATGAAGAACAGGACCCGCTCGGCCGGGCGGACGCCGAGGAACGCCTCGGTCGCGACCAGCGTCGGCCGGATGTACAGCGCCGAGTCCGGCGCCGACGGCACCCAGTCCTCGTCGACCTTGACCAGGGCGCGCACCGCCTCGGCCATGTCCTCGGGCGGCAGCGCCGGCAGGCACAGGCGCGGCGCGCCGTCGTGCATGCGCTGGCAGTGGCGCATCAGGCGCCACAGCTGGACCTTGCCGTCGGCGCCGCGGAACGCCTTCATGCCCTCGAACATCATCTGTCCGTAGTGCAGGGCGGACGCGGCGGGGTCGAGCGCCAGCGGGCCGTAGGGGACGATCTTGGCATCCTGCCAGCCGTCGCGCGCGGTCCACTCGATCGTCAGCATGTGGTCGGTGAAGACCTTGCCGAAGCCGAGCTGGTCCTCGGGCGGGCGAGGGCGAGGCGTGGTGGTGCGGTGGACGGGGATGGTTCCGAGCGCCATGGCCCGGCCACCGTACCCCACCGCGCGCGGCGCGGAGAAGCCCGTTCGGCCCCGGTCTGTGACACATCGGGGCGACCTCGACCAGCACAGGCTGCGGTGCGTCATCGGGCCGCGGCGTCGCCGCGGCGCGGCGCGGTCACGGCGCGGTCACGGCGTCGCGGCCAGGACCGTCTCGTACGCGGCGCGGACGCCGCGGCGCCAGCGCGCGACCCGCTCGCGCAGGACCTCGCCCGACGGGAACCCGGTGCGCCGGGCCAGCTTGTCGAGCTCGCGCGCCGCCTCGGGCAGGCGCTGCACCGGCTGATCCTGGACCACGCGCAGCCGGTGCTCGACCAGCCGCAGGAACCGGTAGCCGTCGGCGAGCAGCACCAGGCTCGCGGGATCGACGACGCCGGCCTCGGCGGCGGCGGCCAGGGCCTCGGCGGTCGAGGTCGTGCGCAGCGCCGGGTGGGTCGGGCCCCACACCAGCTGCACGTACTGGGCGGCGAACTCGACGTCGATGATGCCGCCGCGCCCGGTCTTGAGATCGCCGCTGGCGGCCAGCTCGCGCTCGATGCGATCGCGCATCGCCGCGACCTCGGCGGCGATCGCGCGGGCCTCGTCGGCGGTGGGCGCGGCGCGGCCGTAGACGTGGGCGATCGCGTGCTCGGTGACCCGCGCGCCGAGCGCGAGATCGCCGGCCACCGGGCGCAGCTTGAGCAGCGCCTGGCGCTCCCACAGCCGGGCGCCGGCGTCGTGGTAGCGGCGCCAGCCGGCCAGCGACGACACCAGCAGGCCCTGCGAGCCCGACGGCCGCAGCCGGGTGTCGACCTCGTAGAGCCGACCGCGCGGGGTCCGCGCGTGCAGCCCGGTCATCAGCCGCTGCGCCAGCCGGGTCATGTACTCGACGTTGGTCAGCGGCCGCGGCCCGTCGCTGTCGCCGTCCTCGGAGTAGACGAAGACGACGTCGAGGTCGGCGGCGTAGCCGAGCTCGCGGCCGCCGAGCTTGCCGAGGCCGAGCACCGCCATCGTCGCGGGCGCGCCGTCGGGGCCGCGCGGCACGCCGTGGCGCGCGACCATGGCGCGCGCCACCGGCTCGTAGGCGACCCGCAGCGTCGACTCGGCGATCGCGGTGAGCTCGGCGCAGACCTCGAGCGGGCTGAGCGTGCCGCCGAAGTCGGCGAGGCCGCAGCGCAGCACCGCGAGGTTCTTGCGCTCGGCCAGGGTCGCCCACACCAGCTCCTCGTCGTCGGGATCGGCGGCGGTCGCGGCCTCGAGCTGGGCCGCCAGCGTGGCGGTGCGGGTCGCGACGTCGCCCTGCGCCGGCCCGGCGTTGGCGACGCCGACCAGCAGGTCGAGCAGCTCGGGGCGATCGACGAGCGCGCGCGCCAGGTACTCGCTGGCGCCCAGCACCGACACCACCATGCGTAGGAACGCGCGGTTGCCGTCGACCAGCCGCCACAGCGACGCCGACGGCCGGCGCAGCGCGGTGAGGTCGACGACGTAGCGCAGCGCCTGATCGGGATCCGAGCAGCCGACGATCTCGTCGAACAGCGCCGGGCCGACCCGCGCCGCGACCCCGGTGGCGGCCGGCGACAGCGGCGAGCTGGGGCGGCGCCGCGCGCGCTCGAGCTCGGCGGCGGCCGCCGCCGGATCGGCGAAGCCGAGCGCGGCCAGCAGCTCGCGCTCGCGCGCCTCGGGCAGCTCGCCACCGAGCAGCGCGACCCGCTCCGGCGACGGCCCGGCGGCGTCGGCGCCCAGGGTCTGGAACAGCCGCGCCACCGCGCGGGTGTGCTCGGCGAGGTCGGCGGCGAAGCCGGCGCCGTCGGCGTAGCCGAGGCGGCGCGCCAGCAGGGCGCGGGCGTCGGGATCGCCGGGCACGCTCTGGGTCTGCAGGCCGCCGTCGAGCTGCAGCACGTGCTCGACGTGGCGCAGCCAGCGGTAGGCGCGGGTCAGCTCCTGGTGCTCGTCGTCGGTGACCAGCCCGGCGAACAGCAGCGCGTCGAGGGCGCCGAGCGTGCCGCGGGCGCGCAGCCCCGGGTTGCGGCCGGCGTGGATCAGCTGCAGCGCCTGGACGAAGAACTCGATCTCGCGGATGCCGCCGTCGCCGTTCTTGACGTCGAACGGGGGCGGGCCGCCGGCGGCGGCGCCGCGGCGCAGCGCCGGCGCGACCAGCTCGGCCTTGATGCGGCGGTTGAGGGCGCGGACCTCGTCGACCACGGTCGGCGCGGTGTGGCGCGGGTGCACGAACGGCCGCATCAGCTGGGTGACCTCGGCGCCGAGCGCGACGTCGCCGGCGCACGGCCGCGCCTTGAGCCAGGCCTGCCGCTCCCACGGCCGCCCGAAGGTCTCGTAGTAGCGCTCGAGCTGGGCCACCGAGTTGGCGATCGCGCCGCGGCTGCCCTCGGGGCGCAGCCGCAGGTCGACGCGGAAGACGACGTCGTCGGCGGTGACCTCCGACAGCGCCGCGGTCACCGCGGTGGCGAGCTTGGCGAAGTACTCGTGCAGCGACAGCGCGCCGGCCTCGCCGTGGTCCGACGAGTAGACGTAGATGACGTCGACGTCGGAGGCGAAGTTGAGCTCCTCGCCGCCGAGCTTGCCCATGCCGAAGACCACCAGCCCGGCGTCGCGGGTGACGCCGTCGTCGTCGACGTAGCGGGGCGCGCCGTGGCGGGCGCGCAGCGCGGCGTCGTGGAAGCCGATCGCGACGTCGAAGCAGGCGTCGGCGAGGTGGGCCAGCTCGCGGCCGACCTCGGTGTCGAGGCCGAGCTCGAGCTCGCGGACGCCGAGCCGGATCAGCTCGACCGCCCGGGCCCGGCGCAGCGCGGTGGCCAGGGCGTGGGGATCGGCGGCGTCCGCGGCCTCGGCGGCGACCTCGGCGGCCACCACGTCGGCCGGCTTCTCCCGGTACAGGTAGGGGTCGGCGGCGACCCGGCCCAGCCACCGGGGATCGCGGGTCAGCAGGGTCGCCAGGTAGGGCGCGCGCTGGCAGGCCAGGGTCAGGATGCGGCCGGCGTCGCCCTGGCGGACGGGATCGTCGAGGTCGGAGGCGAGGCCCGCGGCGGCGGCAGCCTCGCAGAATCGTTCGGCCCGGCGCCGGGCATCCTCGGGATCCGGGGCGCCAGCGGTTGCCAGATCGATGAGCTGGCCCCAGGCCACGGCGGGACCATACCTTGACAGACCCGGTGCGCCGCATTACCAAAGGCGTGATTTTCCTGGCACTCCCCGCCGCAGGCAGCCCTCCCCATGCGTGATCCGTACGAAGTCCTCCAGGTCCCTCGGGATGCCGCCGCCTCCGAGATCAAGAAGGCCTACTACAAGCTGGCCAAGCAGTACCACCCGGACCACAACCCCGGGAACAAGGAAGCCGAGGACAAGTTCAAGGAGGCGTCCTCGGCCTACCAGATCCTGTCCGACGAGGAGCAGCGCGCCCGCTTCGATCGCTTCGGCTTCGACGGCATCGGCGGCAGCAACGGCCGCGGCGGCGGCGGCTTCTCCAACGTCGAGGACATCTTCTCGGCGTTCGGCGACATCTTCGGCGACTTCTTCGGCGGCGGCCGCCGCACCCGCGAGCGTCGCGGCGCCGACCTCCGCGTCGATCTGAAGCTGTCGTTCCCCGAGGCGGTGTGGGGCGTCTCGAAGGACATCGAGATCACGCGCGACGTCGCGTGCAAGACCTGCCACGGCAGCGGTGCCAAGGAGGGCTCGCGACCCGAGGCCTGCGGCACCTGCGGCGGCCGCGGCCAGGTCGTGCACTCGCAGGGCTTCTTCATGGTCCAGACCACCTGCCCGCGCTGTCGCGGCGAGGGCAAGGTCATCAAGGATCCGTGCGTCGACTGCAACGGCCGCCGCACCCAGCAGGAGCACGCCACCCTCAGCGTCACGGTGCCGCCGGGCGTCGACGACGGCCAGACCCTTCGGCTCGCCAACAAGGGCGAGGTGCCGGTCGGCGGCGGCGCGCCGGGCCACCTCTACGTCGTGCTGCACGTCGTCGGCGACGAGCGCTTCAAGCGCGACGGCGACGACGTCGTCACGACGATCCCGATCAGCTACGTCAAGGCCGCGCTCGGCGGCGAGATCGAGATCCACACGCTCGAGGATGGCTGCGACGGCACCGCGACGATCGATCTCAAGCCGGGCACCCAGCCGGGCGACACGATCGTCCGCAAGGGCCACGGCGTGCCTCGCATCGGGCGCCCTGGCCGCGGCGACCAGGTGATCGAGATCAAGGTGGAGATCCCCCGCAAGCTGTCGTCGCGGGAGAGCGAGCTGCTGCGCGAGATCGCCGCCGACAAGGGCGAGGACGTGCGCGAGGGCAAGAAGGGCCTGTTCTCGCGGCTCAAGAAGTAGCCGCGGGCGCCCGCCGGCGCGCGTCGACGGCCCCGGCGCCGTCACCCGAGTTGTCGTGATCCGGTTACACGCGTAACGAGCGTCCTGACAACGCGCCCGGGTCCGTTGACTCGGTGGGCCGCATGCCGGAAAACCTCTGCGACCTCGCCCTGCGTCGCCTGAAGCGCAGCAGCGTGCCGCAGGTCTGGAGGACTACCGATGAAGAAGATCTCGATGCTGTTCTGCGCCGGGCTGTTTGCCGCGGCGATCACCTCGGGCTGCAAGAAGGACGACAAGGGCGGCGCCGCGGCCGGCGGCGACACCTGCGAGGCGCTCGGCGCCAAGATGTCGAAGGAGGCGATGACCCGCCTGCCCAAGGACGCGCCCGCCGAGGCCAAGAAGATGGCCGAGGAGATGTCGGCGAAGATGAGCGGCATCCTGGTCAAGGTCTGCAAGGAGGACAAGTGGCCGGCCAAGGCCATCTCCTGCGGCCTCAAGGCCAAGGATCCGGAGAAGGAGTGCAACGACACCCTCACCGCCGAGCAGAAGAAGCACATGCAGGACGAGATGGCCAAGGCCATGGGCATGGGCGGTGACGACGACAAGCCGGCGCCCGCCGACGACAAGCCCGCCGACGGCGAGGCCGGTGGCGACCAGGGCGGTGGCGACGAGGCCGCGGCCGGTGGCGGCACCGGGCTGCCCGACTGCGACGCCTACGTCGCGTCGATGGAGAAGTACATGCAGTGCGACAAGGTCCCGCAGGCGGCGCGCGACGCGGCCAAGCAGGGCATGGACGCGATGAAGTCGGGCTGGGGCGACATGTCCGGCATGCCGGACGACGCCAAGAAGCAGGCGAACGACGCCTGCAAGCAGGCCGTCGACGCTATGAAGCAGGGCGCCCAGGCGATGGGCTGCGAGATCTGATCAGCGCGCTGATCGATCGACGGTGAGCTCCGGCTCGCCCCCGGACGCCCGCGGCGACGCGGGCGTTCGGCGTTTTCGGCGGCGACGGTGGCGGCGTCGACACCCGGGCGCGTCGACGCGCCGCGGTCCGGCGGCGTGCAGGCTCGCCCGCCTCATGCAGCTCACCTCGATCCCGAAGCCCTCTCCGGTGCTCGCCGGTCTGTTCGCCGCGATCCTCGACGCCGGCTGCAAGCACGCCGACCCGGCCCCGGCGCCGGTCCCGGCCGACCCGGCGGCCGCGGCCCCGGCCGCCGACCCCGTCGCCGCCCACCCGGCCGACGGACGCACCTGCGTGCCGGACGATGGTCACGGCCGAGCAGCTGCAGCACATCGAGCAGGCGATGGAGGAGGCGTCCCGGGCGGTCGGCGCCGGCCTCGAGCAGCGCCCGCAGTGAGCCTGGCCGCGGCCCGGGGCGGCGCGCCGCTCAGTTCATCGTCTGGCGCTCGGCGAGCGGCTCGAGGACCTCGGTGACGAAGTCGTCGGGCGGCACGAACTCGTAGTGGTCCTCGGCCTCGTGGGTGGGCAGGGTCCGCAGGACGCCGTCGCGCCACCAGAACAGGTTGGGCGAGATCGAGCCCGGGCCCTCGGCGCACATGCCCGACGCCATCACCACCATGGCGTCGATCGCGCGCAGCGCGCTGGCGTCGCGGATGGGGTGGAAGACCAGCGTGTGGCGGTTGGGCACCGCGGCCAGGACGCCCCACGCCGGCGGGTCGTCGACGAAGTCGCCGAGCAGCAGCAGGTTCGACGCCACGAAGAAGCTGTCGCCGGTCATCGCCCGCAGCGTCGCGCCGCCGACGTCGACGTCCTCGACCTCGTGGTGCTCGGTGCGGCGCAGGTTGGCCAGGGCCTGGTACCAGACGTCGTCGGCGGTGCAGGCCCAGCGCTCGAGCGACTCGGCGTTGACCGTGACCACGTTCGACGGCAGGTCGAAGCACAGCACCGCGCACAGATCGTCGGCGACGTCGCGGACGACGAACTGGTCGGCCTCGTCGCGGAAGGTCTCGCGCGGGTACAGCCGGACCTTGAGGTGCGGCCGCGCCCGCGGCAGGTCGCCGGCGAGGGTGTCGGCGAGGACGCGGTCGGTGCGGCCGGCGACCAGCGCGTCGAAGTGGCTGGCGATGACGCGCTCGAGCTGGTCGGCCTCGGCGGCGTGGCACAGCTGGGCCAGGTTGAGCAGCGACAGCGCCTCGTCGGTGTCACCGCCCCACGGCGCCCACACGTAGCCGTCCTCGATCCGGTACTGCCAGCCGCGCCGCTGCAGCTCGGCGTCGACCGCGGCCACGAACGCGGGCCACTCGCCCTCGCGCATGAACCGCGCCCACACCGGCGGCTCCATCGCCGGGGACCTGGCGTCGTCACTCATCGGCACCCCGCATCGACATCGGCAGGCACGTCAGTCGACGAACAGCGCCACCGTCTGCATGACGTCGGCGCGGGCGCTGAAGGTGGGCGCGCCGTCCTCGATCGCGCAGGCCTGCGCGGTGCGGAACGGCGGGAACGACGGACGGCCCAAGAGGAACGCGCCGACCGAGGAGATCGTGGGCTCGTGACCGACGACGACCACGGCGGCGCCGCGCTGGACCAGCTCCTCGGCGGCGACCCGGGGGTGGGCGCCGGGTCGCAGCGCCGGCAGGACCTCGACGACGCCGAGGTAGTCGAGGCCGTCGGCCAGCAGCTCCGCGGTCTGCAGGGCCCGGGGCAGGGGCGAGGTCAGCACGGCGTCGGGCTCGACCTGCTGCTCGCGCAGCAGCCGGGCCAGGCCCCGGGCCGCCTCGCGGCCGCGCGGCGTCAGCCAGCGATCATCGTCGCGCACGGCGCCGTCCTCGGGCACGGCCTCGGCGTGGCGGACCAGGTAGATCTTCACCGGGTCGAGGATCCCAGCCGATCCGGGGGGTGTCAAACCTGACCGGCGCCTGTTGCGCCGCCGCGGCTACTTGTCGGGCAGCAGCTTGGCGGGGATCCGGTTGGGCAGGTCGGGCACGGTCTGGTCGTAGAGCCAGGTGTAGGTGAAGAACGACCCCAGGACCCGCTTGGAGTAGTTGCGGGCCTGGTCGTCGACGATCGCCTCGATGAACTCGTCGGTGTCCCAGGTGCCGCGCAGCCGCAGCCACTTCTTCACCGCGCCCTCGCCGGCGTTGTAGGACGGCGGGACCAGCATCGTGAAGTCGTCCCACTTCGCGAACAGGAAGCCGAGGAACCGCGAGCCGATCGTCACGTTCTTCTCGGGGTCGCGCAGGTTGTCGCGGGTCGGGTCGATGCCGGTGCCCTTGGCGAAGCGCTCGGCGGTGACGTGGATCATCTGGGTGAGGCCGATCGCGTTGGCGTACGACTCCATCAGCGGATCGAACGCGCTCTCCTCGCGGACGATCGCGATCTGCATCGCGATCGGCACGTGGTTGAGCGCGGCGTGGCGGGTCAAGAGGTCCCAGAACGCCTTGGGGTAGGCGATCTCCCAGCGCGCCCGGTTGGCGCCCACCGGCCACTGCCGGCGGTAGTCGAGGATGTGCCAGCGGGTCGGCCAGTGCGAGGTCGCGTAGCGGCCGGCGCGGTCGTACAGGAACGCCATCGCCCACAGCTTCTCGGCGAGGTCGGGATCGTCGACCCGGTGCTTGCCCGGCGGCGCGACCAGGCCGAGCACGCGCAGCTCGGCCTCGGCGGGCTCGCCCAGGCCCAGGCGCAACAGCTCGATGGCGCGGGCGAACCCGGGCGTCGCGTACTCGGGGCGGGGCTTGAACGCGAACGCCGGCGCGTCGGCGTCGAAGCCCTTGGGCGCGGCGCTGATCTCGTCGACCAGGGCGTCGAAGCGCTGCGGCCGGGTCTCGCGCAGCCGGTTGAGCGCGAGCGCCGCGTAGTACCCCATGGGGTAGGTCCGCACGCACGCCTCCCACCAGGTCGCGGCCTGGTCGAGGTCCTGCTGGTCCTGGTAGCCGCGGCCGAGCCAGTACTGGGCCTGGCCCTCGGCCCAGTAGTTGTCGTCGATCGGCATGACGTCGATCTGCTTCTTCCACCAGCCCATCGCGGCCTTGGTGTCGTGATCGCGCCAGGCCTTCCAGCCCAGCCGCCACATCGCCTCGGCGCGCATGTCGCCCTGCGGGAACTTGTCGGGCAGCGACGCCAGCGCCTTCTCGACCTCGGCGTCCTTGCCGAGATCGGCCCACTCCTCGGCCTCGCGCAGCAGCGCGTCGTCGTCGAAGCTGTGCGCGGGATCGACCTCCTGGGCGTGGCGGTAGCGCGCGATCGCGGTCTCGTGATCGTGGAGGTAGGCGTAGGAGCGGCCGGCCTGGTAGGCGGCGCGGATCTCGAGGTCGGTGTCGCCGGCGGCCTTGCAGGCGTCGATGGCGTCGTCGAACCAGGGCGCCGCCTGCTTGCGGTCGCGGGCCTTGAACCGGCTCTGGGCCCGGTTGTAGGTGGCGACGCAGCGCTGCGCCACGGTGAGGTCGGGTGCGGCGAGCGCGGCGGTGAAGCCGGCCTCGGACTCGGGGTTGCGCATGGCGTCGAACAGCACCTCGGCCCGGGTCAGCTCCTCGGTCGCGGTCCGGGTGTCGATCGCCAGGCGCGCGCGCTCGGCGTCGTCGAGGTCCTTGCCGATCGCGGCCAGGCGCGCGGTCGCCTTGGTCGCCCAGCTCGACAGCGGATCGTCGATCGTGATCGCGCGGTAGGCGGCGACCAGCTCGTCGCGGTGCGCGGTGGCGTCGTCGGCCTCGAGCGCCTCGGCGAGGCGGTAGCGGGCCTCGCTGCGGCGGATGCCGTCGGGCCGGTCGGTGAGGTAGGCGCGGTAGTGCGCGGCGGTCGCCGCCGGATCCTTGCCGGCGCGCAAGAGGTCGCCGATCAGCAGCGCGGCGTCGGCGCCGACGATCGAGTCGGTGGCGATCGCGCGGGCGCGCTCGAGGGCGTCGCCGGTGCGGTGCGCGAAGTACAGCGCGCGCGCCTGCTGGTACCCGATCCAGTCGGACAGCACGGGCAGCCCGGCGCGGGCGCGGTCGAACCCGGCGGCGGCGTCCTTCCAGGCCCCGGTCGCGGCGTCGCACAGCGCGATCATCAGGTCGAGCCGGGCCCGGTCGGGCGCGGTGGCCTGGTCGTCGAGGCCGTCGCGCGCGGCGGCGAACGCGGCGCGCGCCGCGGCGTAGTCCTCGAGCGCGAAGCGGGCGGCGCCGGTCGCGGCGTCGCCGCTGGCGAAGTACGGCGCCGCCATGTCCTCGGTCAGCGGCGCGACCGCGGGCGCGTCGGGCGCGGCGGGGTCCGCGCCGGCGGCGCCGTCCCCCGCCGGGTCGGCGACGACGCCGTGGCCGCCGGTGGGCATGGTGGGCCGGGCATGGCCCGCGTCGTCCCCCGAGCAGGCGACCAGGCCGGCGATCACGAACCAGGACGCGTACCGCATGGGTCGACGCTAGCAACGTCGATCACCCGCGGCAAATTCCCCCGCCGGCGGCGCCGCCGCAGGGGGCGGTGGGCCCCGACGGTCGTCGCTACGACGAGACCCGGTTGCGTCCGTCCGACTTGGCCCGGTACAGGGCCTGGTCGGCCGCCGCCACCAGATCCTCGGCGGTCTTGGCGGCGACCTCGGGGTAGCAGGCGACGCCGATCGAGACGGTGACGCGGATCGTCTCCTCGCCGACCACGACCGCGAGGGCCTCGATGGTCCGGCGCAGGCGCTCGGCGGTGCCGCGCACCGCCGCCGGCGGGGTCGCGCGCAGGAGCAGCGCGAACTCCTCGCCGCCGTAGCGGGCGACGACGTCCTCGTTGCGGACGCCGTGGGCGAGCGCGCCGGCGACCGCGGCGAGCACGGCGTCGCCGGCGAGGTGGCCGTGGCGGTCGTTGACCAGCTTGAAGTGGTCGAGATCGAGGAACAGGATCGCGAGGTCGGCGTGGTGGCGGGCGGCGAACCGCCACTCGCTCTCCATGCGCTCGGCGAAGTAGCGCTTGTTGTAGACCTTGGTCAGGCCGTCGCGCAGCGCCGACTCGTACATCTGCTGCTGGAACGACTGCTCCAGCGAGTCGTGGTAGGTGAACTTGAGGATCGTCGTGCGCCCGACCTGGATCTTGTCGCCGTCCTTGAGCTGGGCGCGGCCGTCGACCTTGTCGCCGTTGATCAGCGTGCCGTTGCGGCTGTCGAGGTCCTCGATCCAGACCTGATCCCCCGACGCCAGGATCCGGCAGTGCATCCGCGACACGCCGTCGTCGATCAGGCAGACGTCGGCCTTGCGGCTGCGGCCGATCATGGCCTCGCCGTCCGGGACCTTGAACATCTCGCCGACCGTGCCGCCGGCGAGGACGATGAGGAACGCGCGCTGCACGCCGTCGTCGCGCGCGATCAGCGGCTCGACGTCGGCTTGTTCGGTGACGCTGGTCTCTTCTTCCCAGTCGCTCACCGGCCCATCCTATCACGGGGCCTCGGCGGCCCCGGGGGCGCGATCAGCACGATCGAGGGCTGGTCGAGCTGGGTGATCCAGGCCGCCACCGCGAGCCGGCCGTCGGGGCTGACCGCGACACCGTGGACCGGCCCGGCCATCTCGATCACCCGGCTCCGGTGACCGTCGGCCACCAGATCGACCGCGGCGCCGTCGACGACGACCTCGCCGCCGGCCCACTGGACCCCGATCCGGTCGACGCCGACGCCGCGGGCCAGGTCGGGCAGGTGCCAGGCGCGCGCGTCGTCGCCGCGGCTGATCAGCCGCTCGCCGTCGACCGCGAGCGCCGCGACGGGGTGGTCGTGGGCGGCCACGCACTGCAGCAGCGCGCCGTCGTCGCCGCGGCGCAGGCACAGCACCCCGTCGGCGTCGCCGATCGCGACCCGGCCGTCGCTGGCGGCGAGCGCGGTGATCGCGGCGCCGACCGGCCAGGTCGCGATCACCGCGGGGTGGGCGGCGTCGGTCAGCGCGACGGCGCGGATCTCGCCGGCCTCGCCGCCGACCCAGGCCCGGTCGCCGGTGGCGGCCAGCGCCGTCCAGTCGCGCTCGGGCCCGCCGAGATCGAGCCGGCCCAGCTCGGCGTCGCCGTCGCCGTCGCGGACCACCAGCTCGAAGCGCTCGCCGAGCTCGAGCGCCAGCAGGTGATCGCCGGCGAACGCGACCGCGTAGCCGAGGCTGCCGCGCGCCACCGTCGTGACCCGCGCGCCGGTCGGGCTCGCCGGCGTCGCGGCCCCGCACCCGGCGAGGGCGGCGGCCGCGGCCGCGAGCGCGAGCGCCGCCGCGCGATTGCTCAGGCGCGACCGCCGATCCACGCCGCCAGCGCCTCGAGCGTCGCGGCGTCGCCGCCGAGGCCGCGCGCCAGCGCGGTCGCCTCGTCGCACAGCGCCCGCATCCGCGCCGCCGCCTCGGCCGCGAGGTGGCCGAGCTCGCCGTCGTCGCGGTCGTCGGCGTGCTGGAACGCGACGCCGATCGCCATGCCGTAGCGGCCGAGCGCGGCCCGGGCGTCGGCGGCGGCGCCGCCGGCGATGCCGCCCAGCTCGGCGGCGGCGGCGAACAGCGCCCCGGTCTTGCCGGCGTGGAGGTCCTCGACCGCGTCGAGGGTGGGCGGCGTGGCGTCGCCGGCGGCGGCGCGCGCCTGCACCGCCAGATCGATGGCCTGGCCGCGCAGCAGCCAGCGGGCGCCGGCGCGCCGGGCCAGGACCTCGACCGCGGCGGCGCAGCGCGGCCCCAGATCGGCGAGCGCGCCGAACGCCAGGGTCAGCAGGCCGTCGCCGGCGAGGATCGCGATCGCCTCGCCGAAGGCGACGTGGACGGTGGGCCGGCCGCGGCGCTCGTCGTCGTCGTCCATCGCCGGCAGGTCGTCGTGGACCAGCGTGTAGGCGTGGAGCAGCTCGAGCGCGGCGGCGACCGGCAGCGCGTCGTCGAGGGTGCCACCGACCGCCTCGCACGCGGCGATCGCCAGGGCCGGGCGCAGGCGCTTGCCGGGGCCGAGCACCGCATAGCGCATGGCCTCGACCAGGCGGCCGGGATCGTCGGCGTCGACGGCGAGCCGGCGGTCGAGCTCGGCGTCGATGCGGGGCCGGACCCGATCGAGCCAGGCCTGCACCGCGCGCGGCGCGGCGGCGGGATCGAGGGTGACCGTGGGCGAGGGCGGGGCGGGGGGCGGGGACGACGTCATCTAGCGCCGACTGTGCACCAGCTCGCCGACGCGCGCGAGCAGGGTCCGGCCGTCGACCGGCTTGCACAGGTAGTCGATCGCGCCGGACGCCATCCCGGCGGCGACGTCGTGCGAGCTCGACCGCCCCGACAGGAACACCACCGGGATGTCGGCGTAGGTCGGGTTCTTCTTGAGCGCGCGGCACAGCTCGAAGCCGTCGATCCACGACAGGTTGACGTCGAGGACGATCAGGTCCGGGCGGTCGACCTGCAGCGCCGACACCAGGCGCAGCCCGTTGGCCGCCATCGCGACCTGGTAGCCGGCGCGCGTGAACAGGGCGTGCAGCCACTCGCGCATCTCGCGATCGTCCTCGACGACCGCGACCAGCGCCTGGGCAGGCGGCGCCGCCGCCGCCGCGGTCACGACGCGGCGTCCTCCCCGGGGCCACCGGCCGGGTACGGCGCGGTCTCGATGCCGTCGCTGGTCGACACCAGCAGCTCGACCTTCTTCTCGGCAGCGTCGAGCAGGTGGTGGCCGCGGCGCGCCAGCCCGACGCCCTCCTCGTACACCGCGAGGGCGTCCTCGAGCCCGAGCTGGCCGGCCTCGAGACGCTCGACGACGCCGCGCAGGCGGGCCACCACGGCGTCGAATCCCAGCTCGGCGACCTCGCCAGCACGATCCGTCATGGCCTCAGCATATCAAGGAAGGGGTCGCTTGACGGCACCTGACTCTTGGCCAAAGGTGAACCCATGGCCGGGTCCCCGACCGCGTCCTCCGGCGAGTTCCGGAACGCTGACAACCGCTCGCTCAAGGAGCGGTGGCTGGCCTACCTCGCGGAGAACCGGCTCAACGTCACGACCCAGCGCGAGGTCATCGTCGATCAGTTCCTGCGCACCCAGGATCACATCTCGATCGACGAGCTGCTGGCGCGGGTCCGGCGCCGCCACCAGCGGGTCGGCTACGCCACGGTGTACCGGACGCTGAAGCTCCTGGTCGAGAGCGGCCTCGCGATCGAGCGCCACTTCGGCGACGGCCAGTCGCGCTACGAGGTCGCCGGCGACCACCACGACCACCTGATCTGCACCCAGTGCGGCCTGATCCTCGAGTTCGAGGACGACGAGATCGAGGCCCTGCAGGAGCGCATCGCCCAGCGCCTCGGCGGCTTCACGGTGCAGCGCCACCGCCACGAGCTGTACGGCCTGTGCCCCAAGGCCCAGGGCGTCGCCGGCGGCGCCTGCCCCAACGACGCCCCGGTGGCGCTGCGGCCGGGACGGCACGGCGCGTCGAACGGGCGCTGACCGGGCGGCCGGCCGCCGGGCCCCGACCCCGACCGGGATCACACCGAACGGGCTTGGGGGTCCCGGGTACGATTTGCTAGCGTGCCCGGTCATGCGCCGCACCTCCGTCGTGATCTCGCTCGCCGTCGCGCTGACCCTGGGGGCCGGCTGCGGCGGCGGTGGCGCCGATCCCGACGGCGGCGCCGATCCGGTCGACGCCACGATCGACGGCTCGCAGATCGGCTGCCGCGCGACCACGCCGCGGACCCCGCCCACCGAGGTCTTCGTCGGCCCGTCCGGGCTCGAGACCCGCCTGCAGGGCTACATCGACGGCGCCCAGACCTCGCTGTGGATCCAGATGTACCTGTTCACCGTCGACAGCCTGGTGTCCCACGTCATCGCCGCCCACGACCGCGGCGTCGACGTCCGGGTCCTGCTCGACCCCGACCACGAGGGTAACCCCGACGCCCGGGCCACGCTGATCGCCGCCGGCGTGCCGACCCGCGACGCGCCGTCGACGTTCCCGTTCGCCCACGCCAAGTACCTGGTCATCGACGGCGACACCGCGGTGATCACCTCGGCCAACTTCAACTACGGCGCGATGGACAGCGAGCGCAACTACGGCGCGGTGTCGCGCGACCCCGAGGACGTCGCCGATCTCGCGGCGATCTTCGACAGCGACTGGACCCAGCAGGGCTTCGCCAACCTCGACTGCACCCGGCTGATCGTGTCGCCGGTCAACGCCCGCCAGCGCGTCCTCGAGCTGATCAACTCCGCCGACGCCACCCTCGACATCTCGGTCATCTACCTGATCGACTCGTCGGTGCGGACCGCGGTGATCCAGGCCAAGAGCCGCGGCGCCGCGGTCCGGGTCATCCTCGCCGACACCCAGGGCTTCCCCGAGAACGTCGACACCGCGACGACGCTGACCGGCCAGGGCATCCCGGTGAAGATCATGACGGCGATGGATCTCCACGCCAAGCTGATCATCGCCGACGGCGTCGCCTTCGTCGGCTCCGAGAACCTGTCGACGACCTCGCTGACCGCCAACCGCGAGGTCGGCGTGCTGGTCACCGAGAGCGGGCCGGTCGGCGTGATCCAGGCCCAGTTCGACGCCGACTGGGCGTCGACGACGCCGTTCTGAGGCCCGCTACTTGTTGGCGGCGCGCTCGAACGCCGCCTGCTCGGCCGGCGGGTACATGCGCAAGAGGCAGCTCGCCGGCTCGTCGGGGATGAACCCGGCGATCCGCATGTTGTCGTTGCGCCACAGGAAGACCTTGCCGTTGTCCTGGTAGGGCGCGCCCCAGTTCTGGCGCATCCACTCGAGGATCTTGTCCTCGTTGCAGGCCCGGACCTTGAGCTGGAGCTCGGCGATCGGCGTCTCCGGCGCGGTGCCGGCGAAGTACAGATCGATGTCGACCGCCATGCCCTTGATGCCGATCGGCTGCTGGCCGAAGCACCACATGCCGCTGCGGCCGTCGGGGAAGTCGGTCGGGGTGCAGCGCCCGGTCGCGTCCTTGAGCCGGGTGTGCTTGACGTTCCAGCGGTCGACGCCGGCCAGCTGCTTCTCGCGCTTGCAGCCGGTGGCGCCGGCCACCGCGAGCGCCGCGAGCGCGATCACCACGCCGCGGCCGCCGCGCCGCGCCCCCGTGCTCACGGGATCCTCCCCTGCAGCGTGACCTCGACCCGGACCTGATCCTCCATCTTGAACATCAGGAACCGGGGCGCCGCCATGCCCAGCTTGCGGATGTCGAGGTCGAAGGTCCCGGTCGCTGCCAGCCCGCGATCGTCGAGGGTGCCGCGCCCGGCGATCACCAGGGGCACCTCCTTGCCGCGCCACCGCAGCACGCCCTCGGCGCTGGCGGTGAACTGCGCGCCGTCGCGGACGACGTCCTTGACCGCGGTCAGCTCGAAGGTCGCCCGCGGGTTGCCCTCGAGATCGAAGTCCTTCTTGAGCTTGCGGTTCTTGAGCCAGTCGCCGGCGTCGAACCGGGTCATGTCGACGGTGAACGTCGCCTTGGCCCCGGCCGTGGCCAGGGTGTCGGGATCGGCGTCGACCTCGCCGGTGACCCCGTCCCAGGTGGTCGTGGTGTCGTGGATGCTGGAGCTCGCCTTGACGAGCAGCTTCGAGCCGGCGCCGACGGAGTAACGAGGCACGGGCCGATCCTACCGCACGCGCGTGCGCGGCGCAGGCGCGCCGCGGCGTCGGCGTCGCCGTCGCCCGGTCGCCCGGTCGCGGCTGGCCCCGGCGGGGGCGGTCGGCGGCCGACGCGCGGGCGCGGTCCCGATCAGGCGGCCAGGCACTGCAACATCAGCGTCGTGACGTTGTCAGTGCCGCCGTTGCGGTTCGCGGCGTCGACCAGCTCGGCGACCGCGCGCTCGAGCGACTTGGCGTTGGCCGTGATCTGCAGGATCTGATCGTCCTGGCACATGCCCGACAGGCCGTCGGAGCACAGCAGGTAGATGTCGCCGCTCTTGATCTGGTGGGCGCGGATGTCGACCTGGACGGTCTCGCGCATGCCCAGGGCCCGGGTGATGACGTTCTTGTGGGGGAAGTTGCGCTCTTCCTCCTCCGTCATGTCGGGCTTGGCTTCCTTGTAGTCCTCGAGCAGCGAGTGATCGCGGGTGAGCTGGGCGATCCCGTTCTCGCGGACCCGGTAGACGCGCGAGTCGCCCACGTGGCCCACGTAGATCTTGTCGCCGACCACGAGGGTCGAGACCAGGGTCGTGCCCATGCCCTTGTAGCGGATGTCCCGGCACGAGGTCTCGAAGATGCGGAGGTTGGCCAGCTTGATCGAACAGACCAGCCGGTTCTCCACGTAGGACAGCGACCGGTCCATCTTGTAGGGCCAGGTCACGTCCTCGTCTTCGCGGGTGCGCTGGTAGAACTCGCTGATCGTCTCGGCGGCCATCTTCGAGGCCACCTCGCCGGACGCGTGTCCGCCCATGCCGTCCGCAACGAGGAAGAGCTGCTCGTCCTCGATGAGGGAGAAGTAGTCCTCGTTGTGGGTCCGCTTCATGCCCACGTCGGTCTTGGCGGCGTAGCGGATCTTCATGATCGTGTGGGTCGGTGCCCAGGCGAAACCGCCCGCGACTCCGCGATGATAGGAGCCATGTTCGCCGCGCGTCAACTCGCCGCCCTGCTAGAGTGCGCTCCGATGTTCGCGGAGATCCTGACCATCGGGGATGAGTTGACTCGCGGCGAGATCGTCGATTCGAATTCCTCGTGGCTGGCCGGGCAGCTCTGGGACCTGGACGTGACCGTCCGGTGGATGACCAGCTGCCGCGACGACGAGGCCGATCTCCGTCGGGCGGTGACCGAGGCGGCGGGCCGCGCCGACCTGGTCCTGTGCTCCGGCGGGCTGGGCCCCACCGAGGACGATCTGACCGTCGACGTGGTCTCGGCCCTCGCCGGGGTGGTGCCGGTCATCGACGAGGCGGCCCGGGCCCGGCTCGAGATGTTCCTGGGGGCGCGCCAGGCCCCGATGATGCCCCTGCAGCTGCGCCAGGTGCGGATCCCGACCGGCGCGACGGTCCTGGCCAACCCGGCCGGCCTGGCCCCGGGCTTCGAGATCGGGATCGGCACCACCCCGGTGGTCTGCCTGCCCGGCTTCCCCCGCGAGCTGCACGCCATCTGGGCCGCCGGCCTGGGCGACCGGGTCCGCGCCCTGCGCGAGGCCCGCGGCGGCGCTCCGCGGATCGCCCGGCGCATCTACCGGGTGTTCGGCCGCGGCGAGTCGCAGATCAGCGCCGCCTGCCGCGGCGTCGTCGACGACGTCCCCGGCGCGACGATCCACTACCAGGTGAAGTTCCCCGAGACGATGGTGAAGATCGTCATCAAGGATCCCGACGGCGACGCCGCGCGAGGCCGGCTCGAGGAGGTCGACGCCGCGCTGCGGACCCGGCTCGGGCCCCACCTCTATGGTACCGGCGACGCGGCGCTGCCCGAGGTGCTGGGCGCGACCCTGCGCGACGCCGGCCTGACCGTGGCCACCGCCGAGTCGTGCACCGGCGGCATGATCGCCCAGCTCTTGACGTCGGCGCCGGGGTCGTCGGCGTACGTCGTCGGCGGCGCCGTGGTCTACGCCAACCGGGAGAAGGAGCGCCAGCTCGGCGTCCGGCCCGAGACCCTGGCCAGCCACGGCGCGGTCAGCGAGGCCTGCGTGCGCGAGATGGCCCGCGGCGCCCGCGCCCGCTTCGGCGTCGACCTCGCGGTCGCGGTGTCGGGGATCGCCGGGCCCGACGGCGGCACCGCCGACAAGCCGGTGGGCACGGTCTGGCTGGCGGTGGCGCGGCCGGCGCGCCGCGACGACGCGCCCGATGCCGACGAGGTCGACGGCGTCGTCGTCGACACCAAGCTGCTGACCTGGCCGGGGCCGCGCGACTCGGTCCGGCTCCTGGCGGCGTGGTGGGGCCTGCGCCTGCTGCTCGACGCCGCCGGAGGGCCGCGATGAGCGGCGGCGGGGCGGGGGCGGGCGACGCCCGGCGGCTGTTCGTCGGCATCCCGGTGTCGCTGCGGACCGCGGACGACCTCGCCGGCGCCACCGAGTCGCTGGCGCGCCGGGCCAGCGGCGCCGGGCTGCGGCCCCGCTGGGTCGCGCCGGCCACCTATCACGTCACGCTCAAGTACCTCGGCTGGTGCCGGGCCGAGCTCGTCCCGGTGATCGTGGAGGGGCTCGAGCGGGCGGCCGCGGGCCGGCGAGCGTTCTCGTTCCGGACCGCGCGGCTGGGCGCGTTCCCCGACCCCCGCAAGGCGACCGTGGTGTGGGCCGGGGTCGAGGACGCCGGCGGTCACCTCGCGACCCTGGCGACCCGGATCGACGAGGAGATGGTGGGGCTCGGCTTCGCCCGCGAGCGCCGGCCCTACAAGCCGCACGTCACGCTGGGCCGGCTGCGCGAGCCGTCGGCGGTCGCCGAGGTGCTGCTGCCGCTGTCCGAACAGGTGTTCAGTGAGACTCGCGCGTCCGAGCTCATCTTGTTTGAAAGCGTTTTAAAATCAGATGGTTCCGAGTACCCGACGGTCGCCCGGATCGCCCTGGGACGGCCCGAAAACGCCCCGAAACGTCAGACGTCACCCGTAAAACCGGTGGCACCCGACGCCTCCGAGTCTGCTTCCAGCCCGCCCCCACCGGCCGATCCGTCGGTCGACAGCGGCTGGGAATGATCGCGGCGTCCCCACCTGATCGTTGACGGGAGACAGCACGCGATGGCGACCAAGGACAGCACCCCCTCCGCAACCACGGGCTCCGGCGCGAACGCGTCGCGAGATCCCGCCCGCGACAAGGCGATCGACCTCGCCCTGGGCGCCATCGAGAAGCAGTTCGGCAAGGGCGCGATCATGCGCCTGGGCAAGGACCCCATCGACCGCGAGGTCCAGGTCGTGCCGAGCGGCTCGCTCGGCCTCGATCTCGCGCTCGGCATCGGCGGCCTGCCGCGCGGGCGCATCGTCGAGATCTACGGGCCGGAGTCGAGCGGCAAGACGACGATGACGCTGCACATCGTCGCCGAGGCGCAGAAGCGCGGCGGCGTGTGCGCCTTCATCGACGCCGAGCACGCGCTCGACGTCGGCTACGCCAAGAAGCTCGGGGTCAAGACCGAGGAGCTGCTGGTGTCGCAGCCGGACTTCGGCGAGCAGGCCCTCGAGATCGCCGACATGCTGGTGCGGTCGAACGCCGTCGACGTCGTCGTCATCGACTCGGTCGCGGCGCTGACGCCGAAGGCCGAGATCGAGGGCGAGATGGGTGACGCCCACGTCGGCCTGCAGGCGCGGCTGATGAGCCAGGCCCTGCGCAAGCTGACCGGGGCGATCTCCAAGTCGCGGACGATGGTCGTCTTCATCAACCAGATCCGCATGAAGATCGGCGTCATGTTCGGCAGCCCCGAGACCACCACCGGCGGCAACGCGCTCAAGTTCTACGCCTCGATCCGCCTCGACATCCGCCGCATCGGCGCGATCAAGAAGGACGACGCGGTGGTCGGCAACCGGACCCGGGTCAAGGTCGTCAAGAACAAGCTGGCGCCGCCGTTCCGCGAGGTCGAGTTCGACATCCTCTACGGCCAGGGCATCTCGCGAGAGGGCGATCTGATCGACCTCGCCGCCGAGGCCAACATCGTCGACAAGAGCGGCGCGTGGTTCTCGTACGGCGGCGAGCGCATCGGCCAGGGCCGCGAGAACGCCAAGCAGTTCCTGATCGATCACCCGGACGTCTACGACGCGATCGAGGCGCGCGTGCTCGCGCACCACAACGTCCGCCGCATCGGCATCGAGGTGCCGGCGCCGACCGAGGCGGCCGCCGCCCAGGGCTCCGGTCCGACCGCTGCGCCCGCCGCGGCGCCCGCTTCGACGCAGCGCAGCGGCAACGGCAAGCGTCCCAACGCGTAGCGACGCACACGAACCGCGCTCGGGATCTCGAGCGTGGATCGGCGCACTGTCGACCGGCGGTCTCGATCGCGAGACACCGCCGGTCTTTTGCTTTCGGTGCATTGCAACGCCGCGCCGTGATCGATCGACGCACGGTCAGTGCCTGAGAGGTTTTGTGGGCAAGAACCCAGCATTTTCCGACGATTCCGATCTTGCCTTTGTCAGGGGGATGCGCGATTACTCCCGCGATCGATCAGGGCAATAGCGGCGTCCCGATCGGTCGAAAAAAAATAGAGGGAGGCTACGTAATGTCCTGCAACCGTGCGCAAGGGTTCCTTGCGGCCGGGCTCGGTGTCTTCACACTGGGCTCGCTCGTCGCTTGCGGCGAGCCCGACCTGAAGACGGCGCTCCGCCCCGAGGGCGATCCTGAACTGCTCTCCGTGATGATCCTCGACGAGGACTTCACCGAGGTGGCGACGTTCTGCAAATCCGGCGACGACAAGGTCCCGGTGATCATCCCGGGCGGACAGCAGGTGTGCCCCGAGCCGGGCACCGACGACCCGCCGGTCAGCACCGTCACCAACGCGGAGCCGCTGTACTGGCAGGGCCGGCTCGTCTTCGACGAGCTGCTCAAGCCGGACATCGAGGTCCTCACCGACACCGACACCGGCGGGCCGTGCACCGCCGACAGCGTCACCTGCGATGGCCACATCGACACGACGCTGCCGATCACGCTGACCTGCAACGGCACCGCGGTCGCCTTCGACGGTCTCTACGACCCGACCGGCAACAACGTGACGCTGCCGCCGGGCCCGTCGATCGTCTTCTACCCGCTGGACTTCGTGCCGACGAGCGCGAACTGCGAGGTCTCCATCACCGACGCCGTCAAGGACAAGGACGGCAACATGGTGCCGGCCGCCCAGCGTGGCCCGTACACGTGGGACATCGCGCCGCTGGCGCTCCTGGGCACGGATCCCGAGGAAGGCGCCGAGGTCGACGTCGACGCGGTCGTCGACATCTCGTTCAACTCGCTGATCGATCCGGGCAGCGTCGCGGTCGACGAGATCACCCTGACCGACGGCACCACCGACGTCCCGTTCACCGTGGACTCGGACAGCACCGAGCTGTTGCTCATCCCCGACGCGCCCCTGGTCGCCGGGACCACGTACACCCTCACCATCGCGGACGGCGCCGAGCTGAACGACATCGGCGGCGGCCCCTACACCCAGGACGGCGACCTCGTGGTCACGTTCTCGGTCCCCGCGGCCAACTGAACAGGAGCCCGACCATGAGGAACGCACCCGTATCCATCCTCGTCGCGGCCGGCTTGCTCGGTGGCGCGGCGCAGCTCGTGCTCGTCGAGGGCGACGCGCTGGCGCAGAGCAGCACCAGCGGCGCGGTCCGCGGCGTCATCAAGGACAAGGCGTCCAAGGAGCCGGTGATCGGCGCCACCGTCGTGATCCAGGGCCCGGCCCTGCAGGGCCAGCAGGCCGAGATCACCGACGAGAACGGCTCGTACACGATCCAGAGCCTGCCGCCCGGTCAGTACACCATCACGGTGTTCTACAACGAGGCGCAGTTCAGCCGCCCCAACATCGTCATCCAGCTCGGCAAGCAGATCGTCGTCAACGTCGACATCAACACCTCCGAGGCCGCCGGCGAGACGATCGTCGTCGAGGGTCACGCCCCGATCATCGATCAGGGCTCGACCAAGACCGGCCCGACGATCACCAAGGAGTACACCGACAACATCCCCGTCGGCCGGACCTTCGGCGCCGTCCTCGGCGCCGCCCCGGGCTCCCAGGGTGACACCTACGGCATCTCGTTCGGCGGTTCGACGTCGGCCGAGAACACGTACATCGTCGAGGGCGTGAACACGACGGACACGGCCTACGGCCTGCTGTCGTCGAACCTGCCCAACGAGTTCGTCGAGGAGACCGAGGTCATCACCGGCGGCTACAACGCCGAGTTCGGCCGGTCGACCGGCGGCGTCATCAACGTCGTCACCAAGCAGGGCGGCAACGACCTGCACGGTTCGGTGTTCGCGTACTTCACGCCGGGCGCCCTGGTCGCCGCCTCCGACACGATCAACCGCGAAGGCTCGTCGATCGACTCGGAGAGCAACCTCAACTACGCCTGGGATCTGGGCGCCGAGGTCGGCGGTCCGATCATCAAGGACAAGCTGTGGTTCCACGTCGGGTTCAACCCGTCGTTCAACAAGACCACCTACGACCGCATCATCTCCAAGCAGGTCGACAACAACGGTGATGGCGTCGCCGACGTCAACCCGGACACCGGCTTCACCGAGGTCCAGGAGATCACCCGCAGCGAGCTGCCGAGCGACTACAAGACCTACTTCTTCACCGCCAAGATCAACGGCGCGGTGAACGAGAACCACCAGTTCCAGGTGTCGGCGTGGGGCAACCCGCGCAACGCCACGGACCTGTTCGCGATCACCTCGGCGCCCACCCGTCGGCAGTACAAGTTCGAGGACGGCGCCTACGACGGGTCGCTGAAGTGGACCTCGAAGTTCGGTGAGGGCAAGACCCAGATCGACGTCGTCGGTGGCTGGCACCGTGGCTTCAGCCGCGACCTGCCGCTCAACGCCGCCGGCGAGGATCCGCGCCTGTTCTACCGCTTCACCCTGCCGCTCGAGTACTTCAGCGCGTTCGAGGACGTGCCCTCGGACTGCATGGATCCGGACCCGAACGACGGCTTCGAGCCGTGCCCGGTCACCAACTACAGCCTCGGTGGTCTGGGCTTCTACGAGCGCCGCACCAACGACCGTCAGACCGGCTCGATCGCGGTGACCCAGCGGGTCAAGGCCGGCGGCTACCACACCATCAAGGCCGGCCTCGAGCTCGAGCGCACCACGTACAACTCGGACCGCGGCTACACCGGCGGCGAGCTGTTCGAGCAGTTCTCGAACCTGCGCTGGCGGCGCCGCACCTTCCTGCAGTTCACCGAGGGTGACGGCGGCGCGATCGACTGCCTCGACGGCATCGACACCAATGGCGATGGCGTCACCGACATCACCTGCGACGTGATCGACGCGCTCAAGGCCGACAGCCACAACCGGAACCTGGGCGCCTACGCGCAGGACTCCTGGCAGCTGCGCCCCAACCTGACCCTCAACGCGGGTCTGCGCTGGGAGCAGCAGATCGGCTACTTCGCCGACGGCCTCGAGGGCAAGCTGACCCCCGAGGGCGAGGTCATCCCGGCCGAGGCCTTCAAGCTCAACAACATGCTCGCTCCCCGCGTCGGCGTCATCTACGACCCGACCCAGGAGGGCCGCGCCAAGGTGTTCGGTCACTGGGGCCGCTTCTACGAGTCGGTGCCCATGGACATCAACACCCGCGCCTTCGGCGGTGAGATCACCTACTTCGAGCGCACCCCGGTGGGCAACGGCACCTGCGCCGACCCGGCGGCCGCCGACATGGCGACCTCGGTCGCGACGATCACGGACTGCGGCTACTCGCCGCAGGCCATCCTCGGCGCCGGCACCGAGTACGTGACCCCGGGCCTCAAGGGTCAGCACCTCGACGAGTTCATCGTCGGTGGCGAGTACGAGCTGATGCCGGACTTCAAGGTCGGCCTCAACTACGTGCACCGCAACCTGCCGGTCGCGATCGAGGACATCTCGACCGACGGTGGCAACACGTACATCATCACCAACCCGGGTGAGGATCTCAGCTCGCAGGCTGACGACCTCCGCGCCCAGGCCGATGACCTGATGGCGACGGACCCCGCCCTGGCGGACGTCTACCGCGCGCGCGCCGGCTACCTCGACGCCGTCCGGCAGTTCGACAAGCCGATCCGCAACTACGACGCCATCCAGCTGACCGCCAACCAGCGCTTCAGCAAGAACGCCCTGCTGCTGGCCTCGTACACCTACTCGCGCAGCGTCGGTAACTACCCGGGCCTGTTCTCGACCGAGACCGGTCAGCTCGACCCGAACCTGACGTCGCTGTACGACCTGCCGGACCTGATGGCCAACCGCTACGGCGCGCTCGGCCTCGACCGCCCGCACAACCTCAAGATCGACGGCTTCTACTCGTTCGATCTGAAGGACGCGGGCCTGGTGGTCCTCGGTGGCAGCTTCCGGGCGCAGTCGGGCCTGGCGCAGAACACCCTCGCGGCGCACGTCTTCTACGGCACCGACGAGTCGTACCTGCTGCCGCGCGGTCAGATCGACCGTGGCCCGCTGACCTGGCAGGCCGACGTCAAGGGCACCTACGGCCGCAAGTTCGGCAACACCAAGGTCGAGGGCTTCATCGACGTCTTCAACCTGTTCAACAACCAGGCGCAGACCCACACCGACGAGTCGTACACCTTCGAGAGCGTCAACCCGATCGTCGGTGGCGACCTCGAGGACCTGGCGCACGCCAAGTCGCTCGACTCGGGCGGGTTCTCGACCCCGGTCAAGAACAAGAACTTCGGCAACACCACGTCGCACCAGGCGCCGCTGTCGGTCCGCTTCGGTCTGCGCGTGACGTTTTAGTCCGCTCGCGCGCTGCGCGCGCTCGCTCCCTGTGGGGGGAGATCTTCTCCCCCCACACCCCCCAGTCGGAGGGGTAGCCAGGAGCGGATGAAGTCCTGGAAGGCGGTCTCCGAGAGGGGGCCGCCTTCGCTGCGTTTCGGGCCGCGCGAGCTCGAGATCCCCTGGCGCGCTTCGCGTGTGTGACGAAGGACGGCCGCCTTCGCCGTGTTTCGGGCAGATGCGCACACGCAGGCGGACGCGGACACGGACGCGGACGCGGACACGGACGCGGACACGGAGGCGGACACGGACACGGAAGCGGAGGCGGACGCGGACGCGGACACGGAAGCGGAGGCGGACGCGGACACGGACACGGAAGCGGAGGCGGACACGGACACGGAAGCGGAGGCGGCGGCGGGGGCGGAGGCGGAGGCGGAGGCGGGGCGGGGGGGGGGGGGGCGGCGGCGGCGGAGGCGGAGGCGGAGGCGGGGGCGGAGGCGGAGGCGGGGGGGGGGGCGGCGGCGGAGGCGGAGGCGGGGGGCGGAGGCGGGGGCGGGGGGCGGGGGCGGAGGCGGAAGCGGGGGCGGACACGGAGGCGGAGGCGGCGGCGGACGCGGACGCCGCGTCCCGCCGGACGGGCGCCTCCTCATTCCGCGCTCTTGCGGTCTCGTAGATCGCTCCGGCCCCGACGGGCGTTGCTAGCTCCCATGACGACGCTCGGCTTCCGCGATCACCAGGGTTTCATCGGGCTGCGCTGTGGATGGTCCTGGGGGCGCGGTCGCGGGCGGCGCCGCCGGGCTGCTCGGCGCGGGTGTCCGGGGCGCCCTGTTCGCGGGCGCGACGGGCGCGATGCTGGGCGCGGGCTGGGCCGACCGCGAGGCCGGCTGGGCCTGGCTGGCGGCCCGGGCCGCGCTGCTGCTGCTGGGCGGCGCTGGCGTTCCTGGGCGCCCGCTCGGTCGCCGGGGGCCACGTCGGCCTGGTCGCGCTGGCGGTGGTCCTGGGCGTCGGCCTCAACCTCGGGGTCCGGGGCTGGCGGCTCGCCGCGGCCGCGGCGATCGGCGGCGGCGTCGCGTACCTCGGCGGCTTCGCCGCGGGCCAGGTCATGATCGCGCGCGAGACCGCGCCGCTGCCGGGCTGGCTCGAGGCCATGACCGCGGCGACCGCGATGTCCATCGTCTGCGTCGCGGCGCTGCTGCCGCGTCACCTGGTGGTCGTCCGCGACGCGGTGGCCGCGGCGCGACGCGCCCTGCCGGCGGAGCTCGACGACGAGGTCCGCGGCCTGGTCGATCGCGGCCACGCGGTGTGGGAGCAGGCGTCGCCGCGCCTCGACGCCGAGGGGCAGGGCCTGCTGCGCGACGGCGTCCTGCGCCTCTACGAGCTCGCCGGCCGCTGGGCGCGCGTCGATCGCCCCGCCGACGGCGTCGACGCGCTGCGCGCCCGCGCCGCCGAGCTCGACGGCCGCGTCGAGGCCAGCACCGACGAGGTCGCGCGCGAGCAGTACCGCGACGCGCGCGCCGCCATCGCCGATCAGCTGCGCTACGTCGACGGCATCCAGCAGAGCCGCGAGCGGGTCCTGGCGCGCCTGCACGCCTGCGTCGCGACGCTCGAGAAGTTCCGCCTCGCGTCCGCGCACCTCGAGACCGCGAGCGCGTCGCGCCAGGCCGTCGAGGGGCGCCAGACCGTCGCGCTGCTCGCCGAGGTCACCGCCGACATCGACGCCTGCGACGCCGCCCTCGACGAGCTGGGTGGCGCGGCGCCGACCGCCGAGGCCGCCGCCGCCGCGTCGCCCGCGACCGCCGGGTAACCTCACCCCGCCGCGGCGACACCGTCCAGGAGCAGCGCGCCGCCGCCGATGGTAGGCTCGGCGCTCGACCCCGGAGGTGACCCGTGCGCTTCATCCGAACTGTCCGCTCCGCCCTCGCCCTGCTGGTCCTCGGCGGCAGCCTCGCCGTCGCGACGCCCGCGTTCGCCGACGAGTCCGGCGCCTACTACAAGGAGGGCCTCGCCTACAAGGCGCAGGGCAAGGACGACGACGCGATCGCCGCCTTCGAGAAGGCGGTCGCCGCCGACGCCCGCCACGGCATGGCGTGGGCCTCGCTCGGCCACCTCTACAAGAAGAAGAAGGACTACGCCAAGGCGGTCGCCGCCTACGAGCACGCGGTCGAGACCATCAAGAAGGACCCGGTGGTGTGGTCGAACCTGGGCATGGCCTACTACCGGGCCAACCGGGTCGAGGACGCGGTCACCGCGCTCGAGAAGGCGTGCCGGCTGGCGCCCAAGGACGCCGAGATCCGGAACAACCTGGGCACGATCAAGCGCCAGCAGGGTGACCTCGAGGGCGCGATCAAGCAGCTCGAGCGCGCCGTCAAGTACGCGCCGACCGACGCGTCGTACTGGAACAACCTGGGCGTCGCGTACCGCTCGTCCGACAAGAACGACGACGCGATCAAGGCCTTCACCAAGGCGATCGAGCTCGACGCCACCAAGGCCGACTACCACTTCGACCTCGGCGTCGTCTACCGGCGCATGGAAGAGGTCGAGCTCGCGATCGCCTCGTACGAGAAGGCGGTGGCGCTCGAGCCCGATCACGCCAAGGCCTGGTACGACCTCGGCCACATGTACCGGCTCAACCACGACGACGACAAGGCGATCGAGGCGTTCAACACCTACCTCGAGCTGACCAAGGGCGCCAACGCGGCCGAGGACGCCAAGGTCGCCGACGAGATCAAGGCGATGGGCGGCGTGCCGGTCACCGACGCCGACAAGAAGAAGGCGCCCAAGAAGCCGAAGAAGAAGAAGTGACGCGGCGCGCCGGCCCGGCCGGGGCCCCCGGGCGGGCCAGCGTCGGCCCCGCGCGCTATCCTGGGACGATGCGGATCAGCTGGCTCGCCCCGGAGGTGATCGTCGCCGCCCGCACGGCGCTCAAGGATCGCACCGAGGACTGGGGTGGCCACTTCACGCCCGAGTTCGAGCCGCCGCCGGCGCCGGCCGGGCTCGCGATCCCCGACTGGGCCAAGGTCACCGAGCACGTCGCGCGCGCCGAGCACGTCACCCAGGTGCTGCGCGACCAGGGCCTCGAGGAGGGCCTGCGCCGCTTCGCGGCGTCGCCGTTCGCGATCGAGGTCGCGACCCTGGCGGCCGCGGCGCACTCGGTCGACGCGCTGTCGTTCGAGATGTGCGCGCTGGTGCTGGCCTGCGACATCGACGCGCTGGTGTTCTACGCGCCGTTCCTGCGGCTGCTGGTCGAGCTCGGCGGCACCGATCACGACCGCGTCGTGTCGGTCTTCGAGGGCTTCTGCGACGCCTGCGTCGCGCTGCCGTCGGACGACCCGCACTGGCGCGAGCGGGTCGGCGCGGTCCGCGACGGCCTCGCCAACGTCTACGTCCACGCCGGGCGCCTCGACCAGGGCCACGCCCTGTTCGAGGCCCGCCACGCCGAGGAGCCCGACGACGTCGCGGTCGCGCTGTCGGCGAGCCGCGCGTTCCTCGCCGCCGGCGCGGTGGCGCGCGCGGTGCAGTGGCTCGACACCGCGGTCGCGCGCGCCGACGCGCTGGGCCGCCCCGAGTTCGCCGCGGTGCTGCGCGACAAGCAGGCGTCGCTGCGCAAGCGGCTGAGCTAGCTTAGCGGAGCGGGTGCGCGCGTCTCCCCGCCCGGGCGCTCCCGTGAGCGGGGGGACCGCGCCGGCGTGGCGTGGCGTGGCGCGGGCGGGCGCGCGTGGGGAGAGCGCTGGCCGCCTTCGCGGCGTGGCGTGGCGTGGCGTGGCGTGGGCGGGCGGGCGCGCGAGCGATGGGGAGCGCGCTGGCCGCCTTCGCGGCGTGGCGTGGCGTGGCGTGGCGCGGGCGGAGCGCGCGCGATGGGGAGAGAGCGCTGGCCGCCTTCGCGGCGTGGCGTGGCGTGGCGTGGCGTGGCGTGGCGTGGCGTGGCGCGGGCGGGCGCGCGCGAGCGATGGGGAGAGCGCTGGCCGCCTTCGCGGCGTGGCGTGGCGTGGGTGCTCGCGCGGGCGGTGGGGAGACCGCGGCCGCCGGCCCGCGGTCTCCCCACCGCTCGCACGAGCACGCATGCCACGCGACGCCATGCCTTCCATGCCTCGCGTGTTGCTCAGGCCCCGCGACCATGCCTTTCCATCCCTCGCGTCGTCCCTCGCGTCGTCCCTCGCGTCGTCCCTCTGTCGTGCCTCGCGGCGCAGCGCGGCGCGGGGCGGCGGCGACGCGAGGCGCGCGGCTGGCTACGTCGTGGTCCGGCGCAGCCGGGCGAAGAACTCGCGCGCCACCGCGCTCTGCGGCGCGTCCACCACCTGTTGCGGCGAGCCGTCCTCGACGATCGTGCCGCGGTCGATCACCCACACCCGCGACGCCACGTCGTGGGCGAAGTGCATCTCGTGGGTCACCACCAGCATCGTCATGCCGCCGCCGGCGAGATCGCGGATGACCTCCATGACGTCGTCCCGCATCTCGGGATCGAGCGCGCTGGTCGGCTCGTCGAACAGCATGACCTCGGGCTCCTGGGCCAGGGCCCGGGCGATCGCGACGCGCTGCTGCTGGCCGCCCGACAGCTCGTGCGGGTAGGCGCCGGCGCGATCGGCCAGGCCGACCCGCTCGAGCAGGGCGGCGCCGCGGCGGGTGGCCTCGACCGCCGCCAGGCCGCGGACCAGGCGCGGCGCCAGCGTGATGTTCTCGATCGCGGTCAGGTGCGGGAACAGGTTGAACTGCTGGAACACCATGCCGACCGCGCAGCGCAGCTTGCGCAGGGTCTCGCGGTCGCGGCCGTCCATGCCGGGCCGCAGCGTCACGCCGGCGATCTCGACGGTGCCGGCGTCGAACGGCTCGAGGTAGTTGAGGCAGCGCAAGAGCGTGCTCTTGCCGCCGCCCGACGGCCCGACCACGGCGATCGTCTCGCCGCGCGCGACGTCGGCCGACACGCCCTCGAGGACGACGCGGTCGCCGTGGCGCTTAGAGAGCGTGCGGACGGCGATCATGCGCCAGCCTCCTCTCCAGGCGCCGGGCCAGCTCCGACAGCGGCAGGCTGAGCACCAGGTAGAAGCCGGCGCACGCCAGCCCCGGCACCAGCCAGCCGCGCAGATCGACCGCGGCGATCGTCATCCGCTTGGTCAGCTCGATGACCGTGATCGAGCTGACCAGCGACGAGTCCTTGAGCAGCGACACGAAGTCGTTGGTCATCGGCGGCAGCGCCAGGCGCAGCGCCTGCGGCAGCAGGACGTGGCGCAGGCTCAGCCACGGGCCCAGGCCGAGCGCCTTGGCCGCCTCGGTCTGGCCGCGCGGGATCGCCAGCAGGGCGCCGCGGTAGACCTCGGCCTCGTAGGCGCCGTAGTTGAGGCCGAGGCCGAGGATCGCCGCCTGCACCGGGCCCAGGCTGTAGTACGGGGCCAGGCCGTAGTAGAGGACGTAGAGCTGCAGCAGCACCGGGGTGCCGCGGAACAGCTCGATGTAGACGCGCGCCGCGCCGCGGCTGACCGGGCCGCCGTAGACCCGCATCGTCGCCAGCAGCAGCCCGACCGGCACCGCCAGCGCGAACGCCGCGATCGACAAGAGCAGCGTGACCACCGCGGCGTCGAGGAACAGCCGCCACTGGTTGCCGTCGAACGAGCGGGCCCGCACCGACGGGGTCTGGGTGACCTGGACGTCGAGGTCGGCCTGGCGCGGGTTCCACAGCTTCCACGTCCGCAGGATCCGCTCGAGCTCGCCGTCGGCGATCATCGCGTCGAGCGCGGCGTCGATCGCGGCCTTGAGCGCGGGGTCGGCCTTGCGGATGCCGATGACGTAGGTGCCGCGGGCGACGTCGTCGGGCAGGCAGGTGATGCCAGCGACGCCGCAGCCGGAGCGGTTGGCGATGATGTCGTCGAGCAGGACCGCGTCGATCCGGCCCGCGGCCAGGTCGAGGTACGGCTCCTTGTCGCCCTCGTAGAGCACGACCTCGACGCCGGCCTCGCGCAGCAGGTCGTGGGCGTAGGTCTGGTTGAGGGTGCCGACCCGGCGGCCGCGCAGGTCGTCGAGCGAGCGGTACGGGCTGCCGGCGCGCACCGCGAGCAGCTCGGCGTAGACGTAGTACGGCCGCGACAAGAGGATCCGGTCCTGGCGCTCGGCGGTGTTCTCGAGGCCGTTGGTGACGACGTCGAAGTCCCCGCGCTCGAGCGACGGCACCAGGTTCGACCACGCGTACTGCGCGACCCGGGCCTTGACCCCGAGGCGGCGCGCCACCGCGTCCATGATGTCGACCTCGAAGCCGATGTAGTGGCTGGGATCGGCCGGATCCTCGAAGACGTAGGGCTCGCCGCCGCTGACGTCGGCGCCCCACACCAGCTCGCCGCGGGCCTGGATCGCCTTCCAGGTGCCGCCGTGGCCGCGGCGCCCGCACGACAGCCCGGCCAGCGCGAGCGCCACGACGGCGACGAGCGCGAGCGCACGGGGGCGGGCCATGGCGCCGAGGCTACAGGGCGCCGAGCGCGGCCGCCAGTCGGTCGACCGCCACCAGCTCGAGCCCGGGCGCGCCCTCGAGCCGGGCCTGGTTCTGGACCGGGATGATCGCGCGGGTGAAGCCGAGCTTGCGGGCCTCGGCCAGGCGGGCGTCGGCCAGGGGCACGGCCCGGACCTCGCCGGCCAGGCCGACCTCGCCGAAGACGATGGTCTTGGCGTCGACGGCGCGGCCGCGCGCGCTCGACGCCAGCGCGCAGGCGATGCCGAGGTCGATCGCGGGCTCGGTCAGGCGGACGCCGCCGGCGACGTTGACGAAGACGTCCTGCGAGAGGACGTCGCAGCCGGCGCGCTGGGCCAGCACCGCCAGCAGCAGCGCGACCCGGTTGCCGTCGACGCCGGCGGCGGTGCGGCGGCCGATGCCGGCGGCGGGCGGCGCCACCAGCGCCTGGATCTCGACCAGCAGCGGCCGGTTGCCGTCGGCGGACGCGACCACGACCGAGCCGGGGGCGCCCGCCGGCCGCTCGGCCAAGAGGTGCGCCGACGGGTCGAGGACCTCGGCCAGCCCGGCGCCGCGCATCTCGAAGACGCCGATCTCCTGGGTCGAGCCGAAGCGGTTCTTGTGGGCGCGCAGGATCCGGTAGGCGCCCGAGCCGTCGCCCTCGAACGACAGCACGACGTCGACCAGGTGCTCGAGGGTCTTGGGCCCGGCCAGGCCGCCGTCCTTGGTGACGTGGCCGACCAGCAGCGTCGGCGTCGCCGTGGTCTTGGCGAACTGCATCAGCCGCCCGGCCGACTCGCGGACCTGCGCGACCGCGCCGGGGATCGAGTCGAGCGCCGCGGTGTACGCGGTCTGGATCGAGTCGACCGCGAGCACCGCGGGCTGCAGGTCGCGGGCGATGGTCAGGACGCGATCGACGTCGGTCTCGGCGACCAGGATCAGGTTGGCGGGCGCGGCGCCGACCCGGCGGGCCCGCAGCGCGGTCTGCGCCACCGACTCCTCGCCGGTGGCGTACAGGACCTTGCGATCGCCGTGGCGCCGGGCGATCCCGGCGAGGGCCTGGACCAGCAGCGTCGACTTGCCGATGCCGGGCTCGCCGCCGAGCAGCACCAGCGAGCCGGGCACCAGGCCGCCGCCGAGGACGCGGTCGACCTCGCCGATCGCGCAGGCGGTGCGATCGCCGGCGTCGATCTCGGCGACCTCGGTGACCGCGACCGGCGCGCCGCCCGCGGAGATCGCGACCGCGGCGGCGCGACCGGCGGGCGCCGCCGTGACCTCCTCGATCAGGCTGTTCCACTGCTGACAGGCCGGACACCGGCCCATCCACTTGCTCTCGACGTGGCCGCAGGCGTCGCAGCGGTAGGTGCTGCGCGCCGCCTTGACCTTCAGCTTGGCCATCGGTCGACGCTAGAGGATCCCTCCGACACCGGCGGCGGGGCGGGGCCGCGACGGCCCCGGCCCGGCTCAGAAGCTGAGGCCGAGCCGGAACTGGATCGTGTGCGCGTTGCCGGCGTCGCCGGTGTTGCCGGCGCCGTAGCCGAAGCCGCTGCCCGTGGACGGATCCTCGGGGTGGTTCATCGCCGACAGCGGGAACAGCACGCCGTACGCGATGCCGGCGGAGAAGCCGTTGGTCGCGGTGTAGCCGAGGTCGCCGTCGAACTCGACGCCGTAGAGCGAGCCGTTGCCCGGGGTCGCCACCGGCTTGAGCGCGAAGCTGGTGACGTTGGCGATGCGCGCCGTGATGCCCTTGGTGAGCTGGTACGACAGGAACGGCTTGGCGTAGGCGGCGTTGGTGACCGCGCCGATCAGCTCGCGGAACAGGATCAGGTCGATCTTGTACTCGGGGTCGAAGCGGAACCACGACAGCGTGCCGTCGCGGGCGCCGCCCAGGGTGTTGGCGGTCGAGATGTGGGTCGAGCCCTGCGGGTCGTTGTCCCACTGGTCGCCGGAGGCGCCGCCGACCTCGAGGCCGACCTTGAGCTTGTCCTGGACCGCGCGGTAGGTGACGCGGCCGACGCCGCCGAACTGGCGCAGGTCGAGCGCCTGGTCGATGCCGACGTCGGTGGCCTTGTTGATGCTGCCGACGATCGCGACGCCCTCGAGCTCGAGCTGCAGCTGCTTGTAGCCGAGCTTGAGCCACAGGTCGGGGATGTACGCGGTGGCGTCGCGGGGCACGAACGCGTCGGGGTCCGGGGTGTCGGACACGCCGGCGCCGGTGTAGTCCCACGCCTGCTTGCGGTACTGCAGGTAGACGCCGTAGTTCATCGTCAGCTCGCCGCGCTCGACGGCGTCGCGGAAGTCGTCGGGCGTGTCGAGGTGCGACAGCACGAACGACCACTGGCGGACGTCGTCGTTGTCGTCGAGATCCCAGCCCTGGCCGCGCGGCGTGCCGCCGGTCTGGGCCGAGGTCCGGCCGGTCATCGGGAAGTCCATCGCGATCGCGCCGCGCAGCTGGGTGCCGGGGATCAGCGTGCCGAACATGACGCGGTCGACGGTGTCGCCGCGCTCGCTGTCGAGGTCGTAGCCGCCGTTGATCGGGTCGGCCGAGCCCGAGTTGTGGAACATGCCCATGCCCCAGGCGTCGGGCTGGCGGCCGAACTTGACGATGCCCAGCGGGGTCGCGACCTCGGCCCAGGCGCGCTTGACGCGGATGGCGTCCTCGGCGCTGTTGATGCCGGCCTGCGGCACGCCCTGGGTGTCCTCGAACGCCGCCAGGCCCAGGCCCTGCCCGGTGGTCGGGGTCGAGCCGAGGACGACGTTGTCGAGGACGTCGACCTGCATGTGGACCGACGTGGTCTCGTCGAGGTTGATCGTCGGCTCGAGGCGGAGCCGCATGTTGGTGCTCTTGATCGAGTCACCGCACGGGCGGTCGGCGGTGTCGCCGGCGGAGCCCGAGGTCGGCGCGCTGCAGCCCAGCGGCTCCGGGAACGGCGCGCCGCCGAGATCGGGGTCGTCGATGAACCCGAGGTTGAAGTTCTTCATCCAGTCCGAGCGCAGCCGGAAGTAGCCGTCGAGCTCGATCAGCTCGAACCGCTTGTGCTTGCCCTTGGGCGGCGGCAGCGTCGGCGTGGTCGGCAGCAACCCCGGAGTCTTGGGCGCCTGCTCGGCGACCCCATCCTTCTTGTCGGCGTCCGGGCCGGGACCGCCGGCGCCGGTGGGCAGGCCGGGGGTGACCTGCGCTGCGGCGATGCCCGGGACGAACAGCAGGAGGAATGGCCAGCGAGCGGGCCGGCGGGCGCGGAGGGCGCGGGTCATCGACTACTCCAGGTCTCCAGGATGGTCAGCGAGGTCAAGGTCTAGAAAATACGAAGAAATCAGCGGTACTGCGAAAGCCGGCGGACTATAGACGTGAGGTTCCGCCAGCGTCAAATCGCCGGGGCGAAACACGACCGGCGGTCGCCGGGCCCGAAGTGGCCCGCCCTGGTGGTCTCGGGTAACGTCCACGCGATGCCGTTGGACGGAGAGGTGGGCAACCCCGTTGCCCGGCGGGTGATCGAAACCGTCGTGATCTCGCATTTCCAGCTCCCAGGTGGCCGCCGGGGCCGGCTCCTCGGGCCCGTGGCGGCGATCGCGGCCCTGGCCGCGGCCGCCGGGATCGGCTGCGGTCCCAAGGTCCACATGAACGGGGACGACGATCCCGTGGCCCTGCGCGCCGCCCCGGTCGGCAAGACCGCGGCGCCGCGGGCGCGCGGCGTGCTGCTCGGCGAGATGTGCCCGCAGGGTGCCGCCGGGCGCCCGGGGGTGGCGCCGCTGCTGGTCCGCGGCGTCGGCTGGAGCGACGACGCCGACGAGGTCGGCAGCCGGCTCGAGCGCGACGCCCACACCTTCGGCGTCTACGGCGTCGACGGCACCCGGGCCGGCGTCTTCGAGGTCCTCGGCGTCTCCGACGTCGGCCTGCCCCAGCCGGTGGCGATCGGCAGCTACACCGGCCGTGCCGCGTGCGCGCCGGCGTCCGACGAGGGCGGGGCGCCCGAGGATCCGGCGTGCCTGCGCGCCACCGGCGGCTGCGGCCTGGCGGTGGCGACGATCGATCGCGGCTCGCAGGACGGCCAGGCGCCGACGATCCCGGTCGGCACGGCGTGCGTGTCCGGCGACGCCCTGCTGGTCGACCTCGACGGCGACGGCGCCACCGAGTCGTTCCCGATCGCCAGCTTCGTCGACGCGGTCCGGGCGCCGGCGGAGGAGGTGCTGGCGGCGCCGGTGGTCGGCGTCAGCTGCGACGGTCGGTTCGCGGTCTACAACCTGCCGGTGGCGTCGACCGGCGGCGAGCCCGACGCGCCGCCCGATCCGCGCTACACGGTCGTGCTCGACGTCCTCGGCGTGCTCGATCTCGACGGCGACGGCCGCCGCGAGGTCGCGGTGGCGTTCCGCTACCCCGACGGCCGGACCCTGGCGCTGTACAGCGCGCTGTCGCTGAGCGGCCGGCTCGAGCTGGTCGGCGAGGCCGTGCCGTGGCAGTAGCCGGCGCGGCCGCGCGCGGCTAGAAGCCGCCGGCGAAGACGACGCCGACGCCGTCGGGGCGGACCGACGGCACGATCCGCAGCGCGGTGGCGTCGTGGTGGTCAGCCGGGGCGCCGGTCATCCACAGGTAGACCGCGGCGCCGGCGCAGAGGACGCCGAGGCCGCCGGTGACGATCGCGATCGTGCGCTCGTTGTTGGCGTTGTCGTAGAGGTCCTGCTGGCGGACGTCGTCGGGCTCCTTCGACGACGCGTCGTAGTCGCTGCGCGCGGCGAGCTCGAAGACCACGCCCGTGACCAGGCCGGCGAGGCCGGCGACGCCGAGGCCGATCGCCGCCTTGCGCTTGCCCGGCATGCCGTGGCCCTCGGGGCCGCGCAGGGCGCCGCCGCCGCCGCCGCCGATCGCGTCGGGATCGATCGGCAGCTCCTTGAACTTGGGCACGTCCACCGACTGCTTGTCGTTCTCGAACTTGACCGTGACCTTGGTCGACCAGGCCTCGTGGCCAGGGGCCTTGCCCTCGATGACGTACTCGCCGCCGTCGACGGGCAGCGCCCGGTTCCAGGTCGCGGCGTCGACGATCTCGCCGTTGCGGGTGATGGTCAGGCCGTCGACCCGGCTCTCGTCGGGGACGTTGACGATCAGGTAGGACAGGCGGGGCTCGAGCTTGGCCGCGCGATCGCGTGCGACATCGGTGAGCGCCTGCTGGTCGCGGTCGTCCCGGGTCATGCGCTCGACGTCGCGGAACACGCCGAACGCGCTCGCGAGCTGCAGGTTCTTCTCACGACAGTCGGCCAGGTTGAGCATCGTGCTGACCGCCGGGTCGACCTTGTTGCTGGCGGCGAACGCTTTGCACGCCTCGGCGTAGTCGTGTTGCTCCATCAGCGCCTTGCCCTCCTTGAACAGGGCGTCGGCCTGGGCGCTCTTCTGGGCCCGCGCGGGCACCGCGACGGCGGTGATCGAGAGCAGCGCGAGTGCGGCAGCGGCGATGGTGGTGGTGCGATGGGTCATGTCAGCGGTCGTCCGGGATGCCGTCACAGTCGTTGTCGTTGCGGATCGGCTTGGGGCACAGCTCCCACGGCTCCTTGTGCACCGGCGGCGGCGTCTTGGTGCTGGTGGTCGTGGTCGTGGTCGTGGTCTTGTCGATCTTGGCGCTGGACCGATCCTTCGAGCTGCCGCGGCGCTTGTCGCGGCTCGACGACGACGTCGTCTTGGCGGTCTTCTCGACCGGCTCTGGCGCCGGTTGCGTGGTTTCGTTCTCGCCCGGCGCGACCGGCTCGGTCGGCGCGGGCGCCGCGACCTCGGTGGGCGGCGCCGCGGCCGCCTGCTCGGTGGCGGTCTCGAGCGGCGACGGCTGCGCCTCGGTCGGCGGCGGCGCCGTCGCCGGGTCCGGCGCGGGTGCGACGTCGCTGCCCCCGGCGCTGCCCGCCGCGGCGGTGTCGTCGGTGCCGGTGTGGTCGCCGCCGCCGGAGCCGCTTGCCGCTGGTCGCGAGGAACGCGGCGACGCCACCAATCGCCAGGCCGCCCACCATCAGGCCGACCATCAGCCCGGTCCGCTTCCTCGGCGCGCCGCTGGTGGTCAGCCCGACCTGGCTCGCCACCGACGACAGCGTCGTCGGCGAGCCGGCCACCGCGCCGGCGCCGGTGGGCGCGCCGCCGTACGGCGGCGGCGTCGGCTGCCCGGGGTACGGCATCGGCGTCGGCTGGCCGGGGTACGGCATCGGCGTGCCGTGCGGCCCGGTCGCGCCGAGCCCGCCGGGCACCGCGTGCGGCCCGGTGTAGCCCCCCGGCGCGGTGACGAACATCGACAGCTGATCGAGCGCGCTCGCCAGCTCGGCCATGGTCTGGAAGCGATCGTCGGGCGACTTGGCCAGGCAGCGCAGCACCAGCTGATCGACCTCGGGCGGGATGCCCGGGCCGCGGCTCGACGGCGCCGGCGCCGGCTCGCGCAGGTGCGCGGCGATGATCTCGCCCGCGCCCTCGCCGTCGAACGGCACGGTGCCGGTCATCAGGTGGAACAGCACGCAGCCCAGCGCGTAGATGTCGGAGCGCGCGTCGACCTGGCCGGCGCCGCGGCACTGCTCCGGCGACATGTACAGCGGCGTGCCCATGATCGCCGAGGTCTGGGTCCGGACCTTGCCCGGGTGCTCGCCCGACAGCTTGGCGATGCCGAAGTCGAGGATCTTGGCGCGCTCGCCGCCCGCGACCTCCTTGTCGGCGACCAGGAACAGGTTCTCGGGCTTGAGATCGCGGTGGATGATGCCGCGGTCGTGGGCCGCCGCCAGCGACGACGCGACCTGGCGGATCGTGCGCATGGCCTCGGACGGCGACAGCCGGCCGCGCTTGCGCAGGCGAGCGTCGAGGGTCTCACCCTCGAGGAACTCCATGACGATGTAGGCGCTGCCGTCGGTGTGGTAGCCGAAGTCGAAGATCTGGACGATCCCCGGATCGCTGATCGCGGTGGCGGCGCGCGCCTCGTTGAAGAAGCGATTGACGATCTCCTGGTGCGCCGAGAGCTGCGGCAGCAGCACCTTGATCGCGGCCTTGCGTCCGAGCAGGACGTGCTCGGCGATGTACACCGCGCCCATGCCGCCCTCACCCAGCTTGCGGGTGATCCGGTACTGACCGATCGACGTCCCTTCCATAAGACTCTCTGACTCTCTGACTCGCGGGCCTCTTGGTCGCCGTCACACTAACGCGAACCCGCCCGCCTCGTCCACGGCTACTTCTGGTCTGGAATCGCGGGCTTGGCGGCCCTGGCAGAGTCCGGACAGGGTGGGCACGTCGCGGCACGCTCGCCGAACAGCAGGGCGCCGAGGATCATGCCGATGGTCAGCGCCACCGCCGCGATCAGCGTCGGCAACAGCCACGGTCGCTCGATGAGCGCGGGAGTCGGCGCGGTCCCGGCGTACTGCTGCGACGCCTTCGCGCGCCGGTGCGAGCCGGTGGGATCGAGGGCTCCGCCCTGGGTGCGGAGCGCCGGGTTGGTCGGCACCTGCTCGAAGTAGCGCTCGGCGTCGCGCGCGCCCGGCGACGGCGGCAGCGGCGCCGGCGTGGGGTCGCCGCGCACGCGCTCGATCTTCGAGGTCATCTGCATGTCGCTCGGCACGTCGCCGCGGCGGCCAGGCCGGGCCGGGCCGCGGGCGGCGCCGCGGCCACCCGTCGGCAGCGCGGGCGGGCGCGGCAGCGGTGGCGGCGTCTCGTGGGTCGGGGTCACCGAGCCCTCGGTCGGCGTCCGGCCGTCGCTGGGGGTCAGGTTGCGGGTACGTCGGGGCATGCGGGCCGCGCGCACATCTGCGTACACGACGCATGCCGCGCGAGCGGATGGAGCATTATCGCCGACGACGTCGACGACGTCACGCGGTCGCGCCGCGCTTCGGAGTAGGATCGACGAGCGCGATCATCCGCTGGCTGAGGGTCCGACGGCGATCGCGTCCTAGCTTACAGGAAGGTGCCCCATGAACGTCCGCCACCTGATCGTGGTCGTGGCGCTCGCCGCGGTCGCGGCGTGCTCCGACGACACCGGGATCCTGGTCGAGGTCCACGGCGAGGAGCTGACGCTCCAGCCGGCGCGCATCGACACGATGGTGATCATCGATGACGGCAGCGGCGCGCCGGACTCGCTGGCGTGGGGCAACTCCGAGCTCCAGCAGGCCACGGTCACCGTCGACGTGCGGCAGACGCCGCACACCGTCATGCTGCGGCCCGACGGCGTCGCGCTGACGACCTCGGTGTGGGTCGCGGCGGTCGCCTACGACGGCGCCGGCAACCTGATGGCGTGGGGCCAGCTCGACGGCGCGATCGCGTTCGAGCCCGACCTGGTCAAGAAGGTCGCGATCACGCTGCACCCCGCGGCGCGCACCGACGCCGGCTGCGTCGTCAAGGACGGCAGCGTGGTGTCGCGGACGACGCCCGACTGCGACGGCGACCAGGTCGACTACCAGGTCGACTGCGACGATCTCGACGCGCTGATCGGCGGCGATCTCGACGGCGATCCCGTGGTCTGCGGCGCCGACTGCGACATGACCGAGCCGGCGCGCTACCCGGGCAACCGCGAGGTCTGCGACGGCCTCGACAACGACTGCGACCCGGCGACCGCGCCGCCGCCGCGCCTGTGCGCGGTCGTGGCCACGGACGTCGAGGGCAACGTCGTCCAGTGCAGCGTCGGCGAGCGCACCTGCGACGACACCGTGGCCGACGCCGCCTACGGCGCGTGCGATCACCAGATGACGCTGCCGGCCGCCGACTACGAGCTGTGCGCGTCGTGGGTCGGCTGCGCCGACAGCCCCGACCCGACCTGCGTCGCCGATCGCGGCCTGCGCTGCAAGCTGCCGCTGGCGGCGGCCGGCGAGGCGTGCACGCCGTCGATCGCCAAGCTCGCCGACCTGGTCCCCGACGCCAACGCGGTGTGCAACTGGAGGCTGATCGGCAACATCCAGCAGGGCTCGTGGGACGTGGGGCTGCGGCCGCGCGGCACCACCGGCCCGCTGGTCAGCCTGGTGCCGACGTGCGACGCCGAGCTGGTCGTCGACCAGGCGCCGGGCGGCCCGGCGCCCCGGATCTTCATCCTGACCTACGAGGACGGCAACGGCGAGGTCCAGATCCTGTCGGTGCTGATCGATCCGGTCCGCAAGGACTGCGACCCGGCGGCGCCGTCGACGCTGGAGTGCGAGGAGGTCGCGCCTTGAACGACGGGCCGCGGCGAGCGCGGGTTGCGACGGTGGTGGCGGTGGTGGCGGTGGTGGCGGCGGCGCTCGGGGCCGCGGCGTGCGGCAGCGACGGCGGCGTGGTCGTCCACGTGTCCCAGGATCCAGCGATCGCGGCGCCCATCGACCGGCTGCACCTCTACGTCGGCGTCGACGACGGCACCGCCTTCGCCGGGGTGCCGCGCCCCGAGGACGACATCGCGCTGGCGACGCCCCTGACCGCGCGCGCCCACACGATCGCGCTGGTCGCCGGCGATGGCATGCCCACCGATCGGCCGCTGCGCGTCGCCGTGGTCGGCTACGCCGGCGACGTCGAGGCCGGGTTCGCCAGCCTCGACGTCGGGACCCTGCCCAGCGGCTACACGCTGGCCTACGACCTGGTGCTGGCGCCGGTCGATCAGGTCTGGGAGACCGACACCGGCTGCGTCGGCTGGCCCGACGGCGCGATCGTCGGCGCCGACGACCGCGACTGCGACGGCTACGACGTCGGCGCCGGCGACTGCGACGATCACGACCCGCAGACCCACCCCGGCGCCTACGACGCCTGCGACGGCGATCGGCTCGGGATCGACGACGACTGCGACGACGTCGTCGACGACGGCGATCTCGACGGCGACGGTGCGACCTGCCAGTCGGACTGCGACGACGCCGACGCCGAGCGGACGCCGGGCCGCAAGGAGGACTGCAGCGGCGGCGTCGACAACGACTGCGACGAGCGGATCGACGAGGGCTACCCCGAGGTCTGCGGCGACGGCGTCGACAACGACTGCGACGACGCGATCGACGAGATGACCGAGGAGATCTGCGGCGACGGCGAGGACAACGACTGCGACCAGCGGGTCGACGAGGGCCGGATCGGCGACGGCGGCGTCCTCGACGACGACATCGACGGCGACGGCGTCATCTGCGCGCTCGACTGCGACGACGACGACCAGGACATCTTCCCGGGCGCCACCGAGGTCTGCAACCAGACCGACGACGACTGCGACGCCGCGATCGACGAGGGCGTCAACGAGGACGGCGATCCGGCGCTGTGCATCGACGACTGCGACGACCACGACGAGCACGTCTACCCGGGGGCCTACGACGGCTGCGATCCGGTCGGCGTCAACGAGGACTGCGACGCCGCGATCGACGAGGGCGATCTCGACATGGACGGGGTCGGGTGCCTGCTCGACTGCGACGACAACGACCCGCTGCGGTTCCCGGGCAACGTCGAGACCTGCGACACCCACCCCGACGACGACTGCAACCCGGCGACCCAGCCGTCGCCGCAGCCGTGCCTGCTCTACCAGGACACCGCCACCTGCTACTACGGCTTCCGGGCGTGCGACGAGAGCGCGGGCGCCTACAGCCCCGAGTGCGCCGCGGCCAACGATGGCCTGCTGCCGCCGCGGGTCTGCGACGACTTCTTCGGCTGCGCCGCCGATCCCGGCAACCGCCTCGCCTGCGGCGCCGACGTCGACCACGCCTGCGTCCAGCAGCTGGGCCCGCCCCAGGGCGGGGTGTGCCCGCAGGCGCAGTTCCCGCTCGACGCCGGCGGCGGCGCGACCACCTGTTCGTGGATGATCCTCGGCGGGCCGGTGCAGCAGGGCTGGACGGTCGGGCTGATCCCCCAGGGCGGCACGGTCCCGGCGGGCCTGGCGGCGACCTGCCAGGCCGACTTCGTCGTGGTCGCGGTGCCGCCGGGGCGGTCCCAGGGCACGTTCGCGGTGACGCTGTCGGTCGACGGCATGGTCGAGCGGACCGAGGTCTTCGTGATCGATCCCGAGCGGGTCGCCGCCTGCGACGCGCCCAGCCTGACCTGCGTGACCACCACGATGCCGATGCCTTGACCAGGTGGGGCCGGAGGGGCGCCGATGTGGGCGCGACGCCGCGTCGCATCAACTCGGGCGGTCCGATGCGTCACGGTTCGTGGTCTACTGACCCAGGCGCGCCATGGAGGAGCCGCTCCCAGGATCCACGATCGTGCTGACCTCGAGCAGCGCGACCGGCCTCGACCACCTCTCGGCGGTCGACCTGGCCGACCTGCTGCTGCTGGCGCTGGCGCTGCGACGCGCCGCCGCGGTGTCGGTGGCGCCCGGCGAGCGCCGCCACGAGGTCCGGATCGATCACGGCGGCACCTCGTTCGCGCTGGTCTCGCTGGCGCCCGCGCTCGGCGACGCCGTCGTGGCGCGGCTGGCGATCCTGGCCCGGCTCGAGGTCGGCGCGCCGCACCCGCAGCTCGGCAAGCTGCGCGTGCGCCTGCCCGGCGTCGCCGCCGACAGCGTCGCCGGCCACGCCGACCTGCTGGTGTCGGTGCGGCCGACCGGCGGCGGCCTCGCCGCCGAGGTCCATCGCATCGCCACCCTCGACGAGAGCGAGCCGGTGGTCGAGGTCGGCGAGGCCGACGACGGCGCCGCGCGGGTCGGCAAGTACCGGCTGCTCGGCGAGCTCGGCCGCGGCGGCATGGGCACGGTGTTCCGCGCCGAGCACGTCATCCTGCAGAAGCCGGTCGCGCTCAAGGTCCTGCACCCGGGGCTCGCCGCCGATCCGACGCTGGCCGCGCAGTTCGTGCTCGAGGCGCGCGCGGCGTGCCGGGCGCGCCACCCCGGGATCGTCGACGTCACCGACTTCGGACGCTTCCCCGACGGCCGCGCCTACATCGTCATGGAGCTGGTCGAGGCCGAGACCCTGGCCCAGGTGCTCGAGCGCGGCCGGCTCGAGCCGGCCCGGGCGCTCGACATCGCGCGCCAGGTCGCGGAGGCGCTGCGCGCCGCCGCCGGCCACGGCGTCGTCCACCGCGACCTCAAGCCCGGCAACATCTTCGTCGACGCCACCGATCGCATCAAGCTGGCCGACTTCGGCGTCGCCCGCATCACCAACGCCGCCGGCGCCACCGATCGCGCGGTCGTGGGCACGACCGGGTACATGGCGCCCGAGCAGACCCGCGGCGAGGTCGCCGACGCGCGCGCCGATCTGTACGCGCTGGGCTGCGTGCTGTTCGAGATGCTGACCGGCCACGTCCCGTTCGACGGCGAGTCGCCGGCCGACCAGCTCGCGCGCCACGCCGGCGCCGCCGGCGGGTGGCCGAGCCCCGCCGGCCTGGTGCCGTCGGCGCTCGCCCCGATCATCGCCCGCGCCACCGCCAGGGTCACCGACGAGCGCTACCCGTCGGCGGACGCGATGCTCGCCGATCTGGTGCGGGCGGCGCACGAGCTGCAGCCGGTGGGCTGGCGACGGTGGATGACATGAGCGCGCCGCGCGATCGGGTCGCGACCCACACGCTGCTGCTCGTCGACGACGAGCCGGAGGTGCTCGAGAGCCTGCGCCGCAGCCTGCGCCGCGAGCCGTACCACCTGCTGGCGACGACCTCGCCGCACCAGGCGCTCGAGCTGCTCGACAGCGAGCCCGTCGACCTGTTGATCAGCGACATCGACATGCCGGAGATGTCCGGCCTCGAGCTGATCGCGCGGGCGCGCGCGGCGCACCCCGGCGTCGTCCGCGTGCTCCTCACCGGCGACGCCTCGCTGGAGTCGGCGCTGCGCGCGATCAACGACGGCGAGGTCCACCGCTACCTGACCAAGCCGTGGGACACGCCGGACCTGCGCGGCATGCTGGCGCAGGCGCTGGCCCGGCTCGACGAGCTGCGCCGGGCCGCCGCCGCCGACCGGAGCCAGGTCCTGCGCGAGCGCGTGCTCGACGAGCTCGAGCGGGTCCACCCGGGCATCCAGGCGATGACGCTGGTCGACGGCGCCTACGCGCTCGACCCGGTGCGGCTCGCCGCGATCGCGGCGGCGCTCGACGATCCGACCCTGCGGACCTACTTCGCCCCTGGCGCGGATCCCACCGCGGCCACCCCCGACACCCGGAGGCTCGAGAAGTGAGCGTCGAGATCGACACGTCGTCGTGGCAAGAGGTCGGCGAGACCTCCAACAGCCGCTACTACCAGATCGCGCCGCACGTCCTGGGCGTCGTCCCGCACCCGGGATCGCGGGACGACGGCGCCACCGCCCACGAGAACCTGGCGTTCCAGCACGCGCACCTGCGCCGCATCGGCGGCGGCGTCGTCGTGATCTTCTTCGACAACATGGTGTCGCAGGACAAGGACGCCCGGCGCGCCTACCAGACCGACGCCGATCCGGCGCTGATGCGCGGCGTCGCGCTGGTCGGGGGCTCGATGCTGGCGCGCGCGATCGGCTCGTTCTTCCTCGGCATCTCCCGGCCCCGGGTCGCCCTCAAGATGTTCGGCACGCTCGAGCAGGCGCGGCACTGGGCCGACGAGCGCAACCGGGCCGCGGCGGCGTCGGCCCCGGAGGGGGCGCCATGACGACCGTCGTCGATCCCGCGTGGACGCACCTGGGCTCGACCTCGAACGCCGAGATCTACGAGGTCGCGCCCGACCTGCTCGCGGTCGTGCCGTGCGCCGACAGCCGCGACGACGAGGCCACGGCGCGCGAGTCGATCGCGTTCCAGGATCGCCACTGGCGCCAGGTCGGGCGCCGCGGCGGCGTCGTCGTGTTCATGGACAACGTCCTCGAGCAGGACGCCGGGGCCCGCGCGGTCTACGCCAACGAGACCCAGCAGACGCTGACCACTTGCTACGCCCTGGTCGGCGAGACCTTCTTCGGCATGGCGGCCGGCGCGGTCTTCACCGGGCTGGCGCGGCCCGGCCCCCCGACCCAGGTGTTCGCGTCGCTGGCCGACGCCCGGGGCTGGATCGACGCGCAGAACCGCACGCGCGGCGGCCGGCTGTGAGCGACGCCGATCACGGCGTCACCGGCGAGCTGGTCGAGGCGTTCATCCGGCTCGCGCGCGGCGACTTCACGGTCCGCCTGCCGCGCAACTTCCAGCGCGATCAGGACGATCTGCTGGCGTACTTCGTCAACCTGATCGCCGAGGAGCTCGATCGGATCATCCGCGAGCGCGAGGCCGCGCACCGCGTCCTCGAGGCCGGGATCGCGACCCTCGGCGAGGCGTTCCTGCGGCTCGCCGCCGGCGACTTCGCGGTCCGGGTGCCACGGACCGAGCGCGGCGATCCGATGGACGTCCTGGCCTTCCTGCTCAACAACACGGCGGCCGAGGTCGGCGACGCCTTCGGCGCGCTCGAGCGTGAGCGCGGCGTCGTGGCCTCGATCCTCGACGCCATGGTCGACGGCGTCCTGCTGCTCGCCGTCGACGGCACGATCCAGCGCGCCAACCCCGCGATCGAGCGGATGCTGGGCGTCGCGCCCGGCGCGCTGGTCGGCGCCGCGGTCGGCGCGATCCTGGCGCCGCGCGAGGCCGACCTCGCCGAGCGCCTCGGCGAGGTCGTCGGCGCCGGGCCGCTGCACGGGCGCGACGTCCTGTTCCGCGCCGCCGACGGCGCCGTCGTCGCGCTCACCGTGACCGGCTCGGCGACCCGCGCCGGCGACGGCGCGGTGACCGGCGCGGTGCTGGTCGCGCGCGACGATCGCGAGCTCAAGCAGGCGCAGGCGCGCGTGCGCATGTCCGATCGCCTGGCCGGGGTCGGCACGATCGCCGCCGGCGTCGCCCACGAGCTCAACAACCCGCTGGCGTTCGTGCTGGCCAACCTCGACTTCGCGCTCGAGGAGCTCGAGGACGTCGAGGACGACGACGGCCACCTCGGCGCCGACCGGCTCGCCGAGCTGCTCCGGGCGCTGGTCGCGACCCGCCAGGGCGCCCAGCGCATGCGCCAGATCGTCCGCGACCTCAAGACCCTGTCGCGGGTCGACCTCGAGGCGAACTCGACGATCGCGCTGCCGCCGGTGGTCGACTCCGCGCTCAACATGCTGCGCAACGAGATCCGTCACCACGCCCGCCTGGTCCGGCAGTACCAGCAGATCCCGACGGTGCGCGGCAACGAGGGCCGCCTGGTCCAGGTCTTCGTCAACCTGATCCAGAACGCGGCCCAGGCGATGCCGGCGGGGCGCGCCGACGACAACGAGATCCGGGTGAGCTGCACGACCGCCGCCGACGGCGCCGCGGTGGTCGAGATCCAGGACACCGGCGACGGCATCGCCGACGCCGACCTGCCCCGCATCTTCGACGCCTTCTACACGACCAAGGCGGCGGGCATCGGCACCGGCCTGGGCCTGTCGATCAGCCACGAGATCGTCACCGGCCTGGGCGGCCGCATCGAGGTCGCCAGCGTGGTCGGGCGGGGCACGACCTTCCGGGTCGTGCTGCCGCCGGCGACGCGCCCCGGCGCCCACCCCTCGCCGCACGCGACCCCGAACGACGGCAGCCGGCGGCTCCGCCTGCTGGTGGTCGACGACGAGCCCGAGATCGGCCACGCCGCGGTCCGCACGCTGGGCCGCGATCACGACGTCGTCGTCGTGCACCGCGGCGCCGACGCGCTGCGGCTGGTCGCGCACGAGCGCTTCGACGCGATCCTGTGCGACGTCATGATGCCGGAGATGACCGGGGTCGAGCTGCTCGACCGGCTGCAGGTCGGCCACCCCGAGCTGGTCGACCGGGTCGTCTTCATGACCGGCGGCGCGTTCAGCCCCGGCGCCGCCGAGCTGCTGGCGCGCAGCGCCCGGCCCCGCATCGACAAGCCGTTCGATCTCGACGAGGTCCGCCGGGTGCTGGGCGCGGTCGCGGCCGCCGCCGGCGCCGAGTGATAGAGTCGTCGTCCATGAGCGACGATCTCGCGCGCGACGTCGGCCAGATCCTGTGGGTCGGGTTCCCCGGGCCGGAGGTCGACGACGGCCTGCGCCGGCGCATCGCGGCCGGCGCGTGCGGCGCGGCGATCCTGTTCCGCCGCAACCTCCGCCACGTCCCCGCCGCGGGCGCCGCCGGAGCGCCGCCGGTCGAGGTCTGCGACCTCGACCACCTCGCCGCGCTGACCGCCGAGCTCCACGCCGCGGCGCCGGCGGACGCGCCGCTGCTGGTCGCGATCGATCAGGAGGGCGGCGTGGTCCAGCGGGTCCGGGCCCCGGCCACGCAGTGGCCGCCGATGCTGTGCCACGACGGCTTCGCGGCGCCCGCCGACGCCGAGCTGGCCGAGCAGGTCGGGCTGGCGCTGGGCCGCGAGCTGGCCGCGCTCGGCGTCGACGTCGACTTCGCGCCGGTGCTCGACGTCAACACCAACCCCGACAACCCGATCATCGGCGATCGCGCGTTCGGCGCCGATCCCGAGGACGTCGCGCGCCGCGCGCTGGGGTTCGCGACCGGCCTGGCCCGGGCCGGCGTGCTCGGCTGCGGCAAGCACTTCCCCGGCCACGGCGACACCCACCTCGACAGCCACCTCGCGCTGCCGCGCGTCGACCACGACCGGGCCCGGCTCGACGCCGTCGAGCTGCTGCCGTTCCGGCGCGCCGCCGCCGCCGGCCTGCCCATGCTGATGACCGCCCACGTCGTGTTCGCCGCGGTCGATCCCGACGTCCCGGCGACGCTGTCGCGCAAGGTCGTCGGCGGCATCCTGCGCGACGAGCTCGGCTACGACGGCCTGGTGGTCAGCGACGATCTCGACATGAAGGCGATCGCCGATCACTACGGCATCGGCGACGCCGCGGTGCGCGCGATCGACGCCGGCTGCGACGTCCTGCTGCTGTGCCGCGAGCTCGGCCACCAGCTCGAGGCCCACGACGCGCTGCTGCGCCGCGGCCGCGACGACGCCGGCTTCCGGGCCCGCCTCGCCGACGCCGCCCGCCGCGTCCGCGTCGCCAAGGACGCGCTCGCCGCGCTGCGCGCCGCCGCGCCCGCGCCCGGTCGCGACGTCGTCGGCGCCTGGGACCACCGCCGCCTCGCCGACCGGCTGGCCGGCCGGGCCTGACGCGCGCGGCCGCGGGGGCCGGTGTCCGATCCGTGCCCGTGCCCGTGCCCGTGCCCGTGCCCGTGCCCAGCCCGTGCCCGTGCCCGTGTCGGGGCCACCGGTCCGCTCACGCCGAGCGAAGCCCGAGCGGCGAAGCCGCGAGGGCGGAGTCGAGGCGGCGGACAGCCATCGGCACGACGTCGGGGATGGCGGACCTTCACGGCGGTCGTCCGTCGTCCCCTCGACTCCGGGCTCGCGGCTACGCCGCTCGCCCTCCGCTCGGGGTGAGCGTTGGGGGAGCGGGTCCTAGCTCCGCACCACCAGCAGCGACTCGATCAGCAACAGCAGCAGCAGGCCGGCGGCGACCGCGTGCCACAGCTCGACGCGGCGGCGGCCGGGCTCGGCGCCGGCGCCCTCGCCGGTGCCCGACGGCGGCAGCCGCGTCGGATCGGCGGGGGTCAGATCCGAGCCGCGCGGGTCGAGGTTGACCGCGAACGCCAGCTCGTCGCGCTCGCGCGCGCCGCCGGCGGCGTCGGTGCCGATCACCCGGTAGATGCCGGGGTGCTCGGTGCCGAGGAAGCGCACGACGCTGCGGCCGGCCAGGCGATCGCCCTCGAAGACCGCGCCCTTGCCCTCGGGCGCGCGGACCTCGAGCCGGGTCAGCTCGAGCGTCGGCAGCGCGACGCCGCGCCCGACCAGGATGTCGTCGTCGAGCCGGTGCTGCTGCTTGCGGGCGAGGTAGCGGATCGCCTGCTGGACCAGCGGCAGGTAGCCGGCGTGGATCGCCAGGTCGTTCCAGTCGCGGTCGATCGTCGAGGTGTAGAGCAGGATGCGGCCGTCGCCGCGCATCGCCTCGACCAGCGCGGTGGCGCCGTTGGTGAAGCGGGCCAGGACCTTGCGATCGGTGGTGTCGGTGGTCGGGCCCAGCAGGAACGCGCGGGTGTAGCTGGCGTCGCGCAGCTCGGGCGCGTCGGCCGAGAACGCGGCGAAGATCGGGTGGTCGGCGTCCCACTTGGTGAGGTGGAGGGCGCGGCTGGCGCGCTCGTCGGGGGTGGCGCCCCAGGTGGCGTCGACCGGATCGGCGAGGGTCTGCGGCAACAGCGGCGACATCGTCTTGGCGTAGTCGGCGGCGGTCGTGCGATCGCCGAGCGTGACCATCAGGCCGCCGCCGGCGCGGACCCAGCGCTCGAGCACGGTGACCCGCTCGGCGGGCAGGGCGTGGACGTTGGCCAGCACGACGACGTCGAAGTCGTCGAGCCGGGCGTCGCCGAGATCGTCGGCGGTGATCGTCGTGACCGCGGTGCCCGAGTCGGCGCGATCGCCGGGGCGGAGCGCGGCCTCGAGGTAGAACAGCTCGTCGTCGTGGCGGGTCGTCCGCGGATCGCCGTCGACGAGCAGGACCCGGACCTCGTCGCGGACCTCGGTGTGCAGCCACCGGCGGTCGTCGATCGGCAGGGCGTCGCCGGCCAGCTCGACGTCGATCTCGGCGGCGCGCTTGCCGGGCGGCAGCGTCGCCAGGAACCGCTTGGGCTGGCGCTCGCCCGGGCGCAGGTCGACGGTGCCGGTCGCGACGATCCGGCCCGCGACCCGCAGCGACACGCCGAGGCCCTCGATCGCGTCGGGGCCGAAGTTGGCGATCTCGGCGGTCACCGCGATGCCGCGGCTGCCGGTCGACGGATCGGGCTCGACGCTGGCGTGGACCACGGCGCGGTTGGGCAGCGGCGAGTCGCCGCGGACGTCGACGACGCGCAGCGCCGGCCCGTCGGCGCCCCACGGCGGCTCGCCGGCGCGCAGCGCCGCCGCCGGCACCGGCGACAGGAGGAAGACGGTGTGCTGGCGGTGGCTCGAGCCCGCCAGCAGCTGGGCGGCGCGGGCCAGCGCGCGGTTGAGATCCGCGGGTCGCGCGCTGGGCTCGAGGTTGGCCAGCGTGTCGCGCAGGCGCAGGTGATCGCGGCTGAGCTCGCCGGGGTTGGTCGACGCCTCGGAGGCGCGGACGATCGCGACCTCGGCCTCGGGGCCGAGCTGGTCGAGGATGCGGCGCGCCTCCTCGACCTCGTGCGCCAGGATCGTGCGGCCGCCCAGCCGGTAGCCGGCGCCGAACGAGTCGTCGATCACCAGCACCGCCGCCTGCGGCCCGCGCGTCACCTGCGGGCCGCCGGTGCGGCACGACGTCACCGGCTTGGCCAGCGCCAGCGGGATCGCCAGCGACACCAGGGCGCGGACCAGGAACAGCAGCCGCTCGCGCAGCCGCAGCCGCCGCGCCGTCTTGCGCTTCGACGCCAAGAGGAAGTCGAGGGCGGCGAACCGCACGACCTTGGCGCGGCGCCGGCCGATCAGGTGGATCACGACCGGCACCAGCAACCCGGCCAGGCCGACCAGCATCAGCGGCGCCAGGAAGCTCACCGGCCGCGGCTCCGCCCCGGCGCGCCGGCCGGCGCCGCCGCGGCGTCGGTCGCGTGATCGACCGGCGCGGCGCGGCCGCCGTCGCCGCCGCCGGGGGCGCGCTGGCGGGCGCGCGCGGTCAGGACGTCGAGCAGCGCGGCCTCGAACGGTCGGTCGGTCGACAGCAGGTGGTAGTCGACGCCGCCGTCGGCGCACGCGGTCGCGCACCGGGCCAGGAACGCCTCCATCTTGTCGAGGTACTCGCGGCGGATCGCGGCCGGGTTGGCCAGCATGCGGTGGTCGCTCTCGAGCGCCTCGAACAGGGTCAGGCCCTCGTAGGGCAGCGTGCGCTCGTGCGGATCGAGCGTGTGCAGGACCACGACGTCGTGCTTCTGGGCGCGCAGCCGGCGCAGCGCGCCCAGCACCTGGTCGTCGGGATCGAACAGGTCCGAGGCCAGGACGATCAGCGCGCGCCGGCGCCGCGCCAGCTCGGCGATCCGCTCGAGCGCGACCGCCGGCGGCTCGTCGCCGCGGCCGCCGCCGGCCATGACCTGATCGATGACGGCGAGGACGTCGTGCAGGTGTGAGGTCTTGCCGCGCGGCGGCACCAGGACGTCGACCGCACGATCGCCGAAGACCCGCAGCCCGACCTTGTCCTGCTGCTGGATCACCAGGTACGCGAGCGCGGCCAAGAGCGTGCCGGCGTACTCGAGCTTGCGCAGGCCGCCGCCGGCGAACTCCATCGAGCCCGAGGCGTCGAGCACCAGGTAGGTCGTGAGCTGCGACTCCTGCTCGTACTGCTTGACGTAGTAGCGGTCGAGCTTGGCGTAGGCCTTCCAGTCGATGTGCCGGATCTCGTCGCCGGGCGAGTACTCCTTGTGCTCGGCGAACTCGACCGACGAGCCGTGCAGCCGGGCCCGGTGCAGGCCCGACAGCGCGCCCTCGACGATCACCCGGGCGCGGATCGGCAGCGCGCCGAGGCGGGCGAGGGCGACCGGGTCGAGCGTGGGCACGGCGGCGCGCTCGCTACGGCACGACCACGCCGAGCAGGCGGTCGATCAGATCGCCGGGGCGGACGCCCTCGGCCTCGGCGCGGTAGTTCAGGATCAGGCGGTGCTGCAGGGTGGGGCGGGCCAGCGCCGCGATGTCGTCCTGCGACACCGCGAAGCGGCCGTCGAGGATCGCCCGCGCCTTGCCGGCGAGCACCAGGTACTGCGACGCGCGCGGCCCGGCGCCCCACGCCACGTACTCCTTGATGAACGCCGGCGCCTTGTCGCCCTGCGGCCGGGTCGCGCGGGCCAGCGCGACCGCGTACTTGACGACGTGGTCCGCGGCGGGCACCCGGCGCACCAGCTCCTGCAGCCGCAGGATCCGCTGCGGCGACAGCACCCGGCCCAGCTCGGGCCGCCAGTCGGAGGTCTGCTGGCGGACGATCTCCTCCTCCTCGGCGTCGGTCGGGTAGTCGACGTCGACCTGGAACATGAAGCGATCGAGCTGGGCCTCGGGCAGCGGGTAGGTGCCCTCCTGCTCGATCGGGTTCTGGGTCGCGAACACCAGGAACGGCAGCGCCAGCTCGTGGGTGGTGCCGCCGGCGGTGACCCGGTACTCCTGCATCGACTGCAGCAGCGCCGCCTGGGTCTTGGGCGGGGTCCGGTTGATCTCGTCGGCGAGCACCAGGTTGGCGAACACCGGGCCGCGGATGAACCGGAACGTGCGCCGCCCGGTCGCCTGATCTTCCTCGAGGACCTCGGTGCCGGTGATGTCCGACGGCATGAGGTCGGGGGTGAACTGGATGCGGCTGAAGCTGAGGTTCAGGGTCTCGGCCAGGGTCGAGATCAGGAGCGTCTTGGCCAGGCCCGGCACGCCGACGAACAGGCAGTGGCCGCGCGCGAACAGCGCGGTCAGCAGGTGCTCGATGACCTTGCGCTGGCCGACGATGCGCTTCTCGATCTCGCCCAGGATCTGGGCGTGGGCGCGCGCGATCTCGGCGACCGCCTCGAGGTCGGCGGCGTGCGGATCGGTGTCCTGCGGGGCCCGCCCGGGCGGCGCCAGCGGCACGTTGAGCGAGGTGTCCTCGTCGTCGCCGATCTCGTCGCCGGCGCCGTCGGGGTCGCCGGCGCCGGCGCGCTCCCCGAGATCCTCCGGCTCCAGCATCGTGCGGGGGCGCAGCTCGGTCACGTTGCTGGGCGTGTCGGCGGCGTCTTTGGGCCTGCGTTCCATGGGCTCACGTTGCGGCGGCGAAGGGGGAAGCATGCGGCCGCACGCTCAGGACCGCAAGCGCTCACAGGCGGCGCGCTCCCGGTCGGCGCGCCCGTCGCCGAGGTGGTGGTAGGCGTCGGCGAGGCCGCACCGGACCGCGGGATCGAACGGGCTGATCCGCAGCGCCTGCTCGAACGCGTCCCGGGCGCCCGCGTCGTCGCCCTTGGCGGCGAGCGCGACGCCGAGGGTCACCGCCGCCACCGGATCCTGCTCGTCGAGCGTGGCCAGCGGCCGGGCCAGCTCGATCGCCTTGTCGTACTCGCCGAGCTCGACGTAGGTGCGCGCCAGCTTGCCGGCGACGTAGGGCTCGGTGCCGGCGGCGGCCAGCGCCTTCTCGTACTCGATCGCCGCGGCGTCGAGGTGGCCGCGGGCTCGCAGCATGCCGCCGAGCCGCGCGAACTTGCGGGCCTTGGCGCTGGCGACCTCGTCGACGCCGACGTTCTCCGACGCCTCGCCGCCCTTGTCGAAGCGGATGCGCTTGCCGGCGCGGCCGGCCAGCGGCTTGCCCGCCGACAGATCGAGGCCGCGCAGGTAGCTCTTCCACGCCCGCTGGACCTTGGGCCACTTGAGCTCGAGGACCTCGGCGACCGCGCGCGGCGCGCTCTTGCCGTCCTTCTGCAGCGCGATCACCCGCCGCAGGCCCTCCCAGCCGACCTTGCCGTGGATCCACGTCACCAGCGTCAGCACCTCGGCGTAGGCGAGCGCCGCCGCCTCCTGGCTGGGCAGCTTGGCCATCGACGGGTGCATGGCGTCGAGCTCGATCAGGCGGCGGCCCTTGATCGCGGTGGCCAGCAGCTGCTGCTCGGCCGGCGGCAGGCTGGCGCCGCCGGGCTTGCGCCAGCGCTCCTGCTCGAACCGCGCCAGGCCCTCCTGGAGCCACACCGGCACGGTGTCGTGGCTCAGCCCCGACACCACCAGGTGGGTGTACTCGTGGTCGAGCGTGTCCATCCAGGCGTAGCCGGTCAGCGTCGCGCGCGGCGACACCACCATCAGCTTGCCGTACTTCGACAGCGCGATCGTCCCGGTGGTCTCGATGTCCTGCTGGGTCAGCGGCGACATCGCGGCGAGATCGACCGGCTTGCCCAGCAGCTCGACCCGCACCGGCTCGCTCGGGGTCCAGCCCAGATCGGCGCCGACCTCGCGGTACGCGGCCTCGAGGGCGTCGCCGGCGAGGTCGACGATGACCTCGTCGGGGCCGTCGGCGTACCAGATCTCGAAGTGGCCGCCCGACGACGTCTTGTGGATGAAGTCCTTGGTGACCGCCAGCGTCGACGACGCCAGCCCGCGGGTCTGGCCGACCCGGCCGTCGACGTCGCCGTCGTCGAGGCCGTCGAGCTGCTGGATCGCGCCGGCGTAGTCGCCGTCGAAGAACGCCAGCTCGGCGGCCAGCCACCGCACCTCGGGCGCCTTGGGCGCGCGCTTGACCAGCTCCTGGATGATCGGCCGGGCCTCGGGGACCCGCTCCGAGTACAAGAGCCGCGACGCCTTGATGACCTCGCCGAGCTGGCTCTTGCTCTTGCGGGCGGCGGCGTCGCCCGGGTCCAGCGGCCCGAGCAGCAGCACCGCCGCGGCGCACAGCGTCAGCGCCCGGACGCGACCGGTCATCGGATCAGCTCCTCGTAGTAGCGCTGGACCAGCTGGTCGTAGCCCTCGGGCGCCTTCTTCTTCATGGCCTCGAGGATGTCCTCGCGGAACCGCTCGGGCGCCTTGTACTCGTCGGCGCCGGGGATGCGGATCGGCTCGCTGTCGAGGCCGGCGCCGCCGTCGGACAGCTGCTGGCGGGCCGCGGCGCGCGCCTTCTGCTGGGCCTGCTCGAGCGCGTCGGCGGCGGCGCGGGCGTCGTCGCGCGCGCCCGACGGATCCTTGGCCTTCATCCGGCCCTCGGCCTCGCCCATGCGGCGGCCGGCCTCGCCGACCCGCTCGGCGATCTCGGGGCCGGCGGTGCCGGGCAGGTCGGGCGCCGCCGAGGTCGCCTTGTCGACCAGGCGCTTGCCGCGCTCGTGGTTCATGGCCTGGCGGCGGCGCAGCCGCTCGAGCGCGCGGCGGTCGTCGCCGCTCATGATCTTGGCCGGCGACGGCGCCAGCTCCTCGAGCTGCTCGATCAGCTTGTCGGCGGGGCCGTGGGCGCGCTCGACCGCCTCGAGGGCGTCGGCGGTGTCCTTGGCCCACGGCGACCTGGGATCGTCCTCGATCGCGGCCTCGAGCTCGGCCGACACGGTGTCGAGGCTCTGCTTGGCCTGGCGCGCCATGCCCAGCGCCTCGGCGAGATCGCCGTCGGCGAGCATGTGCTCGAGGTCGTCGAGGCGGCGCTCGACGATGTCGAGCTCCTCCTGGGCGAACGGCGTGACCCCGGCCTCGGGGATGGCGTGGATGCGATCGCGCAGCTTGTCGAGGGTGGCGCCCAGCTTCTTCTGGGCCTCCTTGGCGAGGTCCTCCATCAGCTTGTCGGCCTCCTCGGCGTAGCGCTCGAAGATGCGGTCGGCCTCGGCGGCGATGTCCTTCTGCTCCTGGGTCAGATCGGCGAGCTCGTCCATCAGCTCGTCGAGCTTCTGCTGCTCGGGCGCGAACCGGTCGCCGCGCAGCTGGTCGAGGGCCTGCTCCATGGCCCGGGCCGCGGCGTCGAGATCCTTCGAGCAGGTCGCGAGCTTGGCCTGGGCCTCGGCGACCTTGCCGGCGTCGAACAGCGCCTTGACCTCGGCGATGCAGCCGCCGGCGCGCTTGTCCTGCATCGCGTCGGGGTTGACGAACTGATCGAGGACGTCGGCGGTCATGCCCGCGCGCTTCTTGCCCAGCTCGGCCAGCCGCTGCTCGAGCGCCTTGAGCTCGCGCTTGATCTCGTCGACCAGCCGCGGGTCGCCGGTCTTGGCGTACTGCTCCATCAGCTCGTCGAGGCGCTTGCGGTGGGCCTCGACCTCGTCGGCGACGTCGAGCAGGCTCTCGAGGCGCTCGCGATCGAGCCAGTCGGCGAGCGCGACGACGTCGTCCTCGAGCTCGGCGATCAGCGGCTTGTCGACGCCCGCGAAGCGCGGGCCCAGGCCCTTGAGCGGGTGGGCGGGGTCGTCGCGGCGCGGCAGCTTGTCGAGCAGCTTGCGCTCGGCGCCGGCCAGCTTGTCGAGGCGGCCGCGCATGCCGTCGAGGTCGGCGCGCATGCGCTTGTCGGCCTGCGGATCCTTGTCGTAGGCGGCGACCAGCGTGCCGAGCTCGACGACCAGCTCGGCGGTGGCCCGGTTGAGCTCGTCGCGCACCGGCGGCTGGTCGGGATCGAGCGGCAGCCGCGCCGCCAGGACCTTGAGCATCTTCGCGGCGACGTCCTGCTGGCGGGCCAGGTTCTGCTCGTGGCGCTCGCGCGGGCTGAACACCCGCAGGTGGAAGACCTTGGAGCTGCCGACGTTGGGGCCCTTGACGTCGTCGTTGTCGGTGACCTCGACGTGGTAGTCGACGACCGCGCCCGGGGTCAGCGCGACCTCGGCGAGATCCCAGACCACCTTGGCCTGGACGTGGCCGAGGTCGCCGGCGTCGGGCGGGATCAGCGGCAGCAGCTTGCGGGTCGTCTGGCCGGCGGTGACCCAGACCAGCTCGATCTTGCGCAGGCCGTGATCGTCGGCGGCGGTGACCGCCAGCTCGACCCGCTTCATGCTGGTGACGTCGAGCTCGTCGGCGGGCGCCAGCAGCTCGACGGTCGGCACCAGGTCGGGCTCGATCTCGATCTGCCGCGGCGTCGCCTCGACCAGGCGGTGGTGGTCGCGGCGCTGGACGCCGAAGCGGTAGCGGGCCGGGCCGTCGACCACGAACGTGCCGCGCAGGGTGTCGCCGTCGATCGCCAGCGGCACCTCCTCGGGCGTGGCGCCGGGCTCGCCGCGCTCGATCAGCAGCCACGCCGACGCCGCCGGGACCAGGGCGCGGGTCTCGAGCGTGACCCGCGTGCCGGGCATGGCGCGGAACTCGCCCGCCGACGACGGCAGCACCGCCGCCGGCCGGTGCGCGTACGCCGGCGCCTCGAGCGTGAGGGTCAGGTCGCCGACCAGCGGGGTCGGGGTCAGCGCGGCGCCGCCGAACGGCGCGGCGGGACGATCGAGCAGGGTGCGCCAGCCGTTGGCGACGACCCGCGGCGCGACCACGACGATGCCGGCGTGGATCGCGAGCGCGCCGAGGCACACCAGCGCGGCGTGGTGGACCGGGCGCGCCGGCACCAGCGCCCGCGGCTCGAGCGCGGTGACGCGCCGGGCGGTGGCGTCGACCAGGGCCGCGACCAGCGCCGGCGACGGCGCGCCCGGGCGATCGCCGGCGGCGCCGTCGAGCTCGACCGCCGACAGCAGGTCCGACGCCACCGGCGGGGCGCGGCGGCCGACGTGGCGGGCGACCGCGGCGTCGCTGCGCCACCGCCGCGCCGGGACGATCGCACCGAGCACGAGCGCGGCGATCGCGACCAGGCTCGCGATCAGCCCGGCGCCGGCGAGCAGCGCGAACGCGCCCTGGCGGGTGCCCACCACCAGCTGCGCGATCAGCGGGACCGCGATGCCCAGGCCGAGCAGCGCCGCCAGCATCCAGTACAGGACTCGCAGGCCGTCGTGCCGGCGCAGCCGCGACCGGACCCGGCGCAGGAACGCGCGGATGTCGGTCGACGACGACGACGACGCGGGCGAGGGCGAGGTGGCGGGCGTAGGCGAGTCCACGGCAGACGCGTATCCCTGGGAGGCGCGCCCGGAGCATAGCGCGGGTGGGTCGAGCGACCCATCGCAACCACACGCGATCCCGGCGGCGCGCCCGGCGGCGCCTGGCCAGATGAGATACAGTCGGGACCGTGTCGAAGCGGGCCCAGCAGGCCGCGACTCAGCCCTCCTCCGCCCGAGCCGCGGCGCCGAGCCCTCGCGACAACGTCGACGATCGCGAGCTCGTCGACAAGGCGCGCGCCGGCGACCGCGCCGCGTTCCGCGTCCTGTTCGAGCGCTACCAGCGCCGCGCCTACTCGCTGGCCTACGGCGTGGTCCGCAACCCCGACGACGCCCTCGACGTGGTCCAGGACGCGTTCATCAAGGCCCACCGCTACCTCGACAAATTCGAAGGAACTTCGAGCTTTTACACGTGGCTGTACCGGATCGTCATGAACCTGGCGATCGATCACATCCGCAAGCACCGCCGGACCCGCGCGGTCGACTTCACCGATCAGAACGTGAAGGAGGACGACACCCGGGTCGGGGATGAAGACCTAATCCCTCGGATCCTCAGAGGAAATCCCGGACGAGCGCTGATGGACAAGGAGATCCGCGACCGCGTCGAGGAGGCCCTCGCCGAGCTCTCGGAGAACCACCGCGCCGTCCTGGTCATGCGCGAGATCGAGGGCCTCTCCTATGAGGAGATGGCCCAGGTCATGGGCTGCGCCAAGGGCACGATCATGTCGCGGCTGTTCCACGCCCGCCGCAACATGCAGAAGCGGTTGCTCGACCTGGTCGAACATCCGCCTGAAGATCTGGTCGCCGAGGTCGGTCGGAACGGGGACAGTGGAGCCGATGATCGATCCGACAGCGCAACCCGGCGGCGTGGCAACGCCAGCGATCCCGACCCGGATCACCCGGCCGAAGATTCGGTTGAACCCTCCGGGGCCTCCCACGTCAAAGGTTAAACACCGCGCGCACCCGTGAACTCGCCGTGAACAAGATCCGCGACATAGACCTGATGCAGCTCGCCGATGACGAGCTGACGTCCGCCGAGCGCGAGGGCGTCGAGGCGGCGGTCGCCGCCGACGCCGGCGCCCGGGCCCGGCTCGACGGCGTCGTCGAGATCGGCGAGGTGGTGCGCACGCACCTCGAGCGCGCCGCCGACGACGCCGAGCCCCGGCTCGCCGCGCTGTGGTCCGCGATCGATCGCGAGATCGACAAGCACGCCGCGCTCGATCGCGAGCCCGCGCCGCGCGCCGCCGATCCTGCCGACGCGCCGCGCGGCGTGTGGAGCCGCTTCACCCGCTGGCTCGACGCGTACCGCGGCCACATCCTGACCGGCACGCTCAGCGCCGGCGCGGTGGCCGCGATCGTCCTGGTGCTCCGCCCCGCCGGTGACCACGCGGCGCCGGTGACCCCGCCGGTGGCACGCGCCGGCAGCGCGAGCGCCGTCGACGATGGCAGCCACGGCCCGGCCGTGCCGGTCCCCGATGGCGCTGGCGATCCGCGCGTCGTGCCGGTCGTGCACACGCCGGCCGAGGTCGAGTCGCTCGACGTCGACGGCGGCACCGGGACCGTCTTCACCGTCAAGGACGAGGACGGCGAAGAGACCACCGTGATCTGGGTGACCCCTGACGACACCCTGGAGGGTATATGACCGAGGCCCGTACCGGCCGCTCCGCGTTCCGGCTCGCCAGCTGGATCGCCGCCCTGGTGGCGGTGGTCGTGGTGGCGTTCGCCCCGACGTCGGCGCGCGCCGACGGCAAGAAGGGTGACGACGACGGCGCGGAGCCGCCCGACGTCACGATGCAGTGTCAGGTCATCGAGATCCTGGCCACCAAGACCGACCACCCGTCCGTGGCACCCGAGCTGAAGGACGTCGCCAAGAAGCTCAAGACCAAGGCGTTCTCGGCGTGGAACACGTTCACGCAGTCGGGGCGGTCGTCCAAGACCCTGTCGCGGATGGTCCCCGAGACCTTCGATCTGCCCAACGGCAAGGCGACCGTCATGATCCGCGAGGTCGATCACCCGGCCAAGAAGCGGGCCCGGGTCACCCTCGACATCGGCCTGGCCAAGAAGAGCGGCAAGCACTACGCCGACACCAAGTCGAGCGTGGACGCGGGCGACTTCCTGCTGTTCGCGCGCGGCGGCGACGACGGCATCATCACGGCGGTAGGCTGCCAGTAGTGGTCCGCGGCCCCCTGTGACTTGCAGGGGCGCCGCCGGTGCGTTAGCAACCCTGGGATGCGCCTTCCGTCGCGGCGAGCGCTGATCATCGCCGGCCTTGCCGTCGTCACGTTCGTCGTGCTGGCGGTGGTCGGCGTCGTCATCGCGTATCCGCGGGTCGGCCGCTGGATGATCGAGCACAAGGTCATCCCCAAGGTCGAGGCCAAGCTGGGCCGGCGCATCCACGCCGGCGCGATCGACGTCAGCCGCGGCCACGCGGTGCTGCGCGACGTCACCGTGCGCGGCCCGGCCGACGGCGACGCGCCGCTGGCCCACGTCGATCGCATCGACGTCGACTTCGACTTCTGGTCGTCGCTGCGCGCCGATCCGGTGGTCGGCGCGGTGACCATCGACGGCGTGACGATCGAGGTCCGCCGCGACGCCGCCGGCGTCGACAACGTCCGCGATCTGATCGATCGCCTCGGCCTGGGCGGCGCCAGCGACGGCGGTGGCGGCGGTCACGCCGGCATGGGCCGGCTCAAGCCGACCCGCATCGATCTCACCCACGGCACCGCGCGCGCCGTCGACGACGTCACCGGCGTGGTCACGACGGTCGCCGACTTCGACGCGGTCTGGCAGCGCGGCGGTCGCGCCGTGGTCCGGGCCCGCCACGCCCGGGCCACGACCTCGTTCGGGCCGGCGGCCTCCGTCACCGAGCTGGTCGCGGTCGACGACCCGACGACGGGCCGGCGCGTCGAGGCGTCGGGCGGCGAGCTGCAGCTGTGGAAGAACATGTCGCTGACCGGCATCACCGGGACGGTCGAGCCCGCCGAGGCCGGCCGCCTCGCGATCTCGTTCGACGGCGGCTGGGGCGGCGTCGAGGGCAAGCTGTGGACCTTCGCCGGCTGGGTCGATCCCGCGACCTCGACCGGCGTGCTCGACCTCGACGCCGAGCGGTTCACGCTCGACCGCCTGCGCCCGGTGCTGGAGCGGTCGGCGGTGGTCGACTACCAGGACGCCGCGATCGACGCCCGGCTCCACCTCGACGTCGGCGCCGCGGCGATCAGCTTCGCCGGCGGCTTCCACGTCCACGACCTGTCGATCAACCACCCGCTCTTGGCCGAGAAGCCGGTCCACGATCTCGACGCCGACGGCGACGTCACCGGCTCCTACGATCGCGCGGCGCGGACGCTGACCCTGTCGCGCGGCGACTTCAGCTCGCGCGGCCTGCCGTTCCAGATCACCGGCTGGGTCGCGCTGCCCGGCGGGCTGCGCCCCGACGGCACCCGGCGCGAGCGCCGCGCCCTCGACGGCCGTCTGATCATCCCGCCGAAGCCGTGCCAGGAGGTCCTCGACGCGATCCCCGCCGAGCTCAAGCCCTACCTCGAGGGCTTCCAGCTCACCGGCACGTTCAAGACCGATCTGCGGCTCGCGATCGACTGGGCCGACCTGCAGGCGACCGTCCTCGACGGCAGCGTCGGCATCATGAAGTGCAAGGCCAAGAAGGCGCCCGACGACGTCATGCGCCTGGCCGAGCCGTTCGAGCACTACGTCGAGGTCGAGCAGGACCAGTGGGTGTCGTTCATGGTCGGCCCCGAGAACCCCGACTTCGTGCCGATCACCGAGGTGTCGCCGTACCTGCTCAACTCGCTGATGACCACCGAGGACTCGTCGTTCTACAAGCACCACGGCTTCATCACGCGCGAGTTCAAGAGCGCGCTGATCAAGAACCTCGAGGCCGGCTACTTCAAGTACGGCGCGTCGTCGATCACGATGCAGCTGGTCAAGAACGTCCTGCTGTACCGGGAGAAGACCCTGGCGCGGAAGTTCCAGGAGCTGTTCCTGACCTGGTTCGTCGAGACCAAGTTCGACAAGGACCGGCTGTTCGAGATCTACGTCAACGTCATCGAGTACGGGCCCGGCATCTACGGCATCGGGCCGGCGGCGTGGCACTACTTCGGCAAGCACCCGCGCGATCTCAACCCGGTCGAGGCCGCGTTCTTCTCGTCGATCCTGCCGTCGCCCAAGCAGCGCTACGACCAGTACTGCAAGGGCACGCTGCACGGCTGGACCGAGGGCAAGATCGAGCGGATCCTCGGGCTGATGTACAAGCGCGGCCGGCTCACCGAGACCGAGTACCAGGACGCGCTGGCGACGCCGCTGATCTTCGCCAAGGACCCCGACGAGACCGAGGCCGAGTGCATGGCGCGCCGCAAGAAGGCGATCAAGAACGCGCGCCCGACCAACCCGATGAAGAAGTAGGCGCGGCGGCGGCGCCGCGACGCCGGCGGGCTCAGGCGGCGCGGCGCGACGCCCGCATCAGGGCGCGGCGCAGCAGCAGCACGGTGACGCCGAGCACCGCGATCGCGATGCCGAGCAGGCGCCAGCGGTAAGCGCCGCCCTTGGCCGGCTTGTAGCCGGTCCAGAACCCGGACGGCCCGGGGTGGTGGCGGGCCGGCGGCATGTCGGGCATGACGTCGTCCTCGGCGGCCTGCTGCGCCGCCGGGGTCCAGGCCGGCGGCGGCCGCGTCGGCGGCGCCGGCACGGTCGCCAGGGCGCCGGGCGCGGGCTCGACTGGCGGCGGCGTGGTGACGACGCTCGGCGGCGGCGGCGGCGTGGTGGCCACCGGGGGCGGCGCGGGCGGGGCCAGCTGGGCCGCGGCCGGCGCGGCGGTGGCGGCGACCGCCGCGGCGAGCCCGACGGCGAGCCTGAGAGCGAGCAGGGGAGCGTGGGCCGCGGGACGCATGGGCGGGCGGACCCTAGCCCGCGGGCTCGCGGCCGGCAACCGGATGGGATGTCGCACCCGAAAGTTGCCGGTCCGGGGCCCGGATCGATCGTGGGGCGATGCTCGGACGAACTGGTCGTGGACGGTCAGGGGCCGCGCTGCTGCTGGTCGCGGCGCCGGCGCGCGCCGACGAGGAGGTCACCGCGCGCGCCGACGACGCCGCGCCCGCGGTCAGCGCCGACGCCGGCTTCGGCGCCGGCGTGGTCGGCGGCTCGCCCCTGACCGCGGTCGACGCCGGGGCCGGGCTGGCCTGGGACACCGGCGCGCTCGACGTCGGCGCCCGGCTGCGCGTCGTCGGCGATCGCTTCGTCACCGCCGACTGGGACGAGGTCGGCGACTGGCTGGCGCTGATCCGCCGCTTCGCGTGGCACGGCGTCGAGACCCGCCTCGACGGCGCCGAGGGCTGGCGCGGCGAGCTCGCGGTCGGCCCGCTCGGCGACGCCCGGGTCGGCACCGGCACCCTCGTCGACGGCTACGGCGGCGGCGTGCTCGCCGATCGCCGGGCCAGCGGCGCCCACGGCCGCCTGGCCCGCGGCGCCACCTCGGTCGAGGCGCTGACCGGCGATCTCGGCCGCGCCACCCTGTTCGCCGGCGGCGGCGCCGCCGCGGTCGGGCCGCTGATCGTCGGCGGCACCGTCGCGATCGATCCCGCGGCGCCGCGCCACGCCGACGCCATGGCCGCGGCGCCCGACGCGTCCGCGCCGCTGGCGGCGGTGTCGGCGTCGGCGACCTGGGGCGCAGCGACGCCGCGGACCCGCGGCACGATCTCGCTCGACGCCGGCTGGGAGCCCGGCCTCGGCGTCGGCGCCGCGCTGGTCGGCCACGGCACCGCGCGGCTGTCGCCGCGGGTCACCGGCCGGCTCCGCGTCGAGGTCGGCGCCGGCACCGCGGCGTGGATCCCGGCGCCGTTCGGCCCGCTGTACCTGCGCGAGCGCGAGGTCGCCGGCGCCGCCGACGCCATGGGCGTGGCGCCGACCCTCGTCGATCGCGCCCGCGCCGGCGAGCTGGCCGGCGTCGGCGGCGCGGCGGCGGTCGCGCTCGACGTCGACGACCTCGGCACCGGCGCGGTCGCGGTGCGGGTGCGCCCGGGGCTGGGCCCGATGCTGTCGGCGCGGCTGCAGCTGCCCGCGTTCGCGAACGCCCAGGGCGCGGTCACGACCGCGTGGGCGCCCGCCGAGCGCGCCTTCGTCCTCGGCGCCGAGGCCCGCGCCGACCTCGCCCACGACCTGTGGACCGCGCTCGAGGCGGCGCGGCAGTACCAGGGCGACGACACGCCGGGGCTTTACGCGCAGCGCGCGGTGTGGCAAGTGACGGCCTGGTTCGGCGTCGCGCGCTAGGCGCGCGGGCCGCGCCCGCCGCCATGACCGACCTCGACCGCCTGATCGACCTGCACGGCCCCGCGCTGATCTGCGACGCGCTGCGCCCGCTGATGACCGAGCAGCGCCTCGCGCGGATCGAGCAGGTGCTCGACGCACGCCTGACCTCGCTGGTCACGATCGTCGAGGATCTCTACGACCCGCACAACGGCGCCGCCGCGATCCGCTCGACCGAGGCGCTCGGCCTGCAGGACTTCCACGCCTGCGAGGGCGTGCACCGGTTCGCGGTCAACGACGGCGTCACCAAGGGCTGCCACCGCTGGCTCGACCTGCACCGCTGGCCGGCGCTGCCGCCGTGCGCCGACGCGCTGCGCGCCCGCGGCTTCAAGGTCTACGCCACCGCGCCCGACGCGCCGGTCGACCTCGACCACATCGACGTGTCGGCGCCGATCGCGGTGGTGTTCGGCAACGAGCACGCCGGGGTCAGCGACGCCGGCTTCGCCGCCTGCGACGGCACCGTGTCGATCCCGATGTTCGGCTTCACCGAGAGCTTCAACCTGTCGGTGTCGGTGGCGCTGGTGATGAGCCGGCTGGCGGCGCGCCGCCGCGAGGTCCTCGGCCGCCGCGGCGATCTCCCCGACGAGCGGCGGGATCGGCTGCGCGCGCGCTGGTATGGCCTCGGGATCCGGGGCGCCGTCGGGGTGATCGAGCGTCACGTGTCCGCTGGGACACGCCCGGTTGTGGCGCCGTAGACGCAACCGGGCGATAGTCGGGCTCCACCGCCGTTTCCGCCGGGTCCTCGGATTGCAGTCTGGGGCCCCAGGTGGCACACCCAGTCCCGGACGTCCCGATGCAGCCCCGTGCCAACGAGCAACCGGGCCGGGGCAAGGCGAAGGCCAAGCCCAAGGCCGGCGCCAAGCCTCGGGCCCGCACCGCCTCCTCGTCTCGCCCGCCCCGGGCCGAGGCCCGCACCGCGCCCCGCGGCCTCAAGGCCCGGGTCCGCGGCTTCTTCACCTGGCGGGTCCAGAAGCGGGTGCTCAAGTGGGCCGCGATCACCGGCCTGGCGCTGACCGCGCTGGCGGCCGCCGCGGTCGCGATCACGTTCTGGATCTACGCCCGCGATCCGCACCTGCCGACCGCCGACGCGCTCAAGAACTACCACCCCAAGCAGGTCACCCGGATCGTCGTGCCCGGCCCGCGCGGCCGCGACGAGGTCCTCGGCGAGGTCTACACCCAGCGCCGCACGCTGGTCGCCTACGACGACCTGCCGCAGCTGCTGGTCGACGCGTTCGTCGTCGCCGAGGACGCCAACTTCTGGAGCCACGGCGGCGTCGACTACAAGGGCATGGTCCGCGCGTTCTTCGCCAACCTGGTGTCGGGCAAGAGCAAGCAAGGCGCGTCGACGATCACCCAGCAGGTGGTCAAGAACCTGCTCTTGACCCCGGAGAAGACCTTCCGGCGCAAGATGCAGGAGATCATCCTGGCGCGCCGGGTCGAGGACACGCTGTCGAAGAAGGAGATCCTGGCGCTGTACGTCAACCAGATCTACTTCGGCCACGGCCGCTACGGCGTGGTCGAGGCGGCGCGGTTCTACTTCGGCAAGGAGCTGGAGGAGCTCAACCCGGGCGAGATCGCGCTGCTCGCCGGCCTGCCGCAGGCGCCCGAGGACATCTCGCCGTTCAAGAACCCCAAGCGGGCCAAGTCGCGCCAGGTCTACGTGCTCAACCAGCTGGTCGCGCACGGCAAGCTCGACGCCGCGGTCGGCCAGCACTGGGCCGACGAGCCCATCCATCCGGTCGACGATCCGTTCCCGATGCTGGCGCGCGCGCCCGAGGTCGTCGACCTGGTGCGCCGCGATCTGGTCGAGGAGCACGGCGAGCGCGGGCTCGACACCCTCGGCGCCGAGGTCCGGGTGACGCTGCGGCCGTCGATCGAGGACGCCGCGCGCCGGGCCCTGCAGGACGGGCTGCGCCGCTACGACGGCGATCACAAGGTCGGCCGGCCGGTCCGCAAGGTCGCCGCCGACAAGATCACCGCCGAGCTGACCAAGCTGGCCAAGAAGCTGCCCAAGGCCGGCCCCAAGCCGGTCGACGTCTACCCCGCGGTGGTCACCGCGGTGCACGACGGCGACGCCGAGCTCGAGGTCGACCTCGGCGGCTGGGCCGCGGCGCTGCCGCTGCGCGGCGACGACGAGGACCGCTACAACCCGCCGGCCGCCGACGGCACCCGCAAGAAGCCGAGCGAGCGGTTCGCCGCCGGCGACGTCGTCGACGTCGTCCTGGCCCGCGGTGACGACGCCGCCGGGGCCAAGCACGGCGACGGCCACGTCGTGCGCTTCGCGCCCGGGCCCGAGGGCGCGGTCGTGGTCATGGACGTGCGGACCCGCAAGGTGCTGGCGCTGGTCGGCGGCTTCGACGTCAAGCCCGGCGGCTTCAACCGCGCCACCCAGGCCCACCGCCAGCCCGGCTCGTCGTTCAAGCCGTTCGTCTACGCCACCGGCTTGGCGCTGGGCGCGGTCACCGCGGCCAGCATCATCAACGACGCGCCCGAGGTCTACGACCTGTGGAAGCCCAAGAACTACGCCAGCAAGTTCGAGGGCCCGGTGCGGCTGCGCTACGCGCTCGCCAAGTCGATCAACACGGTCGCGATCCGGGTGTGCAGCCAGGTCAGCCCCGGCGCCGTGGTGGCCACCGCGCACGCGATGGGCATCGAGAGCGAGCTGCCCGAGCACCTGTCGCTGGCGCTGGGCTCCGGCGAGGTCACGCCGCTCGAGCTGACCAACGCGTTCGCCACGTTCGCCGCCGGCGGCCGCTACCAGCCGCCGCAGATCATCGAGGCGATCGACGGCCACACCCGGCCCGGCCCCGAGCCGGTGCAGGCGCTCAAGCCCGAGGTCGCGTACGTCGTCGTCGACATGATGCGCTCGGTGGTCGAGGAGGGCACCGCGACCAAGGCCAGGTCGCTCAAGATCCCGCTGGCCGGCAAGACCGGCACCTCCAACGACTCGCGCGACGCCTGGTTCGTCGGCATGACCCCGGACTACGTCATCGGCGTGTGGGTCGGCCACGACGACAACCGGCCGCTGGGCTCCCACGAGACCGGCGGCCACACCGCGCTGCCGGTCTTCGTCGACACGATGAAGGCGCTCAAGCCGGCGGCCAAGAAGTTCACGCGGCCGCCCGGGGTCACCGAGGCGCGGATCGACAAGGCGACCGGCAAGCTGGCGCCCGACGGCGCGCCCGACGGCTCGAGCTACACCGAGGTCTTCCTCGACGGCACCGTCCCGACCGAGGTCGCGCCGCTGCCCGGCGAGGTCGACACCACGACGTTCGTGACCGACGAGTACGGCGACGATCCCGAGGCGGTCGGCGGTGACGGCGACGACGATGGCGCCGGCGCCGGTGGCGGCGACGACGCGGCCCCGGTGGCGCACCCCTGACGCATGCGGCGCGCCCCCGAAGCCCGGACGCGACCCGGCGCGACGCGCGCGATCGCGCTGGGCTGCGTGCTCGGCGCGGTGGCGACCGTCGGCGCCGCCGGCGTCGCGCGCGCCAGCGAGCCGGTGGCGCCGTGGCCGCGGCGGCTGGTCGATCGCGCCGCCGCGCTGCTCGCCGAGGCGGCGGCGGCGCGCGAGCCAGTGCGCCGGCCGCCGACGCCGACCAAGGTGACGTGGAAGGCGCGCCGGATCGACGCGCTCGATCTCGGCGCGCCGCTGCTCGATCTCACCGCCGGTGACCTCGACGGCGACAGCCGCGCCGAGCTGATCGCGGTGACCGAGCGCGCGGTGGTGGTGCTGGCGCCGCAGGGCGGCGCGCCCTGGTCGAGGTCGCGCGCCTGGCGCTGTCGACCGAGGCGCCGGCCACCGAGCCGCGCGATCCGATGGCGACGATCGTGGTCGCGCCGACCGGGCGCGGCGTCGAGGTCAGGCCTGGGCGTCGACCGCCGCCGAGCCGGTGCGGGCGACGCTGGCGCAGGGGCAGCTGCGGGCCGCGGCCGCCGGCGACGACGCCGGCGCCGGCTACCCGCTGTGCGTCGACCGCGTCGGGGCGCGGGCGCCCGGGCGCGCCTACTTCGAGCGCGCCGACGGCGACGGCCTGCCCGAGGCGTGGCCGGCCCGCTACTGGGCGGCGCGCTGCGACGACGCGCTGGTCGACGCGGTCGGGCGGCCGATGCGGGTCGACGCCGTGCTCGGCGACGGCGGCGCACTCCAGGTCACGGTCCACGTGCGCTGTCGCGCCGACGAGGCCGACTGCGTCGCCGACCGCGCGCTCGCGCTCGACGGCGTCGGCGTCGCCTACGCGATCGCCGACGTCGACCACGACGGCCGCGCCGAGCTCATCACCTCGGCGGCGAGCGCGCCGGGCGATCCCGACGCGGTCACGGTCCACGCGCTGCCGGCCAGGGGCGCCAAGGTCGGCAAGGCGCTGTTCACCAAGCGCTTCACGGGCGGGGTCGGCGGCGTCGCGGCGGCGGACGTCGACGGCGACGGCGACGTCGAGGTGTTCGCCGCGGTGCGGCTGGCCGGCTCCCAGCGGGTGGACCTGTGGCTGCTCGACTGAGCGCGGGGCCGCGGGCCCGGGCGCGGGCGGCCGGCCGGCTGCTCGCGCTGGTCGCGATCGCCGCGGCGGCGACGCCGGCGTCGTCGGCGCGCGCCGAGACCCGCCCCGGCGACGGCGGCCAGATCGCGGCGACGCTGATCGGCGAGCCGGTGACGCTGGATCCGGTGGCGGCGCGGACCCACGCCGAGCTGACCGTGGTCGGGCTGGTGTTCGACACGCTGTATCGCGGCCTGCCCGACGGCACCGTCGAGCCCCACCTCGCCGCCGCGCCGCCCGAGGTCAGCGACGACGGCCGCGTCGTGCGCATCACGCTGCGCGCCGGCGTCACCTTCCACGACGGCACCGCGCTCGACGCCATCGACGTCGTGGCGTCGCTGCGCCGCCTGGCCAAGAGCGACGCCGGCTGGCTGCTGGCGCCGGTCGAGGAGATCGGGCGCGACGGCGCCACCGTCGTGACCCTGAGCCTGCGCGCGCCGACGCCCGAGCTGACCGCGCTGCTGGCGGCCCCGCAGGCCTCGATCACGCCGGGCGGGCAGGCGCCCAAGGCGCGGGCGCCGGTCGGCTCGGGCCCGTTCCGGATCGACACGATCGATCGCGGCAAGCGCCGCGTCGTGCTGGTGGCCAGCGACGACCACTTCCGGGGCCGGCCCCACCTCGACCGCGTCGAGCTGCGCTGGTTCGCCGGCGCCGGCGACGAGGCGCGCTGGTTCGAGGACGGCAAGCTGCAGCTGTCGGAGCGCGGCGCCACCGCGTTCGCCGGCGCCCAGCCCAAGTACAAGGCCGACGTCGTCGAGGGCCCGGCGACGCTGTTGACCTACGTCGGCTTCGGCACCGCGCACGCCAAGATCACCGGCGATCGCGACCTGCGCCGCGCCCTCAACCTGGCGATCGCGCGCCGCGGCCTCGAGTCGCTGGGCGCCGGCGAGCGGATCTCGGTCACGACCGACCCGCTGCCCGCCGACCTCGGCGGCGAGCCGCTCGCCGACGCCGACCGCAAGGGCGATCTCGACGGCGCGCGCGCGGCGCTGGCGCGCGCCGCCAAGCGGGTCAGCGCGCTGGGCACCGCGGCGCGGGCCAGCCTGAAGCTGGAGATCCTGGTCGACCAGACCCGGTTCGACGATCGCGAGGTCGCCGACAAGCTGGTGGTCGCGCTCGACAAGCTCGGCCTCGGCGCCGAGATCACCGAGCTGCCCGCCGGCGAGTTCGCGACCCGGGTCGCCAGGGGCGAGTGCGATCTCTACGTCGGCCAGCTGCCGGCGCTGGGCGCCGACCCGGCGCTGCTGTGGGCGGCGGCGTTCGCCGCCGGCGGTGACGCCTGGGCGCGCGGCCAGCTCGCCGGCGGGGCCGTCGACGTCGGCGCGGCGCGGCGCGAGTTCGCCGATCGCCTGCCGGTGCTGCCGCTGTTCCACCGGGCGCTGCGGGTCCACCACCGCACCGACGTCCGCGGCCTCGTCCTCGACGCCAGCGCCCGCATCGGCTTCGCCGATCTGTTCACCTGGGGCGCGCCCGCCCGCAGCAAGGGCCGCGGCCGATGAAGCTGCGCGGCCGCTTCACGCTGTGGTTCGCGCTGGCCGCGCTGGTCCCGATCGCGCTGGCCGCGGTGGTCACCCGCTACGTGGTCGCGCGCAGCTACCGGCGCGAGTACGAGCGGACCCGGATCGCCGCCGAGCAGGCGCTGCGGCGCGAGGTCGAGCGGGCCGGCGCCCAGATCGAGGACGCGGTCGGCCCCGACGCGCTGGGCTCGACCGACCTCGAGCTGATCGGCCGGTTCACGCTGTCGTGGCGGGCCCACGGCGACTACGTCGAGGCCCAGCGCTGGGTCCGCGAGCAGGGCTCGCGCATGGTCGGCGGCCTGATGCCCGACGTCGTCTTCCTCACCGACGACCACGACGAGGTGCTGGCCGCGCTGCACTACCCGGCGCTCATGGGCGAGAGCGACGCCCGGCCCCGGCAATGGGCGACCCGCAGCAAGGGCCAGGCGTTCTACGACCGGGTCCTGGTCAAGCACGGCGATCGGCCCGAGAAGCTGCTGGTGGTCGAGGCGGCCCGGGCGGTGCGCGCCGACGGCCACCAGCTCTACATCGCCGCCGGCCGCGCCGTCGGGCCGTCGCTGTTCGACGTCGTGCGGCGGTCGGGGCGGATCGACGCCCGCGTCGTCGACGCCGGCGGCGAGGTCCTGGTCCCGCCCGCCGAGCCCGGGTTCGAGCACATGCTGGCGGGCGCGCCGATCCGCATCCCGCTGCCCGGCGTCGACGGCGCCCCGGTGGCGTGGATCGAGCTGGCGGTCACCGACGAGGGCCTCGACCAGCTGCTGCTCGAGGTGACGCTGGTGTCGGGGGTGCTGGCCGCGGTCGCGGTGCTGCTGACGGTGCTGCTCGGCATCGCGGTGGCGCGGCGCATGACCCGCGACCTCGACCGGCTGGTCGAGGGCGCGCAGGCGGCCGCGCGTGGCGAGCTCGAGCACCGCGTGCCGGTGACCGCGGCCGACGAGGTCGGCGCGGTGGCGGCGGCGTTCAACCTGATGATGGAGGATCTGAAGGACGCCAAGGAGCGGCTGGTGATCGCCGAGCGGATCGCGGCGTGGCAGGAGATCGCGCGGCGGCTGGCGCACGAGATCAAGAACCCGCTGACGCCGATCCAGATGGCGATGGACACGCTGCGCAAGACGTGGCGGAAGCAGCACCCGCAGTTCGCCGAGGTGCTCGAGGAGTCGACCGCGACGGTGCTGGAGGAGGCGGACCGGCTCAAGCGCATCGTCGCCGAGTTCAGCGAGTTCGCGCGGATGCCGAAGCCGACGTTCGGGCCGTGCGACGTCGGGGAGATCGTGGGCGCGGCGCTGTCGCTGTATCAGGGCGCGGCGCCGGTGGAGGCGAAGCTGGAGGACGGGCTGCCGGCGATCGAGGCGGATCGCGGGCAGGTGAACCAGGTGTTGCTGAACCTGCTGGAGAACGCGCGCGACGCGATCGCGCAGCGGCGGGGCGGGGAGGGGAGCGGGGGCGGGGGAGGCGAGGGGGGAGGCGGAGGCGGAGACGGAGGCGGTGGGCGCATCGTGGTGTCGACGCGGCGGGGCGACGCCGGCGATCGGATCGAGCTGGTGGTGGAGGACAACGGGCCGGGCGTGCCGCCGGAGGCGAAGGACCGGCTGTTCGCGCCGTACTTCACGACGAAGCACGGCAAGGGCGGGACCGGGCTGGGCCTGGCGATCGTGCACCGGATCGTGGGGGATCACGGCGGGCGGGTGGTGGTGCAGGACGTGCCGACGGGCGGCGCGCGGTTCGTGGTGGAGTTTCCGATCCGGCAGGGGCAGCCGCTGCTGGCGTCGAGGATGTGAGGCGCAGTGCCGACGGGGGGCGCGGCGCGGAGGGGGTGGCGCGCTACGGGGCCAGCGCCGCGCTCCGCAGCGAACCGATCTGGTACACGACGTTGTCGACGACGACGGGGGCGCTCGACTTGTCGGCGCCCGTGGTGGCGCCGCTGGCCGCGAACGCCCCGAGCGTGCCGTCGTGGCTGATCACCGACACCTCACCTGGGTCGGCGGCGGCGCCACCGCCGCCCTGCGAGTAGCCGCCGACGATGAACAGGCGGTCTCCCTCGACGACGGCGCCGGGGTTGATCCGGCTGATGTCGAGGGTGACCGTGCTGAGGGTCGTGAAGGCCCCCAGCGACCCGTTGGCGAGGATCTGCGCGCGCTCGACCGAGGCGAGCGAGTCGCTATCGCCCGAACCGCCGAGGACGTACAGGTAGTCACCGAGCACGGCCGCCGCGGCGATCGTCCGACCGGTCTGCAGCGTCACCCCGGCGTTGGCGAACCCGCCGAGCGACCCGTCCGTGTTGATCACCGCGCGCTCGACCGACGTGAGCCTCCCGTTGGCGTCGTTGCCGCCGATCACGTAGAGGTAGGGCTCGACGACGATCGCGGCGGCGCCGTTGCGCGCCGCCGTCAGCGCGCCCGCCGCGCCGAACGCCCCGATCGCGCCGCTGCCGTCGATCGGTGCGCGGACGATGCTGGTGGAGACGTCGCAGCACACGCCCGGGTTGTACGTGCCGCCGAGGGCGTACACGTAGTTGCCGACCACCGCCAGGCTCGGGTCGTTGCGCGCCGGGGTGAAGGTGGTGGCGACCGTCGCGAAGGCGCCGAGGCCGCCGCCGTCGCCGACGTCCGCTCGCTCGACGCCGTTGCTGGGGTCGCCCTGACCGTTGGTGACGGTGTAGACGTAGTGGTCGATCGCGAGCGCGCCACGCGACCGGACCCCGACCGTCGCCCCGGTCGCGGTGAACGCGCCGATCGTCGGCGCGACCGGCAGCCCGGCGCGCTCGATCGTCGGCTGGGGCACGCCGCCGGCGGCGGCACCCCCGATCGCGTAGAGGTAGTTGCCGACCACCGTCATCGACGCGCCCTGGCGGCCGGTGACCAGGCTGGCTGGGGTCGAGGAGAACGCCGAGAGCGTGCCATCGTCGAGGATCATCGCCCGGTCGGTCGCCGTGACCGGGTTGCCGCCGCCCCCGCCGACCACGTAGAGGTAGCCGTCGAGGGCGACGGCCCCGGCGCCAGCGCGGCCCTGGGCGAGCGTCGTCGACAGGACGGCAAAGCTGCCGACCGCGCCTTCGCCGTCGATCGGCGCGCGCTCGATGGTATCGAGCGCGCCTCCGTCGTCGCCTCCGATCACGTACAGGGCGGTCGCCGTTGCGACCGCGGCGGCCCGGATCCGCGGCCGGGTCAGGGCGCCCGACACCCCGAACGCGCCGACCGTGCCGTCGGCGAGGATCGGCGCACGCTCGATGGAGCTGCCGCCTCCGAGCGCGTAGAGCGAGGCGCCGACCACGGTGGTGGTCACCGCGCCCCGCGGGCTCGCCAGCGTGACTCCCGCGTCGGCGAACGCGCCGAGGTTGTCGTCGGGGTCGAGCGCCGCGGACTCGACCGAGTCGAGCGCGGTGCCGCCCGTGCCACCCACGACATAGACCCGGTCGCCGATCCGCGAGGCGCCGGCGTAGGCGCGCGCCACGCCGAGGCTGCCGGCGAGCGCGAACGGCCCCAGGGACCCGTCGGCGTTGACCCGGGCCCGCTCGATCGACGCCAGCGGCGTACCACCGGCGCTGGCGCCGCCCACGACGTAGACCCATCGCCGGGTCGCGATCACCGCGGCGCCCGTGCGCGCGACCACCAGCGTCGGTGTGGTCTGCGCGTAGCCAGCCTGCTCGTAGCGGGTCCGGAACGGTCCGAGCCCCAGCGCGAAGCTCGCGATCCGGATCCGGATCGCCGAGGTCGTCTGGGCCAGGGTCGTGACCGTCACGGGCCCGGAGGTGGCGCCCGACGGGACGGTCACGCGGGCCCGGTGGGTGCCGTCGACGATGGCGGTCGCGGTCACCGCGCCGGCGAAGTTGACGGACGCCGCCGGTCCGAAGATGCCGTCGAGGACGATCTCGTCGCCGACCCGCACGACGTCGCCGTGGATGGCGTAGAGCGCCGGCGCACGGCATGCACCCGCGCTGCACGCCTGGCCGCTCGCGCACTGCGAGGTGCAGTCGCCGCAATGGGCCTCGTCGGTCCGCGTATCGACGCACGCAGCGTCGCAGGTGGTCCACGCTGTGGGGCAGCCGCAGCTGTCCGCCGCGCAGGTCGCTCCCGTGGCGGTGCACGCGTCGAGCGCGCAGCAAGGCTGGTCTAGCTCGCCACAGGCGACGCACTCGTCGGCCAGACAGATCTGGGTGGCGGTGCAGGTTCCGCCGCAGGGAGCCGCGTCGAGCGATGCGGCGTCGAGTACGGACGCGTCGTCCGTGACGTCCGCAGGCCTGTCGAACAGACACGCACTCACGCAAGCAAGCGCACTCAACACCGTGCATGCGATCAGGTAGCGATTGCGCACTGGCTCCCCCCGGCTGTGCTGGTTCGGATAGCCTACCAAAAAGCCGCGGGTGCCAGGGAGCACCTCGCGGGCGTCGCCGACGCGCGAGCCCGCGAACGCCGGTCCGCGAGCATCCTCTCGACCGACGTCCGGTGCTCGTCGGGCCGGGGTGGTTCAGCTCCCGAGCGCGCATCGGGATGCGCCAGCTCTGTCATTCCGCCCGGGGCACGAACGTCGCTGTCACACCCGATGCGCGGCCAGGGGCATGAACCACCCCAGCTCTTCCGAGCACCTCCTGTCTCGTTTCGTCGCGTATCGGGTCGCCGTGGAGGCGGCGGCGCTGGTGCATCGCGTGGCCACGCAGTGGCGCGGCGCGGGTGCGCTGGCGGATCAGGCGCGTCGCGCCGCGTGCAGCGTGGCGCTCAACCTCGCCGAGGGGAACGGGCACCCGCCGGGCTCGGCGGTGCGACGGCGGTACCAGCGCATCGCGCTGGGCTCGGCGCTCGAGCTCGAGGCCGCGCTCGACATCGCGACGGTCAGCGCGCTCGGTGATGCCGAGTTGCTCGCCAACGCGCGCGAGGTCGCCGGCCGGTCGGCGGCGCTGTGCGCCGGCCTGTGCCGGCGGCGGTAGCGCCGCTGGCGCGGCGGCCGCGCCTGGCGGGCGCGACCGCTCGGGGCGACCAGAGGAGAAGAGGAGAAGAGGAGAAGAGGAGAAGAGGAGAAGAGGAGAAGAGGAGAAGGGCTTCTCAGGCTTCCTTCACCGGGGTGGCCTTGAGGGCGGCCTTGCCGTCCTTGACGTAGACGGTGAACTTCACCTCGGTGCACCCGGTGCGGGCGATCAGCTCCTTCTGGTTCTTGCGCAGCTTGTCGCCGAACTTCTGGAAGGTCAGGCCGCCGGTGGCCTCGCCGCACTTCTTCTTGAGCTCGACGAACTGGTCGAAGACTTCGCGGAAGTAGGCGTCGTCGCCGCCATCGCTGGCGGCGGCGGCCTCGCCGGAGGGTTCGTCGAACGACAGGATGTCGTCGTCGAGGGCCTTCTTGGCCGCGGGCACGGGCGGGCGCGGCGGCGGGGTCGGGTTGCGGCCGCCGGGGACGGGGGGGCGCAGCGGCGGTGGGGTCGGCGGCGCGGCGGGGCGGGCGGGGGCCATGCCGGGCGCGGGGCGCGCCGGGCCGAGGTCGAGATCAGGGGCCGGCGGCGGGGCGGGCCGGGGCCGCGCCCTGATCGCCGAAGCGGAACTCCGACGGCGGCGGCGCGGCGGGCGCCGCCGGGCGCGGCGGCAGCGACATGCCGGGCAGCGACGGCGACGGGGGCACGCCGCCGAGCAGGTCGACGGCGCCCAGCGAGCCCTCGGGTGCGGGTCCGAGCAGCTGGTCGAGGTCCTTCTTGGCGGCCTTGGCGTCGCGCGAGACCTTGTCGATCTGGATGTTGACCGAGCGGGCGATCGACCCGAACCGGCCGTGGTGCTGGTCCTCGGCCATGCGCTCGCCGTCGCCCTTGGCCAGCTTGACGGCGTCGGCCTGGAGCCGGCGCAGCGGCCGGTCGGCCTCGAGCACCATCAGCACGACGCCGCCGGCGAAGGCGACGACGAAGCCGACGATCACCAGCGCCCACGGGAAGCCGCCGCCGAGCTCGTGCTTGGCCTTGCCGACCGCGGCGCCGAACGACGGCGCTGCGGGGCGCGGCGTGTACAGCGCGAAGAAGCCGTCCTGCGACGCGATCTCGCCGGGCAGGCGCGCCACCGTCACCGCGTACTCGTGCTTGCCGTCGTGGGCGAAGAACGGCGCGATGCGGCGGCAGTCCTCGCCCATCTCCTCGGGCTTGTCGACGGCGCCGTAGCGGTCGAGGATGTCGCTGTCGAGGTTGACGTCGCGCGACGACTTGGTGATCGCCTTGCCGCCGCCGAAGAAGCCGATGTTGATGCTGCGATCCTCGGCGTCCTGATCGGTGTCCTTGAAGGCCTGGACGAACTGGGCCGAGACGTCGAGGTCGAGGCGCCAGCCCATCAGCACGGCGCCGACGAAGCCCTTGTCGCCGCGGCTCACCACCGGCGCGCCGGCGACCATGTACAGGGTGCCCTTGTCGAGCCACACGTCGTCGCGCAGGTAGCCGGCGAGCGCGTCGTCGACCAGCCAGCGCCCGGCGAGGACGTCGCCGGTGTCGTCCTCGTCGAGGCCCCACCGCGCCACGGCGCGGCCCGAGGCGTCGAGCATCCAGGCGAAGTTGGGGCGCAGGCCCGGCGGGGTCGGCGCGTCGGGATCGGCGCCGGCGACCTTGATCTGCGACACCAGCGTGCCGGCGGTCTGGCGCAGGCGCTTGCCCTTCTCGGCGTCGAGCGGCATCCCGGGATCGACCTGCTCGAGGCCGCCGACGATCTCGGCGGCGCGCGCGAACGTGCCGATGAGGTCGACGTGGTTGCGGGCCGCGAGCTCGAGCTCGATGCCGACGACGTCGCACGCGGTGGCGAGGCGTTGCCGCTCGTCGCGGACGCGCTCGCGGTGGGCCGCCGGCGGGAGCGCCAGCGCGACGGTCAGCGCGGCGGCGGCGCCGAGCGCGACCAGGAACAGCCAGATCTTGGACCAGAACACGGCGCCTCGCTCACTTGCTCGCCGCGGTCGGGAGCCCCGCGGGGATCTTGATGGTGCTCACCGAGGTGGTCTTGCTGCCCTTGACCTCGACCGTCTGCTCGACGCCGTCGAGCCAGCCGGTGCGGTACCAGATCCGCAGCGTCCACGTGCCGTCGGGGACGTCGCTCAGGCTGAACGAGCCCTTGCGCGCGTCCTTGGCCGAGGCCATCGCGATCGCGTGGTACGGGGTCGCGACCACGACGACGCCACCGGTGATGTGCGGCGTGTCCTCGTCGCGCAGCTCGTACAGCGTGCCGGCGGCGCCGGCCTTGAAGCCGCGCTCGCCGCGCGGGTTGAGCGGCGAGTGCGGCAGCAGATCGGCGTGGCCGTCGATCATCAGGGTGGGCGTGCCGCGACCCTTGTTGCGGATCAGCACCTCGCTGCCCGGGACCACCGCGATCAGCGGCCGATCGAAGCGGTCGCCGACCAGGTCCCACGCCTCTTGCGGCGGTGGCTCCGGCATCTTGGCGGCGTCGCCCTCGAGCACGACGATCATGTACGGGAACGGATCGACGTCGCGCGGCGCCTTGTACGGGTTCTCGATGCGATCGAGGTAGGCCTTGCCGCGCAGCGGTGGCTTGCCCGCCGGCGCGCTCAGCTCGAGCTCGCCGGTCACCTTGCCGGCCAGCGCCGGCGCGGCGGCGGTCACCAGCAAGGCGCAGGCGACGGCCACCCGCGTGGTCCAGGAGTCGTGACGGATCGGCAGCACTGGCATGATCCCCCTCGGGTCCTGCCCATGGTAGGGGGCGCGGGCGAGGTGCAGCAAGGCTCGCCGGGCACTTCGCGCCCGCGCGCAGGGACGTGGCCATGGACGGCGCCGCGGCTTCGGGCTATGGAGCGGGACCGATGCGCCGCGCCGGCATCCTGTACATGGCGGCCAGCGCGCTCTTCTTCAGCCTGATGAGCGTGCTGGTCAAGGTGGCCGGCCACCGGCTGCCGCCGCAGGAGATCGTCCTGGTCCGGGTGGTGATGACGCTGGCGCTGTCGTGGCTGATGGTCCGCCGCGCCGGGCTGTCGCCCTGGGGCACGCGGCGCGCCGCGCTGGTGCTGCGCGGCCTGCTCGGGTTCACCGCGCTGTCCTGCTACTACTGGGCGATCGTCCACCTGCCGCTGGCCGAGGCCACGACGATCCACCACATGGCGCCGCTGTTCACGGCGATCGGCGCGTGGATCCTGCTGCGCGAGGCCGCCGGCGCCGCGACCGTGGTGGCGATCGTCCTCGGCATGGCCGGGGTCGCGCTGGTGGCGCGGCCCGGCGCGCTGTGGGGCGGCGCCGCGCTGGACCCGACCGCGGTCGGGATCGCCCTCGCCGGCGCGCTGTGCTCGGGGATGGCCTACGTGACCGTGCGTCAGCTGTCGAAGCACGAGGACCCGCTGGTCATCGTCTTCTACTTCCCGCTGGTGGCGCTGCCGCTGGCGATCCCGTGGACCGTGCCGGTGGCGATCTGGCCGACCCCGACCGAGTGGCTGGTGCTCGCTGGCGTCGGCGCGGCGACCCAGGCGGCCCAGGTCTGCCTGACCCGGGGCCTGTCGCTGGAGCGTGCCGGGCGGGCCAGCGCGGTCGGCTACCTCCAGGTGGTGTTCGCGGTGCTGTGGGGCACGCTGGCGTTCGCCGAGCCGCTGGCCCTGACCACGGTCGCGGGAGCGGGGCTGATCGTGGGCGGCACCCTGCTGGTGTCGCTGACCCGGTAGTCGGCCGGGCGCGGGTGGTGAAGCTTCACCGCGTGCGCACGAGGCACTGGTGTGGCGCGACGGCTACACGGTCGGGCGGGCCGGTCGGTCGCAAGCCGTGGTCCGGCCACGGTGTGGGTGCGGGCAGGTTTCTTGCTTCAGCCGGCCCCGCATGAGGGTCCGTCCGATCGCGCTCGTCCTCGGCGTGTTGCCCGCGCTCGCCGCGGGTTGCGCCTACCACCCGGGATCGTTCCACGAGCCGATGGGGCCGGAGTTCGCCGGCGAGCGGGTCACCGTGGGGTGCCTCGACGTCGCGGTCGCGCGCCACGACGACGCCGTGGTCGAGGGCCCGGCGATCGCCTACGAGTTCGGCAACAGCTGCGACGCGCCGGCGCGCGTCGACCTCGGCGCGATCGTCGTGACCGGGCGGACGACGTCGGGGCGGGAGGTCGCGATGTATCCCTACGACCCCGACGGCGTGATCCGGCCGGGGCGGCTCGAGGCCCGCCGCTACGGCCGCGAGATCATCGAGTACCGCGCGCCGGTGGCGGAGCGCGTGGTGATGGCGTGCGTCGACGTCGCACCGATCGCCGGCGATCCCGCGGTGCGGTCGCGGGTCGTCTGCGTCGCCGCCGGCGCCGCGGCCGCGCCGGCGCGGCCGACGCCGGATCTCGACGACCTCGACCACCCCGATCCGACGATCCCGACGCCGCCCGCGCGGCGCGCGCTGGCGCGCGAGGCCGAGGCCGCGGCCGACGCGGCGGCCGCCGACGGGCGCGCCGCCGCCGCCGTCGACGTCGATGTCGACGGCGCGGGCGCGACGGAGGCGTCGTGGTGACCGCGCGGACGATCGCGGCGGCGGTGGCGGCGGCCGCGGCGCTGGTCGCGGGTGACGTCGCCGCGCGCGCCGGCTCGTGCGGCGGCGGCGGCGACTCGGGCGGCGGCTCGAGCGGCGGCGGCTCGAGCGGCGGCGACTCGAGCAGCGACAGCGGCGACTCCGGCGGCGGCGACTCGTCCGACAGCTCGTACGACAGCGGCTCGACGTCGACCGCGGCGCCGGCCTGCGTCGAGACCAGCGACGTCGTCGGGCACCAGCAGTGCGGCCGGTTCGGCACCTGGCAGATGCCGCGGGTCGCGCCGTTCGTGTCGGTCGAGCTCGGCTCGTCGGTGCGGACCTTCTCGATGCGCGCGATGCAGTTCTCGGGACGGGTCGACCACGGCGACCACGGCGCCTACACCTACCGCGTCACCGGCGGCGACCTCGGCGCCGACGTCGCCGCGGTCACCGCCGACAGCCGGATCCTGGTCGGGCGCCGCGTCTACGGCGGCGTCGAGGCCTCGGTCGGCGGCGTCGCCGGCGACGAGGGCCAGGCCACCGAGGCCATGGCCGGGGCGACGATGCGGCCGTCGGTGACGGCGAGCCTGACCGGCGGCGGCGTGCTCGGCGCCCGGCTCCGGGTCCGCCAGGGGCGGCGCCCGATCACGCTGTCGGCGGAGGTCTTCGCCGGCGTCCAGACCGTGATGGTCGAGGTCCACTCGCAGTACCTGGCGTGCGACACGACGTCGACGTCGTCGGCGCACCAGACCCTGGTCGAGCCCCGCCTGCGCGCCGAGGCCTGGCTGAGCCCGTGGATGACGGTCGGCGCGTTCGCCGGCTCCGATCTGCTGCACCCCGGCGGCGAGGTCATGGGCGTGTACCTCGGCGCCCACGTCCGCGCGTTCGACGGCGTGCGGTAGCCGGCGCGCCGCGGCCGCCCGCGACCGGGGCCCGCTCGGCCGGGCGGCCGTGCGCCGCCGCGGCGCCGCGGCACGCCGTGGCAAGGCGCGGCCGGGGCACGCAACCCGTCGCGGGCGTGGCCGATAGCGGCCGCGATGGCGCCGCCGCCACCTGCTTCGCCCCCGTCTCCGTCGCCGCCGCTCGGCGGGGCGCGCGCCGTCGCCGCGGCGCTGGCCGCCGGTGCGGGCCCCGGTGGTGGCGCTGGCGCTGGCGCTCGGGGTCGCGGCCAGCGCCGCCGCCGGCCCGCTGGCCGCGTCTCCGTCGCCGCCGTGGGGCCTGGCCGCCGCCCTGACCGTGCTCGCGATGCCGTGGCGGCGCCGGCCGCGGCTGCGCGCCGCCGCGCGTGCCTGGCGTGCGCCGCGCTGCTCGGCGGCGCCCTGGCCGCCCACGAGCGCGCCGAGGCGCCGTCGCTGCCCGACGGGGTCACCGTCGACGACCGCGGCGTCGACGTCGTCACCGGCGTTGTCGTCGGCCCGGTCGCCGCGCTGCCGGGGCTGCCGCCGCGCCTGCGTCTGGTGCTCGACCTCGACGGCCCGGCCGACGCCCGGGTCCTGGTCGGCGTCGAGGTCGCGCTCGCCGGCGACGTCCTGCCCGGCGATCGCGTCCGGGCCACCGGACGGCTGCGCACGCCCCGCGGCTACCGCGATCCCGGCGCCGCCGATCGCGCCCAGATCGTCCGCGACCAGGGCGCCGACCTCGAGCTGACCGCGACCGGGTTCGACGTGATCGCGCCGGCCGCGCGGTGGTCGGCGTGGCGGCCCGCGGTGGCGGCGCAGCGCGCGGCGTCGGCGCGGATCGCGGCCCGCGGCGGCGACCCGGTCGGCAACGCGATCGTGCGCGCCGCGGTGGTCGGCGATCGCAGCGCCGTCGACGACGCCACCGACGACGCCTGGCGCGCCGCCGGCATCTACCACGCGCTCAGCGTCTCGGGGATGCACCTGGCGGTGGTCGCGCTGCTGTTCTTCGCGCTGGCGCGCCGGGCCTGGGCCGCCGCGCCGGGGCTGGCCCTGCGGGTCGATCCGGCGCGGGTCGCGGCGCTCGCCGCGGCGCCGATCGCGATCGGCTACACGCTGGTCACCGGCGGCCAGCCGGCGACGATCCGCGCGCTGGTCGTGGTCCTGGCCATGCTGCTGGGCGCGGCGCTGCGCCGCCGTCTCGCCGCGATCGACGCCCTCGGCGTCGCCGCGCTGCTGGTCCTGGTGCACCGGCCGTCGGCGCTGGCCGATCCGTCGCTGCAGCTGTCGTTCGTCGCCGCTGCGACGCTGTGCCTGACCGCGCGGCGCCCGGCGCCACCGCCGCCCGGGGCGTCGCGCCGCGGCCGCGTCATCGCGTCCGCGCGCGGCTGGGTCGGCGCGGCGCTGCGCACGTCGCTGTGGATCACCGCGACCACCGCGCCGATCACCGCCTGGCACTTCCACCAGGTGTCGATCGGCGGCGTCGTCGGCAACGTCGTGCTGGCGCCGGCGATCGAGCTGCTGGTCATCCCGCTGGGGCTGGCCGGGCTCGCGCTCGGCGTCGTCGGCCTCGGCGGCGTCCTGCTCGACGCCGCGATCGCGGCGGCCGGCGCGGTCGCCGCCGGCGCCGCGGCGCTCGGGGCCTGGATCCCGGTGGTGGCGGTGCCGCCGCCGCGCCTGCTCGAGATCGTCGCCTGGGCGGCCGTGGTGGCGGCGGCGTGGGCGTGGTCGCGGACCCGCCGGCGCGGCGCGGTGGCCGGCGTCGCCGCGGTCGCCGCCGCGACCCTGGTGGCGTCGATCGCCTGGACCACGACGATCGCGCCGGCGCGGCGCACCGGCCTGCGCGTGACCTTCCTCGACGTCGGCCAGGGCGACGCCGCGGTGGTCGAGCTGCCCGGCGGCGCGACCTGGCTGATCGACGCCGGCGGCCTGCCGGTGCGCCCGGGGCCGGGCGTACCGCCGGCGGCGCTGGCCCGGCTGTGGCGCGCCCCCGGCGACGCGGTGCTGCGTTTCCTCGACGCCCGCCGGATCCGCCGCATCGACGTCGCGGTGATCTCGCACCCCCACCCGGATCACTACCTGGGCCTGCTCGCGCTCGCCGACCGGATCCCGATCGGCGAGCTGTGGATGGCGCGGCCGCCGCCGGGCGCCGCGCCGGTCCACGACGACGCCATGCCCACCTTCGACGACGTCGCCGCGGCGCTGGTCGCGCGCGGCACCCGCGTCGTGGTGCCGCCGCTGGGCGTGGCGCGCCGCGCCGGCGGCGTCGACCTCGAGGTGCTGGGGCCGCGCTACGACGACGGCACCGGCGAGGCCCCGGTCGCCGCCGCCGATCCGGTGCGCTCGGTCAACGACGACTCGCTGGTGGTCGCGCTCGGCTTCGCCGGCCGCCGCATCCTGCTGCTCGGCGACGTCGAGCGCGAGGGCGAGGACGCGCTGGTGGCGCGCGGCGCCGCCGCGGCCGACGTCGTCAAGGTCGCGCACCACGGCAGCCCGACGTCGTCGAGCGCGCCGCTGGTGGCGGCGACCGGCGCGGCGTGGGCGGTGGTGTCGTGCGGGCGCGCCAACCGGTTCGGCTTCCCGGCCGACGACGTGGTCGCGCGGTGGCGGCTCGCCGGCGCCCGGGTCCTGCGCACCGACACCGTCGGGGCCGTCACCGTGACCGTCGCCGCCGACGGGGCGCTGGCGGTGGCCACCTTCGACGCCGAACCCGCGCCCGGCGCCGCCGCGTCGCGGTGAGGGGGGCCGCGGGGTGACGCGGAGCCTCCCCGCCTGATACAACCGTCGGGTGGCTGACACTCCGGGCCTGCAAGGCGACTTCGACCGCTTCGAGCAGCACCTCGTCGCCGGCAGCGAGCTGCTGCGACAGAGCCGGATCCGCGACGCCCAGGCCCAGCTGCTGAGCGCGCTGCAGGTCCAGCCCGGCAACCCGCGGGCCCTGGCCCTGCTGGGCCTGGCCTACTTCCGCGGCGGCCAGTTCGACGACGCGATGCCGATCTACCGGGCGCTGGTCGAGCGCCAGCCCGAGGACGCCAGCTTCCGCCTCAACCTCGGCCTGGTCTACCTCAAGGTCGGCGAGGCCAAGCTGGCGATCGGCGAGCTCGAGCGGTGCCGCGAGATCGATCCCGGCCAGAGCCGGGCGCTGTCGTACCTCGGCCTGGCCTACACCCGCGCCGGCCAGTTCGCCGAGGCCTACCAGGCGTTCCTCACCACCGGCCAGGAGGAGCTCGCCGAGGAGGTGGTCCACCACCTCAGCGACGCCGAGCGCCAGGCGATCGAGGCCGCGGTGCAGCGCCCCGCCGACAGCGAGCTGTCGCAGCCGTCGATCCAGATCCAGGTGGTGCGTGACGCCGAGGCGCCGGCGGCGGCGCCGGCCGCGGCCGCGCCCGTCGAAGCGCCCGCGCCGGAAGCGGCCGCGCCCGCCGCCGCGGTCGCCGAGACGCCGGTCGCCGACGACGAGATCGTCTTCGAGGCCGAGGCCGCGGCGCGGCCGAACGACGCGCCCGCGCCGGTCGAGGCGTCGCCGTCGGCGCGCGTGATCATGCCGCAGTCGTCGCAGACCGCGATCTCGCGGGCGGTGGCGCAGGCGACGCCGCACGCCGCGGTGGCCCAGGGCGGCACCAAGGTGTCGCCGGGCGGCCGCCCGGCCCAGCCGCTGTCCGAGTTCGCGACCGCGCGCCTGGTCCGCCCCGAGGACGGCGACCACACCTTCGAGATCGGCGCCGCCGGCGTGCTGATCGTGCGCGTCGACGGTCGCCTCTACACCCGCACCGAGGGCGTCGACGTCACCGGCGGCGACCTCAGCTACCAGCCCGCGCACCGTCGCGTCCGCGGCGCCCAGACCGACGAGCTGTTCACCACCGGCGAGCGCCAGCTCTACGTGGTGTCGGGCAAGGGCCACCTGATCGCCGGCGCGCTCGGCGGCGAGTTCACCGCGGTCCAGCTCGACGACGACATCTTCTACCTGCGCGAGGACGTCGTCTTCGCCTTCGAGCCCAGCCTCAAGTGGGAGAACGGCCACGTCCCCGGCTCGGCGGCCAAGATCCCGATGGTGCAGTTCCGCGGCAACGGCGCGGTCGCGTTCCGGACCCCGCGGCCGCTGCTGGCGGTCAAGCTGGCGCCCGAGCGTATCCTCTACGTCGACGCCAACGCGCTGGCCGGGTGGATCGGCCGGGTCGTGCCCCGCGTGGTGTCGCCGGCGGGCACCAGCCGCCTGTCCGAGCTGTTCGTCGAGTGCAGCGGCGAGGGCGTCGTGCTGGTCCAGGACGAGCCCGGTCCCAACCTCGCGGTGCCGGTGCACGTCACCGCGTCGCGGCTCCGCGCCGCCGAGGCCGCGGCTGCCGCGGCGACCGACGCCGCCGACGACGAGCCGGCGTGATCCCGCGCGATCCGCTGGCGGCGTGCGCGGCCCTGGCCGGGCGCCGCGGCCGGGTCCTGCTGCACAGCGGGCGCGACGACGACGGCCGCGGCCGGTGGTCGTTCGTCGCCGCCGATCCGGTCGCGACGATCGAGGCCCACGGCCACCACGTCATCGAGCGCGACCGCGCCGGCCGGATCGTCCGCGAGGTCGACGGCGATCCGCTCGACGAGCTCGAGGCGTTCGCGGCCCGGCACGGCGCCGACCTGCGCGACGGCGACGGCGACCGCGCCGCGCCCGGCGACGACGGCGGCGCCGCCGCGCCCGAGCCGCGGGTGATCGGCCTGCTCGGCTACGAGCTGGGCGCGTCGGTGCTCGCCGGCCTGGGCCGGACCGCGGGCGGCGCGCCGACGACGCGCGCCGACGACGCCACGCCCGACCTGTGGATGGCCGCCTACGGCGCGGTCGCGCGCTGGCGCGGCGGCGGCGACGCCGGCTACGGCGCCGCCGAGATCGTCGGCCCCTGACGCCGACGCCCGGGCGGCGCTGGCCGCGGCGCTGGCGGCGCTGGCGCCGGTGACCGCGCCGCCGCGGCTCGGTCCGCTGCTCGCCGAGGACGATCCCGACGGCGCCGCGCACCAGGCCCGGGTCGCGCGCGTCCTCGCCTACGTCGGCGCCGGCGACGTCTACCGGGTCAACCTGGCCCGCCGCCTGGTCGCCCGCGTCGCGCCCGGGCCCGCGGCCGCCGCGGCCGGCGACGCGCTCGCGCTGTACCGCGCGATCGACGCCGCGGCGCCGGCGCCGTACGCCGGGCTGATCGAGGCCGACGGCGTGCGCGTGGTCTCGGGCTCGCCCGAGTGCTTCCTGTCGCGCGGCCCCGGCGGCGGCCGCGTCGTGACCTGTCCGATCAAGGGCACGCGGCCGCGCACCGGCGACGCCGCCGTCGATCGCGCGCTGGCCGCCGCCCTCGCCGACGATCCCAAGGACGCCGCCGAGCACGTCATGATCGTCGACCTCGAGCGCAACGATCTGGGCCGGGTCGCCATCACCGGCTCGGTGCGCGTCGATCGTCTCGGCTACCTGGTCGAGCTGCCGCACCTCTACCACAAGGTCTCGACGGTGAGCGCGGCGCTGCGCCCCGGCACCGGCCTGGCCGCGCTCCTGCGCGCGACCTTCCCGGGCGGCTCGATCACCGGCGCGCCCAAGCTGCGCGCCATGGAGATCATCGCCGAGCTCGAGCCGGTGCCGCGCGGCCCCTACTGCGGCGCGTTCGGCTTCCTCGGCGCCGGCGGCGCGCTCGAGCTGGCGATCGCGATCCGCATCGCGGTCTGGACCGGCGGCGAGCTGCGCCTCCACGTCGGCGGCGGCATCGTCGCCGACTCGTCGCCAGCGGCCGAGCTGGCCGAGACCGAGGACAAGGCGGCCGGCTGGCGGCGGGCGCTGGCCGGCCTGGCCGGCCCCGCGGTCACAGCGTGATCGCGGCGAACGACACCGACTCGGACTCGACCGTGATCGCGTCGGTGCCCGTGCGGGTGCCGTCGTTGGCGCCGACGCTGACCGCGCCGGCGGTGGCGACCCCGAGGATCAGCGCGAGCCCGCCCGGCCCGGTGCCGGCCTGGGCGCTGTCCCAGCCGCCGACGCCATCGTCGTAGAAGATGCCGTAGTCGTTCGGCTCGCTGGCGCTGATCGTCGCGCCCTGGACCGGGCCGCTGGCGTCGGTGACCTCGACCAGGATCGCGCCGGTGCCGGGGTCGAGCGCCGCGACCGCGATCAGCGTCAGCAGCGTGTCCTCCCACGCGGTGGCCTCGACCACCTTGGCCTCGACCGGGCCGTCGGTGGTGGTGACCTCGTCGAGGCTGGGCACCAGCAGGGTGTCGTCGGCGGCCAGGCGCAGCGTCACGGTCGGGCCGGGCAGCGACAGCATGAACGCGCCGGTGTCGTCGCTGCGGGTGAAGATCGTGCCGCCGGCGTCCTCGATCAGGACGTCGCGGGCCAGGCTGAGCGCGGGGCAGGCGTGGGGATCCGACAGGTCGTCGACGATGCACACCGTGCCGGTGAAGCCGTTGCCGCCGCCGTCGGTGGCGGCGTCGGGGTCGGCCGGGTTCTCGCCGCCGCCGATGGTGCCGCCGCCGCCGGCGCCGCGCAGCGGCCACGGGTCCTCGGTGCTGCAGGCCGCGACGCCGAGGGCGAGGGAGAGCGAGAGGCAGGGCAGGAGCGCGAGCCGCATGAGCTGACCTTAGGCCCGCCCGCGCCGGGAGCCAACTTCGATCGCGCGCGGAGGCGGCCTCAGCTGGCGCGGTCGCCGGTCGCCGCGGCCCCGGCGCCCTTGCCGGCGCGCTCGAGGCGGGACTCGCGGAAGATGTCGAGGAACATCAGCCCGACGCCCACGACCAGGGCGACGTCGGCGACGTTGAACACCGGCCACTCCTTGGCGTGGTAGTGCCAGAGGACGAAGTCGGTGACGACCCCGAAGTAGACCCGGTCGACCAGGTTGCCGATGGCGCCGCCGGCGACCAGGCCGAGCGCCCAGATCAGCGCGCGCTGGTCCTCGCGCGCCTTGCGCAGCATCCACACCATGCCGCCGACCGCGAGCACGCCGATCAGCGACAGGAAGATGCGGGCCCCGGCGGCGCTGTTGAACAGGCCGAACGCCGAGCCCGGGTTGAACGACAGCCGCCAGTCCCAGAAGCCGTCGATCACGGTCTTGGCGGTGCCGATGCACTTGTGGGCGACGATGTCGGCGGGGATCGCGCAGCCGTCGGGGTGCACCGGCAGGGCGTGGCGCGCCCACACCTTGGTGCCCTGGTCGGCCAGCAGCGTGACGATCGCGAGGATCAGGAACAGCTTGTAGCGACGCTGCATGGCACTCACTTCTCCTGCGTCGCGACCGCGATCGAGATCGCGTGGGCGCACCGCTCACAGACGTCGGCGGGATCGGCGGCGAGCGCGTCGTACCAGCGCCAGCAGCGCTCGCAGCGGGCGCCGCCGTGCTCGCGCACGGTGACGCGCTCGTCGGCGTCGGCCGCGATCCGCTCGATCGCGACCGCCGAGACGATGAACAGCTCGGCGAGGTCGCCGGCCGCCGCCAGCTCGTCGAGCAGCGCCAGCTCGGCGCCGCCGTCGCGGACGTACAGCGTCAGGTGGGCGTCGACGGTCTTGTGCTTGGCGGCGCGGAACGCCTCGAGCTCGGCGTTGGCGAGATCGCGCCAGCGCCGGATCGTCGCCAGCTCGTCGCGCGCGGTCGAGGCCTCGCCCCAGGCCTCGCCGGTCGGCATCAGCGCCAGGTGGACCGAGTCGGGATCACCGTCGCGGCGCGGCACGTGCTGCCAGACGTCGTCGGCGGTGAAGCACAGGATCGGCGCGGCGATCAGCGCGATCGCGCGCAGCGCCTCGTACAGGGTCGCCTGGGCGCTGCGCCGGCGCGGCCCGTCGGCGGCCTCGGCGTAGAGCCGGTCCTTGACGACGTCGCAGTAGAACGCCGACAGGTCGGTGGTCACCAGCTCGACCAGCAGGCGGTGGACGACGTGGAACTCGTAGGCGTCGTAGGCGGCGCGGGCGCGGGCCACGAAGTCGTCGATCCGCGACTTCATCAGGCGATCGACCCGCAGGGTCGGCGTGTGGCCGGCGGCGGGATCGAAGTCGATGACGTTCGAGAGCAGGAACCGGGCGCTGTTGCGGTACTTGCGATACCACTCGGACAGGCCGTCGAGGATGGTCTGCGAGTACGTGATGTCGTTGCGGAACTCGGTCGACGCCGCCCACAGCCGGAACAGCTCGGCGCCGCCCTTCTTGATGACGTCCTCGGGCGGGATGTAGCTGACCTTCTTGCCAGCGGCCTTGGCCGCGGCGATCGCGCTCTTGGAGTAGGGCACGCCCTGGTCGTCGAGGACGAAGCCGTGGGTGATGACCTCCTTGTACGGCGCCTTGCCCTGGACGCCGATGCCGGCGAGCAGCGACGAGTGGAACCAGCCGCGGTGCTGGTCCGAGCCCTCGAGGTAGAGGTCGATGTCGTCGTGGCCGGGCGTGTGGTCGCGCATCGCCAGCCACGACACGCCGCTCTCGAACCAGACGTCGACGATGTCCTTCTCGCGCTCGAAGCCGTCGGCGCCGGCGCCGCAGGCGTGGCAGGTCGTGCCCGCCGGCAACAGCGCCTCGATCGGGTGGGTCCACCAGGCGTCGGCGCCGTCCTTGCCGAAGACCTCGGCGACGTGCTCCATGGTGTCGGCGGAGACGTGCTCGGCGCCGCAGCCCTTGCAGTAGAAGGTGGGCAGCGGCACGCCCCACATGCGCTGGCGCGACAGCACCCAGTCGGGGCGGCCCTCGATCATCGCGTAGATGCGGTTGCGGCCCCACGGCGGCACCCAGGTGGTCTGGTCGATGGCCTCGAGCGCGCGCTGGCGCAGGCCCTCGTGATCGATCGACAGGAACCACTGCGGCGTGGCGCGGAACAGGATGGGCCCCTTGCAGCGCCAGCAGTGCGGGTAGCTGTGGTGGACCTTGTCGCCGACGACGTTGAGCAGGACCCCGGCGTCGGCCAGGAACTGGACGATCTTGGGGTTGGCCTCGTCGGTCTTCTGGCCGGCCCAGTGGGCGACCTCGTCGGTGAAGCGGCCGCGATCGTCGACCGGCGCGTACGGCGGCAGGTCGTGGGCCTGGCCGGTCCGGTAGTCGTCGGCGCCGTGGCCGGGCGCGGTGTGGACCAGGCCGGTGCCCTGCTCGATCGTGACGTAGTCGGCGAACCAGACCCGGAACGCGGCGTCGCCGGCGACCGCGTCGGCGGCGGCGATGAACGGGTGCTGGTAGCGCGCGCCCTCGAGCAGCGCGACCTGGTCGCGGCCGATCGCGACGTAGCTCGCCGGATCCGGCGCGCCGCCGATCGCGGTGAGGAAGGTGTCGGCCAGCTCGCGGGCGACGATCAGCACCTCGCCGGCGTCCCTGGGCGACGGCACCACGACGTAGTCGATGTGCGGGCCCAGGACGATCGCCAGGTTGGCGGGCAGCGTCCACGGGGTCGTCGTCCAGATCGGCAGCGCCAGGCGCTTGCCGGCCAGCGAGGCGTCGAGGCGCGCCGGATCGAAGTCGGTGGGGCACCGCACGTAGATCGACGGCGAGGTCTTGTCCTTGTACTCGATCTCGGCCTCGGCCAGCGCGGTGCCGTCGCGCGGGCACCAGTAGACCGGCTTCTTGCCGCGGTACAGGTAGCCGCCGCGGGCGAACGCGGCGAGGGCGCGGACGATCGCGCGCTCGTAGGTGGGCTCGAGGGTCAGGTACGGATGGCCCCAGTCACCGAGCACGCCGAGGCGCTGGAACTCGGTGCGCTGGATGTCGACGAAGCGCATCGCGTAGTCGCGGCAGGCCGTGCGGATCGCGGCGACGTCGAGGCCGTGGCGCTTGTCGCCGAGCTCGCGCTCGACCGCCATCTCGATGGGCAGGCCGTGGGTGTCCCAGCCCGGGACGTAGGGCGCGTCGAAGCCGGCCAGGGTCTTGGACTTGACCACCAGATCCTTGAGGATCTTGTTGAGGATGTGGCCGTAGTGGATGTGGCCGTTGGCGTAGGGCGGGCCGTCGTGGAGCACGAACCGGGGCGCGCCGGCGCGGGCGGCCCGGATGCGCTGGTAGAGGTCGCGGCGGTCCCACTCGGCGAGGATCTGCGGCTCCCGGTTGGCGAGATCGCCGCGCGCGGGCAGCGGGGTCTCGCGCAGGTTGATGGTCGCCTCGTACTTGTTGGGCGCCTTCTTGTCGCGCCCGCGATCGGTCCTGGCCATGGGAGGGCGGGACCATAGCACGGGGTCGACAGGCCCCCGTGGTAGCGTGCCGACCATGGCCGAGACGGTCCGCCCCCGGGCGTCGTGGGACGAGTACTTCATGAGCATCGCCCAGGTCGTGGCGTCGCGATCGACCTGTCCCCGCAAGTACGTGGGCGCGGTGATCGTGCGCAACCGGACCATCCTGTCGACCGGCTACAACGGGTCGATCCGGGGCTTGCCGCACTGCTCGGACGTCGGCCACATGATGGAGGACGGCCACTGCGTCGCCACCATCCACGCCGAGGCCAACGCGATCATCCAGGCCGCCCGCAACGGCGTGATGATCGAGGGCGGCACGGTCTACGTCACGGCGAGCCCGTGCTGGAGCTGCTTCAAGCAGATCGCCAACTCGGGGATCGTGCGCATCTGCTACGGCGAGTTCTACCGGGACGCCCGCATCTTCGATGTCGCCGGTCAGGTCGGGATCGAGCTGGTTCACATCGCGGCCGGGGCCGAGGTCACGCCCCCGCCCCAGTGATTCCGCGAGGCTGGGCGAATGGCAGGTCGGTTTCTTGATGAGGGTCGGGCCGACGGCCTAGCCTGTCGGTCCCCCCGCGCTCCCGAGGTGCCGTCTTGAACCTCCGCCGCATCAGCCTGCTGTCGTTGCTGTTCGCCCTGCTGGGCCTGGTCGCCGTGCCGCTGCCCGCGGCGTCGGCGAAGTCGTCGTCGTCCAGCAGCAGCCGGGACAGCAAGGCCTCGTCGAAGAAGGCCAAGGCCAAGAAGGCCAAGGCCAAGAAGGCCAAGGCCAAGAAGTCGGCGCGGCGCAGCAAGAAGAAGTCGAAGAAGTCCAAGGGCGGCAAGTTCGTCGGCCACGGCGTGGCGTCGAGCGACCTGCGCACCGACCCGCTCGAGCGGCCGTCCGGCGACGTCTGGGTCATCTCGAACAACGTCCAGCTCGAGGCCAAGGTCAACATCTACGCGCCCGACGGCAGCTTCGACGAGGCCGCGCTGGCCCAGCTCGACGACGTCTTCCGCTGCAAGCGCTCCGACGAGGTCCGCGCGGTCGACCCGCGGCTGTACGAGCACCTGTCGCGCATCTACGATCACTTCGGCGGCAAGCGCATCGAGGTGGTGTCGGGGTTCCGCTTCAAGGAGCGCAACTCGAGCCGGCACTACCACGCGTCGGCGATGGACATCCGGGTCGAGGGCGAGTCGATCCGCGCCCTGTACAAGTACGCCGACAGCCTCGACGGCGGCGGCATGGGCGTCGGCCAGTACCCCAACAGCCACTTCGTCCACGTCGACCTGCGGGCGCCCGGCGAGCCCAGCTACCGCTGGACCGACCGCAGCTACCCGGACGGCCACAAGGCCAAGAAGTCCAAGAAGTCCAAGCGCCGGACCACCAAGGCCAAGCGCCCGACCAGCTGAGCCGGCGGCCCGGCCCGACCGCCGCGCGCGGCGGGCCACTTCGACGCAACCGCGCCGCGCCGGCGGTGTCCAAGCGGCGTGCGGTCCCTCGCCCCTGCCGCCCTGATCGCGCTGTGCGGGTGCGCGGCCGGGGGCGACGCCCGCCCGGCGCCGGTGCCCGACACCCCGGTGCCGCTGCCGTGCACGCTGGCCGACGACGCCGGCCGGGTCCACGGCTACCGGATGGCGCTCGACGAGACCCTGCGGTTCGAGGCCGGGCGCGGCGCCGACGCGGTGGCCGCGATGTTCGCCGAGCAGTCGGCGGAGATGGGCGACGTCCTCGGCCTGGCGACCCGGCGCGACCCGGTGCGGGTCAGCACGCTGGTGACCTGCCCCGACGCGCCGTTCCTGCTCGGCAGCGGCGTCGTCACCGACGTCGTCGTCGGCCTCGCCACCGCGATCGACGACGGCGCGGTCGACGTCGGCGACGAGCTGCGCAGCGTCGTGCTGCGCGGCGCCTACGCCGACTGGAGCGACGGCTGGCGCATCCACGTCACGCCGCCGCGCGACCTGTTCGCCGGCATGCAGGTGCTGACCACGCGGGCCGAGGCCTGGCTGTCGATCGGGCGGCGGTGGGCGACGATCGACGTGACGATGACGGTGATGGTCGACGACCACCGGCTGGTGCTGACCGCGCCGCCGCTGGAGGCGGCGGTGCAGGATCGCGGCGCGCCGCTGCACGCCGGGTTCCGGCTGGTGACCGCGACCGCGGCGGGGCGCCCCGCGGACCTCGCGCTGGGCACCGGCGGCTACCTGGTGATCGGCAGCCTGCCGCGCGGTCCGGTCGAGCTGCGGCTGCGCTTCGAGGGGCCGGTGCCGCTGCTCGGCGACAACCACGCCGAGGCCCGGCTGCTCGAGCTGTCGCGGTGGCTGCCGGCGGTGCCGTTCGGACCGCCGGGCATGGTCGACGTCACCGTCCATCACCCGCGCGACGAGGAGCTGGTGGCGTCGCTGCCGGCGGCGCCGGGCCGCGACGACGGCGAGCGCGACGCCCAGGGCTGGGCGGTGACCCGGGTGCGCGGCGTGACCGATCGCGATCCGGCGCTGCTGCTGCTCGACGGCCGGTCCGGCGTGCGCAGCTGGGACGACGGCGCCGGCTCGCGCATCGACGTCATCGCGTCGCCGCCGCTGCCGGTGGAGGCGTGCGCGCCGGCGCTGGCGCGCGTGGTGCGGGCGCTGGCGCCGCTGGGGCCGGTGGGCCGGGTCCGGGTCGTGGCGGTGCCGTCGGTGTTCGGTCGCCACGGCCGGCGCGCCGACGACCTGGTGGTCGTGCTGCGCTCGGTGCTGGTCGACCTGTGCAGCGGCGAGGACGGCGGCGGCGGCCGGGTCGGCGACGACGGCGTGCGGCGGCGCCACGTCGAGGCCGTCGACCTGCTGGCGCACGAGCTGGCCCACGGCTGGTTCGGCCGCGAGGTCCGCGCCGCCGACGACGAGGCCGCGGCGTGGTGGGAGGCGGCGGCCGAGTACGTCGCGACCTGGGCGCTCGACGACGTCGCCGCCGCCGAGGTCCGGCGCGAGTGGCTCGACGACTACGCCGAGGTCGCGCACCGCGATCTGTTCGCGATGGCGCAGCGGATCCCGACCGCGGGCAAGCTGCGCGACGCGCTGTCGTACGGCAAGGGCGCGCTGCTCTTGACCGCGCTCGAGGATCGCATCGGCCGCGACCGCATGGCCGCGATGCTGCGCTACTTCGTGGCGTCGGGGCAGGGCCGGATCGCGTCGTGGCTCGACCTGGTCGCGGCGACCCAGGCGGTGGCCGGGCTGCCGGCGGCGCAGTGGCTGCAGCGCTGGCTGACCGCGATCGGCGCGCCCGAGCTCGGCGTGCGCGACGTGACCGTCGCCGGCGGCCGGCTCCGCTTCGCGATCACCCAGGACGCGTCGCCGCCGTTCGACGCCGCGGTCGACGTCGCGGTGATGGACGGCGAGCGCCTGGCCTCGTACGCCCACGTCGCGCTGTCCGGCGCCCGGACCGCCGTCGACCTGGCCCTGCCCCGCGGCGGCGCCACCCGCGTCGTCGTCGACCCGTGGTCGCGCCTGCCGCGCTTCGGCGTCGCCGAGGCCGACCTGCCGGCGCGCGCCGCCCGCGGCGGCGCTGCCGGCGGGGACTGACGCGGCGCCGCGCTCGCGCGTCGTCGCAACGCCGGCGCAGCCGCGAGGGGACCCCTTCCACCGCTCACCCCGAGCGACGCCTCGCGGCGCAGCCGCGAGGGGCCCCCTTCCACCGCTCACCCCGAGCGCTCGACCGACGGCCGTCGGAGATTCGCCGCAAGACGAACCGGGTCAGGTCGCCTGGTCGACATGGTTCGCTCACCTCGAGCGGAGCCCGAGCGGCGCAGCCGCGAGGGGACCCCTTCCACCGCTCACCCCGAGCGGAGCCGTCGCGGCGCAGCCGCGAGGGCGAAGTCGAGGGGGCGTGGATCGGTCCGACGCCGTCCCCCGCCACCGGCGCGCCCGCCGCGTTCGCCGCCGTCGCCTCTGCCCGTGACCGCCGGTCGCTGCCACAATGCCGCCATGCCCGGCCCCGAGCGCAACGACGCCGCCCGCGTGCGCGACGTCTACGACCGCGTCGCCGCCCGCTACGCCGACGCCTTCGGCGACGAGCTCGCCGCCAAGCCCATGGACCGCATGCTGCTGCAGCTGCTCGCTGACGACGTCCTCGGCCGCGGCGGCGGTCGGGTCGCCGACGTCGGCACCGGGCCGGGGCACGTCGCGCGCTTCCTCGCCGACCGCGGGCTCGACGTCGTGGGCATCGACCTCGCGCCGGCGATGATCGCCGAGGCGCGCCGTCGCCACGCCGGGCTCGCCTTCGAGGTCGGCGATCACGGCGCGCTCGGCTTCGACGATGGCGCGCTGGCCGCGATGACGTCGTTCTACGCGATCGTGCACCTGACGGCGCCCGAGCTGCCGCCGGTGCTGGCCGAGGCGGCGCGGGTCCTGGCGCCGGGCGGCGCCATGCTGGTGGCGTTCCACGTCGGCGACGAGGCGGTGCGCCCCGGCGAGATGCTCGGCGAGCCGGTCGACGTGGCGTGGAACTTCCTGCCCATGGCCGCGGTGTGCGACGCGCTGGTCGCCGCCGGGCTGGCGGTCGAGCTGCGTCTCGATCGCGCGCCGTACCCGACCGAGCATCCGTGCCGGCGCGGCTACGTGATGGCGCGCAAGCCCCGGTGAGGGAGAGGGGAGAAGGGAGAGGGGAGAGGGGAGAGGGGAGAGCGGAGCAGGGGGACGCCGCGCCTACCGTGCCATCGCGCTCCGCCCTACACTCCACGCGCCATGCGACCGCTGCCGCCGGGGCCCCGCAACCGCCTGCTGTACGCCACGCGCTACGCGCGCGATCCGTTCGGCTGGTCGCTGCGCTGGCTGGAGCGGTACGGCGATCCGTACACCGCGCCGACGCTGCTCGGTCCCCAGGTCGTCACCGCCGACCCGGCGGTCGTCGAGACCATCCTCGGCGCTGACCCGGACGTCTTCGACGTCGTCGGCGCCGAGCTGCTGGCGCCGGTGCTCGGCGCGGCCTCGCTGATCCTGCTGACCGGCGAGCGGCACCGCGCCGCGCGCAAGCTGCTGGCGCCGCCGTTCCACCGCGCCAGCCTCGCGACCCTGGCGGGGCCCATCGTCGAGCTCGCGCGTGGTCGTCTCGCCGAGCTGCCGCGCGACCGCGCCGTCGACATCCAGGACACGATGCGCGCGATCGGCAGCGACGTGATCGTGCGGGTCGTCTTCGGCGTCACCGACCCGACCGCGGCGCGGGCGCTGACCGCGGAGCTGCTCGCGCTGGTCGAGACCCTGCGGCCGTCGTTCATGTTCATGCCGGTGCTGCGCCACCGCTTCGCCGGGCTCGGGCCGTGGGCGCGGTTCCAGCGGGCCTGCGAGCGCAGCCAGACGCTGATCGGCGAGCTGATCGCGGCGCGGCGCGCGCGGGGCGCCGGCGCCGAGCCGGCAGGCTCCCCCGACATCCTCGACCTGCTGCTGGGCGCGCGCTGGGCCGACGGCGCCGCCATGACCGAGCGCGAGCTGTGGGAGCAGCTGATGACGATGTTCATGGCCGGCCACGACACCACCGCGTCGAGCCTGGCCTGGGCCGTCCAGCTCGTGCACCGCGACCCTGCGATCCTCGCTCGCCTGCGCGACGAGGTCGCCGGCGCCGACGCGGCGGCGCTCGCCGAGGCGCCGTACCTCGAGGCCGTCTGCCACGAGACCCTGCGCCTGTGCCCGATCGCGCCGTACTTCGCGCGGGCGCTGCGCCAGCCGTTCCCGGTCGCCGGCGTCGAGGTGCCCGCCGGCGTCGGCGTCGGCATCGCGACGATCGGCATCCACCGCCGCCCCGACGTCTACCCCGATCCCGAGCGCTTCGATCCCGAGCGCTTCCTCGGCCGCCGCTACAGCCCGGCCCAGTTCCTGCCGTTCGGCGGCGGCGCCCGGCGCTGCCTCGGCGCCGCGCTCGCGATGCTCGAGCTGCGGCTGATCCTCGGCACCCTGCTGCAGGGTCCGCCGCTGCGGCTCACCGGCGACGGCGCGATCCGCGCCACCGTCCGCAACACCACCGTAGGACCGCGCGGCGGCGTCGGCGTCGCGTACGCCGCCTGAGCGCGGTCGGCGGGTGCGGAGCTACCGCCGCCGGCGCCGCACCAGCGCCAGCGCCGCCAGCAGCAGGCCGGCGCCGCCCGCGCCCGCGCCGCCGCCGGCGGAGCAGCCACCGTCGACGCCGCCGGCGCCGTCGCTGGGCCAGCACACCGCGGTCGATCCGGTGGTCGTGCACGCGAAGCCGTCGCCGCACGCGTCGGCCGCGTTCGGATCGCAGCTGTCGACGCAGACCTGGACGTCGCCCGACGCCGCGCACATCCCGGACGCGCAGTCGTCGCCGCTGCCGCACACGCTGCCGGCGCCGCCGGGGGTGAACGGCGCCGGCTGGCAGGTGCCGTCGGTGCCGCACACCTCGTCGTCGCCGCAGTCGGCCGGGCCGGTGCACGCCGGCACGCAGTCGGGATCCGGGGACGCGTCGGTGCACGCGGTGTCGCACGCGCCGTCGGCGCGGCACAAGAGCTGCGGCGCGTTGGCCTGCAGGTAGGCGCGGGCCGCGGCGCTATCGGTGCGGAAGTGAGCGCCGAGCTGGGTGCAGCTGGTGTCGCCGAACGAGGTGATGCCGACGACCCGCTGCTGGCCGTCGAAGCTGGCGAACGCCGGGCCGCCGCTGTCGCCGGAGCAGATGCCGGCGCCGCTGCGCATGTCCTCGCAGATGAAGTTGCCGCCGTTGACGCCGTACTGCGCGCACCCGGTCTGTGGCCGGTTGGTCGCGTACAGCAGCGTGCCGTACGAGCCGGTCTCGGTCTCGCCGTAGCCGACGATGTCGATGTTCTTGGTGCCGAACGCGACGCGATCCATGTTGATCGTCGCGGGGGCGCGGTCGGTGACCTGCTCCGACAGGAAGATCAGGCCGATGTCCGGATCGCCCGGCTCGTTGAAGGTCGACACGAACATCGTGTTGGCCGCGGCGATGTTGCGGCCGGTGCCGCCGGACTGCAGCGCCAGATCGTCGAGCCGCACCGTCGTGTGCGACGTGACCGCGGCCTGGTTGGCCAGCTGCAACGTCGCCGGGCTGACGCAGTGGGCGGCGGTCAGGACGATGTCCGGTGCCACCAGCGTGCCCGTGCACAGCCCGGTGTTGAGGATCGCCACCACCGTCGGGAACTGCCCGGCCGAGGCGGGCGTGCCGTGCGTGATCGCGTCCTCGCGCGTCGCCAGGTGGACGCCGTCGTCGTCCACGCAGGCGGGCAGCGAGAGCCCGAGGGCGAGCCCGAGCCCGAGCCCAACGAACCGGATCCGATGACTGCGCTCGTTCATGCGCACCAGCCTTGCGCTCGTTGCCGGACGCCGTCACCCCGCGCACACGAACACGCGCTGACCCACCGCTGCCGCCGCTTCGCGCGAACACATGCCGCATCGGGCGTCATGTCCTGCGTCGAAACACCACGGCATCGCAACCCTCGACAACCACGCGATCGGCGCGATGCTGTCGTCACCGGCGGCCGTCGCCGCGGGAGGCGGCCTCTGCATGCCCGCGCCGGAGGCCGCCCGCCGGCGCCGCGTCGCCCGCGTCACGACTACCGCGTGCCCGCGGTCGTCGCGTCTGCGCACCGCCCGGCGCGACCTCGCTGGCCCCGACGTCCGGCGCGCTCTACGCCGTGGCGTCGAAGCACGCGTCGCAGACCTCACCGAGCTTGTCGGTGATCGTGGTCTGGTTCGACGGCACCTCGGCCCCGCACTTCGCGCACGTCACCATGCGCGCCGGCACGGAGCCGTCAGCGGCGGCCGCCGGCGGCCGGAGCGCGTCCTCGACCGCGGCCTGCAGCTCGCCCAGATCGACGACGCCCCGCGCCTCGAGTTGCTCGAGCAGGACCACGACCACCGTCGACAGCTGGCGTACCTGGTCGCGCAGCATCCGGTTCGCCTTGGCCACCGCGTTGACGTCCGCGTCGATCTCGTCCACCACCGTGTCGAGCGTGGCGGGCATCGTGTTCCGGCCGTACCACCAGGGGCGATCGTGCAGGGTGCTGCGATAGCTCATCGCCCTCCACGATACCGCGCGCGCCGCCCTGAAGGGCCGATCGCCGCGTCGGCCGCGACCGGGGCTGCTGCCGTGCCGGCCGCGACCGGGGTTGCCGTGCCGGCCGCGACCGGGGTTGATGCGCGAGCGCCCACAGCGAGGTCGAGCTCGCGTGCTGCCGTCGCGCCGGGGCGGTGACGTGGCGCGCGCCGCGAGGCTCCGCCCGGCGGACCTCGCCTTGCCAGCAGCCGGACCTTTGCCAGGTGCCCCCGCTTGACGACCGTCGCCCGGATGCCGCCCGATCGCGACGTGCCGAACGTCGCGCGTGGAGCAGGACCGACATGACGCGCCGCGACCCCGAGCTCCGCCCGATCCCGCTGATCGGGAGCCGAACCGAGGCCGAGCTCCGGGCGGCGCTCGTCCGGTCGCGCGACGCGCTGCGCTCGGACCCGGAGCAGGGGCGGCTCCTCGACGCCGTCCGGACCGTCTGCCCCACGCTCCGTACCGCCTGCGTCCTCGCCGTGACGCCCGATCAGGGCGAGGACCTCTACCTCGTGCTGGTCGACGACACGGCCCTGATCTCGGTCGAGCTCGACCGGACCGACCCGGAGGTCGAGCCGATCGTCGAGCCCCTCTCGCTCGTCGACTACGCACGCGACCTCAGCCGCTCCGGCCGCATCCAGCTCGCCGTCGCCCTCGACCTCGCCCGCCAGGACCTCGAGCGCGCGCCGTGAGCAACGCCGTGAGCCGCACCGGGGTTGATTCCAGCGGAGCACCGGGGTTGAGGTATGCGACCGGGAGGGCGCACCGGGGTTGAGGTATGCGACCGGGAACGTCACCGGGATTGGGTCGCGAGCCGCCCGGGTTGATCTGGTCCCGAGCCGGACCGCGCGCGCGGCACCAACCGTGAGTCGTACCGGGGTTGATCTGGTCGCGAGCCGCCCAGGGTTGATTGGGCGCCGCCGTGAGCCGTACCGGGGTTGACTTCACCGCACCGCGCGCATGGGCGGCAACCGGACGTCGGAAATCAGGACGGACAGTATCCGGACGGCGTGTCCGACCGGTGGACGTTCGCGACCGGACATCGGACGCGAGGCATGAAGTTTCGCGGTGTTGTCTGCGGCACACGTCGTGCTGATGCGACTCGCGATGTCGTTGCCCCGTGAAGTGCTCCCTGGCCGGACCTACATGCTCACGCGACGCTGCACGCAGCGACAGCTGCTGCTGCGGCCCGACAAGGTCACCAACGAGACGTTCCTCTACTGCCTGGCCGAGGCGGCGAACCGGTACGACGTGCGCATCGTGCTGCCGGTGGTGATGTCGAACCACCACCACACGGTCGTGTACGACCGCGACGGGCGCGCCATCGAGTTCATGGAGCACTTCCACAAGATGCTAGCGAAGGCGCAGAACGCGCACCGCAGCCGGCGCGAGAACCTGTGGTCCAGCGAGCCGCCGTGCCTGGTGCAACTCGTCGAGATCGACGACGTGCTCGACAAGCTGGTGTACGTGGCGACCAATCCGGTGAAGGCGGGCCTAGTGGAGCGCGCGCATCACTGGCCCGGCGTGCACGGGCTCGCGGCGCTGTTGAACCGGAAGACGATCGTGGTGCGGCGGCCGAAGCAGTTCTTCCGCGCCGGCGGGTCGATGCCGGCGGAGGTCACGCTCGAGCTCGGCCTGCCGCCGGACATCGCGGACGTCGACGGCTTCCTGAGCGCGCTGCGAGAGCGCGTGACGGCCGAGGAGGACCGCCTGGCGTCCGAGCGTCGGCGTGCAGGGCGCGGCGTGCTCGGGCGTCGCGGCGTGCTGCAGCAGGACTGGCGGAGCCGTCCGACGAGCCGCGAGCCTGGGCGCGGCTTGCGCCCGCGGGTGGCCGCGCGCAGCGTGTGGGCTCGGCTTGAGGCGCTGCAGCGCAACCGCGCGTTCATCGAGGCGTATCGCGCGGCGCGGGCGGCGTGGTTGGCCGGCCTGTCCGTGGTGTTCCCGCCCGGGACGTACTGGCTGCGCCGCTTCGCCAGCGTCGTCGTGGCCGAACCTCCGCGCGCGTGACAGGGGGCGAACTCTCGGCCCGCGTGCGCCCGCTGGGCGCGCGCCGTCGCGGCGTGGCGCGACCTGGTGCGGACTGGTCCCGAGCGGCGCCCAGGCACAGCTTCGCGTCTCCTGCCCCGGTGCGGCGGCGCGAGGTGTGCGCAGGCAACCCCGGTCGGT
>JACKDR010000010.1 GCA_020633495.1 Kofleriaceae bacterium | reverse complement strand
TTGAGTCAGAGCCTGCGACGCTGCGCGACTCTTCCGCCGTGGTTGTTTCCAAACTCGAAGGAGTGCCGTGTTCTGCTCATGGAGATCCAGACTCTGGGAGTGGGGGATGCGCTGTTGGAGCTCAAGGTCGGTGAGATCTCCTCACGAGCCAGCAAGTTGGTCGATGACGACCTCGTGGAACTTCTGGGCCTCGACGGAGGGAAGTGAACGATCGGCGGCTCATTGTGATGGTGCAGCCTCAACGAGTTGCGCGGAAACGCTAGTTGGCCGTGATAATTGAGAAAGTTCAATGGTGTCGGAGGTGGGGCGGAGATTCTGAAGGTCGCGAGTTCGAATCTCGTACCCCGCTCCCAGGATAGCTGAACGAAGCCGGCCGGTTCGAGCGACAGCTCGGCCGGCCTTCTTCTTGTCCGGCGCGCCCCGACCGCTGGTCATCCCGATGGCTCAGGTCGAACTGCATCGCAGGTCATCCGTGGGCGCGTTGTGATGGCACGCAACCGAGGCGGTGATCGGCCGATGGATCTGGACAGTTACCGATGTCCAGATTCGAGGAAGGATCGGCCGCGGCCACGACGGTCGCGAGCGGAGGCACCACGAGCGCACTCGGTGCCGGCGTGGCCACAAGTAGCCGGTGGTGTGATGATGGTTGCGGCGAGGGAGGGGACGCGTCCTGGCACTGGCCACACGAGGACGGTTCCGTTCTTGATCGCGATCCCGACCCTGCTGGCCGCGCGAGCTGGGAGCCCGACGATGCCTTCATGGGCGCGTTCGGGATCGAGCGTGAGCAGCCGCTGGCGTCGCCCGCCGACACCAACGAGGTCAGTTCCGCGTCGGCGGACTCGGCGCTCGAGCTCGAGGGACTCCTGGCGCCGGTGAAGCAGGCGGCTCCGGCTCGCGCGGCGCAGGCCGCGAGCAGGCGGAACCAGCCAGACCGGGACCCGGGCTTCGCGCAGGTTGCCAGTGGCTCGATCCGCGAGGGTCACTCTCCCAGCAAGGTCATCTTGCCGCAGGCCGTGGCGGACGGGCTCGACGGCGCCTGGCAGGACTCGTTCGTCGACGGTCAGCCGCTCGAGCAGGGTGGCAACATCGTCCGCAACTACGATGGCACCTACGCCGTCCGCCGTGGCGACGCGACCGACCGGACGACGTTCGAGGCGGACTACCACGACGTCGGCTGGACGCAGGAGCTCGTGGGCGTGATGCATACCCATCCCAACGTCCGCGGCGAAGCCAACAGCTTCAGCGAGCCGGACTTCACGTCGATGCTCGCGGAGTCGCAGCCGATCAACCTGCTTCGTTCCGAGGACACGACGTACATGGTCGCGCGCACGCGCGAATTCGACGCCATGGCGGCCCACTACGAGGCGGACGAACGGCTCGACGAGCTCGAGGACGAGATCTACGATTGCTTCGACAACGTGTACGGACGGACCGAGGGCACGCACGCCGAGAAGCTGGAGGCCGCCGTCCTGGTCGTCTGCCAGCGGTTCCACCTCGTGTACTACCGAGGCGAGGGGCGGGAGCTGGCGCGGGTGTCGCCGCGACCGCGCGGGAAGGGCGCCGTGGCCAGATGAGGTGCGCGCTGGTCGCGCTGTGCATCGTGGCGGCGTGCGGAGGGGCGCCGCGCCCCGTGGTTCGCACGGTCGTGACGTCCAGCCAGTCGTTCGGTGGGATCAGCGCGGTGGGGACGGTCACCCTGATCGACGCCGGCGATGTCGGGGCGTCGCGCCATCGCGTGCTCGCGGTCGCGCGGGCGTGGTGGCAGATCGGCACGGTCCTGGTCGAGGAAGGACGCGCCCCCGACGGCTACGAGGCTGCGCGGCGCGGGCTGGCGGCGCTCGGGACGACGTACAGGACACGGACGTTGAAGGACGACACGACGACAGAGCTGCTCCGCGCCGACGACCTGGCGGAGGCGGGCGACTTCGCGGAGGCCGCGGACGCGGCGCTGGCGGCGCTGGAGAGCCGGATGCGGAGGTACACGCTGACGTTTGGCGGGGAGGTCGAGTGACGCGGTGGCCGGAGCGTGTCGGCCGTCGCGCCATGCGATCGTGTGGCACGAGCGCGACCGTGCTTGGCATGAACCGGAGCGCGCGCGCGGCTATCTGAACAACGTCGTGAGACTTCACATGAGCAACGAGGAAGCCGCGGTGAACGGAGCGTGGGAGAAGATCGATGCGTGGGCCGAACACTTTGCTCCGCTCGTATCTTGCGACCTCTTGCCCCCAGCCGACGAGGAACGTATCGGGCAGGCGGAACGATCGCTTGGCCATACATTCCCCGTGGCTTTCCGTCGGTCGTTGGGCAGACACGAGGGCCAGACGGGCGAGAGCGGCGCGTTGCTTGGTGGGTTCACGCTCATCCGGCTGTCCGAGATCGTCGAGACTCACTCCATGCTGGCGCGGCTCCGGCGGAGCGGCGCCATCCCGCGTCAACTCGATGACAAGGTCGGAGCCGATCCCGGAGTGCAGCAGTCGTGGTGGTGCGAGGGCTGGCTCCCGATCGCCTCGGACGGCGCCGGAAACCACATCTGCGTCGACGTCGCTCCCACGGCCATCGGTGTGGCGGGGCAGCTGATCACCTACTATCGCGACCATCCTCTGCGCCGGCTGGTCGCTCCGAGCTTCGCTGCGCTCCTCACGAGGGCCGCACGGTGGATGGAGTCAGGCAGGGTGCTCGTGGAGAGAACCAGCCACCCACCGTTCGAGGCCGAGTTCTTGGAGTACTCGGATTGGGACGAGTTCATCGCGGATGCGAGCGAGTGAGCGCGGCCGACAAGCCCCGCTCGGCGCTCGACCGAAGAGGCGCGCGCAAACAGAACGGGCCCCGGATCCGGGCCCGTTCACTCCCACCTCTACTCCCACGTTTCGAGGACGATACGGGACGCAAGGGGACGCCAGGAGATGGTTAAGTCCTCGTATCTGCAGGTCTTCGTCGGTGGAAATTGAGTTCCCGACCTGAAGGTCGCGAGTTCGAAGGTCGTACCATGCTCCAGCAATGCGCAAAGATGACGGCCTGGTGAGGATGCCGCTCGTCAGGCCGTTGTCGCTGGTGGCCACGGCCGTTGTGCGAGATAGCGAAGCGGGCCGATGACCCCGGAGACCATCGCTCGCCTCGACGAGCTGTTTGCCTCGATGCCGGTGCTCCTCGGCGGCGCGAGATCGCGGGAAGAGGTCGATGACGCTCAGGAGCGTGTCGGCGTCCGCTTCGATCCCGACTACCGCGAGTTCCTGGTCCGCTACGGTGGCGGCATCGTCGGGAGCCTGCCGATCCTCGGCGTCAGTCGCGCCGAGGCAATGAGCAAGGATGAGTGGTCGGTGGTCGCTGTCACGGCACGGTTTCGCGCGGATGGCTGGACGCCCACCGAACGCTGGGTGGTGGTCTCGGTCGATCTTGCCGGCAATCCCGTCGGGGTCGACTCGGAGGGCACGGTCTGGATCTCCGATCACGACGCGGGCGAGGTGCGCGTGGTCGCGACCACGTTCGAGGGGTTCATCGTCCAGCTGCTCGACGAGTAGCGGCTCGCGAGGCAAGCGGAAGACCCGATGTCAGAAGAACCCAGGCTTGCGGATGGCGCAGGGCGAGGGGCGCTACTCGCGCAGGTTGTCCGCCGTGAACACCGGATTGACCCGCGTGATGATCCCGGGCCGGACGGTCGCCTCGGCTTCGAACGGGATCAGGTAGGGATTCCTGGCGACGATCTTGTAGCGTCCCGGTGCGAGGTCGAGGTTGTAGCGACAGTTCCCGAGGGTGGAGCCGGTGACATGGTCGTCGAGGGAGGCGTGGACGAGCCCACCGACGCGGGTCTGGGTCGTGGCGTCCACGATCTTGAACGTGCCGCGGGCAAGCCCGGAGAGGTCGACAGTCGCATCCGGGTCCCGCGCCGCGACCGCGATCTCCAGACGCGTTCGGCCTTGGTGCACGACGTTCCACGAGATCGGCGAGGAGCGGAAGTTCGCGAGCGTGAGCTCATCGCCGCGTACGACCAGAACGTGAGGCACGCAGTCCTGGCCGTCGTAGCACTCCATGCTCCCGCCCTCGGGCCAGTCACTGGCCCCGGGAACCGGGCCGCGAGGCACCTCCTTGTCGAGTGGCGTGGCCGAGACGATCACGTCCTCGAGGGCCCAGTACTCGGCGTCGGCGGCGCCCTGCCAGTCCCGCGGGTGCGCGCTGCCGAAGTGCAGGGCGCGCCCTTGCTGGTACCCGGGTGACGGACCGGCCCAGAACGTGGTCCCCGACACTGCCCCTTGCGTCGATGGAGGGGGATTGTCTCCGGCACCTTCGAGGTCTTCTGGGCTTGGCAGTGGACCGAGGTCGACGGTGGTATCAGTGCTGTCAGCGCTGTCAGCGCTGTCAGCGCTGTCAGCGTCGACGGCGGCGGCAGGGTCGGAGGCGGGCTCGACCTCGGGGCTGGCTTGCTTCCCGGCCGGCGGGCTGGGCGTGGGTGCCGTGGGTGCGGGGGCCGCGCTGCAGGAGATCACGACCACGAGGCACGTGAAGCCGGCGACGGTGGTGAGCCGCTGTGGTGTCTTCATGGGCGATAGTGCCTCGCGCTCTTGCCGAAGATCTTCTGACGCAGATGGATCGCCCGTGCAACGTGGAACACCGAGGTTCGGGAGGCGTGGTCGGGATCTCGCTGGGTGCTGCCGTTGCGCGGGATGTCCTTCCCGTTGGCGAGCTGGAGGTACAGGTCCCGACCGTTGCCGACGCCGGAGTTGAACGTCATCCGCTGGAGTGTGAGCTGATCTCCGGCGAGAGGTCCTCGATCGCGAGTAACGCGGCGTTCTTCTTCCTGTGATTGGCCACGGATCTCGCCCTGCGGACCAGCGAGGGCGCCAAGACCGGTGCGCTGGCGGTACGATGATCGCTGGCTCGGCCAGGTTCATCGCTGGCTGCCGAGCGCACGCGAACAACCGTGACAAAGAAGTGCGCCGATGGAGAAGGACTGGCGAGGGGACATCGTCTTTTCCGACAGCGTCGCGATATTTCGCGGCCCGGTGGGGCCCAACAAGGCCCACAGCCACTGGGCGTCACAGCTCACCGTCGCCCTGGATGGGGCGCTCGAGTTCGAGGCGGCGGATTCGGGGCGGCGCGGCTCGAAGGCGGTGTATCTATCCTCCAAGGTCACGCACCAGCTGTTCTCCGGCTTCGTCTGCTCGATCTACTTCGATCCGTTGTCGGCATCACGGCTCGAGTCGCTGGGGCATGGCTCGACGGCGGGGTGGGTGGCGTTGTCCGAGCATCAGCTACCCGCGGAGCTCGGCACGTTGTCGGCCGCCACGGATCTGCGTGCGTTGCTGGACTCCGAGCTGTTGCGCGTCACCGCGCCGGCCTCGGTGTCGGACGACCGGTTCCCCGACGTGGCGCGTGAGGTCGCGGCGCAGCTTCGCGACGGCAACGACCTGGATCGGGACGCCCTGGCCCGCCTGGTGAACCTGTCGCCGAGCCGGTTCTCCCACTGGTTCGTCGAGCAGTCCGGGATCCCGTCTCGCAGCTACAAGAAGTGGCTCAAGCTGCGAATGGCCATGGATGCCCTGCTGGACGGGGAGAAGCCGACCGACGCGGCCATGCTGGCTGGGTTCAGCGACCTCGCGCACATGAGCCGGGCCTTCTCGGAGTCGTTTGGCCTCACGTACCGGGATGCGCTCCACGCCTGGCAGCACGCCCGCCAGCGGTAGCTGTTTCGTTCAATACGTCCCGGACGTTCCTCGCTAGCCTGCCGATCGTGTCGCGCCGTGGCGTGACGGCAAGGCCGTTGCCCGTCGACACGTGGCCGATTCGAGGTGGCAGCATGAACGTCAGGGAAGGCTTCGTCGACGTGGAAGGTCACCGCCTGGCCTACCTGGCGGTGAACGAACAGCTGGCCCGGCCCGAACAGCCCGCGGTGGTGTTCATCCATGGCGTGCTGGCGTCGGTGCACTTCTGGCTCGATGCGGTGCCGCCCGACCTCCGGGAACACCGAGCCTGGTATGCCCTGAGCCTGCCGGCTCATCATCCCTCCACCGTGCCGGCGGACTTCGGTCCGGGGCAGGTGGACGAGCAGTGGTTCTACCGCTTGATGAACGGCGCGCTGGAACAGCTGCTGGACGGCCGAAAGGCCATCGTGGTCGGGCACTCCACGGGTGGGTTCTGTGCCTTGAACCTGGCCATCCACCGCGCGCCCGGTGTGATCGGCATCGTCAGCGTGGCCGCCTTCCACAGGGGCCGATGGGGCGGCGTCGAAGGCCAGCTGCTGAAGCTGGCGGGCCTCGGCAGATGGGCCAGGCCGCTGTTCGCGCTGAACATCCTGATCGCGCGACGCAGCGCGCTCGTGCGGCGCGTGTTTGCGACGCTCCTGGCCCACGACCGCAGCGCGTTTCGTGCCAGCCCGCTCAGCCAGCGCATGCTGGACAACGTCCGCGCCGATGCCCGCAGGCAGGATCCGACGGCGCTGTTCTACCTGTTCAACGGCATCAGCAAGCTGGAGATCGGCCACCGGCTGCGTGACATCGGCATTCCTTGCCACGTCCTCGCCGGCACCCACGATCCGGTGGTGCCGGCAACCCAGACGCTGCTGATCGTCGGCGAGGTGCCCGATGCCAGCGCCGCGGTGTTTCGCGGCGTCGGCCACATGCCGTTCATGGAGGCCACGGCGGCGTACTTCAGCGCCCTGGAGCGCGCCTTGCGCCAGCTCGCCCAGGACCGCGATCGATCAGAGGGAGACGACCAATGAGCTATCCCGAGTATCAGGCGGACTTGCAGCGCATCCACGAATCGGAGGTCTACGGCAGGGCGGTATTTGCCACCGCGGCCCGATTGGCCCGGAGTCCAGCGCGCAAGAAGAAGTGGCTGGCGCTGAAGGCGCTGGAAGAGCTGACCCTGAAGCGCTACCTGGACTACATGGAAGCCACCCATCAGCAGGTGGTCGAGCCCAGAGGCTGGGCAGCAAGAGGGTACGCGGAGGGCGCCGTGCTCGGTTTGATGCCGTGGCGTCTGGCCATGAAGCTGGTGCGGGATGCGACCGTGCCGTTTCAGGACAAGTTCCTGCGCCTGAAGCAGCACGCCGAAGGCTCGGACCTGGCGTTCTTCACCTACGTATATGCCCACGAGAAAGCCATCGAGGCGTTCGCTCGCAAGGAGCTGGCCCACGATGCGGAGAGCCTGAGGGCGGTGGAGCGTCTGCTGGCGAGCTAGACGCCGTGCTGTAGCCGCACCGGGAGCGAGCCGAGCGGCCAAGGCCTCACCGCGAGATCTCGGCCCGCTGATGACCGGGACATAGTCCGTCACGCGGCTGCGCCACCGTGGAGGTCGTGGCGCCGCGACCGGGTCCGGGTGGATCGGGGAGCGATGGGCGGCGCCCCGAGCTGGAAGGAGCCGACCGATGAAGCGAGTTGTGCTGTTGCCGTTGCTGGTCGTGGGGGCCGCGCGGCCCGCGGCCGCGGACGAAGCGGCCCCGCCGCCGCCGCCGGCTGCCCGGACCCACGATGGGTTCCTGCTGCAGCTCACGACCGGGATGGGGATCCTCAGCGAGCACATCGACGCCAGCGGCTCCGACGCGTCGGGCGTCGGTGGCCACGGCACGCTGGTGCTCGGCGGTCACGTGACGCCGCGGCTCGCGCTGGTCGTCGAGTCGACGGCGCTGGTCAACAGCGACGTGCAGGTCGACGGCGCGAGCGCGACCGGCCTGGGGATCGACACGTACCTGCTGGGGCTGGGCGTGCACCGCTGGTGGTCGCCGCAGTTCTACACCCGCACGTCGGTGGGGGCCCTGTGGCAGTCGGTGAGCGCCGACGGGGTCGGTGAGCTGGGCTCGTCGGGCGCCGGCTTCGGCGTGTCGTTCACGGTCGGGCACAACTGGTGGGTCAGTGACAGCTGGGCCCTGGGCATCGCCGGCAACCTGCTGTTCGGGTCGACCGCGACGTCCGACACGGTCTACGCGTCGAGCCACGTCGACGCCGGCATCGACTTCGTCGGCACCTACGACTGAGGAGGCATCGACCATGGCCGTCTACGAGACCCGCCTGATCGCCTGTCCGATGTGCCAGGCGGTGACCCCGCACGAGGTGCGCAAGACCAACCACGGGCTGCACCTGGTGCTCACGCTGATGACGTTCGGCCTGTGGCTGAGCATCTGGCTGATCGCGATCGTGCTCGGCAACCCGAAGCAGTGTCAGCAGTGCGTGGCGCGGCTGCACCAGCAGGCGATGCAGGCGCAGCTCGGTCAGCAGCTCGGCCGGCTCGACGGTCGTCGCTGAGCTACCCGGCGGCGGCCAGGTGCTCGGCGCGGATCCGGGCGGCGAGCTCGGCCGGCTCGACGACCCGCGCGTGCGGGCCGAACGACATCACCCACGGCACGACCTCGGTCGTGTTGACGACCTGCATCTCGAGGCGAACGCCGCCGCCGCGCCGCCTGGTGAGGCGCTGGGTGGGGTGCCAGACGCGCGCGGCGACGCGGCCGGCGAGGGTCGCGGAGAAGTCGATCACGACCCGGACCGGCTCGCCGTTGAAGAAGATGCCGAAGGCGCCCTCGAAGAGGTCGGCGAGGTGGACGTCGGGGGGCAGCTCGAAGCGGTGCCGCGGCAGGACCGCGGCGTCTTCGAAGCGCTCGAGGGCGTAGACGAACGGGCGCAGCGATGGCAGCGGCGATGGCAGCGGGGTCGGGACGTCGGCGCCGAGGCGCTGGCCGACGGCGTAGAGGCCGTTGCGGTACAGGACGATGGCGAACGGGGCCAGGACGCCGCGCGAGGGCTTGCCGGTGGCGGCGCGGTAGGCGTAGCGGATCAGGCGGCGGTTGAGGACGCCGGTCTGCAGGGCATCGAGCACCTCTTCCTTGCCGGTGTACGGCTTGGTGCCGCCGTCGGGGACGTACGCGAACCGCTCGCCGAAGTGGCCGAGCTCGGCGCGCTCGGCGGCGGAGAAGCCCTCGGCGATCTTGTCGTAGAGGCTCTCGACGTCCTCGTAGAACGGCGTGCCGCGCAGGATGTCGAAGACGCGCCGGATGCTGAGCAAGGTGTAGCGCTCGCGTCGGGTCACGAACATCGACCGCCCGGAGCTGCTGACCAGCCGCGCGGTGGCGCGGCCGTCGCGAGGCGCGAGCTCGACGTCGTGCCCGGCCTCCTCGAGCGCGAGCAGGTCGCGACGGAGCTGGCGCTCGGTGACGCCGAGCTCGTCGGAGAGATCGCGCAGCGGGACACCGGTGCGACGTCCGGTGAGTCGGTCGAGCAGGCGCAGCACGCGCGCGGTCTGGGTGTGCGATCCCGCCTTGCGTCCAGCCACGGACATAGTCTGTCACGAGACGGCGCCATCGTGGGACCCCGTGGGGTTCTCGACGCTGGTGGTCGTTGGCTACCCGTGGAAGTGAGGTTCGGGCGCGTGAGTGGGAGCGTGAGGGCGGCGTGAGTGGGAGTGTGATGTCGCGCGGTCGCCGGTCCTGCGCTTCACAAGACCGGCCGTGATGACGAGGGACATGGCACCGTGAGCCCGACCGGGGGCCCGGTCGGGGGTCACGGCCACAGGGCGGCGCCGCGGTATCCTGGGGCCATGGAGTCGTTCGCGTCGTGGGCCGAGCTGCGGGACTGGCTGGTGGCGTCGCACGAGCGGCTGGCCGAGCACGACGGCGGCGCGCTGCTGACGCTGCGGGTCGCGCCCGACGTCACGCTCGGGGTGCGACGGCTGGAGCCCGGCGCCGGCGCCGGCCCGTGGGTCTTGTTGTGCGTCAAGATCGGCCCGGTCGCGCGGCTGCGAGCGTTCGACGCCCTCACGGCTGGCTTCGACTTGCCGATCGGGCACTTCTTCGAGCACCGCGGCGCGATCGGCGTCGGTCAGACCTTGCCGCTGCGGCGCATCGACGCAGCCACGGTCACCGAGGTCACGGCCGCGCTGACGGAGCTGACCCGCGACCTGCGCGCGCGGTTCCTGGCGGGGGCCGACGAGCCGGACGACACGGGGCCGTTCGGTCATCTCGCCGAGTAGCGCGGCCGCGGTCTGCCGGACCTGCGCTGATCTGGCCGGCGGCGGCCGTGGCCGTCAGTGGTAAGGTCGGCTCGAGATGGAGTCCCAGCGCAACCAACTGTTGAGCAGCGTGCTCGGCGTCGCTGGCGGCGCCGGTGCGGTCGTCGGCGAGGGGCTGACCGGGATGCGCGAGGGCGGCGGGCTCGGCGGCGGGCTCCGTCGCGCCATCGAGCACGGTGGCGAGGCCTACGAGCGAGGCTCGGCGGCCGGTCACGGCTGGGGCGACAGCGTCGCCGCGTGGTGGGACGGGCTGTCGCCCGCCGCGGCTCATTGCGGGTTCTGCGGCAGGCCGTCGGCGATGTCGTAGTAGTCGCCCTTGGTGGCGACGTGGATGTGGATGTACTGGCGCGTGCCGGTGGGGCCGTCGAACGCGCCCATGGCGATGCCGATGCGCTCGTTGCCGATCGGATCCCAGAACAGCGACGAGCCGCAGGTCGCGCAGAAGCCGCGCTGCACCTTCTCCGAGGAGCGGTACCAGGTGACGTGCTCGGCGCCGTGCACGGTGAGCGCCGTGCGCGCGACGTCGGTGGACGAGAAGTAGTGCCCGGAGGACTTGCGGCACTGGGTGCAGTGGCAGGCGTCGGGCGGCTTGAGGTCGCCGGCGACGTCGAAGCGGACGGCGCCGCACAGACACGATCCGTGGAGCATGGCAGGGGCCTTTCGATGGCGAGTCGAGGCGAGCGGGGTGGTCAGGTGTCGAGGACGGCGCGGCCGCGGGCCGCGAGCCGGTAGACGCCGTCCTCGCGCTCCATGTAGCCGCCCATGATCCACTCGCGGCGGATGGTGCAGAAGTCGCCGTGGGCGACCTCGATGAACTTGTTGAGGTCGGCCTCGCGGTACTCGCGGCGGCGGGGCAGCCGGCGCAGCAGCTCCTCGAGCACGATCTCCTTCTTGCGGCGCTGGGCGGGGATCGAGATCAGCCGCGGGCCGTCGAAGAACGCCCGCAGCACGCCGCGGGTCTTGTCGTCGACGGCGGCGGCGGTGCCGAGCTCGCGGACCCGCCCCGGGGTCGACACCGCCTTGACGGCGTCCTGCAGCCGGGTGAGGTCGACCTGGTAGAACGTGTACGGCGGCTGGCGGTCCTCGACCAGCAGCCCGGCGTCGCCCAGGACCCGCAGGTGGTGCGAGATCGTCGCCGGCGCGACGCCGATCTCGGCGGCCAGGTCCTGGCCGCAGCGGCCACGGTCGACCATCGCCGCGATGATCCGCAGCCGGGTCGGGTCGGCGAGGCACTTGAAGAGCGTCACCAGGGCGCGCATGGGGTCGTCGGGGCTGGGCGGCGACATGCCGGGGACGATACTGGCCGATTCGATGGATGTCAAATCGATGATGGCTGATGCCGCGGAGCGTCGCCGTCGGGCGCCGGGGGCGCGAGGAATTTCCACACAATGCCAAAGGTGGTGGCCCGTGACCGGGGGCCTTCCCGTGGTGGGTGTGGCAGAACCGGGGCGTGCCGGTTGCTGGAGCGCCTCCCGAACGGGGCGTCGCCGATGCGGGCGACCGCCGTGTCGCGGACTGGGACGTCACGACCCAGGTCGGTGACGAGGACGCGGATCCGCCGCCTCGTCCGCGTCGCTGGGCGCGCCTGATCGTGCTGATCGAGCACGCGCGTCCCGCGGCCGGCTCGCTCCGGGTGTCGCTCGACCAGCTCGACGAGCTGGCGCTGGAGCGCGGGGGCGAGCGTGGCGTGGCGTGCGGCGCCGACGGGACCTCGCAGACGCTACGGCTGCCCGACCGCCAGATGTCGCGGCGTCACGCTCGCCTGGCCCGCGGGCACCACGCGTGGTGGCTCGAGGACCTGGGCTCGACCAACGGCACGTCGATCGCCGGCGATCGGATCGCGCGGCGGACGCTGATCGACGGCGACATCTTCCAGGTGGGCTCCACGACTCTGTTGTTCCGGGACAGCGTGGTTCCGCCAGGCTACGCGGTGCCGACCGGCGCGACGTCGGTCGGCGCCGTACCCGAGGTGCTGCAGACGCTGATGCCGTCGCTGGAACAGCACTTCGCGCAGATGGCGCGGGTGGCGGCGTCGCGGCTGCCGGTGGTGATCCGCGGCGAGACCGGCACCGGCAAGGAGCTGCTGGCACAGGCGATCCACCAGCTCTCGGGGCGCGCCGGCCCGTTCGTCGCCGTCAACTGCGGCGCCCTGCCGCGCAGCCTGCTGGAGAGCGAGCTGTTCGGCTACCGGCGCGGCGCCTTCTCCGGCGCCAACGATCCGCACGACGGTCTGGTGCGCCGCGCCCACGGTGGCACGCTCTTCCTCGACGAGATCGCCGAGCTGCCGCCGGACGCCCAGGCGGCGTTGCTGCGCGTCCTGCAGGAGGGCGAGGTCCGCCCCCTCGGTAGCTCGGAGGCGATGCGGGTCGACGTCCGCATCGTGGCCGCCAGCCACCAGCACCTGACCCGGCGCGTCGAGGCCGGCGCCTTCCGCGAGGATCTCTACGCCCGCCTCGCCGGGTTCACCGCCGAGCTACCGCCCTTGCGGGCTCGCCTCGACGACCTCGGGGTGCTCGTCGCCAACCTGCTGTCCCGGGTCGCGCCCGCGAGCGCCGCACGGATCCGCCTGCGCCGTGACGCGGTGAGCAGCCTGCTGGCGCACCCCTATCCCCGCAACGTCCGCGAGCTGGAGCAGGCGCTGCACTCCGCGGTCGTGCTGCGCGACGACAGCGAGATCCGCGTCGAGCACCTGCGCCTCGAGCCTGGCCCGGCCGCCGGCGACGTCGACACCGACGGCGCCGACCCTGCGGAGCTGCCAGCGCAGCTGTCCGAGCGCCTCAAGGAGAGCCGCGGCAACGTGGCGGCGGTCGCGCGCGCGATGGGCAAGGCGCCGACCCAGATCCGCCGGTGGTGTCGCCGCTTCGGGATCGACCCCGACGGCTTCCGCGACCCCGGCGGCGATCGTCACGCCGAAGGCTGAGCCCCGGTCGCGGTCGCGGTCGCGGTCGCGGTCGCGGTCGCGGTCGCGCTCGTGATCGCGGTCGTGATCGCGGTCGCGGTCGCGGTCGTGATCGCGGTCGCGCACGGGGCGCGGTCGCGCACGGGGCGCCGCGCGCGTCGTCGCGATGCCGCGATCTGCCACGCCGACACGGTGCCGGTACGTGTGTCGCGATCTGGGCGGCGCGCCGCCTGACTTCCTCGGCAACGCCCGGCACCGCGTGGAAGGCCCCGGCGATCGTCGCCGGCACATCGCTTGCTCATGTCGCGGCCGCAACCCGAGCGAGCCCCGATCCGTGTCGTCCGAGACCTCTCCCGAGCCTGTCGATCTGCGTCGCGTCCTCCGCGACCACGTCCTGCGCCGCCGCCTCATCAGCCACGTCGTGCGGGGCGAGCTCGCGCTGCCTGGCGTGGCGCCCGCGCTGGCGACGGCGCTGCTGCGCGGGCTGGTCCTCGACGAGGAGCAGCCATGACCCGGACGCTGCGCATGTCGTCGTTCACGCGGATCGTCGACGACGCGGACGGCCGGCGCGCGCTGGTCAACCTGTACACCAACGAGCGCGTCGCGCTCGACCCCGAGCTCGAGCGCGCGCTGCCCCGGGTCCTCGAGGTCGACCTCGACGAGCCGCGCGCCTCCGGCGAGCGGCTGCTGTGGCAGCTCTGCGGCTACGAGCTGGCGAGTCGAGGCATCCTGGTGCCCCGCGACGCCGACAGCGAGCGCGTCGAGCGGCGGTTTCTCGACTCGCTACGCGCGCTGGTCGACGCGCCGCCGTTCTTCGGGGTCCCCCGGGCCACGAGCGACGAGCTCGCGGGGGTCCCGGCGATCGCCTTTCTCGGCGTCCGCTCGGCGGAGGGCGCGTCGTATCCGGGGACCGCGAGCGGCCCCGAGCTGTTGCGGCGCGCGAGCCGACGCCTGGTCGGCGATCGCGGGCAGCCCCGCGATCTCGTCGACGGCCGGGGTCATCGCCCGTTCGACGGGCCGGCCGTGGTCGATCTCGGCGACGTCGACCTGCGCCGCCGCGACCTCGACGCCTGGCTCGACGCGGTCGAGGCCATCGTCGCCGCGCTGCCCGCGACGTCGCGTCCGGTCGTGGTCGGCGGTGACCACGCGATGACGTATCCGGTGGTCAAGGCGCTGTACCAGCGCCGCGGTGGTCGCCCGTTTACGCTGATCCAGTTCGATCAACACCTGGACCTGCAGGTGCGCGGCGAGCTGATCGGCGGCCGGCCCCGTCACCACGAGCCGATCACCCACGCCAACTTCGTGTCGCACGTGCTCGCGCTCGATCCCGCGATGCGGGTGGTCCAGGTCGGTGGCGCGCCCTACCACAGCGTCCCCATCGCCAACGACGCCGGCTGGCAGCAGGTGCGCCGCGACGCCGTCACGCAGCTGTCGGTGCTCGACATCGCCGCGGCTGGCGTCGACGCGATCATCCGGCGCCTCGCCTGCGACCAGGACGTCTACGTCACGATCGACGTCGACGTGCTGGCGGCGCCGACGGTGAGGGCGACCGGATACCCGGCGCCGCTCGGCCTCGACCCGGCGCTCCTGTTCCGCCTGATCGAGGCCGCGATCGTCGGTAACCGCGTGCTGGGCGTCGATCTCATGGAGTTCGGCGTCGCGCCACCACAGGCCGGACCTGCCACCGAGGTCGAGGCCGATCTCCTCGCACTCTTGCTTTGCCACGTCGTGTCGTCCCTGGGCCCGCAACTCGCGAGGTGACGCACGACGGGGCGTGAACCCCCCAACCAAACGAAAGAGAGACATCCCATGTTCAGCTACCAGAGCACCGCCGCCAACAAGAACTCGGCCTTCTTCCGCAAGTGCCAGGTCTTCTTCAGCACCACCAAGCCGGTGGTCAACGAGCTCCTCGAGGGCCTCGCGATCGACGTGGACAAGGAGCTGCAGATGCTCGTGATGTGTCCGCGGGGCGCGAAGGCGACCGAGAAGCCGGCCAAGCGCTGAACCGTCGCGAGGACGGAGGTGTGGCCACACCTCCGTCCTCTCCCTTCTTTTCCAGCCCAGGAGCGTCCGGTGTCCACTCACCTGCTCGACAGCTACCGCCCCAACGCTTTCACCGACGCCGTGCTCGGCCTGACGGTCGCGCCGGACCGCGTCGACCAACAGACGATCGTCTCGCGCGCGATGATCGACTCCTTCGAGGGGGCGATCTTCGACGAGTACGGCTACGGCCTCAGCCAGGTCTTCGAGCCCTCGGTGCTGTGGGAGGTCTGCCGCTTCGAGGGGCTCGACCACGACGACGTCGAGGCCCTGCGCACCCCGACGACCGAGCCGGTCGCGGCGCTGCGCTGGCTGATCGACCACCTCGACCACGCCACGACCCTGCAGCGCATCAACCTCGCCAACGCGCTGTTGAGCGTCGCCCGCTGCCGGCTCGCCGGCGACGTGCTGGCGTCGATCGACGTCGACCGGATCGACGCCCGCCAGCGCTACGAGGTCGCGATGGCGAGCTTCATCCTCAGCAACCGCGCCGACGGCGGCCGCGACTCGGCGGGATGCTTCCAGCGCATGCGCGAGGCGATCGAGGCCGGCGCGGTCCCGGCCGACGAGGTCCTCGACGCGTCGGCGCACGCGATCGTCTGGTACCTCAAGACCGGCGAGGTCGACGCGGCGCTGCTGCGCTGGTTCGTCAAGGCCGGGCTCGACGCCGCCCGCCAGGGCGTGTCGCCGGTGGCGCGCTCGTCCTGGTATCGCGCGTACGCGATGATCCCGGCGGAGCGCCGCGACGCGGCGCAGACCCGGGCGGTGATGGAGCGGGCGCACGACGACGCCAAGGCCGCGATCGCCGCGTGCGACGACGCCGGCACCCACAACCTGCTCAAGACCTACCTCGAGTCGTCGCTCAAGGAGTACCTGTACGTCCACCGCGACCTCGACGCCGCGAAGCAGATGGGGCTGTCGCTGATCAAGCTGGATCCCGAGTGGGCGCCCAGCTACGGCGAGCTCGCCGACGTCTACGAGAAGGCCGGCGATCACGCGACGGTCGCGCAGCTGCTGGAGCGGGCCCTGGATCTGGGCGCGCCGTACCGGCTGTTCCACGCCTACCGCCTGGCCCATGCTCGCGGTCGCCTCGGCGACCACGACGGCGCGCTCGGCCTGCTCGCGGAGATCCTCGAGATCGATCCCACCGCCGTCTCGGCGTGCCTGGTCGGCTACAAGCAGGCGCGCGCGATCGGCCACGCCACCGCGCCGCGCTTCGCCGAGGCGCTCACCGCGCTCGAGCCCACGCTGGCGCCGGCGCACCGCGACTACCTGGAGGCTCCCCATGTCGGCTACTAGCGCGCCGATCGAGTTCCGCGGCTTCGATCACATGCAGCTCGAGGTCCGCGATCTCGAGGAGTCCCTCGCGTTCTATCGCCGCCACTTCGGCTTCGAGCTGCGGCAGGTCGGGCTCCGGCTCGGTCGCCGCTGGGCGATCGTCGGGGTCGCCGGCTACTTCCTGTCGCTGCACGAGGATCGGGCCAAGGCCCGGGTCGGCGCCGCCGGCATCCGGATCACCCATTTCGGGCTGATCACCGGCGACTTCCTGGCCGCGCGCGCCCACCTCGTCGAGGCCGGCGTGCGCGTCGATCCACCCGAAGCGCTGATCGAGTACGACGGATCGCGCTCGTTCTACTTCTTCGATCCCAGCGGCCACAAGGTCGAGGTCTCCGAGGTCTGGGGCGGCGGCCTGGGCGAGCCGGCACGGTCATGACCGCGTGGTATCGCCACCATCCGGCGCTGCGCACGAGCGCGGGCGCGCCGGCCGACGTGTGCTGGCGCCGCGAGCCCGCGCTCGCGGCGTACCGTCGGATCCAGTTCACCGTCGAGGACACCGGCGCGCAGGTCGACGTCCCGGTCAGCGCCACGCCGGTCGTGGTCGACGGCGTCGGCGTCCTCGTGGTCAGCGACGAGGGCTGCGTGCGGCTGTTCAAGGACGATCTGTCGCGCGTGTTCTGGCAGCGACGCGTCCCGGCGACCCTGTACGCGTCCCCGGTCTACCTCGAGGACGCGCGCCAGTTCGTGATCGCGTCGCAGGGCGGGCACGTCGCGGCGCTCGATCTGCTCGGCGAGGTTCGCTGGCTCGCCGAGGTCGACCAGCCCATCTACGGGTCGCCGGCGGTCGACGTCGCGCGCGGTGCCCTGTACGTCACCAGCTTCGGGCAGCGGCTGTTCGGCTTCGATCTCGCCACCGGGGCGCTGCGCTGGCGCGCCGAGCTGCCGGCGCCGTGGGCGGCCGCGATCGGCTCGCCGCAGGCGGCGCGGGATCCCTACGCGTCGCCCGTGATCGACGGCGACGGCAACGTCTACGTGACGTCGGCCGAGCACGTCAACGCCTTCGATCCCGGTGGGCGCCGGCGCTGGCGGCTCGACACCGGGGCGACGCTGCGGGCGTCGCCGGCGGTCGACGACGCGACCCGGACCTGCGTCGCCGCGTCGGTCGCCGGCGAGCTGTGGCTGATCGATCTGGGATCGCGGTCGGTCCGCCATCGGGTCGTGACCGGCGGCAAGCTGCTGGCCAGCCCGGCGATCGGCGACGGCGTCGCGTTCGTCGGCACCGAGCAGGGGCGGATCCTCGCGGTCGACCTGGTGACCGGCGCGCCGCGGTGGAGCCGCGAGGTCGGTCACGGGCTCGACCACGGTTCGCTCACCGTGACGCCCCCCGGCGACGTCGTCTGCGTGACCGCCGCGGGCAACGCGCTGTGCCTCGACGCGGCGTCCGGTGCCTTCGTGTGGGAGACCAGCCAGGTCGTCGACGAGCCCGACCACGACCGCCGGCTCAACGGGACACCGGTCATCGCCCCGAGCGGCGTCATGATGGCGACCTCGTACGCGGGCTTCGTGTACCAGTTCCGGTTCCGGTCCCGGGCCAGCGTCGACCACGCGCGCGAGGGGCGGGTCGTTGTCGCCTAGGCTCGACGACGCCGCCGGCTGGCTGGCCGCGGCTCACGCCCACCTCACCGCGGCGCTGCCCGGTGACGGTGACGAGGCGGCGCGCCTGCTGTGCCGCCACGCCAGCGAGCTACGGGGCGCCATCGACGGCGTCCTGGCTCGCCCCGCCGACGCCGCCGGGCTGCGCGCCGTCTTGCTCGGCTTCGACGTGGTCAGGCACCTGCGGCTCGCCATCGAGCGGCCGCTGGCCGGCGACGCGGCCGCCGAGGCCGGCGACGCGGCCGAGCCGCCGTGGGCTGGCGCCCTGGCACGGTTCTACGGCTGCCCCGAGCTCGATCGCCGGCTCGCGATCTACGCGGCGGACGTCGCCGCCGCCGCCACCGACGTCGAGGCGATCCGCAGCGCGGCGGACGTGCGCGCGCAGCTCGGCGCCAAGGGCGTGTTCCTCGACGCCGCCGGTCGCGTCGCGCTGGCCGCGATCGACGACGTCCTGGCCACCTCGACCGCGGCGCTCGACGCCGCGATCGCCGCGCGACAGCCGCGCGACCTCTTCGTGGCGCTGGCGCGCGCGATGGTCGCGGCCCGGCGGCGCCGCGCCCTCGTCGGGTCGCCGCCGCCGCTGACGGGGAGCGAGCGGCGCGCCGCGGCGCGCCTGTTCGACGACGCCCGGTCGGCGCTGCGCGCCAGCGCGCCGGTGGCGTCGCCGCCCTCGGGTCCCGCGGTGATCCGGATCGAGGACGCGCTGGGTGCGTTCGCGGCGGCGGTGGCGTCGCTCGACGTCACCGTGGCCGGGGTCGAGCCCGGGGCCGGGCGCCAGCTGTTGCGGCTCCGCGTCGGCGGCGTCGACGCCGGTGACGTCCACGTCGTGGTCGGCGCCGGGGTGGCCCGCAGCCACACGATCGGCCACGGCGGCGGCGTCGCCGTGGTCTGGTGCAACTTCGACGGTGGCGGCGGCGCGGCGGCGCGGCTCACCCTGCAAGACGTCTACTCGCTGTTCCACGAGCTCGGCCACGCGCTGCAGCACGCGCTGCTGCGCTCGCCCTACGCCAACCTCGGCGGGCTGGCGGCGGTGGCGCCCGTGCGCCGCGAGCTCGCCAGCTACCTGGCCGAGGCCTGGTCGCGCGAGCCCGGCTGCCGCGCGCGCCTCGCCGCCGCCTCCGACCTCGGCGGCGAGGGGCGCCTCGCCGCGCTCGACCGTGAGGCCGCGGCCAAGACCGCCGCGCTGCGCGCCGGCGTCGCGCGCGCGGTGCTGGTGGCGCGCTGCGAGCTGGCGATCGCCGAGCTCGACGAGGTGACGCCGGCGTCGCTGATCCAGCGCGTGGACGCCGTGACCCGTACCGCGGGCGGCGACCTCGGCGACTTCGTCGACCACGCCGACGCCGGCATGGTCCATGGCGAGGGCCTGGTCGCGTACATGCTCGGCCGCCTCGGTGGCGCCCAGCTCGCCACCGAGCTGGCCGCCCTGGCCGGCGCCGCGCCGGCCGCCGCGCGCGACGCGTACGTGCGGTTCCTGACCGACGCCGGGACCGTGGCGCGACTCCGGGCCACGGCCTGGCTCGAGCGCCACCCGGACGGCGGGAGCGTGTCGTGAACGTCGTCGTCACCGGCGCGACGCGGGGCCTGGGCCGCGCGCTGTGCGATCGCTTCCTCGGCGACGGCCACCGGGTCTGCGCCGTCCAGCGCGGCGCGCGCGACGACCTCGCCGGCGTCGCCGGCTACCACGAGCTGCGCCGCGACCTCGGCGAGCCCGCGCTGGTCGACGACCTCGCCGCCGAGCTGGCCGCGTGGGGACGACCCGACCTGGTGGTCCACAGCGCGGTCCGCTGCGAGCCGGATCCCGACGGCGAGGTCGCCGTCGACGAGCTCGACCGACACGTGCGGGTCAACGCGGTGGTGCCGTGCGCGCTGAGTCGCGCCCTGGCGCGGCGGCTCGACGACGCCGAGGTCACCCACGTCTTCTTCGGCACGCTGTCGGCGTGCGACCCGGAGCCCGAGCTCGCCGCCTACGGGGCCAGCAAGCTGGCGCTTGTCGGCCTGGTCCGGCACCTGGCGCGGACCCTCGCCGACACCCACCACCGGGTCGCGTCCCTCGTGCTCGGGTCGCTGGCGACCCCCGACAACCTCGCTCACCTCGACGCCGAGATCGCGGCCGGGCTCGGCGCCGACCGCGCCGCGACCTTGACCGCGGCGCAGCAGCGGACCGTGCGCCGCGCGCTGGTGGCGCGCCGTCGCCCCGGCGCGGCGTTCCCGGACCTGGTCCCGCTGGTCGCGGTCCATCGCGCGGTGTGTGCGCTCGCCGAGCTGGGCCCCGCCGGCCACGGCGCGACCTGGCGCCTCGACCACGGCCTCGAGGCGCGGCTCTAGGAGGCTCCCCGTGCAGCTCGATCTCCCCCCCGTCCGCCGCCGGATCGTCATCGCCGGTGCCCTGATCGCGCTCGAGTTCGCGCTGATCCTGGTCGGCCTGTCGATGCGCGGCGCCGCGCTCGACCGGATCACCGTGCGCGATTCGCTGCACGTGGTGATCGCACTGGTCGCCGGGTTCAGCGTGCTCGAGCTGGTGACGACCCAGCTGGTCAACGTCCGGGCCTACCTGCGCTCGGGCTGGGCGGCCGACGACACCGGTGCGTTCTGGGCGCGCTACGTGCCACGCCGGGTGGTCAACCGGTTCCGCGACCGCGCCGACTACTACTACCAGCTGCTGACCAGCTACCTGCCGCGGATCCAGTACCTGCGCCTCGAGATCCCCCTGCAATCGGCACAGATCGCGATCGCGCTGGTGGCCTTCGTCGGGTACGCCGTCTACTACCGGCTGTTCGTGGTCCTGCTCGCGGTGCCGGTGATCTTCGGCACCGCGCACCTGTCGGCCCGCTTCCTCGCCGACCAGTACCGCGAGGCCACCCAGCAGATCGCCAACGAGAAGGAAGCGGCCGCGACCTGGCTCAAGGACTACTTCCGCGGCAACAAGGAGATCGAGCTCAACTGGCGCCAGCGCGCCGACTTCGATCGCCGCGCCGGCCTGCGGCGGTGGATCCCGGTCCGCCTGGCCCGCGCCCTGCGCTTCCACCAGCGCGTGGTCGTGCGGCGCGAGTTCCTGATCGGGCTGTTCGAGGACGGCCCGTACGTGATCGGCGTCGGCATGGCGATCATCGCCGGCGCGGTCCAGGGCCTGACGATCGGCGAGATCTACGTGCTCAGCACGATGATCACCAACATCAACAACGCCAACTCGCAGCTGCAACGCCGCAAGACGCTGATCATCGAGGAGCGCAGCTACCGCGAGCTCGCCACCGCGCGGCTGCTCGACGCCGAGGGCGCCGGCGGTCCGGTCGTGCCCAGCGGCGAGCCCGCGCCCGACGGGCCGGTCGAGGTCACGCTCTTCGACGGCACCACGGTCGTGGTCGGCGGCGACCCGGGGATCTACCAGATCGTCGGACGCAACGGCTCGGGCAAGTCGACCCTGGTCGACGCGTGCTGCGGCTACGCCGACGAGTACGACGATCAGGCCGCGATCGCGGGCCTGCGGGACGACGTGCTCGGACGCACGATGGTGCTGGGCGAGGAGCCGGTGATCTTCGGCTACATGGACGGCGTCGAGGCGCTGATCTCGGGCGACGCCGAGGCGCCGCCGTCGCGCGACCAGCTGGTGGCGCGGATCGCCGGCACCGCGGGCGCGGTCCTGTCGCCGTCCCTGGTCGGCTTCTGGATCGACGCCATCGGCCACGTCGAGGACAAGTGGACCAGCTACCGCCAGCTGTCGCGAGGCGAGAAGGTGATCCTGTCGTGCCTGCGGTTGCTCTATCACTGGCAGCCGAGCGTGCGGCTGCTGGTCGTCGACGAGTGCGAGTCGTCGCTGCAGCCGAGCTGGCAGGGGCCGTTCCTCGACACGCTGCGCGAGCTGGCCGCCGACCGTGCGGTCTTCTTCATCTCGCACCACACCGAGCTCGGCGCGTCCGCCGCCGCGCCGCAGGAGCTGTCCGCATGATCGACGTGCCGTCCACGGCCTTCTTCCGCGACGTCTGGCGGCGTCGGCCGCTGCACGTGCCCGGCGGCGCCGGCCAGCTGCGTGACTTCGCCTGGGACCGCGCCGCGTTCGACGCCGCGCTGGCCGCGGCGCGCGCCGCCGATCCCGACGCGGTCCGCGAGCGCGCCGGCGAGGTCGCGTTCGTCGAGAACGTCGATCGCTTCGTCGCGGCGCCGCGGCGGCGGGCCCGCGCCCTGCGCGAGCACTTCGGCGTCGGCTCGCTGTGGTTCGACTCGGTCCGCACCACCGGTCCGGGCTCGATCGGCTGCCACTTCGACCACAGCGACAACTTCGTGCTGCAGTGCGAGGGCGTCAAGGTGTGGCGGCTGTGGCCCGCCGAGGTCGTGCCGGCGGCGCAGCGCCGCGCCCGCATGCTGGGCCGGCCCGGCGTGGGCGCCGTCGTGCCACCGGAGGACGGCTACGTCGAGATCGAGCTGCGGCCGGGCGACCTGCTGTACATCCCGCTCCTGTGGCCCCACTGGGGGGTCGCGGAGGCCGACTCGCTGTCGCTGTCGCTGGTCTGCGGCGGCGCGGCGGCGTGCGACGAGCTGCTGGAGCTCGCGCGCGTGGTGCTGCGAGGGCGCGAGGTCGCGGCCGAGGCGCTACCCGCGCTGGCCGGCGACGCCGATCAGCGACACGGCGCGGTCGACGAGGTCCGCGACGCCGTCCGGTCGCTCGCCGCCGCCCTCGGCGACGAGCGCACCGTACACGCGATCGCCGAGGTGTGGGCGCGGCATCGCGCCCGAGGAGACGAGCCATGAACGACGAGATGCGCCGCGGCTACGCCGAGGCGGTGGTGCAGCCGCTCCCCGACGACCTGCGGGTCGTCCTCGAGGACTGCGAGCGACGGGGCGACATCCCCGCGATCCACGTCGATCCCGACGTCGGGCGGCTGTTGCAGCTGCTGGTGATGATCCATCGGCCGCGCCGCGTCGTCGAGATCGGGACGCTGGTCGGGTTCTCGACCGCGTACCTGGCGCGCGCGCTGCCGGCCGACGGTCGCCTGATCACGATCGAGCGCGATCCGACCTTCGCCGCGCTGGCGCGCGACAACCTGGCCCGGCTCGGCCTCGGCGAGCGGGTCGAGGTCCGCGCCGGTGACGCCGCGGAGGTGCTCGACCAGCTCGGCGACGATCCGGTCGACCTCGTCGTGATCGACGCCGACAAGCGGAGCTACCCGCGCTACCTCAAGTGGGCCCACGGTCACCTGCGCCCGGGTGGGCTGCTGATCGCCGACGACGCGTTCGCGTTCGGTCACGTCCTCGATCGCGAGATCGAGGACGACGAGCTGCGCGCCGCGGTGATCGGGGTCCGGACCTACAACCACGTCGTCTGCAACAGCGACGACTTCTTCACGGTGATGCTGACCACCGCGCAGGGCCTCACCGTCAGCGTGCGCCGATGACGTCGCCGCTGCGCCGCCGAGTCGTCGCCCTGGGCGCGGCGACCGCCGCCCTGCTGACCGCCGCCGGCGCCGCCGGCGCCACGCCGATGCTCGAGGCCGTCCGCGTCGCGTCGCGGCCGGTCATCGACGGCGCGCTCGACGACGGCGCCTGGACCGAGGTCGCGGTCGGCCGCGACTTCCACGTCCGCTACCCGGCCGACGACGGCGTCCCGACCGAGCCGACCGAGGTCCGCGTGGTCTACGACCAGGACGCGGTCTACGTCGGCATCACCGCCCACGACGCCCACCCCGACCAGATCCGGGCGCTGCTGACCCGGCGCGACGAGGACTCGACGTCGGACTGGCTCAGCGTCGGCATCGACTCGCTGGGCGACCGTCGCACCAGCTTCGTCTTCGCGATCAGCGCGGCCGGGGTGCAGCGCGACTACAAGATCGTCGACGACCGGCAGGTCGACGACGGCTGGGACGCGGTCTGGGAGTCGGCGGTGCGCCGCGGCGACGACGGCTGGACCGCCGAGCTGCGCATCCCGCTCAGCCAGCTGCGCTTCGCCGCCCGCGACCAGGAGTGGGGCATGCAGGTGACGCGGGTGCTGGCCCGCACCGGCGAGGAGTCGGTGTGGTCGCCGTCGCCGCACACCGACCGCCGGCTGGTGAGCCGCTACGGCCGGCTGGCCGGGCTGCGTGCGCTGCGGGCGCCCCGCGACCTCGAGCTCCGCCCGTACGCGGTCCTCGGTGGCGAGCTGCGCGACGTCGATCCCGCGCTGCGCGACGACCTCGGGCCGCGCTGGTCGGTGGGCGCCGACGCGCGCTACGGCCTGGGCGCCGGCCTGGTCCTGACCGCCGCGATCAACCCCGACTTCGGACAGGTCGAGGCCGATCCGTCGGAGATCAACCTCACCGACAGCGAGCTGTTCTTCCCGGAGCGGCGGGCCCTGTTCCAGGAGGCCGCCGAGCTGTTCGACGCCACGCTGGCCGGCGACGAGACGCTGTTCTACAGCCGGCGGATCGGCGCCGCGCCGCACGGCGAGCCGGGGCCCGACGCGGTCGCCGCCGAGGCCCCCGACGCCAGCACGATCCTGGGCGCGGCCAAGCTCAGCGGGCGGACCGCGAGTGGCTGGTCGATCGGCGTGCTCGACGCGGTCGGCGCGCCCGAGCGCGCCCGGGTGGTGCGCGAGGACGGTTCGCGCGGTGAGGATCCGGTCGAGCCGTTGACGAACTTCGGCGTCGTGCGGGTCCGCAAGACCCTGGGCCGCGAGGACACGACGCTCGGCGGCATCGTCACCACCGTGCACCGCCGCCTCGACGATCCCGCGTTCGAGCTCCTGCACCGCGACGCCTACGTCGCCGGCGTCGACGGCGCGGTCGGCTTCGGCGACGGCAGCTGGCGGCTCAGCGGGTTGGTCGCCGGGACCCGGGTCGCCGGCAGCGCCGCGGCGATCGCGCGGACCCAGCGGAGCAGCGTGCGCTACTGGCAGCGGCCCGACGCCACCCACGTCGCGGTCGATCCGGCGCGCACCGCGCTGCTCGGCTGGGGCGGGACGCTCGCGCTCGAGCACAGCGGCGCGGGTGGCTGGTCCGGCGAGCTGCGGTCGCAGCTGAGCAGCCCCGGCTTCGAGCCCAACGATCTCGGCTTCCTGCAGCTGGCCGACGCCGCCACGCACGCGTTGACGGTGCGCTGGGACGGCGGTGGCGACGGCGCCATCTCGGCGTACACCCTGTCGGGGACGGTGCAGGCGATCCACGACTTCGAGCCGCGGCTCCATGCCTGGACGGCGGGCGGCGAGGCCGACGTCACGTTCGCCAACCTGTGGCAGGCGTCGCTCGGGCTCGACACCTTCGTCGGGCGCTGGGACCGCAACATCACCCGCGGCGGGCCGCTGCTGCGCGTCGATCCCACCTACTACCTGTCGGCGGCGGTCCAGACCGATCCGCGCCGCCACGTGCGCGGCTTCCTCGGCGCGTACGCGTCGCAGACCCCGGCGGTGGACGGCTGGTCGTACACGCTGGCGCCGTCGCTGTCGGCGACGCCGACCAGCAACCTGCGCCTCGAGCTGGGTGGCCGGGTGGCGGTGCGAGACGAGCCGCTGCAGTACGTCGACACCGTCGCCGACGCTGGCGGCGTCGCGCACGTCGTGATCGGGCGGCTCGATCAGGTGACCGCGGCGCTGACGGTGCGCGCCGACTACACCTGGTCGCCGCGCGTCAGCCTGCAGGTCTACGCCCGGCCGTACCTGACCTCGGGGCGCTTCGGCGACTACCGCGAGGTCGCCGACGCGCACGCGCCCGACGTCGCCGACCGCTTCGCGGCGATCGGCCCCGCCGAGGTCGCGGCGGGATCGGTGGTCGAGGTCGACCGCGACGGCGACGGCGTCGTCGACTACGACTTCGTCGATCCCAGCTTCGACTGGGGCAGCCTGCAGAGCACGGTGGTCCTGCGCTGGGAGTACCGCCCGGGGTCGTCGCTGTTCCTGATCTGGAGCCACGCCCGCGACGCGTTCGGCGCCGACGGCGTGTTCGAGCTGGGGCCCGACCTCGGCGACCTGGCCGCGCAGCGCGGCGAGCACGTCGTGCTGGTCAAGGCCGACTACTGGATGGATTTCTGAGCCCGATCGGATCACGATGACGCACCCGCGAGCGATGGAGCCCACGTCGACGATGATCGATCACTCGAACCTGGAGGAGTACGCCGACCCGCTGGCGTACGACGTCGAGAACACCCTCGACGAGGAAGGGGACTACTTCCTGGCCCGCGCGGCGCACTACGGCGGGCCGGTCCTCGACGTCGCGTGCGGCACCGGGCGGCTGACCATCCCGCTGGCGCGGCTGGGGCTGCGCTGCGTCGGCGTCGACGTGGTCGAGGCCATGCTGGCCGAGGCGCGTCGCAAGTCCGAGGGCCTGCCGATCACGTACCTGCGGGCCGACGCGCGGACGCTCGCCCTCGACGAGCAGTTCGGCTTCGCGCTGATGACCGGGCACGCGTTCCAGGCCTTCCTGTCCGATGACGATCAGCGGGCGGTGCTCGCCGCGATCCATCGCCACTTGCGCCCGGGCGGCGGCCTGGTGTTCGAGAACCGGAACCCGGCGGCGCGGGTGCTGTCGCCTGACGGCCACGTCGACTGGGAGCGCAGCTACCAGACCGCCGACGGCGCCTGGGTCGACGCCCACGCGATCACCCGCTTCGATCCGACGACGTCGATCCTCCACGTCGACCAGCACCGCGTCGTGCGCGCCACCGGCGAGGTCCACCGCAGTCGCATCGCGCTGCGCTACTGCGACGACGCCCACACCCGACGCCTGCTCGCCGACGTCGGGCTGCGCGTCGTCGCGGTGCACGGCGACTGGTTCGGCGGCCCGGTGACGCCGACCTGCGGCGACTTCATCTATGTCTGCGAACGCGCCTGACGCCGGGGCCGTGACCGCGGCGCTGCGGCTGCGGATCGTCGGGCTCGGCGGCTCGCTGGCGCCGCGCTCGACCAGCCTGGCCGCGCTCGATCGGGTGCTGGCGGCGGCGCGCGGCGCCGGCGCGGCGACGGAGCGCTTCGCGGTCGCCGACCTCGACGCGCCGCCGTACCGGCCCGGCCGGACGCCCCCGCCGGCGATCGAGCGCCTGTGCGCCGCGGTCCGCGACGGTGCCGCGATGGTCTGGAGCAGCCCGCTCTACCACGGCTCGATCAGCGGCACGTTCAAGAACGCGATCGACTGGCTCGAGGTGCTGGCGGAGCGCGGCGAGCCCTACCTCGACGGCAAGCTGGTCGGCCTGGTGGCGACCGGCGCCGGCGATCACGCGCTCCAGGCGATCAACTCGATGGAGTTCATGGTCCGGGCGCTGCGCGCGCTGGCCTGTCCGCTGGTGGTCCCGGTGGCGCGCGCGGCGACGGTGTTCGGCGACGACGGCGCGATCCTCGATCCCGAGATCGCCGCCGACCTCGATCGCCTGGGCGTCCTGCTGGTCGGTGGCGCGCGCACGCTCGCCCTCGGCGCGGCCTTCGAGCGCCGCCTGCAGGGCCCGCACGCCGCGGCGGCGAACGTCCCGAGCGCGGCGAGCGGCCCTGTCGACGGTCGATGAGGGGGCGATGGCGGCCGCGCTACGCGAACACGGCCTGGTAGCGCTGGCCGGTGGGGCCGGGGGCGACCGCGGTGACGACGATCGCGAGCTCGCCGATCGCGGGGTGGGCGAGGACGACGGGGCCCTGCCACGGCACCGGCGGCGCGGTGGTCTGCAGGATCAGCGAGAACGGGGCCCGCGGCAGCGACGGGTGCAGCGGCGCGCCCTCGGTGACCTCGACCAGGCGCGCGGCGCACGGCGCGGCGCCGTCGATCGCGAGCGTGAAGTCCTGGTCGAGCAGGGGCCGGAAGTGATCGGCGGTGAGCGCGGCGAGATCCGGCGTCACGATCACCCCGGGCGCGCGGCGAGGGTCGGCACGACGGTGCCGTCCGGGTGGTCGGACAGCCACAGCGCGACCGCGGGGCGGCCGTCGGCCAGGGTCGGCTGGTGGCGCGCGACGAACCGGTGGCGGGCGTCGAAGACGTGGACGCACGCGGCGGCGAGATCGGCGACGTGGACGTTGCCGTCGCCGTCGAGGCGGACGCAGCGCGGCGCCACGAGCTGGCCGTCAGCGCGGCCGTAGCCGCCGAGCCGGGCGAGCGGGGCGCCGTCGGCGGCGTAGACGGCGACGGTGCAGGTGCCGCGATCGGCGACGTGGATGCGGCCGTCGGCGCCGAGCGCGACGCTGACCGGCGCGTCGAGGTCGGTGATCGTGACCGGCGCGGCGCCGCCGCCGTCGGTGACGACGACGCGGTGGCGCATCGCCGCGGCGATCGCGAGGCGGCCGTCGCGCGCGACGACGTCGCTGCCGCCGAAGCGATCGGCGGCGAGCCACGCCGGGGTGGCGTCGCCGTTGGCGTGGCCCTGGCGATCGAACGCGAGCAGGCCGGCGCCCTGGGTCAGGACCAGGACCCGGCCGGCGCCGTCGACGGCGAGCGACATCGGGTTGACGACCTCGGCGCTCGCGTGCGGCGCGGCGCCGGCGCCGAGGAAGTCGATCCGGCCGGCGGCGGGGTGGACGTCGTAGACGTGGCCGTCGCGGTCGACGACGCGGCGGCCCGGCTCTCCCGGCGGCCGCCCCGGCGCGGGCTGCGCGCCGCGGCGCAGCGCCAGCGGGATCGCGGCGAGCGCGCCGCCGGCGGTGACCATGCCGATGAAGGTGCGGCGGCGCATGGTCAGCCCCGGCTCGGGAAGAGGCCGTTGACGCAGATGACGAAGTTGAGGGCCAGCGACGGCTGGATCACGCCGACCGGCTGCGAGCCGCCGGTGCTGGCGACGGTGACGCCGGCGAGCTGGCCGTCGGCGGCGACGCCGGTGGCGTAGGCGCCGCCGGCGGCGAGCAGCGCGCCGCCGGGGCTGGTCTGCGTCGCCGGGATCGACGTCGCCGCGAGCTGGGCGGTATGGGTGTGGGACGGCATGTTGGCGGTGGTGACGTTGACGGTCTCGGTGCCGAAGACGCTGCCGATGCGGTAGTCGGTCAGCCCCGGGCCCTGGCCGTAGCCGAGCGGCGCGCGGCCGCGCAGATCGGGCAGCGCGAAGGTGGTCTGGCCGTTGCCGCCGTAGGTCGTGCCGATCAGCGAGAACAGCGCCTGGTACTGCTGTATCGCGAGCACCGCGCCGTTGCAGTACATCCAGTTGACCGGGTTGAAGTTGAACCCGACCAGCATGATCTGTCCGATGTAGCCTTCCACGTGTGCTCCTCGCGTCGGGCTACGCCCGGGACGGGTAGATGCCTTCGGCGGCGATGACGAAGTTGATGGCGAGCGACGGCTGCCGGATCGACAGCGGCTGGCCGCCGCCGGTCGACGCCAGGGTCGGCGCGGCCGCGGTGGTGTTCGCGACCGTGCCGTAGGCGCCGCCGGCGGCGAGCATCGCGGCGCCCGGCTGCTGCCGGGTCGCCGGCGTCGACGTCGCCGCGAGCGTCGCCACGTGGGTGTGGCTCGGCAGGTTGATGCTGGTCAGCGTCATGGTCTCGACGCCGCGCGTCTGGCCGATGTTGTACGAGCTCAGGCCCGGGCCCTGGCCGTAGCTGACCGGCAGCCGGCCGCGCAGGTCGGGCACCGCGAAGGTCGTCTGGCCGTCGCCGCCGTAGTACGTGCCGATCAACGAGAACAGCGCGGCGTAGCTGGCGATCGGCATCAGCTGGCCGTTGCACAGCAGGAAGCCGCGTGGCGCGAAGTTGAACGCCACCATCCAGATCTGGCCGATGTACGGTTCCATGGCCTACTGCAGCTCGACGTCGACAGTGAGCGTCGCCGTGCTGGTACCGGCGGCGTCGTCGAGCACGAGCACGACGTACTCGTCGGTGGCGATCGTGAGGCCACCGGCGGCGAGGGTGGCGGTGGTCCAGCCCGCCGCGCCGAGCGTGACCGCGCCGGTGCCGCTGAGGATGTTGCGGGACGCCGAGCCGTCGAGCTTGGCGATCTTGGGCGTGAGCGTGGTCGTGGTCGCGCCGCTGACGAAGTACGAGAGCCGCGTGATCGTCGCCGCGACGTTCTGCGGGGTGGCGCGGGCGTAGCGGGTGGTGTGGGTGTTGCCCGGGATGATCGAGAGGGCGGAGGTCATGACGCCGCCCGCGGTCATCGCGAGCCCGGCCGCGCTCTCGCTGTCGAGGTTGTTGAAGTTGGAGAAGGTGTTGATGCGGCCGGGGCCGCGCGGGCCCTGCGGACCGACGTCGCCCTGCGGGCCCTGCGGACCGACGTTGCCCTGGGGACCTTGCGGGCCGACGTTGCCCTGGAGACCTTGTGGACCGACGTCGCCCTGGGGACCTTGTGGACCCTGCGGGCCGACGTCGCCTTGCAGGCCCTGCGGACCTTGCGGGCCTTGAGGGCCGACGTCGCCTTGCAGACCCTGGGGACCTTGCGGGCCCTGCGGGCCGACGTCGCCTTGCAGGCCCTGCGGACCTTGCGGGCCTTGAGGGCCGACGTCGCCTTGCAGGCCCTGCGGACCTTGCGGGCCGACGTCGCCTTGCAGGCCCTGCGGACCCTGCGCGCCCTGCGGGCCGACGTCGCCTTGCAGGCCCTGCGGACCCTGCGCGCCCTGCGGGCCGACGTCGCCTTGCAGGCCCTGCGGACCCTGCGGGCCGACGTCGCCTTGCGGGCCCTGCGGACCCTGCGGCCCGACGCCGCCGTTGCACACGTACGTGGTGTTGTTGCCGACGACGAGCCGGGTGCCGCCGGTGGGGCAGTCGGCGTCACCGACGGCGAGCGCGGTGGTCTGGACCGATTCGCCAGCGGCGCCGTCCGCGCCGGCTGCGCCGTTGCACGCGTACGTGGTGGTGGTCCCGACGGCGAACCGGCTGCCGCCGGTCGGGCAGTCGGTGTCGCCGGGCAGCAGCACGGTGACCTCGACCGACTCGCCGGGGTCGCCCTGCAGCAGCGGCGGCGCGTTCTCGACGTCGGACCAGTCGACCGCCTCGGCGCGGTCGGCGAGGCCGGCGCGCAGCGCGTACGGCACCGCGGCGATGTGGACGCGCGGCAGGACGTCGAAGTCGGCGTCGTCGGGGCCCTTCACCCGCAGCTCGAGGTAGGTCTCGCCGGTGACGCCGACGAACAGCGTCCCGACGTCGACCGAGAACGCACCGTCGACGACCTCGACCGGCGCGGGATCCAGGACCGCCAGCGAGCCGCCGCCCGACGACGCGTCCCACAGCTGGAACCCGATCTGGAAGGTCCCCGCCGCCATGTCGTCGCCGTCGACGAGCACGCCCTGGTACTCGACGCTGGTCGTTACCTCGGCGCGCGCGGCGCCCGCGCCGATCACCAGGGTCAGCGCCAGCGCCAGCACGGCGCCGAGTCGCAGGCTAGCGCGCCGCATGGAACGTGCCTCCCTCGATCCGGTAGGTCGTGCCGGTGCCCGGCGTGCCGGTCGAGTCGACCGAGCCCGACAGCGCGTGGCTGGCGCCCGGGCGCTGCACCGACGACGTCGAGACCCGGCCGCAGACGCCGTAGCGCTGGCCGCGGATGGGGTGCGTGCACTTGTTCGTCGACGCCGTCGGCGTCGGTGACGGTGACCCGCAACTGGATGCGAAGAGCGTGAGGACCGCGGCCACGAGCATGAGGCGCATTACAGAGTTCCCCCTTCGAGATCGTCCGGGCATGGTATCGGACGGCCTCCACCGGCGATACGGCGAGCGGTGGCGTTCGCCCGGGACGTTGCCTTCGCGGCGCTCCCGGCGGCCGGGGCCGGTGGCAACCTGCGATCGCGACTGGAGGCGCGCGGACCCGTGACGTATCGTCGGCGCTTGATCGATCAAGGCCACGGTGCCCCGCCCATGCAAGACCCCAGAGCAGAGATCCAGCGCGTCCTCGAGCACGCCACCCGTGAGATCGTGGAGATCGTGCAGCGCCTCGTCATCGAGACGGTGCAGGCCCGGCTCGGCGGCCTGACCGACGACCTGGTGCCGGTCAGTCGTGGCGGCGCCGACCGCCCGCCGGCCCGCAAGGCCCCCGTCGCGGCGCCGCGCGCCCGGGGCGCCAAGCGGACCCAGGCCGAGCTCGACGCCCTGACCGGGCGGATCGCCGCGTTCATCACCAGGAACCCGGGCCTGCGCGTCGAGCAGATCAACCGGGAGCTGGGGACCTCGACCAAGGACCTCGCGCTGCCCATCAAGAAGCTCCTGGCCGACAAGGTGATCCGGTCCAAGGGCGCCAAGCGCGCGACCGCGTACTTCCCCGCCAAGGGGTAGCGGTCGCCGGAGGCCGGCGGCGAACGCGCGAACCGGCGCGCCCGCACCGACGGGCCGGCCCCGCGGCCGGCCGCCGGCCGTCGTGTCGACCGCGGCGCGATCGCCGGCGAACGCGCGAAATCGATGCGCGGTCGGCGGTGGCCTCCGGAAGGACGTTCGCGGTGGGGATCGTCAGCCGGCCCGCGCCGCGGGCGCCGCGTCGCCGTCGAGGAACCGCGCGATCTCGTCGCGCCGTGCCGTGGTGTCGCGGTACCCGAGGTCGATGAGCCGGTCGATGTAGACCGGGACGAAGGCGAGGTAGCTGAGCAGGTCCCAGCCGCGCTGGCCGTCGGCGCCGATGCCGGCCAGCAGGTAGCGCAGCGCCCACGGCATCTGGTGGTACTGCTCGACCGCCAGTCGTCCCAGGTCCAGCGACGGCTGCAGCACCAGCAGCGGGATCGGCCGCAGCGACAGCGTCCGCCGCTGCGCCGGCGTCATCGCCGCCAGCGTGGTGTTGATCCGGATCAAGCGCTCGGCGTCGGCCTCGAGGGAGTCGAGGAACACGGCGTCCAGCAGGACGCCCGCGATCTCGGCGGGCGTCGGCGAGTGCGGCGGGTCGGCGGGCACCGGCACGGTCGGCGGCGTCACCTCGTGGATGCCGATGCCGATGATGCGCTGCGCCCCCATGCGGATCGCCGGCGACAGCGGCGCGGTCAGGCGGACGCAGCCGTCGGCGTAGGGCGCGCCGTCGACGTGGATCGGCGGGAAGAACACGGGGATCGCGGCCGACGCCAGGACGTGGTCGACGGTCAGCGTCGCCCGCCGGGCGATCCGCCCGGTCCGCTGCCACGGCTCCAGCTCGGGCACGCCGTCGAAGAACGTCACCGCGGCGCCGGTGTCGTAGCTGGTCGCGGTGACCGCGACGCCGCGCAGGTGCCCGGCCGCGATCAGCTCGGGGATGCGCGCCAGCGGCAGGGCGTCGCCGAGCAGCGCGCGCAGCGGCGCGGTGTCGAGGAGCGCGTTGGCGTGACCGCCGAGGTGGCCGCCGCCGGCGAGCTGGCGCAGCCAGTCGGCGCCGATCTCGGCGAGCCGGGGCACGTCGGTGGCGTAGATGCTGTCCGGCGCGATCGCGCGCCACGTCGCCTCGAGGCGGGCCGCGCCGCCGGCGAAGTCGTCCGCGGTGCCGGCGATCGCGGTGCCGTTGATCGCGCCCGCCGAGGCCCCCGCGATCACGCCGAACGGGCAGCACGCGCACGTCTGCTCGGCGAGCGCGCGCAGCGCGCCGACCTGGTACGCGGCGCGCGCGCCGCCGCCGGTGAGCACGAGTCCGAGCGCTGGGTCCACGATCCTTTCGATGGCAAGCGGTGTGCCACCTCACGGCGCGTCACGCGGCGCGGGCGCGGGCGCGACCGCGCAAGCGGTGCGCGCGGCCGCGGCGCCGTCCGGCATGGCGCTTGCGTCGAGATCGTCGTCGGGAGGTGCCCATGTTGTTGACCTCGACCGCGTTCCGCGAAGGCGGAGCCATCCCGTCGCAGTACACCCAGGACGGCGTCGACCTGTCGCCCCCGCTGGCCTGGCGCGACGTGCCTGCGGGCGCTCGCAGCCTGGCGCTGATCGTCGACGATCCCGACGCGCCCGACCCGGCGCAGCCGGTCATGACCTGGGTCCACTGGGTCGTCACCGACCTGCCGCCCGACGGCGACGGGCTGCCCGAGGGCGTCGATCGGCCCCCGGGGCACGTCGGCCTCAACGACTGGAACCAGGCCGCGTGGATGGGGCCGTCGCCGCCACGCGGCCGCCATCGCTACGTCTTCAAGCTCTACGCCCTCGACCGCACGCTCGAGCTCGACCACGCCACCAAGCGCGACGTCGAGCACGCGATGCGCGGCCACGTGCTCGCCGAGGCGCGCCTCACCGGCACCTACGAACGGCACGGCCAGCGCTAGCCGCGCCGGTCACCCCGGCGGTGCGGCGCGCAGCTGCATCACGCCGACGGGGATGCCGTCGAGATCGAGGAACATCGCGAACCAGCCGGGCGGGATCTCGGTGCGAGGCACGATCACGCGGGCGCCAGCCTCGACCGCGTCGTGCAGCGTGCGATCGAGGTCGGCGACGCCGAAGTAGACGTTGAGCGCGGCCGGCGCGCCCGGCGGACGCGCCATCAGGCCGCCGCCCGGCGGGGCGCCCGCGTCGATCATCGTGTACTCGGGTCCCTCCGCCGAGAACGTCCAGCCCAGCACCTTCCGGTAGAAGTCGCGCGTGCGCTCGACGTCATCGACCATCAGCTCCCAGTGCAGCAGTGGGGTCGGCATGGTTGGAGGGCGTGCATCGCCCGGGCCAGCGCGTCGACGTTCGATCAGTTACCGGCGCACTGCGCCTCGAAGAGCGCGTTGAGGAACAGCCGCGTGCCCTGGGCCTGGGAGCCGGAGGTCACCGGCACGTTGGTGCTGTACTTGTGGCCGCCGAGGTAGCTGACCTTGCCCTCGCAGCCGGCGGCGCTGGCGGGCTCGCCCGGCTTGAGGATGATGTCGCCGCAGCCGTCGAGGTAGCCCGACATCCACAGGTCCTGATCGCCGGGGCCGTCGGGGCCGGTCAAGAGCGTGACCTGACGGTTGTTCTTGTACGTGGTGCCCAGGTACGCGCTGAGGTTGAACGACGGCTCGCTGCCATTGGTGGTGCCGAACTCGCCGTCGAACTGGTTGTACGGGATCTCCGGCCGCAGCACCTGCACGGTGCCGGTCGCCGGCTGGGTCGAGACCTCGTAGCCGGGCAGGTTCTGCCAGGTCCCGGGCGTCGGCATGCAGCAGTCCTGGCCGGCGCAGGCGCCCTGCTCGCAGTGGTAGTCGGGATCGGCGCAGGTGCCGGTCGGGCACAGTGGCGGCGTCCCGGTCGTGGTCAGGAAGTGACCGTCGCGGCCGTCGTCGTCGAGGTAGGGCCAGTCCGGGTTGGGCACCAGGTTCTCGTAGGCGTCGACCGCCTGGCACTCGGCGAAGAAGTGGGTGTCGAAGCCGAGGAACGCGCGGACCTCGGCGACGACCTCGTGGCCGTTGAACGTGAACTGCTGGCCGGTGCACTGCGCCTGGGTGGCCGGGCAGTTGCCGCCGTCGCACTGGATCCGCTCGCGCTCGTTGACGCCCCAGTGCATCGACATGATCTGGCAGTACGCCGGCGAGCCGTCGGGGCGGAACAGCGCGCCGTTGGTGTGGTCGTTGTTGGGTGCGTCGCAGGTGCCGAGGTCGCCGGCGATCGCCTCCTCGGTGAGCAGGTCGGGGTTGGCGGTGCCGGGGCCACAGGTGTCGTTGCCGCAGTGGCCGGACGGGAACTCGGCGCCCGACGACTGCGGGATGCCGGCGGCGCGCAGGTAGCCGGTGGCGATGTCCTCGTTGCCGTCGGCGAACACGGCGATCGACGGCGCCGAGGTCAGCGTGCGCCCGAGGTTGCCGACGAACGGGGCGGTGGTCTCGTGGACCGTGACGACATGGAAGACGGTGCGCTCCGCCCACGGGTTGGCGGTCCACATCGTCGGATCGTTCCAGGCGTCGATGATCGCGAGCGCGGCGTCGCGATCGGCGGCGTCGATGACGAACGGCCCGCCGCGATAGGCGTGGGTGCCGACGGCGCTGCCCGGCGTGGCGGTCTCGCGGTCGTCCCAGACCCAGTCGGTGGCGACGGCGAAGTCGGGGCTCGCCGTCGGGTATGGGCACTTCACGCCCGAGCCTTCGACGTCGCAGTCCCACGCGCACTCGTCGCCCGGCGTGTCGCAGTCGGCGGCGTGGTAGGTCTTGTCGGGATCGATCACCCAGTAGACGCGCACGCCTTGGCGGGTCAGCTGGTAGACGAGGCCGTAGGCCTGGAACATGCCGGTGGCCTGGTACGACAGGTCCATCGGGATGACCAGGCTGCCGCTCGCGAACGGGTGGGTGGTGTCGACGCCGCCGTCGACGCCGCCGGTGCCGCCGGCATCGACGCCGCCACCACCGTCGCCGCCCGAGCCATGGTCGTGACCACACGCGACGAGACACAGCGCGAGCGCGCCGACGAGGACCCTCATGCGACCAGGGTACGCCCGGCGGCGGGGCGACGGAATCGCGATGTCGAGGCGCCGGTGTCGGCAGGTCCCCGACGTCGGGGCGGCGGTCGCACCGCCGAGGCTAGGTGGTCGCGACCAGCAGCTCCTCGCCGGCGTACGTGCGCATACCGTCGGCGCGGCCGGCGAAGTAGCGCGCCGCGAGGTCGTCGCCGGAGACGTGGCGGGGGTCGCGGAAGCCGGCGTCGCGCGCCATCGCGAGGATGTCGTCGGGCGCGAAGAAGCTGACGAACGGGGTGCCGGCGGCGCGCGCGCCCTGCGCCGAGCGCTCGAGCCCCGGGCGCAGCTCGGCGGCGGCGAGCTCCGGCGGCAGCAGGAACGACATCGCGAAGGTCGAGCCCGGCGCCAGCGCCGCGACCTGCCGCAGCGTCGCGGCGTTGGCGTCGCGGGTGAGGTACATGCTGACGCCGGTCGAGGTCACGACCGCGGGGCGACGCGCGTCGAAGCCGGCGCGCGCGAGCTCGTCCCACAGCGACGCGCCGGCCTCGAAGTCGACCGGCACCAGGTGCAGCCCGGCGGGCACGCCGAGGCCGAGCTCGATCAGGCGCTGCCGCTTCCACGCCTGGGTGGCGGGCCGATCGACCTCGAAGACGGCGAGGCGCGCCGCGAGCTGCGGGCGTCGCTGCGCGAAGGTGTCGAGCCCGGCGCCGAGGATGACGTACTGGTCGACGCCGCGCTCGGCCTCGGCCGCGACGAGATCCTCGATGAAGCGGGCGCGGGCCACGATCGACGCCCGGAACGGCCGGGTGCCTTCGGGGTGCATGTCGGGGCGGTCGCGCCAGCCGTCGTCGGGCGCCGCGATGCGGAGCCCGACGACGTCGTCGAGCACGTGCGGTGGCGCGTCGATCAGGACGTGCAGCGCGCGCCACAGGGCGACGCGGATCGCGGTGTGATCGGGCCGGGCGACGAGCGGGTCGGACATGCGCGTGGCGAGGATAGCGCGGCCGGGCGCGCCGGCCACCGGCGAGCCAGCGCCCGGCGCGTCGTGACGCCGGGCGCGGCGCGCGCGGCCCGTCGCCCGGCCGCGGTCAGCCCCGCCGCGACAGCGCGAGGTCGGCGTACTGCCCGATCGCGGCCGCGCGATCGATCATGTCCTCGTAGGCGGCGTCGTCGCCGCTGCGGTCGGGGCGCGCGACCACCGCGGCCCGCTCGGCGTCGAGCCTGGCGAGGATGCCGTCGAGCGTCTGCGCGACGATGTCGTCGCCGCGGGCGCGGAGGGCGTCGCGCTTGGCCGCCAGCGACGTGACGACGGCCTCGAACCGGGCGCGGGCGTCGGGCGGCGACGGCGGCATGGGGGCAGGGTACCGCGGCGCGCGATCGCGCGTGACCGGTACCACCGGCCCGACGGCCTGGCGGCGCGCCGGCCCGTCGGGCCACCGGTCCCTGGCCGCGGGATCAGGGATCCGGAGATGACGCGGCCCGCCGCAACCACCGCGCCACGTCGCCCGCGACTCGTGCCAACATCCCCGCGATGCCGGTCGTCCACTCGTTCGACGAGTTCGTCAGCGCGCTCGAGAAGCTGAAGGTCCCGCACCGCGCCGTGGTGTCCAGCCGCGAGGTCGAGCTGCAGAGCAACACCGCGCTGCCGGGGCCGCTGGTGTTCCGCTGGGAGACCTCGGTCCCGTTCGTCACCGTGCGCCAGTACGTCCTCGAGGATCTGCCGGCGGAGCGCATGGACGAGCTCGAGCACGCGGTGGTGCGCGTCAACCACCACCTGCCGGTCACCGGCTTCGGCCTCGATCACCTGCGCCGCCGGCTCTACTACCGGGTCGCGACGCCGGTGTTCGCCGGCGTCGACGTCGACGTCCTCAACCGCCTGGCCAAGGGCGTGCTCGCCAACGCCAAGGAGTTCGCGGCCAGCTTCCAGGCGGTCGCGAGCGGCCGTGCCGGCGCCGAGATCGCCGAGATCTACAAGGATTACGCTCAATCGCGCGCAGCGCACTTCTACGCCGAGGGAAGCTGACCGCCGCCGCGGCCGTACCACCCCGGAGGTCCCATGTCCCACGACGCAGATTCCGGATCGGGGTCCGGCGGCGGCTTCGCCAGCGGCCCGTTCTCCGAGCCCGTCAACTCGATCCTCGGCGAGAGCTTCGGCTCGTCGCTCGACGGCCTCGACGTCGTGCGCGGCGACGACGCCACCAACCACGCCCTCGGCGCGCGGGCCCACACCATCGGCCGCACGATCTCGCTCGGCAGCGACATCCGGGAGGACGTCTCCGATCCGTTCTCGATGGAGGTCATCGCGCACGAGGTCGCGCACGCGCTCGCCGGCGGCGGCTCCGGCGACAAGCTGATCGACGGCGGTCGCGACGACGCCGGGGAGTCGGCGGCGCACGCCGCGTCGGGCGCGTTCCGCGACTTCGTCGCCGGCGGCGCCCGGGGACCGGCGCCGCGGCTGGCGCCCGCGCACGGCGGCACCGCGCGGATCCATCGCTTCGAGGCCGGCGAGCACGCCGACGCCGTCGACGGCGCGGTCGCCCGGGCGCGCGCCTCCGGCATGGACGTCGACGACGGCATGGCGGGCCGGATGCAGCAGGGGATCCGGCTGACCAACGGCCGCACCGTCAGCCCCGGCGAGATCACCGCGATGATGGGCGACTTCTACGGCGCCTACACCACCGGCCCCGACGGCCGCGAGCACTTCGATCCGGCCGCCGCCTTCGAGGCCATGGACAACGCCGATCCCGAGGAGATGGACCAGATCCTGGCCCACGTGCGGCAGGAGCAGGCCGGCGTCACCGACGCGATCGAGCACCACGGCGGTGAGGGCTTCGAGCCCAGCGCCCCCGCCGATCTCGAGTCGATCACCCAGGGCCGTCACCTCCACACCGAGGGCGGGACCACCACCGGGTACTCGTTCCTCGAGCTCGCGGAGCGCAACACCAACCACTTCAGCACCGAGAGCGAGGAAGGCACCGACAACAACATGGGCGCGTACGGCGCCTTCCATCAGATGGCGATGCAGCAGGCGCAGCGGGCCCAGGAGCTGCCGCCGGGGCCGGAGCACGACGAGGCGGTGCGGCGGGCGCGGGCCATGGAGGCCAGCTCGCAGCACTTCATGACCGACCGCTTCGCCGGCGGCCACCAGTTCGACAAGCAGCAGCTGATGGACAACAACTCCACCGACGATCACATGTTGCCGGGGGCGAACTGGGCCGACGCCAAGGAGGCCAACATCCGGGCCAGCGTCGTCCACAACGAGATGAACCGCGACGGCGTCGACGTCCACAACCCGAACGTCGACGGCGGCATCCCGTGGCACGCGGCCGGCGACGGCGAGTGGGCGACCGCGGGCAACGAGGACAACCGCACCCACACCGCCCGCGGCGTGGTGGCGTCGTACGCCGAGGTCGACTCGATCCTGCAGGGCGACAGCACCGCCGCCGATCACGCCGATCCGACCGCGACCGCGCACCAGTACGTCCCCGACTTCGATCCCGAGGTCAACGATCGCGCGCAGCAGCGCGCGCTCGACGTCGATGCCGGCGACATCGTCGAGGCCGAGGCCTCGCAGCTGCCGGTGATCCCGCAGGTCGTGCAGCGCATCGGGCGCAACATCGTCCACTCGGTCGAGGACAGCTCGGTCGGGCAGGCGGTCGGCGGCGCCTGGGACTGGCTCGGCGAGCAGGCCGGCAACGCGGTCGACGCCGTCGAGAGCGGCGCCAGCCGGGCGTGGGACGCGACCACCGATACGGCGGGCCGGGTGTGGGACGCGACCACCGACACCGCGGGGCGGGCGTGGGACGCGACCACCGACGCGGCGTCGCGGGCGTGGGACGCGACCACCGACACCGCGGGGCGGGCGTGGGACGCGACCACCGACACCGCGGGGCGGGCGTGGGACGCGACCACCGACACCGCGTCACGCGCCTGGGACGCCACCTCCGAGGGCGCGAGCCGGGCCTGGGACTGGACCACCGAGCACGCCAGCGACGCCGCGGCCACGGTGCAGAACGGGGCGAGCCGGGCGTGGGACGCGACCACCTCCGCGGCGTCGTCGGCGGCGTCGACGGTGCAGGACGGCGCCAGCCGGGCGTGGGACGCGACCACCTCGGCGGCGTCGTCGGCGGCGTCGACGGTACAGGAGGGCGCCAGCCAGGCGTGGGGCGCCACCCGCCGTGGCGCCAGCGCCGCCGCGGACGCCGCCTCGGCGGGCGCGTCGTGGGTCGGGGACCAGGCGTCGAGCGTGTTCCACGGCCTGTTCGACTGACGGCGGCCACTCGACTAGGCTGCCGCTATGTCCTTGCTCGGTACCCAGCTGCTCGAGAACCTGCTCCGGGCCGAGCCCGGCGCGTTCGATCGTCTGCTGCGCGCGCACGGCCCGGTGGTCCCCGGCGAGGTCGACCTGCTGGCGGAGCGCGCGCGCGACTCCAGCGCGCGGGTCCGTCACAACGCGACCGTCCTCCTCGGCATCGCCCGCGCGCCCGATCGCGACGCCGTGCTGCGGGTGCTGGCCCGCGACACCTCCGACCCGGTGGTGCTCGTGCTCGCCGCCCGGGCGCTGCCCGACGGCGCGGCGATCGCCGCGACCCGCCCGGCGCTGCTGAAGGCGGCCGAGGACGCCGACGATCCGGCGGTGGTCGCGGCAGCGATCGCGCTCCGCGGCCGCGGCGCCGAGACCGACGACGACCTGCGGGCGCGGCTGGCGTCGCCCGAGCGCCCGGTCCGCGAGGCGGCGCTGAAGATGCTGGCCGACGGCGGCGCCGGCGCGCTCGGCGCCGAGGTGCGGGCGATGCTCGTCGACCCGGCGCGCCGGCTCCAGAACCGTCGCGACCTGCTGTTCCGCATCGTGCTGGGCAGCGACGACCCCGCCGGCGCCGAGGCGCTGGCGCGGTCGCTCGACGGCGCCTCGGTCGCCGACCAGGTCGCGCTGACCAACGCGATCGGCGCGGTCGAGCACCCGCCGCCGTGGCTGCGCGGGTTCCTGCTCGAGCGGCTGAAGACCGACGACGCGTGGCGGTGGACCGCGCTGCGTCTGCTCGCCGCCGCCGACGATCCGCCGCTGGCCGAGCTGGTCGCGGTGTGTCGCGATCACCTGGCGGCCCGGCTCGCCTCGGGCGAGCCCGAGAAGCACGTCGCCAACGAGGCCGGCGTCGCCGCGTGCGGCACCTTCCTGGTCAAGCTGGCCGGGACCTCGCTCCCCGACCTGCGCGCCGTGCTCGACTTCGCGAACGGCTGGACGCCACCGGCCTGAGCCCAGGGCGGTCGCCGCCGGGCGTGGGCCGGCTCCGGTCGCGGGAGCGCGCGTCTGTCCGCCGCGCTCGGCGCTCCGATGGTACCGTCGGGGTCCATGGAGGACGACCGGTCCTTGCTCGACCGCTGGCGCGCCGGGGATGAACCCAGCGGGCGCGCCCTGTTCCAGCGCTACTTCGATCCGATGTACCGGTTCTTCGCGACCAAGTGCGCGGAGCCCGACGAGCTGGTGCAGGCGACCTTCCTGGCCCTGGTCCGCGCCCGCGATCAGTTCGGTGGCCGGTCGTCGTTCCGCACCTACCTGTACACGATCGCGCGCCACGAGCTGTACCGGCACCTGCGCACCCTCCGTCGCGAGCGCCAGTTCGAGCCCGAGCACTCGACGATCGCCGAGCTGGTGACGACGCCGCGGTCCCGCATGGCCCGCAGCGAGGATCACGCGCGCCTGATCGAGGTCCTGCGCGGGCTGCCGGTGGAGCAGCAGACCCTGCTCGAGCTGCACTACTGGGAGGACCTCGACGCCGCCGCGCTGGCCGACGTCTTCGAGGTCTCACCGGCGGCGATCCGGACCCGCCTGAGCCGGGCCCGCGCCGCGCTGCGCGAGCGCCTGGTGCAGCAGCAGGCGGCGGCGCCCGACGCGGTGCGGTCCGACGAGGATCTCGACACGTGGACCCGGGCCGCCGGCCCGGGCGCACCCGGGCCACGCCCGGCCTGACCCGGGCGCGCCGGCCCGGCGCACCCGGGCCACGCCCGGCCTGACCCGGCGCGCCGGGACCCGGCGCCCGGTGCGCGGGCGTCACGATCGACGGCGACCCGACTCCATGGTCCTGACGACGGCCCCGCGGGCGAGGTCGCGACGCCGGCAGGATCTGCCGGGCCGCCCTGCCGCCGCGCGCGCAACCGCGGCCGCGCCCTGCCGAGAACCTGCCCATGCCCACCGATGACGACCCCCCGACCGTCCCTCCGCTGATCGCCGCGTGCTGGCCGCCGGCGTCGCGCGCGACCGCGTTCGAGCGGGCGCTGTGGCTCCTGGCGATGCGCCAGGCCCGCGGCGACCGCCTCGACCTCGAGACCCTGGCCGATCCGGTCGAGCTCGCGCGCACGGCGCGGACCGTGGGCACGACGGTGCGTGCCTGAGCCGGGCGTCGGCGCGAGGCGATCGCGGCGCCGGCGGCGCCGGCGCGCCGCGGCGCCGCCGATGCGGTATACGCGGCCATGGTCATGCGCCTGTACCGGTTCCCCCACAGCTGCTACGCCCGGTTCGTGCAGGCGGCGATCGACCTGGCCGGCGCGCCCTGCACCGTCGTCGACGTGCCGTTCGGCGACCGCGACGAGCTCGCGACCCTGACCGGCGGCTACGTCCAGGTGCCGGTCGTCGTCACCGACGACGGCGCCGTGCTCACCGACTCGCGGCGGATCGTCAGCGCGCTGGTCGCCGACGATCCGCGCTTCGCCGCGCTGGTCCCGGCCGCCGACGCCGGGCCGATCTGGGCCTACGTCGACTGGGCCGGCGCGATCCTCGAGGACGTCGCGTTCCGGGTCGCGTCGCCCGGGGTGGCGGTGCGATTCGCGCGGCCGTTCGAGCGGGCGCTGTTCGTGTTCGTCAAGGAGCGCCGGTACGGCGCCGGCTGCGTCGACGCCTGGGACCGCGACGCCGACGGGCTGGCGGCGCGCCTCGCCGAGCTCCTGGCGCCGACCGTCGCGACGCTGCGCGCCCGGCCGTTCCTGTTCGGCGACCAGGCGACGCTCGCCGACGCGGCGCTGTACGGTCAGCTCGCGATGCTCGAGCTCGGCGCGCCCGACCGGGTCGCGGCGCTCGCGCCCGAGCTGCTGGCCTGGAAGACCCGGTTCGAGGCCCGGCTGGGGCCGCCGCCGTACGGCCGGCCGGCGCGGGCCCACCGGTCCCTCGCCGCCCTCGACGAGGCCCTGGCGGCGATCACCGCGGCGGCGCCGCCGCGCACCGGCGCGATCGAGCTGCTGGTCGTGCGCACCGCGATGCACGAGCGCGCGACGCCGGCGTCGGTGGCGCTGGCGCCGGGGCAGGGCGTGGTCGGCGATCGCTGGGCCATCGACGGCAAGGCCGACGCCGACGTCTCGATCATGGACGTCCGCGTCGCCGCCGCGATCGCCGACCGCGACGACTGGCCGCTGTTCGGCGACAACCTGTTCGTCGATCTCGGCCTCGGCGAGGACGAGCTGCGGGTCGGCGATCGCCTGGCGATCGGCGACGCCGTCCTCGAGATCACCGCGCACCCGCACCTGGGCTGCCGCAAGCTGCTGGCCCGGTTCGGCGCCGACGCGTTGCGCTGGGTCAACGGCAAGCCGCAGCGGCCGGCGCGGCGTCGGGGCGTCTACGGGCGCGTTGTCACGCCCGGGACGATCGCGGTCGGCGACCGGCTGCGCCGGATCTGACCGCGCGGACGCGCCACGAACGCTCAGCCGCAGCCGCCGCCGCTGCAGTCGACGTTGCACACCGCGCTGTCGTCGCACGCGGTCTGGCAGCCGCCGCCGCTGCAGTCGACGTTGCAGGTGGCGCCGCCGCCGCAGCCGAGCTGGCAGCCGCCGCCGCTGCAGTCGGCGTTGCACACCGCGCCGTCGGCGCAGTCGAGCTGGCAGCCGCCGCCGCTGCAGTCGACGTTGCACACCGCGCCGGCCTCGCACCGCACCGCGCAGTTGCCCTCGGGGCAGTCGATGTTGCAGGTGTCGCCGGGGGCGCAGACCTCGCCGCCGCTGGTGGCGGCCGGCGGGCCGCCGCCCTCACCGTCGCCGCCACCGACCTCGGGCGCGGGCTGCGGGCCCTGCGGCGCGGGCGTGGCGACCACGCAGGCGGACACGACGGTGACGAACGACGAGATCAGGAGCCAGGTGCGCATGAGAGGTCCTCCAGCGAGGGTGGCGTGGCGCCCGCGACGATCGCGCGCGGCCGGCGCCATCATACGCGCGCGGTCCGGACGCGAGAAACCCAGCCGACGGCGCCGGTGCGAGCCCGGCAGGGTTGCCCCTGCGCGGGCGCCACGGCGACGTGGCTGGGTCAGCTCCGCGGTGCGGAGGACGGAGTCAGGTCGCGCGCTACCGGTGCATCACCTCGATGTCGACCATCGTGCCCGGGCCGTGGCAGACCAGGCACTGCTCGGTGGTGGCGCCGGGGCCGACCGTGTTGGCGCGGGTGTCGTAGAAGTGACCGCCCATCGCGCGCATGTGGTCGATCGCCGGGGTCGAGTCGTGGCAGCCGGTGCAGGCGCTGACGATCGGGCTGGTCACCAGCGTGGTCGGCGACGCCTCGGTGCTCAGGCCGGTGGTCGTGCTGAACGAGAAGCCGGTGCCGTAGTTGGTCCCGTCGGTGGCGACGTACGGCGACAGCGAGATGCTCGGGTTGTAGGTGCCCTGACCGACGGTGCTCGGCTGCATGTTCTGCAGCACGTTGTTGGTCGCCGTCGCGCGGAAGTTGTAGGTGTTGTCCAGGTGGCAGGCGGTGCAGTCGTTGATCGGGCCAGGGAACTCGATGTCCCAGAAGCCTTCGTCAGCCGACGACGCGTGCCAGTTGTACGCGACCTCGCGGGCCCGCGCGCCGTGGATGCCGTGGACGAACGCCCGGCTGGCGGCCGACCAGCCGCTGCTGGTGCGGTTCGGCGTGTGGCAGAACGAGCAGGTCGGGCCGTCGTTGCGCGCGCCGCTGTGGAAGGTCGGCGACACGCCCAGCGGCGCGTGGCAGTTCTCGCACTTGGCGGTGTCGACGATCGGCCGCCGCGCGGTCATGCCGGTGCCGGTCTTCCAGGTGGCGCGCGCCGGGATGGTCAGGCCGGTCGCGTAGCCGGACACGTTCATCTGGACCATGCCGCCGGAGTAGCCGACGCCGCCGGTGAGCATGGAGGTCTCGGGCGGCAGCTGCACGCCGGTCAGCGTGATCGTGTAGAAGCCGCTGCCGTCGGGGCCGGTCATCGTGCCGGCGCTCGACCCGGTGGCGGTGCCCGCCCAGATGTCCTTGACCGTGCCGCTGGCGGTGCCGTTGAAGTCGGCGGGCTCGTCGATGCCGTCCTGCGGCACCGCGAACGCGAAGTAGACGCGCGGCGAGCCGGTGTAGTTCGCCCACAGCTCGGTGGCGCTGCCCGGATCCTGGAACGGCACGTCGACGCCGTCCTGCTGGAACTTGAAGGTGATCTGCGGGCGCTTGTTCGGGGTGATCGCGGCGTCGTCGACGAGGTCGACGCTCGAGATGACGTAGCTGACCGCCATGGCGCCGGCCGGCATGTAGCCGGTGGCCGCGATCCAGCCGCTGCCCAGCGGCGCGACCTGCTTGTGCTGGGTCGCGAGCTGCGCGTGGCAGCCGAGGCCGCAGGTCGGATCGTCGGCGGGGCCGCCGGCGTGGTTGCACGGCAGGGGCAGGCCGGTGGTCGCGTCCAGCGTCACGGGGTCGGTGCACAGGATCGGCGCCGAGGTGGTGAAGCTGACGTAGTCGTGGCACGAGCCGCAGGCCTGCTGCGAGATGCGGCTCTGCGCGGTGGCCTGGGCGCCCTGCAGCGCGTCCTTGTGGCACGTGTCGCAGTTGCGGATGTCGCGCGGGAAGCCGAACTCGATGCCGTGGAACAGGTTGGCCGGCTGCAGCGCCTGAGAGTTGTGGAGGCGGTGGACGAAGACGTCGGAGTCGGCGGCCGGGTTGCTGACGCGCGCCGGGTTGTGGCAGATGTTGCACATCTTGGGGTCGATGCGGCGACCGCCGTGGAACGAGCCCGACGTCGTGCCCTCGGGCTTGAAGCCGCGGTGGCAGCTGGCGCAGTTCTCGGACTTGACCAGCTCGCGGACGACCGCGGTGCCGTTGCCGCTCGGGACGTACCAGTAGGCCTGGTTGGTCGCGTAGAAGGTCTTGGCGGCGCTGGTGTTGTCGAGGTCGGTCTGGCGCGCGGCGTCGATCCAGATGACGTGGGTGTTGTCCATCTTGGTCGGGTCGTACGCGACGGCCTTGGCACCGGGGTTCAGGTCGGTGGTCGGGAACGTGTACGTGTAGTCACCGGCGCGGTAGCCGTTCTCGACCAGGGTGCCGACCGGCGTCGAGGCGATCGGGCTGTACGAGGTCGGCTGCGCCGTCGGGTTGCTCGACGAGTTCGACTTGGTGAGGACCACGAACGGCAGGACGTTGCCGTTGGCGTCGGACTCGGTGTACGCCATCATGAAGCGCGGCGTGATCGCCGTGTTGACGGAGTAGACGCCGTTGATGTCGATCGGGTAGCCGCGGTCGTCCTTGAGGGTGAAGTGGATGGAGACCGGGCCCGCGACGTCGGTGGTGACGTCGACGACGCCGACGTGGATGCCGGAGGTGACGGAGGCGATGCCGCTGGGGCCGACGACGCCGCCCGCGCCGTCGCAGACGTACGAGGTCTCGGTGATCTCGGAAGGATCGAGATCGCCGTTGCCGTTGGTGTCGAGGCCGACGTCGACCCGGATGCCGCCGTCGACGCAGTTGGCGCCGGCGGGCTCGGGCGAGGTCTGGACCAGGCCGTCGGTGCCGGTGCCGTTGCACGCGTAGGTGGTGGCGTCCGTGTTGATCTCGTCGGTGTCGAGCACGCCGTTGCCGTTGGCGTCGAGGCCGACCTCGATCTTCACGCCGCCGTCGGGGCAGTTCGCGCCCGGCGGCTCGGTCGAGGTCTCGACCAGGGCGCCGACGCCGGTGCCGGTGTCGCCGTTGCAGATGTAGTCGGTGGAGTCGACCTCGTCCGCATCGAGGACTCCATTCCCGTTGCTATCAAGGCCTGCGGAGACCTTGGTGCCGCCGTTGGCGCAGTTCGCGCCGGCGGGTTCAGACGAGATCGATACGAGACCGTTCTCGCCGTTGGACCCTGTGCACGCGCCGAGTGCGGCGAGCGCCAGGAAGGCAGATGCCATCGACAACCTGCGGATGGTGGACATGCGGAAATTCTCCGTCCTGCGTAGCGCGGACCTGTGGCCAACGCGCTGAGCAAGGTCCGTACCGCAGGGCACGCGCCGCGGAGGCCGAGCGCATCCCGCGGAGACTCCCGCTGATCCCGTCGACGACGCCGCGGGTGCGCGAGCGCGCTCACCCGCGATCGCGCAACGGATGCGGTTCGCCGCGCCGCGGCTTCGGCGGAGGCGCAGAACCCGCGCAGACCGCGCGCAGGCCAGCCTGCGACGATCATCCACGCATCTCGTCCTCGGGAACCGGGACGACGCCCGTTGATATTCCGCGGCCACTTCTCCAGGATGCGCATCGACGACGCGCCGCCGACGAGCGGCGCCCGGCGCACGCGACCCGCGCGCGGCGCGGGGCGTCGGTGTGCGTCGCGCCAGGACTGCGCCGTCCGCAGGACCTGCGGCGCCGCTCGTGCGCGTGCCGCCGCGAGACCGGCGCCCGGCGGCGGCCCGCGCTTCGCGCCCGGCTCACGGCGGCGAAACATCCGGTGTGCTGGCTCGAAATCCCTGGAGATCCGTGGGGTTGCAAGAGGGCTCCACCTGTCGTCGATACAGACGATGTAAGAACGCCGGCGCCCGGCGGGGCTAGGGTGCGCCGGCGTGCCCCGCCCCCCCCCAGCCAGCGCGTCGTGCGCCGCGGCGACCAGGTCCCCGCGTAGGATGGAGCTGCGCGATGTCCCTACGATCCACCCGCGGCCGGCCTGACGCGGACCTGTGGTCCGCCCCGGTCTTTCCTCACCCTGTCCACGGATTCGTCGGACGGCGCGCCGAGCTCGATCGCATCGCCGCCAACATCGACCACGAGGTCCTGTTCCTGGTCTACGGGGTCGGCGGCATCGGCAAGACCGAGTTCGTCTACCAGGCCATGCGCGAGATCCGGTCGCGGCCGCGGTGGGCCGACGCGACGCCGATCCTGGTCGAGGTCCGGCCAGGCACGACCGCCGCGCGAACGCTGGCGCAGCTGCTGTCGGCGGTGGGCGCGGCGCCGACGCCGCGCCGTGGCCAGCCGACCGAGGAGGCGCACATGTCCGAGCAGCTGCACCTGCTCGCGCGCGTGCTCGACGCCCGGCCCTACCTGCTGTGCTTCGACGACGTCCACAACCTGCCGGCCGAGCAGGTCGGTGAGGCGCTGGGCTACCTGGCGCGCCACGTCCAGCGCAGCCGGATGCTGGTGGCGTCGCGGCAGGAGCTGCCGCTGGCGCTCGGCGCCCGGCCGCCGCTGGTCACCAACCTCGGCCCGCTCGACGCCGCCGCCGCCGAGGAGATGATGACGGTGCTGGCCGACCGGATGCAGCGGCCGCGCCCGGAGCCGGCCGCGATGCTGCGCGCCACCCACGGCAGCCCGTTCCACATCCACCGCCTGCTGGTGCGCCACGCGCCCGAGACCGGCTCGCTCGACGAGTCGCTGGACGAGCTGTCGCCGGCGGCGCGCCGGGCGCTGCTCGCGGTGTCGGTCGCGCGCCACCGGCCGTCGATCGAGCGCCTGCGCCAGACCTGGTTCAGCGACGCCTCGATCGACGACGCCATCGACGAGCTGCGCCGGCGCTTCCTGCTCGAGCTCGAGCACGAGACCCTGGCGGTCCACGATCTGGTCCGCGAGGCGCTGCTCGGTCGCGCCACCGCCGCCGAGGTCGAGGCCGCCCACGAGGACGCCGCCGGCCTGTGCCTGGGTGCGCTGCTCGACGACGAGCGCGGCCCGCTGCTGCTGGCGGTCGACGCCGTCGAGCACTTCCTCGCCGCCGGTCGCGCCGCCGAGGCGTGGGACGTGGTCGCGCGCTGGACCTCGGCGCTGGCCGCGGCCGGCAGCGAGCACCTGCTGCTCGGGCCGCTCGAGCGCCTGCGCGAGGCCCTGCCGGCGCGCCACGTCGCGATCGACCTGCTGATCGCGCGGTCGCTGGTGCGGGCGTCGCTGCTCGAGCAGGCCAGCGGGGTGCTGGCCCGCGTCGATCCGGTGCGCACCGACGCCGAGGAGGCGCGGTACTGCGTGCTGGCCGGCAACGTCGCGCAGCGCGCGGGCGACATCGAGCGGGCCGAGGCGCTGTTCGAGCGCGCGGTCGCCTGCGCGCCGGACGCCGACGCGCGCTTCCAGGCCCGGCTGCAGCGGGCCAGCGCGGTGATCTTCGCCGGCGACGGCGCGCGGGCGCGTCCGATGGTCGCCGCCGCCCTGGCCGACCTGCCGGCGCCGACGCCGCGCCAGGAGGCGCGCGCCGGCTGGACCGTCGCGATCAGCTGGATGTTCGACGAGCGCTTCGAGCAGGCGGCCGAGCAGGCCCGCCGCGTCCGCCGCGGCCTCGAGGGCACCGGCCTCGACGATCTCGCCACCCAGCTGGCGATGCTGGAGGTCCTGGCCTGCGTCGAGTCCGAGGACATGGTCGCGGCGCGCGAGGCGGCGCGGGCGATCGACGAGACCGGGCCGCGGCGGCGGGCCGCCACGCTGTGCCGCGCGATCCTGCGCTACGCCGACGGCGACGCCCAGGGCGCCAGCGTCGAGCTCGGCGCGGCGCACGACGAGCTGCGCGCGCACGGCGACGCCATCAACGCCTTCCTCGCCGGCCACTACGGCAGCGCGGCGCTCGCCGACTGCGGCCACCTCGGCCAGGCCCTGACGCTGGCGACCCGCACCGCGCAGCTGGCGCTGGGCCTGGGCCTGCGCGGCCCCGCGACCCGATCGCTGGTGCAGCAGGCGCTGATCGCCGCCGACGCCATGCAGTGCGCGGTCGCGCACCGGCTCGCCGACGAGGCGCTGGCCACCGGGCACGTCGGGCCACGGTCGCGGGCCAAGGCGCACTTCGCGCACGCCCGGGCCTACACGATCGAGGGCGACATCTCGCGCGCGCTCGAGCACATCGCGGCGGCGCGGGCCGCGGTCGCGGCGCCCGAGCTGGCGACCGCGCAGCTGCTGGTCGAGCTCGAGCACGCGGCCATCGACCTGATCGGCGGCAACCTCGAGCACGCGGTGGCGTGCGCGGAGCGCGTCATCGAGGAGCTGCGCGGCCGGGCCCGCGACTTCGAGGTGGCGCGGGCGCGCCTGGTGCTGTCGGCGGCGTACGTCGCGCGCGGCCGGCGCACCGACCTGCTGTTCGCGGAGCGGACGATCGCGCAGGCCCGCGAGCTGGCCGATCAGGGCCGCATCCGCCCGATCCAGGTCGGCTGCGCCATCCTGACCGCGGCGATGGCCCGGCGCGCCAACCGCGACCGCGACGCCCGCGACGTCCTGGCCGAGGCGCTGCGCGCCCTCGACCCCGAGCGCGCCAGCATCTACGCCGGCACGCTGATGGCGGCGATCGACGGCGGCGCGGTGGCGCGCGCCGCGCCCGGCGCGGTCGCGCTGCTGGCCCACCTCGGCTTCAGCGAGGCGGTCGACTGCTACCTCGTCGATCAGCACGGCCGTCGCGCCGCCACCGAGCAGGACGTCGCCCGCGAGCGCGAGACCCGCGAGCTGCTGGTCGACGAGGTCCGCTCGGTGATCGTGGCCCGCCGCGGCGAGCACGAGATCCGCGGCCGGCCGATGCTGTGCTCGCTGCTGTCGGTGCTGGTCCAGGCCCGCGGCGAGCCGGTCACGCCCGACACGATCTACAAGCAGGTCTGGGGCGGCACCGAGTACCACCCGCTGCAGCATCGCAACGCGCTGTACGTCGCGCTCAACCGGCTGCGCACCAGCTTGCGCGTCGCGTTCCCCGATCGCGAGGTCGTCGAGCGCGCCAGCTCGGGCTGGCGGCTGGGCGACGAGGTCGACGCCTGCGTCGCCGTCGCGGTGCGCAAGCCGTCCGCCTGACCGGTCGGTCGCCGCGGCCACAGACGATGTAAGAAGCGCGACGGTGCGGTCGGCTAGGTTGCGGGCCGAAAGGGACGTGATCGATGCCCCAGGTGCCTCCTCGTCGTGATGTCACGATCGCGCTGATCGCCGCCGCGTGCGCGGGCCTGGCGGTGGCGGCGGTCGGGCTCGCGTGTGCTCCCCAGGCGGGCCCGGGCCCCGGCGTCACCGACGACGGCGGCGGTGACGTCGGTGGCGGCGACGCGGGCGACACCCCGACCGCGCCGGACGCCGCGACGCCGCTCGACGGCGGCGCGCCCATCGACGGCGCGCCCGCGATCGACGCCTCCACCGCCGCCTGCGTCCACGACGACGACTGCGGCGCCGGGCAGGGCTGCCGGTCCGGCATCTGTCGCGATCCGTGCCTGCTGGGCCTGTGGTGCGACGCCGCCACCACTGGCTCGGTCTGCCAGGCCGGCTACTGCGTCGAATGCACGACCGACGCCGACTGCGACAGCGGCCGGCTGCGCTGCGACGCCGCGACGTCGAGCTGCGTCGCGCGTCCGTTCGACCCCAGCGTGGCAACCTTTGGCATCTTCTACAGCACCTGGCACTGCCGGGCCGCCGGCGCCAACCCGGTGCACGACATCTCGCGCGTGCTCGCCGGCGCCCAGAGCTGGGCCAGCGACTACCAGACGTTCTACTACTGGGGGCGCCCGGCGGCCGGCTACTACTGCCCGAGCGACGACGACGCGGTGCTGCGCCAGCACGCCGAGCTGCTGCGCGACGCCGGCATCGGCTTCGTCTTCGTCGACGCCACCAACCACGCCTACGTCGGGGTCGCCAGCGACGACACGCCGGGGATGATCCTGCGGCCGCTCGATCGCCTGCTCGCGGTGTGGAGCACGGTGCCGGGCGCGCCGCGGGTGGTGCCGTGGGTGCCGGTGGTCGCCGCCGGCCACGATCCCGCGGTCTACACCGTCGACGCCATGCTGCAGCGGCTCGCCGCGTACCCCGGGATGCAGTTCACCTACCTCGGCAAGCCGCTGCTGCTCATCACCGACAACGCCCAGCACCCGGTCAACGCGGCGCGCGAGGCCGAGCTCGCGGCGACGTACACGGTGCGCCGCATGTGGGGCGTCTTCGGCGACGACGGCCCGTCGTGGAGCTTCTTGCAGGCCTGCCAGCAGTCGCCGACAAGCGCCGAGCCGTGCGACCAGCGGGTCGCGCGTCGCGCCGGCGCGATCGAGCAGATCCCGATCTCCGCCGCCTACCAGCAGACCTACATGAGCATCCCGAGCGCGACGCCCAAGCACCGCGGCCTGACCTTCCGCAAGGAGTTCGAGCGCGCGTTCACCTGGCCCGAGACGCCGATCATCACGATCACCGGGTGGAACGAGTGGATCGCGCAGCGCCAGCCGTGCGGCCAGCACCCGTCGTGCCCGTGCGGCACGTACCCGGACGGCTGCTTCATCGATCAGTGGGACGTCGAGTACAGCCGCGACGTCGAGCCCGCCGCCGAGGGGATGGGCGACTACTACTACCGGCTGATGCGGGCGTGCATCTCGCTGTTCCGGACCGGCGACCAGTGCGACGCCGCGCACGCCGACGACCTCTGCTGCCGTGCGTGGACGCCATGACCCCGACGACGACCCCGCCGACGATCGCGCCGACGATCGCGACGACGACGACCCACGCGTGGCGGCGGCGGACGCCCCGGTGATCGCATGACGGGACCGGACGCCGCCACCACCCGGCCGCTCGAGCGGGTCCGGCCATCGACCCAGCCGGCCACGCTCGGCGCCTACCGGCTGTACGAGCGCCTCGGCGCCGGCGGCCAGGCGTGCGTGTACCGGGCGCGCCGGCTCGACGATCCCGACGCCGGCGACGTCGCGCTCAAGCGCCTGCACCCGCACCTCACCGACGAGCCGGTGGCGATCGCGTCGTTCGGCCGCGAGGCCCACATCGCCTACTTGCTCGATCACCCGGTGATCCGCCGGGTCCACGCCCTGTGTCGCGAGCCCGGCGAGCTGTTCATGACGATGGAGTACGTCGACGGCGTCTCGCTCACGACCGTGCTCAAGCGGGCGTACGCGGCGCGGCGCCGGCTGCCGCTGGCCGGCATCCTGGCCCTGCTCGAGCGCCTGTGCGGCGCGCTCCACTACGCGCACCAGCTCGTCGACGAGCACGGCCGGCCCGCCGGCTTCGTCCACCGCGACGTGTCGCCGTCGAACGTCATGGTGTCGTCGACCGGGCGGGTCAAGCTGATCGACCTCGGCGTCGCCCGCACCGTCGCGACCGGTCACGAGACCAACTCGGGGCTCATCAAGGGCAAGTACGGCTACATGGCGCCGGAGATCCTGTGGAGCTCGCCGTTCGACCGGCGCGCCGACGTGTTCTCCCTCGGGGTCCTGGCCTGGGAGCTGATCACCCGGTGCAAGCTGTACCCGGTGCGCAACCCGCCGGTCGACGTCCAGCAGGTCCGCGCCCGCCCGCTCGAGGCGCCGTCGCGGCGCGATCCGCAGTGCCCGGTGGCGCTCGACGCGGTGGTGCTGCGCGCGCTGGCCGCCGATCCCGCGGACCGCTGGCCGACCTGCGCCGCGATGGCCGAGGCGGTGCGCGCGGTGGCGCGGCAGCGCGGCGACGTGCTCGACGACGCCGCGGTGGCCGAGCTCAGCGGCTTCGCCGACGATCCCGAGGACGTCCGGCGCGCCGGGGTCGCGCCGCTCGGCACGCCGGTGCGATCGCCGACGCCGCCGCGAACGCGGCTGGCGCGCGGCACGCCGCCGGAGGTGCCGGCGGCGCGGACGTTGCCGCCGGTGCCGATGCCGGTGCCGTGGGCGGCGCCGCCGACGGTGGCGACGCCGAGGCCGGCGACCCGCCACGCCCGCCGCTGGCTGCTGCACGGCGCGATCGGCGGCTCGCTCGCGACGCTGCTGGTGGCGGGGCTCGCCGGGCTCGCGGTGTCACGCGTCGGTCGCGACGCCGCGGCCGCGGCGGCGCCGGTGTCGGTGCCGGTGGCGGTGCTGGTGCCGATGCTGGTCGCGACCGCGGTGCCGATGCCGGTCGGCGTGCCGATGCCGGTGCCGGTGGCGGTGGACCCGCCGGCGCCGGCGGCCCCAGCCCCGGCGGCCCCGGCGGACGTGCCGTCGCCGCTGGCGGGAGCGCTCGAGGTCGCGGCCTCGGCGGTGCGCCGGCTCGACGGGCCGTGGCCGCGCAGCCGCAGCGCCGCGTACCCGTACCGGGCGCGGCTGTGCGTCGACCGCGACGGCGCCGTCGTCACGGTCGACATCGTCGACGGCCCGGAGCGACTGGCCGGTCGCATCAGCCACGCGCTGCGGCGCTGGCGCTATCGCCCCTACCACGACGACACCGGAGTCCACCCGGTGTGCTTCGAGATCGCGTCGCACGTCCAGAAGATGGCGCGCCGCGGCTGAGGCCGCGCCGCGCCGACCCCTGGAGCGCATCTCACAACCGGGTCGCGCCGCACGCTTCGCTCACGCCGAGCGGAGCCCGAGCGGCGAAGCCGCGAGGGCGCAGTCGAGGCGGCGGGCCGCGGCCGGAACCCCGTCGGCGATGGCGGACCGTCTCGGCGCCCGCCCCCTCGACGTCGGGGTCGCGGCTCCGCCGCTCCCCCTCCGCTCCTAACGAACAGCTGGGCCAAGCCGCTGATCTTGCGTGGCGCAGCGATCGGTTGACCGCGGGTTTGGGCCTGACAGCACTCACCCCGAGCGGAGGGGGAGGTGCGCAGCACCGACCCCGCAGTCGAGGGGGCGGGCACCGGTGCGCCGCCGAGACCGCACCGATCCACGCCCTCTCGACTGCGCCCTCGCGGCTGCGCCGCTCGGGCTCCGCTCGAGGTGAGCGAACCATGTCGACCAGGCGACCTGACTCGGTTCGTCTTGCCGCAAATCTCCGACGGCCGTCGGTCGGGCGCTCGGGGTGAGCGAGGTTGTGAGATCCGCGCTAGCGACGGTCGCGCCGGGTCACGCCGAGCCGCTCGAGGCCGTCGACGATCGGCCGGACGATCGTGCCGCCCCACGGCCGCAGCGCCACGGTCCACGCCCGCTGCACCACCAGCACCGGCAGCCGCGCGAAGATGCCGGGCAGCTCGCGGATCAGCAGCGTCACGGCGGCGACCCGGGCGATCGTCGACGCCACGAAGACCCACTCGTAGGCGGTGCGCCCGCCGCCCAGCGCGACGATCAGCGCGCCGCCCAGCAGCGACGCGGCGGCGGTGCCGATCGCCTGCAGCGCGGTGAACGCGACCTGCATCGTCGTGCGCTCGGAGTCGTCCTGGGCCTCGAACAGCACCATCAGCATGCCGAGCTCGAAGCCGGCCCAGACCACGCCGGCGAACACCTGCGTCGCGATCAGCCACGGCAGCTGGCCCGACACCAGGAACAGCAGCGGGATCGGCGCGATCGCCAGCGCGCACGCGGTCAGCACCGGCCGGACCCCGACCCGCTGGATCAGCCGACCCAGCACCGGCAGCGCCGCGATCTTGGCGACAACGATCGCCGCGGTGAAGACGCTGTAGCCGGCGTAGCCGAGGCCCTCGTGGTGGAGCAGGTACGGGGTCAGGAACGGCCCCGAGATCGCGGTCGCCGCCAGCGACGCGATCAGGTAGCCGAGGATGCCGGCGCGCGGGGTGCCGCGCAGCCGCGGCGGGATGCTGCGCAGCCGGGTCCGGCGCTGCGGCGCGCGATCCAGCCCGTCGCCCTGGCGCATGATCATCAGCGCCGAGCCCAGGCGCGCCACCATCGCGATCGCGAACATCGCGGCGTAGACGTGGGCGACGCGGTGCGCGTCGGCGAAGCCCTGCAGCGCGACGCCGGCGCCGAGCAGGCCGACCAGCATCGCGGCCTGCAGCACGCCCTGGCGCCGCCCGAAGAAGCGCCCGCGGATCCGCGCCGGCACGACGCGGGTCATCCACGGGTTCCACCCCGCCGACGCCGCCATCCCCGCCGACCAGTACAGCGCGGCGGCGCCGAACACCAGCGGGATCACCGGCCCGCCGACGAGGGCGACGACGATCAGCGGCACGAACGCGACGGCCTGCGCGACCATGCAGCCGGCGACCCAGCCGCGCAGGCTCTGGGCCCGCGCGATCGCGCGCGGCGCCAGCAGCTGCAGCGCGCCCGCGGCCAGCAGCGGCGCGGTCGCGACCAGGCCGGCCAGCACCGGGCGCATGCCGCGGGCCAGCGCGAACGCCGGCAGGTAGACCTCGGCGACGCCGGCCATCAGCCCGTAGCCGACCGCGTCGCCCAGGCTGAGCCGGAGGTCGCGGCGGATGCTACCGGGTGGCGGCACGGCGGTGAGGTACCACGGCCCGGGCGCCGCGGCGACGTCCGCTCACAGGGTCTCGAGGTACGCGATCACCGCGGCGGCGTCGGCGCCGAGGTCGGCGAGGAACGGGTGGCCGCCGACGCCGAGCCCGGGGCCGGCGGTGGCCAGGTACTCGCCGTCGCCGAGCGCGCCGCCCGGGGCGCGGGTCGCGACCCCGACCGCGTCGAGGTCGTAGTCGGCGTCGAGCCGGAGCACGACCTCGGTCGGGCGCTGATCCGGCGGCGTCGCGATCACGGCCAGGCTCGGCCACTGGCCGGCGTGACCGTACGGCGCCCGCGTCCACACGTTGGTCAGGACCGGCGGTACGTAGCCGCCGGTGGGCGCGACCCGGGTCAGGCCGCGGGTCAGCGCCGGATCGTTGGCGGCGGCGACGAAGCTCGGCGTCGCGGCGCGGGCGCGCGCCGGGTCGGTGCCGACCACCGCGAGCTCGACGACGGTCTCGTCGTAGTCGACGACGCGGCCGTCGTCGCCGTAGCGGCCGTGGCAGCGCTCGCAGTGATCCTCGAACAGGGCGCGGCCGCGGGCGGCGAGCGCGGCGTCGACCGGGCGCGGGAACCGCGGCCGCGGCGCCGGCTGGCGCAGGTAGGCGCCGAGGCTGGCGCCCTGCAGCGGGTGATCCCAGAACCACGCCGGCCGGACCCCGGCGGCGAAGTCGGCCTCGACCACCAGCACGTCCATCGGACCCTCGCCGATGCCGTCCCACGACAGCGTGACCCGGCTGGCGAAGCCGATGACGTCGGGCACCTTGGCCCAGCCGACGTCGTCGGCGAAGGCGACGTCGGTGCCGGTGGCCTCGCCGAGCGCGACCGCGAACGCCTCGATGGGCGCGACCCGGCCCGGTGGGCCGTCGGCGGTGCGCGCGACCAGGGCGGCGCGGCGCCGGGCGCGGTCGCGCAGCGCCGCGACCGTGCCGACGACGAGGTCGTCGCGGCTCACCGCCGGCCACGGCACGTCGCGCGCCGCGGCGGCCTCGGCGGCGAGGGCGCCCAGGCGATCGATCGTGAAGTCGTCGCGGCGCGCGGCGGCGACGAAGGCGGCGTCGTAGGCGTGGATGCGGACGTGCTTCGAGCCCAGCCCGACGATCACCTGCTCGCCGCCGGGCCAGCGCAGGCGCTCGGCGTGGCACAGCGCGCACGCGTTGACCACGAACGGCACGCCGGTCAGCGGATCGGTGGTGAGGTGCATGCCGACCGGCAGGCCGGCGCGCACGTCGGGATCGTCGCTGGCGGGGTCGGGGTCGCGGGCGATGAAGCCGAAGCGGCGCGCCATCGCCTGCGGGTCGGCGCCGAACAGGTCGGGGTAGGCCTGCAGGAGCACCAGGAACAGCGGGTAGGGCACGCCGGTGCGGTAGGGATCGCCGATGCCGGTGCGGACGAAGATCTGCTCGCCGGCGTCGCGCGACACGTGATCGATCGCGTACTCGGCGGGATCCGACATCGGCAGGGCCAGCGCGCGCGGCGCGGGCGGGGCCAGGGCCGGGCCGCCCGCGGGCGGCGCCGAGCCGCAGGCGCCGACGGTGATCGCGCCGCGGCGGCGGCGAGCGCGGTGGCGGCGACGGCGAGCGCGCGGGTCGGTCGCATCGGCCGAGCCTACCGCGGCGGCGGCGCCGCCGGCGCCGCGAAGCGCGTGGTCACGGCGCGAAGCGGTAGTGCGAGACCCACCACTCCTGGCCGTCGCGCCAGCCGAACAGCTCCTCGCACGCCATGAAGAACATGCGCCAGCGCTGGACCCAGCGATCGGCGTCGTCCTCGCCGTGGGCGCCGGCGAGGACGCGCCGGACCTGATCGCGCCGGGCGTCGAGGTTGGCCAGCCAGGCCCGGGCGGTGCGCGCGTAGTGGACGCCGCTGACCCGCCAGTGCTCCTCGACCCGCAGGTCGCGCTGGAAGTACAGCAGCAGGTCGTCGGACGGCATGATGCCGCCGGTGAAGAACCACCGCCCCATCCAGTTGTCGGGCGCGTCGTCGGCGACGAACGGGTAGGCGGCGCTGCGGTGGCAGAAGATGTGGACGAACAGCTTGCCGCCGGGCGCCAGCCACCGCGCGATCCGCGCCAGCAGCTCCTGGTAGTTGCGCATGTGCTCGAACATCTCGACCGAGACGACGCGGTCGTAGCGGCTCGATGCCGCCGGCGCGAAGTCGTTCATGTCGGCGGTGACGACCGTGACGTTGGCGAGGCCGCGGCGCCGGCACTCGGCCTCGATGTGGGCCCGCTGCGACGCCGAGTTCGACACCGCGGTGATGCGGGCGGCGGGCAGCCGCGCCGCCATCGCCAGGGTCAGCGAGCCCCAGCCGCAGCCCAGCTCGAGGATCGTCATGCCGTCGGCGAGCTCGGCGCGCGCCATCGTGAGGTCGAGCATCGCGGTCTCGGCGTCGTCGAGCGAGGTCACGCCGGGCGGGAACAGGCAGCTCGAGTACTTGCGCTGGGCGCCGAGGACGAGGCCGAAGAACTCGGCCGGGACCTCGTAGTGCTGTTCGTTGGCCTTGTCGACCGCGAGCGCGATCGGGCTGGCGCGGAGCTCGTCGACGAACCCCTGCTGGCTGCGCCGCAGGTCCTCGATCCGCCGCTGCTCGCCGGCGAGGCGCGACCGCAAGAGCCACTGGATGCCCTTGCGGATGACGGGGTCGGGGAGCCAGCCGCGCTCGGCGGCGTCGATCGTCCTGGCGAGCATGTCATGCCTCCTCGGCGTCGGCGCGGGGGAACCACGGCACGAACGCGCTGGTGGTGCGCTGGTAGGCGCGGTAGTCGTCGCCGCGGCTGCGCAGCGCCTGGGCCTCGGTGTAGGGGATGCCGGTGACCTTGAACAGGAACAGCAGCATGACCGCGGGGCCGAACAGCGCGACCCAGCCGTGGGGCGCGCCCCACGCGATCGCGACGTACGCCCACCAGGTCAGCCACTCGAAGAAGTAGTTGGGGTGGCGCGAGTACCGCCACAGGCCGGCGCGGCAGGTGCGGCCGCGGTGCCCGGGATCGGCGCGGAACCGTGCGAGCTGGGCGTCGGCGACGGCCTCGCCGGCGACGCCGATGGCCCAGATCGCGACGCCGAGCCCGTCCTGCCAGGTCAGCGCGGCGCGGTCGGCGCGCATCGCGATCAGGAACGGCACCGCGAACATCACCGACCACACCGCCTGGACCTGGAAGAAGATGAAGAAGTTGCGCTGCGCGGCGGCGCCCCAGCGCGCGCGCAGCGTCCGGTAGCGGCCGTCCTCGCGGTGATCGGCGTCGCGGTGGCGGCGATCGGCGACGATGCGGCGCGCCAGGTGCCACGCCAGCCGGCCGCCCCACACCGCGCCCATCGCGCCGACCAGGGCGCGGCGCGCCGTCAGCCCGTCGCTGGCGAGCGCGAAGCCGAGCGCGAGCACGACCAGCGCCGCGCTCCAGCCGACGTCGACCAGGCTGGCGTCCTGGCTGCGGCGCTGCTCCCACCACAGCAGCGCCTGCGCCGCGGCGATCGCGGCCCAGCCGGCGAGCAGCAGCGTGATCACGCCGGGTCCCGCCAGCCCGGGCGCACCAGGTGCAGGTGCGAGACCCCGATGTAGCGCTCGCGGAAGCCGCCCTCGCAGTAGGCGAGGTAGTAGTCCCACGCCCGCAGCGTGACGTCGTCGAAGCCGAGCGCGCGGGCCTCGGTCCGGCGGTCGAGCAGGCGTCGGCGCCACGCGTCCAGGGTCGTCGCGTAGTGCGGGGTCAGGTCGTCGAGCGCGCGCAGCCGCAGATCGCTGCTGCGGGTCGCGGCGTCGAGCAGCGCGGTCACCGACGGGATGCAGCTGCCCGGGAAGATGTGACGCTTGAGGAAGTCGGTCTCGGCGGCGGCCTGGGCGAAGTCCTGGTCGCTGATCAGGATGGCCTGGATCAGCGCCTCGCCGTCGGGCCGCAGCAGGCGCTCGATCGCGCCGAAGTAGGCGTCGAAGTGCTCGCGCCCGACCGCCTCGATCATCTCGATCGACACCAGCTTGTCGTAGGTGCCGCGCAGGTCGCGGTAGTCGTCGAACCGGACCTCGACGCGGTCGGCCAGGCCGCGCGCCGCGACCCGTCGGGTCGCCTCGGCGTGCTGGCGGCGCGAGATCGTCGTGGTCGTGACCCGGCAGCCGTAGCGCGACGCGGCGTGGATCGCGAAGCCGCCCCAGCCGGTGCCGATCTCGACGACGTGGTCGGCGGGGCCGAGCCGCAGCTGCCGGCAGATCTTGTCGTACTTGGCGACCTGGGCGTCGCCGAGCGACATCCCGGGGCGCTCGTAGAGCGCGCACGAGTAGGTGAGGCTGTCGTCGAGGAACAGCCGGAAGAAGTCGTCGCCGAGGTCGTAGTGCGCGGCGATGTTGCGGCGGCTGCCGGCGCGGGTGTTGCGGGTCAGCAGCGCGTGGGCGCGGCGCAGCGGCGCGGTCGCGGTGGCGAGGCCGCGCTCGAGGCCCTGCATGACGGCGCGGTTGCGGACCATCAGGCGGATCAGCCCGGTCAGGTCGTCGCATCGCCAGGCCCCGGCCATGTAGGCCTCGCCGATGCCGAGGGTGCCGCCGAGGACGGCGTCGACGTAGGCGCGCGGGTCGAGCACCTCGATCGTGACGTCGACGGGGAACCCGGCGGTGGCGCGGCCCAGGCGGCGCTCGCCGTCGGCGTCGCGGACGCGGACGACGCCCTCGGTGACGTCGCCGAGGCGGGCGAGCAGGAGCTGGCGGGCCAGGCGCTGCGGCCACGGCAGCGGGCGCGGCGTGGCCGGCGTCGTCAGCGACGCCGCGGGCGCGGCGACCGGGGTGGGGGTGGCGGACGTCAGGGGCATCGGGGTCGGGGACGGGTTCACGTCGGCGCTCCGTGGGCTTTGGTCCGGGGGTGGTCGAAGAAGGGGGTGCGCGTCAGCCACAGCCGGAGCGCCTGGCCGTAGATGCGGGCCACGACCTCGCCGGTCATCAGCGGGAACCGCGCCAGCTGCGCGGCGAGGTGCCGGCGATCGAGCGGGCGGCGCTTCATCGCCAGCGTGGCGTCGAGGACGACGTGGTCGTCGGATCTGTCGGATCCGGCGGGCCCGGCGGCCAGGCACTGCATGTGGACCGCGAGGTGCTCGCCCGGCGGTGTGAACCGCCAGTCGTAGCCGAGGTCGAGCGGCAGGAACGGCGACACGTGGAAGGCCTTGGGGAAGCGGTAGCGCCGGCGGCCGCGGCCGCGCGCGGCGTCGGCGCCGCCGGGCAGGACGTAGACGTGGCGCTCGTCCCACGGCGTGTTCGAGACCTCGGCGACGATGGCGTCGAGCGAGGTGCCGGCCTGGTCCCAGCAGTAGAAGAAGCTGACCGGGTTCATGCCGATGCCGAAGTGGCGCGCGTGGGTCAAGAGGCCGATCGGCCCGCGCGGCCGCGGCGCGCCGGCGTCGGCGACGGCGTCGCGCACGACCTCGGCGAGCGGCGCGTCGGCGCGGCCGAGCCCGGCGAGGTGATCGCCGCGGCGGAAGCGGGTCGCCGCGGCGCGCTCGACCCCGAACAGCGGCCACAGCGCGGCCTCGCAGGCGTCGAGCTCGTCGAGGTCGAGGTAGCTCATGTACAGCGGGTAGGTGAACTCGCGGCGCCGCGGCGTGTACCGACGGTGGCGGACGACGCCGACGTACAGCGCGCTGCGGGTCGGCGCGGTCACGCCGGGACCTCGGGGCCGACGGTGGCGCCGACGCCGGCGGCGGGCGCCGTCGCGGCGGCGGTGGTGGTGGCCGCGGTGGTGGCGGTGGTGGTGGCCGCGATGATCGCGTCGGCGGCGCGCTGGCCGCTGCGCACGCCGTCCTCGTGGAAGCCGTAGAACCAGCAGGCGCCGGCGAACTGGGTCCGCGAGCCGGGGCCGCTGACCTCGTGCCAGCGGCGCTGCGCGGCGCGGGTCGCGGCGGTGTAGACCGGGTGATCGTAGGTGTAGCGACCGAGGATGGTCGCGGGATCGATGGCCTCGGGCTCGTTGAGGGTCACGCAGAACCGCACCGGCGCGTCGAGGCCCTGCAGGAGGTTCATGTCGTAGGTCAGGGTCGCCGGGCGGGACGGATCGGGGCCGAGGTGGTAGTTCCACGCCGACCAGGCGCGGCGGGCGCGCGGCAGCAGCGACGTGTCGGTGTGCAGCACGACGTCGTTGGGCTGGTAGCGGATCGCGCCGACGACGGCGCGCTCGGCGGGGGTCGGGTCGGCGAGCAGGCGCATGGCCTGGTCGGTGTGGCAGGCGACGACGACGTGGTCGTAGCGCTCGGTGACGCCGGCCGCGACGATCTCGACGACGTCGCCGCGGCGGCGGAGCTGGTCGACCGGGGTGCGCAGCCGGATGCGATCGGCGAACGGGCGGATCAGCGGGCGGACGTACTCGCGCGAGCCGCCGACGATGACCCGCCACACCGGGCGGCGCGTCAGGTCGAGGAAGCGGTGGTTGGCGAAGAACTCGACGAAGTAGCGGGCCGGGAACCGGCCCAGCTCGCCGGGCGGCGCCGACCAGATCGCGGCGCCCATGGGGACGATGAAGCGGTCGCGGAACGTCGCCGAGAAGCGGCGCCGGGTCAGGTAGGCGTCGAGGGTGGTGGTGTCGTCGTCGGTCGCGAGCAGCTCGCGGGCGACCCGGTTGAAGCGGACGATCTCGGCGATCATGCGCCAGTGCCGCGGGCTGGCCAGGTTGCGCGGCTGCGCGAACAGGTCGGCCAGCGTGTTGGTGCCGTACTCGAGGCCGGTGGCGTCGTCGCGGACGCCGAAGCTCATCGTCGTGGGCTTGCTGGCGACCCCGAGCTCGCGCAGCAGCGCGCAGAACCGCGGGTAGGTGTGCTCGTTGAAGACGATGAAGCCGGTGTCGATGGCGTAGCGGCGCCCCGCGACCGTGACGTCGACCGTCGCGGTGTGGCCGCCGACGTGATCGCCGGCCTCGTACAGGGTGAGGTCGCGCCGGCCGGCCGCGTGCAGGCGGTGGGCGGCGGCCAGGCCGGCGATGCCGGTGCCGATGATCGCGATGCGTGCCATGGGACCTGTCCTGCTGAGACGTCGCCGCGCCCCGGGAGGATGCACCCTCCGTGATCCCGGGATGTCGAAGGCTTACCCCGATCCAGGGGCGACGCGTAACCCGGGCGCCGGCGCCGACATCCCAGCGCTCGTGACCTCGCTCGCCGACACCCTGGCGCCCCTGACCGTGCTCGACGAGCGCGGCGCCGCCGTGACGCTGGGGACCCTGTGGCGTGACCGTACCGCGGTGGTGGCGCTGGTCCGCCACTTCGGCTGACTGTTCTGCCGCGAGCAGGTGGTGCAGTTGCACCACGCGATCGACCGGATCCACGGCGCCGGCGCCGAGCTCCACGTCATCGGCAACGGCGCGCCGACGTTCATCGCCGGCTTCCGCGACACCACCGGCTACCCCGGGCCGCTCTACACCGACCCCTCGCTCGAGGTCTACCGCGCGGCGTCGCTGCGCCGCGGTCTCGGCACCGTGCTGCGCCCGTCGGTGGTCCGCAGCGCCCTGCGCGCGCGAAGCGCCGGGTTCCGTCAGGGCGCCACCCAGGGCGACGCCCTCCAGCAGGGCGGCGTCCTGGTGATCGCGCCCGGCGGCGCGCTCCGCTTCCGCCACGTGTCGCGCGCCGCCGGCGATCACCCGCCGGTCGACGACGTCGTCGCCGCGCTGGCGTGAGCGGGGCGGTCAGCCGCCGCGGACCGCTCACCCCGAGCTTGTCGAGGGGGCGGGGGGCGGGCGCCGGTGCGCGCCCGCGTGGGCCGGCGGCGCATCGACCCACGCCCTCTCGACTCCGCCCTCGCGGCTTCGCCGCTCGGGCTCCGCTCGAGGTGAGCGTACGAGGTCGCCCCGTGCGACCGCTGCCCGGTTCGTCTTCCTGCAAATCTACGACTGCCGTCGGTCGAACGCTCGAGGTGAGCGGACGATTCTGGGCTACCGGCAGCTGACGACGCGGCAGGTCTGCTTGATCGACGCGCTGCCGTTGCCGTTGGAGATCAGCGTCATCTGCGTCATGTGCGACGAGCACTGCTGCTGGGCCTCGGTGCTGGCCGCCGCCTGGTTGGCGCCGGCGCCGAGGGACTCGACGCTCTTGTCCTGACACAGGGTGCCGTCGCAGACCTCGTAGACGCCCTGGGCGGTGCACGTGACGGCGGCGTTGCCGCCGCCGCCGCCGGTGTCGTCGCCGCTGCCGGTCTCGTCGTAGGAGCCGTCCTCGGCGTAGGTGCCGTCGCCGTCCTGGCTCGCGTTCTCCAGGATCTGCGCGATCTGCTCGCAGGTGCCGCGCTCGACGTCGCCGAGCATCGCGGGGTCGTAGCCGCCCTGCTCGCACATCTCGTTGCACGAGCCGTCGTCGGGGTGGAAGCTGCACTCGACGACCCGCGCGCACGCGCCGTCGCTGGTGCCGCCGCCGCCGCCGCTCGCGGCGGCGCGGGCCGGGGCCTCGCCGCCGCCGCTGGTCGCGGGCGGCGGGATGCAGGCGGACAGCACCAGGGCCGCGAAGGCGGCGCAGATCGACCAGCGAGCGTTCGTCGTCATCGTCAGTGGCTCCAGGGTGTGGCGCGCCTCGGCGCGGGGGAAGTGTCGCACCGGCGGCTCAGCGAAGCGACGCCGCGTCCGGCGCGGTCGCCGGCTCGAGCGCCTCGAGGGTGCGCCGGACCAGCGGCGCGACCACCGCCTGGCGCCACGCGGCGTCGCCGAGGTTGTCGAGGGGGTGGCACTGCCGGGTCGCCGCCGCCGCGATCGCGGCGCGCACCGCGGCGTCGAGGGGCCGCCCGACGGCCAGGGCGTCGAGGCCGCGCAGGCGTCGCGGCACCGCGCCGAGCGCGCCCACCACCACGGTCACGGCGCGGACGACGTCGCGCTCGACGACGACGGTCGCGGCGACGGTCAGCAGCGGGAAGTCGATGGCGCCGCGGCGGCGCAGCCGCTGGTAGCCGGCGCGGGTGCCGGGCGCGGGCGCGGGGAGCCAGACCCGAACCAGCAGCTCGTCGGGCGCGAGCGTGTGGTTGCGGGCGCCGTCGCCGGCGAAGAAGTCGGCGACGTGGACGCGGCGGGGGCCACGCACCGACGCCAGCTCGAGCTCGGCGCCGGCGGCGATCAGCGGCGCCGGCGTGTCGGCGCAGCACGCCGCGACGCACTTGCGGCCGGTCGGGACGACGTGGCACGCGTCGCCGTCGGCCTTGAGGCAGCCGCCGAGGGCGCCGCGCCAGAACGCGCTCTGATCATAGAACCGGCACCGGGTGTCGAGGCACAGGTTGCCGCCGAGCGTCGCCATGCGGCGCAGCTGCGGGCTCGCCACCTGGCGCGCCGCCTCGGCGACCGCGGGCCAGCGCGCGACGACGCGCGGGTCGCGGCCGAGGTCGTCGAGCGTGACCGCGGCGCCCACCCCGAGGGCGTCGGCCGGGCCGTCGACGAGCTCCTGCAGCTCGGCGACGCGGCCGAGCCCGATCAGCCGCCGCGCCGAGGTCACGCCGCGCTTGAGGTTGGGCACCAGGTCGGTGCCGCCGGCGTGCAGGCGCACCTCGCCCGGGACCCCCTCGGCGAGCGCGGCGACCACCTCGTCGATCGTCGTCGGCGCGGACCAGGCCAGCGGCGGCAGCGGCTGCATCACGACCTCCCCGTCGGCCGCGGCGTCAGCGCGGCCAGCACCCGCGCCGGCGAGAACGGCAGCGCGTCGAGGCGGATCCCGACCGCGTCGTGGATCGCGTTGGCGATCGCGGGGATCGACGGGTGCAGCGGGCCCTCGCCGGCCTCCTTGGCGCCGTACGGCCCCTCGGGGTCGCCGCCTTCGACGATCATCGCGACGATGTCGGGGGTGTCGAGCGTGGTCGGCAGGCCGTAGTCGAGCAGCGACGGACCGCGGTGCAGCCCCGAGGGGTGGAACGCCTGCTCCTCGAACAGCGCCTCGCCCAGGCCCATGTACGCGCTGCCCTCGATCTGGCCCTCGACGATCTGCGGCCGCAGCGCGCGGCCGCAGTCGTGGGCGACCCACAGCCGATCGACGCGGACCTGGCCGGTCTCGACGTCGACCGTGACCTCGGCGACGTGGGCGGTGAACGAGTACGCCGGCGACGCGCCGATCGTGCCGCCGCGGTAGGCGCCGTGGACGTCCTTGGGGGTGTCGTAGCTGCCGACCGCGCCGAGGGCGCCGAGCCTGGCCTCGGCGACGCGGAACGCCTCGACCGGCGGTCGAGTCCGCCAGTCGGCGCCGGCGACCTCGGCGACGCGCGCCGCGAGGTCGCGGGCGGCGCGCAGGCACGCGTTGCCGGCCATCATCGTGGTCCGGCTCGAGTAGCCGCCGAGATCGACGGGGGTGAGGTCGGTGTCGCCGGTGACGACGCGGACCGCGCCGGGCGCGACCCCGAGCTCCTCGCAGACGATCGCGGTCAGCATGGCCTCGACGCCCTGGCCCATCTCGCACGCGCCGGAGAAGACCGTGACCTTGCCCGAGCGGTCGACCTTGAGCTGGACCGCGCTCTGCGGCATCTCGTTGGGGTAGATCGGGTAGTTGGTGCCGCTGATGTAGAACGAGCCGGCGACGCCGACGCCGCGGCCGAACGGCAGCTGGCGGTGCTTGCGCTTCCAGTCGCTGGCGCGCTCGACGCGGTCGAGGCAGTCCCGGAAGCCGGTCGAGCGGACCAGGAACTCGTTGATCGTGCGCTCGCCGGCCTCGAGGCAGTTGCGGCGACGCAGCTCGATGGGATCGAGGTCGAGCGCCTCGGCGAGGCGGTCGACGGTGACCTCGAACGCGAAGCGAGGCTGGACGCTGCCGTGGCCGCGCTTGGGGCCGCACGGCGGCTTGTTGGTGTAGGCGCGGGTGGTGTCGAGGCGGAACGCGCTCAGGCGCAGCGGCGCGGTCACCAGCTGGCCGGCGTAGTAGGTCGTGACCAGGCCGAACGAGGCGTAGGCGCCGCCGTCGATCAGCACGCGCAGGTCGCAGCCGGTGAGGCGGCCGTCGCGGGTGGCGCCGAGGCGGACGTCGAGGTGCATGGGATGACGGCCGCGGTGGGTGTAGAAGACCTCCTCGCGGGTCAGGCGCAGCTTGACCGGACGCCCGGTCATCATCGCCAGCTTGCCGACGCACAGCTCGTGGCCGAACGGCTCGCTCTTGCCGCCGAAGCCGCCGCCGAGCGGCGGCTGGATCACGCGGACCCGGTCCTCGGCGAGCTCGAGCACCCGCGCCAGCTCGCGGTGCAGGTAGTGCGGCACCTGGGTGGTGCTGACGACGGTGAGGCCGCCGGCGGGATCCCACTGGCCGATCGCGCAGTGCGGCTCGAGCGCGGCGTGGGTCGAGCCCGCGAAGTCGTAGCTCGCCGCGACGACGGCGTCGCTGCCGGCGAGCGCGGCGTCGAGGTCGCCGAACGCCAGCTGCACCGACTTGGTGACGTTGCCGTGCTTGGCCAGCTCGTTGACCCGCGGCGCCTCGGGCGCCAGCGCGGCGGCGGGCTCGAGGACGTGGGGCAGGACCTCCCAGGTGACGTCGACCAGCGCGGCGGCGCGGATCGCGGTCTGCTCGTCGACGGCGGCGACGCACGCCACCGGATCGCCGACGAAGCGGGCCTTGGCGGCGAGGGCGTGCTCGTCCTGGGTCCACGGGATGACGCCGAACGGGGTCGGCAGATCGGCGGCGGTGATCACGGCGTGGACGCCGGGCAGCGCCAGCGCCGCGGCGGCGTCGATCGCGACGACCCGGGCGTGGGCGTGCGGGCTGCGCACCAGGCGCGCGTGCAGCATGCCGGGGAAGGTCAGGTCGTCGGCGAACCGGGTCCGGCCGGTGACCGCGTCGTACGCGCGGGGGTTGGGCGTGCGGTCGCCGATCGTCACGGCGCCGGCTCCTCGTCGTCGCCGCGCGCCACCGCCTCGACCGCGTCGATGATCTTGACGTAGCCGGTGCAGCGGCACAGGTTGCCGGCGAGCCCGGCGCGGATCTCGTCGCGCGACGCGCGCGGCGACGCGCGCAGGAGCGCGACCGCGGACAACAGCATGCCCGGGGTGCAGAAGCCGCACTGCGCCGCGCCGTGGGCGACGAACGCGGCCTGCAGCGGGTGCAGCCGGCCGCGCTGCTGCAGGCCCTCGACGGTCTCGATCGTCGCGCCGTCGATCGCGACCACCAGGGTCAGGCAGGCCAGCTGGGCGCGGCCGTCGACCAGCACGGTGCAGGCGCCGCAGTCACCCTGGTCGCAGCCCTGCTTGCAGCCGGTGAGCAGGAGGTCCTCGCGCAGCAGCTCGGCCAGCGTGCGCTCGGGCGGCACGGCGCGGCGCACGGCGTCGCCGTTCACCGTGAGGTGGACCTCGATGAGGCTACCGTCCGAGGAACGCATGGATCTCCTCGTCGGAGAGGACGTGGTCCTGTTGCTTGGCGTGGTCGAGCAGCCGCTCGACGACGTCGGGGGCGGCGGCGTAGCCGTGGCTGGCCAGCCACCACTGGACGTTGGAGCGGCCGCTGTAGTGGCCGATCGCCACCTCCTGGTGGCGGCCGAACGTCCGCGCCGACACCGACGAGTAGACCAGGTCGGCGAGCTCGTCGTCGCCGAGACGCTCGGCCTTGATCACCGCGGCGGCGTGGACGCCGGTCGCGGTGCGGAAGGCGTCGCGGCCGGCCAGCGGGTACGACGGCGGGATCTCGACGCCGAGGTAGCTCGCGACCTTCTCGGTGTACTCGAGCAGGCAGGTCAGGTCGTGGCGCGCGGGATCGAGGGCGCCGAGCATGTGCAGGTTGAGCAGCAGCAGCTCGATCGGCGCGTTGCCGACCCGCTCGCCGACGCCGAGGCCACAGCCGTGGACGCGATCGACGCCGACCTCGAGCGCGAACAGCGCGGTGGTCAGGGCGTGGCCGCGGTCGTTGTGGCCGTGCCAGTCGAGCGCGACCCGATCGGCGACGCCGAGCGCGCCGAGGACCTGGCGGGTGAACGTCACCAGGTTGCGGACGCCGTCGGGGGTGGCGTGGCCGCAGGTGTCGCACAGCACCAGCCGGGTCGCGCCGGCGTCGATGGCGGCGCCGAACAGGGTCTCGAGCACCTGGGGATGGCTGCGGGTCGTGTCCTCGGTGACGAACGACGCCGGCAGCCCGGCGGCCACGACGAAGCGCATGGCGTCCCGGGTCCGCGCGATCAGCGTGGCGAGGTCCCAGCCCTCGCACGCGACCCGCAGCGGGCTCGAGCCGATGAACGCGGTGACCTCGACCGGGACGCCGACGCGCTGGCTGATCTCGACGATCGGGCGCAGATCCGCGATCACCGTGCGGGCGGCGCAGTTGGGCTTGATCGGCAGGCGCTCCTCGACGATGAAGCGCAGGAGTTGCTCCACGTCATCTCGGGCGCGCGGCCCCGCGCCCGGCAGGCCGAGATCGACGGTGTCGATGCCGAGCCGCGCCATCAGGCGCAGCAGCTCCATCTTCTGCTCGATCGACGGATCGCGCGCCGACGGCGACTGCAGGCCGTCGCGGATGGTCTCGTCGAGCAATTTCGGCGCGGTGCCGAGCGGCGGTCCGTGACGACGCTGTTCGTTCCAGTCGTAGATGCGATCGGCCATGGCGCACGCCCTCGGCCGACCATACGCGCGGCGTCCGCGCCGGACTTGATCTGGATCAAGCGCGGCGCCGATGTGCGCGGCGCCTACCGGTGGTTGGCGACGGTCGGGACCGCGACGCCGCCCGAGGCCTGCAGCGCGATCGCCTCGGGGTGGGCGCGGTAGTGGGCGCGCAGGGCGGCGGCGAGCGCGACCTTGGCGTCGTCGGTGACCGGCGCCGGATCGCCGGCGGGCAGGGCGGCGACGATGGCGTCGAGCAGCTCGCCCTGCGGCGCCGGCAGGCGGTCGCGCCACGACGCCAGCAGCGCGCGGTCGACGTGCGACGGCAGCGAGCCGAGGATGCCGACGTCGTTCTGGTCGTGGATCAGCAGGCCCGAGGTGGTGCCGCGATCGAGGGTGAGGACCTGGAACAGGTACAGCGTGTGGTAGGCGCGCTGCCGCGCGCGGTCGTCGTCGGTGATCGGCGGCGCGGCGGCGAGCGCGGCGCCGAGCAGGCGGGCGTAGGTGCCGGTGGCGGCCTCGCCGACGCGCCGAGCCAGGGCCTCGTCGGCCGCGGCGTCGTCGGTGGCGTGGTCCTCGAGGTAGAAGTGGGTGACGCCGCGGTGGCGACCCAGCGCCGGGATCCAGAAGTAGCGATCGCCCTGGTCGCGCGCCAGCTCGTACTGCGCGGGCGCGGCGTCGCGCAGCGCGGCAGCGAACGCGGCGGTGGCATCGTCGTCGGGGATCGCCGGGTTGAGGTCGGCCATGATCCGCCAGTAGGCGCGGCCGGCGCGCAGCTCGGTCCAGCTGACGTGGATGTGCACCGACGGCGCGCGCGGCGGCACCGGGTGGATGATCGTCGACAGCGCGGTCGCCGAGCTCAGCGCGCGCGCCGGATCGTCGTCGTAGTGGACCTGCGAGACGTTGATCGAGGCGCGGTCGAGCGCGGCGGTGTCGCCGGCGGCGAGGCGGACGCCGCCGCCGTGGCGGCCGTCGTCGCGCAGCCAGGTCACCGGCGTGAAGGTGCTGGGCGCGCCGGCGGCGGCGGTCGCCGCCTCGAGGGCGGTCGCGAAGCCGCGCTGCAGCGACTCGACGACGGCGAGGGCGCGCGCGGCGCCGGCGGAGGAGGCGGGGACCAGGGGCACGTCGGGACGATAGCAGAGCCGCGCGGCGGCCACCGGTCGCGGTCCTCGACGCCGACGCTGGACCTCGCGGCGGGCGGACGTCGCGAGGCTGCTAGCCGCGGCCGCGACGCGGGCCGCTGCGACCGCGCGACGGGCGCGCGCGCCGCCGCCCACGCCCGACGGGGCGCCGGGCCGTCGGGGACCGGAGCCTGGCTTCGGCTTCGACGACGGATGCGGTCGCGCTTGCGGGTGTCCGCCGCCGCCACCGCCGGGGCGGGCGCCGCCACTGCCGCCGCCGCCGCCAGGCCGGGCGCCGCCACCGCCGCCACCACCGCCGGGCCGTGCGCCTCCGCCGCCGCCACCGCCGGGCCGTGCGCCTCCGCCGCCTCCACCGGGCCGGGCGCCGCCGCCACCGCCACCGCCACCGCCACCGGACGGCGCCGGGCGCGCCTTCGGCAGCAGCGGCGCGATCTCCTGCTCGCCCAGGTTGCGCCACCGGCCCAGCGGCAGCTGGCCGAGGCGGATGTGCATGATGCGGATCCGCTCCAGCGCCTCGACGGTGTAGCCGAGCGCCTCGCACATCCGGCGGATCTGCCGGTTGAGCCCCTGGGTGAGGACGATCGAGAACACCTTGGGGCCGAGGCGGGTCACCTTGCACGGTCGGGTCGTGGCGTCGGACAGGCGGACGCCCGCCTCCATCTGGGCGACGAACTCGGGCGTGAACGCGCGATCGACCGCGACCACGTACTCCTTCTCGTGGCGATGCTCGGCGCGCAGGACCTCGTTGACGATGTCGCCGTCGTTGGTCAACAGGATCAGCCCGGTGGAGTCCTTGTCGAGCCGCCCGATCGGGAACACCCGCTCGGGGTGATCGACGAAGTCGACGATGTTGCCGGCGACGTGGCGCTCCGTCGTGCACGTGATGCCCACCGGCTTGTTGAGCGCGATGTAGACCGGCTTCACCTTCTTGCGGGCGCTGCCGACGGTCTCGCCGTCGAGGCGGACCTCGTCGCCGTCCTCGACCTGGGTGCCGAGCATCGCGGTGTCGCCGTTGACCGTGACCCGGCCCTGCTCGATCAGCGCGTCGGCCTCGCGCCGCGAGCAGGCGCCGCTCTCGCTGAGGTACTTGTTGAGCCGCACGGGGGTGGCCCGACCGTACACCAGCGTCCGTCACCGACACGCCCGCGGCGCGCGCAATGCGGCGGTGTTGCGCGCGCCGGAGCTGGGCAGCCGGGCGGGTGCGCGCGTACACTCGCCCGGGAGGCAGCCGAGGTGGACGACGACGGAATGTCAGGATCGACGCGCCGGCCGCCGGCCACCGCGCCCGGCCCCGCGGAGACGCTCGGCGCCGAGGCCCTGGAGGTCTTCCTGCGCTTCCCGTCGCCGCTGGCGATCGCGACCACCAGCGGCGTGACGCTGCTCGTCAACGACGCGATGACGGGCCAGTTCGGCGCGGTCAGCCCGATCCCGGAGAGCGTCCGGGCGCTGGTCCGGCGCGACGACGATCGCGGCCGCGTCGCCCTGCGCGACGATGGCGAGGGTGGCGTCGTCGAGGTGCCCGCGCGCCTGGTGCGGCTGCGGGACGGCGTGCTGCTGATGATCGGCGGGCCGCCCGGCGAGCCCGGCCTCGACGAGCTCGCGAGCCTGCGGGATCGGGTGTCGCAGCTCGAGCGCCTGGCCGCCACCGATCACCTCACCGGCGCCTGGAACCGCTCGTACTTCGACCGCATGATCGAGGCCGAGCTGGCGCGCGGTGTCGGCGGTCAGCACCTGGTGTCGCTGGTGCTGCTCGATGTCGACCACTTCAAGCGCATCAACGACGTCCACGGCCACGCCACCGGCGATGCCGTGCTGCGCGAGCTCGTGCGGTGCGTGCAGGCGCGGATCCGCGCCTCGGACGTCCTGTTCCGCTGGGGCGGCGAGGAGTTCGCGGTCCTCGCCGGCTCCACCGGCTACCGGGGCGCGCAGCGCCTCGCCGAGCACCTGTGCGCCGCGGTCGCCGCGCACTCGTTCCCGGGCGTGGGCACCGTGACGGTCAGCCTCGGGGTCGCCGAGCACCAGCCCGGCGAGCTGCCGGCGGACTGGTTCGCCCGCCTCGACGCCGCCCTGTACGCGGCCAAGGAAGCCGGCCGCAACCGGGTCGTCGTCGATCGGCGGGGCAAGTCGGACGCCTTCGCGGGGGGCCGCGCGCGCTCGCCGCTGCACCTGGTGTGGCAGGAGGCCTACGAGTGCGGCGAGCCCACGATCGACGACGAGCACCGCGACATCTTCGTGCTCGCCAACCGCCTGATCGACGCGGTGGCTGCCGCGCGCGACGCGCCCGAGGTGTTCCAGGCCGCGCTCGACGATCTCATGGCGCACGTCCGGCAGCACTTCGCCGACGAGGAGGCGATCCTCTTCGCCCGCCGGTACCCGCAGCTCGAGACGCACAAGCGCGCCCACGCCGGCCTGCTGCGCCGCGCCGAGTTCCTCAACGCCCAGGCCGCCGCCGGCGAGGCCACGCTGGGCGCGGTGGTCGAGTTCCTCGCCGAGGACGTCGTCGCGCGCCACCTGATGACGGTCGACCGTGCCTTCTTCCCGCTGTTCGAGCACGCCGGCCCCGCCTGAGCGCGCCGCCGCGCGCGTCGTGGTTGCCGCCGACCAGCCGGCGTATGCTCGGCGCGTGACGATCCACCGACGCCGGCTGGCTGTCCTCGTGGCGCTGTCGTTGTCGCTCGCGGTGGGCGGGCTCGCCGCGTCGGCGTGCGGCGACGACCGCCCGTCGACGCCGCGCGACGCCGGGTTGCGACCGCTGCGACGCGTGCCGGCGCCGCCTCCGGCGACCCCGACGGCGACCGGCGGCTTCCGCGTCCTGCACACGCTGCCCCGGGGGCCGCAGTCCGAGCGCCAGCGCCTGATCGGGTACCTCAACGACGAGGTCCTGGCCGAGGCGGCCGCTGATCTCAACGCGTACTACCGGCTGCCCCGCGACGTGTCGGTCCGCATGGTCCCGTGCGGCACCGCCAACGCCGCGTACGTTCCCGCCGACCACGTCATCCTCTTCTGCGAGGAGTTCGTCGACGAGTTCGTCACGCTGTTCGCGGGCACGGCGGACGCCGACGACCGCGACCAGCAGGTGGTCGCGGCGACCGCGTTCTTCTTCCTGCACGAGGTCGGCCACGCCCTGATCGGCGAGCTCGAGCTGCCGGTCTTCGGCAACGAGGAGGCCGCCGCCGACACGTACGCCGCGTACCTGCTGCTGTCGCGCGGCCACGCGCGGCTCGCGCTCGGCGCCGCCGACACGCTGCTGCTGATGGCCCGCCAGCACGCGGCTGCCGGGATCAGCATCCCGGCGTGGGACGTCCACGGCCTCGACGAGCAGCGCTTCTTCAACGTCGTGTGCCTGATCTACGGCTCGGATCCGGCGCGCTTCGCCCGCATCGTCGACGCCGGGTTCCTGCCGGTCGACAAGGCTCGCGAGTGCCCCGACAGCTGGCGCACCAGCGCCGCCCGCATCGAGCTGGCGCTGGCGCCGGCGACCGCGGCGCCCGCCGTCGCGCCCTGACCCGTCACCGCGACGCGTGCGCGATCGCGGCCCACACCGCCTCGTCGGCGCCGCCGACGACCGCCGGGCCGTGGCCGGTCACCAGGTTGGCGAACGTCAGCGGCAGCAGCCCGCCGAGGGTGTCGCGCACCGCGGTGCCGGCGAGCTTGCGCTTGCGGCGCCACATCCGCGGCACGATCACGCCGCCGGTGAAGCCGAGCAGCGGCGTCACCAGCCGGATCATCAGCGACGCGCCCTCGCTGTCGACGCAGTTCTGGATCGCGTCGCAGGTGATGAGCGTGCCGCCGGCGTAGGGGATCCGGTACGCGGCCTCGCGCTGGCCCGCCGGGGTCCCGTAGTCGACGACCGTGCCGCCGGCGATCGGCCCGTCGGGGCCGAGGCGGCGGCCCGCGCCGATGCCGACGAGCCGTGCGCCCGGCAGCGTCCAGATCTGCGGCGCGTAGCGGTCGACGTAGTAGGGATCGTCGATGCCGTGGGCGTCGCCGAGCTTGATCAGGTGCCGGACCCGACCGAGGGCGTCGAGCTCGGCGTGGCCGGCGTCGCTCAAGCGGATCGCGCTGACCACGACCAGGCCGTCGTCGCCCTCGATGACGGTCATCGTGCGCGAGATGATCATCCCGGCGCCCATGCGGAAGCGGCCGCGGAGCGTGTGGATCCGGTCGGCGACCCGGGTCAGCGGGCCGTGGGGCAGCGCGGCGGGGAACGTCGGCATCGCGCGCAACGTCGCAAGCCGGCGTCGTCGCCGTCAAGGTGTCGCGCGAGCCGTCGCCGGTCAGCGGGCGTCGCGGGCGAGGTCGAACTGGGCGCGATGCGGGATCCCGTCGGGAGCGACGCAGCCGCGGTGCGGGCCGGCGGGAAGCGGTGGTCGGGGAACGCCTGCCGTCCGTGAGGCGCGGCACGACGCGGCGCGGCGGTCGCCTCGTCGGGCCCGAAGGCTCAGCGATGCTCGGAGGATCCGGCGCGCGACCCGCGCGGCGGCGGCGCCGCCCGCAGCGCCGCCTCGATGAGGTCGCGGGCGACCTTCGGCGCCGGCAGCTTGCGCTTGCCGCGCGGCGCGAACCAGGTCCGGACGTCGGCGTCGAGGCCGAGGCCGTGCATGTAGTTGTAGAGGGCGCGGCGCAGACCGTCGCCGAGGAAGTCGTGGTCGCACGGCGTCGGGTCGGTGAACGCCAGGTCGTTGCGCGCGAACGTCACCGGCGGCTCGGCGTGCAGGCGGATGCCGTAGCGCTCGGGGTCGTGGCCGATCGGGCTGTGCGCGGTGGCGGCGAAGCGGTGCCAGAACGCCGACTGGATGCAGCCGGCGGCGAACAGCTGGCGGACCCGCTCGAGCGCGTCGACCGTGTCCTGCTCGGTCTCGGTGGGGAAGCCGTACATCAGGTAGGCGTGGACCATGACGCCGGCGTCGGTGAAGGCGCGGGTGACCCGCGCGACCTGGGCGACCGTGACGCCCTTGTTCATCAGCGTCAGCAGGCGGTCGGAGGCGACCTCGAGGCCGCCGCTGATCGCGACGCAGCCGGCGCGCGCCAGGAGCGCCGCCAGCTCGGGCGTGAAGGTCTTCTCGAACCGGATGTTGCCCCACCAGGTGATCACGACCTTGCGGGCCAGCAGGCGCTCGGCGAACGCGCGCAGCCCGGCGGGCGGCGCGGCCTCGTCGACGAGGTGGAAGCCGGTGGTGCCGGTCTCGGCGATCAGCGCCTCGACGCGGTCGACCAGCTGGTCGGCGGACGCGGCGTCGTAGCGGCCGATGTAGTCGAGGGTGACGTCGCAGAACGAGCACTTCTTCCAGTAGCAGCCGTGCGCGACGGTCAGCTTGTTCCACCGGCCGTCGGACCACAGCCGGTGCATCGGGTTGAGCATCTCGAACAGCGACACGTAGCGGTCGAGCGGCAGGCCGTCGTAGGTGGGCGTGCCGCAGTCGCGCTGCGGCAGGTCGTGCAGGGTCGGATCGGTGCGGAACACGACGCGGCCGTCGTCGCGGACGAACGTGCGCAAGAGCGGCCGCGCCGGATCGCGCAGGTGCTCGATCAGCGCCAGCAGCGGGCGCTCGCCGTCGTCGAGGGTGACGTAGTCGACGTGGTCGAAGACCCGGGGATCGGACAGCTGGCGCAGCTCGGTGTTGACGAAGCCGCCGCCGAGGGCGATGCGGGCGTCGGGCAGGTCGCGCCGGGCCACCGCGGCGATCCGGAACGCGCCGTAGATGTTGCCGGGGAACGGCGCCGACAGGCCGAGCAGGTCGGGGCGATGGGCCGCGAGCAGCTCGCGGGCGACGTCGTCGAGCAGGTCGTCGACCAGGGTCGGCGGCGCCGCCAGCGCCGCGGCCAGCGGATCGAACGTCGGCGCGCTGGCGGCGAGGCGCTCGCCGTAGCGCGACAGCTCGAACCGGGGATCGACGCCGTCGCGCACGACGTCGGCGAGGTCGTCGACGTACAGGCTGGCGAGGTAGCGGGCGCGATCGGCGAGGCCGAGGGCGCCGAACGCCCAGCCCAGGCCGTCGGGATCGGCGTCGGGGTCGTCGGGATCGCCGGCGAGCTCGCCGAGCGGCGCGAACCGCGGGCCCTCGGGCAGCAGCTCGCGACCGGCGATCCGCACCGCCATCGTCGGGTCGCGCCCCTGCAGGAACCGGATGACCGCGTCGACGGTGTCGACGTAGGTGTCGGCGTGCTGCAGGAAGTGGACGATCGCCGGCGTCGCCGCGCCGTCGCGGTCGCGCAGCCGCGCCGCGACCCGGGTCAGGCCGTCGCGGCTGAACAGGCGCAGGAACAGCTCGAGCGCCGGGTCGGCCTGGCGGACGTCGAGGCCGTGGCTGGCCGCGTGCTGGCGCAGGAACCCGGTGAGGTACGCGGTCGCCGGGTACGGCGTGTTGAGCTGCGTCATCGGCGGCGTCAGCAGCAGCACGCGCAGCGGCGCCGGGGCAGGCGCGCCGGGGGACGGGTCGGGGGCGGTCACGAGCTGGCCCCCTTGTAGCCCGGCCGCCGGGGCGCCGGTAGCACAATGACGCGGCGAACCGCGCCGCTGCGGTCAGGCGGGGACGACCACGCGCATCGGCTTCCAGCCCGAGTCCGGATCGTTGCCCTTGGCCTCGAGCCGGCCCTGCACCTCGTAGACGTTCTTGGTGAAGCGCCCCTCGAAGCTGGGCTGCAGGCTCGACGGCAGGTTGATCGTGCCCTCGACCACGCGCGACTCGCCGGCGCCGAGGACGAACTCGCCGCACAGCTGGAACTGCTGCGCCGAGTGATCGGCGCTGCGGTGGTAGTCCTGCGACAGGTTCGAGTCGTCGCGCTTGGAGATCGTGACGCGCTCGACGCCGCGGAAGTCGACGAAGACGCCCTTGCTCTTGATCTCGGCGCCCTTGGACGTGACGGTGACCTTCACCGGCACCGCCTGGCCGGCGGTGACCCGCTCGGCGTACTGGATCTCGACCGTCGCTGCGCCCCCGGTCACGGCGTGGACGGCACCCTTGATCTTGTCGAAGAAGCCCATGGTCGTTCTGTCCTGTCGTGGAAGATCCCGCCGCGCGGACCCCCGCCGCGGCTCGCCCGGAGCTGAGCACGACCCGGGCCAGGTCCGCGAGCGTGATCGTCCGCGGAGATGGCACTCCCGGCGGGGCTCCCGCGCCCCGGGGTCACCGTGCCGGCTGGGGCGCCGAGGACCCGGCGCCGGCGCCGGCGTCGCTGCCCGCGGCCGGAGGTTCGCGCTCGAGGATCAGGAACGCGATCCGGTCGTTCTTGCCGTCTTCCCCCGGCGCGCACGCCTGGCTCGGCGTCGCCGGCTCGGTGCCGAGCAGGCGCGCGCGTCCCGACGAGGCGCCGGCCTCGGTCGGCGACGACACCGGCTCGGCGTCCCCCTTGCCGCGGGCGACCAGGCGTGACGGCGCGACGCCGGCCTCGATCAGGCGGCGTCGGACCGCGTCGGCGCGCCGCCGGGTGACGGCGAGCGCGTCGGGGGTCCCGGCCGGGACGTGGGCCTGGATCTCCAGGCGGCGGATCTCGGACGTGTTGGTCATCGTTCGCGCCACGCCGTCGATCGTCGCCTCGCCGCCGGGCCGGAGCCGATCGCCGTCGAAGCAGATCGGCGGCAGGATCTCGATCGTCGTGTCGGTGGTCACGCAGCGGGGCCGCGCGGCGCCCGGCGGTGGCGGCGGCGGCGGCGGTGCGTCCGGCGGCGCCGGCTCGACGACGTAGCCGGCGTCGAGCGACGGATCCTCGATCCGGTCGAGCAGGAGCACGTCGATGTCCAGCGACGTCAGCGCGCCCTGGAGCTCGCAGGACATGGTCGTCCCCGCGGGGAGCCGCACCCGTAGCCGTGGCGGTGGATCGAGCTGCTGCCAGGCCAGGACGAAGCGGTGCAGCGCCGCCAGGTCGGCCGGTGCGACGACGTCCTCGGAGTGGCTGCGACCCGGCGCGGGCTCGGTGGTCTCGGTCACGACGTGCAGCGTGACCGGCGCGAGCGCGAGCGCGCCCACGTCGCGGGCGAGCCGCACCTCGGCCTCGCCGCCGCGGTGGCCGTCGAGCCGCCGCGACGGTCGGGCCGCGTCGGTGGGATCCTCGCCGCAGGGCGCGACGCCGGCGCGCGCCGGGTCGGCGCAGGCCTGGCGCTGGCCGCCGCGGACCTCCATGGTGTCGCCGTCGGCGAGGGCGTCGTCACGACCGTCGTCGACGTACGGGTAGCCGGCGTGGCGCGTGCCGGTCCACTCCCAGCGATCGGTGAGCATGTGATCGGCGACGCCGAGCCGCGCCGCCCACTCCCACTCCGCCGCGGTGGGCAGGCGCGCGTGGGCGCGCCGCGCCTGGTCGAGCGCGCCGCGGTACGTGGCCTCCTCGGGCAACGTGTCGGTCGCGACCAGGTACGGCGCCAGGTGCACCACGGTCACCGGGCGCTCGTCGTCGTCGCCGGCGCCGGTGAGATCGCCGATCGGGACGTCGCCGCCGGGGACGAAGCGGAAGCCGGGGCGGACCTCCGGCGCCGGCAGCGCGAGCGGGCGGTGGCGCCCCGCCCCGGCCGAGCGCACGCCGAGGCCGTAGGTGACGCCGTCGACCTGGTAGTCGACGACGTGGTCGCCGCGTCGCAGCGCGAGCTGCTGGTTGGGCTGCCACGCCGGCGCCACCGCCGGCCCCGGCGCCCACGGCCGCGCGGCGTCGGGGCCCGGCAGGTCGCGCACGCCGGTGATCGTGGCGCCGGACGGCGCCGTCACGGTGAACAGCTCGCAGTCGCAGGCCTCGGCGGCGCGCTCGGCGGCGCGCTGCCGCCGGGCCGCCTCGTCCGCGGCCGGGCGGGTCGCGATCGCCACGACCGCGGCGGCCGCGACCGCGACGCCGCCGGCGCCGACGACCAGCCATCGCCGGGACCGCGCGGTCGGTGCCGTCGGTGGCGCGGCCGCCGTCGTGGCCGCGGTCGCGTCGGCCAGGGCGTCGAGCAGGGCGCCCATCGTCGGCCAGCGATCGTCCGGCTCGACCGCCAGCCCGCGCTCGACCGCGGTCCGGACCGCGGCCGGCACGTCGCGGTCGGCGGGCACCGGCGCGCGGACGCCGGCGAGGACGTGGTCCCGGATGACCTCGTAGGTGTCGCCGGCGAACGCGGGGCCGCCGAACAGCGCCTCGTGGAGCGCGGCGCAGAACGCGAACTGATCGGTGCGCGGGTCGGTGGCGTCGCCGCGGTGCTGCTCCGGCGCCATGTAGCGCGGCGTCCCCATGACGTCGCCGGTGCGGGTGAGGTCGTGGGAGAACGGCGAGCGCGGCACCCGGGCCGCGGGCTGGGTCTCGGCCACCCAGCCCGCCGGCGCGGTGTCGTCGTCCACCTCGTGGGCGCCGGCGCGCGGCACGTCGAGGGTGGGCTCGCTGGCGCTGGGCGCGCCGCCGGGATCAGCGGCGACCGGGGCCGGGGCCGCGGCGGCGCGGTCGTGGCTGACGCCCACCAGCCCGAAGTCGGTGACCAGGACCCGGTCGCCGTCGTCGAGCAGGACGTTCTCGGGCTTGAAGTCGCGGTGCACGAGCCCGGCCGCGTGCGCCGCCGCGAGGCCGCGACCGGCGGGGACGAACATCGCCAGGACCTCGTCCCACCGCGCGCCCGCGTGGCGCCGCATCCAGTCGCGCAGCGTCCCGCCCGGGACCAGCTCCATCGCGACGTAGAGGGCGCCGTCGTGGGTCCCGGCCTCGTGGACGGTGACGACGTTGGGGTGGCGCAGGCGCGCCATCGCCTGGGCCTCGCGGATCAGCCGCTGCCGGGCGAGCGGGCCGCCGCCGTCGCGCAGCAGCTTGATCGCGACCTTGCGGTCGAGCCCGGGATCGTGGGCGGCGAGGACCACGCCCATGCCGCCCTCGCCGAGCCGGCCGTCGACGACGAACCGCCCGATCATCGTGTGGCCTCCGGGCGTCGCGGGCGCGGCGGCCTCCGCCCGCGCCCGGGCGCCGGCGGGCGAGCCGACCGCGGTCTCGTCGGCGTCGTCGCGTCCCTTCGCCACGGCGTGCAGGGTATCGCACCGGCGGCGCCGCGGGGTGCCGCCGGTGAGCGCGACGCGCGGGGCCGGGGTTCGCGCCGCCGGCCGCGCCTGCCGCTACCGGTGCTCGTCGCGCAGCCGGCCCAGGCTGTGCTCGAGCGCGTGCTTCATCTTCTCGGCGGCGCCGTGCACCGCGTCGTGGACGGTCTCGGCGTCGTGGGTGACCGCGATCGGCTGCAGGCCCTCGACGCGAGCCTCGAGCATGCAGCGCTTGTCGTCGGCGCCGTGCTTGCCCGCGTTCTCGTCGCCGAGGTGGACCTCGATCCGCGAGATCCGGCCGGCGAACCGGTGCAGCGCGCGGGTGATGACGTCCTCGACGTGCGCGGCCAGGGCCTCGGTGGCGTCGATGTTGTGGTCCGAGTTGATCTGGATCTGCATCCTCGGTTCCTTCGCACGGGTTGCCGCTACCCGCACCATACCTCCGGGATGCGCGGCCGCACGCCCCGCCCGGCACCGACGCCGTCGCGGGGCGGCGTCGGCGTCGGCGTCGGCCTACGGCGCCGGGCAGGCCAGCGGCGCGGCCGACGCGCAACGCACGCGCGGCGTGCGCCAGCCCGGCCGGATCGACAGCACGTGGATGTCGCGGGCCTCGAAGACCGGGACGTACAGCTCGGCGAGGCCGAACGGCCCCGGCGCGTCGTAGCGCCACGCGATGCCGCCCATCGTCGAGATCGTCCGGCCGAACGGATCGGCGGCCGGCGTCTGCGTGGTGTCGGGCCCGTAGTAGTCGTTGATGTCGAGCACGACCGCGGCGTCGTACGACCAGTCGCCGTGCCGCTGCGACCGCGGCTGCAGCACCCACGCCTTGCCGGCCTCGTCGCCGCCGACGACGATCCACGGCCGCGCGAACCACTCCATCAGGCGCATGGGCCAGAACGCCTGGGCGCGGCCGGGTGCCAGCCGACCCGGCGGCGTCACCGGCGCGACCGACGGGTTGGGACGGATGTCGTCGAGCAGGACGTGGGTGGTCCAGGGCGCGCCGAACAGGTCGCCGCTGGGCGGCGCCTGCAGCGCGTAGACCCGCCCGGGCACCGCGCTCGACGTCATCGGCGTGCAGCCGTCGGGCTGGTGGTTCGACGCCAGGATCTCGGGCACGCCGTCGCGATCGAGATCGACGACCTGGACGTCGAACGGGAAGCCCTGGTCGGTGCTGAGGTCGGCGTGGCGCGGCAGCCGGAACTGCAGCGCGTCGACGTCGGCCCAGGTGCCGCCGACCGGCGCGCCGTACAGCGCGATCTTGCCGTTGCTCGGTGGCGGCCCGCCCGGCGCCTGGGCCGCGCCGGTGAAGAAGTGGGTCGCGACGATCTCGGGGACGCCGTCGCCCTCGAAGTCGTACATGGCCAGGTGGATGTCGGGGCCGAGGAAGCCGGCCGCCGGGCCGCCCCACAGGACGACCTCGGGCCACTCGTCGCCGGGCGCCAGCGCGTCGCCGGGGTTGAGGAACGTCACCAGCTCCGAGAACGGCGGGTAGACGTAGGGACCGACGCGGAAGCCCGAGCGCACGGTGACGATGTCGTCGAGGCCGTCGCCGTTCATGTCGTGGAACAGGGCGCGATGGTAGAAGCGCGGCGAGTTCGCGGGATCGAGCGGGAACGTCGGGCCGGCCGGGCCCTGGGTGCTCTGATCGATCAGGTACTCCTGCCCGGTGGCGACGTCGACCGCGGTGAGCCGGCCCGGGAACAGTGCCGGGTGGAAGCCCTGCGGGATGACGACGGCCTCGAACGGGAACACGCCGTCCGGTGCCCGGACCGCCTCGTTGGGCCACACCGTGGCGCCGAACGGCGCGGTCGGCGGCAGGCCGAGGTCGGTCAGGTCCTCGACGTCGGTGGCGGCGTCGAAGGTCGCCGGATCGAGCGCGTCGAGCCCGGGGATGCGGGCCACGCGGTCGCGCGCGAAGAAGCCGAGCGGCGGCCCGCCGCTGGTGTCGACGTAGGTGTTGAAGAAGCTCGACACCGTGAGCCCGTCGCCGTCGTCGTAGGCGTCGACGTGGACGAAGCCGGGCTGCCATGGCAGCTCGAGCACGCCGCGCGCGTGCAGCGGCGGGCACTGCTGCGGGGCGCCCGCGTCGGCGCCGCGGGCGGAGACGCCGAGCGCCAGCCAGAGCGTCACGGCCAGGGTCGTGACCACCTTCTTGCGACCATCCATACAGAGCCTCCTCGGGTTGAGGCCCCCTGATATCGGAGACGTGATGAATGTTGCAAGTGCAGCTGCCTACAATAGATATAAACAACTGTATTCACGTGATAAAGTATCCAGTGTCGCCTCCGACCAACCCCGTCGCGAACTTGCCGGGGCGTGCCGTCCGCCGGCGCGGCGCGCCGTGGCTCCATGGAGGCATGACGCGAGCGCTGGTAGCTGGGCTCCTGATCACCCTGGGCGCGTGCGACGCGGTCGGGACCTCCACGGTGCAGGGCAGCGGCACCGCGGCCACCGAGTCCCGCGCGGTCGACGACTTCACGGCGATCGCCGTCGGCGGGGCGCTCGCGCTGCACGTCCACGTCGGGCCGGCGCCCGCCGTCGAGGTCCGGGGCGACGACAACATCGTCCCGCTGATCCGGACCGAGGTCCGCGACGGCACGCTGCACGTCGAGTCGCGGCGCGCGTACACCGCGCGCACGCCGCTGGTCGTCGACGTCGCGACCCCGGCGGTGACCGGGCTCGACGCCAGCGGCGCGATCACCGCGTCGATCGAGGGCGTCACCGGCGACGCCTTCCGGATCGCCGGCGGCGGCGCCACCGACCTCGACGTCACCGCCGAGGTCGCGCACCTCGTCGCCTCGATCGCCGGCTCCGGGTCGCTGCGGCTCGCCGGCCGCGCCGACGACCTGCGGCTCGACGTCTCCGGCGCCGGCGACGTCCACGCCCGCGGCGCCGCGGCGCGGACCGCGACCGTGACGATCAGCGGCGCCGGCGCGGTCGAGGTCACCGTCGCCGACACGCTCGACGCCACGATCAGCGGCAGCGCCACGGTCGACTACTGGGGGCAGCCGGCGCGCGTCGAGCGCCACGTCGCGGGCGCCGGCGCGATCCGCGCCCACTGACGGGCTCTGCTAGAGCGCATCTCACAACCGGGTCGCGCCGCACGCTTCGCTCACGCCGAGCGGAGCCCGAGCGGCGAAGCCGCGAGGGCGCAGTCGAGGCGGCGGGCCGCGGCCGGAACCCCGTCGGCGATGGCGGACCGTCTCGGCGCCCGCCCCCTCGACTTCGGGGTCGCGGCTCCGCCGCTCCCCCTCCGCTCGGGGTGAGCGAGGTTGTGAGATGCGCGCTAGCGATCGATCCGGCCGGGCAGCAGGAACGGGTACGGGCGCCGGCGCACGCCGCGCTGCCACGCGCGGTCCATGCGGCGCAGCCGCTGCAGCAGCGCCCACGACCGGGCGTCGCCGCGGTAGTAGCGGCGGACCTCGCGGAGGTCGAAGCCCGGGGTGACCCGCGCGCTGGCGACCTCGAGCAGCGCCGGCAGGTGGCGATCGAGGCGCTCCTTGTAGAGGTTGCCGAGGAAGTCGAGCAGGACGCCGCGCGGGTCGTAGTACTTGGCCAGGATGTCGCGCAGCAGCAGGCGCCGCACCACCGGGCGCAGCGCCCACGGCAGCGACGCCATGAAGACGTCGCCGTCGAGGCGCTCGGCGCCGGCGGCGTCGCGCAGCATCGGGGTCGAGACGTCGAGGTAGCGCAGCCCGCCCTCGGCGTCGACCGCCCAGTTCGACAGCTGGCCGTCGAGGCCGTGGCGATCGTCGACGTAGCCGACGACGGCGTCGGCGATGCGGGTGAACAGCGCGACCGCGCCGGCCTCGTCGCCCGCGGCCATGACCCGCGGCGCCAGCGACGCCGCGGCCAGGATCGGCTGGACCAGGTAGGCGATCGTGCCGCCGCCCGGCGCCGGCCGCGACACCAGCTCGGTGCGCACCGGCGCGATCAGCCGCGCCGCCAGTGACGCCAGGTAGTCGTGGACCAGCGCGGCGTAGGCGTCGAAGCGCGCGGCGTCGGGGAACGGCGGCAGCCGCTTGACCGCGACCGGGCCGCGCGCGGTGTCCCACGCCAGCACCGACGAGATCTCGCCGTAGCCGAGCACCTTCAGGTGCCGGTCGTCGCCGGTGGCGAAGGCGTGGGCGACCGCGTCCTCGAGCGCCGCGAGATCGTCGGCGGTGACCAGCGCGGTCATGGCAGCACGCGGCGCACGGTCGCGATCAGGTCGTCGGCCTCGGCGTCGTCGAGGATCAGCGGCGGCAGGAACTGCAGCACCCGCGGGTCGTTGGCGGCCCACACCGTGAAGACGCCGGCGTCGAACAGGACCTTGGCCGCGAACATGCCCGCGCGCTCGGCGGCGAACGCCAGGCCCATGAACATGCCGCGGCGACGCAGCGTGAACGACCGGCCGGCCAGGCCGGCGGCGAAGCGCTCGCCGAGCGCGGCGACGCGGTCGAGGAAGCCGGGCGCCTCGACGACGTCGAGCACCGCCATCGCGGCGGCGCAGCCGGGCTCGGCGCCGCCGAAGGTCGAGATGTGGGCGAACGGGTGGGTATCGAAGATGGCGTGCAGCTCGCGGGTCATCAGCGTCGCGGCGATCGGGTAGACGCCGCCGCTGAGGCCCTTGCCGGTGACGACGACGTCGGGCTCGAGGTCGTCGTGCTGGTGGCACCACATCCGGCCGGTGCGGCCCAGGCCGGTCTGGACCTCGTCGAGGATCAGCTTGGCGCCGCGGGCGCGGCACAGGTCCTGGACCCCGCGCAGGTAGCCGGGCGACGGGATCGGCATGCCCAGCGTCGCCGGGATGGGCTCGAGGATGACCGCCGCGGTGGCGTCGTCGACGACGGCGTCGAGCCCGGCGAGGTCGTCGAACGGCACCTGGACGAAGCCCGGCGGCTGGGCGCCGAACGGATCGCGGTACGACGCGTCGCCGGTCGCCATCGCGAGCCCGGTGTGGCCGTGGTAGCCGCCGACCGCCGACACGATGGTCTGGCGGCCGGTGCCGCCGCGCACGACCTTGATCGCGAGGTCGATGGCCTCGCCGCCGCCGACCGCGAAGACGACGCCGGGCAGGCGATCGCCGGTGGTGCGGGCCAGCCGCGCGGCGAGCGCGGCGCGGTGGCCCGAGATCAGGTGGTGGTTGCCGATGTCGACGTCGTCGAGCGCGTCCTTGACCGCGGCGATCACCGCCGGGTGGCGGTGGCCGAGGTTGAAGACGCCGCCGTTGCAGTGGCAGTTGACGAACGTGCGATCCGAGTAGGCGTCGCCGAAGCGGGCGCCGCCGCGCGCGCCCATGACGACGTCGAAGCCGGCCTGGTCGAAGGTCGCGACCTTGCCGCGGTTGACGTGGGCGGCGAAGGCCGCCTTGGCCGCCGCGCGATCGTCGTAGGGTTGGCGCACGCGGCGACGCTACCACCGCGCCGTCGGCGGGGGTCACCAGATCGCGTGCAGCTCCTCGGCCCAGCCCTGGACGCCGTCGACGCGGACGTCGCCGACGTGGCCGGCGAAGCGGCCGAACGCGACCCGCAGGTCGCCGAGCGGCCGCAGCCACGCCGGCGTCGCCTCGACGTGGTCCGGCGTCAGCGTGACGTCGACGCCGTCACCGCGCAGCCGCCACGGCCGCCGCGGATCGCGGCGATCCCAGGCGAAGTCGACGTGCTGGGCCAGCTTGGTCAGGTGGCCGTCGACGATCACCGCGTTCTCGGTGGCGCCGCCGCCGTCGGTCCAGCGGGCGCCCAGGTTGAGACCGACGCGGCGACCGTCGACGGTGCCGGCGCCGCACGCCCAGTTCCACGCGCTGCGCGCCGGCCACACCCCGCGGCCCCAGTCGAGGCACGCCCAGCCGTCGAGCGGCCGCCGCGCGCCGTCGACGGTGACCGCCCCGCGCGCCGGCAGGTCGACGTGCTTGGCCGAGTAGGCGAAGCGCCGCGGCGACCGTGCCACCGCGACGCCGAGGGTGTCGAGCGTCGCCGGCCGCGCGACCTCGACGTCGAGCTGCAGGCGCGGGCCGCGGACGTGGAGGCGCGCCTCGGTCCCGGCGTCGGCCAGCTCGACGGCGACGCCGCGGTGGTCGAGCGTGAGGTCGCCGCGGTCGGCGACCTCGGGCCAGGGGCCGGGCCAGCCCCGCGGTCGCACCGTCGCGTCGCGCACGGTGCGCCCGGTCGCGAGCTCGATCCACAGCGCGACGATCGCGCCCGCGTAGTCGAGATCGACGACGGTCAGCGACACGATCTCCGCCGGCGTGACCACCGCCCAGTAGTGCCAGCGCTTGCGCCGGCCCCACGGCCGGTCGACGACGCAGCGGTGGACGGGGCGGCGCGACCAGCCGATCGCCTCGGGCGCGGCGGTGCCGTCGGGGCGGCACAGCGCCACCGCCGCGGTGATCTCCCGGTCGAGCTCGTGGGTCACGCCCCGAGCCTACGACGGGCGGCGCGGGCCGGGGTGACCGCGGCCGCGGCGGCGGCGCGCTCGCCGGGGGCCACCTGCGACGTCGTCGTCTCGATCCGCCGCGTCGTTCTCGCCCGTGTGCGAACCATGACACGAACGTCCTTGTCCCCGGGCGCCGGGAGGGCCACAGTGACCGCGAGCTCGGGCGTCGCGCATGGCCGCGACGTCGGCGTTGCGGCCTGACTGGGCGGCGTCCTCGGCCATGTCGGCGCGGTGCGCGACGCGCAGCGACGCCGGCCTTCGACGGCCACGCGGCCCGGAACTCCGGTCGCGTGAAGGTCGTGCGCTTGACGCGAACGGCGGCGATCCCCTCCTCAGGAGCGACACGATGACGACCTCGACCTCGACCTCGACCTCCCGTCCCACGCCCGTGCACCCGGACGCCAAGCGCTCCAGGCTCCGTGGCCTGATCGCCAAGTTCGATCAGGAGCTGACCGGGACCGAGCCGGCGCCGATGGTGGCCGCGTGGCAGAACCTGGTCGCGGCCCTCGACCTCGGGCCCGAGCCGGAGGTCAAGACCTGTCCCACGTGCGGCGCGATCGGCCTGCGCAACGCGTCGCGCTGCGGCCACTGCTGGGCCCACCTGGGCTGAGCCGCGCTGCCGCGCGCCACGCGTGACCGCCTACCCGGGTCGCGCGCCGGTCGCCGTCGCCGCCGGCGTCGCCGTGGTCGCGTAGGCGCGGTCGCGCGCCGACGCCGCGGTGAACACGAGGTTGCCGTCGGCGAGCTTGCCGTGGCGCAGCATCGCGAGGTCGCGGACGTAGCTCTGGTACAGCTTCCACGGCACCTTCGAGCCCTGGCGCGGCAACCCGGGCAGCGCGCGCTGGACGTAGCCCGACGACAGATCGAGCAGCGGCTCGTCGCCGACGTCGGCGCCGGGCCGCGGCACGCAGCTGGCGAAGTCGTGGCGGTCCATGTAGGCGAGCAGCCGGCACACGTACTGGACGATCAGCTCGCACTTGAGCGTCCACGACGCGTTGGTGTAGCCGAGCGCCAGCGCCAGGTTCGGCACGCCGCTGATCATCGCGCCCTTGTAGACCTTGCGGGTCGCGGGGTCGACGGCCTTGCCGTCGACGGTGAGCCGCAGGCCGCCGAGGAACAGCAGCCGTAGGCCGGTGGCGGTGACCACGAGATCGGCGTCGAGCCGGCGCCCCGAGCGCAGCGCCAGGCCGGTCGCGGAGTAGCGCTCGATCTCGTCGGTGACGACGTCGACGCCGCCGCCGCGGATGGCGCGGAACAGGTCGTTGTCGGGCACCAGGCACAGCCGCTGATCCCAGGGCGCGTAGCGGGGCGAGAAGTGGGTGGCGACGTCGAAGTCGGGGCCGAGCTGGGCGCGCACGCCACGGGTGATCATCCGGCGCGCGGCGTCGGGGAAGCGGCGGCAGAAGTCGTAGAACGCCTTGCCGAGCATGACGTTCTTCCACCGCGTGAGGTCGTGGGCGACCCCGGCGGGCAGGCGCCGCTGCAGCCAGCTCGCGATCTTGTCGGTGGGCGGCCGCGACACCACGTAGGTCGGCGACCGCTGCAGCATCGTGACGTGGGCGGCCTGCTTGGCCAGCTCGGGCACCAGCGTCACCGCGGTGGCGCCGCTGCCGATCACGATCACGCGCTTGCCGGCGTAGTCGAGATCCTCGGGCCACGCCTGCGGGTGGACGATCCGGCCGCCGAACTGGTCGGCGCCGGGGATGGCCGGGGTGTGGCCGGCGTCGTAGGCGTAGTAGCCGCTGCACATGAACAGGAACCCGCAGGTCAACGAGAACGGCGTGCCGTCGTCGACGCGGGTGCCCTCGAGCGTCCACCGCGAGGTCGCGCTCGACCACGCCGCGCGCTCGACGCGGTGGTGGAAGCGGATCTTGCGGTCGATGCCGTGATCGCGCGCGGTGTCCTCGATGTAGGTCCGGATGCTGGGGCCGTCGGCGAGCGCGGCGTCGCTCCGCCACGGCCGGAACGAGTAGCCGAGCGTGTACATGTCCGAGTCCGAGCGGATCCCCGGGTAGCGGAACAGATCCCAGGTGCCGCCGATCGCGCCGCGCCCCTCGAGGACCGCGTAGCGCTTGGCCGGCAGCGCGGTCTGCAGGTGGTAGGCCGCCGCGACGCCGGACAGGCCGGCGCCGACGATCACGACGTCCAGGTGCTCGCTCATGAGACGAGACTGTACGACGAACCGCGGCCGAGGTTGCCGGACTTCGCCGCGGCGCCGTCGGCGTGGCCGTGTACAGCGGCGCCGGGAGACGCTAGCCTCGTCGCATGGCGGACCCACGACCGCTGGAGACCGGGGAGCTGGCGCAGCTGCTGGTGCGGATGGAACAGGCGATCGACCAGACCGCCGCGGGCTTCCGTCGCGGCATGACGCTGGTCGCGGCGCTGTTCCTCGGCATGGGGCTGCTCTACGGCGTCGCGTACCAGCAGTGGGGGATCGCGGTGGTGGTCGCCGGCTTCGGCGGCGTGATCGTGCTGATCGGCCGGGCCGCCGCCCGCAAGACCTCGCCGGAGCGGATGCGGCCGGTGATGCACGCGGTGCGCGACACGCCCGAGGCGGTCGTCCTGGTCCGGCACTACGTGACGTCCGACTCCGCGCGGATGTTCGTCAGCCACTGGCTCGAGGTGAAGACCGCCGAACACCGGCTGGTGATGAAGGCCAAGGACGACTGGGAGCAGCTGCTCGGCTACCTGACGCGGCGCTGTCCGGCCGCCAGGGTCGTCACCTAGCCCCATCCGGTCCGGGGCCCGTCGGCGCGCGCGGCGACATCGTGCCGCGGTCGCGGCGGCGCGGCGGCGCGTACGATCGCGGCATGACCGAGGCGTCGCAGCGCGCGCTGGTCGGGCTGCGCGATCCGCACACGCTGCAGTGGTACGTGATCCCGCTGCTGGCGATCGTCTTCTACGCGTACGCGCAGGAGGTCCGGCGCGCCCGCCGCAGCGGCGACTGGAACGTCGTCCTCGCCGGGCTGACCATCTTCGGCATGGACTTCGTCAACGAGTCCATCAACGGCTGGATCCTGGTCCTGTCGGGGCGCTCGGCGCTGTGGACCGCGCCCGGGCCGACCGCGCTGCGCACGATGGTCGGCTGGAACATCGAGATCATGTTCATGTTCGCGCTGTCGGGCCTGATCTACGCCAACACGCTGTCGCCGCGGCGGGACGGTCGGGTCCTCGGCATCCCCGAGGCGTGGTTCTGGGCGGCGGCGTACTCGGCGTTCTGCGTGATCGTGGAGCTGTTCCTCAACCGCGGCGGGCTGCTGATCTGGGACTACGCGTTCTGGGACGGGACCCCCGCCGGGGTCTGGCTGATCTTCCTGCTCGGCTACTTCCACTTCTACGTCGCCGCCCTGCTGGTGATGGCGGCGCGCCGGATGCGGACCAAGCTGATCGCGATCGGCGTGATCTACGCGGTCGCGATCGTGCTCGACGTCGTCGGCCTGGGCGTCCTGGGCTGGACCTACTGAGCCGCGCGCCCGGGCGCCGTTGACCGGGGTCAAGACCCGGTCGCCAAGTGGGCGACTTCGCGGCGAGTCGAGCAGCGCTTGCGCCGGGCCCACGCAAAGCCTGCGCGGCCCGGAGCGGGTCGCCGCCGCCCGCCGCCGGACCCTGCGACATGACGCATGACGCCCCACGTCGCGCCGCTGGCGCGGTCGTTGCTTGACCCGTCCTCATGCCGGCGTCGGACGATCGGATCACCAGCTGCTGTTCCTGTCCCTGCGGTAGCGCCGCGGGCGTCCGCTACGGCGGCCGCTGCCCGCTGATCGATCGCAAGCGACGCCGGGACGAGGCGATCTGTCTCGAGGGCGAGCCGGCGCACACGGTGTGGTTCGTCAAGCGCGGCGCGGTGCTGCTGTCGCGCAGCGGCGCCGACGGGGTCGAGCGGCCGCGCGCCGTGCGCAGCGCCGGCACCTTCGTCGGGCTCGAGGCGCTGGTCCAGGGCACCTACGCCGACAGCGTTCGCGCCACCGAGCCGACCGTGCTGTGCGGCGCGACCCGCGACACGATCGACACCTGGCTGGGCCCGGTGGGCACGCCGGCGCGGATGGCGCTCGAGCAGGTGCTGCGCGCGACCACCCACGACGCGCCGCGCGGCGCCGGCGTCGACGGCTCGGCGACCCAGCGGGTGGCGCGGTGGCTGCTCGACGATCAGGACGGCGAGAGCGCCCACGTGTCGCGGCAGGTCCTGGCGTCGCTGCTCGGCATGGTGCCCGAGACCCTGTCGCGCGCGCTGGCCCGGCTGCGCGACGACGGCGCGATCGACCTGACCCGGACCAGCGTGACGGTCAAGGACTGGGCGCGACTGGAGGCCGAGGCCCGCTGAGCTCGGCAGCGCGCTGCGCGTCGAGCTTGCGGCGGCGGAACGCGCCCCACAGCGCGGCGCCGATCGCGCCGGCGTGGATCGACAGCCGGTGAGTGACCAGCTCGGTCTCGCGGCCGCCCTCGTTGAGCCGCTCGGTCAGGCAGCGCAGCAGGCCGGCGTCGGAGGCGAGGCCGCCGGTGACCAGCACCGGCGAGGTCGCCTTGGCCGAGCGCAGCAGCTTGGCCAGCCGGATCGCCACCGACTCGTGGATGCCGCGCAGGATCTCGGCGGTCGAGATGCCGCGCGACACCATGTTGATGACGTCGGTCTCGGCCAGCACCGCGCAGATGCCCGACACCGGCTCGGGCCGGGTCGCGGTCAGCGACAGCGGGCCGACCTCGTCGAGCCGGACCCCCAGGTAGCGGGCGATGTTCTCGATGAACTGCCCGGTGCCGGCCGCGCACTGCGAGGTCATGCGGCTGTTGATGACCTTCGAGCGGTCGTCGACGACGATCGCCCGGGCCCACAGCGCCCCGACGTCGAGCACCGCGCGGGCGCGCGGCTCGAGGAACAGCCCGCCGCGGGCGTGGCAGGTCATGCCGTAGAAGTGGCCGGTGCGCACGCCCTCGGCGACGTCGCCGTCGCCGGTCGACGCCACGTAGGCCAGGTCGCCGAGGTCCAGCTGGACGTCGGCGAGGGCGCTGTCGACGGTGGCGCGCATCACGACCCGGGGGTCGCGGCGGCGGATCCGCTCGACGACGGTCGTGCGCAGCTGGGCGGAGGCGCCGTCGTCGTCGACGATCGCCACCTTGATCGAGCTCGAGCCGACGTCGATGCCGGCACAGGTCAGGCGCTGCATCCGGTGCACTCCTTCTTGGCGTCGTCGAGGTCTTCCGCCGGCACGCCGCGCTTGGCGAACAGCGCCGCGCCCAGCGCGCCGGTGTAGATCGAGTCGGTGTGGACGTTGACGGTCCGGGGACCGTAGTGGGTGAAGACCATGTCGCGCAGCGCCGCCACCGCGGCCTCGTTGCGGGCGACGCCGCCGGTGAAGGTCAGCTCGTCGTAGACGCCGCCCGAGCGGGCCAGCAGGCTCATCGCCCGCGTGATGATCGCGCGGTGCAGGCCGCTGAGGACGTCCTCGCGCTTCTCGCCCACCGACAGCAGGTCGCGGATCTCGGTGCCGGCGAAGACCGTGCACGTCGAGGTGATCCGCGACGGCCGCCGCGCCTGCAGCGCCAGCGGCCCCAGCTCGTGCAGGCCCAGCGACAGCTCGTCGGCGATGTAGCCGAGGTAGCGGCCGCAGCCGGCGGCGCAGCGGTCGTTCATCTGGAACGACGTCACCAGGCCGCGCTCGTCGACCTGGATCGCCTTGGTGTCCTGGCCGCCGATGTCGAGGACGGTGCGGGTCTGCGGCAGCATCGTGAACGCGCCCAGGCCGTGGCACAGGATCTCGGAGCGGATGCAGTCGCGCGGGAACGGCAGGCGGGCCCGGCCGTAGCCGGTGCCGACGAAGCCGGCCAGGTCGATCGCCTCGCCGCCGGCGCGCTCGGCCGCGGCCAGCGCGGCGTCGCGGGCCGGGCCCTCGACGCCGGCGCGCTCGATCGCGGCCGCGAACATCTCGTCGAACGAGGCGTCGATGACCTCGTTCTCGGCCTCGAGGATCGCCCGGTCGTAGACGCCGAGCAGGCGCTCGAAGTCGATCGCGCCGCGCTGGCAGACCTCCTCGGCGAGGGCGTGGAAGCGGGCGCCGACGATGTCGCGGAAGAACGAGCCGCGGGTCCGGGCCTCGGCGTTGAACAGCGTGTCGGCCTCGTCGAACAGTCGGGCCAGGATCATGTCGACGGTGGGGGCCAGGCGTGGCCCCTCGCCCGGCGTCGCCGCGGCGGCGGCCCGGCAGGTCTGGCGCAGGCGCTCGAGCCGCAGCAGGTCCTGCTCGACCCAGAAGGCCTGGGCGATCGCCGCGCCGGCGTCGCCGACCAGGCCCAGCGTCATCGCCAGGCGCGCGTCGGTGATGGCGTCGCGCCGGGCGACCTCGACCGCGACGTCGTAGTTGGAGCGGGTGTTGGTGATGCCGCGGCCGACGACGCGCTCGGCCTCGTCGACGAGCACCGCCTTGCTGGTGGTCGAGCCGAGATCGACTCCGAGGAAGACCTTCATGCGCGCACCTCCGTGGGCCGCGACGCGCCGCGCCGGGCCGCCAGCATCTGCAGGTAGCTCTCGATCCGGTTCTTGATGTTGGAGTGGCCGTAGTAGCGGGCGTCGACCAGGTCGGACTCGATGAACCCGCCCGGCAGGCCGGTCAGCTTCTCGACCTCGCGCAGCATGTGCAGCTGCCCCGCCGAGAACGAGTTGCAGCTCTTGACGCTGTGGACCACGAAGCCGTCGGCGTCGTACTCCTTGACCATGTCGGCGAGGACCTTCGAGCGCGCCGGCAGCGACAGGTTCGTGTAACAGGACAGGCAGTAGTCGGCGAGCGACTCGAGCGGGTTGGCCGGGTCGTGACGGAAGCCGCGCTCGTAGGTGCCGCCGACCTGGGTGTAGGTCGACGCCACCGCGACCGCGCCCTCGTCGTGGAAGATCTTCCAGAAGTCGCGGAACGAGGTCCAGTTGGGCGGCCCCTCGACCACCAGGCGGAACTTCTGATCGGACAGCGTCCCCGACGGCGTCGTCGGGCCCTCGCCGGCGGCCAGCCGGGCCTCGACGTCGGCGCGCAGCTCGGCGTAGTAGGCGCAGGCCTCGTCGGTGCCGCGGAACGAGGTGAAGATCGGGCCGATGTAGTAGACGCCGCCGAAGTAGGCGTCGATCGGCGACGGCCGGTGCTGGGCGGCGCGGAACACCCAGGCCAGGTCGTCCTCGGCCTTGCGCGATCGGGCCAGCCGCTCGCGCAGCCGGTCGAGATCGAGGCGGTGGCCGGCGACCTTCTCGAGCTTGGGGATGACCTCGCGCTGCAGCTGGTCGACGACGTAGCGGCGCATCTCGTCGGTGATCTCGCCATCGCCCTGGTAGGGGATGTGGAGCATCGCGACCTCGCAGTCGTACTGGTCGCGCAGCAGCTCGAACCACTTCATGAACGTGAAGCAGCCGGTGAACGACAAGAGCAGCAGGTCGGGCGGCGGGATGACCTCGCCGGTCGGGCCGACGTTGCCCTTCATCATCATGCCGAGGTCGCACTTGACGTAGCTGCAGACGTCCTCGGAGTGGCCGGCGCGCTCGGCCTCGCGGATGAAGTCGCTCGACCGCTGGCGCATCGCCGACTGCAGCGCGTTGACCTCGGGGTAGACCGGCGCGACGTCGAAGGCGCCGAGCAGCTCGGCGAGGTTGCCGGGGACGAAGGTGTAGACGACCGGGCGCTTGTCCTCCTTGGCGCGCGCCAGCCGGGAGAAGTACCCGGCGAGCAGCGCCTTCTGGGTCTCCATCGAGGGTTCTTTGCGGACGGGCGTGGTCATGCGGTCCCCCAGAGCTTGACGGAGTCGGCGAAGGTGCCGGCCTGCTCGCGGATCGACTGGAACTGGCCGGAGCTCTCCGAGTACTTGAACGAGGTGTGCGGGATGCCGGCGGCGTCGAGCGCGCCGGTCAGGCGGGGCTGGTCGAGCAGCGCCGGGTCGCAGAACGACGGCGCCGCCAGCAGGACGCCGTCGGCGCGGCAGGCCCGGACCCGCTCGACCAGCGTCGCGCCGGCGGCGCCGTGCTCGTCGTAGCGGACCGCGCAGGCGCGCGGCGTGGTCAGCGCGGCGTGGACGATCGACGCCATCGGCTCGCCGTCGCGGCGCGGCGCGGTCGGCGACGACTCGTGGCTGAGCGTCAGATCGTCGTCGACGACGTAGCAGCCGGCGCGCTCGGCGGCGCGCAGCAGCGCCACCGGCGGCTGCTCGCAGAACGCGCCGACCAGGCACACCCGGATGCGGTCCTCGGCGCGGCGGCCGCGGCCCCGCGCGGCGGTGACGTAGGCGGTGACCAGCGCGGCGAAGTCGCGGGGCGGCATGGCGTCGCCGGCGCGGCGCAGCTGGTAGACCTCGTCGGCCGGCAGGTTCCACGGCTCGGCGAGGCGCGCCGCGGCCAGCGCCGCCATCGCGCGGGCGGCCTCGGCGTAGGCCTCGCTGGCCTCGGCCAGCGCCGCCGGCTCGGGCGCGCGGCCGGTGCGCGCGCACAGGTCGCGGTACAGCAGGTCGAGGTCGGCGCGCAGGAACGCGGCGGCGGTGGCGCGCTCGCCGGTCTGCGGCGGGTCGACGAAGCGCACGAAGTGCTGCGGGAACGTCGTCTGCCACACCCCGGACAGGTTGCGGATGACGTCGCAGGTGTTGGGGAAGATCATGCCGTCGAGGACGTCGAGGTGGCCGAGCAGGCCCAGCTCGAGGGTCGAGCGCGGCAGGTGACAGATGTACGACTGGTAGAAGGCGTCGCCGCGGATCGTGTCGATGCGATCGCCGGCGCCGCGGATGAACACCGGCAGCGCGCCGGCGGCCCACAGCACCTCGCGCGGCGCCAGCACCGGCAGGCAGCCGACCGCGAGCCGGCCGGGGGCGGCGTCCTTCCAGGCCCGGACCCGGCTGAGGGTGAGATCGTCGAAGCGGGCCTCGATCTCGGCGACGAGCTCGTCGAGGTCGTCGGAGAGCGCGAGGGCGGGCGCGGCCGAGGTGGTCATCGGTTCTCCCAGCGCGGGGGGCGCTTGGCGAGGAAGGCGTCCACGCCCTCCTCGGCGTCATGGGTGGGGGACAGCTCGTCGACGTAGAGCCGCTCGAGCGCGGGCAGCAGGTCGTCGAGATCGCGGCGCTCGCCGGCGCGGGCGGCCCGGCACGCCAGCCGCAGCGACGACGCGCTGTGCGGCACCAGGGCCTCGCGGATCCAGGCGCGGGCGCCGGCCTCGGGATCCTCCTCGACGACGGTGACCAGGCCGAGGTGCTCGGCGGCGTGGGCGTCGACGACGCGGCCCGACAGCAGCAGCTGCTCGGCGCGGGCCTGGCCGATCCGCCGCGGCAAGAGCAGCGACGCCACCGGCGCCAGCGCGCCCAGCCGGATCTCGGGCTGGCCGAACCGCGCGTCGGGGTGGGCGTGGATGCGGGTCGCCGGCAGCACCAGCTCGAGGCCGCCGCCGAGGCAGGCGCCGCGGACCGCGGCGACGATCGGCAGGTCGACGTCGCACAGGGCGCGGATCGCGGCGTGGAAGCGGGCCAGCATGCCGGCGGCCTCGGCGCGGCGGTGCTCGGGCACCGACGCGCCGGCGGAGAACGCCGGGCCGTCGGCGCACAGCAGCAGCGCGCGCGCCGACCGGCACGCGCCGGCCCGCCGGGCGGTGGCGACGACGCCGTCGAGCGCGGCGCCGTCGAGGATGTTGCGCGGCGGCGCGGTCAGGCGCAGCTCGACGAACGCGCCGCCGTCGACCTCGGTGAGCGTCACCGGCTCAGCCATGGGGCACCAGGACCGCGCGGCGGGTCAGCTCGTGGGCGTGGACGCGGCGCAGGACCTCGGGGGCGTCGCGCAACGGGTGGCGCTCGACCGCGCCGGCGACGTCGATCTGGCCGCGCAGCACCATGTCCAGCGCCTCCGGGTACAGCTCGGGATCGGCGCCCCAGTTGCCGTAGGCCTCGGCGTCGAGCGCCATCAGGTTGGACAGCCGCAGCGGTACGGTCTCGGCGGTGAAGCCGACGATGGCGAGCTTGCCGCCGCGCGGCAGCAGGCTGAACGCCAGCTTCTGGCCCGCCGGGTGACCGGAGCACTCGAAGACGTGCCAGCCGTCGCCGGGGGCGCGGCCGGCCAGCTGGGCCGCGAGCTGCTTGCGGGCCTTGCGCTCGTCGAGCTCGGTGGCGACGACGCCGAGCACCGCGCCGTGCGCGGTGGCCGCGGCGACCCGCGCCGGATCGACGTCGATCGCCACCGGGATCGCGCCGAGCGCGGCGGCGATCTGGACGAGGAAGCCGCCGACGCCGCCGACGCCGACGACGACCGCGACGTCGCCCGCGACCAGGCCGGTGCGCCGCACCGCCTGCAGCGGCGTGGTCACGGCGTCGGCGATCGCGGCGAGCTGCCAGACCTGGTCGCCGGGCACGGTGTCGGGCACCGGGCACAGCCAGTGCTCGGCGACCGTGACGTGGCTGGCGAAGCCGCCGTCGTGGTGGTTGCCCGGCATCTTCGACGCCGTGCACGAGGTGCGGCGACCGCGCCGGCACCACCGGCACTCGCCGCACGGGCTGACCGCCGGCACCAGCACGGTGCGGCCGTCGGGGGTGCGGCCGACGATCTCGTGACCGAGGACGATCGGCGCCGGGTGCGCGGTCGGCACGCCGTCGTAGAAGTAGCCCAGATCGGTGTGGCAGACGCCGCAGCCGAGGACCTCGACGTGGACGGCGCCGGGCGGGGCAGGCGGCAGCGGCTCCTCGAACCACTCCAGCGTGCCCGGCACGGTCATCCGCCAGCCGGTGCGGATCACTTCGCTCATGCAGCACACCGTAGGCGCCTCACCCACGCCCGAGTTGACCGGGATCAACAAGCGCCGCGATTTGGGCCGCGGCGACGGTCCGGTCGCCGGACGTACAATTCGGGTCGCGGTTGACCTCGGTCAAGTCGCGGCGGGGCGGCCGCGGGTACCCATGGGGGCATGTACGACCACGATCTCGTCCCCGGCTACCGGTTCGAGCACATCCGCGTCGAGCGCCGCCCCGTCTTCGATCCGAAGGGCGCGGTCGTCGAGGGTCTGCACAACATGTGGATCGTCCTCGACAACGAGGCCGAGCTGAACTCGTACACGACCGAGACGGTCAAGGAGGTCATCCTGGCGTTCCGCGCCGCCTCCAACGATCGCGCGACGGTGTGCGCGGTGTTCACCGCCGCCGGCTCGCGGTCGTTCTGCACCGGCGGCAACACCCGCGAGTACGCGACCCGCTACGCCGGCCACCCCGAGGAGTACCGGCAGTACATGCGGCTGTTCAACGACATGGTGTCGGGGATCCTGAGCTGCGACAAGCCGGTGATCTGCCGGGTCAACGGCATGCGCATCGCCGGCGGCCAGGAGATCGGGATGGCGTGCGACTTCACGATCGCGCAGGACCTGGCCCGCTTCGGCCAGGCCGGGCCCAAGCACGGCTCGGCGCCCGACGGGGGCTCGACCGACTTCCTGCACCTGTTCGTCGGCATCGAGCAGGCGATGCTGTCGTGCACCACCGCCGGCGGGCTGTGGAGCGCGCACAAGGCGATGCGGCTCGGGCTGCTCACCGAGATCGTCCCGGCGCTCCAGGTCGACGGCGCGTTCGTGCCCAACCCGCTGGTCGAGACCGCGCGCTGGGTCGACGATCGCGGCCAGATCGTCTACGGCGAGCCCAAGACCGGCGACGCCCTCGCCGAGGGCAAGAAGCTGCTCGCGCGCGGCACGGTCGACCTGTCCGAGCTCGACCGCGCGGTCGATCGCCTGACCACCAAGCTGATGATGACGTTCCCGGGCTGCACGGTGAAGACGATCGAGAGCCTGCGCAAGAAGAAGCTCGAGCACTGGGATCGCAACCGCGAGACCAACCGCGCCTGGCTCGGCCTCAACATGATGACCGAGGCCGACGTCGGCTTCCGGGCCTTCGAGCGCGGCGGCACCAAGGAGGTCGACTTCATCGAGCTGCGCCGCCGCCTCGCCCAGGGCGCCAGCTGGGGCGACCCGGCGCTCGAGGCCGCGATCATGCCGCCGGCCAGGTAGCCGCGGCGGTGCGCGCACGCGACCCGGGCCGTCCCGGGTCGCGCTGGCCGGGCTGTCACGATCTTGCCGCTCCCTGCTCTACACGGGAGCGCGAGCCAGACGACAACCCAGCCAGGAGCAGTATCGATGAGCTTCATTCCAGCCGGCGTGAGCGCGGTCGAGTGGATGTCCAACATCGCCGCCAACGGCACGCCGTGGGCGAGCCAGGCCGCCAGCAGCGCGGCCGCCGAGCTGCCCACGTTCATGCAGCCCGCGGTCAACTGGGCGATGCCCTTCGTCAATCCGGCGACCGCGGGCGCGGGCGCGGCCGAGGCCGGCGCCGGCGCGGCGACCGCCGCCGAGGTGGGCGCGGCGGGTGCGGGCGCCGCCGAGGTGGGTGCGGCGGGGGCGGGCGCGGCCGAGGTCGGCGCCGGCGCGGTCGGCGCGGGCGCGGGCGCGACCGCCGCTGCGGTCGCCGCCGCCGGGCTCGCCATTCTCGCCGGCGGCACCGGCATGGCCATGGGCGTCGACGAGTACGGCAAGGGCGGCCTGTTCGGCAAGGACGAGTGGGGCAAGGAGCGCAGCGCCTTCGACTGGGCGTCCGACAAGGGCCACTCGGTCTCCGGCCTGCTGGGCGGCGGCACCCTCGGCGACGTCGGCGGCATCGCCACCACCGCCGCGCTGAGCGTCCCGGCCGCGTTCGCCGGCGTCGGCCAGACCGCGGCCAACGCGGTCGACGCGCTGTGGCACTGGTCGGACTGACGCGCGGGTGGCGGCGGGCCCCGTGAGTCGCCCGTGAGCATGGTGGAGGCCGAGCTCCCGTTGCTGGCACGGTGGGTCGAAAGGGGGAGAACTCGATGGGAACCACGCACCGCCTGCCGCTCGCCACCGTCGCCGCGCTGCTCACGAGCGCCGCCGCCGCCCGGTCCGCCGCCGCCCAGACCGCGCCGCCTGCGCCGCCGTCGCCACCGGCCGTTCCGTACGGCGGCGGCCCCGCGCCGACGCTGCCGACCATGCCGGCGACGCCCGCCGATCCGTCCGCCGACCCGTCCGCCGCCGCGGCGACCGCGGCACCCGACGCGGGCACGACCGCGACCGCCGGGGACGCCGGATCCACGCCGCCCCGGGAGCCCCAGGCCGGCGACTTCGACGCCGGCGGCAAGGTCCGGCTGCCCAGCGGCCCCGACGAGATGGGCCAGTTCGCCACGTTCAACTGGATCGCGGTCGATCTGAAGGGCCGCTACTACCTGACCCGGACGATCACGCTCGACGGCAACGCGCCGCTGGCGGTCAAGAAGCCCGACCAGCTGATGACCGGCGAGGATCCGCGGATGATCGGCGGCATGAGCGTCACGCTCGACGCCCGCCTGCCGAAGATGCCGTTCCAGCCGACGACGTACCAGACCGACGTCGACCTCGTGCTCACCGGCGCCTACGCTCGCGAGGGCGCGCTGCTGCTGGGCGAGAAGGACTTCCCGCTGTTCACCGGTGGCTTCCAGCCCGGCTTCACCGCGGGCGCCCAGGTCAAGATCAAGCTCAGCAGCCTGATCGACTTCGCGACCGCGCCGGTGTTCGTCTACCAGTCCGGGGCCACGGACGCGCTCACCGCGGTCCAGATCCCGACCTCGACGATCATCGGCCTGGGCTCGGTGCTCAAGGTCAGCGCCGACCTCGACGTCATGACCGGCGATGACTACTCGTTCAGCGGCGCCGCCGGCGGCCGGATCGCCGCCGGTGGCTCGATCACGCTCAAGGTGGGACCGATCATGGCGCACGCCGGCGCCGGCGTCGCGAGCCTCTTGACCGGCGGGATGTACCCGACGATCGGCGACTCGGTGTACGTCGACCTCGACGTCAAGTACGTCAAGTAGCGGCGCGCGATCGGCGTCGCGACGCGCCGACGCCTCGGCGTCGTGTCGGTCACGCCATCGACGAGGCGCCGCGCGTCGCGTCCGTCACGCTCGCGTCGTCGCGTCGGCGTCGCGAAGCCGTCGACGATCACGTCGGCGCGCGCGTGACGGCGCGCAACATTCCGAACGTCGCGCGTGCGCGTCGCGTCGCGATCGCGTGCGCGCGCGCACTCACGCGATCGGAGAAGCGTGGGCGCGCGAACGTGTTGCCACCCGTTGCCGTCGCGCGAGCCGTCGTCGACGACGCGCCCGCGATCGCGACGTGCTACCGGTGATGCGTTCCCGCGGTGCGCGCGCCGCTTCCACCGGGCTGGTCCTCCCGACGCTGTCGGCCCGGAGGGGTGAGGTGCGCTCGCGGAGTGCCGTCCCACCATTCCCACCTGGAGAGATAGAGGACATGACCACGCGCTTCTCGTTCACCCGCAAGCTGCTCTGTGCGGCGCTGCTGGCCTCCGCGGCCACGGCGTGCGCCCCCGACGATCCCGACACCAGCACCTCCGACTCCGAGATCATCGGCGGCTTCCCGGTCCGCAGCGCCAAGCTCGACGCGATCGGCTCGCTCGGCTACGACATGGGCGACGGGACCTTCTTCCCGTTCTGCACCGGCACGCTGATCACGCCCAACACCGTGCTCACCGCCGAGCACTGCGTGAACTGGCTGCCCGACGCCACCCCGGTGCGGTTCCTGGTCGGCTACGACGCCTACAACCCCAAGCAGGTCATCCAGGCCAGCGGCTTCGCCTGGGAGTCGAGCGTCGACGGCGGCGTCATCGGCAACGGCTCCGACGTCGCGGTGCTGCACCTCGCCGAGCCCGTGGCCGGCGTCACGCCGATGCCGTACGCCGCGCTCGACCCCAGCCAGATCGGCCGCCGCTTCACCGGCGTCGGCTACGGTGTCCAGGACGTCTACGGCACCGCGGGCACCCGCAAGGCCGGCGCGATGACCTTCCAGGCCCTGGGCGGCCCGGTGTTCGGCGCGGTCTACGGCTCGTTCGAGGACTTCCTCGCCGAGGGCGTGCCGCACTTCTTCCCCGAGTACGACCCGTCGAACCCCGACGACCTCGCGGTCCTGCAGGAGGTCTACGACTACTACCAGCTGATCGCCGGCATCGAGAGCTGGTTCGGCAACGGCCACGGCGACGCCCAGGCCTGCAACGGCGACTCGGGCGGCCCGATCACCGCGCTGACCGCGGGCAAGACCACGGTCTACGGCGTCGCGTCGTGGGTGCTCAACAACCAGCCGCTGTGCGAGCTGGGCACCGCCTACGCGTCGCTCGAGCCGATCTCGCTCGACTTCATCGACTACGAGCTCAACTGCCCGATGATCCCGCGCGAGGGCACCTGTGACGGCCTGAACACCGTGGTCCGCTGCGCCACCCCCGAGGAGGGCGGCTATCACGAGCTGCGCACCGACTGCTCCGAGCTGGGCCTGATCTGCGGCATCGACGACGCCGGCGAGCTGGGCTGCATCGACGATCCGTGCGAGGGCCTGCCCGAGGGCGGCAGCTGCGACGGCACCACCGTGACCCGCTGCACCACGCCCGAGGAGGGCCCGCGTCGCGTCGTCACGATGGACTGCGCCGAGCTGGGCATGACCTGCGGCCTCGACGAGGCCGGCCAGTCGACCTGCGTCGACGACGGCATCCCCGACTGCACCCACGAGGTCTGCGAGGAGGGCCCGGCCCTCGACACCAGCTGCACCTCGTGCAGCGCGTCGGTGTGCGAGGCCGACCCGTACTGCTGCGACACCTACTGGGACTCGATCTGCGTCGGTGAGGTCGAGCAGTTCTGCGGCGCGACCGGCGAGAGCTGCCCGGCCGCCGCGGTGTCGGCCGACGACATCAGCGCCCGCATGGGTCGCTGAGCGCGCTCCAGGCTTGTCAGCGGGCACGCGCGCCGGCCATGCTGGCGCGCGTGTTCGCGTCTCGGTGGTGTGTTCCGCTGGCGGTGCTCGTTGCGGCGATTCTTTCCGCGAGCTGCGAGCGCCGCAGTGGCATTCCGGTCGGCGACCCGGGCGCGGAGGACCAGCGAGCGGAGCCTACGGGTCCAGATGCCGACTACCTCGCGCTCGGCGAAATCCGACGTTGCTCCGCGCTGCCGCACCGCGGACAGCCCGAATTCGCGCGGCTGTTCGACCCGCCGCGGCCGTGGCTCGGCGACCACGAGGATCCGCTGGATGCGGTAGTCGAAGGGTTTCGCCGCCTGTCGGCGCTGGCCACTGCCGTCGATGCCTACGGGCGCTGCAAGGCGACCGGTGAGACGTACGACGTCATGGTCATGATGCTCGAGGTCGCGGCCACGGTCGCGCCGTCGTGGCACCGCTACGTCACTGGGTTGACGCGCGACGATCCAGACCGCGTCGCAAGCGAGGCCGAGGCCGAGCAGCTCGTCGATGGGATCGCGGCGATCGTCAGCAGCCTGCCTTTCATGGCCAAGGATCCGCACGTCTACATGGCGATGCCTTCAGAGCCCCTGGTGCGTCGCCTCGGCGTGGCGCTGCGCGAGCCTTCCCGGAGCGCCTGGGCCCGCCCGTCGCCTCGATCCGTCGCGCAGCCGGGCGCGAGCGAGATCCGCTCGCACGCAAGTACCTCATCGACCTGGTCGCGGTCATCGACGGGCCTGCGGACGCCGCTGCTTCTGCCGATACCGCGGCCGGCGCGCCGGCGCCGTGACGCCGCGCCCCGCTACGGCCCGAACGTCGGCACCGGCTCGGTGACGAGCGGGTCGGTGCCCTGGCGGGTCGCGCGGGTCACGACGATGCGCTGGCTGCGATCGTCGACGTCCTGGCGGAACGTGATCCGGCACTCGCAGGTGCCGGCGCCGGCCGGCGCCGGGCCGTCCTGGACGGTGAGCTCGACGCGATCGCCGGCGATGCCGCCGGACAGCCGCGGTCGGCAGCCGTCGGACGGCGTCGTGATCACGCCGAAGACGTTGATCGCGCTCTCGCGCCGCACCGACAGCGCCGCGCGCGGCGCCGTCGACGGCGTGCACGACGTGTCGCTGACCTGCGGCCCCAGCGGCCGGGCCTGCGCAGGCGCGGCGGCGGCACGTGCGCCGGCGCCGCCGGCGCCACGACGTCGGCGGCCGCGAGGTGGTCGACGCACGCGCGCTCGGCGCCGGTCGCGAGGTCGATCGTGCACACGTAGGTGCCGCCGGACTCGACGCCCTGGACCACCAGCAGATCGCCGTCGACCCGCGACGCCACGTGGTTGGCGTACGCCGAGTGGGCGATCGGTCCGATCCCGGTGACGGTGCGGCGCCACCGCACGGCGCCGTCGGCGGCGTCGATCGCGAAGACCTGGGTCCAGCTCGCCGACGGGTGGTGGACCGTCCCGACGACGAGGTCGCCGGCGACGTGCAGCGTCACCAGCTCGCTGCGGAACGGCCCGCTGCCGGCGATCAGCGTGGTCTCCCAGCGCGGCGCGGCGTCGTCGTCGGCGCCGGCGCGGCGGCGGACCACCAGGGCGTCGTCCCAGCCGGCGGTGATCGCGTCGCCGCCGGCGACCGCGCGGGCGACGCCGTCGGCCGCGACCGCCGCGGGATCCATCCGGGTCCGGATCGCCGCCGCCGGCGTCGTCGCCACGCCGAGCACCGCGGCGGTCGTCGCATCGACCAGGGCGGTCGCGCCGCCGCCGGCGGTGCGGGCGTGCACGCGCAGCGGCTCGCCGTCGTGGCGGCGCTCGAGCTGCACCGGTCCGGTCGCGGTCACCGGCACGCGCGCCCGCCCGCGCAGCGCGCCGGTCGCGAGGTCGACGAACGCCAGCTCGATCGCGTCGGCGCCGGTCGCGGCCGCCACCACCACGCCGTCCTGCGGGATCGTCGCGACCACCGGATCGGTCGCGGGCGCGGCCAGGGCGACCTCGACCGACCAGCGGGTGTGCCCGGCGACCTGGGCGCGGTCGACGCGCGCGATCGACAGCTGCGTGCCGCCGAGCCTGACCTCGACCTCGACCCCGTCCCGCGCGCAGGTCGCGGTGGCCGCGCGCACCGCCAGCTGGGTCTCGCACGGCAGCGGCCCCGCGCTCCACCGGAACGGCACCGCCACCGAGGGCACCGCCGGCGCGGCGATCGCGCCGGCGCGCGAGCCGGGCGGCGGCGGCGGCGCGTGGTCCGGCGCGGGGTGGCCGCACGCGGCGATCGACAGGAGCAGGAGGAACCCTAGACGAGGCATGGCGACAGGGAGACCCGGCGCGGCCCGCGCGACATGGGTCGAAACCCGCCGGTCCGACCACTGGCCCCGAGTGGCGGCGGGCCTTCTTCTTGCTCGTGACAGCGGCCACATGACCGAGCTCGCCATCTTCGACGACGTCCTCGTCGCCGTCGACGCCCTGCCGCGGGACCCCGCGTGCACGCGCGACGCGGCAGGCGCGCTGCCGGCGGTGGCGGCGGCGACGACGGCCCGATCGGCCGGCGCGGGCGCGCCGGCCACGGCGGGCGTGGCGCCGCCGCTTGTCGGCGCGCGCCGGCGCGGGCACCATCGCGCGATGCCGGTCTCGGTGCGCGCCGCGGTGGCGGACGATCACGACGCCTACGTCGCGCTGTTCGGCGAGCTCGGCGTCGCGGATCCGCCGCTGGCGCGCGAGGCGTGGACGGCGCGCCTCGGCGACGCGCTGGTCGCCGCGCACGGCGGCGCCGTGGTCGGCTACGCGATCACCCAGCGGCTCGTCGACACCGGTTACGTCCGCAACATCGTGGTGGCGCCGGGCGCGCGGCGCGCCGGGGTCGGGCGCGCTCTCATGGACGCGATCGCGGCGCGGCTACGCGCCGCCGGCATGACGGCGTGGTGTCTGAACGTCAAGCCCGACAACCGCGCCGCGATGGCACTGTACGGCGCGTGCGGCCTGCGCCACGCGTTCGACAGCCTGTCGGTGACGCTGCCGTGGTCGGCGGTGGCGCGGCTGCCGGCGGCGCCGCCCGGCGCCCACGCGCTCGAGGTGCTCGCCGCCGATGCCTGCGCCGAGGCCGAGGCCGCGATGGGGCTGTACCCGGGCCTGCTGGCGCACGCGGTCGGTGCCGGGGCCTGGACGCCGCTGGCCCTGCGCCGCGACGGCGCCGTCGTCGGAGCGACCCGCCTGGCGACCCGCAACGCGTGCGTGTTCCCGCTGCGGGTCGCCGAGCCCGGCGTCGCCGGGGCGCTGCTGCGCGCGGTCGAGCCGCGGGCGGCGCCCGGCCCGTCGATCCTGGTGGTCGTCGAGGACGACGTCGCGCTGGAGCGGGCGGTGCTGGACGCCGGCGCCACGGTGCTGATGCGGACCGCGCACCTGCACGGCCGCCTGTGACGGCGGCGCGGATCGGTCCGGGAACCGGATGGTCAGGATGAGCCCTCGCGGTGGCCGGGCGCAGCGGCTAGAGTGCGCCCCGATGCGCAACCTCCTGGTGATCTGTGGGCTCGGCGTGGCGATCTCGGCGTGCGGCGGCGGCGCGGGTGGCGGCGGTGACGACACCGCCGCGATCGACGCCAGCGCGGCGGCGCCCGACGCCCCCGCCGGGGAGGACCTCGACATGCAGGCCGCCGACTTCGGCTGCATCCGCGACGGCACCAAGGTCGACAAGTTCTTCATCAAGAACCCGCTCGGCCACCTCGACGACGCCGTCGCGGTGGCGACGTCGGCCACCGGCGGGCGCTACCCGGTGGGCACGATCCTGCAGCTGGTCCCTCAGGAGGCGATGGTCAAGCGCGCCACCGGCTGGAACCCGACCACCAACGACTGGGAGTTCTTCGCCCTGTCGGTGTCGGGCGCGACCACCACGATCCAGGCGCGCGGCGTCGAGGACGTCTCGAACTCGTTCGGCGGCAACTGCTTCGCGTGCCACGACCAGGCCGCACCGCAGTGGGATCTGGTGTGCGAGACCACCCACGGCTGCGATCCGCTGCAGATCAGCGACACGATCATCGAGAACCTGCAGAACGGCGACTCCCGCTGTAACTGAGCGGGGTCGCGCGCGATCGGCGCGCCGCCGCGACCGGTCGCGGCCCGGCGCCGGCGCGCCCGCGGGGCGTGCGCGCTTGACGCCCGGCGTGGTGGATCCACGGTGGATCGTGCCCGCAGCGGGGCCGGGAGGTGGGTCATGGTCGCGTCCTCGATCCGACGCCGTCGGTGGTCTCCGGGCGGCAGCGCGTGCGCGCTGGCGCTCGCGCTGGGTGCGTGCTCGTCCACGGTCGGCGCCGCCGACGCGGCGTATCAGGTCACCGTGGTGACGCCGCCGGCGTCGTCGCCGTACGTGGTGCCGATGGCGATCGGTCGCGACGGCGCCGTCGTCGGCTACGCCGGCGCGGGCCCGGACGACCCCGACGCGCTGCCGGTCCGGGTCGGCGCCGACGGCACGCTGACCGTGCTCGACGGACCCGGCGCGGTGGCGTGGGCCAGCGCCGGCGACGTCGTCGTCGGCGAGGCCGGCGGCGTGCCGGCGCGCTGGAGCGCCGACGGCCGGCGCGACCTCGTGGTGCCGGCGCCGTTCACCACCGGGACCGCGGTCGCCGTCGACGACCGGGGCTGGATCGCCGGCAGCGTCGGCGATCTCGATGACGTCGGTCCGGTCGCCGGGACGCGGCCGTGCGTGTGGACCTCGGCGGAGGCGCCGCCGCGGCTGCTCGCGGTGCTCGACCCGGCGTGGCCGATCGGCCGGGCGTGGGCGATCGGCGCCGACCACCAGCTCGTCGGCGAGGTCGTGACCGAGGTCGACGGCCAGGTCGGCTTCACCGCGGTGCGGTGGCGGACCCCCGACGCGGCCGCGGCGCCGCTGCCGCGCCTGGTCGATCAGCGGGCCAGCTACGTCCGCGCGATCGGGCCCGACGGCGCGGTCGCCGGCTACGCCGAGCTGCTCGGTCACCGCCTGGTGGCGTTCGTCGCGCGCGATCCGGACGACGGCGACGGCGATGGCGGCGACGGCGAGCGCGGCGAAGGTGACCTCGCCGTGACGATCGAGATCTTGCCCGGGCTGCCCGACGGGCCGCCGCTCGCGCTCGCGCTCGGCATCACCGACGCCGGCGACGTCGTCGGCCTGGCGCTCGACGCCGCCTGGCAGCCGCGCGCCGTGCTGTGGCGCGACGGCGAGATCGTCGATCTGCACGCGCTGGTCATGGGCGACGTCGACGAGCCGCGCCTGATCGCGGCGGTCGGCGTCGACGACGCCGGCCGGATCGCGGTCGAGGCCGCGGTCCACGATCCGCCGGGCAGCGACGGGCCGTGGATCGCGCGGATCGCGCTGCTGACGCCGGACCGGTAGCGTGGCGGCGGTCGCGGTGCGTCGTGGTGCACCGGCGCGCTTTCGGGCACGGGCACGGCCACGGGCACGGGCACGGGCACGGGAGCTAGCGCACGCACATGCCGTGGCCCAGCGACCGGTCGTCGCGGGCCCGGACCTCGCAGCCGTAGCCCGGCCCCGCCATCGAGCCGCCGCCGTCGAGGCGCGCGATGTCCCACTGCTCGAGCAGCCCGCACAGCGCGTCGCGGTTGGCCTCGGCCTCGTCGACCCCGATCAGCCGGGCCTCGGCGGGGCAGCCGTCGCCGATGGCGCGGAACGCGGTGAGATCGGGCGCGCCCGGCGCGCCCTCGTCGTGGAACGTCACGCTGGCGGGGCGGGCGGGGACCACGACGCAGGCGGCGACGGCGGCGAGGCCGGCGACGAGCGCCGCCGACCACAGGCGAGGGGTACGGCTCATCCCCCCAGGATACCCGACGGCGGCGGCGCCCCGGGCGCGGCGGGCGCGGCGGCCGCGACGATCTCCGCCGCGGCCAGCGCCGGCGCCGGGGTCCGGAAGATCGCCAGGCCCTCGGTGGGCGGGCACCGCAGCCCCCCGAACACCGCGTCGAACAGGGCGCCCGGCGTGAACATGCGCCACGACACCCGAGGTGGATCGTAGGCGACGTCGACGGTGTCGTCGAACGCGCGCAGGTAGCGCAGCAGGTACGGCTGGTTCAGCGTCGGCACCGGCGTGTTGGTGTACGGGCGCCGGTGGTGCGCCACCAGCCGCCAGCCGCGCGCCCGCGCCGCCGCGATCAGCGCCGGGTGGGCGAGGACGTGGCGGTGGTAGGGCTGGTGCAGGCTGTGGCGGTGACGGTCGACGTCGGCGAGGTCGATCGCCGCGGCGTCGGGCGTGCCGATCGCGATCAGGCCGCCGGGGCGACACAACCGCTCGAAGGTGGCCAGCAGCGCCAGCGGATCGGCGACGTGCTCGATCACGTCCTGGGAGAAGACGACGTCGTAGCGGGCGTCGAGGGTCGCCGGATCGGCCCAGGCCTCGGCGTAGGCGTCGTACCCGGTGGCGCCGGCCCAGCCGCGCCGCCGCAGCAGCGTGACCAGCAGGCCGCCGCCGCAGCCGTAGTCGAGCACGGCGTGGTCGCGGCGGGCGCCGGCGCGCTCGACCCGGCGCCACAGGCGGCGCTGGAAGTAGCGCAGCACCCGCGAGTCGCGAGCCCGCAGGAACGGGTAGTCGCGGTAGTAGTGATCGAGGTCGACGTCGTCGCGGGCGTGGATCGAGCGGCACGCGCCGCAGCGCCACACCGCGAAGCGCTCGTCGCGGTGGGCGCGCACGTTGGACGGCACCGTCGCGGTCTCGACGTCGGGGCCGGGCGGGGCGCCGCAGATCGCGCACGGCGTCGGGGCCGGCGTCGTCATGCCGGCGCGGCTCCGGCGCGGGCCGGGCGGAGGTGACGGGTCGGCGTGATCACGACCGGCAGGGTAGCGCGGGGCGCGCGCGTGCGGTCGCGCGCCGCACCCGGGCGGTCGCGGTCGCGGGGCCGCACCGTTGACGCCGCGGCGCCGGCCGACGACGCTGTCAGGATGCAGCCATCCGACTACCTCGCGCACGATGCGCTCGGCCTCGCCGAGCTGGTCCGCACCGGCGAGGTGCACCCGCGCGAGCTGGTCGAGGAGGCGATCCGCCGCATCGAGCAGGACAACCCCCGGCTCAACGCGGTGATCCACCGCATGTACGACAGCGCGCGCGCCGCCGCCGAGCGGCCCCGGCCCGACGACGCCGGCCCGTTCTGGGGCGTGCCGTTCCTGGCCAAGGATCTGGTGTCGACGTGGCAGGGCGAGCCGCAGGCGTCGGGCACGCGGTTGATGCGCGGCTGGGTCGCGCCGTCCGACACCGAGATGGCGGCGCGCTACCGCAAGAGCGGCGTCATCGTCGTCGGCAAGACCAACACCCCCGAGCTGGGCATCCTGCCGGTCACCGAGCCGGTGGCGTTCGGGCCGACCCGCAACCCGTGGGACACGTCGCGGACGCCCGGCGGCTCCAGCGGCGGCTCGGGCGCGGCGGTCGCCGCCGGCCTGGTGCCGATCGCCGGCGGCGGCGACGGTGGCGGCTCGATCCGGATCCCGTCGTCGTGCTGCGGCCTGTTCGGGCTCAAGCCGACCCGGGCGCGCACGCCGATCGGCCCCGACGTCGCCGAGGCCTGGCAGGGCTGCGCGATCGAGCACGTGCTGGTCCGCTCGGTGCGCGACTCGGCGGCCATGCTCGACGCCGTCCACGGCCCCGATCCGGGGGCGCCGTACGTCGCGCCGCCGCCGGCGCGGCCGTTCCTCGACGAGGTCGGCGCGGCGCCGGGCCGGCTCCGCATCGCGTACACGTCGCGGGCGCTGATCCCCGCCGAGGTCGACCCGGCGTGCGTCCGCGCCGTCGAGGACGCCGCGGCGCTGCTGCGCGACCTCGGCCACGACGTCGTCGAGGACCACCCCGAGTTCGACGCCGCGCAGCTCTCGATCGACTTCGTCCACATGCTGGTCGGCGAGACCGCCGCCGACGTCGCCGAGCTCGAGCGCGTCATCGGCCGCAAGGCCCACGTCGGCGACCTCGAGAAGGAGACGCTGGTCATGGCGCGGCTCGGCGCCGCGCTGTCGGCGAGCGAGTTCGCCCAGGCGACCCGGCGGGTCCGGGCCCTGGGCCGCCGCCTGGCCCCGTTCTTTGCCCGGTACGATCTGCTGCTGACCCCGACGCTGGCCCAGGCGCCGGTCGCGATCGGCGCGCTGGCGTCGCACGGCGCCGAGGCCGCGATGCTCGAGGTCGCGCAGCGCCTGCCGGTCGGCGGCCTGCTGCACAAGCTGGGCGCGATCCAGAAGATCGCGGCCAACGCATGGGGCTTCGCGCCGTTCACCGCGCCGTTCAACGCCACCGGCCAGCCGGCGTGCAACCTGCCGCTGTACTGGACCGACGACGGCCTGCCTGTCGGCGTCCAGCTGGTCGGCCGCTTCGGCGACGAGGCGACGCTGCTGCGGGTGGCGTCGCAGGCCGAGGTGGCCCGGCCGTGGCGCGACCGTCGCCCGCCCGGCATCGCGTGAGGGGACGTGCCCATACCCGCCCGGGGAATCATCGCGACGCCCCGGACGTTGGGTCCCGGATGATCCAGGCCTCGAGGGCGTGGGCGCGCCGGGTCGCGCCGTACCCGGTGCGGGTGGCGGTGGCGCGCCTGCGTCATCTCCCGGCGCGCCTGCTGCAGTGGCCGGCGACCGCGCGCCGCCGCGATCCCGAGCTCGACGCGCCGTTCGTGCTGGCGCGCCGGGTGTCGCCGCTGGTCCGCACCGTCGCCGCCGGCGCGCCGGCGTGGCCGAGCGCCGAGGAGGCCGCCAACGTCCGCGCCGCGGCGGCGCGGGTCGACGGCCTGGTGATCGCGCCGCACCAGGTCATGTCGTTCCTGTGGACGGTGGGCTGGCCGGCGCGGTGGCGCGGCTTCCGCCCCGGGCTCGAGCTGCACGACGCGCGGCCGACCCTGGCGATCGGCGGCGGCACCTGCAAGGTGTCGAACCTGGTCTACCAGCTCGCGCTCGCCGGCGGCATGCGGGTGATCGAGCGCCACCGCCACGCCCTCGATCTGTTCCCCGATCGCGATCGCACCGCGCCGTTCGCGCTCGGCGCCACGGTCGCCTACAACCACGCCGACCTGCGGTTCGCCAACCCGCTGGCGGCGCCGGTGACGCTGCGGCTGACGGTCCGCGACGGTGAGCTCGTCGGCGAGCTGCGCACCGCGCGCGACCCCGGCTGGCGGGTCGAGGTCGTCGAGCACGATCACCGCTTCGTGCGCGAGCCCGACGGCTGGTGGCGCGAGAACCGGATCCGGCGCCGCATCGTCCGCGTCGACGGCACGCTGCTGTGCGACCAGGAGATCGCGCACAACCGCGCCCGGGTCATGTACGATCCGGCGCTGGTGCTGCCGGCGCCGACGGAGGCGACGTGCTCCGCGGCCTGATCAAGGGCGCCGGGCTGGCCACCGTCGGGCGCCTGCCCGGCGGGGTCGCGGCGTACCGGGCGCTGACCCGCGGCGCCCTGGGCACCGGCGTCGGTCACATCGTCAAGCAGGCGCGGGTCTGGCCCGGCTACGTGCGGCTGTGGCGCGACGCCTGCGGGCTCGACCTCGACGACGCGCCGGTGTGGCTGCACGAGCCCGGGCCGGCGCCGCTGCCCGCGCTCGCCGCGTACCTGGTCACCGGCCGCGCCGCGATCATCACCGGCGCCGAGGCGGTGCGCAGCCGCTACCTGGCGCGCTCGGTCGACGCGGTGCTGGCCGCCGACCTGCCGGGCGCGACCGCGGCCCGGCGCGACGTCGTCGACGGCCTGCGCTGGGACGACGACGCCACCGCCGCGATCGCGCGGCTCGGCGGCGCGGTGCACGCCGGCGTCGCCGCCGCGACGATCCCGCTCGCCGACGCCAGGGTCGCGCTCGCCCACTCGGGCGGCGCGCTGGAGCACCTGTCGCCGGCGACGCTGGCGCGGTTCCTCGGCGAGGTGGCGCGGGTGGTCCTGCCCGGCGGCGTCGCGTCGCACGTGATCGATCACCGCGATCACCTGTGGCACGCCGACAAGTCGCTGCCGTTCATGGCCCACCTGGCGCTGCCCGACGCCGCGTACCGCGCGCTGCTCGGCGGCGCCCTGACCTTCCACAACCGGCTGTCGTCGACGGAGGTGGTCGCCGCGTTCGTCGCCGCCGGCCTCGAGCCGATCGCGGTGCGGCGGCTGCTGCTCCCCGAGCACCGCTGGGTCGAGACCGACGCCGACGCGCTGGCCGGCGAGCCCGGCCTGGCCCGCGCCCGCCTGGCGCCGCGCTTCCGCGGCTGGTCCGAGGCCGATCTGCGCACCGCCGCCACCCACGTGCTGTGCCGGCGCCCGGCGACGCGCTGACCGCGGCCGTGGTACCAACCCGGCCGTGAAGCCATGGCGCGAGCTGGCCCGGGCCCGGGCCGACGGCGGCGGCGTGCTGTCGCTGCACCGTCGCGACGACGAGGTCGTGGTCCGCGTCGACGGCCAGGAGCTGATGTCGACCCGGCGGCACGGCTCGGAGGACCGGCTCGCCGAGGTCGGCTGCGCCGGGCTGGTCGCGCCGCGGGTGCTGATCGGCGGGCTCGGCCTCGGCTTCACGCTGCGCGCGACCCTGGCGCTGCTCGACGGCGCGGAGGCGGACGCGGGCGCGGGCGCCGGCACGGTGGTGGTCGCCGAGATCTCGCCGGAGCTGGTGGCGTGGAACCGGACCCTGGTCGGCGCCGGCGCCGCCGCCGCCCTCGCCGATCCGCGGGTCGAGATCCGGGTCGGCGACGTCGCCGACGCGATGGCGACGCCGGGGCGCTTCGACGTCATCCTGCTCGACGTCGACAACAGCCCGCACGCGCTGACCCGGCCCGGCAACCAGGTGCTGTACGGGACGCGCGGCCTGGCCACGGCGCGCGCGGCGCTGGGCCCCGGCGGCCGGCTCGCGGTGTGGTCGGCGTCGCGCCATCCGGACTTCGAGCGCCGGCTCGGCGCCGCGGGCTTCGCGGTCGAGGTCCACGGCGCCCGGGCCAGCGGCGGCCGCGGCTCGTCGCACACGATCTACCTGGGGCGCAAGCCGGCCTGAGCGGTCGTGAGGCGGCGGCCGCGATCGTGGGTGTACCCTCGACAGGCCGCAGGGGAGCGGCGGAGGGGCCATGCGTCGTCAGCTCGCGCTCGTGATCTCGATCGGTCTGGTGGGATGTGGCTCGAAGAAGTCGGGCCCGCCCGTCACCGGCGACGGCGGCGCCGCGCCCGCACCCGCGCCGCCGGTCGCGACCGCGCCGGCCGACGCCGCGCCGGCCACGCCACCGCCGCCGCCCGCGGTCGCCGCCGACGACGATCCGCTGACCATCCCGGCGGCCACGACCCCGGAGGCGCTGGTCACGGCGTGGCGACGGGCCCAGAACCTCGGCCGCTTCGACGCCTACGCCGCGCTCTACGCCGACGGCTTCGCCGGCGTGCGCCGCACCGGCAAGCGCGAGGTCGCGCTCGACCGCAAGGCGTGGCTCGACGAGCGCCGCCGGATGTTCGCGCGCCGCATGCGGGTCGGCGTCAGCGACGTCGAGGTCACGGCCGACGGCGACGCCACGGTGGTCCGGCTGGTCCAGGACTGGGAGTCCGCGGGCTACCGCGATCGCGGCGACAAGGAGCTGCGCCTGGTGAAGGTGGGCGACCGCTTCGCGATCGCGTCCGAGGACATGCTGACGTCGACCAAGCTCGAGGTGAAGCGCGCGCCGCCGGCGCGCCCGCCCGGCGAGCTGGTGCTGGCGATCGACGGGCCGACCCCGCTGGTCGCGGTCGACGTCGACGACGAGGTGTCGGGGCTGGCGCCCGGCGTGGCGCCGGTGCTGCTGCGGTCGGCGTCGCCTCAGGTCGCGGGCCGGCCGCTGCCGACCGCCGAGCTGCCGGCGAGCACGCGGCCGTGGCAGGGCCTGGCGATGACGCTGTACGGCCACGGCGGCAAGCGCTGTGGCGGCGCGATCGACGCCTTCTACGAGGGCACCGTGGTCGAGAGCGCGGGGTACCGGACCATCGACGTCTCGGCGTCCGGCTCGCCGGACGAGGTGGCCGCGACGGTGTGGGGCTACGCCAAGGAGATCTACGGCGACACCGATCAGCCGGAGCTGTGGATCGCCAACAGCCGGTCGCTGCTGGGCCGGATCGCGGTGGCGGGGTCGGCCAAGGCGTGCGACGGCGCGACCTGGGCGACGTCGGTCGCGCCCGGCACCCGGGTCCGGCCGATGACCGTCGACGCCAAGGTCCCCGACGCGCTCGCCGCGCTGGGGCGCGCCGGGCTGCGCGCGCTCGAGGGTTACGACAAGCGCTGGGACGGCAAGGCCTACCGCGACGACCTGCGCTGGGAGCTCGCCGGCTTCCACGACGCCGACGGCCGCGCCTACCTGACCGCCGGGGTCCGGTTCCGGCCCTACGGATGCCCCGACAAGCCCGACGATCCGCCGTCGGGCGCGGTGACCGCGATCTGGGAGGTGGTGTCGTGGGGCGGCAAGCCGGCGCTGGTCCGGCTGACCGCGGGCCGCGCGCCCACCGCGATGCCGCCGACCGCGGCGCTGACGATCGACGGTGAGCCGGTGTTCGTGTCGCCGGTCGCCGACGAGCACGAGGCCGGGTTCTGGACCGCGGCCGGGACCGCGGTGCTACAGCTGGGCAGCGACCTCGGCCAGGTCCGCGACGACGCCAACGACTACGCCGACTGCCCCGACGGCACCGAGGAGGGTGACGACGGTGACGGCGACGGCGACGACGGCGACGACGAGGGCGGCGACGACTGACGCGCGGCGCCGCGCCGTCGCCTACTCGCGCAGCACGGCGACGGTGAGCACGCCCTGGAGCTGGGCGGCGCTGGCGCTGCTGACGTTCGCGGTCGCGGCGCCGGGCGCGGCGTAGACGGCGCGGACGTCGATCGTGTGCTGCCCGGCGCCGGGCGTGAAGCTGTGATCGAACGACCAGTTCGCGATCATCTGCGCGATGCCCGGCGTGTTGGCGGCGACGACGCGCCGCTGGCCGCCGGTGACGGTGAGGTTGCCGTCGAGGAAGATCGCCAGGTCGACCGCGGCGAAGGCGTCGCCGGTGCCGGTGCACTGCACGCCGCCGTCGGTGTGGACCCGCAGCTGGCTGCCGACCGGGACGTCGACGGTGACCAGCAGCCCGGGCACGACGACGTAGCTGGTGACCGCGGCCGACACCGCGAGCTGGCCGGTGCCGTACACCTCGTAGACGTGCTGGCCGGCGGTGCCCGGATCGCCCTGCGGCCCCGGGTCGCCCTGCGGCCCCGGATCGCCCTGCGGCCCCGGCTCACCCTGCGGGCCCGGGTCGCCGGGATCCCCCGGCTCGCCGCTGGGGCCGCACGCGGCGACCGACAGCAGGACGGCGACGACGAGCGGGCGGCGCGACATCCGGCCATTTGGCGAGACCCGGCGCGGCGCTGTCAAGCCGCCGCCGCCGCCGCGGCCGCGCCGCGGCTACGGCCGCGCCAGCTGGCGCTGGTTGGCGACGCTCATCGTCAGCAGGAAGTCGCGGTTGGCGTAGCCCGGGTACTTCGCCACCATGGCGTCGATCGCGGCCTGGTCGTCGGCCGCGGCGTCGGCGACCGCGAGCAGATCGTCGATGTAGCCGCGCACCGCCGCGAACACGCCGGGATCGGTGGGCGCGCCGTGGCCGGGGTAGATCGTCGTCGTCGCCGGGTAGGCGGCGGCGAGCTGCGCGGCGACCTGCTGCCACGCCGCCGCGGCGTCGCGGGTGACGCCGACGCCGAGCCACAGGTGGACGTCGTGGTAGGCCAGATCCGAGGCGAACAGGGCGCCGAGCTGCGGCGCGTACAGCGTGCTGGTGTGCGCGGCCTCGGCGGCGGGGTAGTCGGCGCGGACCTCGAGCGCCTCGCCGCCGGGGAGGACCAGGTGATCGCCGTCGAGCACCTCGATGGCGCCGGCGTAGTCGAAGCCGTCGGGCGCGGCGGCGGAGCGCGGCTTCATGCCGGGCTCGCCGTCGAGCCAGCCCTGGCCGTCCATCCAGGTGGCGAAGCCGATCACGTCCTGCTTGATCGCCTCGGTGGCGACCACGATGCGCAGGCCCGGCACCTCGGCGCGCAGCGCGCCGAGGCCGAGGAAGTGATCGGGGTGGCCGTGGGTGACGAACACCAGCGACGGGTCGTGGCCGGTGGCGCGGGCCAGCGCCAGGGCGCCGCGGGCGTCGGCGGAGTTGCGGGTGGCGTCGATCAGGATCGCGCCGGCGTCGTCGGAGACCACGTAGCTGTTCACGTTCGACTCGGCGGCGGCGTAGACGTCGACGTGCAGGTGCGGGGCGACGGGCGTGGCCGGCGCGGTCGCGCCGGCGCCGGTGGTGGCGTCGGCGCCGCCGCAGGCGGCGAGCAGCAAGGTGGTGGCGAGCAGGGTCGCGGGCTTCATCGGTTCCTCGGAGTGGGGTGTGGGGCGGTGGTGATCGGCGGGCCCGACGACGAACGTCGGACCGGTCGGGACGGAGCGAGGCGAGGGGCGGGACGGCTCAGCGGCCGAGCAGACGGCGCAGGACGTCGTCGGCGGCGACGGTGCCGCGGACGGCGCGGGCGGCGCCGCCCTCCCACGCGACCCGGCCGGCGGCGATGCCGGCGTACATCTCGCGGAACAGCCCGGCGAACGCGGCGCCGACGCCGAAGCTGGTGAAGGTCGGCACCACCGCGTCGAGCGGCGCGTGCTGGGCCCGCACCGGGGCGCCGGCGAGCCTCGCGACGATCGCCGCGATGTCGTCGGGCGTGTAGTCGCGCGGCCCGGCGAGCTCGATGACGCTGCGACCGTGACCGCCCTCGACCAGCGCGGCGGCGGCGACCCGGCCGATGTCGGTGGTGGCGACCATCGGGATGGCCCGATCGGGCGCGACGAAGGTCGGCAGCACGCCCTGGCCGACCATGCCCAGCGAGCCGCCCCAGTTCTCGAGGAAGTAGCCGGCGCGCACCGCGGTCAGCGCCGCGCCGGTGGCGGCGAGCGCCTGCTCGGCGTGGTGCAGCGACCGGATCGGCCCGGTGCCGTCGGCGTGCTGGGCGCCGATCGACGACAGCAGCACGACGTGGTCGACCTTGGCGGCGCGCACCGCGGCGGCGACCGCGTCGACCACCGCGCGGTTGTCGGCCAGGGGATCCGCCGAGGTCGGGCGCGGCGGGACCAGGACGTAGGCGCCGGCGACCCCGGTGAAGGCGCGGGTCAGGGCGTCGGCGTCGGCGAGGTCGGCGACCGCGACCTCGGCGCCGCGGGCCCGCCACGGCTCGGCGCGCGCGGCGTCGCGGACCACGACGCGGACCGCCTGGCCCTGGGTGAGGAGGGTGTCGGCGACGACCGCGCCGGTGTTTCCGGTGACTCCGAGGATGGCGTACATGGCAGCTCCTGAGGTGTTGGGTGACGTGTGAGGGGAACGACGCCACCTTGCGCCCGGGGCGCAGATGAATCCAATCGATGCTATTCATCCACGGTATGCATCGCCCTCATGACGCGACCCTGGCCGGTGTCGACCTCAACCTGCTGGTCGTGCTCGACGCCCTGCTGACCGAGCGCCACGTCACCCGCGCCGCGGCGCGGATCGGCCTGTCGCAGTCGGCGGCCAGCCACGCCCTGGCCCGGCTGCGGGCCCTGTTCGACGATCCGCTCCTGGTGCGCGGCGCCGGCGGCGGCCTGATGCCGACGGCGCGCGCCGAGGCGATCGCGCCGGCGCTGCGGCGCGCCCTCGACGGCCTCGCCGACACCCTGCGCGGCCCGGCGGTCTTCGACCCCGCCACCGCCGAGCGCGAGCTGCGGATCGCGACCGCCGACTTCTCGGACCTGCTGGTGATGCCGGCGCTGGCGGCGCGCCTCGAGATCGCGGCGCCGCGGCTGACCCTGTGGAGCGTCGCGGTCCCCGACGACGTGCCGCGCGCCCTGGCCGCCGGCGACATCGACCTGGTGCTGACCGTGCGCGGGCGGCTGCGCACCGCGGGGCTGTTCGAGCGGCCGCTGTTCGACGAGCGCTTCGTGTGCGTGGTCCGCGACGGCCACCCGGCGGCGCGCCAGCGCCTGACCCTGGCCCGCTACCTGGCGCTGTCGCACCTGCTGATCGCGCCCGGCGGCCGGCGCGGCGGCATCGTCGACGAGCTGCTGACCGCGATGGGCAAGCAGCGCCGGGTCGCGGCCGCGGTGCCCCACTTCCTGGTCGCGCCGCACGTGGTCGCGGCGACCGATCTCATCCTCACGCTGCCGGCGCGGATCGCCGAGACCCTGGCCGGGCCGCTCGGGCTCACCGTGCTGCCGCCGCCGTTCGAGATCCCCGGCTTCGCGATGGCGATGGTGTGGCACGAGCGCGCCCACCACGACGACGGCCACCGCTGGCTGCGCGATCAGGTCGCGCTGGTCGCCGGCGACGCCGCGTCGCCGGGGACGCCGCGCCGCGGCGCGCGGCGCGCGGGACCGGTGCGGGAGCGGCGCGACCGCGCCGCCGATCTGCCGTAGGATGGCGCGGCATGTCGATCCCGACGGTTCGCTGCCCCGACTGCGGGGCCGACGCGGCCGCCGCCGCCGGTGCCGAGCTGGTGGTGTGCGCCCGCTGCCACCGCGTCGTGTTCCTGACCCGCGGCGGCCGCGCCCCGTCGGCGCCGCTGCCGTTCGTCGATCCCGACGCCCGCGATCTGTGCAACCGCGCCACCGCGGTGGCGTCGAGCCACGACGGTCGGTTCGCGCCCGAGGAAGCGATCGACGGCGTCCCCGGATCGATGTGGCGCGCCGCCGGGCGAGCGCCGGCGTGGTGGTGCGCCGATCTCGGCGAGGTCCAGCCGGTCCTCGGCGTCACGCTGGTCGCCGCGATGGCGCCCGCCACCGGTCGCGTCCACCACGTCGTCGAGACCTGCGAGGGCGGCGAGGACTGGCAGGTCCGCGCCACCCTCGAGCAGGTCATGACGGACGCCGCGGTCTACGCGGTCGGCTTCGCCTCGCCGGTGGCCGCGCGCTGGGTGCGCGTCCGCACCGAGGCGACGCCGTCGGCGTACGTCGGCTGGGCCGAGATCGGGATCTTCGGGTAGGCGGTCGCCGCGCGCCGTCGCGCGCACGCCCACGACGCGCTCAGGCCGGCTCGGCCGCGGCGTCGTCGTCGACGGGAGCGACCTGCGGCGCCGGGGTGCTGGCGTCGCGCATCCGCCCCGTCCACACCGCGAGGCCGATCTTGAGGGCCACCGTCAGCACCAGCAGGCCGAGGGCCCAGACGCCCGCCGAGATCTTCCACTCGGTCAGGGTCGGCGTGTACTCGACCACCTCGTGCAGCGTCGACGGCACGAACCCCGGGATGATGAGGCCCATGCCCTTCTCGAGGTAGACCCCGACGAAGGCGCAGCCGCACGCGGCGAGCAGCCACCGGCGCGAGGTCCGGCTCCGCGACGACAAGAGGATGACCCCCGACGCGACGTTGAGGGCCACCGCGGTCCAGATGTAGGGCACCAGCGCGTGCTTGCCGTGCGCGCCGAAGAACAGGTACTTCACGCTCGTCGCGTGGGCGCCGCCGGCGTACAGCGCCGTGAACAGCTCCGAGCCCAGCATGAACAGGTTGAGCAGGACGGTGATGCGCATGACCCGCGACAGCGTCACGATCGGGCCGTCGCCGAAGCGGAGCCCGCCGTAGCGCCGGACCACCTCGAGCAGGACGATCACGAACGCCGGGCCGGAGATGAACGCGGTCACGATGAACCGCGGCGCCAGCAGCGCCGAGTTCCAGAACGGCCGGCCACCGAGGCCCTGGTACAGGAACGCGGTCACGGTGTGGATCGAGATCGCCCACACGATCGAGAGGAAGACGAACGGCAGGTAGAAGCGCCGCGCCGGGCGACGCCCGAGGTACCGCATGTAGATGAGGTAGCCGACGATGTGGAGGTTGAGCAGCAGGTAGCCGTTGAGGACCAGGACGTCCCAGGCCAGCATCGACACCGGCCAGTGGAAGCGGCCGATGCCCGGCAGGATGTGCCAGAGGCGGTCGGGGCGACCCATGTCGACGATGACGAAGCCCAGGCACACGACGATCGCCGACACCGCGAGGATCTCGCCGATGATCACGACGTCGTGCATGTCGTGGTCGTCGTAGAGATAGGCCGGGATGACCATCATCACCGCGCCGGCCGCGAGGCCGACGCCGAAGGTGAAGTTGGCGATGTACAGGCCCCACGACACGTGGTCGGTCATCGCGGTGACCTGCATGCCGTGCAGGAGCTGCTGGCCCCACGCGTTGAGGCCGACCAGGCCGATCGCGGTCAGCACGCTCATCCAGGCGTAGAACCGCCACGACCCGGTGAAGGCCAGGCGGAGGCCGCGCCCGAGGAAGCGCAGGTAGGTGATGTGGTGCCCGGGCAGGGGCGTGGGCGATCGCGGCAGGTCGATCGCGTCGACGGGGTCGGGGGAGTGATCGCTCATCGGGTCACACGTCGAAGAAGTAGAAGAAGCGCGGCCGCGTGCCCAGCTCCTCCTTGAGGACGTAGACGCGCTTGTGCTCGAGCACCCACCGGATCTCGCTGTCGGGATCGAGCAGGTTGCCGAAGACGCGGGCGCCGGTGGGGCAGGCCTCGAGGCACGCGGGCAGCTGGCCGCGGCGGGTGCGGTGGAGACAGAACGTGCACTTCTCGACCACGCCCTTGGGGCGAATGCGGTTCGACAGGTAGCCCTGGTCCGGGTTGATCTGGTCGGCCGGGATCTCCGGGGCCTGCCAGTTGAACCGCCGCGCGTGATACGGACACGCCGCCTCGCAGTAGCGGCAGCCGATGCACCAGTTGTAGTCGACGACGACGACGCCGTCGGGCTCCTTCCAGGTCGCCTCGACCGGGCAGACCTTGACGCAGGGCGCGTTGTCGCACTGATGGCACTGCACGGGCATGTAGTACTTGCCCGGCGCCGGGACCGCGTGGTCGTAGTCGACTTGACCACGCTCCATGTCAAAAGAACCCTGGTCCATCTCGAGGACCCGGATGTAGGAGTTGTTGGTTCGACGGTCGTGGTTGTTCTCGACGTGGCAGGCCTCGGCGCACTTGCGGCACCCGATGCACACGCTGAGGTTGAGGGCGTACCCGAACGAGACCCCTTCCTGCGGCGGCAGGTCCTCGATGTGGACGTCGGCGCCGTAGCGGGCCTTGGTGTCGGCCTCGAGCTGGCGGAGGATCTGCGACATCTCGTCCGGGGTCAGCTCCTTGTAGTGGCGCCGCAGGACCTCGTCGACCGAGAGCGCGCTGGCCCACTGGACGAACGGCCGGGCGGCGTACGCGAAGGCGCCGGCGCCCAGCGTGCCACCGACGACCTTGAGCGCGACGCGGCGGGTGGGCGACGACATCAGCGTGCTCCTCGGCCTTGCAGGACGCCCCGGTCGCGCGGCGGCAGCACCGGGACCGAGGGCTGGAAGGCGGGCTGGTGGGGATCGTGGCAGTCGACGCAGTTGTTCCGCACGCGATCGCCGCTCGACAGATCCCAGGCGCCGTTCATGCCGCCGTGGGCGCCGTGCAGGTAGTCGCGGTACTGCGGGCCGTGGCACTGGGCGCACAGCTGGAGCACGTCGACCATCGGGATGATGGTGCCGTCGGCGCGGTGCAGGACGTCCTGATCGCCGACGACGTGGCAGCTGGCGCAGCTGACGCCGCCGTGCACGAAGCGCAGCCCCTGGTGGAACTCGTCGAGCTCGTCGACCGACGACGGCAGCCGCGCGGGGCGACGCAGCGAGTGGCAGCCGACGCACGGCGCGCGCTGCGGACGACCGAGGGCGTCGACCTCGCCGGTCGGGATGCTGGTCAGCCGATCGGGGACGTGGATCGTGGTCGCGCCGGTCGGCGGACCGGGCGGCGGCCGTAGACGCCCCGGCTGATCGGTGCCGCACGCGGCGAGCAACGCGAGGAACGAGAGAGCGAGGACACGCACGATCCGGGTACCTCTGCACGAGGTGCGCCACAGCTGTGGGGCCAGGCGGTGGCCCGACGCTTGCTTCGGGTGGCCAGCGATGACCGTCAGCGCCCTCGTCCTGACCCTCGATCCCGAGCCAGTTTCGCGGACCCGCGTGCTGGAACGCCTGCGTGGCGATGCCCGGCTGTGTCTGGGTGACCGGGTCCTCGATCGCCTGCCCGTGGTCGCAATGACCACCAGCTGCGCCGCCGGCGACGCGCTGTTCGGCGAGCTCGGCGCGATCGAGGGGATCCTCAAGGTGGATGTCGTCGCTGTCGACTTCTCGGAGGACGTGTGATGGACCGCCGCGACTTTCTCAAGACCACCGCGATGGCGGCCGCGACCGCGGCCGCGTACCGGCTCGCCCTCGACGGCGATTCAGCCGCGGCCCCGGGCGACGGGCCGCCCGCGATCGACGGCGTTCGCTGGGACAAGGCGCCCTGTCGCTTCTGCGGCACCGGCTGTCACGTCCAGGTCGGCGTGCGTGGCGGCAAGGTCGTCGCGATCGCCGGCGACGACAAGGCCGAGGTCAACAAGGGCCTCTTGTGCGTCAAGGGCTACCACGTCGGCCTCGCCCTCTACGGCAAGGACCGGTTGACCCGTCCGCTGCTGCGCCGCAACGGCAAGCTCGAGCCGATCTCGTGGGACCAGGCGATCGAGATCGTCGCCGAGCGCGCGTTCGGCAACCCGGCGGGCTTCGCGATCTACGGCAGCGGTCAGTGGACGATCCCCGAGGGATACGCCGCCAACAAGCTGATCAAGGGCGGGCTGGCCAGCAACCAGATCGATCCCAACGCCCGGCTGTGCATGGCCTCGGCGGTCACCGGGTTCCTGTCGACGTATGGCGTCGACGAGCCGGCCGGCTGCTACGACGATCTCGACCGCGCCGACGTCGTCTTGATGTGGGGCAACAACCCCGCCGAGATGCACCCGATCCTGTTCTCGCGGATCATCGACCGGCGCGCCCGCGGCGAGACGGTCCGGCTGATCGACCTCACGACCCGGCGCACCCGCACCAGCGGCTTCTGCGACCGCACGCTGATCTTCAAGCCGCAGAGCGATCTGGCGATCGCCAACGGCATCGCCCACCTGCTGGTCGAGAGCGGCACCTACGACCGTGCGTTCGTCGACCAGTTCTGCAACTTCCGCAAGCGGACCGATCCGCCCAGCCTGCAGGGTGACGCGTCGACGTTCGAGGAGTACCGGCAGGCGCTCGCCGAGTACACGCCGGAGAAGGTCGAGGACATCTCGGGCGTGCCCGCCGCCGACCTCCGGATGCTCGCCGAGCTGTTCGGCCGGCGCGATCTGCGGATCACGAGCCTGTGGTGCATGGGCATGAACCAGCACACCCGCGGCACCGCGATCAACGATCTGGTCCACGGCATCCACCTGCTGTCGGGTCACTTCGGCAAGCCGGGGGACGCGCCGACCAGCCTCACCGGCCAGCCGTCGGCGTGCGGCACGGTGCGCGAGGTCGGCACGCTCGCCCACGCGCTGCCGGGCGGCCTCGTCGTCGCCAACCCCGAGCACCGCAAGGAGGCCGAGGAGATCTGGAACCTGCCCGCGGGACGGATCAAGGACAAGCCCGGCTACCACACCGTCGAGATGTGGAAGCGGTTCTCGACCGCCGCCGAGCAGGGCGGCGACATCGACACGATCTGGGTCCAGGTCACCAACCCGGCCCGGACGCTGCCCAACGCCAGCGCGCTGTTCGATCCCAGCCGGCGCCTGCCCGGCAAGTTCCTGATCGTCTCGGACGTCTACCCGACCGCGACCGCGATGGCCGCCGATCTGGTGCTGCCCAGCGCGATGTGGGTCGAGAAGAACGGCGTCTTCGGCAACTCGGAGCGCCGGACCCAGCAGTGGTTCCGCATGGTGCAACCGCCGGGCGAGGCGCGCGACGACTGCTGGCAGCTGCTGGCGGTGGCGCGCAAGCTCCACGACAAGGGCCTGCCCGGGATGAAGGACAAGGACGGCAAGTTCCTGTTCCGCATCGTCGACGACGCCGGCCAGGAGGTGCCGGTGTGGGACTGGCGCCGCTACTACGACGTCAACGTCGACCAGCAGCTCTTCGACGAGTACCGACGGTTCACCCGGTTCAAGCACAAGGACCTGGCGCCGTACGCCGAGTACGTCAAGGCCCGCGGCATGCGCTGGCCGGTGGTCGAGCAGGCCGACGGCACCTGGCGCGAGACCCGGTTCCGCTTCGCCAGGTTCGACGACCCCTACGCCACCAAGGCCGACCTCCAGTTCTACCACTCGGTCACCAAGGACGACCGCGCGCTGATCTGGTTCCACCCCTACGAGCCGCCGCCGGAGGTGCCCGACGCCGGGTACCCGATGTGGCTGTGCACCGGGCGCGTGCTCGAGCACTGGCACTCCGGCACGATGACGATGCGCGTGCCCCAGCTGCAGCGCGCGATGCCGCAGGCCTACGTCGAGATGCACCGCGACGACGCGGCCGCGCTGGGCGTCGCCGACGGCGAGGTCGTCATCGTCGAGAGCCGGCGCGGCAAGGTCGAGGTCCCGGTGTGGATCGACGGCCGCGGTCAGCCGCCCCGGGGCAGCGTCTTCGTGCCGTTCTTCGACGAGACGCTGCCGATCAACCAGGTCACCCTCGACGCCTTCGACCCGCTGTCGAAGCAGCCCGACTACAAGAAGTGCGCGGTGCGCGTCCGACGACGGCCCGTGGGGACCCCGTGAGCGAGCCGCGACGCACCGGCGCGCTGGAGATCGGCATGGTCTGCGTCGTGGCGGTCGCGATCGTCGGGTTGATCTCCGGCGTCCGCGGCACGGGTCGCGACGTGCGCAGCTACGTCGCCAGCCAGCCGGCGGTCGACACCCAGGTCGCGGCGCGCAGCTACGCCGACGAGCGCGCGGCGGCGCACGGCCCCAACGCCGAGGCCGCGGCCGGCTGGTTCGGCGGCCTGCCGGGCGGCCCCGATCCCTTCGCCCCGGTGGTCCAGTCCGCGCAGGATCGCGCCGACGCGCTGGCGCGCCGCGCGACCCGGCGCGCCTTCGACGGCGCGCCGCCGACGATCCCGCACCGGATCGATCAGCACGGCGTGCCGGCGTGCCTCACCTGCCACGATCGCGGCACGACGATCGCCGGGGTCGTGGCGCCGCGGATGAGCCACGAGCGCCACGACTCGTGCGTGCAGTGCCACGTGGTCGCGACCGATCCTCGCCCCGGCACGGTGACGCCGCCGGCCCCGGACAACGGCTTCGTCGGGCTCGCCGCGCCGGCCACCGGCGAGCGCGCGTGGCCGGGCGCGCCGCCGACGATCCCGCACACCACGCGCATGCGCGAGCGCTGCGACGCCTGCCACGGCGTCTACGGCGCGCTCGGCATGCGCTCCAGCCATCCGTGGCGGGCCTCGTGTCTGCAGTGCCACGGCCGGTCCGCCGAGCTCGACCAGCGCGCGCCGGTGGCGATCCCGAGGACGCCGTGAGCGCGGCCCTGTCGCGCCGGCAGCTGCTGACCTTCTGGCGGCGGGCGGACGGCGCCCCGTCCCGGGCACCGTCGCCCGACGCCGCGGCCGCCGCGGTGCCGGCTGGCCCCGCCGCCGGCGACGCGTTCTCGCTCGACCGGTTCTACGCGGCCCGGCCGGCGCCCGCGCCCACGGCCGCCGAGGCGCTGCCGCGGTTCGTGGTCCGGACCGCCACCGCGCTGCCCGGGGTCGCCCGCGTCGCGATCGCCCATCCCCTCGACCCCGGAGCCGACGACGATGTCTGAGCTCGATCTGCCGCCGATCCACGAGGCGCTGCTCGACGCGGCGACGCTCGGCCAGCTGTTCCTCGACGTCGCCACCGTGACCGAGGTGCTCGGTGTCTCGATCAAGGGCGGGCCGCGGACCCGCGCCGAGGACGCCGCCGGCGAGCCCCGCGCGCAGCTCGCGCGCGCCCACGAGCTGCTCGACGCCGGGGTCGTGGCCGGCGTCCAGCTCCGCTATCGCCACGACGGTCGCCAGTGGTGGGACACGCTGATGCGCGCCCCGGGTGGCGTCCGGCTGATCCGCGTCTGTCACGACGACGTGCGTACGACGGAGCCGACGGCTCCGTGATCCATCCCAAGGAGCTCTCGATGAAACGCCTGCTGTACCTTGCATCCGCCTCGCTCGTCCTCTCGCTCACCGGTGGCCCCGCGATCGCCGACGACGGCGACGACGACGGCGACGACGACGCCGTCGACGCCGCCGCCGCCGTGGACGATGGCGCCGCGGTCGGGGACGACGCGGCCTCGCCCGTCGAGCCGGCGCCGGTCGCCGCGGCGGACGTCGCGGTCGCGCCGGCCCGGCCCGGGCTCACGTTGCCCGCCGGCAAGCTCAACCTCCTGGCCAACCTGGAGATCAACGTCGGTGCCGACGCGGTCGCCAAGCCGGTGTCGGTCTCCCCCGACGTCTCCTACGGCGTGACCGACAACGTGACCGTCATGCTGGTGCACGGCAGCTTCAACGCCACCGGCTTCCGTGGCGCCGCGGGCAAGGGCCTGTGCCTCACCGGCACCGACAACGGCTGCGCCCACGTCTACGACAACGTCGGCGCCGAGGTCCTCTACGGCCTGGCGCGTGGCCCGTTCGCGCTGGCCGCCAACGCCGGCGTCCACGCGATCTCCCTCGACGCCGGCTTCTACAGCGTCAAGGTCGGCGCCAAGCTGCGCTACAAGGCCGGCAAGCTGCTGGTGATGAGCACGCCCAGCGTGTATCTCGCCGCCACCCACCGCAAGGATGACGATCCGCTCACCGCCGACAACGTCGACCGGCTCTGGGTCCCCGCGGTCGCGGCGTACGCGCCGAGCAGCGCGTGGTGGGTTGGCCTCGGCACCGGCATCAAGGGGCCGCTGCAGGGCTTCGGTGATGGCTGGCAGTTCGCGCTCGGCGCGCTCGGCCAGTACAAGCTCGACGCCAGCCAGGCGGTCGGCGCGTCGCTGATCTTCGGGCAGGTCGTGGGCGGCGGCGACGCCACCGGCGCCGACTACCGGTGGCTGCAGCTCTGGTACAGCTACACGCTGTAGCCGGCGGCGGGACGGGGTGGCCCGTGGCCGTGAGCCGCCCCGCCTAGCGGCGGCGGTCGCGCTCGTCGGCCTTGACGGCGACGACGACGGGCGTCGCGACCACGCCGGCGACCCCGTAGCCGAGGATCCCCAGCAGCCCGCCGATCGCGCCCAGCAGCCCGCCCCAGAAGCCGGTCTTGACGTCGGGGACCCCGGCGTCGGGCGCGGCGGCGTCGGGCGCGGCGCGCCCGACCCGGTACAGCACGGCCTGCAGCTCCTCGCGATCGAACCAGACGCCGTGGGCGCGCTCGCAGCGATCGATCGCGACGTCCTCGAGCGTGACCGGCGCCAGTGGCTGGGTGCACTGCGGGCACGGCAGGTCGCGGGGCGCGTCGCGCGCGACGAAGGCCGGCGGCGCGAGGGTCAGCGCGCGCATGCTCCGGACCATCTCGTCGAGGATCGGCTCCTCGATCCACACGCCCTGGCACTGGCGGCAGCCGCGCGCCGACCCCGCCTGCTCGAGGTCGACGGCGCAGCGCGGGCAGTGCTGGAAGCTGTCGCGGTACTCGGTCATCGGGACGATGGTAGCCGAGGACCGGCCCCGAAAAGTGGCCGTCACGAAGCCGCCGACCGGGCTCTGCCTGGGATACGTTTCCGCACCGGAGGGACCCATGGCGCGCAACTACGTCCAGCACCACAGCGGCTTCGGCTTCCACTACACGGATCTCGGCGTCAACGTGTTCCCGCCGCGGGACGCGTGCGTCCGCGACACCCTCGGCTGGCTCGACATCGACGGCGACGGCTGCCTCGACTTCATCTGCATCGGCACCGCCAGCGGCAACTACGAGGACACCGACCACGAGGTCGTCGCGATCCACACGCCGACCGGCAACGCGATGTGGCGGACGCTGTGCGGCGAGGCGTCCAAGAAGCTCGGCCTGGTCGGCGGCGTGCTGGTCGTGTCGACCAACTCCGGCAACCGCCTGCGCGGCCTCGACCCCCGCAACGGCGGCGAGATCTGGAACGTCGGCCTCGAGGACGCGATCCAGGAGGACCCCTACGACGGCGACGATCGCGCGCCCGCGATCTCGTCGCTCGGCGGCACCTGGGCCGGCTTCGAGTGCGTCGACGACACCTACCACGTCATCGACGTCCGCAACGGCATGACCGTGCGCCAGGGCTCCGGCAAGCTGCACCCGGCGGGCTGGAACCTGCCCGGGTTCGTCGCGGTCGAGGACGACGACGACAACTTCGAGCTGTGGAACCTGGCCAGCAACCAGCGCACCTACCGCATCGACGACGCCTCGCAGGTGCGGACGCTGCACTCGTCCGGCTTCTTCGCGATGATGCACCGCAGCGACGGCGCCCCCGGCGGCAGCTACCTCACCAAGGTGGCGATGTTCGACGCCAGCGGCAAGAACGTCGGGACCTGCTGGGTCAAGAACGCCGAGGGCGACTCCGTCGATCACGGCGCCAGCCAGTACGGCGTCGTCGGCGGCATGATGCTCGGCGGCATGCGGACGGTGTGGTCGGATCCGTACAGCGACGACGGCGCCTACGTGACCACGCTGGCGCAGAGCGGCGTGGTCCAGGCCCAGCCGCTGCCGCCGCCGCGCCCGGGCTACAACCTCAAGGCGATGACGTGGTGCGCGCCGGTGCTGGCGACGGTGTGGGAGAAGAGCAAGGGCACGCCGCGGCTGCTGCTGGCCGGCCACGATCCCAACACGCTGGGCGTGGTCTGGGGCGCCGAGGATCTCGGCGGCCACCACCAGGACAACCTCCTGCACGCCACGACCTTCGGCATCCTGGTGCCGAAGTCCAACGACAACTACTTCTCGCCGACCAACCCGGCGTGCCTGGTGCAGTTCGATCCCCAGAGCGGCGCCAAGGTCACCGAGTACCCGGTCGAGGCCGCCGACTGCGTCGGCCTCGTCGATCACTTCCTGGTCGGCAGCCCGGACTACTTCAGCGGCGGCATGCCGGTCATCTACGACACCTGGAACCGGACCCGGCTGCTCTAGCGGCGACGGCGCCGCCGCAGCGCCACCGCCGGGCGCCGCGCCCGCGGATCGGTCCAGCCCCGGTAGCCGTCGGGCGTCCACGGCGTCTCGCCCCAGCCGAACCAGAACCGGCCGAACGGGACGTCGCCGTGGATCGCGCTGCGCACCGTCAGCAGCGCGGCGCGACGGACGCGGTAGGCGAGCGCGACCCGGCCGGTGCCGGCGCGGATCAGCGTCTCCTCGGGGGAGAACCCGGTGTTGACGCCGAACAGCAAGAGGTCCTGGACCAGCCCGACCGCCGTGGTCAGGATGTTGAAGACCAGGTGGAACAGGCCCGACAGCGGCAGCGCCAGCAGCTTGTGCCACTGGCCGCGGACGTCGTCGTCCTGGATCATCGCCAGCAGCGTGGCGCCGGCGCGGACGATCCCGTAGGCGACGTTGGCGATCAGCAGCATCGCCAGCCACTGCTGCGGGCGCTCGGCGAGCGGCCACAGCAGCAGGCCCGCGAGGATCATGCCGTGCATGACCAGGACGATCGCGGCGTCGAGGTAGACCACCGCGCCGGCGCTCCAGTGGAACCACATCGAGCCGCGGAACCGGTGCAGCAGCCAGATCCGCGACGAGTTCCACCGCACCCGCTGCTTGAACAGGGCGCGGATCGTCGTCGGCGTCGAGGTGAAGACGCGGGCGTCGGCGGCGTAGGCGATGGGCCGGAACACGTACGAGCGGATCAGCTCGACCAGCGCGTGTAGCGGCGTCCGCGGCAGCTCGAGGCAGATCCGGCCGGCGCGCCACCGCGCCGACAGCGCCAGCCACGCCATCCAGGTGTCGTCGCCGGGGCCGGTCATGGCCTCGGGCACGGGCGCGGCGGTCGACCGCGCCAGCGACGGCGCGCCGCCGCCCAGCCACCAGCGGACCCAGTCGCGGCGCCGCAGCGTCCCGACGAAGCCGGCGTAGCGCGGCCCGGCCAGGTACAGCTCGGACCAGGTGCAGTACAGGGCGCCGGACACGCCGCTGACCGGGATGACGCGCCAGTTGTTGCGGGCCAGGCTGATCGACGTGAGGTACTCGCGCGCGACCTGCAGCGCGAGCTGGCCGCGCACCGTGAAGAAGCCGCGCCAGCCGTGCCAGTAGACCTCCTTGCCGACGGTGACGTTGGACGCGACGATCATGGGGCGCCGCCGCGACAGCCGGCCGCGTCGGGTCAGGCGCGCCGCCAGCAGCCGCAGCGCGTGATCGCCGAGCTCGCTGTCGGCGTCCATGTTGACGAAGATCGTCGGGAACGCCGCCAGCTCGCCGCGCGCGACCGCGGCGTGGACCGCGGCGACGCCGGCCTCGACCGCCATCGCCTTGCCGCCGCGGGCGTCGCGGGTCGCGATCAGGATCGTGACGTCGGCGCGGGGCCGCCGCCGCGCCAGCCAGGCCTCGAGGTCGCGCACCAGGTGCGGCGCGTACGCCGCGTGGTCGATCGCCGGGCACACCACCAGGTGGCCCGGGTAGCCGTTGTCGAGGATGCTGGTGATCGCGCGCTGCAGCCCGAGCAGCTCGTCGCGGCGGCGCAGCAGCGTCGGCAGCACGACCAGCAGGTCGTGGCCGACGCCGGGGTCCAGCGCGGGCAGCGGCCGCGGCGCCGACGCCTTGCGGGCCAGCGCGCGGACCAGGATGGGCAGGTAGCTGGAGTAGTACAGGGTCAGGCCCACCACCAGCGGCAGCCACAGCGACCCGACCAGCTCGACGCCGCCGGCGCTGCGGAGGTGCCAGATCACCTTGTCCATGGCGTCACTCGCCCCGGACCCGCAGGACCTTCTCGCGGATCGCGCCGGGCTCGTCGAGGTCGAGGACGATGAACTGGCCGCGGGCCAGATCGCCCCACGGGTCCTCGGTCACGACCTCGCCGGGCAGGATCTCGGTGACGCGGCCGACGTCGTGGCACGAGAACAGGCCCCACACGCAGGCCATGACCCGCGCGCCGGGCACGACGCCGTCGAGATCGTCGTAGGGCACGAACGCGACGTCGGTGCTGGTGTGCATCGCGCGGTACAGCGGCCGAGCCTGGATCTCGTCGAGCAGCTCGCGCTCCTTGGCCAGGCGATCGGCGGCGGCGGCGCGCACCGCGACCAGGCCGCGCCGCTCCGACGCCAGCTTCATCATCTCGATCTCGAGCCGGGTCTCGCGCTCGTCGCCGGCCGCGACCTCGGGCATGCGGCCGCGCGGCAGCGCCGGCCCCGCGCTGGTCGCGCCGTCGCCGTCGAGCTCGGCGCGGTAGGCGCGCCGCGCGATGTCGGCCTCGCGGCGGCGCAGCTGGGCCTCCTCGAGCTGGCGCTCGTTGTCGCTGACCTGCAGGGCCAGGCCGTCGAGCGCCTGCTCCTGGCGGCGCAGCTCGTCGCGGTCGATCAGGCCGGCGGCGAGATCGTCGCGGGCCTCGCTGGTGACGTCGCGCTGGCGATCCTGGAGCCGACCCAGCAGCTCGCGCTGCTGCTGCAGGTGGGCGACGACGCGGTCGAGGCGGGCCAGCTCCTCGCCGCGGACGCCGGCCTCCCAGGTCATCGACTGCTTCGACTCGCCGCGCATCGTCGACAGGCTGGCGATCGCGGCGTCGATGGCGTCGACGTCGGCGTCGATGCGCGCGACCTCGGCCTCGACCCGGGCCAGCTCGGAGGTCTGCCGGCTCAGCTGCAGGCGCAGCTGCACGACCTTGTCGCTGTCGGGCGACAGCTGGATCGGGGCGACCCACGAGTCGGTGGCGATGTAGTAGATGTTGCGCGCCAGCCAGCCCAGCACCGCGGCGGTGACGGCGAGCGCGGCGAGCGCGGCGATGCGGGTGCGGACGTGGGACGCCGAGGTCTCGGCGCCGTACGAGGAGGACAGCTCGATGCTCATGGTTCGGTTCCGGGCGGGGGGGAGGCGGTGCGGTGGGACGCGAGGAGGTGGGCGAGGTAGGCGTGCTGGGCCTCGAGCGCGATGGCGTCGAGCTCGAGGGCGGCGTCCTGGTGGGTCCATCTGTCGGCCGCGCGGGCGGCGAGTTGCGTGCGTTCGGCGGTGATCAGCGCGAGCTGCTCGTCGACCAGCGCCAGCTCGTCCTCCAGCTCGGGGACGCCGGCCGCCAGGGTGCGGCGGAAGGCGTCGAGGCGGCCCCGTAGCTCGGTGTCGGCGCCGGCGACCTCGTCGCGCCGCGCCGCCAGGTAGCGGCGCTCGGCGCGGCGCTGGCCGATCGTGCCGAGGTCGATCGACAGCGACACCAGCCCGTACCAGTCGGGGTGGGCGCCGGGCACCGCGCCGAGCTGGACGTCGACCTGCCAGCCGGACAGGCGGCGCAGCGACGACTGCTCGCGCTCGGCGTCGAGGACGGCACGGTCGTGGTCGGCGAGCGCGGCCCAGGTCGCCGCGGTCAGCTCCTGGTCGTCGCCCTGGGCCTCGAGCGCGGCGAGGTCGCGGCCGGCCGCGGCCCGCTCGCGACGCAGGCGCAGGGTCCGCAGCACCAGCTCGTCGAGCTCGAGGACGGTGTCGACCTGGCGGTCGCGACGGTCGCGGGCGTCGGCGAGCAGCTCGTCGACGCGGTCGGCGTGCTGGTCGTAGACCTCGAGCTGCGCGCGCAGCGCGGCGGCGCGGCCGTAGCTGGCGCCCTGGGCCAGCACCCGGGTCACCGGCACCGCGGCGCGGGCGGCGTCGCAGCTGGCGTCGGCGGCGCGGCGGACCTTGCGGGCGCGCAGCAGGTCGAGCGGTGCGAACGACACTACCGCGCGCGCGGTGTAGCCGTCGTCGCGCAGCGTCGGATCCGGATCGGCGGTGGCGCCGCCGGCGCGCGGCACGTGCAGCAGCTGCAGGCCGATCGACGGGCCGTCGAGCAGGTCGGCGGTCGAGTCGGCGGCGGCGCGCAGGCGGCGGCAGCGGGCGTCGATCGTCGCGTCGTCGTCGGTGGTGGCGCTCGCGATCGCGCCGTCGGTGGTCGGCGACGCGACGGCGGACGATTGCGGCAAGGCGAGGCAGAGAACGAACCCGACGACGACGAGCGTGCGAGACTGCGTGGACATGGAGCGCGTCGGCACTGCAAATCGAGCGCCATCGTCGTCGGCGCGGGCGAGGTCGCGTGACGTCGCGTCGCGCGCGGCCCGGTGCGCTCCGGTGGCCGCGACCGGCGCCGGAACACGGGTGTCGCAGTGACAGGAACGTCGCGGTGAGCGCCATTTCGTCGGTCCGCGCGGGCGTCGTGGTCGCGATCGTCACCGCGCTCGCGCTTTCCACCTCGTGTCATGGCGATCACGCGCCACGCGGGACGATCGGCGCGGCACGCGCGGCGGACGCGCCATCGCCGCCGCGCCGTGGCCTCTACGTCGCCGACACCCCGGCGGTGATCGCGGCGCCCGACGGGGGCGCCGACCTGGCAAGGTTCGTCCACGACCACGCGATCAGCCGGGTCGTGCTGTACGGCCTGGGCCCGTTGCTCGGCGACGCCGACGGCGAGCGCCACCTGGCGGCGCTGATCGCGACGCTGCGAGCCGCGGGCGTCGTCGAGGTCGGCGCGCCGATCGCGGCCGCGGCGCGGCTCGCCGACGTCGTCGACCTCGGGCGCCGGCGTCCGGCGGCGCGCTTCGACCTGGTCGTGACCGAGCTCGAGTACTGGCACGCCTGCGCCGGCGACGACGCCGCGGCCGGGGTCCGGCCCTGCTTCGCGCCGATGGCGGCGCTGCTCGACGCCATGCGCGCCGCCGCCGTCGCGGCCGCGGCGCGCGGCGAGCACCTGCGGGTCGCGGCGTACCTCGGCGCGCCGACCGCCGCCGAGGCCGCCGCGATCGCCGCCCGCGCCGACGACGTCCTGCTCAACTACATAACGTCGCCGACCCCGGCCGCGCCCACGCCGGCGGCCACCGCCGCGACCGGCTGCGCGCGGTCGCCGCCACCGGCGTCGCGATCTGGCCGATCCTCTACGCGCGCGGCGACGGCGACATGCACGCCTGGCTCGCCGACCACGACCTCGCCGCCGCCGAGGCCGCGTTCGGCGCCGACGTCGACGAGGCGCGCGGCGACGGCGCGCCGGTGCCGCGCATCGCCGGCTTCCAGTACTTCCCGTACGAGGCGCTCCGCGACCTCGCCGGGCCCGGGCGGGGCGACGGCGGCCGCGCCGGGCCCTGACCGACGGCCGGGCAACCCGGGCGCGCCGTCGACGGTCCCATCGCGGTGCGGCTGGCTCCCTGGATCGCGAGCACGGCGATGGCGTGGTGCGCGCAGGTCGGCTGCGTGTCGCATCGCACCGGGGTCGGCGTCGGCGTGCTGCGCGAGGACTGGTCGCAGCCGCGCCGCGATCCCGACCCGACGCGCGATCCGACCCGCGAGCCGGGCAACCCGTGGGCCGAGGACGCCGAGGCCCGGCGCGGCCCCGCCGGCAGCGGCGACGACGACGGCACGCCGGATCCCGGCGACGACGACTGCTCGCACCGGGGCCGCGACGAGCTGGTGCGCTCGGTCGCCGGGGTGGCCGCGGTGCTGATCGGCGGCTGGACGCCGCTGGCCGAGGTCCACGGCACCGTCGAGGAGGATCCCGAGCAGCGCCGGCGCATCGAGCAGGAGGACCGCCGGCGCGCGGCGCGCTGCCGGCGCCGGCCGCGCGGCCAGGCCGAGCAGGCGCCGTGAGCGCCGCGGGCGCACCGCGGCAGCGCCGCGCGGGCTGCGCTCCTAACGAACAGCTGGGCCAAGCCGCTGATCTTGCGTGGCGCAGCGATCGGCTGACCGCGGGTTTGGGCCTGACAGCACTCACCCCGAGCGGAGGGGGAGGTGCGCAGCACCGACCCCGCAGTCGAGGGGGCGGGCACCGGTGCGCCGCCGAGACCGCACCGATCCACGCCCTCTCGACTACGCCCTCGCGGCTGCGCCGCTCGGGCTCCGCTCGAGGTGAGCGAACCACGTCGACCAGGCGACCAGACCCGGTTCGACTTGCGGCAAATCTCCGACGGCCGTCGGTCGAGCGATCGGGGTGAGCGTCGGGCTCAGAGGCCGAGCAGCCGCGCCGCGTTGTCGTGCAGGATCTTGCGGCGCAGCTCGGGCCGGCCCTCGGTCGCGACCAGCACCTTCGCGAGCGCGAGGGCGTGGTGATAGAACGGCCAGTCGGTGCCGTAGACGATGCGATCCGGATCCGCCTCCTCGATCACCTGGCGCATCTGGCTCAGGCTGATGCACGACACCTCGAGGTAGGCGTTGCCGTACTTCTTCTGCAGCCCGATCGCCTGGTCGCAGGCCAGCGCGCCGGCGTGGCCGAGCAGGAACGTGGTCTCGGGGTGGTCGGCCAGCGGTGGCTCGTAGTTGGGGATCTCGACGAACTTGCGCGCGCTCGGCAGCTCGATGCCGACCGGGCCGCAGTGCCAGATCACCGGGATGCGCTCGCGCGCGGCCAGCCGGTACAGCTCCCTGGCCGCCGGGGCGTCGGGCATGAACTGCTGCAGCTGCGGGTGCAGCTTGAGGCCGCGGGCGCCGCGGTGGAGCTGGTCCTCCAGCTTCTCCTTGGGCTTGCGCTTGCGTGGGTGGACGCTGCCGAACGGCGTCGTCGTGCCCAGCGCCCCGGCCGTGGTGATCGTGTCGTGGACGTGGTGGCTGGGGATGCCCATGTCGATCGCGAGGATCGCGCTGTGGACGATGCCCATGTCGCGGCAGTCACGCTCGAGGTTGGGCGCGGTGTGGGTCTTGCGCTTGCCGAGGCCGGTGGCGCCGCCGAGCACCAGCTCGCGCTTGAGCTTGCGGATGCCGAGCTTGCCGAAGTTGTGGTTGGCGTAGACGTCGAGGTCGTGGCGGGCGCAGCACGGCAGCAGCAGCTCGGTGCGCTCGGTCTGGCGGGTCATGTCGATGCGGCGCGGCCACAGCGTCGGCAGCGCGTAGTGCGCGTGCATGTCGATCACCGGGCCGACCGAACGATCGGCGACCACCAGGCGGTCACCGTCGACGTCGAACCAGGGCAGGCGCGCCAGATCTTCCAGGCGATCGAAGCGGAAGGTCTCGGGCGGCTGGTCGGTCACGGCGTGAGGTCCATGGTGTGCTTGCGGGTGGTGAAGCCGAGGCGGCGGTAGAACGCCTCGGCGCCGGCGTTGAAGCCCTGGACGTCGAGGACGACGCGGGGCAGGGCGAGCGCGCGGGCGTGGGCGCGGACCTCGTCGATCAGGGCGCGGCCGACGCCGCGGCCGCGAAGATCGGCGCGCACGCCCATCTGGTCGACGTAGAGGTGGGCGCGGGCCAGGGCGTAGACGTGCGCCGCCTGCCGCACCACCTGGGTGCAGACGTAGCCGGCGGCGACGCCGTCGACCTCGGCGATCCACGACGCCCGGGCGTCGTCGCCGAGGCGGTCGCGGAAGTCGGCGATCACCGGCGCGAGGTCGTCGAACCGGCGGTACAGGTGAGGCATCGCCGCGACGTGCAGCGCCTGGACCTCGGCGCACAGCGAGGCCAGCGCGGCGGCGTCGTCGACGGTGGCGCGGCGGACCGACATCCGCCCATTCCATCAGCCGCGATGGCCGCTGTCCAGCGGCGTCACCAGGTCAGCCAGTACTTGACCTCGAAGCCGGTGTCCGACGAGATCGATCGCGGCGGTCGGTCGCCGGGGCCGACGTGCTCGATCTCGTCGGCGACGACCTCGCGCGCGGTCCCGGGCGGGATGACGTCGGGCTCGTCGTAGTTGGGGAACGACGTCTTGGAGTAGACGAAGCTCGACACCCGGACCTCGCGCTCGCTGCGGTTGACGACCCAGGTCCGGTCGTCGTGGCTGGTCAGCGTCACCGGCTTGCCGTCCAGCGACAGCGTCGTCGAGCCGATCAGCCGGTAGCGCTCGACGTGCATCTCGGCGCCGCCGCCCGACACCACGACGACGTGGGTCGGCCACCAGTACAGGTAGATCGCGGCGATCGCGCCGCCGATCAGCGCGGCCACGCCGCCGCGCCCTGGCCACTTGCCGGGCAGCTCGGCCTTGATCACGATCAAGCCGCCGACGCCGATCGCGACCGCGAGGCCGAACAGGAACCAGTAGGTCGTGGGCGCCAGCAGCACCCGACGACGGTGCCACGGCGGTGGCGGCCGCGGGCGGCAAAGTGCGATCGCCCGGCCGCGCTCAGGAGTCGTCGACGACCAGCGACACGAAGCGCGTCGTCGTCAGATCGTCGTCGTGGGGCTCGAGCGTGGTCGCCCGGCCCGGCCCGCTGAGCGGCGTCGCCGCGGTGGCGGTGGCGGCGTTGGGCGCCATCGCCGGGGCCAGCCGACCCGCCGCCGGCCCGTCGGGGCTGGCGCTGCCGCGGGCCAGGGCGCGGCGCCGGCCGGTGGCGGTGGCGGCGTCGAGGCCGGGGCATCGGCGGCGCCAGCCACGGCTCGCGGGCGTCGGGGAACAGGCTGCGCATGACGTCGCTGACCGCGCGCGGGCCGAGGCTCAGGCCGAGGCGCCCGGCGACGTCGGCGCAGGCGCGCGCCAGCTCGCCGGCGCTGGCGAAGCGCGACGCCGGGTCGGGCGCCAGCGCGGTCATGACCAGCTCGGTCAGCTCGGCCGGGTAGCCGGGCCGCGCCGCCGCCGGCGACCGGACCTTGCCCTGCACGACCCGGCGCGCGGTCTCGTGCTCCGACGACGCCCGGAACGCGCGGGTCTGGGTCGTGGCTTCGTAGGCGACGACGCCGAGGGCGAAGACGTCGCTGCGGCCGTCGAGCGGCAGCTCCATCAGCTGCTCCGGCGACATGTAGCCCGGCTTGCCGCGGACGATGCCGCGCCGGGTCTCGAGGCTGCGGTTGCGCGACCACGCGATGCCGAAGTCGATCAGCTTCACCGAGCCGTCGTGGCCGATCATGAGGTTCGACGGCGACACGTCGCGGTGGACGATGCCCATCGGGCCGTCGGCGCTGCGGCGCTGATGGGCGTGGTGCAGCCCGGCGGCGGCGGCGGCGATGACGGTGAGGCCGAACCCCAGCGGCAGCTGGCGGCCGGCGTGGCGCGCCGCCTCGAGGACCTCGCGCAGGGTCGCGCCGTGGACGTACTCCATGACCAGGTAGTGGGCGCCGTCGGGTGCGACGCCGGCGTCGAAGATCTGGGCGATGTGCTGGTGGTGGAGCGAGCCCAGGACCCGCGCCTCGTGGCGGAACAGCACCTGCTCCTCGGCGCCCGCGGGGTCGTCGACCGACTCCAGCAGCTTGAGCGCGAAGTGGCGGTCGAAGCCGCTGGGGTCGGCGAGCCGGGCCAGGTAGACCTTCGCCATGCCGCCGGCGCCGAGGGGCTGGACCAGCTCGTAGCGATCGAGCAAGCGAGGCTGGCGGGGACGGCTCATGTCTCGAACGAGGCACCGACGACGCGATCCGGGTCATCGCGTCGTCGCGACCGCAACCGAGGTTCGCGACGGGGGTGGATCATGGCGCGCGCGACAGCGCCGCCGTGCCGTCGGGCACGTCGTCGGTCACGGGGGGAGGCGAGATCGAGGAAGCGTCGAGGAGCGTCAGTCGATGTCGTCGAGCCCGAGATCGTTGATCCAGCTCGCGGTGTCGACCATGTCGCTCTGGGCCGGGGCCTGCGGCGGCGGCGAGCCGCGGGCGGGGATCGGGGGCGGCGGCGGCGCCGGGTCGTCGCCGACGAGCGAGGTCAGCGCGGCGAGCTCGTCGTTGACCAGCGCGTCGACCAGCGACGCCCGGGGCGCGGCCTTGCGCAGCAGCTCGACCCGGGTGTCGCGGACCAGCGCGGCGATGTCGCGCGCGGTGACCTTCATGCCCCGCGAGAACAGGTAGTTGGCGAGCGCGTCGCCGAGGTCGGCGGCCCACTGGTAGCGCTGGTCGGGGTCGCGGGCCAGGGCCTTGCGCACGATGGCGTCGAGCTCGGGCTCGACCGCCGGGTTGATCGCGGTGATCGACGGCACGCGGGCGGCGCGCACCGCCTCGACCGTCTGGTAGGGCGAGTCGGCGTGGAACAGGCGGCGGCCGGTGAACATCTCCCACAGCAGGATGCCGACCGCGAAGACGTCGGTGCGGCGGTCGACCTCGAGGCCGCTCGCCGCCTCCGGCGACAGGTACGCGAACTTGCCCTTGACCACGCCGGGGTCGGTGCTCTCGACCTGGCTGTTGGCCTTGGCGAGGCCGAAGTCGACGACCTTCACCTCGCCGTTCTTCGACAGCATGATGTTGGGCGGCGAGACGTCGCGGTGGACGATGTTGAGCGGCGCGTGGGTCTCGGGATGCTCGAGGGTGTGGGCGTAGTTCAGGCCCTTGCAGGTCTCGAGCATGATGTAGATCGCGTGCGCGATCTCGAGCCGGTTGCCGCGCGCGGTCTCGCGCTCGAGCAGGGCCTTGAGGTCGCAGCCCTCGACGAACTCCATCACCAGGAAGTAGGTGCCGTCGGGCGCGCGCGAGATGTCGAAGACGTGGACGACGTTGGCGTGCTGCAGGAACAGCGACAGCTTGGCCTCGTCGAGGAACATCGCGACGAACATCGGGTTGCTGGTGAGGCTGGGCAGCACCCGCTTGATCGCCACGGACTTCTTGAAGCCGGCCATCGACTCGGCGACGCCCCGGAAGACCTCGGCCTGACCGCCGCCGCCGAGGCGCTCGAGGATGGTGTACCGGGCTTGCATGGTGGCTGGCATTGTCCCACGTCTGGCCGGACCGCGGGGCTCCGGAACTGCCAGTCGTGGCGGGTGGTTGCAGGTGGTAGGGCGCGCCCACCGCCGCCGTCGTCGCCGGCGCGCGGACGGCCGGCAACCGGGGACGCCGGCCCGTGTCTTCTCCCCCGAACCACCCAGGAGGATCCGTGAACACCAGTACCGCCCCGACCGATGCCCCGTCCCTTGTGATCTCGGCGCCCACGCGCCGCTGGACGAGGTGGCTCGCGACGATGATCGCCGCGGCCGGCGTGGCGGCTGGAGCGTTCGGGACCGCGCGGGCGCTGACCGCGCGCTCGCTGCCGGCGCCGGCGATGCAGGTCGCCGAGCGCGACGCCGCCGCGGATCGCGCGGACGCCGCGGATCGCCAGGCGCGCCTCGCCGACCTCCACGACCGGGTCGCGCACATGCGGACGCGGGTCGATGACCTGCACGCGGCGCGGGCGGCGGCGGCGGCGGCCAGGCCGACCCCGACCGCGACCCCGACCAAGCCGAAGCCGAGGCCGGTGGTCACGCCGGTCGACCCCGGGCCGGCGCCGGTCACGATCGATCCGGACTGCCTGCGCCTGCCGATCTGCCCGCAGGGCTAGCCGGCGGCGGGGCGCGACGCGGGGGCCACACCCCGCGCGCCGCGCTATGCTCGCGGGGTGTCGATCTCGAAGCTGGCGCGCCTCGGCGTCGTGATGGTGGTCGTCGTGGTCGGCGCCGGCGTCGCCGTCGCCAAGGGCGCCAAGAAGCGCAAGGTGGCGCCCAGCTTCGCCCGGGTCACCGGCTGGTCGACGCTGCGTCCCGGCATGGCCGCCGACGACGCGCGGGCCGCGCTGACCGCGCGGGGCGTCGCCGTCGAGGAGCACGCCGGCAACGCCAAGCCACCGCACTGGCTGGCCTTCGAGCGCGATGGCTGGCGCGGCACGATCTACCTCGACGACGGCGACCGTCGCGTCTCCGAGATCCTGTTCCAGGGGCCGAAGCTCGACGACGAGGCCGCCACCGACGCGGTGGTCGCCGGCTACCGCGCTCGCTACGGCGCGGCGGCGACCATCGAGCGGGTCGACGGCGCCGACGGCACGTTCGTCGAGACCCACCACACCTGGCGCAACGCCCACGTCGTCCTCGTGGTCACCGCGCACGGCAGCCAGACCGGCGGCTGGTGGGTGAGCGAGGTGTGGCGGACGCCGACGGCGGCGCAGCCGTAGCGCGAACGTCGGCGGCGCGGCGGTGGCTTCGCGTATGCTGTCGCCGTGCAGACCTCGAGATGGCGATGGGCCGGCGCCCTGGTGCTCGCGCTCGCGATCGGCTGTGGCGGCGGCGGCGGCGGCGGTGACGACGCGGTGGTCGACGACGGCGGTGGCCCTGGCGACGACGGCGGCGGCGGCGGGGGACCGGACGCGGCGGTGCCGCTGCCGACCTGCCAGCTGACGTGCGCGACCGCCGCCGACTGCGCGAGCGGGCCGGCGGGCGGCATCATCGACGCCGACAACTACGCCTGCGACGGCGGCCGCTGCGTCTGGCGCGGCTGCCTGTCGACCCAGGAGTGCGTGACCACCTACGGCTCGAGCGCGTACACCTGCGCCGCCGCGTTCGGGCAGACGCTGGCGACCTGCTGGCCGACGTGCAGCACCGCCGACGACTGCGCCAACCCGCAGGTGCCGATCTTCGGCGCCGACAACTACGCCTGCGACGGCGGCAAGTGCCGGTGGACCGGCTGCACCTCGACCGACGAGTGCGTCGCGACCTACCAGAGCAACGCGTGGTCGTGCACGACCCGCGGCGGCGCGACCACGCCGAGCTGCTGGCCGACCTGCACGACGCCGAGCGACTGCGCCACCGCGTCGGCGCCGTACGACGCCGACAACTACGCGTGCGACGACGGCGCCTGCGTGTGGACCGGCTGCAACACGACCGCCGAGTGCACGACGCTCGACCCCGACTACGTCTGCGAGTGACGGCGCGAGCGCGAGGCGAGCCGATGCCCGAGCGATTCCGGACCATCCCCGCGGGCGCGATCAAGGTCGAGCTGCCCAACGTGGTGCAGCGTCGCGACTACACCTGCGGGCCGGCGGCGATGCTGGCGGTGGCCGCGTACCACGGCGTCGGGCCCGAGGACGAGGACGACGTCGAGGCCGCGATGGGCATCGGCGTCGACGGCAGCGATCCGCCGCACCTGGTGGCGGTGGCGCGGCGCTGGGGGCTGCGCGTCGAGGAGCACGTCGGCATGACCACCGCGGCGCTGCGCGCCGCCCTCGACCGGCGGCGGCCGGTGGTGATGATGCTGCAGGCGTGGGGCTGGCCGCGGCCGCGATCGTACCGCGCGCGCTGGCGTCACGGCCACTGGGTGGTCGCGATCGGCCACGACCGCGGCGGCGTCTACCTCGAGGATCCGTCGCTGCACGCGGCGCGCGGCTGGCTGTCCGACGACGACCTCGACGAGCGCTGGCACGACTGGGGCGTGGACCGGGCCCGGGTCCATCGCTACGGGCTGGTGGTGTGGCGGCCCGGGCGGGTCCGGTCGGCGTACGCGCGCCGGGCCCGGCGTCTCGAGTAGCCGCGACGGCGGCGCCGCGGTCGCCGCGCGGCTATGCTCGAACCATGAGGCGAGCCATGTCGAGGTCGAGCGAGGTTGGCGGCGTGGGCGCCGCGCTGGTCGCGGTGGCGCTGGTGACCGCGTGCGGGCAGGCCGACACGCCGGCGCGCGAGCCCGTCGCGGCGCCAGCCGCCGTGACGCCAGGGCGCGACGCCGCGGCGCCCGCGACGGTCGCCGCGGTGATCGACGCCGGTGCGGCGCCGGTGGTCGCGGTGGCGCCCGTCGACGCCGCCGCCGGGCCGCCGCCGGACGCCGCGCCGGCGATCGAGACCTGGCCGTTCACGGCGTGGAACCGCGCCGCCGTCTTCACCTTCAACCACGTCGACTACGGCCCCGGCATCCCGCTGCGCGTCTACGACGCCGAGCACGGGTGGAGCCCGAACGTGGTCAGCCACGAGGACATCGTCGATCACCGCGTCGCCGACGAGGCGGTCGCGCTGGTCGCGCTGACCCGCGGCGAGCTCGAGGTCTCGAAGTGCGCGTTCCCGCGCCACGCCATCGTCTTCTACGCCGGCGACACGCCGGTCGGCAGCGTCAACGTCTGCTTCTCGTGCGGCGACATCCTGGTGTGGCCCGACTTCGAGCCGGGCCCCGACTGGAACGACGACTCGAAGGCGGGCGTCCGCCGGCGCGACAAGCTGATGAAGCAGAAGCTGAGCGGCTACAAGCAGGCCTTCCCGCGCTGGGAGAAGCTGTTTCGCGACACCCTGGGCCTGCCGCTGGAGCCGCCGCCGGGCGTCGAGCACTGATCGCTCGCAGGAGGCGCGGCCCCGGTGGCGCGCCGATCCACGTCCCCTCGACTGCGCCCTCGCGGCTACGCCGCTCGGGCTCCGCTCGGGGTGAGCGAGCCTTCGTTGCCCCTCACCCCGAGTGTCGTGACCCGCGCCCCCCGAGCGTCGTGACCCGCTCACCCCGAGCGCAGGGGGAGGTGCGCCGCACCGACCCCGGAGCCGAGGGGGCGGGTCGCGTCGCACCGCCGCGTCGGCCTTCGCCGCCGCGGTCACGCGAAGCCGGGCGCCAGCATCGCGGCGAACCGCACCGGATCGACGACGTGCTGATCGGCGAACGCGGCCGCCATCGCGGCCTGCAGCGCCGTGCCCTCGTCGCCGCCGATCAGCGCGCCGAGGCGGCCGCGCGCGACCGCGCTGATGATCGTCATCTCGGCGGCGTCGAGCTGCTCGGCCGCGGCGCGGAGCTCGGCGACGGCGCGGTCGAGGTCACCGCGGGTCGCGGCGACGCCGCCCCGGACCAGGCCGGCCAGGCCTCGCGCGTAGGGCTCGCGGGCGCGGCCGATGTCGGCGGCGTCGCGATCGGCCGCACGCAGCAACGCGGCGCGCTCGCGTGCGCCGGGGGCGAGCTGCGCCGCGGCCAGCGCCAGGCGCGCCCGCAGCAGCACGGCCTCGCGGCGGACCAGCTCGACCCGCAGCAGCTGCGAGCGCTTCATCTCGGGCCACCGCGCCACCAGCGCGGCGTGGCCGGCGGTGGCGTCGCCGGTGTACAGCGCGAGCTGCCCGGCGCCGAGGAGCTGGTGATAGTGCTGGACGTGGAAGTCGCGCACGGTCCAGCTGCGCACCGCGTCGTCGAGGTGGCGCCGGGCCTCGGCGACGTCGTCGCGCACCAGCCAGGCGCTGTTGCACACGCCGACCTGGACGTTGGTCGCGGCGTACAGATCGCCGCGCTCGCGCGCCGCGCGCAGCATCTCGGGGGTCAGCCGCGCCAGCTCGTCGAGCTGGCCGAGGTAGTACAGCGCGTACAGCCAGAAGAAGTGCACGGTGTCGAGCTGCCACGCCGCGCCGGTGCTGCCGCGCTGGTGGCGGATCGCGTGCTCGGACTCGCGCGCCAGCTCGAGGGCGCGCCGCCACTGGCCGCCCTGGTACGCCGCGATGCACTCGGCGCCGAGCAGCAGCGCGTGGGCGTGCTGCGACGGCGTCCGCGCCAGCAGGGCGTGGGCGACGTCGAAGACGCGGCGGGCGCGCCGCTGCCCGGCGGGGCCCGCGGTCGACAGGAAGCCGCCCTCGACGGCGAGCGCCTTGGCGACCCGGGTCGGCTCGCCGGCGGCGAGCGCCAGCAGCATGTGCCGGGTCTGGAAGTCGGCGCCGCGGATCGTGTCGACCATGGCCAGGCCGGTCGACACCGACCAGCACAGGTCGATGCGCGTCAGCTCGGTGGCCGCGACCGCGCTCTCGTGGCGCTCGTGGAAGCGCATGCCGCGCAGGCGCAGCCGGGCCCGGCGCAGCAGCAGCGACGCCAGCGCGCTGCCCGGCGTCGCCGGCAGCTTCATGCCGACCTCGGCGAGCACCGCCGCCGACAGCTCGAGGCCGCGATCGATGTGGCCGCTGATCAGCAGCTGCTCGGCGGCGAGCCGGCGCAGCTCCAGCGCCTCGGCGTCGGCGTCGACCGCCTCGGCGGCGGCGACGTAGGCGTCGGCGGCCTCGGCGCCGCGCCCGGCGTTGCCCAGGGTGTCGCCGAGGCGCGCCAGCAGGTCGGCGCGATCGGGGTGGCCCAGGTCGAGGGCCCAGCGCAGCGCGCGCGCCGCCTGGTCGAAGGCGAGGGCGTCGCGGGCCCGGGTGCCGGCGCGCGCGGCGTGGACCGCGGCGACGTCGGCGCGGCCGGCGCCCTGCCAGTGGAACGCGAGGATCGCCTCCTGGCCGGGCTGCGGCGAGCCCTCGATCGCGACCGCGAGGACGCGGTGCAGCTCGGCGTGGGTGTCGCTGGCGAGGCGGGCGGCGATCGCGGCGCGCACGCGGTCGTGGTAGGGCTCGACGGTGAGCGCGGCGCGGGCGCCGCCGGTGCGCACCAGGTTGGCGAGGCGCAGCGCCGACACCAGGCGGCCGACGCGCTCGGGCGCGACGTCGGCGGCGCGGGCGAGCGTCTCCTGGTACAGCGGGTGGCCGGCGAACGCGACCAGCTCGGCGAGGCGGCGGGCCTCGGGCTCGAGCGCGTCGACCCGCGCGGCCACCGCGTCCTCGAGCCGCAGCGCCGCGCCGGGGGCGGCGCCGGCGTCGGCGGCGTGGCGGACCAGCTCGTCGAGCAGCAGCGGGTGGCCGGCGGCCTCGCGTGACAGCAGGTCGAGGTCGACCGCGCCGGTGAGGCCGTGCACCGCCACCAGCAGCTGGGCCAGCTCGCGCGCGGCGGCGTCGTCGAGCGGGCCCAGCGCGATGGTCCGGACCTGCGGACAGACCTCCCGGATCCGCTGCGCCGCGGCGGCGTGGCCGTCGGCGGGGGGCCGCATCGTCGCGGCCAGCAGCAGCGGCGGCGCCTCGGGCGGGCGCAGCAGCTCGGCGAGCAGCGCCAGGCTGTCCTCGTCGGCCCACTGCAGATCGTCGAGGGCCAGCACGATGCGCCGGCCGCGCGCGAGCCGGATCAGCAGCTCGCGCAGCGCGCCGAACACGCGATCGCGCAGCTCGCGGCTGTCGACCGGCGCGCCCCGGCTCGGCGGCGCGTCGGCGAACGCCTTGACCCGCTTGAGCGCGGGGAAGACCTGGGCGAGCTGGGCGGCGTGCAGCGGCAGCATCGCGGCGGCGTCGGCGGGCTCGAGGCGGGACAGCAGGCGCGCGACGTCCTCGAGGACCCCGTCGAACGCCTTGTACGACACCGACTCGCGCTCGTAGCAGCGCCCGGACAGCACCGCGACGCCGTCGTCGAGGCCGCGGCTGAACGCGCGCATCAGCGTGGTCTTGCCCACCCCCGAGGAGCCCTCGATCAGCACCGCCTCGGGGCGGTCGTGCGCGCTGCACGCGGCCAGCGCGTCGGCGAGCACCGCGAGCTCGGCGTCGCGGCCGACGAACGGCGCGCTCTGCGTCATCGACAGCGACGTCGCCGCCGCGGGCACCGGCCGGCCGGTGGGCGCGCGGCCGAGCCGGCGCAGGATCGCGCCGCCGGTCGGTCGCTGGTCGGGGTCGAAGCGCAGCAGCGATCGACACAGCGCCAGCAGGTCGGGCGGCGCGCCCGGGGCCAGGCCCTCGGGATCCGGCGGCTCGTCTCGCTGCTTGTCGAGGAGGATCTTCATCAGCGGCCCCTCGTAGGGCAGCCGACCGGTCAGCACCTCGAACAGCATGACGCCGACCGCGTACCAGTCGGCGGCGGGGCCCGGGGGCTGGCCCGCGGCCTGCTCGGGCGCCATGTACTGCGGCGTGCCGACGATCGCCTGGCCGGTCCAGGTGTCGCCCTGCTCGGCGTCGGCGAGCAGCCCGAAGTCGAGGACGACGACCCGGCCCTCGGCGGTGACCAGCACGTTGCTCGGCTTGACGTCGCGGTGGATCTTGCCGCGCGCGTGCAGCGCGCCGAGGCCGCGGCACAGCTCGATCAGCGCCGGCCGCAGCCGCGCCGGGTCGGCCGCGACCCAGGTCAGGAAGTCGACGCCGTCGACCATCTCCATGGTGAGGAACAGCTCGCCGCGCTCCTCGATGAGCTCGTTCATCGCCACCAGGTTGGGGTGGTCGACGTCCTGCAGGGCCCGGAACTCGCGCTTGAACCGGGTGACCGCGTGCGCCTGCAGGTTGCGCAGCGCCTTGAGCGCGACCCGGGCGTCGCGCTCGCGGTCGATGGCCTCGTAGACGTCGCCGGTGGCGCCGCCGCCGATGCTGCGGACGATCTTGAACCGGGACGGGACGAAGCCGCGCACGTCCATCGTCACCTCGCGATAGTACGTCGCCGGGACGGCCGCCGGGGCGGTCGGATGCGGCCGGATCCTCGCGGTCGCGCCGCGCCGCGGGTACGCTGCGACCCTCGCCGTCGGCCGCGAGCTCGCCATGGACACCGCCTACCTGGTCAAGTTCTCCGGAGCGCTCTTCGCGATCATGAACCCGTTCATGACGCTGCCGCTCTTCCTCGCGCTCACCGAGGGCATGGACGCCGGGGCGCAGCGCCGCGTCGCGATCGCCGCGCTCGGCTACACCACGGTGCTGTGCGTGGTGGTGGCCGTCGCGGGCAACCGGCTGCTCGGCTTCTTCGGCATCACCGTCGACGACTTCCGGGTCGCCGGCGGCCTGGTGCTGCTGATGATCGCGCTGGGCATGCTCGACGGCACCGGCAGCACCGCTCACACCGGCACCACCGCGGAGCGCGAGCAGCACGCGCAGCTGTCGAGCGTCGCCTTCTACCCGATCGCGTTCCCGATGATCGTCGGCCCGGGCACGATCACGACGCTCGTGGTCTTCGCCGCCCAGGCCCACGGCGCCGCCGACGCCGGCGCGTTCGCCGCCGTGCTCGCGGCGGTGCTCGTCGCCCTCGGCGTCGTGCTGTACTTCGCCGGCTACATCGGCCACCTGCTGTCGCAGACCCTGCGCGTGGTCATGAGCCGGCTCATGGGCATGATCCTGGCGGCGATCGCGGTCGAGATGATGACCACCGGGCTCAAGGCCCTCTTCCCCGGCCTCGGGTAGCCGGCGCGGCGCGGCGCGGCGCGGCGCGGTGTGCCCATGTTCGGGTCCGCGACGCCGACGGAATGAAGAGGCCGCGCCGAGCGTCGTTCCGGGCGTCTTTGGCGAGCAGGTCGGGAGAAGAACGGGATGCAGCTGAATGGGAGTCCCTTGCGTCGCGGGTGGCGCGTCCGCCGCGGTCGCGTCGCGTCCGTCGCGTCGCTGCAGCCAACGGTGGTGGCCATCGTGTCACTCGCGCTTGTCGCCATCGGTGGTGTGTGCTGTGACCACGGCGACCACCCGCCCGACGAGTTCGAGTACCACGGTGAGCCCTCGACCGTGATCTGTGGCGTCCGATGGTCGCTCGACAATACGTCAGTTGGCTGTGACCACGGGGCCGTGCGCGTGGCGGATCTTCAGGGGTTCACGAGAATGAACTCTCTGCAGATCGTGGACGCAACTGTGGTCGGCTCTGGCGACATGGTCCACCGCGGCCTCAGCTCCCTCGGTTTGGTGCGTGCGAGCCTGCAACCCGAGGACGCCGTCGTGGCTTTCCCTGGCCTGCGCGGTCTATGGATCGATGCTAGCCATGTGCCCCTGGCCGCGTTGCGACAGCTCCCGGATCTCCGCTACCTGACGTACATCGATTCCGCGTCGCCGAGCGCCGCCGAGCTCGCCGCGCTTTGTACGCTCGAGCAGGCGTCGTTCATCCGGGTGCCGGGTGGCGCCGAGATCGGGCGCGAGCTGGTCAAGCTGCGGCCCGATCTCGAGATTCGAGTCGACGGTAAGACGATCAGCGTCAAGGGCCGGCCGGCGCCGCGGCCGCGCTGAGCGGCGCGGCCCGGCGCGCTCAGGTCGTCCGCTGCACGCCCGACAGGCTGACGAGGTAGTCGTGGCGGGCGTCGGCGCGGACGAAGTCCTGGACGGCGCGGGCGAGGGTCGCGCCGAGGACGCCGATCAGGGGCAGGTGCTCGCCGCCCTCGCAGGTGGCCTGGCCGGTGACGTCCTCGCGGTCGGCGACGAAGCGCTCGTCCCAGCGGACCAGGCCAAAGGTGCCGTCGGCGGCGAGCGCGGCGTGGACCAGCGCGACGCCGGCGGCGCGGGCGGCGTCGGACAGCAGGACCCGGCTGGCCTGGTTGTCGAAGGCGTCGACGGCGAGGTCGCAGCCGGCGAGCAGCTGCGCCGCGTTGGTGGCGGCGAGCCGCACGCCCATGGCCTCGGCCTTGACGCCGTAGAAGTTGGCGAGCTGCAGGCGCGCGGCCTCGGCCTTGTTCTTGCCGACCGACTGCTTGACGAACCACTGCGCGGCCAGGTTCTTGGACTCGACGCGATCGAAGTCGACCAGGCGCAGGTCGGCGCCCAGGTTGCGGCAGTAGTGGACCGCGGTCGAGCCGAGGGCGCCGACGCCGCAGAAGACGACGCGCACGTCAGCGCCCGGCGCCCGGGTCTACGTCCGCACCGAACGGCACCTTGGGGCGCAGGTAGATGCGCTCCTCGCCGCCGGGCGCGCGCAGTCGGTCGACGACGTAGTGATCGAACGCGCCGTCGCCGAGGTCGGGCAGGTGCAGGCCGCGGACGCCGCCCGAGCGTACGACCTCGACCGCGATGCGGCGGATGTCGGCGTCGTCGGTGCGGTAGTCGATCGCGAGATCGTAGTCGGCCGACTGGCCCTGGTAGGTGATGTTGAGGACGGCCATGTCACGGTTCCTTTCGCATGCCCGAGGCGAGCCGGAGCACGCCGGCCCACCACGGCTGGTGGTCATCGTCGATCGTGAAGGTGCGGCCGGCGTCGCGGACGATCATCGCCCGCGGCGCCACCACGGAGTAACGCAGGACCCGGCCCAGCGCGCTGTCGAGGGCGGCCATCGTGGTCTCGTCCTCGCGGGAGAACGCGGCCGGGCCGTGCGGGTGGCTGTGGGCGATCTCGGCGAGGTCATCGCGGTGATCCCAGATCGCCTGCCACCGGGTCCGCGAGTCGGGCAGGGCGGACGGGCTGTCCGAGGCGTCGGCCCACAGCACCGCGCCGCTGCGGCCGATCAGGAAGCAGACCTCGCGGGCGCGGGTGGTCGCGGTGGTGGTCGCGTCGGGCGTCATCGTCGGGCTCAGCCGTGGCGGGTGATGTTGAGCTGGTGGGTCGCGATCGCCTCGCGGATCACCGACGGCAGGCTGTCGATGGTGAGCTCGCGGTCGCTGCCATCGAGGCAGACCCCGGCGTCGAGGATCTGCAGGTCGTAGGAGTCGGCGACGCAGATGATCCGGGTGCCGTCGACGTCGAACCGGACCTCGACCGACCGCGCGTCGAGGCGCCGGCAGCCGACCATGCGGGCCCCGGCGGCGTCGAGCGCGGCGTCGATGCGCTCGCGCGGGTCGCCGCGGCGGTCGCGGGGCCGGGTCGCGGCCGCGCCATCGCCGCCGCGGTGCGCAGGGCCTCGCGCCGGCGCGCGCTCGGCGTGGCGCTGCAGCAGGACGACGACGCCGGGCCGGCCCAGCTCGGCCAGCTCGAGGACGCGGTCGGCGACCTCGTGCGGCGCCACGGTGACGCCGAGCTCGCGCGCCACCGCGGCCGCCAGCGCGAAGCCGAACGCGGCGCGCAGCGACGGCACGACGCCGCGGACCTCGCCCAGCGGCCGGCGCTGCTCGAGCGCGGCCCGGGCCTCGAGCTCGGCGTCGTCCTCGAAGTCGATGGCGTCGAGCAGGACGTCGCCCGACGGCCAGCGCCGCGCCACGCACCGGGCCAGCGGCGCCGGCTCCTCGGCGGGCGGCAGCGCGATCCGATCGAGCGCGCCGCCGCCGCCGAACAGCCAGCCCTCGGCCCAGTGGCCGCGCACCGCCGGGCAGCCGGCGAGGTCGCCGGGCTCGGCGAGCGCGATCGGCACCGCGGTGCGGCCGTCGATCCGGAACTGCCACCAGCCCGGCTCGATCGTCGCCTCGACGCGCAGCCGGCGGTCGACGGCGTCGACCCGGGTGCCGCCGAAGTACGGCAGCACCACCGGGTCGCCGCCGCCGCCGCCGCCCTTGCCCTTGCCGAGGAACGCGCGGTAGTCCATGCGTCCTCAGGTCGGCGGCTGCAGCAGCGGGGTCGCCATCACCTTCTCGACCAGGCCCGAGGTCGGCACCGTCGCCGGCCCGACCCGCGGCGCGTCGAGCAGCGCTCGCAGCACCCGCGGCACGTGGTAGGGGTCGTCGAACTGGTCGACCTTGACCTCCGAGAACGGCGCGTTCAGCGCCCGCGCGCACTCGCGCACGGTGTGGCCGCGCGGGCTGCCCGCGAGCAGCAGCGCGACCGCGTCGACGGTGTAGCCCAGCTCGCGGAAGGTCCGCGCCAGGCTGTCGCCGTTCTCGCCGCACTCGTCGCCGACCACGATCACCGCCAGCTTGGCGCCGGTCGGGACCCGCACGCCGTCGCGGTGCAGGGCCTGCACCGCGGCGCCGTGCAGCGTGCCGCCGCCCGCGGTGATCGGCGCCAGCATGTGCTGGACCGCCGCGCGCGACGCCGCCTTCGGCTTGAGCACCGTGCCCATCGTGTCGAACGACGCGACGTGCAGCTTGTCGAGCGGGAAGCCGGCGAGGATGCGGGTCAGCGCCTCCTTCGACTTCTCGATCGCGCCCTGCATCGAGCCCGACTTGTCGACCAGGAACATGACCCGCAGGTCGAGCTCCGCGGTCGCCTCCGCCACCGCCTTGCGGGCGGCGTTGTCGGCGGCGTCGGCCAGCTTGTCCTTGAGCTCGGCGCTGCGCACGTTCTTGGCGATGTTGAGGCCGCGCTGATCGGTGCTCTCGTGGATCGCAACGTCCCAGCGGTCCCGGATCTCCGGGACCGCCAGCAGGCCGAGCTCCTCGAGGGTCGGGGTCAGCTGACGCAGATCGCGATCCGACAGCGACGGCAGCACGGCGACCATGATCGCCGGGGTCAGGCCGATGTCGGCGGGCAGCCGGCCCACCACCTCCTTGTACTTGAGGCGCTGGGTGACGATGGCCTCGCAGATCTCGGCCTCCGACAGGCCGTCGAAGCGCTCCGACTTGACCAGGGTCAGGCCGTCGAGCCCCATCGTGCGGCGACCGTCGTCGGCCTGGCGCTGCTTCCAGCCCAGGATCGCGAAGAAGTCCTCCGACTGCGGCTTGTAGCCGACCTTGCGGGCGATGTTCTTGATCGTCTGCTTGTAGCCGGCGCGCACCAGGCCCTCGAGCATCGGCCGGTTGGCCTCGCGCGCGGCGAGCCAGCGGGTCGCGGCCTTGGGCCAGCGGCCGAGCGGCGCGCGCTTGGCCGCCGGATCGCCGAAGCCCGCCTGGCGGTTGAGCGCGGCGATCGCCGGGGTCTCGAGCAGCTCGGCGACGCGCAGCACCGCCTTGGGCGTCATCATGCGGGTCGACTTGCGCTGGTAGTGCAGCAGCATGGCCTCACCGACCCGGCGGTGATCGTCGTCGTGGAACGCGACCGTGCCGTCGTCGTCGTGGACCGGCACGCCGGCGCGCGCCTGCACCAGCATCAGCGCGGCGCACGCGACCTTGAGGTCACGCCAGTCGGTGGCGACCAGCGCGTAGCTGGCGAAGTGCGCCATCAGGTCGCCGTTGAGCCGGTTGAGCTCGAGCAGGCGCCGGTACAGCGCGACCGCCGCCGGCGCGAACAGGCCGGGGGCGACCTTGGTGCCCGTGGCGCGCGCGGCGCCCTTGGTCACCTTGGCCGCCTGCCACACGCCGTTGACGTCGACGCCCGGGCGGTTGTGCCACAGGTGGGCCGACGAGTTCAGCAGCAGATCGAGCAGGCGCTCGGCGGGGCCGACCTGGTGCTCGGGGATCGGCGTGCGGGGCGTGGTCATGACGGATCCGAGGGTACGATGGAGTGGAGGGACGGTGAAAAGGGTGCGCGCCCGAGTGAGCAAGCCGCGAGGTTTCCCTGTGATGAAGGGGTGCCTTACCGTTAGGCCACACATGCCCGTGGGGCATCTGGCTGGAGTCGAACCAGCATCTCCTTGCGTGTTGGGCTTGGTCGGCGGGGCGCGCGAAAAGGGTGCGCGTCCGAGTGCGAGGAGCACGAGGGGTTTGGAAGCGGGGATCGAACCCGCCACATTCAGTTCTCGAAACTGACGCTCTACCGGATGAGCTATTCCAAGTGCGTGTTGGCTCCTCGCGGCTGGACGCGCGAGTCGGTGACGAGCGCAGGGATCCGGGTGCGCGGACCACGAGGGCGTGTCGGGTCTGCGCGGCGGGAGCCCGCGCTGGTGAAGGAGGTCGGGACGCGGCCCCCCGGGCCGGTCCGTGTCGTCGAGGATGGGGCGGCGGTCGCCCGAAACGAAGAAAGGCCGCTCGGTGATCGAGCGGCCTTTGCAGGGCTCACCAATCACCGGCACCCGTCACCGGGGCGTGGCGTTCGTTCCTTGGCGGGTTTCCGTCGACATCGTGTTCGCATCCTACGTACGCGCGCCGATCCGTCAAGGTCTATTTTCGATCGCCGCGATCGATCGCGGCCAAGTGTCCGGTTCGCCGGACGTCTCGCGATGGTGGCAAAGTGTGCCGCCTCCGGTCACAACCGGGATCGACGATCCTCCCGCCGCGGACCGGCACGGGAGTGCCGCCGCGCGGTCGATCCCGCTGGCGATCGCCCGGTAGGATCGCCGGGTGAACGCGTCGTCCGGTCCCGTCCCGATCGCCCCGGCCGTGCTGGAGGCCATCCCGCACGGCCTCCGCTACCGCCTCGCCGACGTCCTGCGCCTGCTCGGCGACGAGCCGTCGGACCTGCTGTTCGAGCGCCTGCGCCGCCTGCAGGCCGAGGGCGCCGGCTGGCTGGGCGCCGCGCCCGGGCTCGCCGACGTCGGCTACTGGATGATCGAGCCGGCCCGGGCCGCCGAGGTGCGCCGGCGCGGCTGCATCTGGTTGACCTTGTTCCCCGGCGAGGACACGGCGCGGCGGCTGGCCACGGTGGCCTGCGACCCGTCGGCGCCGCTGCCGGTGCGCGACCAGGCGGTGTGGAGCCTGGGCTACCGGCAGGCGCGCACCGCGCACCCGTCGGTGCGCTGGAGCGACGCCGCGGTCGCGATCGCCGACGACGCGCTGATCGCGATCGCCGCCACCGAGACCGCGCGCGGCGCGATCACGCTCGAGCAGCTGCCGCTGGCGCTGCGCCACGTCGATCACGCCGGGCTCGACCGGCTGATCGCGGCGGCGCCCGCGCTGTGGGGCGAGGCGATCGAGTGCTTCCTCGGCGCCGACGCGGCGCGCGCGGTGTGGGCGCGGTTCGCCGACCTCGGCGACGGCCACCGGCTGCGCGCGATGCGCGCGGTGACCGCGGCGCTGGGCGCGGAGGCGATCCCGCTGCTGCGCGCCGGCGCCGCCGAGGTCTCGGTCGACGAGCGCCTCGAGCGCCACTGCCTGGCGCTGTCGGTCGGCGGCGAGGCCGAGCTGGGGCCGCTCGAGGACGAGCTGCGGCCGCTGCAGTACGCCGACACCTGGCGGCAGCGGGCCCGCTGGCACCTCGCCCACCCCGGCGTGATCCCGACGGTGCGCGGCCTGCGGGTCGCGCGCACCACCGCGCGCCTGGCCGCGGCGGATCGCGCCGCCGCGTGCGCCGGCGCCGCCGACGATCTCGGCGCCCTGACCGCGTTCGCCCGCCACCCCGAGCACTACCTCTACACGATGTGGGGCTGGATGGTGCGCGGCGCCGGCGATCCGGCGCGGGCCCGCGCCCTGGTGTCGGCGCACCCGGAGTCGCAGAAGCTGGTCCGCGATCTGTACCTGCGCGACCTGGCCAGCCGCGGCCGGGTCAAGCAGCTCACCGCCGCGGCGCAGAGCCTGGCCGGCGCTGACGTCGGCGCGTTCTGGCTGGCGGTCCACGGCCGGCCGCTGGCGGCGCTCGAGCTGGCGGCGACGGCGCGGCTGCAGACGCCCGAGCTGGTGGCGGCGCGGGCGCTGGGCGCGTACCGGGCCGGGCGCGCCGACCTGGCGGCGCGGGTCCTGGCCGAGGACCTGCCGCCGTCGGAGATCGTCGACGACGACGCGCTGCCGCCGTTCCCCGGCCCGCACGAGCGCTGGCTGACCGAGCGCGCGCCCGACGAGCGCCCGGCGCGGACCGCGCTGGTCCGCGGCCGCGACGCTCTGCTCGCGCTGGCCGAGCCGGCGCCCGCCGGCGCCGAGCCCGACACCGCCAGCCTCGACGCCACCGCCGCGCTGCTGCGCCGGCTGGGTCGCGGCCTGCCCGGCAGCACCGTCTACCTGGCCGGCGAGTTCCAGCACATGGACCGCGGCGCGATCGAGCGCGGCGTCGAGGCCGCGGGCGCGCGGCTGGTCAACGGGCCGTTCCCCGGCACCGACTACTACGTCCACGGCGACTGGTGCGTGGTCACGACGATCGCGCAGCTCGAACGACAGGGCGCGCGGCGGCTCCGCCACGCCGATCTGGAGGTGATCCCGTGACCGCGCCCCGCGCCGCCGCCCCGTCGCGCAAGCCGCACCGGATCGCGTTCCTGGTCCCCACGCTCAGCGTCCCCGACGGCGACGTCGCGCGCGCCCGCGATCTCGAGCTGCTCTTGTGGCTGGCGTGCATCGACGCCGCGTCGCGCCACCCGCAGCTGGCGGTGCTCGACGCCGAGGCCATGCAGGTCCAGGCGCAGGGCCCGCACTTCGTGCCGGCGCTGGCGCAGCGGGGCGCGACCCCCGACGACGCCGCGCTGGCGGCGAGCCGGCGCGACGAGGTCGTGTGGCTGGAGCTGTCGCTGCAGCCGGGCAAGCCCGGCGCGGTCCGCCTGCACACGATCGATCGCGCCGGCGTCCGCGAGTCGTTCGACGCCCTCGGCGGCCGGGTCGGCGCGCCGGTGCACCTGGTGGTCAGCGCGTGGCTGGCCGAGCGCGGGCTGGCGCCGACCGAGCCGTGGTGGCCGGGGCTGACCGTCGAGGGCGTGCTCGCCGCCGGGCGCGCGCTGTCGCGCCACGTCGCGGTGCTGGCCGAGCTGCGGCCGTGGCTGGCGACGTTCACGAACGCGCAGCTGGTGTCGTTCACGCCCGGGGGCGATGGCGGCGGCGATGGCGGCGACGCCGCCACGCCGGATCGCGGCGCACGCCCGGGCGGCTTCGACGTCGCGACCGCGACCGCCGAGCTGGCGGCGCAGGCCGCGCCGCTGCGGGTCGCGGCGCTGCACGCGCTGGCGCTGGCCAGCCGCGCCGCGCCCGAGACCCTGCTCGCCGAGGTCGCGCCCGATCACCCGCGGGTCCAGCTCGCCGCCTACCTCGCCGCGCCCGCCGACGCGCGCGATCGGGCCCTGCTGCGCGCGGTGATCGCCGCGGCGCCCGGCTGGGCCGCGCCGTACCGCGAGCTCGAGGCCGACGACGCCGACGCCGCGGTGGCCGCGGCCGACCGGGTGTCGCCGCTCGAGGCGGTGGCCGCCGCCGGGCTGGTCACGCTGTGTCGCCCCGACGATCGCGACGGCACCGGGGTCACCGTGACCCGGCTGGCCGCCGCCGGCGACGTCGACGGCGCGCTGCGCCTGGCCCGCCGCCGGGTCGCGCTGCACGACGACGACTCCCAGGTCCACCTCGACCTCCTCGACGTCCTGCGCCGCGCCGAGCGCCCCGGCGCCTGGCTGGCCCAGGCCCACGCCTCGGGCTGGCGTCACGGCTGCCCGATGGCGCCGCACCTGCCGTGGTACCCGGACCAGATCCTGATCGACCTCGCGGCGTCGACCGCGTACCTCGAGGTCGGCCGCCTCGACGAGGCCACCGCGCTGCGCGGCAACCGGCTCGAGGGCCGCGAGGGCGCCTGGCCGCGTCACACCAAGATCCTGCAGCGGTGGCGCCGCGAGGCCCGGCTGGTCGCGTGGTGCTACGCCCGCGAGGGCTACTTCCGCGGCGACGACGCCCGCGCCGTCGAGGGCTTCGGCCGCATCGAACCCGGCGACGGCGTCGACGTCGCGATCTTCCTCGACGCGCTGGTCGCGCTCGGCCGCGAGCACGAGGCGCCGCTGGCGTGGGCGCAGTACGGCGAGGGCCGTGGCTTCGCGACGCCGTGGTCGCGCCTGGCCGCGGCGCGCGCGCTGATGATCGCGGGCGCGTGGCGGCGCGGCGTCGAGCAGCTGTGGCAGGTCGCGCTGCGCTGGCCGCGCCGCGACGACCACGCCGCGATCGCACGCACCGCGGCGCTGCTGGCCGAGGCGCCGCTCGCCGAGCTCGAGGCCGCGCTGGCGGCGCGCCTCGACGCCGGCGCGGTGACGCTGGCGCGCCAGCTGGCCCGCGACGTCGCCGACTTCGCGCCGGCGGCCGCGACCAGCGCGGTCGTGACGCGGGCGCTGGGCTCGACGGTGGCGGTCGGGTTCGAGCCGGCGTGGCTCGCCGGGTTCGCCGCGACCACGCGCAGCCGCGCCGCGGTCGACGCGCTGTTCGCCGAGGTCACCGTCGGCGGCCACGCCGCCGGCCACGGCGACGCCCGCCAGCTCGGCGAGCTGCTGGTCGCGCGCTGGCTGCAGGTCGTCTTCGTCGAGGCCAGCGAGGACGACGCCGCGGCGCTGGCCCAGGCCGCCGCCTACGTCGCGGCCCAGGCGCTGAGCCGCTACCTGGCCGCGACCACCGCGACGCCGTCGCCGCTGACCGGCGCGCTGCGCACGGTCGCCGCCGAGGCGCTGGCGCTGGTCCACCGTCACCGCGCCGAGCTCGCCGACGGCGACGCCCGCGCCCTGCTCGCCGCGATCGAGCCGCTGGTCGGGCGCGTCGACGGCGAGCTGGTCGACGCCTGGCTCGATCACGTCGAGCGCGCCCTCGATCTCGACGGCAAGAGCCGCGGCGACCTCGCCGGGTTCGCCGCCGCCACCCCGGCGGTGGCGGCGCGCCTGGTCGGCCCCGAGGAGCGCGCGCTCTTGGGCTGGCACGCCGCCGCGCTGCGCTGCGCCGGCGGCGACGGCTGGGCCGCGGCGGCCGAGCCGCTGCTGGCACGCCTGGCCTGGCACACCGGCGGCGACGGCGCCGGGCCGTGGGCCGAGGCGGTCGAGGCGATGCACGCCGCGGGCGCGCTGGGCGCGGCCGACGCGATCGACCGGCTGGCGACCGCGGCGTACCTGGCGCGTGGCGTCGACGCCGGGCCGTGCGTGGCCGCGGCGCGCGCGCTGTTCGCCGCCGGCGCCGCCGAGGCCGCGCTGACGATCCTGTGCGACGGCCTGCACGCCGCCGACGAGGCCGAGCGCGATCGCCACCTGCAGACCCTGGCCGGGCCGTGGCAGGCGTCGGGCCTCGACGTGCCGTTCGGGTTCCAGGCCGCGGCCGGCGGCGTCTTCGAGGCGCTGCAGCGCGGCGACGGCGCGCGCGCGGCGCGGCTCGGACGCTGGGCGCTGGCCATGGATCCCCACAACGCCGAGGGCCACCGCAACGTCGGCCTGGCGCTCGCGATCCAGGGCGAGGTCCTCGACGCGCTCACCCACCTGACCCGGGCGACGCCGGACCAGGCGACCCAGATCCTGTCGGGCACGCTGTACCAGACCGGCCGCCTGCCCCAGGCCCTCGAGGTCCTCGACTTCGCCAGCCGCTGGTACGTGCGCGCCGACCAGTGGCTGACCTACGGCGGCGTCGTCTACGCCGCGATGGACAACCCGCGCACGGTCAAGGCCTACGCCCTGGCCTACCAGCTCGATCCCGACGCGTTCGACGCCTCGCAGCTCAACGCCTACGCCGGCGTCCTCGACGAGGTCGGCGACCACGCCACGCTCGAGCGCATCGCCGGCGACCTGATCCGGATCGCCGGCGACGACGTCATGTGGCTGACCAACGGCTGGAACCACCTGGCGTGCTGCTACATCGGGCTGGGCCGCTTCGACGAGGCGGTGGCGCTGGCCGAGCGCGCGGTGGCGCAGAACCCGCTGCCCGACAACACCGAGGCGTTCGCCGCGACGCTGGCGCGGGCGCGCGCCCACCAGCAGCTCGAGGTGCCGCCGCTGGGCCCGGTCGGGCCGGCGCGGGCGCCGATCTTCGCGCAGCTCGAGGACGGCGACCTCGCCGGCGCCGCCGCGCAGCTCGACGACCCCGACTGGAAGGTGCGGGGCGCGGCGCTGCGCGCGGCGCGGTTCCGGTTCTCGTCGGAGAACCGGCTCGAGGTCACCGAGCGGGCGCGCGCCGCCGCGCTGCGCATCGTCGACGCCGCGGTCGGCGTCGCCGGCGTCGACGCCGCGCTGGCCCGGGCCTGGGCGCTCGACGTCCGCGAGCAGGCGCTGTTCCCGCGCGATCCGGTGCCGGCGCTCGGCGATCGGATGACCCGCGACGCCTTCTACCAGGAGTTCCGCGCCCGCGGCGGCGTCGTCCTCGGCGACGCCCCCGACGCCGCGCCGCCGTTCGTCGATCGCGTCGTCGTGCCCGGCGCGCCGATCGCGACCGCCGCCGCGTACGTGGCGCTGCTGCGCGACCTCGCGGCGCTGCGGCCGGCCGAGGCGCTGGCCCGGCACGGCCTCGACGACGCCGGCTACGGCGCGGTCGCCGAGGCGTGGGGCGCCGCGTTCGCCGCCGACGACACCCTGGCCGCGACGATCGCCGCCGGGCTGGCGGCGCCGTAGCCGGCCGGGGCGGGTCGCGGCGCGCGGCGGCGCGTCGGGGTCGCCGCCGCGGGGCTTCGGGCTAGAGTGCGCGGATGCAGAGCAAGATGTCCCCGCGTCCGGTCCGTCCCTGGGTCCTGGCGCTCACCGCCGCGGCGTTGCTCGCGGTCCCCGCGTGCAAGAAGGACGAGGCCAAGGCGCCCGCGGCCGGCAGCGCGGCCGGCACCGCCGCCGCCGCTGGCACCGGCAGCGCCGCTGGCACCGCCACGACCGCGGGCAGCGGCACCGCGGCGGGCAGCGGCACGGCCGCGGGCAGCGGCACCGCCGCGACGCCGCCGGCCGCGATCCCGATCCCGCCGGCGATCCAGGCCGCGGTCGACTCGCCGGATCGCCCCGAGGCCGATCGCGCCCTCGACGCCGGTCGTCACCCCGCCGAGATCCTCGCCTTCCTCGGCGTCGCGCCCGGCATGAAGGTCGCCGAGCTCATGGCCGGCGGTGGCTACACCTCGGAGCTGCTGGCGCGCGTGGTCGGCGCCGACGGCACCGTCTACGGCGAGAACAGCAAGTTCGTGCTCGAGAAGTTCGCCGAGAAGGCGTGGAGCGAGCGCCTGGCCCGGCCCGGCCTGGAGCGCGTCGTCCGCGCCGATCGCGAGCTCGAGGATCCGCTGCCGCCCGAGGCCAAGGACCTCGACCTCGTCGTCGCGCACCTCGTCTATCATGACTTCTACTGGATGGAGGCCGACCGGGCCAAGATGAACGCGGCGATCTTCGCGGCGCTCGCGCCCGGCGGGCAGTACGCGATCATCGATCACGCCGCGGCGCCGGGCGCCGGCGCCACCGCGGTCAAGACCCTGCACCGCATCGAGGAGAGCGAGGTCGTCAAGGACGTCGAGGCCGCCGGCTTCGTGCTCGATCGCGAGGGCGACTTCCTGCGCAACCCCGACGACCACCACGACTGGAACGCGGCGCCGGGCGCCTCCGGCGACAAGCGCGGCACCAGCGACCGCTTCGTCCTGGTGTTCCGCAAGCCGGCGTGAGCCGGCGTCGCCGGGCCCGGCGACCTGGCAACGGGTGGCACGGCGACGTTGTCGATTGACCCGACGGGCGCGGCGAGTAGGCTGCGCCCGTCATGGTGAGTGCGACGTATCGAGTGTGTGGGCGTGATCTGTCGTCGGCGCGGTCGTCGACGATCGCGCCGGCGATCGCGATGATCCTCGGGCTGCTGCTGGCCGTCGGCTGCGGCGCCCACGGCGCCACCCCGGCGGCGGCCCCGGTCGCGCCGGAGGCGCCCCCGGCCGACCCGATGCTGCGTCACGTCCCGGCCGACGCGCCGTGGGTGCTGGCCATGCTCGAGCCGATCCCCGAGCAGATCTACGATCTGCTGATCCCCTCGGTCGGCGCCGACAGCGGGATCTACGACCCGGCGCTCCAGGCCCTGCGGGCGAACCCGCACCGGACGCCGCTGGAGAACCTGTGGATGGGCTACCTCGACACCCTGCGCGGGATGCCGTCCGGAGAGGTCGCCGACCGCATGGGCCTCGGCAAGCGGCCGCGCCTCGTGGTCTACGGGCTGCCGCTGTACCCCGCGCTGCGCGCCGAGGTCGCCGACAGCGGTCGCCTGTTCGACACGCTGACCGGGCTCGTGGGCCGGGCACAGATGCACTACAGCGTCAGCCACCGTGCCGACCAGCTCCTGCTCCAGATCGAGCTGACCGACACGGTGCACCTGGCGATCGCGTTCCCCTCGACCACCGAGATCGCGGCGGCGATCTACCCCGCGGCCGACGAGGAGCGCTACCTCCGCCACGTCCTCGGTGAGGACCTGCCGTCGCGCTCGCTGGGCGACAGCGGCGCGCTGACCCGCCTCGAGCACGACCACGGCCTGCTGCCCCACATGATCGGGACCGTCGACACCGCCGGGTTGATCGCGGCGCTCGGCCCGGTGACCGGGATCGACCCGGCGTGCGACGGCGACGCCGCGCGGCTGGCCGCGCTGGTGCCGCGCCTGGTCTTCGGCTACGAGCAGCTCGACGCCCGCGGCATGGTCACGATCCTGCGCGCGGTCGTCGATCCGGCCATCGTCGACGCCCTCGAGGCGGTGCGCGTCGAGGTGCCCGGCCTCGCCGACGCCGCGGCCGGGCATCCGCTGGCCGTGGTCGGCGGCGGCCTCGACCTGCAGGCCGCGGCGGTGATCCTGGGGCGGACCCAGGACCTGCTCGGCGCCCATCCCTTCCGGTGCCCGGCGCTGCGGTCGCTGGACCGGCTCGCCGGTCAGCTCGCGTTCCAGATCCGCACCCAGATCCCGCCGCCGCTCGACGAGGTGCTCGGCGGCCGGGTCACCCTCGACGACGTCGAGGTCGATCCGAGCGGCGCCCACGTGCTCGCGCACGGCGTCGTCGTCGCCGGCTCGACGGCGCCGCTGGTCGACGCGGCGGCGTCGGTGGTGCCCCAGCTCGCCGCGGTCGCCGACGACGGCGCGCCGGTGGTGGTGTCGACCGCGGGCTTCCAGGTGTCGTGGCTCGGCGACGTCGCGATCGCGCGGCGCGGCCGGCTGCTCGGCTTCGCCACCGGCCCGGCCGCGCTCGCCGCGGTCGAGCACGAGGTCGCGGGCGCCGGTGACCGCGAGGTCGCCGGGCGTTCGCCCCTGCTGCTGATCGGCTACGACGTGCTGCGCATCCTCGAGCTCTCGGGCGCCACCAGCACGCTGCCCGGCGGCGACTCCGGGATGGTCACGCAGTTCTACCGGAACGTCTCGTTCCTCGTGATGTCGGTCGACGTCGATCCCCGCGGCGTCGCGCTCCGCCTCGGGGTGAGCTTCGACGCGCGCTGACCCGCGCGCCACGAGGTGCGCCGGTCGCCCCGGTGCCCGCACATGCGCGCACGGCACGCGCGCCGTGATGCGCGCGCCCTGGCTCACCAACCCGCGGGCGGTCGATGCGCGGCCGCGCCTGGCGTACGATCGGCGCATGCCTTCCCTGCGCTGGACGCTCCCGCTGGTCGTCGCCGCCACCGTGCTCGCCGGCTCCGCCGCGCCGGCCCACGCCGGCGTCGGCGTCGGCCTGTTCCTCGGCCGGCCGCTGGGGTTCACGGTCAAGGCCGACCTCAAGCCGCGCACCGCGCTGGAGGTGCTGCTCGGCGTCGACGACTGGAACCGCGACCGCGGCCGCGGCGGCTACGCCCACGTCACCTTCCTCGCGACCCCGTTCGTGGCCCGCGGCTCGTCGGTGCTGATCCCGTTCCGGCTCGGCATCGGCGGCGCGATCTTCGACGACGGCGGCGACTTCGGCAACGACCTCAACGTCGCGGCCCGGGCGCCGTTCGAGCTGGCGTTCCAGTTCCGGCGCAGCCCGGTCGAGCTCTACCTCGAGATCTCGCTGCGGATGGTCCTCGTCGACAGCAACGACAACGACCCCTTCCTCGACGTCGACGGCGGCGCCGGCTTCCGGCTCTACTTCTGAGAGCGGCCCACGGGCCGGCGCGGCGCCGCCCGGGTGCCGCGCGGAGGCGGCCGGGTGCCGCGCGGTGCGTAGCTCGGGGCCGGCGGCGGGCCGTCGGCGAGCGCGAACCGCACGTTCTTGTTGCGGCGGTCCTTGCCGGCGTTCTGCTCGAGCGCGGTCGCGAACCCGGCGGCGGCGTCGCCCGCGATCTCGACGTGGGTCTCGCGCGGGCCGATCCGGATCGCGCCGATCGCGTCCTTGGTGACGCCGCCGCGATCGCAGATCAGCGGGATGAGCCACTTGGGGTCGGCGTTCTGGGTGCGGCCGATGTCGAGGCGGTACCAGATCGGCTCGCCGCCACCCAGCTTCGCCCGCGGCGTCCGCGGCGCCCGGGCGCCCCGCGCCGGCTCGGCGCCGATCGGGGTCAGCTCCTCGGGGGCGGGCTGCTGGCCGCGGTGCATGCGGACCAGCGCGGCGGCGATCTGCTCGGGCGTGCGCTGCTCCAGCACCGCCTTGGCCGCGGCGGTCTCCTCCTCGGAGGCGTCGCTGGCGTAGGCGAGGATCTCCTCGATCAGGCGGACCTGATCGCGGGCCCGGATCTGCTCCGACGACGGTGGCGACGACCACTCGGCCTGGACCCGCGCGGTGGCGAGCAGGCGCTCGGCGTGGCGCCGGGCCTGGGTCGGGACGATCAGCACCGCGGTGCCCTTGCGGCCGGCGCGGCCGGTGCGGCCGCTGCGGTGCTTGAGGACCTCGGGGTTGCCCGGCAGGTCGGCGTGGATGACCAGGCCGAGGTCGGGCAGGTCGAGGCCGCGGGCGGCGACGTCGGTGGCGACGCAGACCCGGGCGCGGCCGTCGCGCAGCGCCTGCAGCGCGCGGGTCCGCTCGTTCTGGCTCAGCTCGCCCGACAGCCCGACCACCGAGAAGCCGCGCTCGAGCAGGTTGGCGTAGAGGTGGTTGACGCCCTCGCGGGTGGCGCAGAACACCAGCGCGCCGCGGACCTCGAAGTAGCGCAGCAGGTTGACGACGGTGATGTCGCGCTCGCGCGGGACGATCGTGACCGCGCGGTACTCGATGTCGCCGTGCGGCTCGGCCTCGTTGGTGGTGGCGATGCGCAGGGCGCTGCGCTGGAACTGCTTGGCCAGGCTGACGATGCCGCGCGGCAAGGTCGCCGAGAACAGCAGCGTGCGGCGCTCGGTCGGCGCGCCCTCGAGGATCGCCTCGAGGTCCTCGCGGAAGCCGAGGTCGAGCATCTCGTCGGCCTCGTCGAGCACGACCACCGCGAGCTGCGACAGATCGAGCTGGCCGCGCTCGAGGTGGTCGCGGAGCCGGCCCGGCGTGCCGACGACGATCGTCGCGCCGCGCTGCAGCTCGCGCTGCTCGCGACGGATGTCCATGCCGCCGACGCAGGTGACGATGCGGGCGCCGGTCTCGGCGTACAGCCAGCCCAGCTCGCGCTGGACCTGGAGCGCGAGCTCGCGGGTCGGCGCGATCACCAGCGCCAGCACCGGCGCGGCGGTGGCGAACCGCGGCTCGTCGCCGAGCAGCGTGTGGGCGAAGGCCAGGCCGTAGGCCGCGGTCTTGCCCGAGCCGGTCTGCGCCGAGACCAGCAGGTCACGCCCGGTCGCCGCCGGGTCCAGCACCGCGGCCTGGACCGGCGTCGGCTCGGTGTAGCCGCGCGCGGCGATGGCGCGGAGCAGACCAGGATGGGCGGGCGGAAACGGCATTGCGACCGAGTACCCGGGCGCCGCCTCCGGCACAAGCACCATCGTCATCGAAGGCCGAATTGGCCCTCAGAACCGCCCTGGCTAGTCGAGGCGCCAGGGCGGTCCGTCGCCCCGGCTCAGGGCGCGTAGTCGCCGCGCAGGGGCATGCCGACGTCACCCGGGACCACCCCGGCGCCGCCGGCGGCGCCGATCCGGGCCCGCTCGCGTCGGTAGCTGTTCTCGTTGGGCGAGGTGTCGCCGGCGTGGGCGCCGAGGCCGACCGCCTGGTGCTCCCAGGCCTGGATGTCGCCGCGATCGGCGTCGCGCGTCGAGCCGCCGAGCCCGGGCGCGGTGACCGGGCCGCTGGCGTCGTCGGTGCCGCGCAGCTCGTGCCAGGCGTGGGTCATCTCGTGGAACAGCGTGACGTCGCCGCGCTGGTCGCGCCACGGGTCGGTGGCGCGCCCGACGATCGTGCTGTCGTTGCCGGGGTTGATGTTGAGATCGACGCTGGCGCCGACGCCCGGGGTCGAGGCGTCGGCCTCGGTGGTGGTGGGCTCGGCGTTGGCGTTGCTGTTGTCGATCGCGCCGCTGGCGTCGCGGTGGGCGTGGAACGTGAGGTCGTGATCGAGCGGGTTGTGGGCGAGCCCGTCGATCATCTCGCGGCCGGTGCCGGTCTGCAGGATGCGGCCGATCTGGCCCATCATGTCGCGCTGGTACTGGCCCTGGTCGGCGTCGGTCATCTCGTCGATGCCGAAGTGCATGTGGGTGCGATCGAGCCGGATGTCCGAGTACAGCCGCGCCGTGCGCTCGAACTCCTCCTCCGAGATCTGGTTGGGCGCGGCGGTGCCGGGCGCCGGCGGGTGCGCGGGATCGATGATGTCGAAGTTGCCGCGCAGCTCGCGCTGGGCCTCCTGGCGATCCAGCATGCCGATCGGATCGAAGATGCCCGACAGGCCCTCCTGCGACAGGCCGCGGCCGAAGTCGCCGGCCAGCTGGCCGAGGTGGCCGAGCACACCCTCCGGGGTGCCGTCGATGGTCGGGGCCGCGCGGCCCGGGCCCGTGACCTGCCCCGGTGTGACCGCCGCCATCGCGGGATCGATCGCGTGCTCGACGCTCGACAGGCCCTGTGCGGCAAGCTGGAAGAAGTCCATCGTCCCTGCACCTTCCGTTGGTCTAGCGAGTACGTGCGCGCGCCCCGCGAGCTTCCTCGCCGGTCACGGGACCGGCACGTCGCGTGGCGCCCCCTGGATCAGCGTGGCGCGCTCGTTCAGGTAGCGCAGAAACGGGCTCGCGACCCGGCTGCCGTCGTCGAGCGTCTCGTACTGCCAGTCCTTGTCCTCGGTCCCCTGCGCCGGCAGGACCTGGAGCTCGAGCTGCATGCGGGTGATCGGTGCGCGCAGCGCCTCGATCTTGTCGGGGTGGTAGTTGTGCCAGGCCGAGAGCGGCAGCGCGACCTCGCCGGCGCCGTCGAGGGTGGCGCCCGGCGCGACCTCGCGCATCCCCGGCGACGGGAACATCCGCGAGTCGTGGGTCGGGATGTTGAGGTTGCCGCGGAACAGGCTGGCGAGGCCGGGCTCGGCGCCGTTGCGCACGATGATCGCCGACGGCGCGCGGCTCAGCTTGCCCGCGGTCCAGGTCAGCATGTCGTCGACGACCCACACCGGGGCGTCGCCGCCGTTGTGGACCTGGTAGTCGATGTGGAGCGCGTCGGCGCGCGGCGTGATCGTCCAGTCCAGGGTGACGGGCATGGTCGGGGTCGCCTCCGGGGGCGGCGGCGTCGGCTCGACGCGCGCCGGTGGCTCGACGCGCGTCGGCGGCTCGACGCGCGCCGGCGGCGCCTCGCTCGCTTTGGTGTCGGGGCCGCGACAGCCCGCGATCGCCAGCGGCACCAGGACCGCCATCGACCGCACGCCGACCCGATCGCGCATGCCCGCAAGCTACCAGCTCGAGGCCCGGTTGCCACGATCGCGGTCGGCAAGAACCGGCAGGTCACCCGCCCGGGGTGGGCGCGGCGCCGATGGTGACGACGATCTTGCCGCGGGCGCGGCCGCGCTCCAGCTCGGCGAACGCGGCGGCGACGTCGGCGAGCGGGAAGGTGGCGTGGATCAGCGGGCGCAGCTCGCCGGCGTCGACCCAGGCGGCGACGTCGGCGAGCTGGGCGCCGTCGGGCCGCATGAACAGGAACTGGAAGCGCGCGCCGGCGGCGGCGGCGACCCGGCGCCGCTTGCCGGTCAAGAGCCACAGCGCGGGCCGCACCCAGCCGGGCAGCCAGGCGCGCGCGAACGCGGCGTCGGGCAGGCCGCTGACGCCGACCACGACGCCGCCCGGCTTGACCAGGCGCAGCGAGGTCAGCTCCGAGGCGCCGCCGAGCGTGTCGAAGACGGCGTCGAGGTCCCGTGGGTGCGCCGCGACGTCCTGCTGGGTGTAGTCGATGACCTCGTCGGCGCCGAGGCCGCGCACCAGCTCGACGTTGCGGGTGCTGCACGTCGTCACGACGTGGGCGCCCATGCGCTTGGCGATCTGGATCGCCAGCGAGCCGACGCCGCCGGCGCCGGCGTGGATCAGCACGCGCTGCCCCGGCTGCAGGTCGATCGCCTCGCGCAGCGCCTGCAGCGCGGTCAAGCCCGCCAGCGGCAGCGACGCGGCCTCCTCGAACGTCGCGGTGCGTGGCCGCGCCGCGACCACGGCCTCGTCGGCGGCGACCTGCTCGGCGAGCCCGCCCATGCGATCCTTCTCGAGCCGAGCGAAGACCTCGTCGCCGACCGCGAAGCGGGTGACCTCGGCGCCGACCGCCGCGACCACGCCGGCGACGTCGCAGCCCAGGCCGATCGGGAACGGCAGGCGCAGCGCCAGCTTCGACTTGCCCTGGCGCAGCTTGTAGTCGATGGGGTTGAGGCTGGCGGCGCGGACGTCGATCAGGACGTCGCGCGGGCCCACCGCCGGGGCCGGGCGATCCTCGAGCGACATGACGGCGGGACCGCCGTAGCGATGGATGACCAGGGCCTGCATCGCGCGACCATAGCTCGCCTTGAGGACGCGGCCCCGTGATGGCACCCTGGCGACGTCGTGCGCGTCCTTCGCCACCGTCGCTCCTCTCAATCGCTCCGCCCGGCCGTCGCCGCGCTGGGGGTGTCGCTCGCGCTCGCGCCCGGCTGCGGCGCGCCGTCTCACCCGGCCGGCGCGCCGTCGCCGCCACCGCGCCCGGTGCCGACGCCTCGCGTCGCCGACGGTCTCGTCGACGGCGACCGTGTCGCCGACAACGGCCTGGCCTGCCCCGACGGCACCCAGCCGGTGCGGCGCACCATCGCGCTGCCCGACGCCGACGATCAGGTGCAGCTCGAGGAGACCGGCTGCGTCCTCGACGACGGCAGGTTCCACGGCCCGTACCGGCGCGCCGATCTCGGCGGCGCCACGGTCGAGGCGGGCGCCTACGATCACGGCCTGCGCACCGGCCCCTGGCAGATCCTGATGACGCCCGACGGCGGCGGCCGCGCCGGCGACTACGTCGAGGGCGTCGAGGACGGCGAGTGGAAGTCGTACTGGCGCGAGGGCAAGGTCGCGTGGGTGGGACGCTTCGACCACGGCCGCCGGGTCGGCCACTGGACCTGGTACTTCGAGGCCGGCGGGCCGCAGCAGGAGGGCGACTTCGTCGACGGCCTCCAGGACGGCGCCTGGCGCTACTACCCCGGCGACCCCGGCGGCGAGCGCACCGAGCACTGGCGGGCCGGGGTCCGGGTCGATCCGGACCCGCCCGCGACGCCCTGACGCTCCCGGCAGCACGCCGGGCCGCTTCGTGCGTAGATCGAGGCATGAAGGCTCGGATGCTGTGGGTCGTGGTGTGCGCGCTGGCCGCCTGCAAGGGCGGCGCTCCGGCAGGCGGCGGGGGTGGCGGCACCGCCGCCGGGACCGCGGCGCCACCGCCGGCGCGCGCGGTCGGGGCGCTGCCGCCGCCGCTGCCCCAGGCCCGACCACCTCGGGCGGCGCGCCCGGCAACCCGGTCCAGTTCGTCGCGTTCGACGCGCCGACCCAGCCGATGCGGCCGCCCGATCCGCGGCCGACGGCGCCGCCGCTGTCGCTGACCGCCAGCGACGGCACCGGCCTGGCGCTGACCCGGCTCGACGCCCGCGCCGTGGTCGACGGCCCGCTCGCGTTCACCGAGCTGCGGCTCACGTTCACCAACCCGCAGGACCGCGTCATCGAGGGGCAGTTCGCGATCACGCTGCCCGAGGGCGCCGCCGTCAGCCGCTTCGCGATGCAGATCGACGGCGCCTGGATGGAGGCCGAGATGGTCGAGCGCCAGGCGGCGCGGCGCGCCTACGAGGACTTCCTGCACCGGCGCCAGGATCCGGCGCTGCTCGAGAAGGCGGCGGGCAACGAGTTCAGCGCCCGGGTCTTCCCGATCCCGGCGCGCGGCGACAAGCAGCTCGTCATCGCCTACTCGGAGGCGCTGCCGGATCCCGACGCGCCGTTCGTGCTGCCGCTGCGCGGCCTGCCGCGGATCGGCGACGTCAGCGCCCGGGTCCAGGTCGCGCGCGTCGACGGCGGCGCGCTGTACTGGGACGTCGCGACCATGGCCGAGCACGATTGGCAGCCGGACCACGACCTCGCGGTCGCCGGCAGCGGCGCCAGCCACGCGCTCGGCGCCCCCGGCGTGGTCGCGCTGCGGGTGTCGCCGGAGCTGGCCGCGGCGCCCGAGGCGTTCGACCGCGCCACCGTGCTGGTCGACACCAGCGCGTCGCGCGCGCTGGGCTTCCCCGGCTACGCCCACGACGTCGAGCAGCTGGTGCTGGCGCTGGCCGCGGCGCAGCCCGGGCTCGAGGTCACGGTCGCCGCCTTCGATCAGGACGTGTCGTCGATCTACGCCGGGCCGGCGGCGAGCGCGGCCGACGCCATCGAGAGCGCGCTGATCGGGCGCGGCGCGCTGGGCGCGTCGCGGCTCGACGCCGCGCTGGCGTGGGCGCAGGCGCAGGGCGCCGCGGGGCGCCTGATCGTCGTCACCGACGGCGTCGTCACCGCCGGCGCGCTCGACGCCGAGCAGGTGGCCGCGGCCGCGAAGGCGCTGGCGCCCGCGGTCGAGCGCGTCGACGTGGTCCTGGCCGGCGGCATCCGCGATCGCGCCGTCGCCGACGCGCTGAGCCGCGGCGTCGCCGCCCGCGACGGCACCGTGCTCGATCTCGACGCCGGCGCCGCCGAGGTCGCGCGCCGGCTCGGCCTGGCGACCCGGTCCGGGCTCGCGGTCGCGGTCGAGGGCGCGAGCTGGACCTGGCCGACCGTCCTCGACGGCGTCCAGCCCGGCGACGCCGCGATGATCTACGCCGGCTTCGACGGCGGGGCGACGCCGGCGAAGGTGGCCGTGACGATCGGCACCGATCGTCGCGAGCTCGCGGTCGAGCCGGCGGCGGCGCCGCTGGTCCACCGCGCCGTGGTCGCCGCCGAGATCGCGCTGTACGAGGCCGGCCTCGGCGCGATCGAGGATCCGGCCGCGCGCGCCGCCGCCGTCGATCAGATCGTCGACCTGTCGACCCGCTACCGGGTGCTGTCGGATCACACCGCGCTGCTGGTGCTCGAGACCGAGGCCGACTACCAGCGCTTCGGGATCGATCGCAACGCGCTGTCGGGGATCCTGGTCGCCGGTGATCGCGGCGTCGAGATCATGAGCCGCGACGTCCCGGTCTTCCTCGGCGGCGCCGCGCCGCCGTCGCGCGACGCTCCCGACAAGCCGGAGCTGGCGCTGGAGCAGAACCGGCTCGCCCAGGAGCTCGACAGCCGCGGCGACGACGGCGAGCCGCCGCCCGAGGAGCCTGCGGTCGCGGACGATGACGGCTCCGAGGAGTCCGGCGGCACCGGCACGGCGATGGCGCTCGACGAGGGCCGGATGGGCAAGAAGGAGTCCGACCGCGCCGAGGGCCAGTACAAGATGAAGAAGCGCGACGACGACGTGGCGACGGGGAGCAGCGGACCTGCGGGGGCACCATCGATCGACCAGCCGCGCTCGGCGCCGGTGGCCGACCCGTACATGGAGCCGCCGCCGCCCCCGCCGCCGCCGCCGCGTCACGAGATCCAGCAGCCGCCGCCGGTCGACGACGTCCGCACCGACAAGGAGGGTCGCCCGGTGCCGTACGCCGGCCGCATGGCCAAGGTCATGGACCTGCTCGCCGCCCACAAGCTCGACGCCGCGCTGGCCGAGGCGCGCCGCTGGCGCGCCGAGGCGCCCGGCGACGTCCTGGCGCTGATCGCGCTGGGCGAGGCGTACGAGGCCCGCGGCGACGCCGCCCAGGCGGCGCGGGTCTACGGCTCGATCATCGATCTGTTCCCGGCGCGCGCCGATCTGCGCCGCTTCGCCGGCGAACGCCTCGATCGGCTGGCCGGCGTCGACGGCGCCGCCGGCGACGGCGCCCGCGCGCTCGCGGTCGGCACCTACCAGCGCGCGGTCGCGCAGCGCCCCGACCACCTCACCGGCCACCGCCTGCTGGCCTACGCGCTGGTCCGCGCCGGCCGCCTGGCCGACGCGTTCGCCGCGATCGAGACCGGCCTGGCCCAGACCTACCCGCCGGACCGGTTCGCCGAGGGCGACCGGATCCTGCGCGAGGACCTGGGCCTGATCGGCGCGGCGTGGCTGCGCGCCGACGCCAAGGCGAAGCCGGAGATCGAGCGTCGGCTGGCGGCGGCGAGCGCGACGCTGGCGACCGGGCGGTCGCTGCGGTTCGTGCTGGTGTGGGAGACCGACGCCAACGACGTCGACTTCCACATCCACGACGCGCGCGGCGGCCACGCCTTCTACAGCCAGCGCGAGCTGGCGTCGGGCGGCGAGCTGTACGCCGACGTCACCACCGGCTACGGCCCGGAGTGCTTCACGATCCCCGGCACGCCGAAGGCCGCGCCGTACCGGCTCAGCATCCACTACTACTCGCGCGGCCCGATGGGCTACGGCATGGGCAAGCTGCAGGTGCTGCGCCACGACGGCAAGGGCACGCTGACGTTCGAGGACCGGCCGTTCGTGGTCATGAACGATCAGGCGTTCGTCGAGCTGGGCAGCGTGAAGTAGCGGGACCCCGGCCGCAGCGCCCTCCTTGGGTGGAAGGGCGCGCGGCCGTGCGCCGCGTCGCGGCGCTGTCGTCGCCCGACGACAATCGTCGGGGCGGCGCGGCGGACCGTGACATCGAAAGACGACGCGTCGCGACCGGTGGCGCGTTGATCGGGGCATGACCCCATCCAACCCCGCCCGCTCCCCCCGTCCTCGCCCCTCCCGCCTCGCCCGCGCCGATCGCCCACCCGGTCGCCGCCGCGGTCGCAGCCTCGCCACCGGCGCCGCGCTGCTCGCGCTCGCGTTCGGCGCCTGCGGCAAGAGCCAGCACGAAGCCGGCGCCCGCGCGCCCGCCGCCGAGGCCGCCCCCGCCTGGGCCGTGGCCGACGGCAAGATCGCGGAGGAGCGGAGCGCCGACCTCGCGTACCAGGCCGACGCGCCGACCGCCGGGCTCGAGCAGCCGCCGGCGCCCACCGACAACCGCAAGATCGTCCGCACCGGCGAGCTGTCGCTGGTGGTCCAGACCTACGACGAGGCGCGCGATCGGATCGACGCGCTGGTCCGCGCCGCCGGCGGCTACGTCGACTCGACCCGGGTCAGCCACAGCGAGGGCCAGGTCAGCGACGCCGTGATCGTGCTGCGCGTGCCGGTGACCCAGTTCGGCGCGCTGCTGCCGCAGCTGCGCGCGCTGGGCGAGATCCAGGCCGAGACCACCGACGCCTCGGACATCACCGACCAGTACGTCGACGTCGCGGCGCGGCTCAAGAGCGCGCGCGCCCTCGAGGCCCGCCTGCTGGAGCTCGCGGCCACCGGCACCGGCAAGGTCACCGAGGTGCTCGAGGTCGAGCGCGAGCTGGCGCGGGTCCGCGCCGAGATCGAGCAGTACGAGGGCCGGATCCGCCTGTGGGACGATCAGGTGTCGCTGAGCACGCTGACCCTGCGCCTGTCGACCGAGCGGCCCGAGATCGCGGCGCCGGCGGCGCCCGGCTTCGGCGAGCGCGTGTCGCGCACCTTCCACGACTCGGTCGACACGCTGAGCGACGCCGGGCGCAGCCTGCTGCTCGGCCTGGTGTCGATGCTGCCGTGGCTGCCGCTGCTGATCCCGGGCTTCTTCCTCGGGCGGCGCGTGCTGCGCCGGGTCGCGCTGCCCCGCGCGATCGCCTACCCGGCGCCCGCCGGCGGCTACCCGCCGCCGCCGCCCGCGCCGATGCCGCCGCCGCCGCCCGCGGTCGACGACGATGACCCCGCCGCGGCCTGAGCCGCGGTGGCGCGGGTGGGCGCCCCGACAGGGGGCGCGGCGCCCGTCGCGAGTCTGTTAGGCTGGGTGCCGGTGCGCGACGACCGCGATGGCCCGGACCCCGACGAGACCGACGTCGCGCGCGGCACCACGGTCGCCGGGGCCGGTCGCGACGACCCGGCCCCGCCGCGCGGCGACGTCGGCCACGACGCGACGCTGCTGAGCCCGGGCGGGATGCCGTGGGCGCGCGAGCTGACGCCCGGGACCCGCGTCGATCGCTACGAGATCGTGGCGTGGCTCGGCGCCGGCGGCATGGGCGTGGTCTACGAGGCCTTCGATCCCGAGCTGCGCCGCCGGGTCGCGCTCAAGCTGGTGCGCGCCATCCGCCCGGGCGCCACGTGGGAGGCCCGGTTGCTGCGCGAGGCCCAGGCGATGGCGCAGCTGTCGCACCCCGCGGTCGTGCCGGTGTTCGACGTCGGCAGCTACGACGGTGGCGTCTTCGTCGCGATGGAGCTGGTCGACGGCGGCACGCTGAAGGGCTGGCTGCAGGCGGAGCGACGATCGTGGCGGGCCGCGCTCACCACGCTGATCGCCGCCGGCCGCGGCCTGGCCGCGGCCCACGCCGCCGGCCTGGTCCACCGCGACTTCAAGCCCGACAACGTGCTGGTCGGCAAGGACGGTCGGGTCCGGGTCACCGATTTCGGGCTGGCGCGGATCGCGGCGGCAGACACCGACGGCGACGACGGCGGCGCCGACGTCGACCGTGCGCGCCCGGCCGCCGGCGTCGCCGACGTGCTGAGCCGGCCCGGCGCGATCGCCGGGACTCCGGCGTACATGGCGCCGGAGACCGCCGCCGGCGTCGCCGACGCGCGCTCCGATCAGTTCGCGTTCTGCGTCACCCTGTACGAGGCGCTGTACGGCGAGCGCCCGTTCGCGCCGCCGGCGGGCGGCGACCCCGGCCTGGTCACGACGCTGCGCCAGGTCGCGGCCTCGGTGCGCGCCAGGCCGCGACCGCCGCCGCGCGGCCGTCGCGTGCGCGCGCTGGCTGCGCGCGATCGTGCTGCGCGGCGTCGCCGAGGCGCCGGCGTCGCGGTGGCCGTCGATGGCGGCGCTGCTCGATCGGCTCGAGCAGACCCCGCGTCGCCGCGCCTGGGCCACCGGCGCGGTCGCCGGCGTGGTCGCGATGGGCGGCGTCGCCGCCGGCGTGTGGACGCTGCGCGATCACGGCGCCGCGGCGCCGCCGCCGTGTCGCGGCGTCGACGCCCGCCTGGCCGGCGTGTGGGACGCCGACGCTCGCGCCGCAGCGGAGCACGGCGTCCGCGCCGTCGGTGGCGCCCGCGCCGACGCCACCTGGACCCGGCTCGCCGACCGGCTCGATGGCTACGCCGCGGCCTGGGTGACCCGGGCCCGCGACGTCTGCGAGGCCACCGCGGTCCGCCACGAGCAGAGCCCGGCGCAGCAGGCGCTGCGCGATCGGTGCCTGAGCCACCGGCTGCGCGCGCTCGGCGCGCTCGCCGGCGCGCTCGCCCACGCCGACGGCGCGTCCCTCGACAAGGCCGTCGGCGTCGCCGACGGCCTGCCCGAGCTGGAGGTGTGCGACGTGCCGGAGCTGCTCGCTCAGTTCGAGATCCCGCCCGACGCGGTGGCCTCGCCGGAGGCGATCGGCGCGATCGAGGACCAGCTCGCCGCGGCCAGCACCGCGCGCGACCTCGGCCACTTCGCCGAGGGCACCACCGCCGCCGACGCGGCGGTGGCGGCGGCGCGGGACGCCGGCTACCCGGCGCTCGCGGCCCGCGCCCAGGTCACGGCCGCGACGCTGGCCGCGGCGGCGTCCGCGCCCGACGCCGCCGCGCGGCTCGAGACCGCGGCGCTGGCCGCCGACGTCGCCGGCCAGGACGACGCCCGCTTCGACGCCCTGACCTGGTCGATCGACGTCGCGCTCGACGAGCACCGCCTCGACGACGCGCGGACGGCGCTGCGCGCGGCGCGCGCGGTGGCGTCGCGGCTGGGCGCGTCTCGGCCGCGCGCCGAGCTGACCCTGGCCGACGGCGCCATGCGCATCGCGACCGCCGCCGACGACTACGATGAGGGCATCCGGGTCGGGCGCGAGATGGTGTCGTGGGCCGAGCGGATCACGCCGCCCGACGAGCTCAACCTCGGGCGCGCCCACGCCAACCTCGGCGCCGCGCTGGCCCGCGCCGGTCAGCTCGCGGAGGCCGGGATCGAGCTGAGCGCCGGCCGCGCGCTCCTCGATCGCACGCTCGGCCCCGATCACCCGCAGATCGGCACGCTGCTGACGATCGAGGGCGCGCTGGCGATGGCCCGCGGCGCGTTCACCGAGGCGCGGCCGACGCTGGTCGACGCGGTCGCCCACCTGCGCCGCGTCCTCGGTCACGATCACCCGCAGGTGCTGGCGCCGCTGTACAACCTCACCCGGTGCGACCTCGAGCTGGGCCGCTTCGACGACGCCCGCGCCGAGGCCGAGGACGGCCTGGCGCTGGCCCGGACCCAGCAGGATCAGGGCGCCGCCGCGGCGCAGTGGCTCAGCGTCCTGGCCGCGGTCCACACTCGGGCCGGGCGGCCGCGCGACGCGATCGCGCCCGCCGACGAGGCGCTGGCGCTGCTGCGCGCCGGCGGCGGCGACGACAGCGCGATCGCCTACGCCGCGTTCGTCGCCGGCCGCGCCCGCTGGAACGCCGGCGTCGAGCGGCGTCGCGCCCGCGCCCTGGTCGACGAGGCGCTGCGCATCGACCGCGGGCGCGGCGCCGCGCCCGACGCCGGGTTCGCCGACGAGATCGAGCGCTGGCGCGCCGAGGCCGGGATGAAGTAGCCCGCGGCTACCGCAGCGGCCGGAACGTGCCGAGCACGTCGTTCTGGCTGACGATGCCGAGCAGGCGGGTGGCGTCGTCGGGGGCGACCACCGGGACGAAGGTCATGTCGCGGTGCTCCTCGAGCAGCGCCATGGCGTCGGCCAGCGTGGCCTCGGGCGTCAGCGTCGCCGGCGGCGGCCCGGCGAGGTCGCTGGCGGTGACCAGCTGGGCCAGGCTCTCGTCGACGACGACCATGCGGATGTCGTTGTAGTTGATCGTGCCGGCCAGCTTGCCGTCGTCGTTCACCACCAGCAGCCGGTCGTAGCGCGACGCCGACAGCTGGCGCAGCACCTCGTCGAACATCGCGCGCTCGCGGATGGTCTCGACGTTCTTGCGCATGATCTGCGACACCGGGATCTCCGACGGCGCGCCCAGCGCCTTGCCGCCGGGCAGGCCGAGCGCGACCCGGAAGTGGTTGACCACCTGGTGGGCGCTGCCGAACAGGCCCAGCGGCGCGCGCTTGACCAGCAAGGTCATCAGCCGGACCTCGCCGGCGCGGACCAGCGCGGTGCGGACCAGGGGCGGCCCGACGATCTCGAAGACCACGACCGCGGCCAGCACCGTGCTCTCGACCGGCAGGCCGACCGCGGGCCACAGCTCGCGCAGGGTCTTGGCCAGGCCGATCGCGACGCCGGCCTGGGCGGTGAGCGCCAGGCCGATCCATCGCCGTCCCTCGCCGCCGAGCCGCACCATCGACACGCCGGCGGTGGCGCCGAGCAGCTTGCCGGCGCCGCGCGCGATCACGTACGCGACCCCGACCGCGCCCAGGTGGGCGAGGCTGTCGGTGTGCAGCCGGGTGCCGGCGAGCACGAAGAACAGGACGTACAGCGGGTAGTCGATCTCCGACAGCGCGTCGAACAGGGCGGTCTCGCGCGGCGACGAGTTGACCACGACCAGGCCGGCGAGCAGGCACGCGAACAGCGGGTTGAAGCCGTACATCTCGGACAGCCCGGTCAGTGCCGCGACCGTGGCGATGCCGAGCAGCTGGCGCTCGGCGACGCGGTCGATGCGCGCGTCCCACACCGCGGTGATCAGCCCGACGCCGACGCCGGCGGCGATCGGCAGGCCCAGGCTGGCGATCAGCGACGGCTGCGCCGCGGCGATGTCGGCGGGCAGGGTCAGCGCGACCGCCAGGATGAAGCCGATCACCGAGGTGAGGTTGTTGAAGCCGACCAGCAGCATCGTGAGATCGGTGATCGGGCCCTCGGACTCGTACTCGCGGATGACCAGGACGGTGGCGGCCGGCGCGGTCGCCATCGCGATCAGGCCGAGCAGGGTCGCCATCGTCGTCGACGCGCCGACCACCCAGGTGGCGCCGAACACCAGCGTGAAGGTCGCGACCGACTCGACGAACGACGCGGCCAGGATGCGGCCCAGGTTGCGGCGCAGGCGCGGCAGCAGGAACCGGCGGCCGATGCCGAACAGGATCAGCCCGAGCGTGAAGTCGACGATCATCTCCAGGCCGGGGCCCTCCTGGATCAGCGGGCCGATCGACAGCGCGCCCATGACCGGGCGGCCGGCGACGACCCCGACCAGCAGGTACGCGGTGGCGCGCGGCAGGCGCACCCGCGCCATCAGGCGTCCGAACAGGAGCGCCAGCGCGAACGCGAAGGCGAGCGAGAACAGGAAGGTCATCGGCGGGCGGCGCAGCCGCGCGCCGAGGATACTCGGTGGATCCGCCGCTGTACCGCGGCCGGGCAGGAGACGACGCCGGTGAGGTCAGCTCGCCAGGCGCGCGATCAGCCCGATCGCGAGGATCGCCGCGGTGACCGCGCCGGCGATGGTCAGGCGGCGCCGGCGCAGCCGCACCTCCTCGGGGACCGGCACGATCGGCGGCGCTGGCGGCGGCGGCGGCGCGGCCACCGTCGTCGGCGGCGGGGCGGCCAGGCGCGCGATCGCGTCGTCGAGCGCCGCCGCCATCTCGAGCGCCGAGCCGTAGCGGTCGGCGGGGGCCTTGGCCATCGCCTTGGCCACGACCTGCTCGAGGCCGCCGAAGTCGACGCCCGGCACCTTGTCGGCCAGCCGCGGCGGCGGGCTGTGCAGCTGGTGGCGCAGGATCTCGACCGGCTCGTCGGCGACGAACGGCTTGTCGCCGGTCAGCATCTCGAACAGCAGGACGCCGCACGCGTACAGATCGGTGCGGTGATCGACGGGGCCGCTGGTCGCCTGCTCCGGCGCCATGTACGCCGGCGTGCCGATCGCGATGCCGACGGTGAGGCCGGTGCTCTGCTCGCGCAGCCGGGCCAGGCCGAAGTCGAGCAGCCGGACCTGCTCGCCGAGGCCGGTGCGGTCCGCGAGCATGACGTTGGCCGGCTTGACGTCGCGGTGGATGATCCCGACCTCGTGGGCGTGGGCCAGCCCGGCCAGGACCTGGCGCGCGATCGCCGCGGCGCGCAGCGGGGCCAGGCGACCGTCGTCGAGGACGTGGCGCAGGTCGACGCCCTGGATGAACTCCATGACCAGGTACGGCATGTCGCCGTGCTGGCCGACGTCGATCACCGCGCCGCAGTGCGGATGATCGAGCTTGGCCATGGTCCGCGCCTCGATCTCGAAGCGCTGCCGGAACCGCGGCTCGTCGGCGAGCTGGGCGTGGAGGAACTTGATCGCGACCGCGCGGCCCAGCTTGATCCGCTCGCCGCGGAACACCGCGCCCATGGCCCCGTCGGCGATCCGGGACACGACCCGGTACCGGCCGTCGAGGACGGCGCCGATGGGATCCTGGCTGGCCACCAGGGGCCAGGATACCCGGGACCGCGGGCGGTCGGGGCGATCGCGCGCGCTTCGTCGGTCAGGCGGTGCCGACGCCGAGCCAGGCCGGCATCGGGACGTCGAGCGGGCCGTCGCCGAGCGCGGCCCGCAGGTCGGCCTGGAGCCCGGCCGCGACCGTCGGCCAGCCGTCGCCGAGCTTGCGGGCCAGCATCACCAGCGGCGGCAGGGTCCGGCTCATCGACGACCAGAAGTCGTCGGCGTCGGCGTAGCGGCGGGTGTGCTCGACCTCGCGGACCGCGACGTCGCGGAAGCCGGCGGCGGTCATCTCGGCGGTGAAGGTCGCGGCGTCGCCGAGCGGGGCGTCGGCGCTGCCGGCCTGGAGGCCGGGCAGGCGGGCCCGCACCGCGCTCATCATCGTCGACAGCGCCGGCGAGCGCGCGAACGGCGGCCAGCTGGTGACGACGGCGCGGCCGCCCGGGACCAGGACCCGGCGCAGCTCGCGGAAGCCGCGGTCGCGGTCGGCGAACACGAACAGCCCGAACATCGAGAAGCCGGCGTCGAAGGTGGCGTCGGGGTAGGGCAGGGCCATGCCGTCGCCGGTGGTCGCGTCGATGGCCACGCCGGCGGCGGCGGCGCGGGCGCGCAGCCGCGCGATCATCTCGTCGGAGAAGTCGAGGGCGTCGACGCGGGCGCCGCGGCGCGCCGCCAGCAGCGCCAGGGTGCCGGGGCCGGTGGCGACGTCGACGACGCGCTGGCCGGCGGCGACCCCGACGGTGCGCAGCGCCTCCTCGGCGTAGCGCTCGAAGTGCGGCATGACCTCGTCGACGTAGGCGTCGGCGACCAGGTTCCACGGTAGCGGCTGGGCGAGCGGGCTGGGGGCGTCGGGCGGGCTCATCGCGGGCTCCTGTCGGTGCGGGTGTCGGGGTCGGCGGCGCCGGCGGGCGCGCCCGGCGGGGCGGCGCGGCGCGGCGCGATCGTGAAGACGTCGACGACACGCGGCGCGACGGTCGTCGGATCGGTGCCGGGCTCGTCGACCGCGATGACGTAGCCGGTCAGGCGGTCGCGCTCGAGCCGGAACCGGATGAACTGGCGGAACCGCTCGAGCCGCGACGTCGCGCCGGCCTCGTTGTTGTGCCCGTTCCACCCCGACGCGACGCCGAGGTACCAGCCGTACTCGACGCAGCCGAGCACCGAGCCCAGCGCGCCGGCGGCGAGCACGACCGCGATCGTCCCGGCCACCGTGCTCGGCCGCGCCAGCGTGCCGTGCCCGGCCAGCAGCAGGATCGCGATCAGGAGCGGGCCGTGGCCGAGCCAGACCGCCAGCGCCGGCCAGCGGGCGCCGGGGCCGCCGCGCCGCAGCAGGTGCCAGCCGACCGTGACCAGCATGGCCTCGACGACCAGCGCCGCCGCCAGGCCGATCGGCGCGCCCACGCCGACCCGCACCATCACCAGCGGCAGCAGCAGCTGGAACGCGGTGTGGCCGACGCCGAGCACGACGAAGACGCCGCGCTCGGTGGGGCGGTGGTACTCGCCGCCGGAGCCGACCGCGAACGGCACCAGCGCGAGGCCGAGGCCGAAGAGCACCGACAGGAACACCGCCTGGAACAGCATCGCCGCGCCGCTGGGCGCGCCGCCGACCAGCGCGTCGGCCAGCTGCGGCGCCAGCGGCGGCAGCGCCGCGGCGATCAGCACCAGCAGCCATGACGGCAGGTAGCCGCGCTCCTCGAAGATGCGGTCGACCGGCAGCGAGCGCAGCGCCCGCATCGTCCACGTCCAGCGACGGCGGGGCGTGTGCAGCATGCGGTTGACCCAGCGCGCGTAGCGCACCGCGGCCAGCACCAGGATCACGGCGGCGACGATCGAGCCCAGGAACACCGCGGCGCCGCCCAGGCTCGGCCACGCCGCCGGCGGCAGCGCGGCCGTCGCGCCGCCGCCGAGGCCGCGCTCGCCACGGACGCCGAGCGCGAGGAACAGCCAGTCGGTGACGGTGCGGGTGCCGCTCCACAGCGAGCCGGCGCACAGCACGACCGCGACCAGGAACGCGGCGACGTTGACGGTGCCGCCGTTGAAGACGGTCCACGGCCGGAACAGCCGGTCGGCGACGGCGCGGCGCGACGCCGCGGGCGTCGGGAAGGTCGCGCGCGCCGGCAGGTCGCCGAAGTCGGTGAAGCTCGGGTGGTGGAAGGCGCCGCCGCCGCCCGACACGACGCACGCGTAGTCGCCGGTGGTCGCGGCGCCGGGCGGCGCGTCGGCGGCGGCGAAGCGGGCGTAGTAGTGCATGTCGCCGGCGAGATCGAGGCGGCAGTGGCCGTCGGGGAGCGCGCGCGGCAGCTCGGCGGGCGACGGCGCCGGGTGGCCGTCGACCCGGCGCGCGTCGGCGGCGAGGAACGGCGCCGGCAGCCCGAGATCGATCAGGTCGCGCAGGGCGTGGCGATCGGCGACGACCCGGCCGAACGCGACCGGCGGGGTCGGCTGGCAGACGATCAGCTTGGCCGGCGCGCCGTCGCCGTCGCCGTCGCCGTCGCCGTCACGGCGGCCGAGCCCGCGGAAGAACGACTCCTGGCGGTAGTCGAGGCCGCGGGCGCCGGGATCGAGGCCCCACAGCTGCCAGTCCCACGGCAGCCGGACCGCGAAGTACGACGCGTCCTGGCGCCGCCGCAGCCCCAGCATCCGCAGCGGCGGCCGCCGCGCCCGCGGCCCGGCCGCGTCCTCGGCGCAGACCGGGGCGCGGAACATGCGGTTGAAGCCGACCAGCAGATCGAAGTAGTCGTGGTTGCCCGGGATGCCGACGACGTCGACCTCCCGCGCCGGCACGCCGTCGTCGTCGGTGAGCCGCCCGGCCGCGACCAGATCGCGGTAGGCCCAGGTGAACGGGGCGCGGACGTGGGCCTCGAGGTTCGACGTCGAGGCCAGCGGGTACGCGGTGTCGCCGCCGACCACCAGCAGCGGGCCGCGCGGCAGCGTCGTCCAGCCGTCGGGGCGCGGTCCCAGCGCCGGCAGCGCGGCGGCGCCGCCGGGCCGCGCCAGCGTGCCCTCGATCCACAGATCGTCCTGGCACAAGAGCGCGGTCGTGTACATCGCGCGCTCGCCGTCGCCGATGTCGGCGATGTAGTCGAACCACCAGTCGTCGCCGTCGGGATCGGGCACGACGATCGGGCTGGCGTCCATCCAGTCGTGGAGGTCGAGCTCGCCGCGCCACATCGCGTAGACCGCGAACTGCTTGAGCGCCGCGATCAGATCCGGGCCGAGCAGCCACGCCACCGGTGAGCCGAACTCGCCCGGGCTCGGCTTGGCCGGCACCTCCTCGGCGAGCAGCGACTCGGCGAGGTGGCGGCGCGCGTCGGCGTCCGACATGCCGCGATTATCGCCCATCGCGGCGGCCGACCGCCGGCGTCGCGGCGCTATCATGCCCGCGATGGCGGATCCCACGGCGACGCCCGACGAGGACCACACCGAGGTGCTGGTGATCGGCTCCGGGTTCGGCGGCGCGGTCGCGACCTTGCGCTTCGCCGAGGCCGGCCACCAGGTGGTCGTGCTGGAGCGCGGCGACCGGGTCCGCCGCGACCGCTTCCAGGCCGACCTCGACGTGTTCTGGAAGCCGCACCGCGCCGCCTACGGCTTCCACGACCTGCAGGCGCGCGGCAAGCCGATCATCCCGTGGATCGGCGCCGCGGTCGGCGGCGGCTCCCACGTCTACGCCGGCACCCTCAAGCGTCGCGACGACTGGGACGGCTTCCCCGCCGCGATCGGCGCCAGCGACATGACCGGCTACTACGACCGCGCCGAGGCCATCCTCGGCGGCGCGCCGTACCCCGACTGGGAGCCGTACCGGAGCGTGCGCGCGACCCAGCTGATGTTCCAGGCCGGGCAGCGCCTGCAGGCGCAGCACCCCGAGCTCGTCGAGGACTGGGGCCCGGTCCACCTCGGCATCAGCTTCGCGCCCGAGGGCGGCACGCCGGGGGCCGAGTTCGTCAACCCGCACGGCTGCACCCAGCGCTACTACGACCCGCGCGAGCAGTCGATCCTCGGCGGCGACATCGACGCCAAGAACTCGCTCGACCGCAACTACCTCTTCCTCGCCGAGCGCGCGGCCAGGCCCGCCGAGATCCGGCCGCTGTGCGAGGCCGATCGCATCGAGCGCCTCGCCGACGGCCGCTACCGCGTCCACTACGTCCGCCACGTGCCGCCGCCCGGCGGCTGGGCGACGGTGCGCCGCCGCTGGCTGCCGTGGCGACCGCCGCCGCAGCGCGAGCCGCACACGATCGTCGCCGACCGCGTCGTCGTCGCCGCCGGCGCGGTCGGCTCGAGCGAGCTGCTGCTGCGCAACCGCGACGTCCACGCGACGTTGCCCGAGCTGGGGCCGCACGTCGGCCAGCGCTACACCAGCAACGGCGACTACCTCACGCTGATCATCCCGTTCCGCGGCCTGTGGCTGTCGTGGCTGGGCTTCGTCGCGATGGTGGTGTGCCTGATCCTGCACCAGTGGTGGGGCGCCGGCGCCGGCGCGCTCGCCTACTACGCCGGCCTGCTGGTGTCGCGGCCGTCGTACGACCCCGACCTCGGCACCACCAACAGCGACAACATCCGGTTCAAGGGCCCCGACGGCAAGAGCCAGGGTGCGTACATCGAGAGCGGCCGCTACCCGACCCCCGGCGGGGTCCTGGTCGCGATGATGATCAGCGGCATCACCGGCCGGTTCCGGCCGCGGTCCTATCGACGGATCCACGCGGTGTCGCGGGTGCTGCGCGTCGTCGTGCCGCCGCTGGGCGCGCTGGCCCGCACCTACCCGATCCCGTTGCTCAGCATGGGCCGCGACCACGCCTTCGGCACGTTCCGGCTCACCGGCGACGGGCGGGCGGTGATCGACTACGACACCGCCGCCAACCGCGACTTCTACGGCTACCTCGAGAAGCTCGGCAAGCTGGTCGGCAAGGCCGCCGGGGCCTACTGGCTGCCCCACGTCCCGTTCAAGCTGCTCGGGCGCATGGAGGTGCCGCACAACCAGGGAGGTGTACCGATGGGGACCAGCCCCGACGACGGCGTCGTCGATCACGCCGGCCGGGTCTTCGGCCTGCCCAACCTGATCGTGCTCGACGGCTCGATCATCCCGGTGTCGGTCGGCCCCAACCCGGCGCTGACGATCACCGCGATCGCCGAGCGCGCGATGGACATCGTGCTGGCCCAGGTCGCCGGCGGCGGCGACGTCGTCGCGGCGCCGGCCGAGGAGCGCGCGGCGTGACCGGCCCGGCCGAGATGAGCGCGCGCGGCGGTGGCGGCGGCGGCGACGGTGGCGGCGCGGGCGGCGGCGGCGACGTCGTCACCGGCGGCGGCGCGCTGGCGCCGCTCGGCGCGTGGGTCGCCGCGACCCGGTGGGCCGACCTGCCCGAGGCGGCGCGCCGCGCCGCGCGCTACCAGATCCTCGACATGGTCGCCGCGGCGCACGCCACCGCGCGTGCGCCCGAGCTGGCGCGCCTGCTCGACGGCCTGCCGCACGGCGCCGGCCCGTCGACGGTGGTGGCGACCGGCGCGCGGCTGGCGCCTGCCGACGCCGCGTTCGTCAACGCCGCGTTCTCGATGGCGCAGGACTACGACGACATCATCTGGATGGGCCACACCTGCCACTCGGCGGTGTTCGCCGCGCTCGCGGTCGCCGAGGCCGAGGGCAAGGACGGCCGCGACCTGGTCACCGCGGTCGTGGTCGCCAACGAGATCGCGGGCCGGCTCGGCGCGTCGAGCTTCCTCGGCCCGCTCAACGGCCAGATGTGGACGTTCATCCACCTGGTCGGCGCGGCGGCGGCGACCGCGTCGCTGCTCGGCCTCGACGCCACGCGCAGCGCCCACGCCCTGGCGATCGCGCTGGCGCAGCCGCCGTTCGCGCTGCAGCCGGCGTTCTTCGGGCCCACGTCCAAGCTGCTGGCGGCGTCGGTGCCGACCCAGATCGGCATCCAGGCCGCGTACCTGGCCCGCGCTGGCATGACCGGCGCGCTCGACGTCCTCGAGGACCGGCGCGGCTTCTGGCAGCGCTTCACGTTCCAGCCGCTGCCCGAGATGCTCGGCGACCTCGGCACGCTGTGGGCGATCACGTCGCTGACGATCAAGACCGCGCCGGTGTGTCACTACTTCCAGACCGCGTGCGAGGCGGCCGAGAGCCTGGTCCGCACCGAGCGCCCCGCGCTCGATCAGGTCCGGCGCGTCGTCGTCGCCACCAGCAAGCTCGGCGACGAGGTCAACCGGTTCGCCCGCGAGTACGCCGGCGCCGACGCGCCCGACCTGTCGCCGGTGGGCGTGTCGTTCGATCTCGGCCTGACCGTGGCGGTGGTCATGCACGCCGGGCGGTTCACCGGCGAGGAGGCCGAGACCGCGTGGCTGGAGGCCAACGCCGACGCGCTGCGCGCGTGGTACGCCAAGATCGTCGTCGAGCACGATCCGGCGCTGACCGCGCGGGTCCTGGGCAGCGCGCGGTCGATCCCGACCGGCAAGCAGGCGCTGCGATCGCTGCGGCCCGCCGACTGGCTGCGCCTGGTCCGGCGCTACCGCGAGCAGTACGGGTCGAGCCTCCTGCGCGCGCGCGAGGCGGTCAACTGGGTGCGGCTGGCGCTGCGCGGGCGCCAGAACGCGCCGCGGCCCGGGCGCGGCGACGGCATCCCGCTGTACTTCCCCAACCGGGTCACGATCGAGCTGCTCGACGGCACCGTCGAGGCCCAGCGCGTCGACCTGCCCGCCGGATCCATGGCGCAGGCCACGATGGAGCCGGCGCTGCAGGCCAAGTTCCTGCGCGAGGTCGGCGCGCGCCTCGGCGCCGAGGCCGCCGCCGCCGGTCACGCCGCCGGGCTCGCGCTCGAGGACGTCGGCGTCGCCGGCTTCGTCGCGGCGATCGCCGGCCGCCGCTGATCGCGCGACTTCTGCGCCGGCGCCGCCGCGCCGCGTCGCGACTTGCGCACCCGCGCCGGTCACGGCGCCGCGGTGGGGGGAATCCGGGGCCGCGGCCGGGAACGCGGCTTGCGTGGATGGATCGGCACGAGGTGCACCATGTCGCGTCGCGCCGTGCTGCTGTCCGTCCTGACCGCCGTCGGCTGCTCCGACGGCTCCACGCCGCCGACCGTCGAGCTCGACGTCGCCGCCTCCGAGGTCGGCGTCGCGATGTGCGAGCGGCTCACCGACTGCAGCGTCCTGGGGCTGGCGCTCTTGTCCCAGACCGCGTGCGAGGTCGGCGCCTACCAGTACCGCAACGGCACGCTCGCCGGGCTCGAGGCCTGGGTCGCCGACGGCACGGTGAGCTACGACGGCGAGGCCCTGCGGCGCTGCCTCGACGGCCTCCCCGAGGCCGCGTGCGCCGACCTGGTCAGCAACCTGCTGGTCGACGTCCCCGGCTGCGACGACGCGATCGTCGGCGCCGTGACCACCGGCGGCGCCTGCGACAGCTCGTGGCAGTGCGCCGCCGGCCTGTTCTGCGAGCTCGACGCGGCGTGCCCGGGGACCTGCGCGCCGCGCGGCGGCGTCGCCGCGGCGTGCGCCGGTGACGACGGCTGCCAGGCCGGGCTCGACTGCGTCGGCGGCGCCTGCGCCACGATGCTGACCGCCGGCGACACCTGCGACAACCAGCACCCGTGTCCGCTGGGGCTCAACTGCGATCGCGCGACCGGGGAGACCACCGGCACGTGCCGCGCCCTGGTCTTCACCGCCGGGCTCGGCGAGCCCTGCGATCCCGGCGCCGGCCAGCTGTGCACCGCCGCGCTGGTGTGCGCCGCGCTCGACACCACCGGCGACGCGTGGGAGTGCCGGGCGCCGTCGTCGCCATCGGCGGCGTGCGCCACGTCGGCGCCGAGCGCGTGCCCGGTCGGCACGGTGTGCCTGGTCGCCTCCGGCGAGGCCAGCGGGACGTGCACGGCGCTGCCGGGCGACGGCGCGGCCTGCCTGCAGCCGGGCTCGCTGGTCCTCACGTGTCAGGAGGACCTCGCCTGCGACACCGCGACCGACACCTGCGTGCGGCGCGTCGACAACGGCGAGGCGTGCACGAGCGAGGCGCAGTGCCTGCACGCCTGCGACGGCGGCACGTGCACCGCGCCGGGGTGCTGAGGTGGTGGTGTCGTCCCGGGTCCGATCGATCGTCGCGGCCGCGGTCGCGGCCGTCACCTCGCTCGCGCTCCGCGGGGCGTCGTCGGCGGGGCCGACCTCGGGGGCGACCGCCGGCGAGCAGTGCGACGCGGTCCCGGTCTACGACGGCGGCCACGTCACCGAGCGAGTGTGCCGCGACGAGCTGGCGGCGCGGGACCTCACGCGCCTCGATCTGTCCGCGGCCTGGACGCCGCTCGCGCTGGCCGCCGAGGGCGACGCCGACGCGCCCCGCTACCGCGACACCTACCTGGCGCTCGCCGACGAGCGCTACGCCGACGCCGGCGACGACCGCACGCCCGCCGAACGCGATCGCTACCTCGAGAGCTACGGGATCCTGCCGTCGCTGCGGGTCATCCACGCGCGCCTCGACGACGACGACCGTCACCGGTGCCACGACGCGGTCGACGACGCGGCGCTGGTCGCGCGCACCGACGCGCTCCACGAGGAGTCACGGGACGCCGCGCGGCGGCGGCGCGACCGGGCCCGCGACCTGCGCGACGACCTCGCCTGGGAGCTGCGCCACCGCGGCCTCGCCGATCTCGACGCGCTGGCCGCGGTCGACGGCTACTTCCGCAAGCGGGTGGCGCGGTCGCGCGCGGCCGACGCTTACCTCGACGCCGTGACCGCGGTGCAGCGGCACCTGGCGTGCGACGGCCTGCTCGACGACCGTGGCGTCGACGGCCTCTACACCTGGCGCACCGCGACGCCGGTGGCGGCGTTCCAGGCCCGCAACGCGCTGATCCCCACCGGCACCGTCGACGACGACACCCGGGCCGTGCTGCTCGAGGACGCGCGCGCGTCGGACCTGCGGGCGGCGCTGCGCGTGCTGCGCGAGCGGGTCGTGACCGCGACCGGGCTGATCGAGGACGGCAGCGCCGGCGCGGGCCCCGACCTGGTCCTGGGTTACCGCCTCGAGCCGGCGCGGTGCGGCCAGGTGCGTGGCCACGAGTCGCTGCCCGACGCCGCGCCGGATCGGATCGCCGAGGCCACCGCCGCGGCGGCGCGCGCGCTCGGCTGGGTCGACCCGGCGGCGGTCCGCGCCTTCCTCGACGATCCGCCCGCGGAGGTCGCGGTCCGCCTGCCGGCGCTGCCCGGGTACCACGCGGCGCTCGCCGTCGCGGTCGAGATCGATCGCGGCGACGTCTGGTACGACCCGTCGCCGCGGACGCGCGCGGTGGCGCGCCGACCCGCGCTGGTGGTCTACGCCGTCGACGGCGACCGGCGCGTGCCGCTGGTGCGGTGGCCGACGACGATCGGAGGCTGGCAGGACGAGCGGCTGCGCGGCGGCGACGTCGAGCAGAGGTGGAAGGAGTCGCCGGCGGGCGCCTTCGTGTGGCGGCAGCTGTACGTCGCGCCGGCGTGGCTGCCGCCGCCGTCGACGCCCGACGACGACTTCGTGCGGTCCTTGGGCGGCGGCGACTACGAGCTCAAGCGCGACGTCCTGGGCCCGGGCTACCGGTCGGCGTACGGGCTGGCCATGCTGATCCACGAGCGGGTCACCACCGGGCGCGACGGCGAGGTGACCTACGAGGACGACGGCGTGAGGACCCACGGCTCCGGCAACCTGGCGTCGATCTTCGACGGCGCGAGCCACGGCTGCCACCGCCTGCTGCCGGCCCAGGCGCTGCGCCTCGCCGGGTTCCTGCTCCAGCACCTGCCGCACCAGCGCATCGGCGAGGTCGAGGTCTCGTATCGCCGCGTCGTGCACCACCACGGGCGCTTCGTCGCCACCGTCGAGGACCGCGGCTACCGGATCGACTTCGACCAGCCGATCGAGGTCGAGGTCCTGCCGGGGACGATCCGGTCGCGCCGCAAGGCGCCGCCGAGGTGACGCCGGTGCGCAGCGATCGACGGCCCCGGACCGGTCGCGCGCAGACTTCGCGCTGGGGGCCGCGTCCGGCGGTGCCCGGCGCGGCGGCGCGCTGCTGGCACGGTGCTCGCTAGGGCAGCACGTACCACCCAGGAGGCGACGATGAAGGTCAAGAAGATCATGAATCCGGAGGTCCGCACCTGCCGCTCGATCGACATGCTCGACCGTGCCGCCCAGCTGATGTGGGATCACGACATCGGCTGCCTGCCGGTCGTGAACGAGAGCGGCCACGTGGTCGGGATGGTCACCGATCGCGACATCTGCATGGCCGCCTACACCCAGGGGCAAGCGTTGCGCGGGATCGCGGTGTTCTCGGCGATGGCGCATCAGGTCCACTCGTGCCAGGCCGACGACGACCTGGCGGCCGCGGAGGCGGTCATGCGCCAGCACCAGATCCGGCGCATGCCGGTGATCGACGATCAGGGCCACCCGATCGGCATCTTGACCCTCAACGACATCGCCCGCGCCGCCCGGCACGGTGGTCCGGTGACGCCGGTCGAGGTGTCGTCGACGTTGTCGGCGGTGTGCGAGCCGCGGCGGATCGCCGCGTCGGCGTAGGACGGCGGGCGGGCGCGCCGCTTGCAACGATCCTGGAGACGACGGGAGGTTCCCATGCGCATCTCCGAGATCATGAGCAAGGACGTCGTCAAGACCGGTCCCGGCCGGTCGATCGGTGAGGCCCGCGAGCTGATGGCGCGCCGCCACATCCACCACCTGGTCGTCGTCGATGGCGCCCGGGTCGTCGGCGTGGTGTCCGATCGCGACATCGGCAAGGCGCGCGACACCAGCCGCACCGTGCGGGACCTGATGGTGCCCGACGTCGTCGCGGCGCGGCCGACCACCACCGTGCGCCAGGCCGCGAACCTGTTGCGCGGCCGGACCATCGGCTGCCTGCCGGTGTTCGACGGCGACCACCTGGTCGGCATCGTCACGACGACCGATCTGCTCGACCTGATCGGCCGCGGCGCGGAGCGCACGGTCCCCGAGTCGAAGCGGTGGACGATGCGGCGACGCGCGCCGACGCGCCGGCCGGCGCGCCTCGACGCGTGACGCACGGCGGCGCGCCGCCGCCGCCGCCGGGTCGCGAGGATGATCGTTGACAGGTCGCGGCCGATGCCCTAGCTATGGGGCGTCGGCGGTCGCGCCGACCCTCATGGAAGGCTGATCACGCACAGGTCGTCGACGCTGCGCCCGGGGCTGCCCCGGCGGCGCGCGTCGCATCGCTGTCCCTCGTGATCCCGGGCCTCGTGCCGCCGCCGCTGGCGTCGGCGCGGCGGCCCGTGCGCCGCGGCGCCCACGCCGCGGCAAGGAGCCCTCCATGCCTGCTCTCCGGATGCACCGCGTCACCGTCGGCTACGACGGTCGCGAGCCGGTCCTGCGCGACGTCGAGCTGCACCTGCCCACCGGCTGGACCGGCGTCGTCGGCGCCAACGGCGCCGGCAAGACCACCCTGTTGCGCGTCGCGATCGGCGCGCTGCCGCCAGCCGCCGGCCACGTCGTGCGCGAGCCGCTCGACGCCACCGTGCGGGCGTGCGCCCAGCGCGTCGACGAGCCCGGCGACGACGTCGTCGCCCTCGCCGGGGCCGTCGACCGCGACGCGCTGCGCTGGCAGCACCGCCTCGCGCTCGAGCCGTCGCAGCTGGCGCGGTGGCCGACGCTGTCGTCGGGCGAGCGCAAGCGCTGGCAGATCGCGGCGGCGCTGGCCGCGGCGCCGGACGTGCTCGTACTCGACGAGCCGACCAACCACCTCGACGCGGCGTCGCGCGCCCTGGTCCTCGGCGCGCTGCGCCGGCACCGCGGCGTCGGCCTGGTAGTGTCGCACGATCGCGACCTGCTCGACGAGCTCACCACCACGACCGTCCGGATCCGCGGCGGCGAGGTCCACGTCCACGCCGGCGGCTACACCCGGGCCCGCGCGGCGTGGACCGAGGAGGCCGAGGCCCGCCACCAGGCCCGGGTCGAGGCCCACCGCGAGCGCCGCGCCGCGACCCGTCGGCTCGGCGACGCGCGCCGCACCGCCGCCGCCGCCGAGCAGCAGACCTCGCGCTCGGCCCGGATGAAGGGGCCGCGCGACGCCGACGGTCGCTCGCTGGAGCGCACCGGCCGGGCCGCCCGCGCCGCGGCCAGCGCCGAGCAGGCGGTGGCCCGGCGGCGGCGCGCGCTCGACGAGGTCGCGGCCCGGGTCGAGGCGCTCGCCGAGGCCAAGGAGCGCGGCGGCGACGTCCACGTCGACTGGGCGCCGTCGCCGCGCCGCTGGCTCGCCGCGCTCGACGGCGTCGCGCTGCGCGCCGGCGACGTCGTGCTCGCGCCTGAGGTCCGGGTCGCGGTGGCGCGCGACGCCCGGGTCCACGTCGCCGGCGCCAACGGCGCCGGCAAGAGCACGCTGCTGGCCGCGCTGGTCGCCGCCGCCGAGCTGCCCGCGGAGCGGCTCCTGTGGCTGCCGCAGGAGGTCAGCGCCGCCGACGGCGCCGCGCTGGTCGCGACGGTGGCGCGGCTGCCGGCGGCCGAACGCGGTCGCCTGGGCCAGACCGCCGCGCTGCTCGGGCTCGATCCGTCGCGGGCGCTGGCGTCGTCGTCGCCGTCGCCGGGCGAGGTCCGCAAGCTCGCGATCGCGCTCGGCCTGGCGCGCCAGGCCTGGCTGGTGGTCCTCGACGAGCCGACCAACCACCTCGACCTGCCCGCGATCGAGCGCCTCGAGGACGCGCTGCGGCGCTACCCGGGCGCGCTGCTGCTGGCCAGCCACGACGCGCGGTTCGCCGCCGCGCTGACCACCTCGACCTGGCAGGTCGGCGGCGGCGAGGTGATCGTGGCGACCCGGTGAGCGGGGTGGCGGCGCGGCGGGGCCGCGGCGATCGTGCGACCCTGGGGCATGGACGCACAGGGGATCCTCGCCGGCCAGCGCGCGCTGGTCACCGGCGCCGGTCGCGGCATCGGCCGCGCCATCGCGGTCGCGCTCGCCGGCCACGGCTGCGCGGTGGCGCTGGTGGCGCGCACCGCCGCCGAGCTCGACGATGCGGCGGCGGCGTGCCGGGCCGCCGGCGCGCCCGTCGCGACGACGCACGTCGTCGACCTCGCCGACGGCGGCGCGGTCGACGCGCTGGCGGCGCAGCTGGTGGAGGGCGGCGGCGTCGACGTCCTGATCAACAACGCCGGCGCGTACTCGCTGGGCAACGCTCTCGACGGCGATCCCGACGAGTGGACCGCGCTGATGGCGGTCGACGTGCTGGCGCCGATGCGGCTGACCCGGCGCCTCGCCCCCGGCATGGTCGCGCGCGAGCGCGGCACGATCGTCAACATCGGCAGCGTCGCGGCGGTCGAGCCGATGAAGGGGCCCGGCGCCTACGCGGCGGCGAAGCACGCGCTGCGCGGCTGGAGCCTGAGCTGCTACGAGCGGCTGCGCGAGCACGGCGTCAAGGTCGTGCTGGTCAACCCGGCCTACGTCGCGACGCCCATGACCGCCGGGGTCCCCGGCATCCGCCACGATCGCCTGCTCGGCGTCGACGACGTCACCGCCGCGGCGATGCTGGCGCTGACCACCAGCGCGGCGTGCTGCCCGCAGGAGATCACGCTGCGCCTGACCCGGCGCGCCGACGCGTAGCGCGCGTCTCACGATCTCGCTCACCCCGAGCGCTCCACCGACGAGGGCGTGGATCGATGCGCGCCCGGTCCACGCGGAAGCGTCCCGGCCCGCACCCGTGGTCAGCCGATCCCTGCGCGCTCGACGGCGTCCTCGCGGCTTGGTCGCTCGGGCTCCGCTCGGCGTGCGCGAATCGAGCGGCGAGACCCGGTCGGGAGCGGCGCTCGAGCGGCGCCTACGACGACGGTGCGGGCGCGTGCGCCCGCGCCGCCAGCTGCACCGCCCACGGCAGTGGCTCGTCGACGGTGGCGTCGAGCAGGGCGTCGGCGTGGCGGTGCGCGCCGGCGCGGTCGGCCGCGGCCAGGCAGGCCTCGATCGCCTGCTCGCGGAACCAGTAGTGGTTGAAGGCGAGGGCGCCGGCCGCGACCGCGGCGTCGCCGGCGGCGAGGTCGCGACGGCGCGCGTCGTCGTCGCCGAGCCGCGCGCGCACGCCCAGCAGCGCGGCGCCGATGAAGTGCAGGCCGGTGTCGGCGCACAGCGCCAGGCCGGCGTCGACCTCGCGGCCGGCGCCGCCGCGGTCGCCGAGGCCGAGGCGGGCGCGCGCCAGGTAGAAGTGCGCGGTCTGCTCGAAGACGCGGGTCCCGAGCAGGCGCGACAGCTCGAGCGCGCGCTCGGCGTGGATCAGCGCGCCGGCGTGATCGCCGCGGGCCAGCGCCGACAGGCAGCCGGCGCCGCGGCCCAGCGCCTCGGCGCGCCGCTGCGACAGCCGGGTCGCGCCGTCGATGGCCTGGGCCGCCAGCGCGGCGGCGCGCCCGGGCGCGGCGAGGAACACCTGGGTCATGGCCAGCATCGGCAGGTTGCTGACCTCGATCGCGAGCAGCGCGGCGCTGCGGCACAGCTCGACGCACTCCTGCCAGGTGCGCGCGGCGCTGACCATCCGACCGGTGCCGTAGTAGGCGTCGCCGAGGCCGCTGAGGGCGCGCGCGACCAGGGCGTCGTCGCCGGCGCGGCGCGCGTGCGCGAGCGACCGCGCGTGGGCGTCGCGGCAGGCGTCGAGCTGCCCGCGCGCGAAGTGGACCGCGCCGCGCAGGTACTCGAGGTGGGCGACGTCGAGCCCGGCGGCGGTCGCGACCGCCTCGGCGCGGTCGAGCGCGGCCAGCGCCTCGGGGTAGCGGCCGGCGACCCGCAGCGCGGCGGCGACGCCCAGCTCGCCGCGGTGGGCGTCACGATCGTCGCCGGCGCGCCGGCGCAGCTCCTCGAAGCAGGCCAGCGCGGCGGCGGTGTCGCCGACGGCGAGCTCGAGGTCGCCGCGCAGGCCGAGCAGCGCGATCCGGTCGGCGTCGGCGGTGGCGATCTCGAGGCCGCGCGCGGCCAGGCGCCGGCCCGGTCGGTGCGGAGCTCGGCGGCGTCGCGCGCGGCGGCACGCAGGTAGGCGGCAGCCGCCGCCGGCGAGCCGGCGCGGTCGAGGTGGTGCGCGGCCAGCGCCGGGGTCGCCGCGAGCTCGGCGGCGGCGCGCTCGTGCAGGGCGCGCCGACGATCGTCGACCAGCGAGTCGTAGACGGCGTCGCGGACCAGCGCGTGGGTGAAGCGGAAGCCGGCGCCGTCGGGCGCGAGCAGCCGGTAGTCGACCAGCACGGCGCCGGTGTAGGCGTCGTCGCCGAGGATCGCGCGCAGCGTGGCGGCGGCGAGCCGCGGGCCCAGGACGCTGGCGATCTGGATCGCGACGCGGTCGCGGTCCGGCAGGCGATCGACCCGGGCGTGGACCAGGCCCTGGATCGAGCCCGGCAGGGCGTCGCCGCCGTCACCGTCGACGTCGTCGCGCGCCAGCTCGGTCAGCAGCAGCGGGTGGCCGTCGGCGCGCGCGACCAGGCGGTCGCGGGTGCGGTCGCCGGCGCCGAGCCGGGCCGCGAGCTCGCCGGCGGCCGCGGTCGACAGCGGCCCGAGCTCGACCCGGGTGTCGAGGTCGGTGGCCAGCGCGTGGCGCCAGCGCTCGGCGCCCTCGACCCGCGAGGTCAGGATCAGCACGATCGGCTGGGTCCGGGTCAGGCCGGCGAGGGTCTCGACGGCGTCGAGCGTGACGGCGTCGGCCCAGTGCATGTCCTCGATCACCAGCACCAGCGGCTGGTCGCGGCACTCGCTGGCGAGCAGCGTCGCGAGCATGTCGCGGTAGCCGCCCATGCGCGCCGCCGGATCCATCGCGTCGTACAGGCGCTGCATCGGGCCGGGCAGGGCGATGCCGAGGAAGTGGTAGAGGAACGGCCACTGCTCGGCGCGCAGGCCGCGGCCGGCGACCCGGTGCTCGAGCGCGATCGGCCGCTCGGCGGTCGCGGCGGGGAGCTCGAGCAGCTCCGCGACCAGCAGGTGGAGCGGGCCCTGGTCGCGCGGCACCTCGACGTCGTAGGCGGCGCCGGTGGCGGTGCGGGCGCCGAGCCGGCGCGCCCGGGCCAGCAGGTGGGCGACCAGCAGGCTCTTGCCGATGCCGGCCTCGCCCGCGATCTCGACGACCCGGCCGCGCCCCCGCGGCGCGGCCGCCACGAGCTCCTCGATCAGCGCGCCCAGCCGGGTCAGCTCGGCGTCACGGCCGACGAACGGCGCGCCCAGCGCGCCGCTGTCGTCGCCGGTGCGGTCGCGCAGCGCGCGCACCGCGATCGGGACGTCGGCGCGGTCGGCGGTGGCGGCCCAGCGCAGGCCGGCGCCGGCGCGGGCCGCCAGCTCGTCGGTCACCAGGATCTCGCCGGCGGCGGCCGCGGCCCCGAGCGCCGCCGCGATCGCCAGCGGCGGCCCCGACACCAGGTAGTCGCGATCGCCGTCGTCGCCGATCGCGCCTCCGATGCCGAGGCCGGCGGCGACGCCGAGCCGCGGCGGTCGCTCCGGCTGCAGCGCGGTCAGCGCGGCGCGCACCTCGAGCGCGGCGTCGAGCGCGTGGCCGACGTCGTCGCGGCGGGCCACCGGCGCGCCGAAGACGAGCTGCAGGTGAGCGCCAGCGCGGCTGTTGAGGAAGCCGCCGTGGCGGCGGCGCACGCGCTCGATCTCGGCGTGGGCGCGGCGCAGCCGCTCGTGGGCGGCGTCGTGGCTGGCGTCGTCGCCGGCGGCGCAGCGGACGTCGACGACGACGACCCGCCGGCGCTCGGTGCTCGGCGTCGCGGAGCCGTCGTCGCGGCGGCGGACCTCGACCGGCGCCGCCGCGATCCGGCCGGCGAGCTCGGCCCGCAGCGCCGCCGCCGACGGCGGTCGCAGCGGCGGCGCCTTGGCGAGCAGGCGCTCGAGCAGGCGGTCGACCTCGACCGGGCGCTCGACGTCGGGCGGCAGCGGCGGCGCGACCTCGGTGACGTGGCGGTACAGCAGCGACGCGTCGCCGTCGGCGCCGAACGGCAGCGCGCCGGCCAGCGCCTCGTACAGGATGACGCCGAGCGCGTAGAGATCGCTCTGCGGCGTGACCTCGGCGCCCTGCGCCTGCTCGGGGCTGAGGTACTGCGGCGTGCCGAAGACGTGGCCGGTGCGGGTCAGGCGCCGGTCCTCGTCGTCGGCCCAGCGGGCCAGCCCGAAGTCGAGGACCCGCGCGAAGTCGCGGTAGCCGGGCGCCTGCTGCAGCACGATGTTGGCCGGCTTGAGGTCGCGGTGGACGATGCCGAGGCCGTGGGCCTCGCTGAGCGCGTCGCACACCTGGATCAGGATCGGCACGATCCGCCGCACCGGCAGCCGGCCCTGCCGGCGCATCAGCTCCCACAGCGTCTCGCCCTCGACGTACTCCATGATGATCGCGGAGCCGCCACCCTCGATCGCGACGTAGTCGTAGAGGCGCACCGTGTGCGGGTGCTGCAGCGCCGCGATCGCGCGCGCCTCGCGGGCGAACCGGACCGCGCCGTCGCCGCGATCCGGGGCGCGCAGGATCTTGACCGCGACCAGCCGGTCGACGCCGAGCTGGCGGGCGACGTAGATCTCGCCCATGCCGCCGGCGCCGAGCCGCTGCTCGACGACGTAGCCGCGGCGCTCGAGATCCGGCCACAGCGCGGCGGCGCCGACGCCGGGCTCGAGGTGGACGGTCGGCAGGGCGTCGCCGGGGCTGGTGCGGTCGCGCGCCGGCGGCGGCGCGGTGCGCAGCGCGCGCGTCGGGGTGTGGTCGTGCGCGCCGCGGCCGTCGGTGATCGCCGCGAGCAGCCGCTTGCGGTGGCCGAGCGAGGCGACGCCGAGCGCGACCAGGTCGGCGTCGGTGAGGCCGAGCAGCAGGTCGCCGTCGATGTCGTTGGCGACGAAGGCGTCGAGGTAGCGCTCCAGCCCCAGCGCCCGCAGCCAGGCCGCGACCTCCAGGGTCACCGGTGCCCCCGGGCGGCGGCGGGCCAGGCGCGGCGCCGGCGCCGCAGCCCCAGCGCCAGGAGCGCGAGCGCGGCGCCGCCGCGTCGGCCCCCCTGGCCGCGCGACAGGCGCCGCCGCCCGGCGCGATCGTCGTCGGGGCGCACGCGTCGCCGACGCCGTCGCCGTCGGCGTCGGCCTGGTCGGGATCGGCGACGTCGGGGCAGTCGTCGCGGACGTCGAAGACGCCGTCGCCGTCGCGGTCGGCGAAGCAGGTCGCGGCGTCGGCCTCGAGGCAGCACAGCGACGGCGCGCCCTGGCACCGGTAGCCGGGCTCGACCTCGCAGGTGGCGTCGCAGCCGTCCTCGCTGCGGTCGTCGCCGTCGTCGCAGCGCTCGCCGGGATCGACCGCGCCGTCGCCGCAATAGGCGCTGCGGACGCACACCGACGGCTCGCCGTCGCAGGCCCAGCCGGGCTCGACCTGGCAGCGCGCGCAGCCGTCGCCGCGGTCCTGGTTGCGATCGTCGCAGCCCTCGACGCCGACGACGCGACCGTCGCCGCAGGCCTCGGCGCAGACGCTGGGCTCGAGCGCGCACGCCCAGCCCGGCTCGACCTGGCAGGTCGCGCTGCAGCCGTCGCCGGCCTCGGCGCCCTCGTCGTCGCAGGCTTCGGGCGCGGTGACCTGGCCGTCGCCGCACGCCGCCGCGATCGTCAGCGCGATCGCGACGTCGACGTGGCGGCCCTGGGCGTCGTCGACGGTGCACGGCAGCTCGGTCGCGCCCAGCGCGGTGCCGGTGAAGACCTCGGCGAGCCGGCCGAAGATCGCGTCCCCGGCGCTGCCGTCGCCGTGGAAGCCGTCGTCGAAGAACCGCCGCACGTACGGCTCGCCGAGCGCGGTGAGGTCGCAGCGCACCTGCAGCCCGGTGGACGGCGGGTTCTGGCCGGGCGCCACCGCGATCACCAGCTGGGTGAACGTGCCCCCCGACGGGTCCGGCGGGGTCGCGGTGCCGGTGGCCTCGGGCAGGCGCGGGATGTCGATCCCGGCGCGCGCGGCCGACGCGGCGGCGACGACCGTCGCCATCGCGGCGACGACCGGGACCTGCCACCGTCGAGCCCGCATCGTCCCAGCATAGCAGCGCGCGGCGTCGCATCGACCGGCGAGGCCCGGTCAGCGCTCACCCTGTCATCGCGTACAGGCGGCTCAGCTCCTCGCCCCAGCTGTAGGCGTGGCCGCGGCCGTCGGGCGTGATCGCCACCGCGTCGACCCCCTTGCGTCCGACCGGCGGTGGCGTCAGCGTCGCGTACAGGGTCGCCGCGCCGGTGGCGAGGTCGACCCGCGCCACCGCGATGGGGGGCGAGACGCCCCGCACCAGCAGCGCGTCGTCGCCGGTGGTCCACGTGCACGCGACCTGGCCGGCGAACCTCCCCGGCACCTCGACGGCGGCGCCGCCCGGCGTGGTCGCGACGATCCGCAGGACCCCGGCGCGATCGACGAACGCGACCCGGGCGCCGTCGCCGCTGACCGCGCCGGTGCCGTGGACGTCCTCGTCGGTGAGCGGCGTCGGCGGGCGGTCACCGGCGAGCAACCACAGCCGCGGCGCGCGGTCCGCGGCGGCGCCCCCGACGATGACGTCGTCGCCGCGCCAGCGCGCCCACGCGACGTCGGTGATCGGCCCCAGCGCGAGCCGGCGCGCGCCCGGCTCGCGTGCCGCGTAGATCGTGAGCCGGCTCGGCTCGTCGAGGCGCTGCGCGACGACGCGCTCGCCGTCGGGGGACAGCGCCAGCGGCATGCCGTCGCCGAGCCGCAGCAGGCGGTCGCCGCGGGTGGCTCGCAGGTAGCAGCCGGCGATCGGCTCGGCGTCGCCGACGTCGCCGAGCGCGATCGTCGCGCCGTCCGCCGACAGGCCGCCGAGCGCGGTGAAGTCGGAGGTCGAGAGATCGACCTCGTCGCCGCCCGGCGCCCGGACGATCGTGCGGAGCCGCCAGGTGTCGTGCGACACGATCGCGCGGCCGCCGTCGCCGCGATCGTGCAGGCGCAGCCGCCCGGCGCTCGCCGCGATCTCGCGCTCGCGCCCGCCGAGCGTGACCTCGTGGATCGCGTTGTCGGCGCCGCGGCGGGACCCGCCGAACCACAGGGCGCGACCGTCGCGGGCCCACGCCAGACCGGCCAGGCTGGTCCAGCCCGACGACAGCACGCGGGGCGCCGCCGCCCCGGCGCGGTCCACGACCACGACGTCGCCGCGGTCGTCGTACGGCGAGGGGTGGACCAGGCACGCGATGAAGCGCCCGTCGGGCGAGACCCGCGGGTGCGTGATCCAGCCGGCGCGGTGCCGGGCGGTGCCGGGCGGCGCCTCGAGCACGAAGCCGCCGGCGCCGGCGGGGCGGACCACGCACAGCGCGCCGTCGGGGCCGAAGTCGGCGTCCTGGATGTCGTCGGCGACGACGCGCGGCTCGCCGCCTTCGATCGGCACGACCGCGAGGCGGCCGCGCGCCGACGCACCCTCGACGTAGCGACGGTCGAGGGCCAGCGCCAGCGTGCCCTGTGACGACACCGCGAGCAGGTCGGCCGGCGGCAGCGCGAGCGGGCGGGTGCCGCCGCCGCCGATCCGGGTGGTGAAGACCGCGCACGGCGCGCCGTTCCACGCCGCGCCGTACACGACGCTGCCGCCGTCGGGGGTGAGCCGGGCGTCGACGACCCGGCCGTGGCGGTAGGTCAGGACCCGGAAGCCGGGCTCGGCGCGGCCGCCGGCGGGGCGACGCGACAGCCAGCGGCCGACGGCGGTGCCGGCGGCGAGCGCGCCCAGGCCGGTCGCGGCGGTGCCGGCGAGGAAGGCGCGTCGCGACACCGTCGCCGCCGCGGTGGCGGGCGGCCCGGCGTCGGCGGACGCGGCGCGCGCCGCCGGCGCCGCGTCGAGCGCGAACGCGAGATCACCGGCGGACTGGAACCGGCGTCGCGGGTCCTTGTCGAGGCAGCGCGCCACCAGCGGCGCGAGGTCGCCGAGCGCGTCGTCGTCGAGGTGGACCGGCCGGTCGCGCAGCACCGCCGACAACCGCTCCGCGAAGGTGGCGCCGCCGAACGCACGATCGCCGGTGGCGAGCTCGTAGAGGATGGCCCCGACCGCGAACAGATCGCTGCGGGCGTCGGCGGGCTCGCCGCGGGCCTGCTCGGGCGACAGGTAGCCGGCGGTGCCGAGCACGGCCCCGGGCTCGGTGTGGTCGACGGCGTCGCCGCGATCGCCGGCGACCTTGGCCAGCCCGAAGTCGAGGATCTTGAGGTGACCGTCGGCGGTGACGATCAGGTTCTCGGGCTTGAGGTCGCGGTGGATGACCCCGCGGTCGTGCGCCGCGGCCAGGCCGCGCGCCAGCTCGACGCCGAGCGTGCGGGCGCGCGTCGCCGACACCGCGCGGCGATCGAGCAGGCTGCGCAGCGACTCGCCGTCGATCAGCTCGCTGACCACGTAGGCGACGTCGTCGTCGCGGCCGACGTCGTAGATCCGGACGACGTTGGGATGCGCGATCGCCGCGGCGGCGCGGGCCTCGGCCTCGAGGCGGCGGATCCGCGCCGGCGACGCGGCCAGCGCCGCCGGCAGCACCTTGATCGCGACCGGGCGGGCCAGCCGCAGGTCGTGGCCGGCCCAGACCTCGCCCATGGCGCCCGCGCCGATCTTGCCGTCGAGGCGGTACGGGCCCAGGGTCCGCCCCGCGCGCGTCGCCGGGCGCGCGGCGGCGTCGCGGCCGTCGACGGCGGGGGCGCCGCCGACGGCGTCGTCGTCGTCGTCGCCGTCGCCCTCGGCGAGCAGCGTCGCGAGCAAGCCGCTGCACGCCGGGCAGTCGGCGAGGTGGGCCTCGAGCCGGGCGTCGTCGGCGAGGCCGTGCGCGCCGCGCACCAGGTCGGCCAGATCGTCGTCGGCGGGGCACGGGCGCATCGTCGCCATCCTACCGCCGGTCAGCGCGCGCGCAGCCAGTCGGCGACCGGGCCCCAGACCTGGGTCGGGGCGTCGCGGCCCAGCACCAGATCGCCGTGCCCGATGTCCTCGACCTCGTCGCCGGGCTCGCGGGTCCGGACCACCCGCGTCGTGACGTCGGTCGAGCCGAGCTGGGCGGTGGTGTACAGGCCGTGGTCGCCGAAGCCGCCGGCGGCGCCGACGTACAGCACCGGCACGGTGACGTCCTCGAGGTGGTCGGCCAGGCTGGGCTCGTCGCCGCACCACATGGCGTCACCGTCGGCGAGCTCGGCCATCGCCTGCCACGGCGGCGCCGCGGCGAACCAGTCGGCGGCCAGGGCCTCGTCGGTGAACCGCAGCGCCACCGGCCAGTCGTCGGCGAGCTCGGCGCCGGCGAGGTGGTAGGCCGGGGTCGCCGGGAAGAAGAAATAGGTCTGGCCCAGCAGGGTCAGCAAGGTGTCGCGGTTGCTGTACGGCGCCCCGAACAGCGGCGACTCGTCGTCGGGCGCGGCGCGGGCGAGCTCGCCCGCGAGGGAGAAGAAGGTGTCGTCGCCGCCGAGCTCGCCGGCGGCGAGCTGCGCGCGCTCCTCGTCGCGGCGGTCGCACGCGCCCTGCCGCAGGTCGGCGTCCTCGGGGGACAGCCGGGCGTAGATGTCGAGCGGGACGATCGCGTCGACCTGGCGTTGCCACGCCGGCAGCGTCGCCTCGTAGCCGGCGGTGGCGTAGGTGAGCTGCGCGCCGCGGCTGAAGCCGCCGAGCGCGAGCCGGCCCCAGCCGGCGCCGCCGAGCGCGCGCACCCAGCGCGCGTACAGCAGCGCCTGCTCGGTGTCGGCGACCGCCGCCGCGAAGGTCATGTCGCCGAGGTCGGTCAGGTCGTCGTCGAGCGCCGCCTGGGTCCAGCGTCGGTCGACGCCCCAGACGTCGAGGTCGCGGCGGGCCAGGAACACCGCGAGGCCGTGGTCCGGCGCGGCGGCGTCGCTGATCAGCGTCGGGGCGAAGTTGGACGCGAAGGTCGAGAAGTCGCCGTGCAGCAGCATGATCGCGCGTGGGGTGGGGCGGGGCTGCCACGGCGCGCGCTCGCGCACGATCCGGTGCAGCCGCAGCACCGCGTGGGGCGTCGTGCCGACCCGCACCGCCAGCTCGTAGTGGTAGACGTCATCGACCACGCGCTCGCGGGTCAGCTCGGTGATGGCGAGGCCGCCGAACCCCGCCGCGATCGCGTAGCTGGCGGGGGCGCCGGCGGCGCTGGCGTCGGGGTCGCGCAGGTCGTCGCCGCAGCCGGCGGCGGGGATCGCCGCCGCGGCGGCCAGGGTGACGGCGACGGCGACGGCGCGCAGGCCGCCGCGTCGGCAGGTCGTGGGAATCGTTCGGGGTTCGATCGGGAACATGGTGCCTCCTGCCTGGACGACACCGGCCCCGCCGGATCTTGCAGAGAAAGTCCGGGCGCGCGGCGCGCGAGCCGCACGGGGCCAGCGTCAGGTCGCGGGCGGCTCGCCGAGCAGGCGGCGCACGCTCAGCTCCAGGTTGCTGCGCACCATCCGCACGACGCTGTCGACGCTGGCCTCCGACAGGCCGAGGCGCGCGTGCAGGCGTCGGCGCGCGTCTTCGGCCACCGCGTCGGCGGCCTGGCGCACCCATCGCGACGCGGTCGACTCGTGGACCTGGTACAGGCGGCCGATCCGGGCCAGCGGCAGCCCGTCGACGAAGTGCAGGCGGAGCAGGGCCCGCGGTCGGTCGGCGAGCGCGGCCAGGGCCTCGCGCAGCGCGGTCGCGAGCTCGGCGCGGTACAGCTGCTTGAGGTGACGGAGCTCGGGATCCGGCTCGGCCGCGACCAGCTCCTCGAGGACGTCCTCGGTCGACACCACCGGGCGCCGCGCGCGCTTGAGGTTGAGCGCGACCCGGGTGGCGGCGACCCGCACCCACGCCACCAGCGGCCCGCGCCCCTGGTAGGCGGCGAGCCGCGGCGCCGCGCCGTCGGCGCCGAGCAGCAGCCGGACCCGCACCGCCTGGCGGACCTCGTCGACGAACGCCGGCGCCGGATCGATCCGCCGCACCACCGGGTCGATCGCGGGCAGGACCCGGGCGTCGAACGTGCGGACCGCCGCGGCGTCGCCGGTCGACGCCGCCCACGCCAGGAACAGCTCGGGCAGGTGGACGTCGCGCGCGCCGGCGCCGCGGTGGGCCTCGGCGTGGGCGACGAAGCCGGCGACGTCCAGCGTCAGCTCGGGCCACGCCGCGTGGGCGCGCGCCAGCGCGGCTTGCCACGGATCGTCCACGGCGACGCAGGGTAGCAGGTCGCGGCGGCCGTCATCGCGGCGCGGTCGTGTACCCTGGGCCGCATGTGGTCCCGGTGGCGTCGACTCCCCCTCCACTGGCAGATCCTGGTGGCGATGGCGCTGGGGCTGGCGCTCGGCGTCGGCCTCGATCAGCTCGCCAAGGCCGGGACGATCGATCGTTCGGTCGCCGAGCGCGCCGCCGGCATCGGCCAGCAGGTGGGCAAGCTGTTCCTGGCGCTGCTGTCGATGCTGGTGGTGCCGCTGATCCTCAGCTCGCTGGTCAGCGGCGTGGTCGGCGTCCCCGATCTGCGCGGCCTGCGGTCGATGTCGATCTGGACGTTCGGCTTCTACCTGATCTCGAGCCTGCTCGCGATCGCCACCGGCATCCTGGTCGTCAACCTGATCCGTCCCGGCGACGGCCTCGACTACGCGACGCTGCACGCCGCCGCGGTCGGCCACGGCTCGGCGATGCCGGAGGGCGCGGCCGCCGCGGGCCAGGCCGGGGCGTCGTCCTTGTGGGACGTGCTGTTCCGCATGGTGCCCGAGAACGTGATCGCGGCATCGAGCAGCAACCGGCTGATCCTCGCGGTCATCTTCTTCGCGATCATGCTCGGCGTCTTCATCAAGAAGGTCGAGCGCGACGGCAACGAGAGCGGCCGCATCATGGCGCGGTTCTTCACCGCGCTGTTCGACGTCATGATGGCGATGACCAGCTGGGTGGTGTCGCTGGCGCCCTACGGCATCGCCGGCTTCCTGGTGTCGCTGGGCGCCTCCGGCGGCCTCGCGATCGCCGGCCACCTCGGCGCCTACATGCTGGCGGTGGCGCTGGGCCTGGTGATCCACGCGGTCGTCACGCTGCCGCTGCTGCTGTGGGTGCTGGGCCGGCGCTCGCCGCTGGCCCACGCCAAGGCCATGGCGCCGGCGCTGATGACCGCGTTCTCGACCGCGTCGTCGAACGCGACCCTGCCGCTGACGCTGCGCTGCCTCGACGAGCGCGCCCGCGTCGACAGCCGGGTCAGCTCGTTCACGATCCCGCTGGGCGCCACCGTCAACATGGACGGCACCGCGCTCTACGAGGCCGTCGCGGTCCTGTTCATCGCCCAGACCCTGGGCGACCTGTCGCTGACCCAGCAGATCGTCGTCGTGTTCATGGCCCTGGCCGCGTCGGTGGGCGCCGCCGGCATCCCGCACGCCGGCACCGTCATGATGGTGATCGTGCTCCAGGCGGTGGGCCTGCCCACCGAGGCCGTGATCGTCATCCTCGCCGTCGACCGCGTCCTCGACATGGCGCGCACCACGGTCAACGTGTGGAGCGACTCGTGCGGCGCCGCGATCGTGGCGCGGCGCGCCGCCGGATCGCTGCCGCCGCCGGGCGAGACCGAGGCCGACGCCGCACCGGCGCTGGCCGACGCGTGACCGGGGCGGTCGCCAGATCGTTGCCACGGCTCGCCGAGGCCGCGCCGGTCACGACGTCACTCGGCGAGGATGCCGTCGAGCCCCTCCCAGCCCGAGCCCGCCGCCGGCACGTCACCGCCGGTCGCCATCTGATCCCGCCCGACGGGCCTGCCGCGCGTTGCCAGCCGCGCCGTCGCCGCTCGGTCCGGCCCGGCGCCGACGGCCGGGCTCAGGGCGCGGCGTCGAGCGCGGTGCGCATGGCCCGCTGCATCGTCGCGCGCAGCTTCTTCCAGCCGGGCAGCTTCTTGCCCAGCTTGACCTTCAGCTCGGTGCGGGTGCCGTCGGCGCGGGTCCGGCTGACCACGTAGCCCTTGCCGGCCTGCTCGATCGCGAAGGCGTCGGTCACGGCGCCGCCGGCGCCGTGCACGGTGAAGCGGAACACCACCGGGGCGCCGTTGCCGGGCAGCGGCTCGTACGCCATCACCGCGTGATCGCCGACGACGAACTGATCGATCACGTACTCGGTGAGCTTCTGGACGCCGGGATCCTTGCTGTCCTTCCACAGCTTCACGACCACGGCGCGAGCCTTGGCGGCGTCCTTGTCGCGACCGAGCCCGTTGTAGGCCTGGACGATCTTCTTGGCGCTCGTGAAGTCGCCGGGCGCCAGCGCGAGGCTCTTCTGCCACGCCGCCAGCGCCTTGGCGTAGCGCTGGTGGTTGTAGTGGACCTGGCCCAGGTTGTAGTAGGCGTCGACGTCCTTGGGGTTCACCACCACCGCGGCCTCGAGGTGCTTGACCGCGTCGGACTCGCGGCCGAGATCGAGCAGCACGACCGCGAGGTTGTAGTCGGCGTCGGGCGTCTTCGGGTCGATGCGCAGCGCCAGCTCGTAGGAGGCCGCCGCGTCCTCCTTCTTGCCGACGTGCGACTGGATCTTGGCCCGCGTCATCGGGCCCTCCGCGTCGTCGGGGTGGGCCTCGATGTAGGCGTCGAGGTCGGCGATGGCGCGGGCCGCCACCTTGGCGTCGTCGGGAGCCGCCGCCACACGGTCGAGGATCTGGGCGGGGGTGTCGGCGTGCGCGGTCGCCGCGCCCAGCGTCACGAGCAGTGCCACCACGAGGGTCAGTCGCATGGCGGCATTGTGGCACCGTCGGTCGGACCGTGGGGGGCGGGGGGGCCGCGCGTCGGGCGACCGGTGGGGCTTGCCGCGGTTTGCCCGGTCCGGGCTGACCCCCGCGGCATCGCGACAACCCGTGTGACCGCGCGTGGTTGCGCTCCGGGTGGCCGCGTGACGGCACCGTCGCGAGCTTGCGGCGAGACTGTCATCGAGCGCCGGCATCGTCGGGCTCTTGGCGTCCCCTCGGTTCCTGTTCGCGTCCGCGCTGGTGGCGGGCTCCCTGGTGCTCATCCCCGCACCGTCGCGCGCGCAGCCGGCGGAGGGTGACGACCCCGATGGCGAGGTCGCGACGCCGCCCGCCGACGATCCGGAGGCGCCCGCGGTCGAGGCGACCGCGCCCATCGCCGCGCCCGTCGAGGTCCCGGCGGAGGCGCCCGCGGTCGACGTCGAGCCCGCGCCCGCGCCCGTCGACGACGCGCCGATCGCCAGCGTCGGCGGCTACCTGCAGCCGCAGGTCCGGATCCGTCAGAACTCCGACGCCGACAACGACGAGGACGGCTTCCGGTTCCGCCGCGCCCGCCTGACCCTCAAGGGCCGGCGCTCCGCCGGCGAGTTCCTGGTCGGCGTCGAGGCCGAGAGCGAGCTGACGCCGGACTTCCAGCTCCTCGACGGCTTCGTGTGGGCGCGCGGTGACCTGCCCGCCGACGGCACCTGGCGCGTCGACCTCGGCCAGGTCAAGGCGCCGTTCTCGCGCCAGACCCTGCTGTCCGACGCCGCGCTGATGTTCCCCGAGAAGGCCGAGATCGCGTCGCTGGCGCCCGACCGCCAGATCGGCGCCCGGGTCTCGGTGGAGCTGCCCGGCGTGCCGATGGTGCAGCTGCGTGGCGGCATCTTCAACGGCGAGGGCAAGAACCAGATCCGCAACATCGACGAGAACTTCCTCTACGTCGGGCGCCTGGAGGTCACGCCGATGGGCCGCGGCACGCCCTTGCAGGAGGGCGGCTTCGCCGACTTCCTCACGATCGCGGTCGACGCCGGCACCAACAAGATCGAGCTGGGCGTCGACTCCGAGAACACCGTCCTGCTCGGCGCCGACATCGCCGGCTCGTGGCACGGCATCTCGGCGTCCTTCGAGTACCTGTGGAGCCACCACACGTTCCCGCAGATGGGCCAGCCCGACTACCACGCCTTCGGCTACGTCGGCCAGGTCGGCTACCTGCTGCCGCTGTCGGGCTTCTTCGCCCACAAGGTCGAGGTCGCGGCGCGCTTCGAGGAGATCGATCGCAACGACGCGGTGCCGGTCGACACCCCGGGAGATCCCAACCAGTCGACCCGCAACATCAGCGGCGCGCTGTCGTTCTACCAGGTCGGCCACAACGTCAAGCTGCAGGCCGCGTTCACGCACTACCAGGAAGTCGAGACCCGGAGCCGCAACGGCTCGGACATCACCTTCGCCAACGACCAGCTGCTCGTGCAGGCGACCTACCGCTTGGAGTAGACATGCGCACCTCTCGCTCGATCCACGCCCTGCTCGCGCTCGGCCTCGCCACCACGGCGGCCTGCGTCGGCGGCACCCCCGGCGGTGACGACGGCACCGGCGACGACGACACGCTGGTCACCGACGGCGGCCGCTACACCGTGGCCGACTGCGGCTACGACATCGTCACCGTGGCCGGCGCCGAGGCGCCCGCGCCCGGCGCCGACGTCCTCGGCGCCAGCCCGGCGCCGTACCAGGTCCACCTCGGCTTCGCCGGCGACCCGGCGACGTCGATGGCGATCGTCTGGCGCACCGACGCCGACACCACCGCGACGTCGGTGCGCTTCGGCGAGGGCACCGCGCTCGACCAGACCGCCAGCGGCGTGACCTTCCGCTACATCGCCGGCGTCGGCGGCGTCGGCGACGTCGTACGCATGCACGAGGCCCACCTGTGCGGCCTCAGCCCCGACACCGCGTACTCGTACCAGGTCGGCGGCGTCGGCGACGGCGGCACCGAGAGCTGGTCGACGACCTACACCTTCCGCACCGCGCCGGCGACCACCGACGCCAGCGCCGAGGTCCGGATCGCGTTCGTCGGCGACAGCCGCGGCGGCTACGACGTGTGGGCCGACCTGGCCCACGAGATCGAGAGCCGCGGCGCCGACCTGATCCTGTTCTCCGGCGACGCCGTCACCGTCGGCCAGGTCCAGGACGAGTGGGACACCTTCTTCACCGCCGCCGAGGACCTGCTCGCGACCGTGCCGATCATCTCGGCGCACGGCAACCACGACCTCAACTCGGTCAACTACTACTCGCAGTTCGTCATGCCCGGCGACGAGTCGAGCTTCTCGTTCGACTACGGCCCCGCCCACATGGTCGTCCTCAACGACACGCCGCTGCAGGCCAGCGACATCGAGGGCAAGATCCGCACGTTCCTGAGCCAGGACCTGGCGGCCAACACCGGGCGGCCGTGGACGATCGTCAACCACCACCGGCCGATCTGGTCGTCGGGCACCCGCCACGGCTCGGACCAGACGCTGCTGCAGCAGTGGGGCCCGCTGATCGACCAGTACCACGTCGATCTGGTGGTCGCCGGCCACGACCACATCTACGAGCGCACCAAGCCGATGAACGCCGACCAGGTCCAGGCCACCACCGCGACCGGCACGGTCTACGTGGTCAGCGGCGGCGCCGGCGCCAGCCTGTACGGTACCGAGCCCGACTACTTCACCGACAACGCCGAGTCCTCCCACAGCGGCATCATCGCGCAGGTCCGCGCCGGCCAGCTCCAGTACGAGGCGTTCCGCCCCGACGGCAGCAGCGTCGACACGATGACGATGACCAAGTAGCGATGCCGGGCGCCGTGCGGCGCCGCACGGCCCGGCGGTTGCGACGCGCTGTCGCCTGGCGCGACCGCCGTGGCGGTGCGAACCTGCGGGCATGAGGTCACGCGCTCGCATGTCGCTCGTCGTCACGTCCCTGCTGGCCGCCGCGGCCGCCGCCGGCGGCTGTGGTACCGGCCCCGACCGGCTGTGGGTCACCGGACTCGAGGTCACCAACGAGATCGACTTCGGGGCCCTCGACGTCGAGATCCACATGTTCGACGTCGACACCGGCGAGTTCCTCGGCTGCTCCGGGGCCTCGGAGGGACTACGCGACGTCGACGCCAGCGACGTCCGCTACGACCTCGACGGCTGGTTCCGGACCCCGGCCGGCGACCGCATCGATCCCGACGCGCTGTTCGGGATCGACGTCGAGCTGCAGGTGATCGAGGACGACGCCGATCCGTGCCCGGCGCCGCCCGGCCCGTCCGACGACGTCATCGGGATCAGCGGGCCCCTGCCCGGCGAGGGCCTCGGCGACATCACGCCGGTGTCGTTCGACAACGTCGTCTACCTCGAGCTGGGCGTCTACTAGCGTCGCGCCTGGCGCCGCCGGCTTGGTCGCGGCGGTGGCAGCCGCTGGCATACGGCGGGCGATCTCGGCACGGCCGGCCGCGGCGGGACGATCGTCGGCGGCGCCGGGCCGGCGCCGTGATAGGCCGGGAGCATGAGCCCCCGCAGCCCGTTGCTCGCCCTGGTCGCCGCGCTCGCGGTCGGCTGCACGGCCGCCCCCGCCGCGGCGCCGGACGCCGGCGTGGTCGCTGACGCGGCCGCCGCGCTCGACGCCTACCCCGCGGTGTGCGGCAACGACATCGTCGAGCCCGGCGAGGGCTGCGAGCCCGGCCCCGAGCAGGATCCCCGGTGCACGTCGACGTGCCGGATCGCGCCCGGCGCGTCGATCCCGCTGTCCACCGGCGGGCGCGAGCCCTACGACGTCACGGTCGGCGGCGGCCAGGTGTACTGGACCGAGCGGGACGGGGGCCGGGAGGTTCGTCGGCTCGACCTCGACGGCACGGCGGCCGGCGTCGTCGACACCGGGAACGACTGGCCGGTCGCGATCGCCTTCCACGACGCCCTGTACGTCGGACGGCAGTCCCAGCGCGACGTCGTCCGCCGCGACGGTGCCACGCTGGCGCCGGCGTGCAGCGGGGCCGGCGCCAGCGTGTGGGCGATCACGGGCGGCCCGGACCGGCTGTACGTCTCGGTGTACGGCAACGGCGTCGTCGCGTGCCGCTACACGTCGACCGCGCCGCGCGTGATCGGCCTCGACTTCGATGCGACCGCGATCGCCGCCGCTCCCGACGGCCTGTACCTGCTGGGCACCGACCGGACGCTCCGACGCATGTCGTACGACGACGAGACCGTGGCGGAGATCCAGTCGATCCCCGGCGCCAACGACCTCGCGGCCGACGACGCCCACGTCTACTACCTCACCTCCGGCGGCGACGTCGTCGCGCTGCCGCTCGGTGGCGGCGCGACCCAGGTGCTCGGCAACGTCGGGGCCGGCGGCGTGGCGCTCGCGGTCGACGACGGCGCCGTCTACGTCGCGGACCGGATCGGGCTCGCGATCGTGAAGTTCCCCAGGCCCTGACCCGCGGCGCGGGCCGGTCAGTTGTAGGTCGCGATCGCCGGCTCGGCGGCGGTGCGCGGCGGCAGCCCGGCGAGCGCGACCAGCGCGATGTGCTCGGCCTCGAGGTCGAGCACGAGGTCGTGGAGGTCGGGGGTCGCGTGCCAGTCGCCGGCGACGCCGACGTGCATCGCGCCGGCGTAGCTGAACAGGGCCAGGCCGACGGTGTGGTGCTCGAACAGGGGCACCAGCGGGTAGATCTCCTGCAGGCGCGAGCCCAGCAGGTACAGCGGGAACGGCGGCCCCGGCACGTTGGTGGCGGTGACGTTGAACGCGCGGACCAGGCCGGCGAACTTGAACAGCGCGGCGACCACGCCGGCGCCGGTGGCGTCGGCCAGCTCCTCGAGGGCGGCCACGCCCCCGACCGCGTCGCCGCGCTTGAGCTCGTCCATCGTGGCGGTGACCGCGCGCAGGCGGGCGCGCGGCTCGGCGACGCCGCAGGGCAGCGGCACCAGGTGCATCGCGACGTGGTTGCCGAGCGCGCCGTCGCGGGACGGCGGCCGGACGTTGACCGGGACCAGGGCGCGGATCTCGCCCATGTGATCGGTGTCGATGCCGCGGCGCTGCATGGCGCGGCGCAGCGCGCCGGCGACGATCGCCAGCGCGACGTCGTTGACGGTGCCGCCGAGGGCCCGCTTGACCGCCTTGAGCTCGGCGAGGTCGAGGCGCACCCAGTCGAAGCGGCGGTGCGGCCCGGTGCGCGGCGGGTTGAACGAGGTCCGCGCGGTGGGGCGCAGGGCGCGGGTCATCAGCGAGCCGACGCCGCCGACCAGCTCGCGGACCCGGTGCTCGAGATCGCCGGGGACCGCGCGCGACGCCTGGGCCATGCGCGCGAGGTGGTGTAGGCCATCGGCGCGGTGGCGCAGCTCGCGGCCCAGCAGCGCCAGCGGGCCAGGCGCCGGGCGGGCCTGCCAGCTTGGCGCCGGCGCGCCGGGGACGGTGTGGGCCGCGGCGATCTCGCTGGCGAGGCGGTCGTCGGGCGTGCCGCGCAAGAGCGTGGTCAGCAGGTTGTTGCCGGCGACGCCGTCGATCATGCAGTGGTGGAGCTTGGCGATCAGCGCGAAGCGGTCGCCCTCGAGGCCCTCGACGATCCACATCTCCCACAGCGGGTGGTCGCGATCGAGGCGCTGCGAGAAGACGCGGCCGGCCAGGCGCTTGAGCTGGCGGAGATCGCCGGGGGCCGGCAGCCGGGTGTGGCGGAGGTGGAAGTCGAGGAGGAACCGATCGTCGTCGACCCACGCCGGGGTGCCGAGCAGCGGGGTCGTGACCAGGCGCTGGCGGTACCGCGGGTTGCGGCCGATGATGCTGCCGACGTGGGCGCGCAGCCGATCGAAGTCGACGGCGCCGCCGGGCCGGGTCAGCGGGCCGCGCTCGAAGATGCCGACCGCGCCGACGTGCATGTGGGCGCCGCGGTGCTCGATGTCGAGGAAGGCCGCGTCGAGCGCGGACAGACGTTCGCTGTGGGACACGGGGTCCGTGAATGCACGTCGGATGCCGCGGCGCCCCGCCGCAGGGGCCGCCGGAGGGTGACCGAGCGCCGCGTCGGCGCGGCGCGTCGGGATGGTCGCGCGGAGCTTGCGCGCGGCCGCGGCGATCGCGCGCACGGGCTGCGCGGTCGCCGACGCGGTCACGCATGCCGCGGCGCGCTACGGCAGCCGCTCGATCAGGGCCGCGACGCCGACCCCGGCGGCGCCGCTGACCGCGGCGACGCCCCAGCGCCCGCCGCGCTGCTCGAGCTGGTCGACGACGTCGAGCGCGAGGATCGCGCCGGTGGCGCCGAAGGCGTGGCCCATCGCGATCGTGCCGCCGTCGGGGTTGAACCGGTCGGCGCCGCAGCCGAGCGCGCCCTGGAAGCGCAGGCACAGCGCCGCGAACGCCTCGGCGAACCCGAAGACGTCGACGTCGGCGGCGCGCAGGCCGGCGCGGGCCAGCAGCCGCTCGACCGCGGTCTGGCCGGCGGTCAGCATCAGCACCGGATCGTCGGCGCAGGTCACGGTCGCGGCGACCCGGGCGCGCGGGCGCAGGCCGAGCCGCGCCGCGGTCGCGGCGTCGCCGAGCACCAGCAGCGCCGCGCCGTCGGCGAGCGCCGGCGAGCTGGCGCGGGTGTGGAGGTGGCGGATCGCGCCGGCCGCGGGGTGGCGCGCCAGCGCGATCACGTCCTGGCCGGCGGCGCCGGCCTCGGCGAACGCGGGCGGCAGGGCCGCCAGCTGCGCCGGGGTCGGGTCGTGGTCGAGCAGCTCGTCGTGCTCGATCACCACGGCGCCGTCGCGGCGTACCGGCTCGACCGACGCGGCGGCGCGACCGTCGGCCCACGCGGCGCGAGCCCGCGCCCGGGTCGCGGCGGCGTAGGCGTCGAGCTCGGCGCGGTCGCGGCGGTCGATCGTCGCGATCAGATCGGCGGCGATGCCCATGTGGACGCTGCCGGCGATCGCCGCGACCTCGGGATCGGCGTACAGCGGGCCGCGGTCGCTGAAGATCGGGACCCGCGACGTCGACTCGACGCCGCCGGCGACGATCAGCGCGGCGTCGCCGGCGCGGATCCGCGCCGCCGCGACCGCGACCGCGTCGAGCCCCGAGGCGCAGAACCGGTTGATCGTCGCACCCGGCACCGCGTCCCAGCCGGCGACCAGCGCCGCGGTGCGGGCGAGGTCGGCGCCCTGGTCGTCGACCTGGGTGGCGCAGCCGAGCAGCAGATCGTCGACCGCGGCGGGCGCGACGCCGCGCGCCACCAGGGCGTCGAGCAGCCCGGTGACCAGGCGCAGCGGCGGCACCGCGTGCAGCGCGCCGCGCGGCGAGCCCTTGCCGCGCGGCGTCCGCCGGCCGTCGAGGATCAGCGCGTCGCTGCTCACCGCCGCGCTCGGGCGCCGCCGCGCAGCGCGCTGGCCGGGGCCCAGCAGGCGTGGGTGCCGCTCGAGATGCGCTCGGGCAGGCGGACCCGCGCCACCGGGCCGTCGCTGATGCGCCGGGCGTCGAAGACGTGGCACTCCGAGCGATCGTGGGGGACGTCGGACACGAACGTCACCACCCAGCCGTCGTCCTCGGCGGTGCCGCCGGCGCGCGGCGCCACCGGCGACTCGCTGGCGTAGACGCCGTCGGGCCAGCGCCAGCGCTGCAGCTCGCCGGTCTCCATGTCGAGCCGGGTCAGGCCGTCGAACAGGAACCACCCCGGCGGCGCGGTCATCGCGAAGACGTAGCGGTGACGGCGGCCGCCGCGGCGGCCGTCGATCGTCGGGAACTCCGAGATCAGATCGAGCAGCGGCTCCTCGGTGGTGCGGCCGGTGCGCAGGTCGAAGCGCCAGCGCCGCGGCCGCGCCTTCATCGACGCCAGGTCGACCATCTTCTTGAGCCCGGCCCACGGCCCGTCCGCGGGATCCGGCCGCGGCGTCGGATCTTCCTGGTGGTAGCCGTCGAGGACGATCGTGTCGCCGTCCTCGAAGGCGTTGATCCAGTGCAGCACGTAGGTCGGCTCGGCCTCGAACCAGCGCACCTCGTCGGCGCGGCCGCGCCGCGGGATCACCGCGAACCGCGACGGCAGGTCGCGGTGGAACTTCGGTCGGTAGACGCCGCGGGCGATCTGCTCGGGGTCCCAGAACAGCGGGAAGTCGTTGAGGATCGCGTAGCGCTCGGTGAACGCCATGTCGTGCGGCAGCCGCGGCCCCGGCAGCGGCACGTCGACGCGGTGGCTGGGGTGGCCGTCCTCGTCGAGGACGCCGTAGCGCAGGTACGGCGCCTCGGTGGCGTAGCTGAAGTAGAGGAGCTCGCCGGTGGTCTCGTCGACCTTGGTGTGCGCCGACACGCCCCAGCTGGGCTGGCCGTCCCATCGCGCCGGGCCGTCCTGGGCCAGGGTCTCGGGATCGAGCTGGTACGGGTCGCCGCACTGGTAGAACGTGGCCAGCGCGCGGCCGGCGTGGACCACGACGTCGGTCGAGGCCGCGTCCTTCATGCGGCCGCGCGCGCCCCAGCCGTCGGCGCGCTTCGACGACGCCGGCGCCTCGATGATGCCGGCCCACAGCGGCTCGCCGGCGGCCAGCTCGGCGGCGAGGCCGGCGGTGCGGATCATCCGGTTGCGGTAGCGCGCCTTGCCGCCGGCGAAGCGGATCGCGTGCAGCATGCCGTCGCCGTCGAACGGGTGGTAGCGGCCGATCGCCGGCACCAGTGGGTTCTCGGTGTTGCGCAGGTAGACGCCGTCGAGCTCGGCCGGGATCGCGCCCTCGACGACGTCGAGGTCGTCGGCGTCGTACTCGGTGACCTGCGGCCGCCACGCGCCGGTGCGGTAGGGGTGATCGTCGTCGGCGGGGATCAGGCTCGACCAGGTGTGGACGGTGCGGACGTTCATGACGCGCTCCCGACGACGAAGCTGACCACGGTGGTCGCGCTGCCGCCGATGTTGAGGGTGGCGATCCGGCGGGCGCCGGGGATCTGGGCGTCGCCGGCGGCGCCGGTGACCTGGAGGGCGGCGTCGAGCACCATGCGGACGCCGGTGGCGCCGACCGGGTGGCCGCCGCCGATCAGGCCGCCGCCGGGGTTGAAGGGCAGGCGGCCGCCGGCCTCGAGCCGGCCGTCCTCGATCGCGCGCCAGGCCTGACCCGGCGGGGTCACGCCCAGGTGATCGATCGCGACGTACTCGGTGACCGTGAAGCAGTCGTGGACCTCGACGCCGTCGAGCTGGTCGACGCCGCCGACGCCGGCCCGGCGGAACGCGTCGAGCGCGGCGTCGCGCAGGTGCGGCAAGAGGTACGGCGAGCCGTCGGCGCGCGCCAGCTTGGCGTCGAGCGACAGCCCGGCGGTGCGGTGGCCCCAGCCGAGGATGCGGGGCAGGGCGTCGAGCGCGACGCCGACCCGCGCGGCGTGACCGCGGGCGAAGCGCGGCGACGCCAGCACCAGGCCGACGGCGCCGTCGGTGATCTGGGCGCAGTCGTGGCGGCGCAGCCGGCCCTCGACCACCGGGTTCTTGGCGTCGTCGGTCCAGCCGGCGGCGAAGGCGTCGTCGGCGAAGCTCCAGCCGCGGGTCTGGGCCCGGGGGTTGCGGCGCGCGTTGCCCAGGTTCTTGGCGGCGAGGGCCGCCAGGTGCGCTGGTCGCAGCCCGTCGCGGTCGTCGATGGCGTCGGCGATGCGCGCGAACATGTGCGGCCACAGGAACCGCGCCGCCTGGCCCTCGTGGCCGGTCCACGCCGCGGCGCCGAGGTGGCGTGCCGCGGTGTCGCCGGGGACGTGGCGCTCCTGCTCGACGCCGACGACCAGCGCGCAGTCGGCGTGGCCGGCGTCGAGCGCGGCCATCGCGGCCAGGATCGCGACGCTGCCCGACGCGCACGCCGCCTCGTGGCGCGCCGCCGGCACCCCCCACAGCGCCGGGCGCACCGTCGCGGGCATCGCCCCGAGCTGGGCCTGGCCGCAGAACAGCTCGCCGAAGGCGTTGCCGACGTGGATCGCGTCGATCGCCGCGGCGTCGAGCCGGGCCGCCGCCAGCGCGCCGTCGACGGCGTCGCCGACCAGGGTGTCGAGGCCGCCGCCCTCGCGGCCGAGGTGGCGCGCGAAGTCGGTCTGGTGGCCACCGAGGATGAAGACGCCGCCGCTCATCGTGCCTCCCGGGGGCCGGGCGCCAGCCCGGCCAGCATCGTCGTCGCGATCGCGTCGGCGACCGCGTGCGCGGTGCGCCGGCGACCGAGCTGGCCGCCGACGTGCAGCGACGCGACCCCGTGGATCGACGCCCAGAACATCTGGGTCAGCTCCGCCGGCTCGCCGCGCAGCACGCCGGCGGTGACGGCGCGGCGCACGACCGCGCCGAGCACGTCGAACGCGCCGCGCTGGGCGTCGCGCAGGGCCCGCTGCGACGCCGGCGCCGGCTGCTCCAGGTCGAACATGACCCGGAACGCGTGCGGTTCGTCGATCGCGAAGTCGACGTAGCTGCGGGCGCCGGCCCGGATCGCCGCCGCGGGATCGGTGATGCCGTCGAGCCGGGCCCGCTGGTAGGCGGTGAAGCGGGCCAGGCAGCGGCGCCGGCACTCGACGAAGATCGCGTCCTTGTCGACGAAGTAGCGGTAGGCCATGGCGTGGCTGACGCCGAGCTCGCGGGCCAGGCCGCGCAGGGTCACGCCGCGGTAGCCGTCCTCGGCGAACCGCCGCAGCGCGGCGTCGCACAGCCGGTCGCGGAACGCGTCGATCGCGGCCGGCGCCAGGGCGGGACGTCCCATGGCTATTTCGTTACCAGTGGTAACGAAACGATGTCAACCGCCGCGGGTGGCCAGCACCGCCACCGTGACGGCGATCGCGAGCGCCGCGGCCAGGATCATCAGCCAGCGCGCGCCGACCTCGTCGAGGTCGCCGAGCAGGGGCCGGACCCGCGCCGTGGTCGCGGCGGCCCGCGGCGCGGGCGCGCCGAACGCGGGCATCGACGTCCGCCGCCGCCGCGGCTCGGGCGGCGACCACGACGGGATGGCGCGGGTCTCGAGCGCGACCTCGACCGTCGACGACGGCGCCGGCGACCTCGACGGCGCGCCCCGCGCCGCGCGCGCGACGCCTGCGCCTCGTCCCGCGCGCGGCGCCGTCGCAACGCGTCGGCCAGCGCCGGGTAGGCGTCGGCGTCCGGGAACAGCGGCTCCATGCGCTCGGTCGGGCGGTCGTCGCGCTCGAGCGGGGCGACGGCGGGGCGCGTGCGCGGCGGCGCCGGGACGACGCCGTGCATCCGGACCGTGAGGGTCGAGCGCGCCGCGGGGGCGGCGGTGGCCGGGGACTGCGGGTCGGGATCCATGGGCCCATCTTCGAGCACGCGGGCCCGGGGGCCCAGGGAGGCGTCAGCGAGGCGCCGGCCCGTCGAGGCGTCGTACCGCCCCGACCCAGCGAAAACGCGGGCTCGTGACGGCGGCCGCGGCGGCGCCGTGGCCGTCGCGTCACCGCGCGGGCGCCGAGGCTTGGCCGAAACGTGGCGGAGCCTCCGCGCGCGCTCCACCGGATCGCCACCGCCAGGCGGCAAGGTGGCCGCGAAACCACGGGAGGCTTGCCATGTACGAGATCCGCCCGCTGACCCGGAACGACTTCGCGGCGCTGACCGAGCTCGAGCGCGACATCTTCGGCGCGATGGGCGAGGACGTGCTGTGTCCTCACTACCTGCGCCTGTGCTGCGAGTTCTTCGCCGACTCGTGCTTCATCGCCTACCACCAGGGGCGCCCCGTCGGCTACCTGCTGTCCTTCGTCAAGACCCGCGAGGCCTACTGCACGACCCTGGCGATCCGCGAGGAGTACCAGCGCAAGCGCGTCACCGTGCAGCTGATCGGCGCCTTCGTCCGCCACATCTTCGACCGCGTCGACGCCTGCTGGTTCACGGTCAAGGAGGACAACGCGGCGGCCCGCGCCCTCCACCGCATGCTCGGTGCCACCGACGTCGAGCGCCGCCACGACTTCTACGGCCCCGGCGACGAGCGCATCGTGTCGCGCATCGATCGCGCCGCGTTCGACCGGCTCCGCCCCAAGTACGAGCGCCTCGGCTTCGTCGACGCCGAGCCGGTCATCGCGCGCACCGAGGCCGCGTGAGGCCCGACCCCGGCGCCGCGCTGCGGGTCGGCCGGCGCGCCGGCGGCACCGTCTTCACCGCGCTGGCCGCGGTCGGCGACGCCCGCATGCGGCCGTCGCGATCGCCGAGCCAGGCCGCCGCCCGGTTCGGCGCCGCCGCCCGCGCGGTGTGCGACCTCCACGGCGTCGCGGTGACCCGTCACGGCGAGCTGCCCGGCGAGCCGTTCGTGCTGGTCGCCAACCACGTCAGCTGGCTGGACGCGATCGTCCTGGGCCAGCTCGTGCCGTGCATGCCGATCGCCAAGGGCGAGGTCGCGGGCTGGCCGGTGATCGGCCGCGGCGCCGACGCCCTCGGCGTCACCTTCGTCGATCGCGCCGATCCTCGATCCGGGGCGCGCGCCCTGCGCCGCGCCCTGCGCGCGCTCGCCGACGGCGTCACCGTGCTCAACTTCCCCGAGGGCACCACCACCGACGGGTCCCAGCTGCTGCCGTTCAAGCGCGGCATCTTCGGCGCCGCGCGCCTGGCCGGCGTGCCGATCGTGCCGGTGGCGGTGCGCTACGCGATGCCCGACGTCGCCTGGACCGGCGGCGACGCGTTCGTGCCGCACTACGCCCGGATCGCCGCGCGGCCGTGCATCGAGGCCGAGCTCCGCGTCGGCGAGCCCATCATCCCGACCGCGCGCGACGCCGCGCGCGGCCTCGCCAACCTGGCGCGCCGCCAGCTCGCCACCCTGCTCGACCTGCCGACGAGGATCCATGAGCCAGCAGCCCGCCTTCGAGTACCTGCGCCACGGCCAGACGCCGTGCTTCCGCCTGCCGCTCGTCGACTTCGCGCGGTCTAGGGACACCCTCTACCGCGGCGCCGGCGCCGTCGTGCTGGGCGTGCCGTTCGACGCCGGCACCACCTACCAGCCGGGCGCGCGGTTCGCGCCGTACCACGTCCGCCGGGTGTCGGCGCTGATCCAGGGCTGGCACCCCGGGCTCGGCGTCGACGTCTTCCGCGCCCTGCGCGCCGTCGACGGCGGCAACGTCGTGTTCCCGCCGTTCGATCGCGCGGCCATGCGCGACGCGGTCCAGGGCGAGGTCGGCGCGGTCGCCGCCGCCGGCGCGGTGCCGGTGCTGATCGGCGGCGATCACAGCGTCGCGCTGCCGGCGCTGCGCGCGGTCGCGGCGGTGCACGACCCGGTCGCGGTCATCCACGTCGACGCCCACCTCGACACCAGCGGCGCCGAGGTGTGGGGCGACGACCACCACCACGGCACGCCGATCCGCCACGCCATCACCGAGGGCCTGATCGCCCCGGGCCAGCTCCACCAGATCGGCCTGCGCGGCCCGTGGGGCGGCCCCGACGACGGCCGCCTGGCGGCCGGGCACGGCGGCCTGCGGCTCGGCGCCGACGACGTCGCCGCGCGCGGCGCCGCCGCGGTGGCCGCCGCGATCCGCGGCGCGATCGGCGACCGCCCCGCGTACCTGACCTTCGACGTCGACGCGATCGACCCGGCGTACGCGCCCGGGACCGGGACCCCGGTGCCCGGCGGCCTGACCTCGCGCGAGGCCCTGGCCCTGATCCGCGGCCTCGCCGGGATCCGGCTGGTCGGCGTCGACGTCGTCGAGATCGCGCCCGCGCTCGATCACGCCGACCTGACCTGTCACCTCGGCGCCCACCTGCTGTTCGAGGCGATGGCCGTGATCGCGAGGTCGCGGTGAGCCTCGATCCGGTGACCGCCACCGCCCGCGCCGCGCGGCGCGCGGTCCGCACCGGCACGCTGGCGCTGGAGGCGCGGCTGCAGCCGTGGTGGGACGCGGCCGACGCGGCCCGCCGCGCCCGCTGGCTCGCCGACAACCTGCCTGCTCGCGGTGCGCGGCCTGCGCGCCGCCGCGGTCGGGCGCCGCCGGTCGGCGCCGCCGTGCTGGCCGCGGTCGGCGGCGGCCCGTGGGCGCCGCTGGCGATCCTCGCCCGGGTCCTGGCGCTGGCCGCGCCGTCGGCGCTCGACTGGCGGGTCCGCGCCGCGCTGCGCGCGCTCGCCGTGCCGCGGCTCGACGACGAGCTCGGCCTCGCCGACGATCTCGCCGGCGCCACCGCCGCGCTGGCCGCCGGCGTGCCGGTGCTCGCCGGCGCCGACGCCGCGCGCCCGGGCGCGCCGCTCCACGCCGCCGCCGCGATGCTCGGCGTGCCGTGCCTGGCGGTGCCGGTCCGCGCCACCGCCGACGGCTTCGAGGTCGGCTTCGCGGTCCCGCCGGGCGACGCCCGCGCCCTCCCCGCGGTCGCGTGACCCCCGAGCTCGCGGTCCTCGAGCGCCTGCTCGACGCCACGTCCCGCCACGGCGTCGTCGACCTGCTGGTCCACGCCGAGGGCGACGGCGTGCGGCTGCCGGTGCACGGCGCGCGCTTCGGCACCGCCGATCCGGCCGCGCCCGCGCTGATCGTCGTCGGGGGCGTCCACGGCCTCGAGCGCATCGGCACCGAGGTGGCGCTGGCGTTCCTCACCACGTTCCTGGCCCGGCTCGCCTGGGACGAGCTGCTGGTCGAGAGCCTGCGCCGGTGCCGGCTGTGCTTCGTGCCGCTGGTCAACCCGGTGGGCATGGTGCTGCGGCGGCGCGCCAACGGGCGCGGCGTCGATCTGATGCGCAACGCGCCGCCGCACCCGGACGGGTGGGGCACGCCGCTGGTCGGCGGCCAGCGCCTCTCGCCGCGGCTGCCCTGGTACATGGGCGCCGCCGGCGCGCCGATGCAGCCCGAGGCCGCGGCGCTGCTCGGCTACGTCGAGACCCACAGCGCCGGGTCGTCGCTGACGCTCACCCTGGACTGTCACTCCGGCTTCGGCATGGTCGACCGCCTGTGGTTCCCGTGGGCGCGCACGCGCCGGCCGCTGCCGCACCTCGCCGAGATCTACGCGCTCAAGCAGCTCCTCGATCAGACGCTGCCCAACCACGTCTACCGGATGGAGCCGACCGCGCGCAGCTACACGATCCGTGGTGATCTGTGGGACCACGCCTACGATCGGCGCATCGTCGGTGGAGGTGGCACCTTGTTGCCGCTCACGCTCGAGATGGGATCGTGGACGTGGGTGAAGAAGAACCCGGCGCAGGTGCTGTCGCTGCTCGGCGGCTTCAACCCGATCAAGCCGCACCGGCTGCGCCGCACGCTGCGCCGCCACCTGCCGCTGTTCGATCTGCTGCTGCGCGCCACCGTGTCGGCGCGCGGCTGGGCGTTTCCGGACCCGGCGCGGCGCGCCGCGCTCGACGCCGCGGGCTTCGCGGAGTGGTTCGCGGCCTGAGCAGGTTCTGAACGGATCTGTTCAAGACGTGAACGGCGTTGTGCAGTGTTTGTAATCACTTACATGCGTGTACAGAGCGCAAATCCAGTAAGAATCACCACATAAAAATCAGCAAAGTCTGGCACCGAGGTTGCTCCAGGTCACTCCACACCACCTGGAGTTGCCCGCATGAAGCGCCTGGTCATGATGCTCGCTCTGGTCCTCGTCGGTCTGTTCGCCGAGACCTCGGCGCACGCCGCGGTCCGCAACATCTTCTACGCCGGCACCTGCAGCTACGGCTGGAGCGACGCCGCGCAGAACAGCGGCTACCAGACCGTCGACGAGTTCGGCTTCTGGAGCGGCGAGGAGACCTGGGACGCCTACGTCGACGAGCGCACCAGCACCTCGGGCGCCGTCGCCGGGCTCAAGAGCACGCTCGACCAGCTCTGCACCGGCAGCAACAGCTGCTACGTCTTCACCTACAGCCAGGGTGGCGCGATCCTGTCGAAGCTGTTCAGCGACTACTCGACCAACTGGAACATCGTGTGGGCCGCGGTCGCCGCCAACAACGAGGGCGGCAGCGAGCTGAGCTCCGCCGACTGGCTGGCCGAGCTGGTCCTCGGCTGCTCGTACGCGTCGCACGTCCGGCCGGCGGACAACCGGCCGTCGAGCGGCTGGAACCACAACGACACCAACGGCAAGACCATCAAGAACTTCGGCGGCAACATCGGCGCCGGCCACGCGCTGTGGTGGGTGACCTCGGGTCTGCTGCCCGGTGAGGACGACGGCGTCGTCGCCTTCCACTCGTCGGGCGCGAGCCCGTCGACAGGCAGCTACAGCAGCTTGTGCGGCAGCCACTGGACCAACCACACCGTGCTGGGACCCTGCGGAGGCTACGACTACGACCACCTCGAGATGAAGACCCAGGCAAGTTGCTACTATGGAGGTGGCAACTGCCCCTAGGCTGGTCCCGATGAGCCAGAAGTCCCGCCGCGGCCCTGCGCGCGGCACCTCGACGCCACGCCGCCGCGCCGCCTCCTCACGGAGGTCCTGGCCGGCGGCGTTGGCCGTTGCGGCCGCGATGGTCGTGGTCGTCATCCTGCTGATGCGCGGCGGCGGCGGCGGCTCGTCGGCGCCGACCCCGGTCGGGGTCAGCGGCGCCGACCGGAGCGGTGACCCGGCGGCGGCCGCGGCGGCGCGCAACGGCGCGCGGCGCCCGACCGGCCCGGTCGAGGCCCAGGCGATCCACGACGACGACGGCACCGTGCGGGCGCGCCGGGTCGACTCGCCGCTGACCGCGGGGGCGGCGACCTACGATCCCGAGGCCACCGCGCGCGCGATCGCCGCGTACCGCGAGCAGACCAAGTACCCGCCGACCACCAACGCGCTGCGGTCGGTCGACGTCGACCTGCTCGACCCCGACCATCGCCCGGAGCAGCCCACGGCGTCGCGCGGCGACAGCGACCTGCAGATCATCTACACCGGCGACCACCTCGGGCTCACCGGGGACGAGCGCCTGACCTCGTGGCTGCAGGCGGAGCGCGACGGCCAGGCGGCGCCGGTCAAGATGATCGGCGCCGCGGTGCGGGTGATCGAGCCCGCGCTCGGCGAGGCGACGCCGCTGACCTACACCCAGGTCGACGGCCGCTGGCAGCACGTGCTCGATCCGTCCACCCTCGGCGTGACGACGCCGGTGACGCTGGGCATGACCGTCACCTTCGACGCCGGCGGCGGGGTCGAGCAGCGGGTCCTGCACGTCGCCTACACCCCGACCGCGGCGATCCCGGCGCGGTTCACCGGCACCTTCCGCGACGTCGTCGAGAACGGCTCGCTGGTGATCTACGCCGGCATCGAGGTCGCGCAGGCCGGCTTCTTCCTGATCGACTGCAACCTCTACGGCCCCGGCAACGAGCCGGTCGCCTGGACCCGCTTCAAGGGCGACCTGCCGCAGGGCGCCGGCGAGGTCCGCCTCGAGTTCTTCGGCAAGCTGCTCCGCGATCAGGGTGTCGAGCCGCCGTTCCACATCGGCCAGCTGCGCGGCGCCCGCCGCGTCGAGCTGCGCGATCCCAGCTACGACCAGATGGAGCTGGGGGCGTGGTCGTACACGACCCGCAGCGACTTCCACCTCGCCGACCTGTCCGACGCCGAGTTCGACGACGACCACAAGCGGCACATGATCGACCTGATGCAAGCGAACGGCGTCAAGCCGGAGCCCGCGCCCGCGCCGGCGCCCGCACCGTAGCGGCGGCGGGCGCGCCGTCGTGGCCCGAGCCGGACCTGATCGGGCACGGCACGGCGAGGCGGCGGTCGGCTGGAGCGCATCTCACGACCTCGCTCACCCCGAGCGCTCGACCGACGGCCGTCGGAGATTTGCCGCAAGACGAACCGGGTCAGGTCGCCTGGTCGACATGGTTCGCTCACCTCGAGCGGAGCCCGAGCGGCGCAGCCGCGAGGGCGAAGTCGAGGCGTGGATCGGTGCGGTCTCGGCGGCGCACCGGTGCCCGCCCCCTCGACTCCGGGGTCGGTGCTGCGCACCTCCCCCTCCGCTCGGGGTGAGTGCTGTCAGGCCCAAACCCGCGGTCAACCGATCGCTGCGCCACGCAAGATCAGCGGCTTGGCCCAGCTGTTCGTTAGGAGCGGAGGGGGAGCGGCGGAGCCGCGACCCCGAAGTCGAGGGGGCGGGCGCCGAGACGGTCCGCCATCGCCGACGGGGTTCCGGCCGCGGCCCGCCGCCTCGACTGCGCCCTCGCGGCTTCGCCGCTCGGGCTCCGCTCGGCGTGAGCGCAGCGTGCGGCGCGACCCGGCTGTGAGATGCGCAGATGCGCTCTAGGTGTGGGCGCGGTGGCGGAGCAGCTCGTCGAGGAAGCGGGTCAGCCGGCGCTCGTGGGCGTCGCTGGGCTGCGCGGCCACCGACACCAGGACGGTGCCGGCGTCGACGCGCGAGATCACGCCGCGGGCGCGGATGCCGTGGTCGTCCCAGCCCTCGCCGCGCAGGTGCATGTCGACGTGGGTGCCGACGACCCAGGTGTGGTCGGTCTCGACCAGCAGGCCGCCGGGCCGGACCTCCCGGATGCGCGCCTCGCGGGTCTGCTCCTTGGAGCGCAGCTGGATCGGCACGCCACACGGCAGCGCGGCGGCGCCCTCCCTGGGCTCGGCGCTGATCATCGCGACGATCACGCGCTGGATCGTGGCGCGCTCGACCGCGTCGTCGGGCGTCCACCCGACCGGCGTGCGGCGATCGTCCATGGCCTCGAGCCTCTCCGCGAGCTCCGGCAGCGACAGCGATTCGAGATCTGCTTGCATCGATTCCCTCCCCGACCTCGATGGTGCCACCGAACCGGGCGCGTCGACGTAATTCCTGTCGCTCGCCTCACGAAAACGGTGCGCGAGGGTGGGAGCCGGCATCACAGGCACGCCGATCAACGACAACGATTCGTTGTCGTCACCGCGAGAAAACATCGATTTTCTTCGCCGACGGCCCGGCCCAGGATGAGCCCACCAACCGCCCGGAGGATCCCGTGACCCGTCTGCCGCTGCGCGCTCGTTCACCCCGCCGTTCCACCCTGCTCGCCGCCGCGGCCGCCGCGGCGCTCGCCACCGCGTGTGGCGCCCCGCCCGGCGCCGGCGACGACGTCGGCGACGACGGGGCCGACGCCGGCGTCGACCCGGCGCGCGCCCTCGACCGCTGCGCCGCCGCCGGCGTCGACCTCGTCGAGGCCTGGGACGTCGACAACCTGCACGGCCCGATCGTCGCGATGGCGGCGGCTGGCGACGGCACCGTCCTGCTCGCCACCGCCGACGGCGCGGTCAAGCAGTGGAGCCTCGGCACCAGCGTCGACCAGGCGCCGCTGCCCGGCGGTCGGCCGTCGTACGGCACGCCGTTGACCGAGGCCGGCGCGGTCGTGGCCGCGCTCGCGGTCGCCGACGGGGCCGCCGCCGGCGTCCTCGGCGCCGACGCCGCCGGCGCGCTGCGCCGCTGGACCCTGCCCGACGGCGGCGAGCTGCCGTCGCGCGTCGTCACCACCGAGCCGCTGACCGCGATCGCCGCCGTCGGCGCCGCCGCGATCGTCGCCGACGCCTCCTTCGGCGGCGCGATGCGGGTGATCCCGCTCGACGGCGGCGCCGCCGGCGCGCCGTTCGAGACCACGCTGTGGGGCGTCACCTCGCTGCGCCGCGGCGTCGGCGGCCTGTACGTCGGCGGCCACGACTACGGCATGGCGGCGATCGAGCGCCGGGATCCCGGGGCCCCCGCCGCGGTCGCCGATCTGTGGGATCCGCTGACCGTCGAGGGCTGGGTGCGCGGCCTCGCCGCGGCGTCGACCGGCGACCTCGCCGCGGTCGGTGACGCCTGGCTGCTCGTGCTCGACGGCGGCGACCTCGCCGCCGGGCCGCGGGCGCGCCTCGATCAGCCGGTGCGCGCGGCGGCGTGGACGGCGTCGGGCGCCTACCTCGCGGTCGCGGTCGACGGTCGGGTCACGCTGTGGGACCGCGACCTCGTCGCCGAGGTCGCCGGCTTCGACGTGCCGGATCCGGTCGCGCTCGCCGTCGATCCGTCGGGCGAGCGCCTGATCGTGGCGTCGGGCGACGGCCACCTGCGGGCGCTGAGTTGCCGGTAACGCGGCCGGCCGCCGCCACGGCGCCGCGCCGCCGGGTACGATCGCCTGCTTGCCACGGAAACTGGTCGAGGGCCGCTTCGAGCTCATCCGCGTCCTGGGGGAGGGCGGCATGGGCGTCGTCTACGCCGCGCGCGACGCCGAGCGCGGCGAGGTGGTCGCGCTCAAGCTGCTGCGCCGCATCGGCGGCGAGGAGCTGTTCCGGTTCAAGCACGAGTTCCGCGCCCTGCAGGATCTCCGGCACCCCAACCTGGTGACGCTGCGCGAGCTGCTCGCCGACGGCGAGACCTGGCTGTACACGATGGATCTGGTCGACGGCGTCGACCTCTTGACCTGGGTCGACGGCGATCCCGAGCGCCTGCGCGCCGCGGTGATCCAGCTCGCCGCCGGGCTCGACGCGCTGCACGGCGCCGGCAAGATCCACCGCGACATCAAGCCGTCGAACGTGCTGGTGACGCGCGACGGCCGCGTCGTGCTGGTCGACTTCGGGCTGGTCACCGAGCGCGATCGCGGCGACAGCCTCGACGAGCACATCGTCGGCACCGCCGCGTACATGGCGCCCGAGCAGACCCGGGCCGGGCCGGTCGGCGCCGCCGCCGACTGGTACGCGGTCGGCTGCCTGCTGTACGAGGTGCTCGCCGGCCGGCTGCCGTTCGAGGGCACCGCGATCGACGTCCTGATGCAGAAGCTCCAGGACGAGCCGCCGCCGCCCAGCACCTGGCGGATCGTCGCCGCCGACCTCGACGCCCTGTGCGTCGATCTGCTGCGCACCGATCCGGCGCGTCGCCCGGCCGCGGCCGAGATCGTCCGGCGCCTCGGCGGCGGCGCCCGGCGCGCGGCGGCGCCGCGGCCGCTGGGCGCGACCACCCCGGCGACCGCGGCGGCGGTGTTCGTCGGTCGCGAGGCCGAGGTCGCGACGCTGCAGGCCGCGTTCGACGACGCCGCCACCGGGCCGGTGACGGTGCTGGTCCACGGCGAGTCGGGCGTCGGCAAGAGCACGCTGGTCCGCCACGTCACCGGCCTGCTGCGGGCGCGCGGCGGCGACGTCGTGGTCCTGGCCGGGCGCTGCTACGAGCGCGAGTCGGTCCGCTACAAGGCGGTCGACGGCGTCATCGACGCGCTCAGCCGCCACCTCGCGCGGCTCCCCACCGACGAGGCCGCGGCGCTGGCGCCGCCGCACACCGACGTCCTGTTGCAGGTGTTCCCGGTGCTGCGCCGGGTCGAGGCGATCGCGCGCGCGCCGGTGTCCGACGAGGCGCCCGATCCGCGCGAGCGCCGGCGGCGCCTCATGGCCGCGCTGCGCGAGCTGTTCGCCCGGCTGTGCGCGCGCCGCCGCGTCGTCCTGGTCGTCGACGATCTGCAGTGGGCCGACGCCGACGGCCTGGCCGCGCTCGGCGAGCTGACCCGTCCGGCCGGCGGCCCGCCGCTCTTGCTGATCGCCACCGGCCGCGACCTCGCCGACGCCCGTGGCCGCCTGGTCGGGCTCCGCGAGCTCCGGCTGGGGCCGCTCGGCGACGCCGCGGCCTGCGAGCTGGCCGAGGCTCTGGCCCGGATGGCCGGCGCCGACGACGTCGACGTCGCGCAGGTCGCGCGCGAGGCCGGCGGCCACCCGCTGTTCGTCGACGAGCTGGTCCGCCACGCCGCCGAGCACGGCGGCGCCCCCACCGACCGGCTCGACGACGCGCTGCGCGCCCGGGTCGATCGCCTCGGCGACGACGCCCGCCGCGTCCTCGAGCTGCTCGCGGTCGCCGCCGCGCCGATCGGCCAGGTCGTGCTGGCGCGCGCCGCCGAGCTGCCGCTGCCGGCCAGCCAGCGGGTGCTCGACGGCCTGCAGGTCGCGCGGCTGGTCCGCACCAGCGGCGCGCGCCGCGACGACACCGCCGAGTCGTTCCACGACCGGGTCGCGAGCGCCGCGCTCGGCGGCCTCGACGCCGCCGCGCGCCAGGCGCGGCACGCGCGCCTGGCCCTCGCGTTCGCCGCCGATCGCGACGCCGATCCCGAGCTGCTCGCGGTCCACTGGGCGGCGGCGGGCGAGCCGGCCCGGGCCGCCAGCTACGCCCGGCAGGCCGCCGACGCCGCGGCGGTGGTGCTGGCCTTCGACCGGGCGGCGCGGCTCTACCTCAAGGTCCTCGAGCTGGGCGGCGGCACCGAGGATCAGCGCCTCTACGTCGCGCTCGGCGAGGTCCTGGTCGGCGCCGGCCGCGGTCCGGAGGCGGCGGGCGCGTTCCTGGCGGCGGCGTCGCTGGCGCGCGCCGCCGACGCCGCGGCGCTCGAGCTGCGCGCCGCCGACCAGCTGCTGCGCAGCGGTTACGTCGACGAGGGCGTCGCGTCGATCCGGCGCGTCCTCGGCGTCCTCGGCATGACCTACCCGGCGACGCCTCGCCGGGCGCTGGCGCTGCTGCTTGCCGGCCGGGCCCGGGTCCGCCTGCGCGGCCTCGGCTATCGCCCCCGCGTCGAGCGCGACGTCGCGCCGCAGACGCTGCACCGCATCGACGCCTGCTACAGCGTCTCGATCGGCCTCGGCATGGTCGACTTCGTGCGCGGCGCCGTGTTCCAGGCCCGGCACCTCCGCCTCTCGCTCGACGCCGGCGAGCCGCGCCGGGTCGCGCGCGCGCTGATCGGCGAGGCCGCGTTCATCGCCGCGCGCGGCCGCCGCGCCGAGCCGCGGGCGCGCAAGCTCCTGGCCCGCGCCCACGACCTCGCGGTCGCCGATCACGACGCCTACGGCGAGGCGTTCTCGGGCGGCGCCGCCGGGATCGTGGCGTTCCTGTGCGGACGATGGCGCGACGCCCGCGACCTGTCGGATCGCGCCGAGGCCGAGCTGCGGGCGCGCACCGTCGGCGCGGCGTGGGAGATCTCGACCTCGCAGATGTTCTCGCTGTGGGCGTCGGTCCAGCTCGGCGACCTCGGCGGCCTCGAGGGCCGCCTCGATCAGATCGTCGCCGACGCCCACGCCCGCGGCGACCTGTACGCCGCGACCCACGTCGCGATCGGCCACGCCCACATGGTCGGGCTCGCCGCCGACGATCCGGACCGGGTCCGCGCCGGCGCGATCCACGCGATGCGGCGGTGGTCGCAGGCCGGCTTCCAGATGCCGCACTGCTTCGACGTCTGGGCCCAGGCCCAGACCGATCTGTACGTCGACGGCGCCTGTGGCGACGCCGCGTGGCGCCGGGTCGAGGCGGCGTGGCCGGCGATCCGCGGCTCGATGCTGCTGCGGGTCCAGCTCATCCGGGTGCTGATGCACTACCTGCGCGGGCGCGCCGCGCTGGCGGTGCGCGGGGACGAGCCCGCGGCGCGGCGCGCCGCGGCGGACGCGGCGGCGCGGCTGGCGGGCGACGACGCCGGCTGGGCCCAGCCCATGGCGGTCGCGCTGCGGGCGGCGCTGGCGGCGCGGCGGCGATCTCGATGGCTACCGGCGGGGCCTGGCCGACGCCGCGGTCGGCTTCGACGCCGCCGAGATGGCGCTGCACGCGGCCGCCTGTCGCTGGCGCGCGCACGCCGCGCGCGACGGTGCGGCCGATCCCGGCGACGATGACGACGACGCGACCCGGGCGCTGCGCGCCTGCGGCGTCCGGGCCCCCGGACGGATGGCGGCGATGCTGGTGCCCGGGCCGCGCTGACGCGGCCGCTCGGGAAACCTCGCAGGCCCGCGCCGGGCGCGGGCGTCGCCACCAGGTGTATCCTCACCTCGATGTCCGTACCCGACGTCGGTCTCGGCAGCGATCAGCCGCTGTCCGTCCTCCGCGCCGTGGAGGAGGCCGCCGATCATCTGGGCCTCGGCATCGCGGTCCTCGACGTCACCATCTCGCCCGAGACGGTGTTGTACGTCAGCGACGCCGCGGCGCGCATCTTCGGCCGCGCCCGCGAGGAGCTCGAGGGCAACTCGCCGTGGATCATCCTCGATCCGTCGGAGATCCCGGCGCAGGAGCGCCGGCTCGCCGAGCGCGGCCGCGGCGTCGCGCCGCCGCAGCTGTTCGAGTCGATGGTGCGTCGCCCCGACGGCGTCCGCGTCCCCGTCGAGTTCGCGATGACCCGCGTCCTCGAGGGCCGCCGCGCGCTGTCGGTGGTGTTCATCCGCGACATCACCGCGCGGCGCGCCGCCGAGGAGACGCTGCGGCTGTCGGAGTCGCGGTTCCGCGCCCTGGTCGAGAACGCGCCCGACGGGGTCGTCATCCTGCGCGACCGCAAGATCACCTTCATCAACGAGCTCGCGGTGCGCCTGCTGGGCGTCCCCGACCGCGCCACCGCGCTCGGCACCGATATCCTGGCGCTGATGCCGGCCGACGAGGCCCGGCGCGCCGGCGAGCGCATCGGCCACATGATCGCCACCGGCGAGGCGCTCGATCCCATGGAGTACCGGGTCGGCGACGCCGACAGCAACCGCTTCGTCGAGATCAAGTCGATCCTGGTCGAGTCGGTCGACGGCCCCGCGGTGGTCGCGTTCGCGCGCGACGTCACCGCCCGCAAGCGGGTCGAGCAGGAGCTGCTGCGCGCCGACCGGCTCGCCGCCGTCGGCATGCTGTCGGCGGCGGTCGCCCACGAGATCAACAACCCGCTGACCTACGTCCAGCTGTGCCTGCAGTTCCTCGAGCGGTCGCTGGTCGACGCCTCGACGCCGGCGCAGCGCCAGGCCCTGCTCGATCACCTGGCCAACGCCCGCCACGGCGTCGAGCGGGTCGCGACGATCGTCCGCGACCTGCGCACGTTCGCGCGCTCGCACGACGACGATCGCGGCCCGGCCGACGTCGTCGCCGCGGTCGAGCACGCCATCAAGCTGGCCGAGAACGAGCTGCGCCACCGCGCCCGGCTGGTCCGCAAGTTCGAGACCGTGCCGCTGGTCACCGGCGGTGGCTCGCGGCTCGAGCAGGTCTTCCTCAACCTGCTGATCAACGCGATGCACGCGCTGCCCGACGGCGACCCGGCGCGGGACGAGGTCGTCGTCGAGATCGCGCCGCTCGGCGACGCGATGGTCGAGATCATCGTCGCCGACACCGGCGTCGGCGTGCCCGGGCCGCTGCGCGACCGGGTCTTCGAGCCGTTCTTCACCACCAAGCCGATCGGCGAGGGCACCGGCCTCGGCCTGTCGGTGTGCCGCGGCATCGTCGAGAGCGCCGGCGGCTCGATCGCGCTCGAGGGCGTCGAGCCGCACGGCACCCGGGTCCGGGTCCGGCTGCCCGTCCACCAGACGACCCGGGCCGCGCCCGAGCCGGAGGTCACGGTCGCGGCGGCGGAGCCGGGGCGGCGCCTGCGGGTGCTGGTGGTCGACGACGAGCCGCTGGTGCGCCGCATGCTCGCGGTCGTGCTGTCGCGCCGCCACGACGTCGTCCTCGCCGAGAACGGTCGCGACGCGCTCGCCGAGATCCAGCGCGGCGCCGAGTTCGACGCGATCGTCTGCGACCTGATGATGCCCGAGCTCAACGGCATGGAGCTGTTCGAGGCGGTGTCGACGGCGATCCCGGCGCTGGCGACGCGCTTCGTCTTCATCACCGGTGGCGCGCTGGGCCCCCGCCTCGCGAAGTTCCTCGACGACGTCGACGCCCCGACGCTGTACAAGCCGTTCCAGATGCAGGTCGTGCTCGACGCCGTCCACGCCGCGGCCGAGCGCGGCCGCGGCTGATCAACGCCAGCCGGTCTCGTCGACCTCGCGCCAGGCCGCGCGCGCCTGCTCGGCGGCGTCGTCGGGATCGGTGCGCACGGTGGTGATCCGGACCCACGGGAAGGTCTCGGTCAGGAAGCTGACCAGGGCCCGGCCCTCGACCCCGCCGAAACCGCTGCTGACCATGCAGACGTCGGCGTGGGGGTGCCGCCGCGACAGGAGGTCGATGACCTCGAGCGGCGTCCGCGGCACCAGCGGCGTCATGCCGCGCGCCCGCACCGCCTCGGCGAGGGCGGCCCGCCGGCCCTCGGCGCCGTCGACGATCACCACCGGGCGCTCCTGCGACGCGGTGTACGCGGCGACGACCTCGTCCTCGAGGATCTCCTCCACCGCGGCGGGCACGCGCTCGAAGTCGATCGCGATGCGCATCGCGCCCGGACCGGGCGCGGCGATGTCGCGCCGCACGACCCGCACCAGGTGGCCGAGCAACCACAGCCGCGGCCGGGCCTCGAGCGCGAGCTCGACGTCGAGCGTCTCGCCCGCCGGCGGCGCGGCGTCGGCGAGCACCGAGACCCCGAACAGCGACAGGTTCTCGACGATGCCCCGGATCACCCCCCGGTCATCGTGGAGGATCGCGGTGCCGTGCACCGGGGCCCGCAGCGCACGACGACGATCCCGTGATGATGGCGTGGCCATCGCATCCCCCCTTGGTGACTCCACGTTCAGGATACCCAGGCGCGGTGGTCGGGCGTTAGCGAAACTTTCGTCACGGGTCCTGGCATTCCCGCGCGACTCCCGTGGCGAGCGCGCGACACTGTGCGTCGAGACCACGCTCCCGGGCCGCGAGTTGCCTTGGTGTCGAGCACTTGTCGGCGGCGGCGCGTGGCACGTCGCTTGCCAACCAGGCCTGCATGAAGCTCCCCCTGCTGCTGCTGTCCTCGGTGCTCGCGGTCGGATGCGCCAGCGAGTCGGCCTGGAAGGTTCATGACGCTCACGGTTGGCCGGTGCAGAGCTACGCCCGGCTCGGCGCGTCGGGCGGCGCCGGCGCGTCCGCGTGTGACGACGTCGCCCGCGCGTCGCTGGTCGCGCCCGACGCGATCGGGTACCAGCACGCGTGGCAGTGCGGCGTCACCGCCGGCTGGCGCGGTCGCGAAGAGATCCGCCAGAACAACATCCAGGTGGCGATGCAGAAGGCGCAGCAGGCCCACGACGACAGCCTGCGCCCGTGAACGAGCGCCGGATCTGACCGGCGGGTCGGCGCGACCGGCGCGACGGCGTGCGATCCGGATCGCGCGATCGGGACAGAGATCGACAGACGATCGGGCGTTGCGGTGGCGGTGACGGGCCTGCTAGCGTCCCCGCACCCTGGGACCTGGAGGGGTAACCCCAATGCGCCGTTCTGCCCTCGTGCGTCCTCTGTTCGCGTCCGTGTTCCTGCTCGCCGCCGCCTGTGGCCCCACCGCCGGTGACGGCGGCGGCGGTGGTGGTGATGACGACGGCGCCCCCGACGGGGGGCGACCCGACGCCGCGCCGCCGATCGTCTATCCCGACGGTGGGTCGGCGCAGCGATGCGAGAAGATCGACATCCTCTTCGTCATCGACAACTCCGGGTCGATGGGCGAGGAGCAGGCCAACCTGGCCGCCAACTTCCCCGGCTTCATCTCGGTGCTCGATCAGTCGGGCCTGGACTACCGGGTCGCGGTGACCAGCACCGGCATGGACTACTCGTACACGATGGACACGCCGATCGGCCCGCTGCCGTCGAGCCAGACCGGTGGTGACAACGGCGCGATGCTGCAGCGCTGCGGCATGACCCGGCGGTGGATCGAGAAGACCGACACCGATCCCGCGGGCACCTTCGGGTGCGCGGCCGCGCTCGGCACCAGCGGGCCCAGCGACGAGATGCCGCTGGCGTCGATGCGCGCCGCCTTCGACGACCGCATGAGCGACGGCACCAACGGCGGCTTCCGCCGCGACGACGCGCTGCTCGCGGTCGTGCTGCTCACCGACGAGAACGACTGCTCGTACGAGCAGAGCGTCACGCTGCCGTTCGCGCAGTCGCTGTGCGACTCGATGATGGAGCCGGTGTCGAACTACGTCGGCTACCTCGACAGCTACACCGGCGACCGCGGCCGCTGGGCCGCCGCCGTGATCGCCGGCCCCGGCCCGGGCCGGTGCACCTCCGACTTCGGCGACGCCGACTACGCCCAGCGGCTCGACGACTTCGTCCAGCAGACCGGGCAGAACGCGGTGCTGTCGTCGATCTGCTCCGGCGACCTCACCACCGGCCTCGCCGACGCGCTCGAGGTCTTCAGCGCCGCCTGCGACGAGTTCCCGCCGATCGACTGACGCGACCGCGCCTGGCACGATGGGGCCATGAGCCTGGCGCTGATCGGCAAGGAGGCCTCGTACGAGTTCCGCTGGCGCCGGTGGGCGCTGCTGCGCGACGTCGTCGCCCACCACCTCGAGGGCGACGTCGGCGGCTCGCGGTTCCCCCGGCTCGCCGGGCTCGGCGACTGCATGGTCCAGGGCGGCAGCCGGCTGCCCGCCGCCGAGCTCGGCGCCGAGCTGGCCGAGATCCGCAAGGAGCTCGCCGGCCGGGGCATCGACCAGCTGGTGATGGGCCCGGGGACGGCGCAGGTCCTGTATCTGGGCGCGACGATCCGCGGCCTGCCCCGTCCGCTCACCGCCGCCGAGGCGACCCGGGTCGCGCCGACCACCGGCGTCGGCGACCTCGCCGAGTACTTCGGGTCGCTGCTGGACGGGCTCGAGGAGGTCTGCCGCAACCCCTGTGACGACGGCACGCTCGAGGCGATCGACGTCTGACCCGGTCGGGAGTACGGTCCGGCCGTGACCGTCTCCGACCGTGCCCGGGCGACTTGGGCGAGCCGCGCCGAGCGCCCTCTCCCTGGCCGCCTCGCGCCGCTCGCCCTCGTCGCGGCGATCACCGCCGCGCTCGCCGGCTGCGGCGACGCCCTCGTCGACGACGACTTCGACCACGCCGGCGCCTGGCAGCTCGAGGCGATCCTGCACGAAGGCACCAGCCAGCCGGTGTCGCGGATCGCCGACGGCATGCTCGAGGTCTACGCCTCCTGCGACTTCGATCTGACGACGCCGCCGTGCGCCGAGGCCCGGGCCCGGCTCGACCTCGGCGCCGTCAGCCGCGGCGGCGCCGGGTTCGCGCTCCACCTCGACCTGCTGCAGGTCGACGGCTGGGACATGGGCCGGACCGCGATCCGGACCTGTCTCGACGGCCAGTGCCTCGAGGTCCACTTCGAGGGCGTCGAGGTGTTCACGCCCGAGGGCTTCACCGCCCGCTCCGACGGCACGTTCACCCAGGTCTCGAGCGAGTCGCGGCAGCCCCGGGTGGCGGTCGAGGCCTCGGACGAGCCGAGCTACGTGGAGGTGGAGGTGGTCCCAGGTGGGACCGACCGCCTCTCGTACGGCATCTTCCAGCTCGACGCGCTGACGCTAACCCTGGAGTAACCGGGGCCTGGCGGTTCCGGGGTTGCCGCGCGCGCGGATGTTGAATATACATTCCACGCAATGAATCCTCGTTCACCTCGTGAACGCCGCGTTCAGCCGCTGAGGTCCCAGCTCCGCGAGCACGTGACCACCGCGATCCTCGACGCCGCCGAGGCCGAGGTCGCGGAGCGCGGGCTGGCGGAGGCCTCGATGGCCTCGATCGCGGCGCGCGCCGGGGTGGCGGTGGGCACGCTCTACAACTACTTCCCCGACCGCGACGGCGTGATCGACGAGCTGTTCCGGGTCCGCCGCGGCGCGATCTCGCCGCGCATCCGCGAGATCCTCGACGCCACCAGCGGCGGCTTCGAGGCCCGGCTCGAGCAGTTCCTGTGCGGCCTGCTCGGTCTGTTCGACGAGCACCAGGCGTTCGTCCGCGTCGTCATGGAGGCCAGCGGCGGCGACGGCCTGCGCGGCGCTCGCGGCCCGCGCCCGGTGATGACCCAGCTCAAGGCCGGGCTCGAGACCCTGCTGAAGGCCGGCGTCGACGAGGGCGTGATCGCGGCGGCCGACGTCGACCTGCTGGGCCGGCTGCTGGCGGCGTCGATCCGCGGCGTCGTGCTGCACGCCCTCGAGGTCGGCCAGCCGTTCGCCACCGACGCGCCGCGGATCGTGCGGATCCTCCTCGACGGGGCCCGGCGCCGGTGAACCCCGGCCTGTCCATCGGGGTGGCGGCGCCCCGCCCGGTCAGCAAGTGGACCGTGACGGTGTCGATCGCGTTCGGCGCGATCATGGCGACGATCGACTCGTCGATCGTCAACGTCGCGGTGCCGGTGATCCGCGGCGAGATGAGCGCGACGCTGCAGGAGATCACCTGGATCTCGACCGCCTACATGGTGGCGATGGTCCTGGTCATGCCGCTGACCGGCTTCCTGGGCGCGTTCTTCGGCCAGAAGCGGGTCTACCTGGCGTCGCTGGCGCTGTTCGTCGCGGCGTCGGCGCTGTGCGGCACCGCCGGCTCGCTCGAGGCGCTGCTGGTCTACCGGATCCTGCAGGGGCTCGGCGGCGGCGCGCTGCAGCCGACCCAGCAGGCGATCCTGCGCCAGACCTTCCCGCCCGAGGAGCAGGGCATGGCGATGGCCATCTTCTCGATGGTCATCATGGTCGGCCCCGCGATCGGGCCGGTGCTCGGCGGCTGGATCATCGACAACCACAGCTGGCGCTGGATCTTCTACATCAACCTGCCGGTCGGCCTGCTCGGCATCTTCATGACCTGGCGCAACGTCGTCGAGCCCGAGGACGTCCGGATCGCCAACCGCGGCCGCGCCGAGGTCATGCGCAAGAACCTCGACTGGGCCGGCATCATCCTGATGGTCATCGGCGTGGCCGCGCTGCAGCTGTTCCTCGAGGAGGGGCCGCAGGAGGACTGGTTCGCGTCGCCGTACATCGTCTTCGCCGCGTTCGTCGCGGCGATCGCGATCGCCGCGTTCGTCATCCGCGAGCTCACCGCCACCGCGCCGGTGGTCAACCTGCGGCTGTTCGCCGACCCCACGTTCGCGTCGGGGACCGCGGTGGCGACGGTGATGTTCGGCGTCCTGATGGGCTCGATGTTCCTGTTGCCGGTGTTCATGCAGGAGCTCCTGCAGTTCCCGGCGACCCAGTCGGGCCTGGTGCTGATGCCGCGGACGCTGGCGATGATGGTCGCGGCGCCGATCGTCGGCCGGCTCTACAACCGGGTGCCGCCGGCGGCGACGGTCGCGTTCGGCGTCTTCTTGTACCTGATCGGCTCGTTCCAGCTGTCGCACATCACGCTCGACACCTCGTCGACCGACCTGATCGTACCGCTGGCCATCACCGGGGTCGCGTTCGCGTGCCTGTTCGTGCCCCTGACCACCGCGGCGCTGTCGTCGATGCCGCGCCACCAGCTCGCCGAGGCCGCCGGCCTCAACTCGTTCCTGCGCCAGATCGGCGGCTCGGTCGGCCTGACCATCTCGACGACGGTCTTCACCCGCTACGCCTCCGAGGCGTCGAGCGCGCTGGCGGCGCAGGTCTCGGTCCTGCGCCCCGAGGTCGCCGAGCGGCTGGCCGCGACCAAGGCCGGCCTGATGGCGCACGGCTTCGACGCCGTCCAGGCCGGCGCGATCGCGATCCGCAGCGTCCAGGGCAAGGTCGCCGTCCAGGGCCTGGTGATCGGCTTCGAGAAGGCGTTCCTGGTCCAGGGCATCGCGTTCCTGTTCGTCCTGCCGCTGCTGTTGTTCCTCAAGGTCCAGCGCACCGCCGCGCCGGCCCACATCGAGACCTCGCTGGAGTAGTCATGCCCCCCGAACCCACTGCCACGTCGCCCGGCGCGGCGCCGGCGCCTCGCCGCCGCGGCGCCCGCGCCTTCGTCATCCTCGGCATCGTCGCCGCGCTGGCGATCGCCGCGTACCTCGTCCACGGCTGGTGGATGCGCGGCAAGGTCACCACCGACAACGCGATGGTCGACGCCGACGTCGTCATGGTCGCGGCGCGGGTCGGCGGCCCGGTCGTGCGGGTCGCGGTCACCGACAACCAGCGGGTCGCCGTCGGCGATCCGATCCTGGAGATCGATCCGGCCGACTACGAGATCAAGGTCCGCCAGGCCGAGGCCGACCTCGACGCCGCCCGCGCTCAGGTCGAGGCCGCCGAGGCCCAGATCGAGGTCGTGACGGCGTCGTCCAGCGGCGGCAAGTCGTCGGCCGAGGCCCACCTGTCGGCGTCGAGCGCCAGCGTCCGCAGCGCGGCGGCGCAGGTCAAGGTCGCCGAGGCCGCGCTCGACCGCGCCCGCACCGAGCTGGCCCGGGTCGACGTCGACTTCGTGCGGACCCGGAAGCTGTTCGAGCAGAGCGCGCTGCCCCAGGCCCAGCTCGACGCCGCGACCTCGGCCCACGACGCGGCGGCGTCGGCGGTGGCCCAGGCCCAGGCCCAGGTCGCCGCGGCGCGCGAGCAGCAGCGCCTCGCCGAGGCCGGCGTCGCCGAGGCCCGCGGCCGGGTCGCGCAGAGCGAGCCGGTCGACGCCCAGGTCCGCGCCGTCCAGGCCGCCGCGCACCTGGCGCGGGCGCGGGTCGCCGCCGCCGAGGTCGCGCTCGAGCAGGCGCGCGACAACCTGGCCAAGACCGTGGTCAAGGCGCCGATCGCGGGCACGGTGTCGAAGCTGGCGGTGCGCGCCGGCCAGACCGCGGCGCCCGGCCAGACCGTGGTCGCGGTGGTCCCCGACGAGACCTACGTGATCGCCAACTTCAAGGAGACCGAGGTCGGCGCGATCAAGCCCGGTCAGCCGGTCGAGATCGAGCTCGACGCGTTCCCGGACCGCACGTTCCACGGCGTGGTCGACAGCCTGTCGGCGGCGACTGGCGCCCGGTTCTCGCTGCTGCCCCCCGACAACGCCACCGGCAACTACGTCAAGGTGGTGCAGCGGGTGCCGGTCAAGATCGTCTGGAAGGACGATCCCGGGGTCGCGCTGCGCCCCGGCATGTCGGCCGACGTCACCGTGCACGTGAACTGATGCGCAGCGGCCCCGGCCTTCACCTTTCTTCACGGAAGCCGCCGCGTGTGCGCAACACCGCGCCGGTACCGTCGTCCTGCAAGCGTGCCAGCTCGGCCGCTTGGCCCCGTGAAACCGACTGTTACTCTCCGGCACCTCACATGGACGTGGATCGCCAGCGCCTCGCTCCCGTGATCGCCGCCGCGGTCTGCCTCGTGACCGCGACCGGCTGTCGCCTGCACGACGTCAAGCTCGACCCGCCGCCGCCGATCGCGGTGCCGGCGGCGTACGGCACCACCGGCGGCGACGCCGCCGCGCCCGACCGATGGTGGACGGTGTTCGAGGATCCCGGGCTCGACGCCGCGATCGATCGCGCGCTCGCCGACAACCTCGATCTGGCGGCGGCGTGGGCGCGGCTGGAGCAGGCCGGCGCGATCCTGATCGAGGCCGGGTCGGCCAAGCTGCCCGAGATCAACGCGACGCTGTCGGCGGCGCGACAGAAGAACCGGTTCGTGCTCCCCGAGCCGACCGGCGAGCTGACCGTGGCCAGCAACTCGTTTCAGGCCTCGCTCGGCGCCGCCTACGAGGTCGACCTGTGGAAGAAGGTCGGCTCCGGCGCGGCGGCCAGCGAGCGCGACCTGGTCGCCGCCCGCGACGGCGTCGAGGCCATCGCGATGACGGGCGGCCTCGGTCACCGAGGCCTGGCTCGACGCGCGCTGGCAGAAGGCGCGGCGCGCCCTCCTGACCACCCAGCTCGAGCTCAACGGCAAGTCGCTCGACATCCTCGAGACCCAGTTCCGCGAGGGCCTGGGCTCGGCGCTCGACGTCTACCAGCAGCGGTCGCTGGTGTCGGCCACCCGGGCCCAGCTCGACGGCGTCGACCTCGCGCTCGACGGCCTCTACGGCCGGCTCGCCGCGCTGCTCGCGATCACCGTGCCCGAGGCCGCGGCGCTGCTCGACGGCGCCCCCGAGGCGCTGCCGGCGCCGCCGCCGGTGCCGGCGGTGGGCGTCCCGGCGTCGCTGCTTGAGCGTCGCCCCGACGTCCGCGCCGCCCGCCGTCAGGTCGAGGCCGCCGACTACCGGGTCGCGGTCGCGGTCGCCGACCGGCTGCCCGGGCTGCGGCTACAGGCCGCGCTCAGCCTGGGCTCGCAGAGCCTGGTGGATCTCATCAAGACGCCGCTGTACTCGCTGCTGGCGTCGGTGACCGCGCCGCTGTTCGACCACGGCCGGCGCGCCGCCGAGGTCGATCGCACCGAGGCGGTGGTCAAGGAGCGGCTCGCGGGCTACGGCAAGGCCCTGCTGACCGCGATGATCGAGGTCGACTCGGCGCTGATCCAGGAGGCGCACCAGCAGGCGCTGATCGCCGAGCTGACCGGCCAGCAGGAGATCGCCGCGGCGATGGTGCGCGAGGCGCGCACCAGCTACCGCGAGGGCCAGATCGACTACCTGCCGGTCCTCAACGCCATCCAGGCCGAGCAGGCGGTGGCGCTCAACATCCTGCAGGCGCAGCGCACGCTGCTGAGCCTGCGCGTGACCCTGTACCGGGCCCTGGGCGGGACGTGGACCTCCACGCTGGCCGCGCCGGGCACCGACGGAGCCTCCGGAGAGCCGCGATGAGTGACGCCGACGTCTCGACCCCCGTGACCCCCGCCGACGCGCCGCCCAAGATCGGCCCGGTGCGCATGATCATCCGCGGCGTCATCGTCGTCGGGGTGCTCGCGCTCGGCATGATGGTCATGGTCTCGCTGATCAAGTCCAAGCCGCAGGCCAAGCGCGCGCCCGAGGCCGACACCTCGCCGTTCGTCACCGCCGAGCCGGTCCACGCCACCACCCAGAAGGTCGAGGTCGAGGCCTCGGGCACGGTGCAGGCGGCGCGGCAGGTGCTGATCGGCGCCGAGGTCGCGGGCCGGGTCACCTGGATCAACAGCAACCTCGAGCCCGGCGCCCGGGTCAAGGCCGGCACCGCGCTGCTCAAGGTCGACGCTCGCGACTACCAGCTCGCGGTCGAGCAGCAGGCGGCGCAGGTGTCGCTGGCCGCCAGCCAGCTCGAGGTCGAGAAGAGCCGCCGCCGGGTCGCCGAGAAGGAGTGGGAGGCGTTCGGCGAGAAGCCGCCCGAGGGCTCGGTGGCCGCGCGTGATCCCCAGATCAAGGCCGCCGAGGGCGCGGTCAAGGCCGCCGACAGCGGCCTGCGCCGCGCCAAGCTGGCGGTGTCGAAGGCCGGCATCGTGGCGCCGTTCAACGCCATGGTGGTGTCGCGCGACGTCGACCTCGGCCAGCAGGTCGGGCCCGGGTCGCCGCTGGCGGTGCTGGTCGGCACCGACGCGTTCTGGGTCAAGGTCGCGGTGCCGATGCAGCGCCTGAGCTGGATCGACATCCCGGGCGTGCGCGGCGTCGCCGACGACGCCGGCTCGGTGGTCACGATCGAGCAGCACCTGGGCACCCAGACCATCGCGCGCCACGGCCGGGTGATCCGGCTGGTCGGCGCGGTCGACGCGGTGGGCCGGATGGCGCAGCTGCTGATCGAGATCCGCGATCCGCTGGGCGTGACCGACGCCCTGCGCGAGGGCGATCCCGGGCTGCCGCTGCTGCTGAACTCCTACGTCGACGTCCGCATCGCCGGCCACCAGCTCGACGACGTCGTCGAGGTGCCGCGGCTGGCGCTGCGCGGCGACGACACCGTCTGGGTGGTCGACGGCGACCACCTGAAGTTCGTCACCGTCGACGTCGTCTGGCGCCGCCGCGACAGCGTCCTGGTCCGCGGCGTCGCCGACGGCGCCGAGGTCGTGACCTCGCCGGTGCCGGGCCCGGTCGACGGCATGAAGGTCCGCCGCGCCGGCGCCGCCGCCCCCGCCGCGCCGGTCGCCACCGACGGCGGTGCGGCGCCCGCGCTCGACGCCACCGCCGGGGCGCCCGCCGCCGCAGGTGCGAACGCCGGCACGGGAGCCAACTGAGATGAGCGAGCCCGGCGACATCCCCGAGGCGAAGGTCGTCAAGGCGCCGAGCCCGGATCCCGATCGCGGCCCCCGCACCCTCGGCGGCAAGACCGGCGAGGACGTCACCAAGAAGGGCGCGTTCGCCTGGTTCGCCCGCAACCCGGTGGCCGCCAACATCCTGATCCTCGTGATCATCGCCGGCGGCCTCTTGTCGCTGCTGTCGATCCGCCAGGAGGTCTTCCCCGAGGTCGAGCTCGACATCATCGTCATCGACGTCGCCTACCCGGGCGCCAGCCCCGAGGAGGTCGAGAAGGGCGTCACGCTGGTCACCGAGGAGGCGGTCCGCGGCATCGACGGCGTCAAGCAGGTGACCTCGACGTCGAGCGAGAACCACGCGGCGATCGTCGTCGAGCTCCAGCTCGGCACCAACACCGACGAGGCGCTCAACAAGGTCCGGGCGGCCGTCGACCGCATCACGACGTTTCCCGAGGCCGCCGAGAAGCCGAACATCTTCGAGGCCACCAACCGGTTCCAGACCCTGTCGCTGGTGCTCTACGGCGATCAGCCGCCCGAGGTCCTCAAGGTCTGGGCCGAGCGCATGCGCGACGACCTGTTGCAGCTCGGCGACATCACCACCGTCGAGGTGTCCGGCCTGCCGGCGCCCGAGATCTCGATCGAGATCCCCGAGGACACGCTGCGCCGCTACCACCTGACGCTCGAGCAGGTGGCGCTGATCATCAAGGCGGCGTCGGTCGAGACCCCGGCCGGCCAGATCAAGACCGCCGGCGGCGAGATCCTGCTGCGCACCACCGAGCGCCGCGAGACCGCCGAGGAGCTGGCGTCGATCACCGTGCTGTCGCAGCCCGACGGCACCGAGGTCAAGCTGGGCGCGATCGCGACGATCACCGACGGCTTCGCCGACACCGATCAGACCGCGTACTTCGACGGCCAGCGCGCCGTCATGATCAACGTCTTCCGGGTCGGCGACGAGAAGCCCCTCGACGTCGCCAAGGCGGCGCGCGGCTACCTGCACCACGCCCGCAGCATCCTGCCCGAGGGCCTGCACACCTCGGTGTGGTTCGACACCAGCGAGCTCTACGCCCAGCGCGTCGACCTGCTCAAGCACAACGCGATGCAGGGCCTGGTCCTGGTCATCATCCTGCTCGGCCTGTTCCTCGAGCTGCGCCTGGCGTTCTGGGTGACGATCGGCATCCCGGTGTCGTTCCTGGGCTCGATGCTGCTGCTGCCCCAGGCCGACGTCTCGATCAACATGATCTCGCTGTTCGCGTTCATCCTCACCCTCGGCATGGTGGTGGACGACGCGATCAACGTCGGCGAGGCGGTGCAGCGCTACCGCGAGGAGGGCCACAACCGGCTCGAGGCCGCGATCCTGGGCCTGCGCGAGGTCGTCGTGCCGGTGATCTTCGCGGTCGGCACGACGATGGTCGCGTACGCGCCGATGCTGTTCGTGCCCGGCGTCGCCGGCAAGTTCTTCCGCAACGTCCCGATCGTCGTGATCAGCGTCCTGGCGTTCTCGCTGTTCGAGTCGATGTTCGTGCTGCCCGCTCACCTCGCGCACTCCAAGGAGAGCAAGGGCGGCATCCTGCGCTGGATCGACCACCGCCAGGCGTTCTTCCGCCACGGCCTCGACTGGTTCGTGCGTCGGGTCTACGCGCCGATGCTGCGGCTGACCACGCGGCGCCGCTACCTGACCCTGGCGATCGCGCTGTCGGTGCTGATGACCACGTGCGGCGTGGTCGGCGGCGGCCACATCAAGTTCACGTTCATGCCGGAGATCGAGGCCGACCAGGTGACGTTCGAGGCCCACCTGCCGTTCGGGACCTCGGTCGAGCGCACGCGCGAGCTCGAGCAGGCGATGGTGACCGCGGCCGAGGACGTCCTGGCCGCCCACGGTGGGCCCAAGATCTCCAAGGGCATCTTCTCGCAGGTCGGCTCGAGCATGCAGCAGCGCGGCATGTCGTTCGGGTCCTCGACCGGTGGCCACATCGTCCAGGTCCAGCTGTCGCTGGTGCCGATCGACGAGCGCTCGGTGCACGCCGATCAGATCGCGCGCGAGTGGCGCGCCAAGCTGGCCACGTTCCCCGGCATCGACACGATGGAGGTCACGTACACGACCGGGTTCTCCGGCGGCAAGGCGATCGAGGTCCAGCTGTCGCACCCGGATCCCGACAAGCTGCGCGAGGCGGCTCGCGAGCTGGCGACCCAGCTCGGCACCTTCCAGGGCGTCAAGGACATCGACGACGGCTACCCCGACGGCAAGCAGCAGCTCGACCTGCGGATCCTGCCCGAGGGCAAGGCCGCCGGGCTCAACGCCTTCACCGTCGCCGGCGCGGTCCGCGCCGCGTTCTTCGGCGCCGAGGCGCTGCGCCTGCAGCGCGGCCGCGACGAGGTCCGGGTCTACGTCCGGCTGCCCGAGGACGAGCGCACCACCGAGCAGACCTTCGAGGATCTGATCATCCGGACGCCCAGCGGCGCCGAGATGCCGCTGAGCGCGATCGCCGAGGTCAATCGCGGCGAGTCGTACGTCGAGATCAAGCGCATCGACGGCCGCCGCGCGGTGTCGGTCACCGCCGACATCGATCAGGCCCAGGGCAACGCCAACGAGGTGGTCGCCAAGCTGAAGACCGACGTCCTGCGCACGCTCAAGGCCCACTACCCGCAGCTCACGTGGTCGATGGGCGGCGAGCAGAAGGAGCAGGCCGAGACCATGAAGAGCCTGGCCATGGGCATGCTCGCCGCGCTGCTGGTGATGTACGCGCTGATCGCCGTGGTGTTCCGCAGCTACATCCAGCCGATCATCATCATGTTCGTGATCCCGTTCGGCCTGGTCGGCGCGGTGGTCGGTCACCTGGTGCTCGGCTTCAGCCTCAGCCTGATGAGCATGATGGGCATCGTCGCGCTGGCCGGCGTCGCGGTGAACGACTCGATCGTCTTCATCGACGCGATCAACCGGCTGCGCGAGCAGGGCATGACCGCGCGCGAGGCGGCGGTGGCGGCCGGCCAGATCCGGTTCCGGCCCATCTTCCTGACCTCGTCGACCACGTTCGTCGGCCTGGCCCCGCTGATCCTCGAGAAGTCGATGCAGGCCCGGTTCCTGGTGCCGATGGCGGTGTCGCTGGGCTTCGGCATCCTGCTGTCGGTCATGGTGTCGCTGCTGGTGGTGCCGTGCTTCTACCTGGCGGTCGAGGACGTGCGGAACGGGGTCCGTCGGGCCTGGCGGTTCATCTGGGGCCCGTCGACCGCGGTGTGACGAAGCCGAAGCGGCGCGCGCGGTTGCGAATTCCTGCTTGACGGATCGCGCGGCGATCCGTAGAAGCAGTTCATCGCCGCCCGCTGTCCTCGGGTGGTGATGCCCTGGCGGGGGCGCCTCTCGGTGGCGACGAAGCCATCGTGACCGGCACGGTGCCGCGCGCGGCGGATCCCTGAACGGATCTCCTCCGCGCGTCCGGTGGCCGCGTCCCGGCGTGCAGTCCCGTCACCCGGACAAGAGGGTTCGACTCCCTCCGGCCCCACCAGCGATCTTCGATCGCGCGTTCGACTCACGGGGCCGGTGTGGCACGGGTCGCCACACTGGGCTGCTCATCCCAGCGTCCAACGCTGCCTGAACACCAGCGAAAACTCTGAGCCGGTCGGAGGCGGTCGGGCCCGAGCGAGCCCGTCGACGCACGTCGTCGACGGAGGAGCTCACCCGTGACGACTCCGGCGTCGAGCCGCACGTCTCTCGTTGCCCGCGACCCCGGCGCCGTGCCCGCGTCGCGACGCCCGGAGCCGTCCCTCGCCGCCCGCGCCGCCCGGTTCCCCCACGTCCGCCGCTCGAGCCACGGCTCGGGCGCCGGCGCGGTCGGCCCGGCTGCCCCCGGCCACCCTTTCGTCTCTCGGTGTCGCGCGCCCGCGCGGCGCCGCTTCCGAAGGAGTCATCCCATGCCCACCACATTCCACGTCCCCCTCGACGAGCGCGCGATCCTGCTGCGCCACGGCGTCCCCGTGGCCGCGCTCGAGCCCGGTCGTCACCGCTACTGGGGCGCCGGCTACACGGTCACGCGCTTCAAGCTCGCCGAGCTCGTCTTCGACGCGCCGGCCGAGCTGCGCGGCCTGCTGCCGGTCGGCTGGTACGGCGAGGCGAGCCTCGGTCCGCGGCAGCGCGGCGTGCTGTCGCGCAACGGCCGCCCGGTCCGCTACCTGCGCCCCGGCATCCACCGGTTCTGGACCGTGGATCCGTCGGTGGAGCTGCGCGTCCTCGACGTCGACCAGCCGGTCCCCGAGCTGACCGACGAGCTGCGGGCGGTGATCCCGGCCGGCGAGCTGGTCGAGGTCACCGTGCTCCAGCACCAGCGCGGCCTCAAGTACGTGGCCGGTCGGTTCGCCGAGCAGCTCGGCCCGGGTCGCTACCTGTTCTGGTCGCACCCGGAGGCGCGCGTCGCGGTGACGCTGCTCGACACCCGCCTGCAGCAGGTCAACGTGCCGGGCCAGGATCTGATGACGCGTGACAAGGTCACGCTGCGCCTGACCCTGACCGTCGAGTACGCGCCGACCGATCTGCCGGTGTCGGTGCACGCGGTGGCCGACGTGCGCGACGCGCTGTACCTCGAGGTCCAGCTCGCCGCCCGCGACTTCGTCGCCGGCGTGACCCTCGACGAGCTGCTCGAGGGCCGCGACGCCATGACCCGCGCGCTCGAGGCGCAGGTCGTGCCGCGCGCCCAGGCGCTCGGCGTCGCGGTCCACCGCGTCGGCGTCAAGGACGTCGTCCTGCCCGGCGAGATGAAGACGCTGCTCAACCGCGTGATCGAGGCCGAGAAGGCCGCGGCCGCCAACGTCATCCTCCGTCGTGAGGAGGCGTCGGCGATGCGGTCGATGGCCAACACCGCGCGCGTCATCGCCGACCACCCGCTGCTGCTCGACCTCAAGCGGCTCGAGACCCTCGAGAAGGTCGCGGAGCACGTCGACGAGGTCCGCCTCGTCGTCGGCAAGGACGGCTGGGCCGGCCTGCTCGCCGACAAGCCGTCGACCTGAACCCGCCCCGGGTCGATCCCACGGCACGCCATGGCGGCGGCGGCACACGGCCGCGCGGTCTCCCCGCGCGGCCGTGCGTCGTTTCGGCGGCGGCACGCGCCTCGGCGGCGTCAGCGGTCGTCGTGATGACGCGATCGCGTCCGAGCTGCTTGGCCCGCTACATGCGAGCGTCGGCGGGGCGCGGTCGCGGTCGGGTCGCGGTCGCGCCGCTAGTACTGCCAGCCGAGCTGCGCCGCCGCGACCAGGGTCTCGCCGTCCCCGGCCAGCAGGGCCAGGCCCTCGATCGAGACCATCAGCGCTCCCGACGGGCGCGCGAGCACCGCGACGCCGGCGCGGGCCGACACCGCCGGGCCGTCGCCGATCGACAGCGTCGAGCTGCCGTCGACCGTGTCGTAGGGGCCGTCGATCGTGAGGCCGAGGCCACCGGCGACGAGGATCCGGTCGGTGACCCAGCTCTGCAGCGCCGGGCCCAGGAACGACAGGATCGTGTCGCCGAGCTGGACCAGCGACAGCCGTGCCACCACCGCGACGCGCGGGCTGAGCCGCGCGCCGGCCTGCGCCGCCACCGCCAGCGACGGGGTGTCGCCGCTCGACGCCGCGACCCCGACGTCGAAGCCGACGGTGGCGCGGTGGTCGTCGACGCTGGTCGGGATCGGCCCGGCGGCCGCGACGCCGGCGGCCAGCGACGAGCTGGCGAGCACCAGCGTGGCGATCGTGATGAGCCTCGGCATGCGGTCAGGGTACCGCGGGTCGGCGCGAGGTGGCGTGACGTCGGGGTCGCGCGGGGGGGCGCGCGCCGTCGCAGGTGCGCCGGATCTTGCCGGCGCGGCGGCCGCGGCGCGGTGCTAGCGTCGTCGGATGCCGCGCCGCGCCGCCGTCCTCGCCGTCCTCGCCGTCCTCGCCGGCGCGGCGCTGACGTCGTGCGCGAGCTCGTGGGACCAGTCGGTGGCGCGCGCGACCCAGCGCGACCAGCCGCTCGTCGTCGAGTTCTACGCGTCGTGGTGCAAGCCGTGCCGGCGCTTCGAGCAGGTCCTCGGCGATCCCGAGGTCGTCGCCGCGCTGCAGGGGATCACGTTCGAGCGCTACGACTTCGACTCGTCGGAGGGCCAGTTCCACGCGCGCCGCCTCGGCGTCCGCGGCGTGCCGACGGTGCTGGCGGTCGGGCGCGACGGCGTCCCGATCGGTGGCCTCAAGGGGGCCTCGGACAAGCCCACGTTCCTGGACTTCCTGTCGTGGACGCGCGCGCGCTGGCGGGCCGACGTGGCGCCGGGCGCGGCGCCGGGCGGCGCGGCCGACGCTCAGGGGGCCGACGGCTCGCCCGGTAGATCGCGGTAGACCGCGTGGCAGCCGACGCACGCGGCGTTGAGATCGCCGTAGGCCCGGGCCATCGCGGCGTCGTCGCCGTCGGCGGCGGCCGCGGCGATCGCGCGGGTCGCGGCGACCAGGTCGTCCTGGTAGGTGAAGAACGTCTCGGGCAGGGCGTCGTTGAGGGTCTCGCCGGCGCTGGTCGACGGCCGGGCCAGGCGCGGCTCGGCCAGGATCGCGCGCGCCGCGTCGACGACGCGGACCCGGTCGACCGACAGCACCGCGGCCTGCAGGGCCTCGATCTCGATCGCGTGGCGTCGCATGCGCGGCGCGAGCAGCTGCCGGGCCAGGTGGGGCAGCGGGGTGTCGCGCGCGATCGCGACCGCCGGCGCCGTCGGCGCCCGCGCGGCGTCGTTGGGCGGGCGCTCGCGGTGACACGCGGCGACCGCCGCGGTGGTCGCGACGACGGCGGTGAGCCAGCTCGGGATCGGGGCGGTGGGCATGACATCCTCCTCAGGCGCCGTCGAGCGTCACCGTCTCGCCGCGCTCGGCGGCGTGGGCGCGCAGGCCGCGGCCGGTCAGCGTCGCGACCAGCGGGTCCTGCTCCTCGGGCTCGCCGTGGACCAGGATCAGCCGGCGCGGCTCGGCGGTGGTGGCGTAGGCGATCAGGTCGTCGCGATCGGCGTGGGCGCTGAAGGCGTCGAGGACCTGGACCTCGGCGAGCAGATCGCGCTCGACGCCCCAGATCTTGACCCGTGGGCGGCGCTCGGCGAGGCGCCGGCCCAGCGTGTGCTGCGCCATGAAGCCGACGATCAGCACGGTGTTGCGCGGGTCGCCGACGAGGTTGCGCAGGTGGTGCAGGACGCGCCCGCCCTCGGCCATGCCGGAGCCGGCGAGGATCACCGCCGGGCCGCCCTGGGCGTTGATCGCCATCGACTCCTCGCGGGTCCGGGTCACGTGCAGCCCGGCGAAGCGGAACAGCTCGCCGTCCTCGTCGAGCCGACGCCGGGTCGGCGCGTCGAAGCACTCGGGGTGGAGCTGGAAGACGGTCGTGACGTCGATCGCCAGCGGCGAGTCGATGTAGACCGGGATCCGCGGCAGGGCGCCGGTGCGGAACAGCTCGCCCAGCGCGACCAGCAGCTCCTGGGTGCGACCGACCGCGAACGCGGGGATGACGACCTTGCCGCCGCGCTCGATGGTCGCGCCGATCACCCGCGCCAGGTCGTCGTGCATGCCCGCGATCGGCGCGTGGACCCGGTTGCCGTACGTGCTCTCCATGACCAGCAGATCGATCGGCCGCGGCGGCGTCTCGGGGTCGCGGATGATCGGCAGGCCCGGGCGGCCGAGGTCGCCGGACACGACGACGCGCCGGGGCGCGCCGCGATCGACGACGTCGATCACGACCTGCGCCGAGCCCAGGATGTGGCCGGCGTCGAGCAGCGTCACGGAGACGCCCGGCACCGGCTCGAAGCGGCGGTGGTACGGCACCGCGACGAACCGATCGAGGGCGGCCAGCGCGTCGTCCTCGGTGTAGATCGGGACGATCGGCTCCCAGCTCGGATCGTCGGCGTGCTTGCGGTTGAGGTACTCGGCGTCGGCCTCCTGGATGCGCGCGGCGTCGCGCAGCATGTACGCGCACAGGTCGCGGGTCGCCGACGTGGTGTGGACGACGCCGGCGAAGCCGTCGCGGACCAGCACCGGCAGGCTGCCCGAGTGATCGATGTGGGAGTGGGTCAGGATGACGGCGTCGGCGTCGAGCGCGACCCGCGGCAGGTGGCGGTTGCGCTGGCGTGACTCGGCGCGGCGGCCCTGGAACATGCCGCAGTCGATCACGACGCGCCGGTCGCCGACCTCGAGCAGCAGCATCGATCCGGTCACCTCGCGGGCCGCGCCCAGGAAGGTCAGGCGGACGCCATCGTCGCGTGCGCGCATGCCCGGTGACCTTGCACGAACCGTGCGCCGCCGGGCCCGCCGGGGGGCCGCCCGGCGGCCGACCCGCGCGGTGGCGCGCACCCCTTGCGCGCCCGGCGCGCCACGGTCGCCGCGGTTGCGCGATCGAGCCGGCGTCGAACCGGTCGCCCCGGGACGCGCTCGCTGCCGCCGCGGTCGAGCTCGCCCGCGCTGACCGTCAGGACTTGGCCTTGCCGACCGCGACCGGGATCTTCTTGGCCTGCGCCTCGGGCCGCTTCGGCATCGCCAGGGTCAGGACGCCGTCCTCGAGCTCGTTGCGGCAGTGCTCGGCGTCGACGCCGGCGGGCAGGGTGAAGGCGCGGCTGAACGAGCCGGACGAGCGCTCGCAGGTGTAGATCGTGTCGCCCTTGGTCTCCTCCTCGTGCTCGCGCTTGCCGGTGATCGGAGCCGGTCGCCGGTGAGCGTGACCTCGAGGTCCTTGTCCTCGGGCGTGCCGACGCGCGCGATCGCGACCAGGCGGGCACGTGCGTCGCCGCTGCCGACCGTCGTCGGCGCGAGCCCGCGATCGGTGGGTGACGGCGCGTCGCGCGTGAGGTGGATTTCGCGGCCGGCACCATCCGGATCCGGTGGCCCGCGCCGCGCCGCCGCCGGAGAATCAGCCGCTGACGGCGGGCCCGGCCGCGGCCGCGCGCGGGAACCGGAGCTGGAAGCGGGTGCCGCGCCCGAGGCCGGTGTCGAGCACGACGTCGCCGTGGTGGCGCTGCATCGTCGCGAAGACGTTGGCCAGGCCGAGGCCGGTGCCCTGGGTGCCCTTGGTCGAGAAGAACGGCTCGAACACCCGGGCCTCGACGTCCGGCGGCATGCCGGGGCCGTCGTCGGTGACCTCGATCCACGCGGCGTCGTCGTCGCTGCCGGTGCGGATCGTGACGGCGCCGCCGCCGGCGTCGCTGACCGCCTCGATCGCGTTGATCGCGAGGTTGACGACCGCGTCGATGACGTCGGCCCGGCGGCCCGGCACGGTGCCGACGTCGTAGGCGTGGTCGCGTAGCTCGACGCGGACGCCGCCGTCGGTCCGCGGCCGCACCAGCTCGAGCGCGGCGCGCGCGGTGGTCAGGAGATCGACGGGCTCGGCCGGGCCGTCGGGCTCCTGGCGGCAGAACGCGCGCAGCCGGTCGATCGTCGCGACCCCGTGCTGCATGATCTCGCGCATCGTCGCGACCGACGCGTGCGAGTCGACGCCGGCGCGGCGCAGCGCGCGGTCGACCAGCTCGAGGTGCAGGCCCAGCGGGTTGAGCACGTTCTTGAGGTCGTGGGCGATGCCGGTCGCCATCTGGCCGAGGGCGCGCAGCTTCTCGACCCGGGCCAGGGCGTCCTCGGCGCGCCGCAGCTCGACCCGGTTGAGCGCCTCGCGCAGCTCGCGATCGACCGCGGGCACCAGCCGGGCCAGGCGATCCTTGAGGACGAAGTCGTGGGCGCCGGCGCGCAGCAGCTCGACCGCGGCCTCCTCGCCGATCGTGCCGGACACGACGATGAACGGGACGTCGCCGCGGCGCTCGCGGACCTGCTCGAGCGCGGCCATCGGGCCGAAGCCGGGCAGCGTGAAGTCGCACAGCACCAGCTCCCAGGCCTCGGCCAGCGCGGTCGACAGCTCGGCGGCGTCCTGGACGCGCAGCCAGTCGGGCGCGAAGCCGCCACGGCGCAGCTCGCGGAGGACGAGCAGCATGTCGTCCTCGGTGTCCTCGATGAACAGCACCCGCAGCGGTCGTGACATCAGCCCCTCGAAGGTGGTCACCACCTTAGCCGCTGCAACCGCCCGCGGCCAGGTGTCGCAGCGCCGGCTCAGCCGTGGCGCGGCGCGGTCTGGTTGATCAGCAGCCAGTACAGGCCCAGGCCCTTGACGGCCTCGATGAACTCGGCGAAGTCGACCGGCTTGCGGACGTAGCTGTTGGCGCCCAGCGTGTAGCTGCGGACCATGTCCTCCTCCTCCTGCGACGAGGTCAGGACGACGACCGGGACCAGGCGGGTGCGGTCGTCGGCGCGGATCTGCTCGAGCACCTGCAGGCCCGACAGCTTGGGCAGGTTGAGGTCGAGCAGGATGACCTGCGGCGCCACCGAGGTGTCGCGGCCGTCGTGGGCGCCGGTGCCGAACAGCCAGTCCAGCGCCTCGACGCCGTCGTGCGCGACCACCACGGGGTTCATGATGTGGTTCTTCTTGAACGCGCGCAGCGTCAGCAGCTCGTCGTCGGGGTTGTCCTCGACGAGCAGGATCGTGCCGTTGCTCATGGTTCGTCCTCTCGGAGCGTGAAGAAGAAGGCGGCACCCTCGCCGGGGCTGGCCTCGGCCCAGATCCGGCCGCCGTGACGGTGGACGACGCGCGCCACCGTCGCCAGGCCGATGCCGGTGCCCTCGAAGTCGCGGACGCTGTGGAGCCGCTTGAACGGCGCGAACAGCGCGGCGGCGTGCGCCATGTCGAAGCCGACGCCGTCGTCGCGGACGACGATCGCGGCGCCGTCGCGGCGGACCGAGACGTGGGCGACGTCGCGGTCGCGGCTGAACTTCCAGGCGTTGCCGAGCAGGTTCTCGAGCGCGACCTGCAGCAGGCGCGGGTCGGCGTCGATCACGAGGTCGTCGTCGACCGCGAGCTCGACCTGGCGCTCGGGGTGGACGAGGCGCAGCCGCGCCTCGACGTCGCGGACCAGGCGCGCGACGTCGACCTGCTCGCGGTGCAGCTCGCTGCGCGACAGCCGGGCCAGCGCCAGCAGGTCGTCGATCAGCGAGCCCATGCGCTGGGCCGCGGCGCGGACCCGCCGCAGGTACTCGCGGCCGGCGGCGTCGAGGTCGTCGTGGTAGTCCTCGAGCAGGGCCTGGCTGAAGCCGTCGATGCTGCGCAGCGGCGAGCGCAGGTCGTGGGCCACCGAGTAGCTGAAGGCCTCGAGCTCGCGGTTGGCGGCCTCGGCGGCGGCGTTGGCGTGCTCGAGCTCGGCCTGGTGGGCGTGCAGCGCCTCCTGCTGGCGACGCCGGTCGGTGGCGTCGCGCACGAACGCGACGGTCGCGCTGAGCCCGGCCAGGGACATCCGCGCCAGCATGATCTCGACCGCGAGCAGCGTGCCGTCCTTGCGGCGCGCCCACAGCTCGAGCCCGGCGCCCATGGGCCGCTTGCTGGCCGCGGAGGTGAACGTCGCTCGCTGCGCGGCGTGGCCGGCGCGCGCCGCGTCGGGGACCAGCCGATCGATCGACTTGCCGATCAGCTCGCCGGCGTCGTAGCCGGTGAGGTGCTCGAGCTCGGGGTTGGCCAGCAGGATCGTGCCGTCGTCCGCGGCGACGACGACGCCGTCGGGGGCGGCCCGGACCAGGGCGCGAAATGCCTCCTCCGGAAAGCCCGGCGCGGTGGTGGTCGCCACGCCTGCTATGTAGCACGGGGGAGGCGGGTCCCTGTGGCGTCGAAGCGGGGTCGGGGCCAAGATAGGCCGCCCATGTCCGCCGAACCCGCCGTCGCCGCCGCCCTCCGCCCCCGCCGCCTCGTGGTGTCGCGGGCGATGATGGAGATCGACGGCCACCGGCTCGAGGACGTCGAGCTCGGCGGCTGGGCCTACGGGCCCGAGGTCGGCAGCGCGCCGGTGGTGGTCGTGGTCGGTGGCATCACCGCGTCACCGTTCCCGTTCGGCGACGGCAAGCGGCCCGAGGACGGCGGCCAGGACGCGTGGTGGCCGGCGCTGCGGGCGCCCGATCTGATCGATCCGGCGCGCCACACCGTGCTGTGCCCGTGCTGGCCGAGCAACGGCTCGACCTGGCGCGGCCTGGCCGACGCCGACGCCGCGGCGCCGGCGGTCAGCGTGCTCGGCCTCGCCGATCTGGTCGCGAGCTGGCTCGACGGCATCGGCTGCACCGTGCCGGTGACGTTCGTCGGCGCCAGCCTCGGTGGCATGGTCGGCGTCGCGCTGGCGGTGCGCTATCCGGCGCGGTGCGCGCGGCTGATCACGATCTCGGCCGGGCTGCGGCCCGACGGCTGGGGCACCGCGACCCGCCACGTCCAGCGCGAGCTGGTCCGCGACGGCCTGCGCAACGGCGACGTCCAGACCGGGATGATCCGGGCGCGACAGCTCGGCATGCTGACCTACCGCGGCCGCGACGAGCTCGACACCCGGTTCGGCAAGCTGGTGCCCGGGCTCGACCGGCCGCCGGTGGCCGAGTACCTCGATCACCATGGCCGGCGCTTCGCCGAGCGCTTCCCGGTCAGGACCTTCCTGATGCTGTCGGAGGCGATCGACCGCGGCAACTTCGGCGCCGATCCGCGGGCGGTGCGCGCCGCGCTCGAGCAGGTCACCGCCGAGGTCCTGGTGATCGGCGTGCCCGGCGACCTGCTGTTTCCGTGGGCGCTGCAGGTCGAGCTGCACCGCGAGCTGCAGGCGGTGGGCGCGACCTCGTCGCTGTGGAAGCTGGACTCGGTGTACGGCCACGACGCGTTCCTGGCGTCCCAGCACGAGCTGGCCGAGCTCCTGCGCGACACCGGCATCTTCCGCGGCGAGCTGCGGCCGGCGGCGCGGCCGCGCTTCGAGGGCGTCGGCGTCGAGCCGCTGCGCGAGCTGCGCATCGGCATGGTCGGCTGCGGCACCGTCGGCAAGGGCCTGCTCGAGCTGATCGAGCGCCAGCGGGTCGCGGTCGCCGATCGCTACGGCGTGCGGTTCCGGGTGTCGCGGATCGCGGTGCGCGACGTCGGCAAGGAGCGCGGGCCGCTGGCGGCGATGATCCCGCGCACCGATCGGCCGCTCGAGCTGGTCAGCGATCCCGAGGTCGACGTCGTCGTCGAGGTCGCCGGCGGCATGGCGCTCGAGCCGGTGCTCAACGCCGCGCTGGCCGCGGGCAAGCCGGTGGTGACCGCCAACAAGACGCTGCTCGCGCTCAAGCTGGCCGAGCTGGGCGTGCTGGCGCAGCGCACCGAGACGCCGCTGTACTGCGAGGCGGCGGCGGCGGCGGCGCTGCCGATCATCCGGCACCTCAGCCACCGCGCCGACGAGATCGAGAGCCTGATGGGCATCGTCAACGGCACCGCCAACTACGTCATCACCCGGCTCGAGCAGGACGAGCTGCCGATGGCGCAGGCGGTGGCCGAGGCCCAGGCGCTGGGCCTCGCCGAGGCCGATCCGTCGGCCGACCTCGACGGCCACGACGCCGCCGCCAAGCTGTCGATCCTGGCGTACCGCGCGTTCGGCGCCTGGTTCCGGCCCGCCGAGTTCGGCGTCCGCGGCGTCCGCGAGCTCGACCCCGCCGACTGCGACCTCGCCGAGGCGATGGGCTTCCGGATCCGGCTGATCGCGCGGGCGGCGCGGGTCGGCTCGGCCCTCGACCTCGCGGTCGAGCCGGTGCTGCTGCCGTCGTGGCACCTGCTGGCGTCGGTCGAGGAGGAGTACAACGCGGTCTACCTCAAGTGCGCGTCGTCGGGCGACCTGTCGCTGTTCGGCAAGGGCGCCGGCGCGATGCCGACCGCGACCGCGGTGCTCGGCGACCTGATCGATCTGGCGCAGGACAACTCGGTGCGCTGGCCGGTGCCGCAGTCGATCCCGCTGGCGCGGCCGGGCGCGGGCGCGGTGCACCGGCCGCCGCCGCGGCGCCACTACCTGCGGGTCACCGCCGAGCCGCACGCCGGGCTGGCGCGCCGGGTCGACAGCCTGATCCGGCGCGCCGGGCTGAGCGTCCAGAACCGGGCCCAGCGCGGCGAGGCCGAGCGCATGCACCTGGCCTTCCTGATCTCGCCGTGCGACGAGGCCCAGGTCGGCGACATCGAGGCCGCGGTCGAGCGGCTCGGGCGGGTGCAGCACCTGCTGCGGCTGGGGGTCGCGGAGTGAGCGCGGGCCCGGGCGGGGCGGGCGAGGGCGCGGGCGGCGCCGGCGCGCCGGAGATCGCGGCGTGGCTCGACGCCGCCGCGTGCCCGGCCGAGCGGCCGCCGCTGGCCGCGATGGCGGCGACCACGCGCGAGCTGCACGCCGCGATCGACGCCCACGCGCGGCGCGCCGGCGTGCCGTACCTGCACCCCAGCGATCCGACGGTGCAGCTCGATCTGCTGGGCTCGGCGCGGGTGGTGGCGTGGCAGGAGGGCAAGGGCGAGCTGATGTTCCTCGGCGAGGGCTGCTGGTCCGAGCTGCCGCACCTGTACGCGCGCTACGGCACGACCCTGACCGGCCGGCTGCTGGCGCGGCTGCGCGAGCTCGAGCAGGCGCAGGCGGTGCTGCTGTGCGACTCGGGGATGCAGGCGACCGCGCTGGTGCTCGACGCGCTGATGGCGCCGGGCGGCCACGCCGTGCTGATGCGGCAGGTCTACAACAAGACCCGCGTGTACCTGGAGTGGCTGGCGCAGCGGCTCGGCGGCGCCGTGACGATCGTCGACGACGGCGACCACGCCGCGCTGGCGGCGGCGATCCGCGCCGAGACCCGGCTGGTCTACGCCGAGACCTACACGAACCCCTTGATGCGGGCGCAGGATCTCGGCGCGCTGCCGCGGCTGGTCGCCGAGGGCCGGCGCCGGGCGCCCGGGCTCAAGCTGGTGATCGACTCGACGATCGCGACGCCGTGGGGGCTGCGGCGGCCGCTGCTCGACGCCGGCGTCGACGTCGTCGTCGCCAGCGGCACCAAGGCGCTGGGCGGACAGGACCGCGACCTGTCGGGGTACGTCGCGACCCGCGATCCATCGCTCGGCAACGCCGTGATGGATCTGGTCGCGATGCGCGGCGGCATCCTCGACTGGCGGCGCGCCGCGGCGATCGCCGAGGGCCTCGACGCGGCGCCGGCGGCGCACGCGCGGCGCTGCGACGGCGCGACCCGGGTGGCCGCGTTCCTGGCCGCGCACCCGAAGGTGAGCGAGGTCTTCCACCCGTCGCTGGCCAGCCACCCCGACGCCGCGGCGATCGCGCGCGACTACGTGCGCCCGGGGTCGATCGTGTCGTTCCGGGTCGCGGGCGCCGACGAGGAGCGCACCCGCCACGTCGCCGACGTGCTCGCGACCTGCGTCGTGGTCCGCTACGCCCTGTCGTTCGACGGGTTGACCACCAAGGTCAACCACCACAAGACCGTCTCCGAGTACTTCACGCCGGCCGACCAGCTGGCGCGCAACGGCTTCGACCGCCTGATCCGCCTCGCCGTCGGCCTCGAGGATCCCGACGACCTCATCGCGGCCCTCAACTGGACCCTCCACCACGCCGACGCCGTCACCGCCGCCGACGTCGCCGCCTGGCAGCGCACCCGCGCCGCCGACCTCGGCCTGCCGCCCGCCTGACCGGCGGCCGGACACCTCCGGGTGTCAGCCACCCGTACGTGGGTCTGCCCGTGCCCGATCCGAGCTCCGGGTCCCGTGCCCGTGCCCGTGCCCGTGCCCGTGCCCGATCCGAGCTCCGGGTCCGTGCCCGTGCCCGTGCCCGTGCCCGTGCCCGTGCCCGATCCGAGCTCCGGGTGCCGCACTCCCAACCTACCGACTTCACTCGATCTCCGGGTGTCAGCCACCCGTACATGGATGACGAACGTCATTGACGTTCGTCATTGACATTCGTCATCGAGATCGCGCAGGCTGCGATCACGATGAGCGCCGCGGGCTATGTCGCCGCCGCCGTCGCCGGGGGGCTCGGGATGTACCTCGGCATCGGCGGCCTGCTGGAGTGGCTGTACTACCGGCGTCGCCGCGGCGACGCCGCGCGCTGGAAGATCCAGCCGACGCGGTGGCCCAAGGTCGGGGCGCGGCGCCGCGAGCTGGTCCTGGGCTGCGCCAACATGAGCGCGGCGTCGGTGGCGTCGGGGCTGTTCGCCCACCACGTCGCCACCGGCGGCGCGTCGTCGATCTACTTCGACCTGTCGCGGCACTCGCTGGCCGCCGCGATCGCCTCGGCGATCGTCTACTTCGTCGTCACCGACGGCGTCCTCTACGGCGCCCACCGGCTGCTCCACGCCCGGGTCCTGTTCCGCCACGTCCACCGCGTCCACCACCGCTGGACCTCGCCGACCGCGTTCACCGCCGCCGCGATGCACCCGCTGGAGTTCGCGATCTACCAGGGCGTGATGCTGGCGCCGCTGTTCGTCTGGCCGATCCACGTCGTCGGCCTGGTGGTCGTCCTCGTCTACCAGAACACGATCGCGCTGCTCGACCACTCCGGGGTCGACCTCGGCTCGGTGCTGCCCTGGCAGCCGCCGCCGCGCTTCCACGACGACCACCACGTCCACTTCCACGTCAACTACGGCCAGACCCTCGGCCTGTGGGATCGCATCTTCGGCACCTGGCGCCGGGTCGGCCGCGTCTACGGCGAGCACGTCTTCGGCGGCCGCGGCGCGCCGCTCGACGCCGCCGCCACCGCCGCCACCGCCGGCGCCGCCGAGCGACCGCGCTTCGTCGACTACCGCGGCGGCCGCGCCGCCGCCGCCACCGCCGCCACCGCCGGCGCCGCCGAGCGACCGCGCTTCGTCGACTACCGCGGCGGCCGCGCCGCCGCCGCCACCGCCGCCACCGCCGGCGCCGCCGAGCGACCGCGCTTCGTCGACTACCGCGGCGGCCGCGCCGCCGCCGCCGCCGCCCCGGCCGCCGCGCCGCGCGCCGCCACCCCCGACCAGGATCCCGCGTCATGACACCGCTGCTCGACACCCGCGCGATCACCATCAACGATCCGACCGCGCTCGCCGGCACCTTCCTCGGCCTCGAGGCCGTCGTCCTCGGCCTCGCCGTGCTGACCTGGGTCCACGCCGCCCGCGCCCACCGCGCCGGCGATCGCACCGCGCGCCTCACCTGGTGGACGATCGTCGTCTACGGCCTGGTCATGGAGGTGGTCTCCTACAACGCCGTCGACAACTTCGCGCACGGCCAGTTCACGGTCATGTTCTACGACCACCAGCTGCCGCTCTACGTCACCGCGGTCTACCCGGTGCTGCTCTACACCGGCATCGCCACCGCCCGCCGCCTCGGCCTGCCGCCCCTGGCCGAGGCCCTGGCCGCCGGCGTCCTGATCGTCGCGATGGACGTGCCGTTCGACGTCGTCGGCCCCGAGGCCGGCTGGTGGCGCTGGTTCGACGGCCACGGCGAGATCGCGGCGCGCTGGCTCGGCGTCCCGGTGACCAGCTACTACTGGCACTTCGCCTTCGGCGGCATCCTCGCCGCGCTCACCGGCTGGGCCGGCCGCCGCGCCGACCGCCGCGCCGCCCCGCCCCGCGCCTGGCTGGCGCTGCCGCTCGCCGCCGCGACGATCGTCCTCGGCGTGGTCGCGTTCCTGCCGTTCCACGGCCTGGTCGCCCTCGGCGTCGCCGACGGCGCCGTGGTCGCCGCCGCGCTCTTGACCGCGGTCGTCCTGGCCGCGGCGGCGCGGCCGCGCCGGCCCCGTCCGCGCGATCCGCTGCTGTACGGCCCGTGGCTGGTCTTCTACGGCTTCCACCTCGCGGTCGCGCTGACCGCGGTCCCGGGCACCGGCCGCGGCCTGCGCCTGGCCTTCATCGCCGCGATCGCCACCGCCGCGGTCGCCCTGCACGTCGCGGGCGCCGTCCGCGCCACCCCACAGGGCGCGGCCTGATACCCTCGGGCGACATGGCCAGTCGCCGCGTCGCCCAGAAGGAAGCGACCCGCGAGCATCTCTTCACCCAGGCGATGCGCCTGTTCGAGACGCGCGGCTACGACGCGGTCAGCATCGACGACATCGTCCGCGAGGCCGGCGTCGCCCGGGGCACGTTCTACTTCCACTTCCCGCGCAAGGACGACGTCCTGATCGAGCTGATCCGGCGCAGCGACCGCGACATCGTCGCGCGCATGGCGTCGATCGAGCGCGGCCGCCCCATCCGCGACGTCCTGCGCGCCACCTGCGACGGCTTCGCCGACGGCTGGCGCGAGCGCCGCGGCCTGCTGCCCCACGCCGGCGCGGTCGCGCTGCGCCGCATCGCCGAGGTCGCCGACGAGCGCGACCGCGAGCCGCTGCGCCTCGAGCTGGTCGGCCACGTCGAGGCCGCGATCGCCGCCGGCGAGCTGCGCCCCGGCCTGCCGGCGCAGATGCTCGCCGACATCTTCCTGCTCGACGTCTTCGCCGCGCTGATGGCGTGGTCGGTGCCCGGCGAGCCCGCCCTCGACGTCGTCATGGCCGGCGTGATCGAGCTGTTCCTCGGCGGCGCCGCGCGGGCGCCGCGCTGACCGACGCCAGCCGGCTCAGCCGCGGCTCAGGCCGTCGCGGAACGCCAGCGCGCCGGCCGGGCGCTGCCGCGGCTCCTTGGCCAGCGCCGCGACGATCGTCTTGTCGATCGCCTCCGGCAGGTCCGGCCGCAGCTGCCGCGGTGGCGGCGCGGTCTCGGTGAGGTGCGCGAACCCGACCGCGATCGCGTTGTCGCCGGCGAACGGCGGCCGGCCGGTGAACAGGTGGTAGGCGAGGGCGCCCAGCGCGTAGATGTCGCTGGCGGCGTCGACTGGCCGACCGCGCACCTGCTCGGGCGACATGTAGTGCGGCGTGCCCATCAACATCCCGGACGCGGTCATGCCGTCCGAGGCGCCCGCCTTGGCCAGCCCGAAGTCGATCAGCTTGACCGCGTTGCGCTCGCCGACCAGGACGTTGTGCGGCTTGAGATCGCGGTGGACGACGCCGGCGTCGTGGGCCGCGGCCAGGCCGACGCAGATCTGGCCGAGGATGTCGATCGCGTCGGCGATGGGCACGACGCCGCGCGCGGCGATGACCTCGGCGAGGGTCTTGCCGGGAAAGTACTCCATCGACAGGTACAGCAGGCCGGCGCGGGCCTCGCCGAGATCGTGGATGCGGATCACGCTCGGCGACGACACCTTGCGCGCCGCTGCGGCCTCGCGCTTGAAGCGCTCGATCATCGCCCGCTCGTCGGACGCCCACGCGCTGGAGATGATCTTGAGCGCGACGAGGTCCTCGAGGACCTCGTCGTGCGCCAGGTACACCGCGCCCATGCCGCCGCGGCCGAGCAGCCGCTCGATCCGGTAGCGCCCGGCGAGCACGTCGCCGGGCAGCAGGTCGCCGGGCCCGCGCACCTTGGGCACCGGCGAGGTCATCGTGCGCTCGAGCCCGGACGTCGGCGTCGCGGCCGCGGCCGTCGGCGTCGCGGCCCCGGACGCCGGCGTGGCGACGGCCGGCGCCGGCGCGCCGGTGCGCCGCTGGCGCCCGCCGCCGAGGCGGCGCCGCCCGGGCCCGCCGCCGGCAGCGCCGGCACCGCCCCGGACAGCATGCGCTGCTCGTCGATCAGCTTCACCAGCTTCTGGTTGAGGTCGTAGTCGACGCTGCACACGATCGACTCGAGGTTCTCGATGCGCTCGACCAGCAGCTTGCGCTCCTGGCGCAGGGTCTCGACCTCGCCGGGGCTGCCGCCGGTCTTGGCCTCGAGCTCCATCCGGAGCCTCTCGCGGCGGTGCTCCAGTGCCTTCTTCACGACATAGGCGGGCATCCCGAAGCTCATCAAGACGGCCACCAGGCCCACCAGGTCCATTGCCACGTTCTACCAGCAACCCCATCCGACGGGGCCGAGCGGATCCCCCGTGATCGCGGCACGGCTGTCAGGCTCTCGACGTCGAGGTCCCGGACGCGGATGTCAGGGGTTCGCCAGCGCGCCCGCCGAACGTGACCAGTTCCGCAGGCTTGGCAGCTCGCCGGCCGGTGGCATGACCGTTGCTCTATCGCCGGGCATGACCCCCCGCAAGCTCTCCCTCCTGCTCGCCCCCGCCCTCCTCGCCGCCACCGCCACCACCGCGCTCGCGCAGCCCGCCGCCACCGATCCCGAGGTCCCGCCCACCGTGGTCGCCGCCGCCGCCGAGCCGGCGCCGCAGACCAACTCGTGGGACGAGGTCTCGCACATCAACGGCCAGCTGGTGCCGGTCGGCGAGACCAACTCGTACCTCAAGAAGTACCGGCGCACGAACATCTCGATCAACCCGGTCGGCATGATCGTCGGCATCTTCGGCGTCTCGGCCAGCTACGGCCTCAACGATCACATCGCCCTGCGCGGCGACGTCGACCTCTACCGGATGGTCGACAGCAACACCACCGGCTCGGAGATCGGCGTCGGCGTGCCCATCTACCTGCGCCGCACCTACCAGGGCGCGTTCGTCGAGCCCGGCTTCATCGCCCGCCACTTCCAGGACAACAACGACTACGCCTACGACTGCTACGACTGCGGCTCCAGCGAGTCCAAGACCGTGGGCCCGCAGGTGCTGGTCGGCTGGCACTCGACCTGGGACAGCGGCTTCAACGTCGCCGCCGCGTTCGGGTTCGGTCGCAACCTCAACGCGTCCACCGACAGCGGCGATCAGCTGTTCGCCAACGGCTACTTCCGCGTCGGCTACGCGTTCTGATCGCGGCGCTGGCCGCGCGGCGCCGGTCGCGCCCGACCGGCGGGGCCGGCGGCCGCCGGCCGCGTTCACACTTCTTCATGTAGCGTCGCACACCGCCGCAACAGGGGGGATCCACGGTGAGGGCATCGACAAGACGCCCCAAGGAGGCCCCTGATGTTGTGCTTCGCTCTCGGACTCGCTGCCCTCGGTTTCATCGCGGTCGGGCGCCACCACCGGCGCCGCTACTGGGCCCACCACCACGCCTACCACCGCCACGGCCCCGGCTGCGGCGGCCCCGGCGGCGGCGGCGGCCCCGGCTGGGACGGCCCGGACTGGGACGACCCGCACGGCCACGGCCCGCACGGCCACCACGGCTGGCACCGCGGTCGCGGCGCGCGCCACGTCATGCGCATCCTCGACACCACCCCGGGCCAGGAGAAGCTGATCCGCGAGGAGGGCGCCAAGCTGCGCGAGCGCGGCCGCGCCGCCCGCGACGAGGTCCGCGCCGCCCGCGCCGACGTCGCCGAGGTCCTGCGCGAGGAGACCTTCGACCGCGCCCGGTTCGACGCCGCGCTCGACCGCCTCGACGCCGCCTGGCTCGAGCTGCGCACCCAGCTCGGCGACTCGATCGGCCGCGTCCACGAGACGCTCGACGAGCGCCAGCGCGAGCGGCTCGCCGACCTGCTGGCCAAGACCCGCCGCGGCCCGTCGTTCGGCCCGTTCCGCTGACCGCCGCGGTATCGTCCGCCGAGGAACCCGATGCTCCGCGTCCTGCTCATCGACGACGACGCGCGCCTGGCCGAGCTGCTCGGCGGCTACCTGGGTCAGAACGACGTGACCCTGGTCCACGCCCGCGACGGCGTGGCCGGCCTGCGCGCGCTCGCCGGCGACGCCTTCGACGCGGTGCTGCTCGACGTCATGATGCCGGGCATCGACGGCCTCGAGGTGCTGCGGCGGATCCGCGCCGGCGCCGGCGGCCGGGTCCCGGTGATCATGCTGACCGCGCGCGGCGACGAGGCCGATCGCGTCGTCGGCCTCGAGCTCGGCGCCGACGACTACGTCGCCAAGCCGTTCTCGTCGCGCGAGCTGCTGGCCCGGCTGCGCGCGGTGCTGCGCCGCGCCGCGCCCGAGGTCGCCGGCGAGCGCCTCGCCGCCGCCGGCGTGGTCGTCGACGTCGGCGCCCGCGCCTGCCTGGTCGACGGCGCGCAGGTCGAGCTGACCGGCCTCGAGCTCGACATCCTGGTGGCGCTGATGCGGCGCGCCGGGCGGGTCGTGCCGCGCGCCGCGCTGCTCGCCGAGGCCGGCCGCGACGACGTCGCGGTGGGCGAGCGCACCGTCGACGTCCACATCTCGCGGCTGCGCAAGAAGCTGGGCGACGACGTCGGGCCGCCGCGCCGGATCCGCACCGTGCGCGGCATCGGCTACGTCATGCCCAAGGAGGCGGCCGAGCCATGAGCCCGCCGTGGCGCCGCCACCGTCACCGCCGTCGCCACCACCACGGCCACCACGGCCACGCGCCGTGGGCGCACCACCACCCCGAGCTGGCCCACGCGATGCGCGCCGGCTGGTTCGTGCAGTGGCGGCTGCGGCGCCGCATCTTCTTCGGCTTCGCGGTCGCGATCGGCGTGTCGGCCGGGGTCGCGCTGCTGCTGCACCACCACGGCGTCAGCCCGGGCTGGGCGCTGACCGCGATGATCATGATGCTGTGGGCGACCTCGGGGATGCTGGCGTGGCGGCTGACCCTGCCGCTGACCGAGCTGGCCCGGGTCGCGCGCGAGCTCGGCGACGGCAACCTCGACGCCCGGGTCCGGCCGCTCGGCCACGGCGCCCGCGAGCTCGACGCCATCGCCGGCGCCATCGACGACATGGCGCGACGGATCTCGCGGCAGCTCCGCGACCAGCGCGAGCTGCTGGCCGCGGTGTCGCACGAGATCCGGACCCCGCTGGGCCACCTGCGGGTGCTGTGCGACACCGCGCGCGACGCCGGCGCGCCCGGACCGCTGGTCGACGATCTCGAGCGCGAGGTCCTCGAGATCGACGCGCTGATCGACCAGCTCCTGGCCAGCTCGCGGCTCGACTTCGGCGCGCTCGAGCGCCGCGACCTCGACGTCGCGCTCGAGGCCGCGCGCGCGCTCGAGCGGCTCGGCGTCGACGCCTCGGTGCTCGACGTCGAGTCCGACGACTGCCGGGTCTCGGCCGACGCCACGCTCCTGCGCAGCGCGCTGGCCAACCTGGTGCGCAACGCGGTCGAGCACGGCGGCGGGGTCAGCCGGCTCGCGGTCCGGCGCGGCGCCGGCGAGGTCGAGGTCGACGTCGACGACGCCGGGCCCGGCTTCGTCGCCGACGATCTGCCGCACGTCTTCGAGTCGTTCTACCGGGGCAGCGGCGCCGGCGCCGGCGACAAGCCGGCGCGCGGGTCGCTGGGCCTGGGCCTGGCGCTGGTCGACCGGGTGGCGCGCGCCCACGGCAGCCGCGCCGCCGCCGCCAACCGCGACGGCGGCGGCGCCTGGGTGTCGCTGGTCTTGCCGGCGGCCTGAGCGACGGCCGCGCCCCGCCGCGCCGCCGACCGCCGTCCGCGTCGGCCCGCCCCATCGGGCAGGTCCACGGCGGCGCCGCACCGGCTACGATGCCGGCGATGACCAAGGGCCGGCTCGAGGCGTTCAGCGATGGGGTGCTCGCCATCATCATCACGATCATGGTGCTGGAGCTGAAGGCGCCACACAGCCCGACCTGGTCGGCGCTGACCGAGCAGTGGCCGGGGTTCCTCAGCTACCTGCTCAGCTTCGTCTACCTCGGCATCTACTGGAACAACCACCACCACACGCTGCACGCCACCGCCCGCGTCAACGGCAAGATCCTGTGGGCCAACCTGCACCTGCTGTTCTGGCTGTCGCTGGTGCCGTTCGTGACCCACTGGATGGGCGAGAACCACTTCGCGGCGCTGCCGGTGGCGCTGTACGGCGTGGTCCTGCTGGCGGCCGCGATCGCGTACACGATCCTGCTGCTGCTGATCGTCGCCGAGCAGGGCCCCGAGTCGAAGCTGGCCCGCGCCGTCGGCAAGGACGTCAAGGGCAAGCTGTCGGTGGCGCTGTACAGCTGCGCGATCCCGCTGGCGTTCGTCCACGAGGCCATCGCCGGCGCCCTGTACATCGCGGTCGCGGCGATCTGGCTGATCCCGGACCCGCGGATCGAGCGGATCCTGGCCGAGTGAGCCGGCGCTAGACGGCGGGCTGCATCTCCTCGAGCACGGTCGGGATCAGCTCGGCCACGGTCGGGTGGGCGTGGACCGCGCGCATCAGCACGGTGTACGGCGCGCCGCAGTACATGACGTCGACCACGCAGTGGATGGCCTCGTCGCCCTCGACGCCGAGGATCGCGGCGCCCAGGATCTGCCGGGTGTCGGCGTCGCAGATGATCTTGATGAAGCCGCGGGTCTCGCCGCGCTCGCGGGCCCGGCCGACCCGGGCCATCGCGCGCTTGCCGATCAGCAGCGGCCGGCCGCTGGCCCGGGCCTCCCGCTCCGACATGCCGCAGCGGCCCAGCGGCGGATCGGTGTAGAGGCCGTAGATCGGGATCCGCGACGACACCTTGCGGGCCTCGCCGCCGAGCAGGTTGGCGGCGACGATCTGGTGATCGTCGTAGGAGGTGTGGGTGAAGGCGCCGCGGCCGTTGCAGTCGCCCATCGCCCACACACCCGGCGCGGTCGTGCGCAGCTCGTCGTCGACGACGACGTAGCCGCGAGCGTCGAGGTCGACGCCGGCGACGTCGAGGCCGAGGGCGTCGGTGTTGGGGACGCGGCCGATCGCGAGCAGCAGGTGGCTGCCCGCGACCTCGACCTCGGCGCCGTCGCCGCGGCGGACCGTGACGACGACGCCGTCGCCGCGGCGCGCCACCGCCGTGGCCTCGGCGCCGGTGTGCAGGGTCAGCCCCTCGGCCTCGAGGAGCGCGCGCAGCTCGGTCGAGACGTCGTCGTCCTCGCGCGGCACCAGCCGGTCGGCCTTCTCGATCACCGTCACCTCGCTGCCGAAGCGCCGGTACATCTGCGCGAACTCGAGCCCGATGTAGCTGCCGCCGAGGACGATCAGGTGCGGCGGCACGACGTCGAGGTCCATCATCGAGGTGTTGGTCAGGAACGGCACGTCGGCCAGCCCCGGGATCCGCGGCACCAGGACCCGGCCGCCGGTGTTGAGGAAGACCCGCTCGGCCTCGAGGCGGCGGCCCGCGACCTCGACGGTGCGCGGCGCGACGAAGCGGGCGGCGCCGCGGATGACCTCGAGGTTGGCGGTGCCGCCGAGCCAGCTCTCCAGGCCCTGCACCGAGGCGCCGACGATGGCGTCCTTGCGCGCCTTGACCTTGGCCATGTCGACGCGGATCGGGCCCTCGATCTCGACGCCCCAGGTCGCGGCGTTGCGCGCGACCCAGGCGGCGCGCGCGCTGGCGACCAGCGTCTTGGTTGGGATGCAGCCGTCGTTGACGCAGGTGCCGCCGAGGCTGCGCTTCTCGATCACGGCGACCCTGCGGCCGGCCGCGGCGAGCTTGACCGCGAGGAAGGGACCGGCCTGGCCGGCCCCGATGATGACGTCGTCGAAGCGCTCCATGCCGCGACAGTACGCCGCCCCGCCGCTCCCGTTACGGCGATCAGGCCTCGGGCCGCAGGCGCAGGCCGCGGGGCACCACCAGCCGCTCGATGCCCTCGAACAGCGCCTGCACCGCGATCGCGAGCGCGGCGGCGGGCAGGGCGCCCTCCATGATCAGCCGGGTGTCGTCGAGGCGGATGCCGGTGAGGATGGTCTGGCCGTAGCCGCCGGCGCCGACCAGGGCGCCGATCGTGGCGGTGCCGACGCTGAGCACCGCGGCGGTCTTGATGCCGGCGAGGATCGCCGGCGACGCCAGCGGCAGCTCGACCCGCCACAGCCGGGCCCGGCGGCTCAGGCCGAGGACGTCGGCGGACTCGAGCAGCCCGGGCGCGATGCCGGTGAGGCCGGCGTGGGTGGTGCGGACGATCGGCAGCAGGCTGTAGGCGAACATCGCGGCCACCGCGGGCGCGCCGCCGATGCCGAGCAGCGGGATCATCAGCACCAGCAGCGCCAGCGACGGCACGGTCTGCAGGACGCCGACCGCGGCGAGGACGACCTGGCCGAGGACGCGGTGGCGGGCCGCGGCGATCCCGAGCGGCAGCGCCGCGGCGATCGCGAGGACCAGCGACAGCCCGACCAGCCACAGGTGCTCGCGCGTGCGCGCCCACAGCCGGGCCGCGAGCCCGGGGCTGTGGCGGCGCGCGGTGAGCCCGAGGTGATCGCGCACGAAGCCGCCGGCGACCTCGATCTCGGGGACGCCGTCGAGGCGGGCGGCGGCGTTCATCGCGATCATGTCGGCGGGCGAGATCGCGCCGACCAGGCGCTGCAGCGCCGCGACCACCGCCGGCGCGCCCGCGGCCCAGGCCTCGCGGTAGACCAGGATCGCGTCGTAGTCGGGGAAGTAGCCGCGGTCGTCGTCGAGGACGCGCAGGTGGTAGCGCGCGATCTCGGCGTCGGTGGTGTAGAGGTCGGTGACGTCGATCTGGCCGGCGTCGAGGGCGCGGTAGGCGAGGTCGTGGACCAGGCCGCGGACGTCGCCGTGGGGCAGGGCGTAGCGCGCGGCCAGCCCGGGCCAGCCGTCCTCGCGGTCGAGGAACTCGCTCGACAGCCCGAGGACCAGGTCGGGGTGGCCGGCGAGATCCGAGATCGTGCGGATGCCGAGCGCGGCGGCGCGGTCCTCGCGCATGCCGAGGGCGTAGGTGTTCTGGAAGCCGAGCGGGCCGATCACGCCGAGGCCGCGGGCGTGCAGCGCCGCGCGCAGCGCCGCCAGGTCGCCGCGCGGCAGGTGGGCGTCGGGCAGGATCTCCAGCGCGATCGTGCCGGTGTACTCGACGTAGGCGTCGATCTCGCCGCCGACCAGCGCGGTCCAGAGGATGCGGGTGCCGCCGAGCTGGGCGCGGTGCTCGGCGCGGGCCCCGGCGGCCAGGCCGACCTCGGTGACGATCTCGCCGAGGATCACGCCCTCGGTGAACTGCTTGGAGCCGACCCGCATCGTCGGGCCGGGCGCGGCCGCGGCGGGCGCGGGCGCGGGTGCCGCGGCGGCGGTCGCGGCGGTCGTCAGGGCGATGGCCGCCACGCCCGCGATCGCGATCGCGATCGCGACCGCGATCCGCTCACGCTGTCCGCCCCCTCGACTCCGGGGTCGCTGCGTCGCAGCTCCCCCTGCGCTCGGGGTGAGCGGGATGGGCGGCGCGGCGCGCCCCGCGTCACCCACCGGCGCCCTCGTCGTCGAGGTGCAGCCGGCGCTGGGCGCGCACGAAGCGGCGCACGAAGTCGTCGGCGGGCTGGTCGGCCAGCGCCCCGATCGGGCCGCGCTGTGCGATCCGGCCGTCGCGCATCAGGACGATCTCGTCGGCGAGGTGCGCGGCCTCGGCGAGATCGTGGGTCACGATCAGCACGGTCTTGCCGAGCCGCGCGAACAGGGCCCGCAGCTCGTCCTGCAGCTCGGCGCGGACCATGGGATCGAGCGCGCCCAGCGGCTCGTCGAGCAGCAGCACCTCGGGGTCGAGGATCAACGCGCGCATCAGCGCGACCCGCTGGCGCTGGCCGCCCGACAGCTGCACCGGGTGGCGCGCCAGCAGCGGCTCGGGCAGGCGCATCAGCGCGGCCAGCTCCGCGATCCGCGCGTCGACGCGGTCGCGGGCCCAGCCCTGATGCCGCGCCGGCAGCGCGACGTTGTCGCGCGCGGTCAGGTGCGGGAACAGGCCGCCGTCCTGGATCACGTAGCCGAGCCGGCGGCGCAGCCCGGCCACCGTCCGCGGCGTCAGCGCCTGGTCGCACAGCCACGCCTCGCCGGCGTCGGCGCGGACCAGCCCGGTCAGGACCCGCAGCGCGGTCGACTTGCCGCAGCCGCTGGGCCCGATCAGCGCCACCCGCGCGCCCGCCGCGACCTCGAGCGTGACGCCGTCGAGCACGCGCCGGTCACCGTACGTCTTGACGACGTCGCGCAGCGCCAGCATCGCGGCCAGCCTACCGCGTGCGTGCTACGGTCGGCAGCCGATGGCCGGCGAGATCACCGACGCGGCGGGCGCCCTCAGCCTGATCGACGTCGCCTGCCCGGCGGCGCTGCCCGGGCTCGTCGTCGAGGCCGGCCCGGATCGCGTGCGCCACGAGCTGGTGTGGCGGGTCCGCCTCGGCGACGGCCGCGCCGCCGTGGTCGCGCAGCTGGTGCCCGAGCTGGCCGCCGAGGCCGCGCTGCGCCGCCGCTGGGTCCACGACGTCGAGCGCCTGGCCGGCGCCGGCGCGCCGTCGCTGGCCGTGACCGTCGCGGTCGGGCCCGAGCCCGATCCGCGGGATCCCGCGGCCGAGCCGCCGTGGCGGGTCCGCGTCGAGCCGCCCGGGCGCCGCCTCGACGCCTGGCTCGGCGCCGACGGCGCGCGTCGCCCCATCGACGAGATCGTCGAGGTCGGCGCGGCGCTCGCCGACGCGGTCGCCGCCGCCCACGCCGCCGGCGTCGTGCTGCGCGACCTCGAGCCCCGCGCCGCGGTGCTCGGCGACGACGGCCGCGTCACCTTCACCGACGTCGGCCTGGCCCGCCTCGGCATCCTGTCGTCGCGCACCGCCTCGACGCTGGCGCTCGAGGCGTCGCCGTGGGCCGCGCCCGAGCACCTGCGGTCCACCGTCGTCGACGCCCGCGCCGACATCTACTCGATCGGCGCGATCCTGCACCGCGCGCTGCTCGGCCTGCCGCCGGCGACCACCGGGATCGGGCCGCTGCGCCAGGCCATCGCGGTGCCGCCGCTGGTCGCGCTGCGCGCCGACGTCCCCGGCCCGCTCGACGAGCTGGTGCGCCGCTGCCTGGCGCCGTCGCCCGACGAGCGCCCGGCCAGCGCCCGCGAGGTCGCCGACGCGCTGCGCGGCCGCGGCACCACCGCGATGGTGCTGGCGCGCGTCACCTGCCAGGCCTGCGGCCAGCCGCTGCGCGCCGGCATGCGCCTGTGCCTCAGCTGCGGCAAGCAGGCGGTCCAGGTCGGCCACACCGCGCCCGAGGCCGGCGGCCACTTCGCGCTGGTGCTGTCCCAGGCCACGGAGAAGCCCGAGCACCTCGCGGCGCTGCGCGAGCTGTACCAGACCTTCGGCGAGGCGGTGCCGTCGCTCAACTTCCTGGTCGGCGACGAGCGCCTCTACTCCAAGGAGGAGCGCAAGACGCTGCACCGGGTGCCGGCGCGCCTGTTCGAGGACATCGACGAGGCCGGCGCGCGCCAGCTCGCGGCCCGGCTGACCCAGGCCGGGCTCAAGGCCCGCGTCCTCGACGTCGTGCAGTGGCGGCGCAACCGCCGCCTCGGCGGCTGGGCGGTCCCCGTCGGCCTCGTCGCCGCGTTCGTCGGCGCGGTCGGCCTCGCCGGCGGCAGCTTCGGCGCCGCCCTCGGCATCCCGCTGATCGTCGGCGGCGGCCTGGGCGCGCTGTTCGGCGGCATCTATCGCGGCGTGCTCGGGCGCCTGCGCCGCGCCGCGCTGGGCCGGCTGCGCGCCACCCCGGCGGCGCTGCCCGCCGCCGATCCGCTGGTCGCCCGCCTCGCCGACCTGCTCGGCGAGGTCCGCGCCGCCGACGTCCGCGAGCGCGTCGCCGAGATGGCGCTGTGGCTGCAGCGCATCGCCGACCACCGCGCCGAGGTCGCGACCCGCGCCGCCGCCGCCGTCGACGCCGCCGAGATCGCCGCGGTGCTCGAGCCGGTGGGCCGGCTGGTCGACGCGATCGCGGCCCAGGTCCGCGCGTTGATCGCGCTCGACGGCGAGCTGGCGGCCCTCGACGAGGGCGCGCTGGTCCGGGCCCTGGCCGCCAGCGAGGCCCGCGGCGAGCCGGCGGCGCGCCGCGCCGAGCTGCTGGGCGGCCTCGACCGCCTGCGCGGCCTCGAGGACCGCCGCGCCGCGCTGCTCGGCGGCCTGCTGGAGGCCGGCTCGGTGCTGCGCCGCGCCTCCGAGGTCATCCTCGCCAAGGGCGACCAGGGCGCGGCCGATCAGGTCGCGGTGGCCCAGGCGCTTGCGCTCCTCGACGCCGAACGGTAAAGGTCGGGCGCCGTGAGCCTGGTCGTCCTCGAAGATGTCGCCCTGTTCTACGCCGATCGGATCATCTTCGACGGCGTGTCGCTGCGGTTCGGCCACGGCGACCACGTCGGGCTGATCGGCCCCAACGGCTCGGGCAAGACCAGCCTCTTGCGGGTCATCGCCGGGGCCCAGGAGATCGACGACGGCAAGGTGGTCCGCGCCAAGGGCGTCCGCATCGGCTGGCTGCCCCAGGAGCTGGTGGTCGAGGGCGGCCGCAGCCTGCTCGACTTCGTGCGCTCGAGCGTGCCCGGCCGCAGCGAGCTCGACGCCGAGCTCGAGGCCGCCGAGGCCGACCTCGCCGCCGCCACCGCCGGCGGCGACGACGCCGAGCTGCTCGACGGCGCCGCCCGCATCGCGGAGCTGCACGAGCGCATCGACCACTTCGAGCGCTTCTTCGGCGACCACGAGGCGCTGTCGATCCTCGCCGGCCTCGGCTTCCAGCCCGGCGAGGAGCAGCGCGACCTCGGCGAGCTGTCGGGCGGCTGGAAGATGCGCGCGGTCCTGGCCGGCCTCTTGTTCCAGCGCCCCGAGGTGCTGCTGCTCGACGAGCCGACCAACCACCTCGACATGCCCTCGGTGGCCTGGTTCGGCGACTTCCTCAAGCGCTGGCCGCGCTGCTTCATCCTGATCAGCCACGACCGCGACTTCCTCAACGAGCAGATCTCCAAGGTCGTCAGCCTCGAGCCCGAGGGCGTCCGCCAGTACCCGGGGAACTACGAGCGCTACCTGACCCAGCGCGCCGAGGAGGAGCAGATCCTGGCCGGCCAGGCCAAGAACCTGGCCCGCGAGCGCGAGCACCTGCAGAAGTTCGTCGACCGGTTCCGCGCCCAGGCCAACAAGGCGCGCGCGGTGCAGAGCCGGGTCAAGCAGCTCGAGAAGATGGAGACCGTCCAGACCTTCGAGAAGCGCGGCGTCATGCGCTTCACCTTCCCGCCGGTGGATCGCACCGTCGCCGAGGTCGTCCGCATCGAGCACCTGCGCAAGGCCTACGGCGACCACGTCGTCTTCCCCGACCTCGACCTCACGGTCCGGCGCGGCGAGAAGATCGGCATCATCGGGGTCAACGGCGCCGGCAAGACGACGCTGCTCAAGATGATCGCCGGTGAGCTCGGCGTCGACGGCGGCACGATCCGCATCGGCAACGGCGTCAAGGTCGGCTACTACGCCCAGCACCACGCCGACACCCTCGACCTCGAGGCCACCGTCTTCGACGCGGTCCAGCGCGCCAACATGGCGGCGCCGGCGTCGCGGGTCCGCCAGCTGCTCGGCGCCTTCCTGTTCTCGGGCGACGACGTCGACAAGCCCTGCAAGGTGCTGTCGGGCGGCGAGCGGGCCCGGGTCGCGCTGGCCCGCCTGCTGGTCGATCCCGGCTCGCTGATGCTGATGGACGAGCCCACCAACCACCTCGACCTCGACTCCGCCGAGAGCCTGGCCAAGTCGCTGACCACCTACGAGGGCACGCTGATCTTCGTCAGCCACAACCGCAACCTGGTGCGGACCCTGGCGACGCGGATCTGGAACGTCGAGGCCGGCGGCGTCGAGGAGTACCCGGGCACGCTCGACGAGTACCTGTACTCGTGCGCGCAGCGGCGCCGCGAGGTCGTCGTCGCGGGCGGCCCGTCGATCGCCGCGGGCGTCGCCGCCGCCGCCGCCGCCCCCGAGGCCCGGGCGTCCCGCGAGGACGACAAGGCGCGCAAGCGCCGCGAGGCCGAGCTGCGCAACCGCCGCCACAAGACCCTGGGCCCGCTCGAGAAGAAGGTCGCCCAGCTCGAGGAGCGTATCGCCGAGCTCGAGACCGCCCAGGCGACCCGGTCGGCGGCGCTGTCGGACCCCGAGGTCTACGCCGACGACGCCCGCCGCCGCACCCTGCTCGGCGAGTTCACCAGCGCCCAGGAGAAGCTGGACGAGCTGACCGGGCGCTGGGAGGCCGCGGCCCAGGAGCTGGAGAGCGCGCGCGAGCGCCTGGACGCCGAGGAAGCCGCCAGCTAGAGCGCATCTCACAACCTCGCTCACCCCGAGCGCTCGACCGACGGCCGTCGGAGATTTGCCGCAAGACGAACCGGGTCAGGTCGCCTGGTCGACATGGTTCGCTCACCTCGAGCGGAGCCCGAGCGGCGCAGCCGCGAGGGCGAAGTCGAAGCGTGGATCGGTGCGGTCTCGGCGGCGCACCGGTGCCCGCCCCCTCGACTCCGGGGTCGGTGCTGCGCACCTCCCCCTCCGCTCGGGGTGAGTGCTGTCAGGCCCAAACCCGCGGTCAACCGATCGCTGCGCCACGCAAGATCAGCGGCTTGGCCCAGCTGTTCGTTAGGAGCGGAGGGGGAGCGGCGGAGCCGCGACCCCGAAGTCGAGGGGGCGGGCGCCGAGACGGTCCGCCATCGCCGACGGGGTTCCGGCCGCGGCCCGCCGCCTCGACTGCGCCCTCGCGGCTTCGCCGCTCGGGCTCCGCTCGGCGTGAGCGAAGCGTGCGGCGCGACCCGGTTGTGAGATGCGCTCCAAGCGAAGCGTGCGGCGCGACCCGGTTGTGAGATGCGCTCTAGCGGCCGGCGGCGGCCGGCGGGCCGCGGCGGCCGCCCGCGCGGCCCACCCTGTCCCCCCGGGCGTTGTCGCGGGGGCCCGACCGCGCGATAATCGGCCCCGATGTCGTCCCAAACCGCGATCGGCCAGCTGGTCGATGGCAAGTACGAGCTCGTCGAGCTCGCCGGCGAGGGCGGCATGGCGACGGTCTACAAGGCGGTGGCGCGCGGCGCGGCCGGGTTCTCGCGCACGGTCGCGGTCAAGAAGCTCAAGGCCGAGCTGCGCGCGATCCGCAACTACATCGACATGTTCGTCGAGGAGGCCCGGGTCGGCTCCGACCTCGCGCACCCCAACATCGTCCAGGTCTACGACTTCTGCGGCGACGTCGGCGGCTCGTACTACCTGGTCATGGAGTGGGTCGAGGGCATGGACCTCGGCCGCTTCAACCGCGCCTACAACGAGTTCGGCCAGCGCACGCCATGGCAGATGATCGCCGGGGTCGGCATCGGCACGCTGCGCGGCCTCGGCGCCGCCCACGAGCGGCTCAAGCCCGACGGCACCCTGGCGCCGGTCATCCACCGCGACGTCTCGCCGCACAACATCTTGCTGGGCGTCAACGGGGTCGTGAAGCTGTCGGACTTCGGCCTGGCGCGGGCTCGCGACCGCGTCTTCAGCCTGACCGCGCCGGGCACGGTCAAGGGCAAGCTGTCGTACCTGTCGCCCGAGGTCACCTACGGCCAGTCGGCGACGCCGCTGTCGGACCTGTTCGCGATGGGCACGGTGCTGTGGGAGGCCCTGGCCGGGCAGCGCCTGTTCGAGGGCAAGAGCGACCTCGACGTCTTCAAGCTGATCCGCAACTGCGAGATCCGGCCGCTGGCGCCGCTGCGCCCCGACGTGCCCGCCGCGCTGATCGAGATCATCGAGAAGTCGCTGGCCGCCGACCCCGCCAAGCGGTTCCCGTCGGCGCGGTCGATGGCGTTCGCGATGGCCGAGGTCCTCAAGGGCGCGGCGTCGAGCGGCGACGCCCAGCTCGCGCTCGGCACCGCGGTCGCCGAGGCCCGGCTGCGGCTGCTGCGCCGCGCCGGCACCGCGCCGGGCAGCGCGCCGATCCCGGGCGCCGACGATCAGCAGACCTGGTCGTTCGCGATCGACGTCGACCCGGTGGTGATCGCGAGCAAGCCGCCGCGCCTCGACGGCGACGCCGGGCCTGGGCCCGGGCCCGGGGCGTGGAAGCCGTCGAGCCAGCCGGCGGGCGGCGCCGTCGACATCGAGTTCTCCAAGGCCGACCTCACGGCCGAGCCGATCCCGCTGACCAAGAAGAAGACGTAACGCGCCGCCGTGTTCGCCATCCCCGGCATCTGCGCGCTGATCGTCTTCATCCTGGCCCGGCCGCAGGAGTTCCTGCCGCTGTTCCAGAAGCTGCCGTTCCTCTACATCTTCTGCTTCATGGCGATCGGGGGCTTCGTCCTCGATCTCAAGCTGCGCCGCCTCGAGCCGGTCGCGGCCCCGACGCTGCCGTGGGTCGCCGGGTTCTTGCTGTGGGGCATCATCTGCGACGCGGTCCGGGTCCCGGCCAACCTGACCCAGAGCGTCATCTCGCTCGGCATCATCTTCACGCTGTACGCGACGATCGCGCACGGCGTGCAGCGCTTCCGGACCCTGCACGTGGTCGCCGGCACGGTCATGGTGACCTGCCTGTACCTGTCGGCGGTGTGCTTCCACCAGGGGCTGCAGCCGCGCAGCTGCGTCGCCGCTGACGAGATGCACCCCGGCGAGGGTAAGCCCGACGGCCGGTCGTGCGAGATGGCCCTCGACTGCCAGGGCCCCGACGCCGAGCCCGGCTCCGAGTACCGGTGCGAGAAGGTCGGCCTGTTCGGGACCTACTCGATCGAGGACCGTGTCCGCTACCGCGGCGAGCTCCACGATCCCAACGAGCTGTCGATGACGATCTGCGTCGGCGGCCTGGCGTTCCTCATCGCGTTCGCGATGCAGAAGCGCAGCGGGCCGTGGACGGTGGGCGCGTTCGTCGGCGGCGTCCTCATCGTCTGGACCGTGATCATGAGCCAGTCGCGCGGCGGCCTGGTGGTCGCGCTCGTGGTCCTGGGCGCGTCGTTCATCAAGCGCTACGGCTGGTCCGGGCTGGTCGCGGCCGGCCTGGCCGGCCTGCCGCTGATGATGCTGGGCGGCCGCAGCGGCGAGTCCGCGGATCAGTCGACGTTCCTCCGCTACGAGGCGTGGGGCGCCGGCCTCGGCATGTTCAAGGGCAGCCCGATCTTCGGGGTCGGCACCCGGCAGTTCGCCGAGCACTTCTTCATGACCGCGCACAACTCGTACGTCCTCACGCTCGCCGAGACCGGGATGATCGGGTTCTACCTGTTCGTCGCGATGCTGGCGCTGTCGGCCAAGATCCTGTGGCGCGGCGTCGTCGATCTCGAGCACGTCCCCGGGGCCCGGGTCGCGCGGATCTGGGGCCTGGCCCTGCTGTCGTCGTTCTTCGGCCTGCTGTTCCAGATCCACACGCTGTCGTTCGCGTACCACTCGGTGCTGTGGATCTACCTCGGCCTGGCCAGCGCGTACTGGTCGGCGGTCCGCGTCCACAAGCCCGACTTCCAGGTCCGGCTCACCCCGCGCGACCTCGCGCTCATCGGCGTCGGCTGCGTCAGCTATGCCTTCGTCGTGCTGCCGGTCTTCCTCAAGCTCAAGGGCGCGATGTAGCCGGCGTCGGCGGGGTCGTCTGCTAAGGTCGGCGCGTGACCGACCATCCTCATCGGCTACAACGCCAGCGCGGCGTGTCGCGCCGCTCGCTGCTGATCGGCGGCGGCGCCCTCGTCGCCGCGGGAGGCGCCGCCTTCGTGTTCCGCAAGAAGCTCCGCAACAAGGTCGATCAGTGGACGACCCGGGCCGCGTTCTCCGCGACCCCGCCGCTGGTGCCGCACGATCCGGTCCGCGACCGCACGACGCTCCACGTCGCGCAGGGCGCGGGCCCGGCCGGCAACATCGACGCCATCATGACCAAGCGCGGCGGCATGGCCAGCCTGGTCGGCCCCGACGACGTCGTCGTCATCAAGGTCGCGGCGCAGTGGTGGAACACCGGCATGACCAACGTCGCCGCGGTCAAGCGCACGATCGAGCACGTCCTCGAGGTGCCGGGCTTCCGCGGCGAGGTCATCGTCTTCGAGAACACCCACTTCCGTCGTCGCGACGGCGCCAGCGACGACCCGTCGACCGGCCTGACCCGGGCGTGGACCCGGCCCAGCGCCTGGAACGTCGACGTCCCCGGCATGGAGCGGTTGATCGACCTGCAGCCGTACTTCGCCGAGCGCGGCGCGCCGGTCAGCTTCGTCGGCCTGATCGACGGCGGCGCCTCGGCGCTGGCGGACGATCCCTGGTACGACCCCGACCACGCCCACGGCGTCTACGGGGGCGACGGCCGCGGCCCGATCGGCGCCGGCGACCCGCGCGACGGCTACCACTGGGACTTCGGCGCCACGTTCCGGCTCAAGCGCAGCTGGGTCGCGCACGCCCAGTCGCCGCTGACCTGGCCGCGCTTCACGTCGCCGCGCACCGGCTTGGTCGTCGATCTGCGCGACGGCGTCCAGCGCCGCGAGGGCGATCGCCTGGTCGCGACCGACCACAAGCTGGTCTTCATCAACATGACGACCTGCAACGAGCACGGCTCGACCGGCATGACCGGCGCGTGCAAGTCGCCGATGGGCCTGGTCGACATGAGCGCGGGCGCGCTCGGCACCGACCCCCGCGTCGCCGACTACCAGTCGGTGCACTACTTCGGCCGCCTGCCCGGCGTCCCCGGCGAGCGGGCGCCGACCTGGCGCATGGCCGGGCCGCTGGCGTTCTTCGGCGAGCGGGTCCGACGCGCCGACCTCTACCTCACGGTCGCCGAGTACGTCGCGGTGACCCCGGCCGGCGGCTACCCGGAGGACGAGGACGACATGCGCCAGCACCGCGCCTGCGCCCACCAGGTCGGGACGATCATCGCCGGCACCGATCCCGTGGCGATCGACGCGTGGGCCACGCGCAACCTGCTGCACCCGGTCGGCGGCGTCTACCAGGCCATGCTCGACCTCGACGACCCCGACGCCAAGGTGACGCGCTTCCTGCGCTACTTCCGCCAGACCGCCGGCTGGGGCACCCTCGATCCGGCGCTGGTGACCGTCGCCTGATGACGACCTGGGCGATCGGCGACGTCCAGGGCTGCATGGCCAGCCTCGAGCGGCTGCTCGAGCGCATCGCCTTCGACGCCGCGCGCGATCGCCTGTGGCTGGTCGGCGATCTGGTCAACCGGGGGCCGCGCTCGCTCGACGTCCTGCGCTGGGCCCGGGCCCACGGCGACGCCGTCACCTGCGTGCTGGGCAACCACGACCTGCACCTGCTGGGGCGCGTCGCCGGCGCCGCCGAGCCCAAGCGGCGCGACACCCTGGCGCCGGTGCTGGCGGCGCCGGATCGCGAGCCCCTGATCGACTGGCTGCGGACCCGACCGTTGTGCCACGTCGAGGGCGACCGGCTGATGGTCCATGCCGGGCTGCACCCGCGGTGGTCGGCGACCTTGGCCCGGGCCCTGGCGGCCGAGCTCGAGGCCGAGCTCGCCGGCCCCGACTGGAAGCGCTGGCTGCGGCAGCTCGCGGGGCGCACGCCGCCGTGGCGCGACGATCTCACCGGCCCGGCGCGGGTCCGCGCCATCCTCGGGTTCCTGGTCCGGGTCCGCACGATCGATCGCGACGGGGTCGCCGATCCGTCGTTCGACGGGCCGCCCGCCGAGGCGCGCGCCGGGTTCCGGCCCTGGTTCGAGGCCGAGGCGCCGGCGTGGGCCACCCACACGGTCGTCTTCGGCCACTGGGCCGCGCTGGGCCTGTCGGTCGGCCCGCACCACCTCGGCCTCGACTCGGGCTGCGTGTGGGGCAACCGGCTGACCGCGATCGATCTCGACACCCGCGCGGTGGTGCAGGTCGACGCCGTCGAGCGCCGGGCCTGAGCCGCGCCGCGCCGGATCGCACCCGGCGCGGCGGTCCTCACGATCAGGGCGTCGAGATCCAGACCAGCTCGCCCAGCAGCGCGGTCCCCGACCACGTCACGTCCGCGCCGTCGAGGGTCACGGCCGACGACGAGGAGTGGCGCACGTCCGCGCGCAGGATGAACTCGTTCTTGGTGCCTCGGTAGACGGTGGCGTCGGCGCCGGCGCCAAGCCTCCAGCCCAGCGCGTGCGCCGAGCGGTCACCGACGGCGACGTTGCCCGTCACCAGGCGGTGCAGGCCGCCGTGGACCGCGATGCGCCGCACCACGACCGCCTGGCCGACGACGCCCACGCTCAGGCCGCCGTAGCGGGCCTCGGTCTGATCGCTGGTGTAGCCGCGATCGACCCCGAACGCTGCCGACACCAGCCCGCCGAAGCGGCCGCGCGCGTAGCCGACGTCGGCGTGGGCCTCGCCCGCGAGCCCGGGCGACAGCGTCACGCTCCCCATCGACGACCACGCGCGCCCGACCTTGGCCCCCAGCGCGAGGCCGAAACCGTCGCGTCCGATCGCGTAGTCGTGCTCGTCGATCCTGGCGAGGCCGTTGCCGAGCGAGGTCGCGGTCCGGTACGTGCCGGCCTTGTTGCCGCTGCCGGGCACGTACACGCCGAGCGCACCGGCGCATCCGCTGAGCCCGGCCGCCACCGTGGCGATGACGAGCCATCGTCGGAGGCGAGGGGCGGTCCGCGTCTGCACGCTCGCCGTGGTGGGCACGTTCATCCCTCCGTGATGCCCGGGCAGCCCGCCTTGAGGACCTTCCAGTCCCCGGTCACCGCATCGACGACGACGCCGATCAGGCCGGTCGCGAAGATGTCGAGGATCAGGTACGCCGCCGAGATGCCCGGCTGGATCACGCACGTGTGCCCGTCCTCGTAGCGGACCTCGTGGGCGGTCTTCTGGTCGACGCTCACGGGGGACGATGACCCGTCGATGGTCGCGCCCGCCGGGGCGCGGAGGGTGGTGGGGCCGCTGTTGAACAGCGTCCCGCAGCCGGCGCCGAGCAGCGCGGTCAGGACCAGCAGAGATGTCGCTTGCTTCATATGTTCTTCTTCCGGTGGTGGAGGGTGGCGTACCGATCGCCACCAGAAGAAGTGTAATTCCGGGGCTCTGGGGAAGGGAAGTGGGCGTCATCCTCATCACGCGTCCCCCGGGGGAGCGCGATCGTGTGCCCGCGCCGCGCCGGTGCGCCGGTCCGCGACGGCGCGCCCCGCTCAGGCCGCGGCGTGGGCCTTGCGGAACAGGTGCAGCGCCAGCAGCTCGGGCGCGAACCGGCCGTCGGCGCCGGTGATGGTCTCGCCGGTGAAGCCGACCCGGCCGAGCACGCCGGGCCCGGCGCCGCCGGCGGCGGGCAGCTCGGGGACGCTGGTGAACAGCAGGTCGTAGCCGAGGTCGAAGGCGCGGTGGACCACGGCGTCGTCGAACTTGCCGTGCGGGAACGACAGCGTCGTGACCTCGGCGCCGCCGAGCTGGCCCTCGAGGCGCCGCTTGACCGATGCCAGCTCGGCGCCGGCGTCGGGGACGCGGGTCAGCGGCGCGTGGGTCTGGCCGTGGGCGCCGATCGCGACCCGGCCGGCGGCGAGCTGGCGCAGCTGGTCGGCGGTGATCATGTAGCGGACGCCGTCGTCGAGGATCGTCGCGAGGCCGTCGAGCAGGGCGCGGCGGGGCGCGTCGTCGAGGGCCTCGAGGCGCGCGATCAGCGCGCGCAGCGGCTCGAGGTCGTCGCGGCCGG
>JACKDR010000001.1 GCA_020633495.1 Kofleriaceae bacterium | reverse complement strand
CCCCGACGACTTCACGCCGATGGCCGACTTCGCCCACACGCTGACCGACGGCCGCACCAACTTCGCCGAGTGGTACTTCCCCAACCGCCTGACCCTCGATCTCGCCGCGGTCGGCGGCGCCGCGGTCGCCGAGGACGGCTGGCAGGCGACCGAGGGCCTGCGCGCGTTCGACGGCGCGCTGATCGACGCGCCGATCCTGTGCGTCGCCGCCGCGTTCGTCGCGCTCGACGGCTACGAGGGCCTGCGCGGCCGGGTCGCCGCGACGGTGGGGGCGGGGCGTCCCGGCGCCGGCGCGACCCGCGATCAGGACGCCGGCTTCCGCGTCGTCGACGCCACGATGTACACCCACCTCGAGCCGCTGGTGGCGCCGGCGCGCGCCGACAACCCGGTGCCGGGCGCGGTGCTCGACTTCGTCGAGGCCAACGCCGAGCCCGGGACCGTCGCGGTCCCGGCGGCGCCGTAGGCGCGGCCCCGCCGCAGCGTCTACACTGCGGCCCCGTGCCCGAGCCGTCGCCGCCCGCGTCCCGTCCCGCCGCCCGCATGCCGGCGCAGATCCCGTTCATCATCGCGAACGAGGGCTGCGAGCGCTTCAGCTTCTACGGCATGAGGAACATCCTCACGCCGTTCCTCGCCGCGACCTTCTTCCTGTACCTGCCCGAGTCGGAGCGGCAGGGCGCGGCCAAGGAGGTGTTCCACACCTTCGTGATCGGCGTCTACCTGTTCCCGCTGCTCGGCGGCTGGATCGCGGATCGCTTCTTCGGCAAGTACAACACGATCCTCTGGCTCAGCCTGGTGTACTGCGCCGGCCACGCGTGCCTGGCGCTGTTCGAGGGCGATCGCACCGGCTTCTACACCGGCCTGTTCCTGATCGCGCTGGGCTCGGGCGGCATCAAGCCGCTGGTGTCGTCGTTCGTCGGCGATCAGTTCGACCAGCACAACAAGCACCTCGCCCGCAAGGTGTTCGACGGCTTCTACTGGATCATCAACTTCGGCTCGTTCTTCGCGACGCTGCTGATGCCGATCTTCCTGCGCGACTACGGCGCCAGCGTCGCGTTCGGCATCCCCGGCGCGCTGATGCTGACCGCGACCGTCGTGTTCTGGCTGGGCCGCGGCCGCTACGTCCACGTGCCGATCACCGCGCACGATCCGCACTCGTTCCTGCGGGTGGCGCGCACCGCGCTGACCACGCCGGCGCCCGGGCGGGGCCGGCCCGGCCTGATCCTGGCGATCGCCGGCGGCGTCCTCGGCGCCGCCGCGTTCCTGCTGGTGCCGTCGATGGGCGTCGTGATCGCGTTCTGCCTCGCCCTCGTCGCCGTGCTCGTCTTCGCCGGCACCGGCACCTGGCTCCAGCTCGACCGCGCCCGCGCCGCGCACCCGCCCGAGGCGATCGAGGGGGTGCGCGCCGTGCTGCGCGTGCTGGTCGTCTTCGCGCTGGTCACGCCGTTCTGGTCGCTGTTCGATCAGAAGGCGTCGACCTGGGTGCTGCAGGCCGGCGACATGACCAAGCCGTCGTGGTTCGAGCCCGCGCAGATGCAGGCGCTCAACCCGGCGCTGGTGATGATCCTCATCCCGTTCAACAACTTCCTGCTGTACCCGGCGCTGCGCCGCTGGGGCTGGGAGCCGACCGCGCTGCGCCGGATGACCCTGGGCATCGCGTTCAGCGCGCTGGCGTGGGTCGCGGTCGGCACGATCCAGCTGGTCATGGACGGCGGCACCGCGCTGGCGATCACCTGGCAGATCCTGCCGTACGCGCTGCTGACCTTCGGCGAGGTGCTGGTGTCGGCGACCGGCCTCGAGTTCGCCTACAGCCAGGCGCCGCCGGCGATGAAGGGCGTGATCATGAGCTTCTGGAGCCTGGCGGTCACGATCGGCAACCTGTGGGTGCTGATCGCCAACGCGTCGGTGCGCCGGCCCGAGGTGATCGACTCGATCAAGGGCACCGGCCTGAGCGTGACCGCGTTCCTGATGTTCTTCTTCGCCGCGTTCGCGATGGTCGCGGCGATCGCGTTCGGGCTCTACGCCCGCCGCTACAAGGTCGTCGATCACTACCGCCAGGGGTGATCGCCCAGCGCGCATCTCACGACCTCGCTCACCCCGAAGGCCGCGGCCCGCCGCCTCGACTGCGCCCTCGCGGCTTCGCCGCTCGGGCTCCGCTCGGCGTGAGCGAAGCGAGCGGCGCGACCCGGTTGTGAGATGCGCTCTAGCCGCCGCGCTTGCCGCGGCCCAGCAGGCCGCGCACCGTGGTCCGCGCCAGCTGCGGCAGCTTGAACATCGACCGCGCCAGGGCCACCGCCAGCTGCGCCGGCGAGTTGCCGCGGGCGTCGATCGTCACCCGCTGGCCGGTGCTCAGGTCCTCGAGGCCGCCGCGGGCCACGGTCCGCTTGCCGTCGCTGCGGATCTCGACCACCAGCCGCGCCACCACCGGCAGGTCGTCGTCGGGGTCCCGCCGCAGCGCCTGCCCCGCCGACCGGGTGACCTCGCCCGGGGCCGCCGCTCCCGACGCGTCGCGCGGCGGCGCGTCGACGACCTCGACCTCCGGCTGCGCCGGCCCGCCGGGGCCGGGCTCGCGGTCACGCGGATCGTCGCCGGCCATCCCCCGCATCTTCCTCGCGCCACCGTGGTACGGCAACCCCGACTGCGGCGATCTGCCGCATCCGGGGAGCGCGCAGAACCCGCGCCCTGACCGCGCCGCGGTCACCCGGCGCGCATCCGCTCAGAATCACCGGATTCGTGCGGTGAATCGTCGCACGAACCACTTCGAGCGCCCTGCAATCACTGCGCGGACCTCGACGCGAGCAAAATGCCGCAGCCCGTTGCGGCGTCGCCTGAGCGAAAAGCGGCATCGCAGGTCCGTCCCGACCTTCTCGAACTGAATCGTCGATCTGTCCCGATCGATCTCCCCGCGTGTTTTTCATCCCGGAGATTCCGTCCAGCACTGCTTGCGCCGCTCGACCTCGATGTGGTGATTGAGGTCGCCGCACTGCGGCGTCCCCGATCCTCGTCGCTGCCTGGAGCAGGGAACCAACCATGTCTCGTGTGATCTTCCCCGAATGGACCCAGACGCTGAAGAAGGCGACACGCCTTCTCATCCTCGGCGCGCCGGTCTACCTGGTCTTGCTGATCGCCTTCGGCGTCAGTGACGGCAAGGCCATCCGCATCGGCTATCAGCCCGACCAGCCGGTCCCGTACAGCCACGCGCTGCACGCCGGCGAGCTCGGCATCGATTGCCGGTACTGCCACTCGACGGTCGAGCGGGCGGCGAAGGCCGCGATCCCGCCGGCCGCGACGTGCATGAACTGCCACGCCAGCGTGCGGCCGGAGAGCCCGTTGCTCCTGCCGGTGCGCGAGGCGTTCGCCGGCGTCGCGCCGGTGCGGTGGGTGCGCGTCCACGACCTGCCCGACTACGTCTACTTCAACCACAGCGCTCACGTGACCCGCGGCGTCGGCTGCGAGCAGTGTCACGGGCGCATCGATCGGATGGTCAAGGTGTCACAGGAAGCGCCGCTCACGATGGGCTGGTGCCTCGACTGCCACCGGAACCCGGCTCCGCGGCTGCGGCGCCCCGAGTTCGTGACGGTGATGGGCTACAAGCCCGCGCCGGGCGAAGGGGCCCAGGTCATGAAGGAGCTCAACCTCAACCCGCCGACGAACTGCTCCACATGTCATCGCTAAACGACACCAATCAGCCCGGCGACGGGACCTGGCGTAGCCTCGACGAGCTGGAGCGCGGCGGCGAGCTGGCGCCCGGCGCCGAGCACGAGTTCCCCGAGACCAGCGCCGACAGCCAGGTCGCCGACCCGATGTCGCGCCGCAACTTCGCCAAGCTCATGGGCGCGAGCATGGCCCTCGTCGGCGTCGCCGGCGCGGGCTGCAAGCGCTACGAGAAGGAGGAGATCGTCCCGCTGGCCCGGCGCCCCGAGGACGAGGTCCCCGGCGTGCCCCGCTACTACGCGACCGCGTGGGACTTCGCCGGCTTCGGCCAGGCGCTGGTCGCCACCTCCTTCGAGGGCCGCCCGATCAAGGTCGACGGCAACGCGGCGCACCCGTTCGCGGGCGGCGGCACGGTCATCGGCACCGAGCGTCACGGCTCGTCGTCGCCGCTGGCGCAGGCCACGATCCTCGAGATGTACGACCCCGATCGGTCGCGCACCGTCCTCAAGGACGGCGCCGGCGCCACGATCGAGGACTTCCGCGCCTGGCTCGACGGCGAGCGCGCCAACCTGCGCAGCCGCGGCGGCCGGGTCCGGATCCTGTCGGAGGCGACGTCGTCGCCCACCGTCGCCCGGATGCGGGCCGAGGTCGCCCAGTCGCTGCCCGGCGCCCGCTGGGTCGACTGGGAGCCGGTCTCGTTCGACAACGAGCGCGCCGGCCTGCGCGCCGCGTTCGGCAAGCCGGTGCGGCCGCTGCCGCACCTCGATCGCGCCCGCACGGTCGTCGTCCTCGACGGCGACATCTTCGTCGAGCACCCCGCCGCGCTGCGCATGTCGCGCGACTGGGCGCGGGCCCGCCGCCTCGAGCGGTCGAGCCTGGGCGAAGGCGTCATGGGCCGCCTCTACTCGATCGAGAGCACGTTCACCTCGACGGGCGCGGTCGCCGACCACCGGCTGCCGCTGCGCTCGGAGCTGATCCTGCCGTTCGCGATGGCCCTCGAGGCCAAGCTGAGCGGCGGCGCCGGCCCCGGCGCCGAGTTCCTCGCCGAGGACAAGATCGCCCACTTCCTCGACGTCATGGCCGAGGAGCTGGCCGGCAACCGCGGCCGCGCGATCGTCATCGCCGGCCGCCGCCAGCCGGCGGCGGTCCACGCCCTGGTCGCGAAGATCAACTTCGCGCTCGGCGCGGTGGGCTCGACGGTCGAGTACCTCGAGGATCCCGAGCCGCAGCGGCCGGATCACCTCGAGGGCCTGGTCCGCCTGACCCGCGAGCTCCACGACAAGCAGGTCGACTACCTGTTCATCCTGGGCGCCAACCCGGTCTACGACGCCCCGGCCGACCTCGACTTCGCGGGCGCGCTGGCCAACGTCCAGACCTCGGTCCACCTGTCGCAGTGGGAGGACGAGACCTCGAAGAAGACGACCTGGCACGTGCCGCGGTCGCACTACCTCGAGGCCTGGAACGACGTCCGCACCTACGACGGCACGATCACGCTGGCCCAGCCGCTGATCGAGCCGATGTACGCCAGCGTCTCGATCCTCGAGATGCTGCAGCTCTTGACCGGCAGCGAGCCCGACGGCTTCGCCGCGGTCAAGGCGACGTTCGACGAGCTCCGCCCGTCGGTCACCTGGCGCGCCGCGCTGCACGACGGCTTCGTGCCGGGCACCGCGCTGCCGGTCGCCACCGGCATCGCGGTCAACCAGCTGCCGCCGATGACCCTCACCGACAGCCAGAAGGGCGGCACCCGGGTCGCCAACGGCAACCTCGAGGTGGTGTGGGCGCCGTCGATGCAGCTGTGGGACGGCCGCTTCGCCAACAACGTGTGGCTGCAGGAGACCCCGGACTTCCTGACCAAGGTCACCTGGGACAACTACGCGATGGTCGGCCCGTCGACCGCCAAGGACCTCGGGCTCAAGAACGACAGCCTGATCAAGGTCAAGGTCGGCGACCGCGAGATGGAGGTCGCCTGCTACACGATGCCGGGCCAGGCGCCGTACTCGGTGACCCTGGTGCTCGGCGGCGGTCGCACCTCGGCCGGCCGCCACGGCGGTGACGGCAAGGACAAGCGGGGCTTCGACACCTACCAGGTGCGCGCCTCGGCCGCCCACGACATGGCCGCGGGCTGCACCGTGACCGCGACCGGCAAGAGCTTCCAGCTCGCGTCGGTGCAGGAGCACTGGGACATCCGGGCGCCGCTCAAGAAGGACGTCGCGCAGTGGGGCATCAAGAACCGGCTGCCGATGCTGGTTCGCGAGACCACCCACGACGAGATCAAGGACGCCAAGTGGCGCGCCGAGGAGGACCCGGCGTTCCCGCTGGTGTCGCTCTTCAAGGAGAAGACCGGCGAGGACGGCTACCCCGAGGACAAGGTCCACGCCTGGGCGATGGCGATCGACCTCGGCACCTGCACCGGCTGCAACGCCTGCATGGTGGCCTGCCAGAGCGAGAACAACGTGCCGGTGGTCGGCAAGACCAACGTCATGATGAAGCGCGAGATGCACTGGATCCGCATCGACCGCTACTTCTCGGGCTCGCCCGACGATCCCGAGATCGTCCACCAGCCGATCGGCTGCGTGCACTGCGAGAACGCGCCCTGCGAGCAGGTCTGTCCGGTCGGCGCGACCCTCCACACCTCGGAGGGCCTCAACGACATGATCTACAACCGCTGCATCGGCACGCGGTACTGCCTCAACAACTGCACCTACCGGGTCCGGCGGTTCAACTTCTTCGACTACAACAAGGAGTACCGCGAGGCCCGCAACAAGGTGCGGCGCCTGCTGTTCAACCCCGAGGTCACGGTCCGGCACCGCGGCGTCATGGAGAAGTGCACGTACTGCGTGCAGCGGATCCAGAACGCCAAGATCAACGCCAAGAACGAGCGGCGCGAGCTGGTCGACGGCGAGATCGTGACCGCGTGCCAGGCGGCGTGCCCGACCGAGGCCATCGTCTTCGGCGACCGCAACGACCCCAAGAGCCGGGTCCGGCGGCTGCACGAGGACCGGCGCGCCTACTCGCTCCTCAACGACGAGTACAACACCAAGCCGCGGACCCGTCACCTCGCCCGCGTGCGCAACCCCAACCCCAAGCTCGAGAGCACGGGTAGCCATGACCACCGCGGAAGCCACTGAACCCGGCCACGCCGGCCACGGCGACGACGCCACCCCGCGCGAGAAGTTCCGGAGCGTCACCCGGGACATCGCGTGGGTCGCCGAGATGCCCAAGCCTCCCAAGGCCTGGTACGTCGCCCTCGGCTTCGCCCTGATCCTCCTCGCGATGTTCGCGGTGTCGATCTATCACGTCATCACGACGGGCATCGGCGAGTGGGGCAACAACAACGCGCAGGGCTGGGCCTGGCCGATCACGAACTTCGTGTTCTGGGTCGGTATCGGTCACGCCGGCACGCTGATCTCGGCGGTGCTCTACCTGTTCCGCCAGCACTGGCGCACCAGCATCGCGCGGTCGTCGGAGGCCATGACGATCTTCGCCGTCATGTGCGCCGGCATCTTCCCGATCATCCACACCGGCCGCCCCTGGTTCGCGTGGTGGATGATCCCGCACCCGAACGACATGCAGATGTGGCCGCAGTTCCGGTCGCCGCTGATGTGGGACGTCTTCGCGATCTCGACCTACGCGACGACGTCGGTGCTGTTCTGGTTCATGGGCATGGTGCCCGACCTCGCGACCTTCCGCGACCGCAGCAAGTCCAAGGTCAAGCAGGTCATCTACGGCATCCTCGCCCTGGGCTGGCGCGGCTCGGCCCGCCAGTGGCACCGCTACGAGCGCGCGTACCTGATCCTGGCCGCCCTCGCCACCCCGCTGGTGCTGTCGGTCCACTCGGTGGTCTCGTTCGACTTCGCGACCTCCCAGCTGGCCGGCTGGCACACGACGATCTTCCCGCCGTACTTCGTCGCCGGCGCCATCTTCAGCGGCTTCGCGATGGTGATGACGCTGCTGGTGCCCGCGCGGTCGCTGTTCAACCTCAAGCACATCATCACCGACGCCCACATCGAGGCGATGTGCAAGATCACGCTGGCCACCGGCACGATGGTCGGCTGCGCCTACTCGATCGAGTTCTTCATCGCCTGGTACAGCGGCAACGAGTTCGAGCAGTTCACGTTCATCAACCGCGCCCTCGGCCCGTACTCGTGGGCGTACTTCATCATGGTCAGCTGCAACCTGATCTTCCCGCAGCTGTTCTGGATCCGGAAGGTCCGCCTCAACCCCTACGCGGTGGTGGGCATCTGCATCCTGGTCAACATCGGCATGTGGTTCGAGCGCTTCGTCATCATCGTGTCGTCGCTGTCTCGGTCCGCGCTGCCGTCGAGCTGGCACTACTTCGTGCCCACCAAGTGGGACATCATGACGCTGGCCGGTAGCTTCGGCCTGTTCTTCACGATGTTCCTGTTGTTCTTCCGGTACCTGCCGGTGATCGCGATGTCCGAGGTCAAGATGGTGTCGCCCGAGGCCCACGCGGGTCCGGACGACCACCACTAGGGTCAGGACGAGGGAACCAGATCATGGCTTCCAACGAAGACGACAAGACCACCGAGGCCGACGAGGCGCTCAAGGGCGAGGCCAAGGCCGCGCCGGCGGACGCGTCCGACGCCGACCACGACGAGGACGCCGAGGTCGAGACCTCGGGCGGCTCCGCCGACCACGACGACGCGGGCGACGATGCCGGCGACGACGAGGGTGGCGACGAGTCGGCCGACGACGACCACGGCGGCCACGACGATGACGACCACGGCGCCTCCGCCCAGGGCGAGCTCTACGGCGTGCTGGCCGAGTTCGACACCCCGGGCGGCCTGGTCAAGGCGGCGCGCAAGGTCAAGGACGCGGGCTACACCGAGTTCGACTGCTACTCGCCGTTCCCGGTCCACGGCATCGACGACGCCATGGGCATCAAGCGCACGGTGCTGCCGATCGTCGTGTTCTGCGGCGGCTTCGCCGGCACCGTCGGTGGCGCGTTCCTCCAGTGGTGGATGAACGCGTACAACTGGCCGTGGAACGTGTCCGGCAAGCCGGCGTGGTCGATCCCGGCCAACGTGCCGATCGCGTTCGAGACCACGATCCTCGCGGCCGTGCTGACCACGTTCTTCGGGATGTGGATCTTCAACAAGCTGCCGCAGGTGTGGCACCCGCTGTTCCGGCTCGACCGCTTCACCAAGGTCACCGACGACGGCTTCATGCTCGGCATCGAGGCCCGCGACCGGCGCTTCGATCTCGACCGCACCACCGAGCTGCTCAAGAAGGCCGGCGCGACCGAGGTCGAGCCCGCGTTCCTGGATCCGGACCCGGCCGCCAAGGTCATGCCGAGGTGGCTGTGGGGCGTGATCATCGCGACCACGGTCATGGCGCTGATCCCGTTCGCGCTGATCTTCAAGGCGCGGGCGTCGAAGTCGAGCCAGCCGCACTGGCACATCTTCGGCGACATGGACTTCCAGCCCCGGGCCAAGTCGGACAGCGCGTTCGACGAGTTCCCCGACGGCCGGGCCAACCGCGGCGAGATCGCCGGCACCGTCGCGACCTGCTCGAGCGGCTCGTCGCTGCCGTGCGACGACGACCGCTACGTCAAGTCGGACACCGCGTTCTACCAGGGCATCGAGGCCGGCCAGTGGATCACCGGCCTGCCCCGGCAGATCGACGTCAGCGAGGCGCTGGTGGCCCGCGGCAAGCAGCGCTTCGAGATCTACTGCACCCCGTGCCACGGCTACGACGGCCAGGGCGCGGGCATCGTCTCGGAGCGGGTCAAGAAGCTCGGCGGCGCCTGGCCGGCCCGCAACCTGGTCGACGCCAAGGCCGGCGTCGTCACGATGCCGAACGGCCAGCTCTTCAACACCATCTCGAACGGCTTCAACACGATGCAGGGCTACGCGTCCCAGATCCCGGTCGACGACCGCTGGGCGATCGTCATGTACGTGCGGGCGCTCGAGCGCAGCCAGAACGCGACCCTCGACGACGTGCCGGCCGACCGGCGCGGCGAGCTTCGCTGAAGGTCGAGGAGGATCACCATGAGCGCAACCCACACGCTCCATCCCGACGAGAAGGTCAAGGCCGGCAAGATCGGCGGCCAGATGGCCAAGATCGGCATCCCTCTCGGGCTGGTGCTGATCGTCGTCGCCTACCTGCTCGGCCCCAAGGACAACGGCGCGCGGATCTTCCAGTACGGCTACCTCACCGCGTGGCTGTTCGTCTGGAGCATCGCGGTCGGCTGCCTGTTCTTCGTCCTGATCCACCACCTGTCGCGGGCGCGGTGGAGCACGGTCGTGCGCCGCATCGCCGAGAACGTCGCGCTGACGTTCCCGCTGCTCGGCCTGCTCGGCCTCGGGTTCATCCTCCCGATGCTCGCCGGCAACCACAACCTCTTCTACTGGGACTACTTCAAGGCCCAGCCGCACGAGTGGCAGCACCTCGACCACCACATGGTGGGCAAGGGCGGCTGGCTCGACCCCAACGTCTTCGCGATCCGCTACGTCATCTACATGCTCATCTACTCGGGGCTGGCCTGGTGGTTCGCCAAGCAGTCCCGGGCGCAGGACGAGAGCGGTGACGCCAAGCTGAGCGAGCGCATGCGCATCGCGGCCGGTCCGGGCACCCTGGTGTTCGCGCTGACCACCGTCTTCGCCGGCTTCGACCTGGGCATGTCGCTGTCACCCAAGTGGTACTCGACGATCTACAGCGTCAACATCTACGGCGGCGCGATGATCGGCGCCTACGCGTTCCTCGCGATCCTGACCCGGTCGATCCAGAAGACCGGCCGCCTGACCCACTCGGTCACCACCGAGCACTACCACGACCTCGGCAAGCTGCTGTTCGGCTTCATCTTCTTCTGGGCCTACACCGCGTTCTCCCAGTTCATGCTGATCTGGTACGCGAACATCCCGGAGGAGATCGTCTTCTACAAGTACCGGATGTTCACCGACTGGACCAACTGGTCGATCGCGGTGCTCCTCGGCCAGTGGCTGATCCCGTACGTCCTGCTGATGTCGCGCTGGACCAAGCGCGTGCTGCCGGTCTTCATGATCCTGGCGGTGTGGTGCCTGGTCTTCCACTGGGTCGACCTGTACTGGAACGTCATGCCCAACGCGACCTGGGGCGTCACCCACGGCCGCGTCACCGGTCCGCTCAGCGGCCCGCTCGAGACCCACCACGTCCAGGCGGTGTGGCAGTCGATCGTCATCTGGCTCGGCATGACGGCGGTCTTCGTCGGCTTCGTCGGCACCCGGATGAAGGGCAACCTGGTCCCGGTCAAGGACCCGATGCTGGGGCCGTCGCTCGGCTTCGAGAACTACTGAGGATCCGATGCAGGACCACCGCAACCCGGACAAGCTCAACATCATCGGGGTCGTCACCGTCGGCATCTGCGGTGCGGTCCTGGTCTACGTCTCGATCATCGCGCTGCAGGCGTTCTACATGAACGACACCTCGGCCGAGCACGCCCAGGTCGGCTTCACCGCCCAGACCGACGCGCGCAACAGCCTCAAGGCGTCGCAGCTGTCGAACGTCGGCGAGTACCGCCGCGGCGCCGAGGCGTCGACGTTCAAGGTGCCGGTCGAGCGCGCGATGGAGCTCGTCGTCCGCGACGCGATGCGCGACCCGGCCAACCTGATCCCGGGCCACCCGTCGACGACCTCGACGATCCTGCCGGTCTACGGCCGGCCGCAGCCGCTGCCGCCCGCGGGCGCCGCGCCGGCCCCGGCCGACGGCACCGCCCCGGCCGACGGCACCACCCCGGCCGACGGCGCCGCTGCTCCGGCGGACGGCGCCGCCGCTCCGACCACCCCGGCCGACGGCGCCGCGGTCCCGCACCGGCCGGCGACGCCGCCCGGCCGGCGCCGCGCCTGCAGGCGGCGCCGCCGCCACCGAGGCGATGGCACCTAGCGGTCGCCACCTGCGGGCGCTCGCCGTCGGGCTCGCGCTGCTCGGCGCCGTCGCGATCGCGCCGGCCGCGGCGCGCGGCGACGACGTCGTGACGCCGGCGCCGGCCCGCGTCGACGCGATCCGGCTCGACGAGAAGCTCGGCGCGCAGGTCCCGCTGGACCTGCGCTTTCGCGATCAGGACGGCCACGACGTCACGCTCCGCGACCTGGTGCGCGGCGACCTGCCGGTGCTCCTGACCTTCAACTACTCGAACTGCCCCATGCTGTGCAGCCTGCAGCTCAACGCGCTGGTCAGCGCGCTGCCCCAGCTGCCGCTGACCCCGGGCCAGCAGTTCCGCATGGTCACCGTCATCATCGAGCCCAAGGAGACGCCGGCCGGCGCCGCCGAGACCCGGGGCCACTACCTCGACAAGCTCGGCGACCACGACGCCAAGCTGCGCGCCACCACCGCCGCCGGCGGCTGGACCTTCCTGGTCGCGGCCACCGACGGCGACCAGACGGCGATCCGCGAGCTCGCCGACACCGTCGGCTTCCACTTCGAGTACGTCCCGGAGCGCGCCGAGTGGGCGCACCCGGCGGCGCTGATCTTCCTGTCGCCGTCGGGCGTCGTCACCCGCTACCTGCTGGGCATCGACTACCCGCCGGGCGACGTCACGACCTCGCTGCTGCGCGCCGGCACCGCCGAGCCGTCGGCGTCGGTCGGGTTCCTGCAGCGCTGCTTCCACTACGATCCTGCCAAGAACTCGCACGCCCGGATGGGCGTGCGTCTCATGAAGTACGGGGCCGCCGTGTTCGTCACGTTGTTGCTCGGCGTCCTGACCCTCGCGCACTACCTCCGGCGTCGACGTGGCGCCGGTTCGCCCACCCACGGAGTCGGTCGCTGATGAAGACCCTCTGCTCCCTGATCGCGTCGTTCGCGCTGGGGGTCGCCGCCCTCGGCGGCGCCGCCCACGCGCAGACCCCGGCGCCGCCGCCCGCGGCGGACCAGCCCACCGCGCCCGCCGCGGCCGACCTGGCGGCGCCCGCCGCGGCCGACCGGCGGCGCCCGCCGCGGCCGACCCGGCGGCGGCCGACCCGGCGGCGCCCGCCGCAGCCGACCCGACGGCCGCCGCCGACGGCGCCGCGCAGCCGGCGACGCCGCCCGAGGCGCCACCCGCGGCCGCGCCGGCGCCGCCGCCGCGCCACCCGCCGACGCGCCGCCCGCCGGCGCGCCGGCGACCCTCAAGGACGCCGACGGCAACCCGACCACGGCGTGGCTGCTCGAGCAGGAGAGCCGGCACTGGGACACCGGCCACAACTTCTGGCTGCCGATCTCGGCCGCCAAGGAGGCCGACCCCGCCGACTTCATGTTCTACGCGGTGCTCGGCCTGTCGATCTTCTTCTTCGTCGGCATCACGTTCTTCGTCGTCTACTTCACGATCAAGTACCGCCACCGCCCCGGCCACAAGGCGCAGCCGTCGCCCGCCCACAACGACGCGATGGAGATCACCTGGACCGTCATCCCGACGATCATCTGCGTGTTCCTGTTCCTCGGCGGCTGGAAGGGCTACCTCGAGTTCACCTCCGAGAAGTCGAACCCGATGGTCATCGACGTCACGGCGCAGAAGTGGCACTGGAACTTCACGTACCCGGACGGCACCCAGGACGGCAACCTGCACGTCCCGGTCGGCCAGCCGATCCGCATGCGGATGACCTCGGTCGACGTGCTGCACAGCTTCTACGTCCCGGCCTTCCGCGTGAAGCAGGACGTCGTGCCGCGGCGCTACACCTACGTGCAGTTCACGCCGACCCGGCCGGGCGTCTACCGCCTGTACTGCGCGGAGTACTGCGGTGACGACCACTCGCAGATGAAGGTCAAGGTCTTCGTCCACGAGGCCGGCGGCTACGAGCGCTTCCTGTCCGAGAAGGCCAGCCTGTCGCAGAGCATGAGCCCCGAGGAGACCGGCCTGTACGTCTACAACAAGAAGGGCTGCGTCGCGTGCCACAGCGTCGACGGCTCGCCCAAGGTCGGTCCCAGCTGGAAGGGGATCTGGAACGAGCAGGTCAAGCTCGCCGACGGCACGACGATCACCGTCGACGATCAGTACATCAAGGACTCGGTCCTCGAGCCGCAGAAGCAAGCTCGGCCCGGGTACCCGCCCTCCATGCCCTCCTTCGCTGGCCAGCTCAGCGAGCGCGAGATCGCGGGCGTGATCGCCTACATCAAGAGCCTGAAGTAGAGGTCGCCATGGCTTCCACCACCGCAACGGCAGAGCCGAACTACTTCGAGGTCAGCAAGGGCTTCAAGTCCTGGGCGCTGACCCTCGACCACAAGCGCATCGGGCTGATGTACCTGTTCGGGATCCTGGTGTCCCTGCTGGTCGGCGGCGCGTTCGCGCTGCTGGTCCGCATCGAGCTGTTCTCGCCAGGCGAGACCATCACGACGGCCCAGACCTACAACCGCTTCTTCACGCTGCACGGCGCGGTGATGATCTTCCTGGTCATCATCCCGGGCATCCCGGCCGCGCTCGGCAACATCATGTTGCCGATCCAGCTCGGCGCCCCCGACGTCGCGTTCCCCAAGCTCAACTTGATGAGCTTCTACCTGTGGTGCACCGGCGCCGCCCTGCTGGTCCTCTCGATCATCATGGGCTCGATCGACACCGGCTGGACCTTCTACACCCCGTACAGCCTCGACCCGTCGAAGTCAGCGGCGATCATCCCGGCGGTCTTCGGCGTCTTCGTCCTCGGCTTCAGCTCGATCTTCACCGGCCTCAACTTCCTGGTGACGATCCACAAGTTCCGGCCCGCCGGCATGGGCTGGTTCCAGATGCCGCTCAACCTGTGGGCGCTCTACGCCACCGCGCTGATGCAGGTGCTGGCGACCCCGGTCCTCGGCATCACCGTCCTGCTGCTGTTCGTCGAGCACACCCTGCACATCGGCATCTTCGACCCGACCCTCGGCGGCGACCCGGTGCTGTTCCAGCACTTCTTCTGGTTCTACTCGCACCCGGCGGTCTACATCATGATCGTCCCGGCGATGGGCGTGGTCTCCGAGCTGATCACGACGTTCTCGCGCAAGCCGGTCTTCGGCTACCGCTTCATCGCGTACTCGTCGGTGTCGCTGGCGCTGCTCGCGTTCCTGGTCTGGGGCCACCACATGTTCGTGTCGGGCCAGTCGGCGCTTGCCAACATGGTGTTCTCGGCGCTGACCTTCACGGTCGCGATCCCGTCGGCCATCAAGGTCTTCAACTGGACCGCCACCCTCTACAAGGGTGACATCCGGCTGCAGACCCCGATGCTGTACGCGCTGTCGTTCCTGATCCTGTTCACGATCGGCGGCCTGACCGGCCTGTTCCTGGCCATCCTCGCCACCGACGTCCACCTCCACGACACCTACTTCGTGGTCGCGCACTTCCACTACGTCATGATGGGCTCCGGCCTGGTGGCGTTCCTGGGCGCGCTCCACTACTGGTGGCCGAAGTTCACCGGCCGCATGTACCCGGAGCGCCTGGGCCAGACCTGCGCGGTCGGCGTCTTCATCGGCTTCAACCTCACGTTCCTGCCCCAGTTCATCATGGGCTCGCGCGGCATGCCGCGGCGCTACTGGGACTACGACCCCGAGTTCACGCTCTTCCACCGGCTGTCGACGATCGGCGCGCTGATCCTCGGCATCTCGCTGTTCGTGACCGTGGTCTACCTGTTCGCGTCGCTCAAGCTGGGCCGCAAGGCGCCGCAGAACCCGTGGGGCGGCAGCACGATGGAGTGGCAGGCGCCGACGCCGCCGACCCTCTACAACTTCCCCGAGCCGCCGGTGCTCCACGAGCTGTACGACTACAGCGACCTCGTCGAGGACGGCGACAACGGGTGGGTGCGCAAGAGCGAGCAGGCCAAGGCCAAGGCGAAGGAGTCCTGAGATGGCCGACAACCACGACGCGCACGGCGCCGAGGGCGGCGGTGGCCACGGCCACGGCCACGGCTCGCCGTTCATCCAGCACCACTACGACGACGCCAAGCACCAGTTCGACTCGGGCAAGCTGGGCATCTGGTTCTTCCTGACCCAGGAGATCCTGTTCTTCTCGGCGCTGTTCGTCGCCTACATCCTGTTCCGCGCCCACCGGCCGGAGATCTTCCGGTACGCCCACCACTACCTCGACGTGAAGTGGGGCGCGATCAACACCGGCGTGCTGATCGTCTCGTCGCTGACGGCGGCGTGGGCGGTGCGGGCCGCGCAGCTCAACCAGCGCCGCATCCTGATCGGCTGCCTGGCCACCACGATCGTCTGCGCGTTCGGGTTCCTCGGCATCAAGTACATCGAGTACACGCACAAGGTCCACGAAGGGATCCTGTTCGGGAAGAAGTTCGACCCCTGCATCAGCTCGGGCGGCGCCCACCTGATCACCAAGAAGAACATGTGCGAGGGCACCAAGGCCTCGGCGTGCTCGCCTGGTGACATCGACCAGCGCCCCGACGAGCCCGGCTGGCAGGTCGCGTGCGTCGCCTACGAGGTCCACGTCAAGTACGACATGGTCCAGGGCACCGAGGACAAGGTCACCAAGGATCCCAAGACCGGGGCCGAGACCACGACCCAGGTGCCGGTGACCAAGGAGCAGAAGACCGAGGTCTCGCGCTCCGAGCTGCCGGTGTGCCAGATGGTGTCGCACGGCGCGCACGGCCCGCCGCACCCGGAGAACCCGCCGTGCTGGGAGATCGCCCAGAACCCCAACGTCTGCAAGCCGGACGAGGTCGCGGCCCTGGTCCACTACCCGGACGAGGAGAAGCGCGGCCGCGAGGTCGAGATCGACCTGCAGTGTGACCCGGCGCCCAAGGCGACCGACCAGGGCGACATCTTCGCGTCGACGTCGGACAGCGGCCACCGCTTCGGCAAGCCGACGTTCGTGTCGCAGTCGAAGCCCAGCAAGCACGATCTCGAGATGCTCGAGGCGATGGGACCGCCGCCCGAGCACACCAACATGTTCTTCTCGATCTACTTCGCGATGACCGGCCTGCACGGCATCCACGTGCTGTTCGGGATCTTCGTGTTCATCTGGCTGCTCATCCGCGCGATCAAGGGCCACTTCACGCCCGAATACTTCGGGCCCATCGACTACGCGGCGCTGTACTGGCACCTGGTCGACCTGATCTGGATCTTCCTGTTCCCGCTGCTCTACCTGATCCACTAGAGGAGCTCCCCGTGGCCACCGCCCCCAAGTCTCACGATCACCACGACGACCACCACCACGGCATCGCGCACGTCGCGTCGGTGCGGGTGCTGCTGACGACGTGGATCACGCTGATGTTCCTGACGGTCATCACCGTCCTCGCCACCAAGGTCGACTTCGGTCCGTCGATGAACCTGGCGATCGCCATGGCCATCGCCGCGATCAAGGCGACGCTGGTGATCCTCTTCTTCATGCACCTCTTCTACGACAAGCTGTTCCACAGCGTGCTCATCATCGGTGGGCTGCTGGCGGCGTCGTTGTTCGTCGGCTTCGCGCTGATGGACTCGGGCCAGTACCAGGACAGCATCCGGTGGGACGTCCCCGCCGGCACCCCGTAGCCGACGCGTCGCGCGCCCCGAAAAGGGAGACGGCCCCGCAGGTGCGGGGCCGTCGTCGTTTCGGCAGCCTCGGGCGGGGGCGCCCGACGGGGGGGCGGCTGCCTACTACTGGGTCTGGCACTGCACGTCGATGAGCGTGTCGGGGTCGCGCGGCTCGGTCGACGGGTAGTGGGCGGCGACCTCGCGGTGCGACGCGGTGAAGTCGCAGACCTCCTCGTCGACCTGGATGCTCCAGCACGGCGTGGTCGGGGCGTCGGCCGGGTTGGTGGGGCCGCACTGGGGCAGGATCGCGGTGGCCTCGTCGGCGGCGCCCGGGTGCTGGGTCTCGACCACCGAGCAGTCGGCCTGGATGCCGGCGACGGCGGGGTTGGCGTCGACGAGGTTGCCGAGCACGCAGGCCGGCAGCAACGAGTCGCGGATCACCTGGGCGACCTCGACGATCGCCGGCGACAGGTCGGCGTCGCAGATGCGGGTCCGCACCGACCGCGGGAACTGGGCCAGCAGCGCGTCGGTGCGGATCGGCGGGAACGCGCCCTGCGGGTCGTTGACGCCGATGTCGCAGCTGCGGAGGACGTCGAGGTTGTTGCGCTCGTTGCGGCCGATGCGGACCGGGCTGGCGTCGCCGAGGATGCCGGCCACGACCAGCTGGTTGTCGGAGCGCTTGAGGCCGCGCAGGAAGTCGACGTACTCCTCGATCGGTGTGATGTAGGGCGAGTCGGAGCGCGGCACGCAGTTCTCGCGGACGCCCTCGGTGTGGGGATCGACGCCGTCGCACTCGATGCCCTGCTCGAAGCAGCGGAAGTTCTCACGCGGCCCCAGCACGTCGGTGTTGCTCGTGAACAGGTCGGGGTTGAACGCCGAGCAGTCGTCCTCGTCGGACAGGATCACGACGGCGAGGATCGCGTCGTCGCGGAGGAAGCCGCTGTTGAGCGTGGTCGAGGGCGACAGCGCCAGGCGCAGGGCCTCGAGCGGCTGCTCGAAGCCGCAGCCGTCGGTGCCCAGCGTCGCGATGCACGCGAAGGTGTCGTCGAGCGCGCCGGTGTAGTTGCGCGCCCGGCCGCCGTTGCCGTCGTCGACGTCCTCGATGTAGCGGCCCGACGGCGGCGTGCAGCCGGGCACCATCGCGGCGTTGCGCAGGACGCCCGGGCCGGGGCTGGGCGTGACGCACGACGCGCCGGCGCCGACGTCGGTGGAGACCACGCCGAGGTGGATGTTGGGCAGGCCGCCCGGCAAGGTCTCGAGGACCTCGATCATGCGCTTGAAGTTCTCGGTGATCTGGAGCTGCTCGCGCTCCATCGATCCCGAGTTGTCGACGACGAACAGCAGATCGAGGTTGCGGTTGAGGTCGACGGTGAACGACAGGTTCTCGACCTTGTCCTGGCCGGGATCGACCTCGGTGATGGGGCGGTCGATGCAGCCCGCCAGCCCGGCGGCGAGCGGGGTGGTGAGGGCGAGCATCAGGGCGGGCAGGGCAGGGCGGTGGGGTGGGCGTCGCACGGTGGGGAACTCCAGGTGGGCGTGACGGGCTGCTAGGCCTGTCGTGGCCGCCCGCGGCGACGTCCGTGATCGAAACCGCGGGGCGTGGTCACGCGCACGCGCGGTGGCAGCGTCGCGACGGCGTCGCGGTCACGCCGCGCCGCTCAGCTGTCCTTGAGCAGCCGCCGCGCGGCGTCGCGGACGCCGAGCGGGTACGCGGTCTGGGACGGCACCAGGCGGAGCTCGTGCTTGGGCAGCAGGCGCAGCACGCGCGGGATCATGTCGACGCCGAGGCGCAGGTTGCCCAGCAGGGCGCGGCGGACCTCGGGCGAGCGCAGCCACGCCGTGTTGCTGACGATGAGCTCGAGCAGGGGCCGGGGCAGCGACGCCATCCGGGCGATGCGCGTGACCTCGGGGTGCGTGATCCGCGGGTTGCGCAGCAGCGCCTCCCAGACCGTCTTGCCGTACATGCGCTCGAGGGCGATCCGCTCCGAGACCTCGCCCTCGCGCGCGACCTTGAGCTGCGCGGCCACCGGCAGGTTGCGGAGGCGCTCGAAGACGTTGCGCACGGCCGGGTCCCGCGGCGGGCGGCCGTCGCCGTCGGCCTTGTCGTCGGCGTCGTCACCGTCGTCGTCGTCGAGGTCGAGCTCGTCGCGAGCCGCGTCGTCGTCGGCGTTGTCGGTGGCGTCGGCGTCGAGCTCGATCGCGGCGTCGTCGCCGCTGACGTCGTCGTCGAGGTCGATCAGGGCGGCGCCGGGCGCCGGTGCGGCGACCAGTGCCGCGGTGGCCACATCGGCCACGGGCGGCGCGGGCGGCGCGGGCGGCGCCGGTCCGGGCGCCGCGCCGCGGGCGCGGCGGGCGCCGCCGAGACGATCGACGACGACATCGAGAACCGCACCATCGGGATGCCCGGCGCGGCACGGGTGGTGGGCGGATCGAAGTTCTCCGCCGGCGCCGGCTCGCGGATCGTGGCGCCGTCGAAGTCCTCGATCGCCCGCGGCTCGCTGATCGTGGCGCCGTCGAACTCCTGGTCCCGGGCGCCGGTCGTGGCGGGCGCGTCAGGCCCGGCGCTGGCGCTAGCTCGGGCCGGCGGGCTCGGCGCGGGTGTGGCCCCGGGGGCCGGCGCGGCGCACGCGGTCGCGACCCACGCCTCGAGCTGTTCGCGCAGGCCGGGGCCGAAGTCCTCGAGCTCGAGGCCGACCCCCGCCGGCGACCGGAACACGACCTTCGCCGCCAGCTCGAGGCGTTGCCCCGTCGGCGCGATCAACACCAGCGTGACCTGGTCGTCGACCTCGTCGCCGCCGGCGTCGCGGACGAAGGCGCCCCCGCGCTGCAGGTTGGTCGTCCACTCGTGCTGCACGGCCGCAGCCGAGTCGAGCTCGATGACCAGCGTCGTTCCCATCGCCGCAGACTCGATGGTACCGCGGACGGCGCGGTCAGTGCGCCGCGGTGACGCGAGACGCGATCCGCCCGCGCGGACCGTCGCCGCCGTCGTGCTCGATGTAGGTGTGCGCGGCCCGGCGGCAGGCATCGTCGACCTTGCGCAGGCAGCGGATGCGCAGCTCCATCCAGCGCACGGCCTCGCCCTCGTCACCCTTGGGGAACCGGCTCTGGTAGGTGGTCAGCGCCCGCAGGGCGTCGTTGTCGCGGCCGCGGTCGAGCTGGACCCAGGCCATGCCGTAGTAGCCGGCCGACGCCGCCGCACCGGTCTCGTCGATCGCCATGCGGGTGTAGACCTCGAGCGCCTGCTGGCCGCGGACGTCGCCGATGTCGACGGGGCGGGCCAGGGGCTGATCGCGGATGTCGCGCTCGAGCTCGGACATCGGCGGCGCCGGCGCGACCGCCGGGTGGTGGGCGCTGCCGCCGCGGGTCGTGCCGTCACGCTCGTCGCCCCGGCTCGCGCCGCGGTCGCCGCGGTCGTCGCGGTCGCTGCCGGTCCCGCCGGGCTCGTCGGGCGGGGCGGTCGCGACCCGCTCGTGCAGGACCTCGATGGCGTCGCCGTCGCCGGTCGCGACGCCGCCGGCGACGCGGTCGCCGTCGCGCCGCGCCCCGGGCGCGTCGTCGGTGTCGCCGCCGGGCGCCGCCGCCAGGCGCCGCCGCGGGATCCGCGACCGCGATCCGCGCCGGCTGCGCCCACCGGTCGCCGGCCGCGAGGGTGTCGACGTGGCCGCCGCGCTCGACGCGCACGACGCCCTCGGTGACGGTGACCTCGACCTCGGCGGCGCGCGCGACCGAGAAGCGGGTGCCGACCACGACGACGTCGACGTCGTCGGCGTGCACGGTCAGCGGCGACCGGCCCTTGCGCGACGCGACCTGGAGATCGATCCGGCCCGCGGCGAGGACGATCTCGACGGCGTCGCCGGGGCGCACCACCGTGAAGCTCGCGCCGCCGCCCGCGACCACGACGGCGTCGCCGAGATCGATCCGGGCGCCGTCGTGCCCGGCCGCGACCATCACCGGCGCGACCGTGGCCTCGGCCCGGCGCGGCACGACGCGCCACGCCACCACGGCCGCCGCCGCCACCGTCGCCGCGACCAGCCAGGGCGCGACCGCGCGCCACGGCGGGCGCGCCGGGCGCCGCGCCGGCAGGCCGGCGACGATCGCGCGCTCGATGCGGGCCAGCCGCTCGTCCTCGAGCGGCACGACGTGGACGCGATCGCCGAGCCGGGTCACGCGGCACCTCCGGTCCCGTCGAGCAGCTCGCGCAGCACCGGGTCGCCGGCCTTGACCGCGTCGAGCTGGCGCCGCGCCCGCCACAGCCGCACCTTGGTCGCGGTCACCGTGGCGCCGGTCAGCTCGGCGACCTCGGCGACCGAGCGGCCGTCGATCTCGTGCAGCGTGAACGCGATCCGCGCCGCCGGCGTCACCTGGTCGAGCGCGGCGTAGAGCCGGCGCACGCCGTCGCGCGCCAGCTGGCGGCGGACCCCGCCCAGGCTGGCCGGCACCACCGCGTCGTCGTCGAACAGCTCGAGCGGCGGCGGCGCCGGGCCGCGCCGGCGCAGCCACCGGTACGCCACCCGGACCGCGATGCGATCGATCCAGGTGGCGAGGCTGGCCTCGGCGCGCCACTGCGGCAGCGACTGGAACACCTGCAGGAAGGTCTCCTGCATCAGATCGTCCATGTCCCGGTTGCCGCCGAGGACCCGGAACAGGCTGGCGTGGACCCGGGCGCGGTGGCGCCGGAACAGGTCACGTGCCGCCGCCTGCTCGCCGCCGATGCAGCGATCGACCAGGACGACGTCCTCGATGTAGGCGGCAGACACGGCCACCAGGACACAGTGCCACGCCGCCGCGCGGAGGTTACCTCCGCGTCTAACGCTTCGAGATCACTGGGCCTGGACCGGGTGCCGGGCCGCGATCGCGTCGGTGTGCGCGGCGACGACGAAGTCGTTCTCGGTCAGGCCGCCGGCGTCGTGGGTGGTCAGCTCGATGGTCGCGCGGCCCCAGCCCAGCGCGACGTCCGGGTGGTGTCCCTGCTCGTCGGCCATGCGGCCGACGTCGACCACGAACGCCAGCGCCTGGGCGAAGTCGGCGAAGCGGTAGGTCTTGCGCAGGCGCTCCCACTCGACCACCTCCCAGCCGTCGAGCTGGGCCGCGAGCCCGTCGAGCGCGTCGCCGACCAGCGGCCGGGCCCCGGCGGGCAGCGGTTGACAGGTGCGACTGGCCAGTTCGTTGGTCGACATGGCGGAGGTGTACCGCGTCCGGGTGTCATTGACAGGCGCCGTCGCGCGCCGTATCGACGTCCCGCCGTGCGCCTCGTCGTCCTCGCCTACGTCGTCTGCGCCCTGGTCTGGGGCACGACGTGGTTCGCGATCCGGGTCTGCATCGGCGCCGGCGGCTACCCGACGCTCGAGGCCGCGGCGCTGCGCTTCGCGATCGCCGCGGCGCTCCTGGTGACCACGGTGGTCGTGGCGCGGCTGCGGCCGCGGCCGCGCGGGCGTGCGTGGGCGTGGCTGGCCGCCGCCGGCGTGCTCGACGCCGCGTCCTACGCGCTGGTCTACCTGGGCGAGGAGACCGTCCCCGGCGGCCTCGCCGCGGTGCTGTTCGGCACCCAGCCGCTGATGCTGGCCCTGCTGCTCACGGCGACCGGCCTGGAGCGGGTGCGCGCCGCCAGCGTCGTCGGCGCGCTGGTGTCGATCGCCGGGGTCGCGGTCATCTTCTTCGATCGCCAGGCGGTGGCGCCGGGGCAGGCGTCGGGCCTGATGCTGGTCCTCGGCTCGGTGCTGCTGTCGGCGCTGTACTCGATGATCATCAAGCGCGCCGGCGACCAGATCCACCCGCTGGTGACCACCGCGGTGTTCCTGAGCGTGACCGCGGCGGCGCTGGGCGTCGTCGTGGTCGGGCGCGGCGCGGCGCCGGTGCCGTGGCCGCCGCCGACGGCCCCGACGGTGGCGCTCGCCTACCTCGCGGTGTTCGGCTCGGTGATCGCGTTCGGCACCTACTTCTGGCTGATCCGCCGGGTCTCGCTCATGACCTCGGGCACGCTGGTGTTCGTCATGCCGATCGTGTCGCTGGTGGTGGACGCGATCTGGGAGCGCGAGCGCCTCGGCGCCCGCACCTACGCGGGCATCGGGCTGACCCTGGTCGGCATGGCGGTGGGCGTGCTGCGCGGGCGCCGGCGCTAGCCGAGGGGCCCACGTCAGGTCGGCGCCCGGCCGCCGCAGTGCGGGCACGACATCAGCTCGGCCGGGAACGGCCCGCTGCAGTACATGCACACCACCTTGCCGACCATGGCGCCCGCGATCGGGAACACCTTGCCGGCGCGGATGGCCTCGAGCTCGACCGAGCTCATGCGATCGTCGGGATCGGCGGGGGTCCACACCACCTCCATCGCGATCAGCCGGGGCGCGGTCACCGCGCTGAGCGACTCGAGGGCGAGCCGCAGGTCGTCGCCGTTGCCGACGCGGCGGACCGTGAACAGCTCGTCGCGCGACGCCACCACCAGCGTGACCAGCACCAGGCCGGGGCCCTCGTCGGGGCGGCGCACCAGCGCCGGCGCCGCCGCGGTGGTGACGGTGCCGGCCTGGTTGCGGATCAGCTCGTGCGAGAAGGTCGCGCGGGCGTCGGCGACCTGGCGCTCGAACACCTGGTGCGCCAGCTCCATCGACATCATGTCGTGGTTGTAGGCGCCGCCGTAGACCCAGGCGTCGCGCAGGCGCCGCAGCAGCAGCGCGGTCTCGCCGAGCAGCGCGGCGAGCCCCCCGGGGGTCGAGGTGTCGCCCGCCTGGGCCATGCGCGTCAGCGCCTGCTGCACGAACGGCCGGACCCGGGCGTCGAGGGCGAGCTCGATGACCGTGACGTCGGCGCGCGCGGGGTCGCTGGCCGCGTAGGTGCGTGCGCCGCTGGTGATGCGGTTCGACTGCGTCGTGAGCACGACGACGGCGCAGAACAGCACGCCGACGACGAGGACGCCGAACATGGCGCCGCCATCGCCCCCGCCGCCCCCGCCGCCTGACGAGTGGCGCGAGCCACCGCTCGAGCTCGAGTGCGACCAGCCGCCGCCACCGGAGCTCGAGCTGGAGCTGGAGTGCGAGCCCCCGCCGCCCGAGCTCCACGAGCCGCCGCCGTAGCTGCCGCCGGTGCTCTGGGCGACCGCGGTCGCGACGCCACCGACCACGACGCCGAGCACCAGCGCGAGGACGAGCAGCGCGGCGAGGCGCGGCGGGGACGGGCGGGGGCGGGCGCTGGTACGCGGACGCGACGTGGGCATGATCGGCAGCTCGCGAGGATCGGGTGGGGCGCCCGCGCGTGCGGGAGCCGCGGCCCTGCCCCCCGGGCGCGGACACGCGCGACGATGGTACGCACGCTCGCCGACGCCGCGCTACCCTGGGGCCACGATGTGCGGTCGCTACACCCTCACCTCGCAGGCCGGGCTGGCCGAGGAGTTCATGCTCGCGGTCGCCGAGCCCGCCGAGGCCAGCGAGTGGTGGCGGCCGCGCTTCAACATCGCCCCGACCCAGCCGGCGCCGGTCGTGGTCGCGCGCGACGGGGTCCGCGCCGTCGAGCTGATGCGGTGGGGCCTGGTGCCGCCGTGGGCCGACGGGCCCGCCGTCGGCGCCCGGATGATCAACGCCCGGGTCGAGAGCCTGAGCCAGCGGCCCGCGTTCCGCGACGCGGTCAAGCACCGGCGCTGCCTGGTCGCCGCCGACGGCTTCTACGAGTGGGTCACCCGCGGCGACGGCAAGGCCGGCAAGCGGGTGCCGATGTACCTGCGCCCGGTGCCGCGCCGGCCGGTCGGCTTCGCCGGGCTGTGGGAGCGGTGGCGCGGCCCCGACGGCGCGTGGCTGGTCAGCTTCGCGATCGTCACCGGGCCGCCCAACCCCCTGGTCGAGCCGATCCACGACCGCATGCCGGTCGTGGTCGCGCCGACCCACTACGCGACCTGGCTGGCGCCGGGACCGCTGCCCGCGTCGGTCCTCGCGGAGGTCCTCGCGGTGCCGCCGGTCGCCGACTGGCAGGCCGCCGAGGTGGCCGCCGCGGTGGGCGCGCCCGGCCACGACGCGCCCGACTGTGTCGAGCCGGTGGCGCCGGCGCCGCCGCCCGAGCCGCCCCGCCAGGGCCGGCTGTTCTGAGCGCCGGGCCGGGGCGGGGGCGCCCCGGGGTGGCCGGGTCGGGGCGCCTCCGCGACTTGTCTAGCCATGACTTGACAAGTTACGGCTTGGCAAGTCGTGGCTTGTTGACTTCGAGGGGCGTGCTAGGCTGGCCGCGTGACGCCGCCGCCGTCCCTGCCCACCGATCAGTTCGTCGGGCGCGCCGCCGAGCTGGCCGCGCTCGACGCCGCCTACCGCGGCCGCGACAGCGCGTTCGTGCCGATCTACGGCCGCCGCCGGGTCGGCAAGAGCGAGCTGATCATGCACCTCCTGCGCGACCGGCCCGGCCTCTACCACGTCGGCAAGCTGGCGCCGGCGCCGCTGCAGCTGCGCGAGCTGCTCGACGACGCGGCGCGCCTGCTCGACGAGCCGCTGATCGCGGCGCTACCCGACGACGACTGGCGGCGCGCGCTCGACACGATCGTCGACCGCTGGCGGTCGCCGCGCCGGCTGATCCTCGCCCTCGACGAGTTCCAGTGGACCGCCCAGGCCGCCGTCGGCCTGCCGTCGATCCTGCAGGAGCTGTGGGACCGCAAGTGGCGCCGCTCCGGCAAGGTCATGCTCATCCTGTGCGGCTCGTTCATCGGCTTCATGGAGCGCGAGGTCCTGGGCCAGCGCAGCCCGCTGTACGGCCGGCGCACCGCGCAGATCAAGCTGGCGCCGTTCGGCTACCGCGAGGCCGCCGCGTTCCACCCGCGGTGGTCGGCGGTCGACCGCGCCGCGGCGTACTTCCTGTGCGGCGGCGTGCCGCTGTACCTGCGCGCCTTCGATCCGGCGCGCTCGGTGCGCGCCAACGTCGAGGCCAACCTGCTGTCCGAGTACGCCGCGCTGTACCGCGAGCCCGAGTTCCTGCTGCGCGAGGAGCTGCGCGACGTCCAGAGCTACCACGCCGTGCTGTGGGCGATCGCGGGCGGCCACCACACCCAGCGCGCGATCGCCGGCGCCGCCGGCCTGCCCGAGCGGTCGCTGCACTACTGGCTCGAGCAGCTGATCCAGCTCGGCTACGTGTCGCGCCGCTACCCGATGACCGGGGCGCGGCCGCGCAAGCGCGACGTCCGCTACGTCGTCGACGATCCGCTGCTGCGGTTCTGGTTCCGGTTCGTCTTCCCGCACCGCAGCTTCATCCAGCAGCGCGGCCCGCGCGCCGCCTGGCAGGAGCTGATCGCCGGCGACCTCGACGCCTACTTCGGTGGCTGCTTCGAGCGGCTGTGCCGCGAGGCGCTGCCTCACCTGTACGCGCGCGACGGCGTCGCCGCGCCGGCGCAGGTCGGCGAGTACTGGGATCGCGACGTCCAGATCGACGTCGTCGGGGTCCGCGGCGACGGCTGGACCGACCTCGGCGAGTGCAAGTGGGGCGCGGTGCGCTCGGGCCCGGCGCTGGTCGCCGAGCTCGAGGCCAAGGTCGGCGCCTACCCCAACCCCCGGAACGCGACGATCGGTCGCCACCTGTTCGTCCGGACCCGGCCACGGGCCACCCCCGAGGGCGCGATCTGGCACGACCTCGCCGACCTCTACGACGCCTGACCGGCGCCTCTACGACGCCTGACCGGCGCTCGGGGCGGGGCCGCGGCGCCGCGACGTCACGACGCCGCGCGTGAGCGGCGTTCTTCGCCGCGCCGCCGCGACGCGCGCGGTAGAGTCGCGTCGATGTCCGACCAGCCGCCCCACGTCCTCGTCGGCAAGGACGGCGCGCCCGCGCCAGACCGGCCGTGGATCTTCCGCACCTACGCCGGCCACTCCAGCCCGCGGGCCTCCAACCAGCTCTACCGGGCCAACCTCGAGCAGGGCCAGACCGGGCTGTCGATCGCGTTCGATCTGCCGACCCAGTGCGGCTACTCGTCCGACGATCCGGTCGCCCGACCCGAGGTCGGCAAGGTCGGCGTGCCGATCAACTCGCTCGACGACTTCCACGTGCTGTTCGAGGGCATCCCCCTCGACCGCATGAACACGTCGATGACGATCAACGGCACCGCGATGTGGCTGCTGGCGCTGTACGTCGCGCTGGCCCGCGAGCGCGGCGTGCCCGAGACCGCGCTCAAGGGCACGACCCAGAACGACATCGTCAAGGAGTACCTGGCGCGCGGCACGTACATCTTCCCGCCCGAGCACTCGCTGCGGCTGGTCGCCGAGACCTACGAGTACTGCGTCGACCACGTCCCCGAGTGGAACCCGTCGAACATCTGCAGCTACCACCTGCAGGAGGCCGGCGCGACGCCGCTTCAGGAGGTCGCGTTCGCGCTGGCCAACGCGATCGGCATCCTCGATCTGCTGCGCGAGCGCGGCCGCATCGACGACGAGCGCTTCGCCCGCTGCGTCGGCCGGATCTCGTTCTTCGTCAACGCCGGGATCCGGTTCGTCGAGGAGATGTGCAAGATGCGCGCGTTCGGCGCGCTGTGGGACGACATCTGCCGCGACCGCTACGGCATCACCAACCCCAAGTACCGGCTGTTCCGCTACGGCGTCCAGGTCAACTCGCTGGGCCTCACCGAGAGCCAGCCCGAGAACAACGCGTGGCGGATCCTGCTCGAAGCCCTGGGCGTGACGCTGTCGCGCAACGCCCGGTGCCGGGCGTTGCAGCTGCCGACCTGGAACGAGGCGATGAGCCTGCCGCGGCCGTGGGACCAGCAGTGGTCGCTGCGCCTGCAGCAGATCCTGGCGTTCGAGACCGACCTGCTCGAGTACCCCGATCTGTTCGACGGCAGCCCGGTGGTCGCGTCCAAGGTCGCGGCGATCTGCGACGGCGCGCGCGGCGAGATCGATCGCATCCTGGCGATGGGCGGCGTCCGCGGCGCGATCGACGCCGGCTACATGAAGAGCCAGCTGGTGCGGTCGATGGCCGATCGCATGGCCAGCATCAACCGCGGCGACCAGGTCGTGGTCGGCGTCAACCGGTGGACCGACGGCCTGCCGTCGCCGCTGGTCGGCGGCGACGACGGCGGCGTCTTCCGCGTCGATCCGGCCGCGGTCGAGGAGGCGATGACGGCGCTGGCCGCGACCCGCGCCCGGCGCGACGCCGGCCGGGTCCGCGACGCGCTGGCCCGGCTCGAGGCCGCGGCGCGGAGCGGCGACAACCTGATGGAGCCGTCGATCGAGTGCGCGCTGGCGCGGGTCACCACCGGCGAGTGGGCGAACGCGCTGCGCGGCGTCTTCGGCGAGTACCGGGCGCTGACCGGCATCGACGGCCAGACCCTCGACCTGGCGCCCGACCGGCTGGCCACCCTGCGCGCCCGCATCGACGGGTTCGCCGCGGCCCACGGCCACCGGCCCCGCCTGGTCGTCGGCAAGCCCGGCCTCGACGGCCACTCCAACGGCGCCGAGGTCATCGCGGTGGCGGCGCGCCACGCCGGCTTCGACGTCGTCTACTCGGGCATCCGGCTGACCCCCGACGAGATCGTCGCCAGCGCGGTCGAGGAGGACGCCGATCTGATCGGCGTGTCGATCCTCAGCGGCTCGCACCTCGAGCTGACCGACCAGCTGATGGCGACGCTGCGTCGCCACGGCGCCGAGATCCCGGTGGTGCTCGGCGGCATCGTGCCGCGCGACGACGTCGCCGAGCTGCAGGCGCGCGGCGTCGCCCAGGTCTTCACGCCCGCTGACTACCAGCTGATCGACGTCGTCGACCGGATGATGGACGTCATCGAGGCCCGCCGGTAGCCGCGATGGGCCGCGATCCCGCCGGGCCCGACGACGGCGCCGCGCCCGCGGCGGCCCGCGACGCGGCGCTCGACGCGCTGGCCGACGCCGCGCGCGCCCACGACAAGCGCGCGATCGGCAAGCTGGTCACCGCGTTCGAGGACCCGCGGCCGAGCGCGCGGCGGCGGCGCGGGCCCGCGTGCTGGCGCGCCTCGACGCCGCCGGGGCGCGGCGCGGCCGCGTCGTCGGCGTCACCGGGGCGCCGGGCGCCGGCAAGTCGACGCTGGTCGGCGAGCTGGCGGTGCGCCTGGTCGCGGCGGCGCCGGGCCGCGCGGTCGCGGTGCTGGCGGTGGATCCGTCGTCGCCGGTGTCGGGCGGCGCGCTGCTCGGCGATCGCACCCGGGTCCGGTTCCCTGCCGGCGAGCCGCGCCTGTACTTCCGCAGCCAGGCCGCGGCCGGCGAGCTGGGCGGCGTCGCGCGCACGACCTTCCAGGTGTGCCGGCTGCTGACCCGCCTGTTCGACGTCGTCTTCGTCGAGACCGTCGGGGTCGGGCAGAGCGAGATCGAGATCGTCCGGGTCGCGGACCGGACCTACCTGATCGTGCCGCCGCTGGCCGGCGACCACGTCCAGTTCATGAAGGCCGGCATCATGGAGCTGCCCGACGCCTTCGTGGTGTCCAAGGCCGACGTCGGCGAGCCGGCCAGCGCGACGTTCCACGCGCTGCGGGCGTCGCTGCGCCTGGCCCGCCCCGGCGCCGAGGTGCCGCTGCACCGGGTCAGCGCCCGTACCGGCGCCGGCGTCGACACCCTGTGCGCCGAGATCCTGACCGGCCCGGCCGGCGCCGGCGTCGAGGCCCGCGCCGCCCACTTCTTCGAGCGCTGGGTCGCGGCCGAGCACGGCCGCCGCGGCGTCGCGCGCCTGACCGCGGCCGGCGGCGCCGCGGCGTACGTCGCCGCCCACGGCGGCTTCGAGGCGGCGCAGGCGGCGTTCGACGGCGAGGTGGGGGCGTGACGGCGGCGTCGCCGCCGAGCGTGCGCGAGGCGGTCCGGCTGCGGCCGGGCATGTACATCGGCGACACCACCGACGGCAGCGGCCAGCACCACATGCTGTGGGAGGTCATCGCCAACGTCATCGACGACCACCTGCGCAGCGGCGCGACCCGGGCGACGGTGACCCTCGAAGGGCCGGCGTGCACCGTCGAGGACGACGGCCGGGGCATCCCGGTCGACCCGGACCCCGAGGCGCCCGGGCGGTCGCTGCTCGAACGGGTCATGACCGAGCACCACACCACCGGCACGGCGTTCGGTGACAGCCCGCACGTCCACGTCGCCCCCGGGCTCTTCGGGGTCGGGCTGTGCGTCGTCGCCGCGCTGTCGTCGACGTGCGAGGTCGAGGTGGCGCGTGGTGGTCGGCGCTGGCACGTCGCCTACCGGCGCGGCGAGGCGCTCGGCCCGCTGCGCGACCTCGGCCCGACGACGGCCACCGGGACCCGCCTGCGCTTCGAGCCCGACGCGGAGATCTTCGCGCCCCGGCTGCCGTGGGACGTCGCGGCGATCGCGGCGCGGCTGACCGAGCTCGCCGCGCTCAACCCCGGCATGATCTTCGAGCTGGTCGCCGACGGCGCCCGTCGCACGATGTGCTCGCCCCGCGGCCTGCTCGATCTGGTGCTCGCCGACGCGGCGGGGGCCGAGATCGCGGGCGAGCCGGTGCAGCTGCGTGGCAGCCTCGACGACGTCGACGTCGAGGTCGTGCTCGCGTGGACCGACGGCCCGGCGCGGCTGCGCGGCTTCGTCAGCCAGTTCGCCGCGACGCAGGGCACGCACGTCGCCGGCCTGATGCGAGGCCTCGCCGACGCCGTCCAGCAGGTCGCGCCCGGCGACGTGTCGGCGACCCGGCTGGCCGGCGCCGACGCGCTGCCTCGCGGGCTGGTGGCCGCGGTGCACGTCGCGCTCTACCATCCCCGCTGGGGCGAGCCGACCAAGGACCGGCTCGACAGCCCCGAGGCCGGCCAGGCCGTCGCGGCGGTCGTCGGCGCGGGCCTGGCCGAGCGGCTGCGGGCCGACCCGGCGCTGCGCGAGATCGTGCTGGCCGCGTCGCGGGCGTGAGCCCGGGCGGCGGCCGCGAGGCGCAGGGCGCGGGCGTCGCCGGGCGGGCCGGCGGGCCTTCACGTCGATGACACCCTGCGCGTCGCGCGCTCGATGAGCTCCGCAAGCGACAGGCCCACGTGGGCCGCGGGGGCCGCGCGGGACATGGCCTCGGGCGGCGCCTTCGTCGTTTCCGGCGGCGCACCATATCGCCGCCCGTCCGCGTGCGTGAACACGAGCTCGCCCTCCGCGCCGCCCGCGATCCGCAGCCGACCCACGTGGACCGCGTCGTGGTGACCGCCGCACAGGCAGATCAGGTTGTCCAGGGTGTGTCTCCCGCCGCGCGCCCGCGGCCGCACGTGGTGCACCTCGATCCACCGCGACGATCGACAGCCGGGCACCCGGCACCGACCGTGATCGCGCGCGATCACCGCGGCGCGCACCCGCGGCGGGATCGTCGACGTCGCCTTCTCGACGGTGGCGCCATCGACCCGGCCGATCACCCGGGCGTCGCACCGCGCCCGTGCGGCGACACGCGCGGGGACCTCGACCGCGCGCCCGCCGCCGTCCTGGGTCGCGCGCTCGCACGCAGGGCAGACCATCAGCGCGATCTGGAACGCGGCGCGGCCTGCCGCGCGGCCGGCGCCGCGCGCGCCGGCCAGCCGGTCCAGACACACCGTCCGCAGGACCTCGTCGTCGGACACCGGCTCGCCGCGCTCGAGCTCCAGCGCGAGCCGCGCGTCGCGCCACACCGCGAAGGTCTCCGCCGAGACCTCCATCACCAGCGTCTTGCGCACGTCCTCGGGATCCACCGGGTCGCCGGGCAAGTCACCCGGCTTGCGCCCCGCGACCATGGCCTCGATCTCGTGCACGGTCTTGCCCGCGACCGCGTCGAGCCACGCGCGCTCGGTGTCCTGCCGGCACACCCGGGTCAGCTCGCGCACCGCCGAGTACGCGTGGTCGCCCCGGGCCAGCGCCGCCGCGGTCGCCGGCAGCACCTGCAGCGCGTTCGCGACCCGCAGTCGCTCGCGCGCCGCGCGCGGCCCGTAGCCGAGCGTGCGCTCCAGGTACTCGAGCAGCGTCGCGTAGCCGGAGCGCCGGTGCAGCTCCAGCTGCTGCGCGCGCACCAGCCAGCGCGCCTCTTCGGCGTCGAGCGCGGCGCGGCGCCGGGCGATGCCAGCGCAGCTGGCGATCGAGCTGTCGCCAGTCGGCGGATGTCGTCGCGCTACCGCCGACGTTGCCGATACCGGTCTCCTCGGAAACACGCTCGTCCTCGCGATCGAACATCTCCACACCTCCCTGCGCACGCGCGCATCACCTCTACCACGGGGTTTTCGGACCCCTTCTTCGCCCCACTGCGCCACGAACTCGAGGTCGACCCTTCGCATCGGCCCTGCGCCTGGCTTCGCGGCACCTCGGTGAGCTGAGCGCGTCTGGTGGACGATCGTCGTCGGGGTCGCGCGCGGTCTTCGCGAACGCCCATCGGACACGTCAAGCGACAACGACATCTTCTTCTCTCGTGTGGGTCGATTTATGTCCGGTGTCCGGACAGTCCGACAACGCTCGCGCCCCGCGCCGAGGCGCCGGGCCCCCGTCTTCGGGCCCGGCGCCGGTGGTGGTGGCCGGCGCCGATGCCCGCGCCAGCACCGGCGCCCATCCGGGAGCCGGCTCGCTCTGGCGCCGGAAGTTGCAGCATGCTGCCAGCAGGCGCCGACCGCGGCCCGCCCTCTCGACTCCGCCCTCGCGGCTGCGCCGCTCGGGCTCCGCTCGAGGTGAGCGGTCGGGATTGCGCCCCTCAGTCCGCCCTCCGCCCTCCGCCCTCCGCCCTCGGCGCTCCGCCGTCCGCCCTCCGTCCTCGGCGCTCCGCCGTCCGCCCTCCGTCCTCGGCCCTCCGCGCTCGGCCCTCCGTCCTCCGTCCTCGGCCCTCCGTCCTCGGCCCTCCGTCCTCGGCCCTCCGCGCTCGGCGCTCCGCCCTCCGCCCTCGGCCCTCGGCCCTCCGCCCTCCGAAAAAGACGAACGCCGCCGGCCTCGGCATCGAGGCGCGGCGGCGTTCGCGACCTGCGCGGCGTCAGGGCCGTGGTCCGCCCGCCGGCATCACGTCGGGATGCTCGTCGGGCAGGGCGACCCGGAACACCAGCTCGGGCGCGCGGCGCCGGTGGACCTCGGCGGCGACGTCCTCGCGCAGCTCGCCGGCCTGCTCGCGCACCGCCGCCAGCGCGGCGTCGAGATCGACGCCGGGGCGGACGGGCACGAGGGTCACGAGCACGCGCGAGGCGTCGGGCGCCGGATCCACGGACGCCAGCGACAGCTCGTCGATCAACGGATCGTCGAGCTCCGCGAGCGCCCAGGTCAGGGCGTCGTACACCTGCCGGCACACCTGCAGGTCCTTGTGACGGCCGGAGCGGCCGCCGTGGTCATGCGAGGGCATGGTTCTCCAGAGGGGATCGAGGGAACGAACGGGGTGCGTCCCGCTCGGCGATCCAGGGCGGCAGGTGCGAACCTGCGGCGATCAGGAGCGACGGGCGGGGCCAGCGATGACGTCTCGAACGAGCGTGGTCATGGGGCCTCCGGTCAGCGTGCGCCACCACATCTACGGGCGCCGGCACCCCAGGTCAACGAGATTGTTCGGCTCGCCAACGAACGCCACGGGATCCTTGGGGCTTCCGGACGGGCATGGCGGTTGCCACCCCGGGAGTCGGCGGACTATGGTCCCCCCTTCTGGAGACCCGACCACCATGGGTATCACTGACTTCTTCAAGCCGAAGTACCGCCACAGCGACGTCAAGGTGCGCCTCGAGGCTGTCCGCGCCCTGTCGTCCGATGATGCCGACATCCTCGCCACCGTCGCCCGCAGCGACCGCGATCCGGGAGTCCGACGCGTCGCGATCGAGAAGATCGCGACCGCCGACGTCCTCGCCGAGATCGCGGGCGCCGAGGACGATCGCGCGCTCCGCTCGCTGGCCGGCAACCGCGCCGCCCAGCTGTGGGTGACCGCGGCCTGCCAGGGCGACGACCCCGACCAGGCCGCGGACGCGCTCGGCGGGCTGCTCAAGCTGGGCGACCAGCGGGCGGTCGCCGAGGTCGCGACCCGCGCCGCGATCGAGGTCATCCGCGAGCGCGCGGTCGCGTCGATCGACGACCCCAAGGCGCTGGCCGAGCTGGCGCGCAACGCCGCCCACCCCGAGCAGCGCCGCCAGGCGCTCGACGCGATCAGCGACCACGAGGTCCTGCGCGCGATCGCCGTCGACACCACCTCGAAGGAGCTCGGCCTGGCCGCGCTCGATCGGCTCGACGACGTCGAGCTGGTCGACAAGATCGCGCACAAGGCCAAGCACAAGCAGGTGCGGACCCGCGCCCGCCGCAAGCTCGACGAGCTCAAGGAGGCGCAGCGCGCCACCCAGCCCAAGGTCAGCGACGAGGTCAAGCGGCGCAAGGCCGCCCACGCCCAGCTGCTGCGCCAGGTCGAGGGCGTGGTCGAGACCCACGAGTGGGAGCACTCGCTGGTCACGATCAACCACGTCGAGACCGAGTGGGGCCAGCTCGGCCCGGCCGACGACGCCAGCGTCGAGGACCGGTTCAAGAAGGCGGTGCGCCGCTACCACCAGCGCCGCCAGACCGCGATGGAGCAGGTGGCCCGCCACCTGCTCGAGGTCGAGGATCGCCGCCGCGAGGCCGAGCGCGCCGCCCGCGAGGACGCCGAGCGCCGCGGCCGCCACCGCGACGCCGATCGGGCCCCGCACGTCGACGGCGCGGTCGAGGTCGAGATCTCCGCTGACCCCGACGCCGACGCCGGCGCCGAGGCCGACGCCGCCGCGGCCGGCGAGCACGACGACCGCCGCAAGGAGCGCGAGGCCCGCCGCGCCGCCGAGGCCGAGCGCCGCGCCGCCGAGGAGGCCGAGCGCGCCGCTCGCAAGCAGGAGGCGGCCGAGCGCGGCGCGCAGATCGCCGCCAGCCTCGACGCCATGATCGGCGAGCTCGAGTCGATGCTCGAGTCGACCGACGGGCGCGCGATCGATCGGCTGCTCGGCCAGGCCGGCAAGGCGTTCGGCCAGCTGGTGAAGGTGCCGGGCGAGCTGCGCGACGCGCTCGACGGCCGGTACCAGCAGACCCGCGCCAAGCTGGTGATCAAGGTCCAGGAGCTGCGCGAGGCCGAGGACTGGCAGCGCTGGTCCAACGTGCCCCGCCAGGAGGCCCTCATCAAGGAGGCGGAGGCGCTGCTCGCCGCCGACGCGCCCGACCTCGGCCAGCTCAAGGCGCTGCAGGGCCGGTGGAAGACCGTCGGCCCGGTGCCGCAGAAGAAGAGCAAGGAGCTGTGGGAGCAGTTCAAGAAGACCTGCGATCAGGTCTTCGACAAGGTGCGCGCCGGGCGCGCCGTCGAGGCCGAGAAGTTCGCGGCGTCGGCGGCGCTCAAGGAGCAGCTCATCGAGCAGGCCGAGGGCCTGGCCGACTCCAGCGACTGGGAGGCCACCGCGATGGCGTTCAAGGAGCTGCAGCGGCAGTGGAAGGAGTCCGGGCCGCTGCCGCGCAAGACCGGCGACGCGCTGTGGAAGCGGTTCCGCGCCGCGTGCGATCGGTTCTTCGAGCGGCGCAAGCCGCAGCTCGACGCCCAGCATGCCGAGCAGCTCGACAACCTGGCCGCCAAGGAGCGCCTGTGCGCCCAGGCCGAGGCCGCCGTCGAGGCGGCGCCGGCCGAGGGCGGCTGGGGCGCGTCGATCGCGCAGATCAAGGATCTGCAGCGGGCCTGGAAGGACGTCGGCTTCGTGCCGCGCAAGGACGCCGACGCGATCTACCGCCGGTTCCGCGCCGCGTGCGACGCGCTGTTCGCCAAGCGCGACGACGCCCGCGACGCCGAGGTCCTGGCCCAGCGCGCCGAGCTCGACACGATCCACGCCGAGGTGGTCGCGCTCGACGGCGACGCCGCGATCGGCGCCGACGCGGTGGCGCGCGCCGCCGCGGTGCGGGTCAAGCTGCGCGAGCTGGCCGGCCGCGACATCCGGCCCAGCATCGAGCTGGCCGGCGACGTCGAGCGCATGCTGCGCCGGGTGATCACCGGCAACCCCGACGCGGTCGCCGGCACCGAGCTCGATCCCGAGGCCATGCGGGCGCGCCGCGACAAGCTGGTGGCGCGCGCCGAGGCGCTGCTGCCGGCCGAGCGGCCGAGCATCCGCGCCGACCAGTCGCCCGAGGACATCGTCGCTCAGCTCAAGAACGCGATCGCGTCGCGAGCCCTCGGCGATTTCGGTGGCGCCGGCCAGGACCCGTTCGAGGCCGTCGACGAGCTGCGCCGTCACTGGGCCGAGATCGGGCCGGTGATCGGCGACGCCAGCGAGGCGCTGCTGGCCCGGTTCGAGGAGGTCTGCGCCCAGGTCATCGCCGACGCCGAGGCCGAGGGCAAGGTCCGCCCCGGCCGCGACGACGGTCGCCCGGAGCGCCAGGAGCGGGGAGACCGCGCCGATCGCCCCGGCGAGCGGCGTCGTGATCGCAAGGAGCGGCGTGGCCGCCGCGGCGATCGCGCCGAGGCCGCCGACGTGCCGACCGCGGCGCCCGACGACCAGACCATCAAGGTCGCGGTGCCGCCGCCGGTGGCGCCACCGCCGACCGCGGCGAGCCCGTCGGCCACGGCGCGCCCGGCGCAGGCGGCGACGGCGACCGTCACGCTCGCGGTGTCGGGCAAGTCGGCGCCGACCGAGCCGGTGGTGGTGCAGGCGGTGCCTGAGGCCGAGACCGTGCGGCACACCGCGCCGCCGCCGCCCGCGGCGGCCGCGCTGGCGGTGCCCGCGGCTGCGGCGCCCATGGCTGCGGTGCCCGCGGCTGCGGTGCCCGCGGCTGCGGTGCCCGCGGCTGCGGCGCCCACGGCTGCGGTGCCCGCGGCTGCGGTGCCCGCGGCGGTCGCGGCGCCCGCGGCGACGCCCCGCCCGGCGGCTGCGGCCCCGGTCGCGGCCGCCCTGGCAGCGGACGACGCGGCGCCCGAGTTCGCCGACGACGCCTGGGATCTCGACGATCACCGGCCCGCGCCGGCGGACGACCCGGGGCCGCAGCCGCCGGCCGCCGCCGAGATGGCCGGCGACGGCGCCGTCGAAGGCGACGTCGACAGCGGCTGGGACTGACGGGCGGCCGCAGCGCCCGGCTGGCGGTCGCCAGCCGGGTGTGACCCGGTCGACGTCGCGGCGTCCGTGCCGTGCGGCGGGCTCGCGGCGCGCCGGCACCCGCGTGCTAGCGTTCCGTGCCGTGGGGAACCGCGAGGACGAGCCCGGCGACGCACCGTCGGCGACCGGCGAGACCCTGCCGGCGCCGTCGGCGACCGGCGAGACCGTGCCGTCGCCGCCGTCGGCGACCGGCGAGACCGTGCTCGCGCCGTCGCCGCCGTCGACGCGTTCGGCGCGCTCGACATCCGCCCCCGCCGCACCCGCACCCGCCCCCGCCGCATCGTCGTCATCTCGCCTCGGCCGCTACGAGCTTCTCGAGCAGCTCGGCGCCGGCGGCATGGGCGTCGTGCACCGCGGTCGAGATCCCGCGCTCGGTCGCGATCTCGCCATCAAGCTGGTGCGGCCGCGCCGCGAGGGCGCCGACGCCCGGTCCAGGATGGTCCGCGAGGCCCAGGCCATGGCGCGCCTGCACCACCCCGGCGTCCTGCCCATCTTCGACGTCGGCAGCGACGGCGACCGCGTCTTCCTGGTCATGCCGTACATGCCGGGCGGCACGCTCGGCGGCTGGCTGCGCGCCGCGCCTCGCGCCGTCGACGCCGTCGTCGCGCGCTTCGTCGCCGCCGGGCGCGGCCTCGCCGCCGCCCACGCGCTCGGCATGATCCACCGCGACTTCAAGCCCGACAACGTGCTGCTCGGGGCGCACGGCGAGGTCCAGGTCGCCGACTTCGGCCTGGCCCGCCTCGGCGAGGACGACGTCGCGGTCGCGCGCACCGCCACGCCCGATCTCGCGAGCGAGCTGACCCGCACCGGCGACGTCATGGGCACGCCGGCGTACATGGCGCCCGAGCAGCTCGCCGGCGAGCCCGTCGACGCCCGCGCCGATCAGTTCAGCTTCTGCGTCGCGCTGTGGGAGGCGCTGTGCGGCCGCCGCCCGTTCGACAGCGGCGCCGCCGCCGGGGCCGACGCCCTCGCGAGCTTGCTCGCCGAGATCCTCGCGGGGCGGATCCAGCCGCCACCGCCCGAGCGCGCCGTGCCGGCGTCGCTGCTCGCGACGCTGCGGCGCGGCCTCGCGGCCGATCCCGCCGCGCGCTGGCCGTCGATGGACGCGCTGCTCGCCGCGCTGGCGCCGTACGCACCGTCGACGACCACGACCGCCGGACCGGCCGCGCCGTCGCCGTGGCCGCGGCGTCGCCGCTGGCTCGCGGTCGCCGCGGTGCCGATCGCGCGCGCCGCCGCGGCGGCGCGGTGGCTCCGTGGCCGCGGCGAGCCGGGGGCGCCACCCCCGCCGATCGCGACCGCGACCGACGCCGAGCTGGCCGCCCGCTGTGATCGCACCGGCCGCCCCGACGGCGCCGCGTGCGCCGCGCTCGCCGACCGCGAGCTGCGCCATCTCGACGGCCCGCCCGACTTCGCGCGCGCCCACGGCCTGGCGCTGCGCGCCTGCGACGCCGGGATCGCCGACGGCTGCGCCCAGGTCGCCGAGCTGGCGACCTGGGGCAACGGGGTCGCGGTCGACCGCACGCGGGCGCTGGCCCTGGCGCGACGGGCCTGCGACGGCGGCAGCGGCCGCGGCTGTGGCGCGCTCGGCGAGCTCGTCGAGGCCCGCGGCGAGCCTGGCGACGCGGCCGCCGCGGTTGCGGGCGTGGCGGCGGGCCTGCGACCTCGGCTGGGTCGATGCCTGCCGCGCCCTGGGCAGCCGGCTCCGCTTCGGCCGCGGCGTGCCGGTCGACGTCACCGGCGCCGACGCCGCCGACGCCCGCGCGGTCGCCCTCGCCGCCGTCTGCGGCGACGACGATCCGGTGGCCTGCCGCATCCGCGGCATGATGGCGCTCGAGGGCCGCGGCGGCGCCGCCGATCCGGCCCGCGGCGCCGCCGACCTGCAACGCGCCTGCGACCTCGGCTACGCCGACGCCTGCGGCGACATCGGCCAGCTGTTCACGATCGGCCTCGGCGTCCAGATCGACGGCCCGCGCGGGCTGCGCTACCTGCGACGCGGCTGTGACGGCGGCGCCTTCGCGGCCTGCGAGGCGCTCGCGGTCATGCTGTCCAACGGCCAGGGTGTGCCGCGGGACCCGGCCGAGGCTCGCCGCGTCGCCGAGGGCCAGTGCCGGCAGCGCGGCGATCGCGGTTGCGGCATCCTGGCCTCGTTCTACGCCATGGGGCAGGGCGTGCCCCGCGACGTCGACCATGCTCGCGACTACTACGAGCGGGCCTGCCGCGGCGGCGACCCCTTCGGGTGTGCCTGGCTCGGCCACCGCCTGCGCCGCAGCGACGCCGCGGCGGCCATCCCGCTGCTGCGGCGCGCCTGCGACCTGGGGGCCGCCAACGCCTGCGGCGATCTCGGCGCGCTCGCCCTCGACCGCGGTGACGACGCGACCGCGGCCGACGCCTACCGCCTGGCGTGCGACATGGGCGGCGGCCTCGGCTGCGCCGGCCTGGCGGCGATGTACGTCGACGGTCGCGGTGTGCCGCGCGACGTCGACCGCGGCCGCGCCCTGTTCGAGACGTCGTGCGCGGCCCAGGATCCGGTGGCGTGCCACGACCTGGCGGTCCGGCTCCGCGACGGCGCCGGCGTGCCCGTCGATCCATACGCCGCCCTCGAGCGCTTCGAGCAGGCGTGCACGCTGTCGTGGGGCAAGGCCTGTCTCGCCGGGGCCGAGATGCTGGAGCCCGGCGGCCCCATCGCCGCCGACCCGGTCCGCGCCGCCGAGCTGCGGGGCAAGGCCTGCGACGCGCAGCCGACCTTGTGCACGCAAGCGCCGCCGCCTTGACCGGGGCCAGCCCCCCCCGGTCGCGACGACAGCATTGGCAGGTCGGCGCGAACGCGGCACACTGGATCCGTGACGTCCGGATACTCCCACCTGTTGCTGGGCCTGGGCTTCTTCGCCGCGATCCTGGTGTTCGCCTCGGCGTTCCGGTTCGCCCTCCGCGAGTGCGCCGAGTCGCGCGAGCTGGCCTGTCAGCCCGACATCCCGCGGGCCGCGATCCACGCCGGCGCGCCGCGCTGGCGGGTCGGCGTCCACCGCCAGCGGGCCCTGGGCGGGCTGCGCCTGCTCCAGGCCGGCTTCGTCGCGGTCGGCATCACGTCGGTGTTCGTCATGTCGATGTGCATGGTCGGCATCGTCGGGCTGATGGTCTTCGGCTGATCGTCGCCCGCGGCGCTCCCGATGACGCAGCGTCGGGCGGCGCGGCGCACCCGCGCCGCCTCGGCTGTGGCACTCTCGTGACCGCGTGACCACCCTGCTGACCGACGACGACCTGTTCCTCTTCAACGAGGGCACCCACTACCGCCTCTACGAGCGGATGGGCGCTCACGTCCAGGCCGAGGGCACGCAGTTCTCGGTGTGGGCGCCCGACGCCAGCCGGGTCAGCGTCATCGGCGACTGGAACGGCTGGGACGGCGGCGCGTCGCCGCTGGCGCCCCGCGGCTCGTCGGGCATCTGGGAGGGGCTGCTCCCCGGCGCCGTGGCCGGCGCCCGCTACAAGTACCAGATCACCGCCCGCGATGGCCGCGTCCTCGAGAAGGCCGATCCGTTCGCGGCCTGGGCCGAGACCCCGCCGCTGACCGCGTCGGTGGTGTGGGCCGGCGAGCACCCGTGGGGCGACCAGGTCTGGATGCGCGAGCGCGCCGCCCGCAACTCGCGCGCCGCGGCGATGAGCATCTACGAGGTCCACATCGGGTCGTGGATGCGCGAGCACGGCAACCACGGCGAGCCGCTCGGCTACCGGGCGCTCGGCGAGCGCCTCGCCGACTACTGCGACAGCCTCGGCTTCACCCACGTCGAGCTGATGCCGGTGATGGAGCACCCGTTCTACGGCTCGTGGGGCTACCAGTGCACCGGCTACTTCGCGCCGTCGAGCCGGTGGGGCCGGCCCGAGGATCTGATGGCGCTGGTCGACACCCTGCACCAGCGCGGCATCGGGATCATCCTCGACTGGGTGCCGGCGCACTTCCCCACCGACGGCCACGCCCTCGGCGACTTCGACGGCACCCACCTCTACGAGCACGCCGACCCGCGCCGCGGCTTCCACCCCGACTGGACCAGCTACATCTTCAACTACGGTCGCCACGAGGTCCGCAGCTTCCTGATCTCGTCGGCGTTCTGCTGGCTCGACCGCTACCACGTCGACGGCCTGCGGGTCGACGGCGTCGCCTCGATGCTGTACCGCGACTACTCGCGGCAGCCCGGCGAGTGGCTGCCCAACGAGGACGGCTCCAACCACGATCGCGACGCGATCGCGTTCCTGCAGCAGTTCAACCACGCCGTCTACACCTCGTTCCCCGACGTCCAGACCATCGCCGAGGAGTCGACCGCGTGGGGCGGGGTGTCGCGGCCGCCCGACGCCGGCGGCCTCGGCTTCGGCTTCAAGTGGGACCTGGGCTGGATGCACGACACCCTCGGCTACCTGCACCGCGATCCGATCCACCGGCGCTGGCACCACGACGAGATCACGTTCCGCGCGATGTACCAGTACTCGGAGAACTACGTGCTGCCGCTGTCCCACGACGAGGTCGTGCACGGCAAGGGCTCGCTGCTGGGCAAGCTGCCCGGCGACGACTGGCAGAAGTTCGCCAACCTGCGCCTGCTGTTCGGCTACCAGTGGTCGCTGCCCGGCAAGAAGCTCCTGTTCATGGGCGGCGAGTTCGGGGTCTGGCGCGAGTGGAACCACGACGCCGTCCTCGACTGGGAGCTGTGCCAGTGGCCGCCCCACGCCGGGGTCCAGGCCTGGGTCCGCGATCTCAACGCGATCTACCGGCGCTACCCGGCGATGTTCCGCCGCGACGTCGAGCCCGGCGGCTACGAGTGGGTGCGCGGCGACGACGCCGACCAGAGCGTGCTGGCGTTCCTGCGCCGCGGCGATCCCGGCGACGCGCCGGTGCTGGTGGCGTGCAACTTCACGCCGGTGCCGCGCCACGACTACGTCCTCGGCGTGCCGCAGGCCGGGCCGTGGCGCGAGGTCTTGAACGGCGACGCCCGCGAGTACGGCGGCTCGGGCCTGGGCAACCTGGGCCTGGTCGAGGCCAGCGCCGAGCGCTGGCGCGACTTCCCCGCCCAGGTCCGGCTGACCCTGCCGCCGCTGGCGTGCGTGTGGTTCGTCCCGGAGGAGGCGGCCGAGTGATCGAGAAGTGGATCTGCGTCCACGGCCACTTCTACCAGCCGCCGCGCGAGAACGCGTGGCTGGGCGCGATCGAGCCCCAGCCCAGCGCGCACCCCTACCTCGACTGGAACGCGCGCATCACCGCCGAGTGCTACCGGCCCAACGGCGCGGCGCGCATCGTCGACGGCGCCGGCCGCATCGTCGACATCATCGACAACTACGAGCGCATGAGCTTCAACGTCGGGCCGACGCTAATGGCGTGGCTCGAGCGCGAGGCGCCGGACGTCCACCACGCGCTGGTCGAGTCGGATCAGCGCAGCCAGGCCCGCTTCGGCGGCCACGGCTCGGCGATGGCCCAGGCCTACAACCACGTCATCATGCCGCTGGCGTCGCCGCGCGATCAGCGGACCCAGGTCCGGTGGGGCGTCACCGACTTCCGCCACCGCTTCAGCCGCGATCCGGTCGGCATGTGGCTGCCCGAGTGCGCGGTCGACGTCGCGACCCTCGAGGCGCTGGCCGCCGAGGGCATCGCGTTCACCGTGCTCGCGCCCAACCAGGCGCGGCGGGTCCGCCGCCCCGGCGGGCCGTGGATCGACGTCACCGGCGACCGCATCGATCCGGGGCGCTGCTACCGGTGCCCGCTGCCGTCGGGGCGCTCGATCGATCTGTTCTTCTACGACGGCCCGGCGTCGCGGGCGATCGCGTTCGAGAAGCTGCTCGACGACGGCAACGTCTTCGCCCGCCGCCTGGTCGCGCGCGACGTCGCGCCCGACGGCGCGGTGCTGTGCCACGTCGCCACCGACGGCGAGACCTACGGCCACCACCACCGCTACGGCGACATGGCGCTGGCGTGGGCGCTGCAGTCGATCGAGCGCGGCGATCACGCCGGCGCGCGGCTGACCAACTACGCCCAGTTCCGGGCCCTGTTCCCGCCCCAGTGGGAGGTCGAGATCGCCGAGGACACCGCGTGGAGCTGCGCCCACGGCATCGCGCGCTGGAAGGACGACTGCGGCTGCAACAGCGGCGCCCACGCGACCTGGCGGCAGACCTGGCGGCGGCCGCTGCGCGACGCCCTCGACTGGCTGCGCGATCGCGCCGCCGACGTCTTCGAGGACGCGTCGGTCGGGCTGATGGCCGATCCGTGGGCGGCGCGCGACGACTACATCGCGCTGATCCTCGATCGCCGGCCCGAGCGGGTCGCCCAGTTCCTGGCCGTCCACGCGCCGGCGGTCGCCGACGAGGCCGGGCGGACCCGCGTGCTCGAGCTGCTCGAGCTGCAGCGCCACGCGATGCTCATGTACACCAGCTGCGGCTGGTTCTTCGACGACATCTCGGGCATCGAGACCGTCCAGATCCTGCAGTACGCGGCGCGGGTGTGCGAGCTGGTCGAGCGGGTGTCGGCGCAGCCGGTCGAGGCCGAGCTGGTCGACCGGCTGGCGGCCGCGCGCTCCAACCTCGATCGCTTCCGCGACGGCCGCGGCGTCTGGGACCACGCGGTGCGGCCGAGCCGCGTCGACCTCGGCAAGGTCGCGGCTCACTGGGCGGCGTCGTCGGCGATCGGCATGCCCGCCGAGGCCGACGCCGACGCGGCGCACCGGGCCCGCCGCTCGAGCCAGGCGCCGTTCTGGGTGGCCGAGCGCGGCCGCGCCGAGCAGGTCTACTGCTACCAGGTCGAGTCGCGCGAGGTCGTGCAGCGGCGCACCGGCAAGGCCCACCTGGTCGCGGCGGTGACCCGCTGCGCGTCGCTGATCACCGGCGAGCACGCCGAGCTCGCGGTCGCCGCGCTGCACCTCGGCGAGCACCACCTGCTCGGCGGCGTCCGCGCGTTCCCCGGCGAGGACGCGTGGCAGGCCGCGGTCGACGAGCTGTGCGAGGCGTTCCTGTCGGCGGATCTGCTGGGCGCCCAGCGCGCCCTCGATCGCTTCTTCGACGGCGGCGTCTTCTCGCTGGGCTCGCTGTTCGGCCGCGAGCGCGATCGCGCGCTCGGCCACATCCTCGAGACCTCGCTGCACGAGGCGGAGAGCGGGTTCCGCCGCCTCTACGACGAGCACGCGCCGCTGATGCGCTACCTGGTCAAGATCGCCGCGCCGGTGCCCGAGACCTTCCGCGCCGCCGCCGAGCTGGTGCTGCGCCACCGGGTGCTGGCCGCGCTGCGCGAGCCGGTGCCCAGCTACGAGGCGGTGCGGGCGTGCGTCGCCGAGGCCTGGCAGGTCCGCGTCGATCTCGACGTGCCCGACGTCGCCTACGCCGCGGGCGAGGCGCTCGGCGGCATGATGGACCGCCTGCTGCGCGACCCCGACGATCCGGAGCTGGTCGAGCAGCTGTCGAAGATGGCCGAGATCTCCGGGCGGATGGAGAGCCGCGTCGATCTGTGGCGGGCCCAGAACGCGTGCGTGCGGCTCCGTGCCGCACGGCTGCCGGACTGGCGGGCCCGCGCCGCCGCCGGCGACGCCGTGGCGGAGCGACTGATCGCCGGCTTCGCTCGCCTGGGCGCGGCGCTGCATGTATACGTGGAGTAGATGAGCGACACGACGCCGCCCGAGTTCGACGCCGAGGACACCCCCGTCGGCGACGAGGTGGGCCATTCCCCGCGGGTGGTCCTGGTCGCGATCGACTTCTCGGATCCGTCGCGCAAGGCGCTGCACTGGGCGCTCGAGCTGGCGCGCGTCGTGCCGTGTCACCTCCACACGGTCCACGTCGTCGACAAGCGGTGGCGGCTGTCCGACCTGCGCGCCGACATCGACGCGCTGCGCGCCGAGATGGTCGACGTCCACGACGCCGCGGCCGCCGAGCTGGCGCCGCTGGTCGACGCCGACGCCCGCCGCTGGCTGGGCTCGCTCCACGAGCACGTCACGGTCGGCGATCCGGCCGGCGAGATCATCGCGCTGGGCAAGGAGATCAGCGCCGACATGATCGTCGTCGGCAGCCACGGCGGCGACGCGCTCGAGCGGCTCCTGGTCGGCTCGGTCGCGCGCAAGGTGGTCCGCGACGCCAGCTGCCCGGTGGTCGTGGTCAAGAGCGCGTGAGCCCGGGTGGCGTCTTCGCGCACCTGCCGGAGGCGGTGCGCGCGCGCCTGCCCGCCCTCGACGATCCGGCCTGGCAGGGCGAGGCCCGCGCCGACTGCGCGCGCTGCCCGATGGCCGCCGCCGGCGGCCCGCACCCGTGGGCGTTCTCGCCCGAGACCCGGTGCTGCACCGCGCACCCGTCGCTGGCCAACTTCCTGGTCGGCCGCGCGCTGGGCCGCGCCGGACCCGGTCCGGCGCTGATCCGGGCCCGCCTCGCCGATCCCGACGGCGTCACCGCTTTCGGGATCGAGCCGTCGGCGGCGCGCGAGCGGCGCTACCGCGACACGATCGACGTCGCGTTCGGCCGCGACGTCACGCTGCGCTGCCCGTACTGGGTCGGCGGCGACCACAGCTGCGGGGTCTGGCACGATCGCGGCGCGACCTGCCGGGCGTGGTTCTGCAAGCACGACCACGGCCTGGTCGGGGCGGTGGCGTGGTCGCGCGCGTCGTTCCTGGTGTCGGAGCTCGAGGGCCGGATCGCGCGGTGGTGCGTCGGCGCCGGCGGCGCGCCCGCGGCGCCGGCCGACGCGGCGGCGTGGATCGCCTGGTACCAGGCGTGCGCGGCGCGGGTCGACGCCCTCGACGACGCCGCCGCGGCGACGTTGCTCGACGGCCTGGCGCCGCGCCGCGACGAGCTGATCGAGCTACGCCGCGGCGCCGGGCCGCGGCGACGGCTCGACGTCGAGGTCCTGGTGCCGTCGGTGTCGGAGCGGGTCGATCGCGACGGCGACGTGCTGCTCACCGGCTACTCCACGTTCGACGCGGTGCGGGCGCCGCACGCCGTCTTCGAGCTGCTGGCGCGCCTCGACGGCCGGCCGTGGCGGGCGGCGCTGGCCGAGGCCCGCGCGGCGCTGGCCGCCGCCGGCGATCCGGCGCCGTGGCTCGACGAGGCGCTGGTCGCCGAGCTGCGCCGGGTCGGGGCGCTGCGCGATCCCGCGGGCGGCGACGATCCACCGTTCGAGGTCGAGCTGGTCGGGATGGATCGCTGGGCCCGCGCCGCGCTCGACGGCTGATACGCTGGGCGCGATGGCGCACACCCCCGGGGACCTCGGCCGCGACACCGCGGCGGTGGCGCGCCCGGCGCCCGGCGACGCCGCGGCGGGCGGTGGCGGCGGCGGCGGGTGGACGATCGACCTGCCCGACACCTGGGACTACCAGCTGCCGTCGGGCGGCGTCCTGCAGACCGCGTCGCTGCGCGCCGCGGTCGCCGAGCTCGGCGACGCCGACCTGCGCCTGGTGTCGTGCGCGACGATCTTCTGCACGCCGGTCGCGCCCGGGCGGCTCGACGCCGACGTCACGGTGCTGCGGCGCGGCGGCAGCGTCGCCCAGGTCCGGGTCGCGGTGCGCGCGCGCGACGCCGTCGAGCCCGGGCTCGAGACCGTGGCGACGTTCGCGCGCGACCGGGTCGGCCCCGACGTCGTCGGCGCGCGGCCGCTCGCGGTGCCGCGCCCGGCGGCGTGTCCGCCGCTGGTCGAGGACGACGGCCCCGGCGCGGCGCGGCTGCCGCGGTTCTTCCGCAACTTCGACTGTCGGCTCGCCGCGGGCGACCGGTTCTGGGACCCGGGCTGGACCGCCGGGCCGGCGCGATCGCTGCGCTGGTACCGCTACCGGGTGCCGCCGCGCGACGCCGCCGGCCGGCTCGATCGGCTGGCGCTGCCGCCGGTGATCGACATCATGCCGCCGGCGCTGGTCCAGGCGATCGGCCCCGGCGGCTATCGCTTCTTCGCGCCGAGCCTCGATCTCACCGTGCACGTCGTCGACGACACCGACCGCGAGTGGCTGCTGATCGCGGCGTACGCGCGCCGCGCCCGCGCCGGCTACGCGATCGCCGAGGTCGAGGTCTGGGACGACGCCGATCGGCTGCTGGCGTACGGGACCCAGTGCATGTACATCCGCGGCCTCGCCGGCACGCCGCCGACCGGCGTGGTCGCGCCGCCCGACTGGTAGCCCGCGGCGCCGTCGATCCCGATGGATCGGCGCCGTCGGGGTAGCCGGCCTCACACCCACATCCGCGGACATCGAGCGAGGTGGTCGCGACGCCCGGCGGGGATGTATCATCGAAGCGATGTCCTCCTCGCGCCTGGTCTCGGCTGTCGTCCTGGCCCTCGCCGCCACCGCCGCGTGCGCGTCGAGCAACGCCGGTGACGACGGCTCCGGCGACGGCGGCGCCGACGCCGCCGACAACGGCCCCGACGCCCAGCTGTGCTCGGGGCTGCCGTGCGAGGCGGTCTACGTCGACGGCGCCGCGGGCAGCGACGACAACCCGGGGACCCTGAGCCTGCCGCTCAAGACGGTCGGCGCCGGCATCGAGCGCGCCGCCAACTCCAACCCGCGGCTCGCGGTGTTCGTGCAGGCCGGCACCTACGACGAGGCCATCACGATGCAGGCCGGGGTGTCGATCTACGGCGGCTTCGGCGAGTTCTGGGCCCGCGACGGCGGCACCACCGAGCTCGGCGGCACCACGCTGACGGTCCGCTTCGACGGCATCCAGACCGCGACCAAGCTCGACGGCCTCACGATCCGCAGCGCCGACGCCACCGGCGTCGGCGAGAGCACGACGGCGATCCTGATCACCGGCTCGAAGAACATCGAGCTGGTCGACGTCGTCGTCGAGGCCGGCGCCGGCGGCGCCAGCGCGCCTGGCGGCGACGGCTCGACCGGCGCGGGCGGCGGCGGCGGCGGCACCGGCAAGCCGGGCTGCGAGGACTCGTCGATCGTATGCGCCTCGTGCAGCCAGCCGGCCGGCGGCACCGCCGGCAGCTCGTCGTGCAGCCGGACCGGCGGCGTCGGCGGCAAGTCCGGCAGGTCCGACAACGCCGGCTCCACCGGCGGCACCGGCGCCAGCGGAACGGCGGGCGGCGGCGGCGGCCACGGCGGCGGCGGCGGCAACGGCACGGTCGGCAGCCCCAGCGCCGACGGTGGTCCTGGCGCCCCCGGCACCGGCGGCGCCAACTTCGGCCAGTTCGACGGCGCGGTCTACAGCGCCAGCAACGCCGGCACCGGCGGCAGCGGCGGCGGTGATGGCAACGGCGGTGGCGGCGGCGGCGGCGGCGGCGGTGGCACCACCGACTGCGACTCCTACGGCTCGTCGGGCGGCGGCGGCGGCGGCGGCGGCTGTGGCGGGACCCCGGGCACCGGCGGCACCGGCGGCGGCGGCTCGTTCGGCGTGATCTCGTTCGACTCGCAGGTCGTGATCCGCGGCTCGATGATCATGGGCGGCAACGGCGGCGCGGGTGGCGCCGGCGGCTCCGGCGGCGCCGGTGGTGCGGGCGGCGCGTTCGGCAACGGCGGCCCCTACGGCGGCTCCGGCGAGCAGGACGACGGCGGCAACGGCGCGCGCGGCGGCACCGGCGGTCGCGGCGGCGCCGGCGGTGATGGCGGTGGCGGCGGCGGCGGCCCGTCGATCGGGCTGGCCTGCCTCGGCACCAGCAGCGTCGGCATCCCGCAGTCGACGCTGTCGGGCGGCCTCGGCGGCGCCGGCGGCGCGTCGAGCGCCCCCGGCGAGACCGGCCTCTCGAGCATGGGCTACAACTGCAGCTTCTTCTAGGCGGCGGCGGGGCAGGGGTCCACGTGGGTCGCGTGTGCCGCCCGCCCTGCGCGCGCCGCGCCGCGCCGGCCTGCGCCCACGACCGCGCTCCTCCCCGTCGGCGCCGCCCGCCGCTCACGGCCTCCGGGATCCGACCCTGCGACGACGCTCGACGCTCGAAGCGCTTCGCGCCGACTCCACCTCCTCGCGCCGCCCGCCGCTACAGCCACTTCCAGCGGCGGAACAGCCACAGCTGGATCCCGAGGCCGACCGCGAACAGGCCGCACAGCAGCCAGAAGCCCCACTCGACGTGCTGGCCCGGGACGCCGCCGACGTTGACGCCGAGCAGGCTGGTGATGAACCCCAGCGGCAGGAAGATCGCCGTGATGATCGACAGGACGTAGAGCCGCTGGTTCGTGAGCTCGCCGACCCGGCTCGCCATCTCTTCGTGGGTGACCGCGGCGCGGTCGCGGGCGGCGTCGAGCTCTTCCACCGTCCGGGTCAGCCGGTCGGCGGCCTCGCGCAGGCGACCTGCATCGCCGTCGCCGATCCACGGCGCGCCGATCGACGACAGCCGCAGGAACGCGTCGCGCTCCGGCGCGATGAACCGGCGCAGCGCGATCGCGCGGCGGCGCAGCTCGGCCAGCCGGCCGCGCAGCTCGAGCGTGTGATCGCCGAGCACGGCGTCCTCGAGGCGCGACACGTCGTCGTCGATGCCGTCGACGCAGGTCACCACCGGCTCGACCGCGCGCTCGACGATCTCGTCGAGGAAGGTCCCGGGCGAGGTCGGGCCGGTGCCGGCGAGCAGGTCGGCGGCGATCGTCTTGACGATCCGCACCATGCGGTGGCGCAGCGTGATCACCCGGTGCGGCTCGATCCAGCACCGCAGCGACACCATGTCCTCGGGCTGGGCGCCCTGGTTGAGGTTGATCGCGCGGACGATCAGGAGCATCGCGTCGCCGATGACCAGCGCGCGCGGCCGCGGGTCGCGGTCGAGCAGGGCCTCGCGCACCACGGGGTCGATGCCGGAGCGCATGAACAGCCACTCCTGGGCGTCGGTGGCGGCGTAGTCGAGGTTGAGCCACAGGACCCCGTCGGCGGGCTTCCAGTGATCGACGCCCTGCCACGTCAGTGACTCGCCGCCGCCGTGGCCGTCGAGCACGTAGGCGTGGATCAGGCCGGTGCCGCGGGTGGCGATCGTGCCCGCGGGAGGATCCTCGGTGTCCGACATCCGGCGCCATGGTATCCCGGATCCAGCCTCACTCGTGCTCGTGCCCCGCGTTCTCCGCCGTTCGCCCGCCGCCGTCGCGCCGCTCGCCGCGCTCGCCGTCGCGAGCGCGTGCTCGGCGGGCACGCCGACCCGACCGGCGCCGACCGACGACGATCGCGCCGCGCGGGTCGTGCCCGGATCGCCGCCGGCCGCGCCCGCCGGCACCGCCGGTGCCGTCGCGGCGCCGTCGGCAAAGATCGGCACGCCGCCGGCGTCGGGCGTCGCGCCAGCCGCCGTGGCGTCGCCGGCCGCCGCCGCCGGCCTCGTCGACGTCGTCACCGTCATCCCCGACGTCGTCCTCGATCTCCGCTACGCGACCGCCGACAACTTCACCCACCACCGCGTCTACCCGGTGGCCCGCTGCCTGCTCCTCGCCGACGTCGCCGACCGCCTCGCCGACGCCGCCGCCACGCTGCGCGCCGACGGCCTGCGCCTGGTGATGTGGGACTGCTACCGTCCGGCTTCGGTGCAGCGCGCGCTGTGGGCGCTGGTGCCGGATCCGCGCTACGTCGCCGAGCCGCGCTTCGACGCCGCCGGCCGGCCGACCGGCGGCTCGGCGCACTCGCGCGGCGCCGCGGTCGACGTCTCCCTGGCCGACGCCGACGGCGCGCCGCTGGCGATGCCGACCGATCACGACGCCTTCGGCCCCGCCGCCCACCGCGATCACCCCGCCGCCGATCCGGCGATCCGCGCCCGGCTCGGCCGCCTCGATCGCGCCATGACCTCCGCCGGCTTCGAGGGCCTCGCCACCGAATGGTGGCACTACGGCGCCGCCGGCGCCGGCGCCCGACCGCTGCTCGACGCGCCGCTCGCGCCGCCCTGATCGTCGGCTCAGAGCGTGTGAGGAGTTCGCGGGCCGGTGGGTGTCAAGATAGTTGTCGCGCGGTTCATGCGGCGCCCGCTCATCGTCGCGTCACCAGCCGCATCGATCGCTCGATCCACTGCGCCAGCGACCGGTCATGGGGGCCGCGTCGGCGCGGCCCACGCGGACCGCGGCCGGCTCGTCCCGTTCGTCCCTGGTCCTCGGCGGCGCGCCGTACCGCCTGCCATCGGCGTGCACGAACCCGACCTGTCCCGACGCCGACCGCGTGATCTTCAAGCGGCCCACATGGACCGCGTCGTGGTGGCCGCCGCACAGCGAGATCAGGTTCGCCAGCGTATGCGGACCGCCCTGCGCCCGCGGCTGCACGTGGTGGACCTCGACCCATCGCGCAGCCCGGCAGCCCGGCACCCGGCAGCGGCCGTGATCTCGCGCGACCACCGCCGCGCGCACCGGCGCCGGGATGGTCTGGGTCGGCGTCGCGCCCAGGTGAACGTCGCCATCGACCCGGCCGAGCACGCGCGCGTCGCAGCGCGCGCGCGCGACGACGGTCGCCGGCACCTCGACGGCGCGGCCGCCGCCGTCCTGGGTCACGCGCTCGCAGTCGGGGCACTGCATCAAGGCGATCTGGTACGCCGCGCGCCCGCGCTTGCCGCTTCCGCCAGTTCCCGCCAGCATCCCGAGGCACAGCACCCGCAGCAGCTCGTCGTCGGGCACGGCCTCGCCGCGCTCGAGCTCCAGCGCCAGCCTCGCGTCGCGCCACAGCGCGTACGTCTCGGCGCTGACCTCCAGCGACACCACGCGCCGGACCTCGGCCGGATCCACCGGATCACCGGGCAGGTCACCCGGCTTGCGGCCCGCGACCAGGGTCTCGATCTCGTGCACCGTCTTGCCGGCCGCCGCGTCGAGCCACACCCGCTCGGTGTCCTGGCGAACGACCCGGGTCAGCTCGCGCACCGCCGAGTACGACTGCTCGCCGCGGGCCAGCGCCGCCGCGGTCCGCGGCAGCACCTGCAGGGCGCTCGCGACGCGCAGCCGCTCGCGCGCGGCGCGCGGCCCGTAGCCCAGCGTGCGCTCGAGGTACTCGTGCAGACTCGCGTAGCCGAACCGGCGGTGCAGCTCGACCTGCTGCGCCAGCACCAGCCAGCGCGCCTCCTCGGCGTCGAGCGCGGCGCGCCGTCGGGCGACGCCGCGCAGCTGGCGATCGAGCTGGCGCCAGTCGGGGGATGCGACACGGTCTCCGAAGCCGACACCGTCGAGCCCACTGGACACCACACCCTCGTCGTTGCCGCGATCGAACATCTCCACTCCTCCCTGCGCACGCGCGCATTCCTTCTCTACCACGACGATCTCGGACCTCCTGTCGTCGCCGTGGCGCTCCAAGACCGCCCTCGACCCTTCGCGTCGTCGTCGCGGTCCGCTTCTCGGCGCAGCGGGCCGCGCTGGGCGTCTCGTCGACGATCGGCGGCGCCATCTCGCCTGCGTCTCGTCGTCGGCCGCGAACGCCGTCAAGAACAATCGACCACGATCGTCCCGGGCCGTGTCTTTCTTGTCCGGTTCCCGGACAGCGTCAATCACGGCTCGCACGGCCGTCGCGATCCCGATGCCCGGCGCGCGCCCGCAACGCTCGTGCCCCGCGCCGAGGCGCCGGGCCCCCGTCTTCGGGCCCGGCGCCGGTGGTGGTGTGCTGCACCCACGCCGGCGCCAGCACCACGCTCATCGGGAGCCAGCGACCAGCTGGGCCGGAGCCTCAGCCCACGCAGCCCACGACCCGACCGCGCCGCGGCCCCGCGGCCCCGCGTCCCCGCGTCCCCGCGTCCCCGCGTCCCAGCGGGCCCGCGTCCCCGCGTCCCCGCGTCCCCGCGTCCCCGCGGGCCCGCGTCCCCGCGGCCCCACGTCCCCGCGTCCCCGCGGGCCCGCGTCCCCGCGTCCCCACGGCCCCGCGTCCCCACGGCCCCACGTCCCCGCGTCCCCGCCCCGCGTCGAACCGCGCCGGCCAGCCGGCCGCGCCGCGCCGCGCCGCGCACATCCCGACCATCCCCGCCGCCCTCTCCGGAGCCTCCGGGAGCCAGCACCGACGCGACGTCGGTCCACCACGCCCACCACGTCCACCACGCCCACCACGTCCACCACGCCCACCACGTCCACCACGCCCACCACGCTCACCACGTCAGCCCCGTCCCGCCGTCCGGCCCTCAGTGGTCGACGGAGGGACAACGCCTGCACGGAGACCGCCGAGCGCGGACGCTAGCTCAGGTCGCCGTCGCCGCCGCCGACGTCGCCGCCGCCGCCGCCGTCGCCGTCGCCGCCGTCGCCGCCGTCGAGGCCGGCAGCGGCGGCTTGCGATCGAACGGCAGCTCGCTGCGCGCGCGCGCCAGGCGGCCGTCCGCGCGGCGCGGCGGCGCGACCGCGGCCGGCGCGCGCCAGCGCCACCTCCTCGAGCGCCCGCGACAGCGCTGTCTGCTCGGGGTGCGCGTCGGCGTAGATCCGCGCGTAGGCGAGCCCGCGCGCCGCGAGCTGGGCGAGCACCGCGGTCCGCTGGGCGAGCGCGGCGTCGGCGAGCGCGAGCGCGTCGCGGGCCCGCGCCACCTCGGCGGCGCGCGCCATGATCGTCGCGAGCTCGCGATCGAGCACCGCGGCGTCGACGTCGGGGAACGACACGCCGGCGAGCTCACCGTGGAACAGCGCGAGGACCGCGCGGAGCTCGTCGGAGACGGGATCGAATCCAAGGTCTGGCTGGATGGTCGACATGAACACCTGTTCAGTATCAGGTCGACCCGGTCCTGGTCAAGTTCTGGTCGCGCCCGCACCCCGCGGGCGTCGCCGCGCGTCGCCCGCGCGTCGCCGCGCGCACCGTCGCGACCCGTGACCGACGCGACCGCGTGTCGCGCCCCCGGCGGGGGTCGGGCATCATCTCAGCACCGTGATCCTCGGCTCCCTCGCGGCCGCGCTGCCGTTCTACCCGGTCAACGACTTCGGACCGGCGATGAAGGGCATGGTGATCGGCGGGCTCGGCATCTTCCACGTCTTCCTCGCCCAGTTCGCGATCGGCGGCGGCCTCCTGCTCTGCTACTTCCAGTGGCTGGGCCAGACCGGCCGCGAGCCGCACGCGCGCCGCTTCCTCGACGGCTACTTCAAGATCCTGGTGCTGATCAGCTTCGTGATCGGCGCGCTCACCGGCGTCGGCATGTGGTTCACGACCATCCAGGTCAGCGCCCGCACGATCGGCGTGATGGTCGACGAGTTCCACTGGATCTGGGCGATCGAGTGGACCTTCTTCTGCCTCGAGGTCGCCGCCGGCTACACGTTCCTGCGCTGGGGCGATCGCCTGCCCGACCGGATCCGCCTGCGCCTGCTGATCGCCTACGCGTTCGCCGCGTGGATGAGCCTGTTCTGGATCAACGGCATCCTGGCCTGGCAGCTGACCCCGGGCGGCTGGCTCGACGGTGGCGGCGTCTGGGCCGGCTTCTTCAACCCCAGTTTCTGGCCGTCGCTGCTGTATCGCACCGTCGTCGCCATGGCGCTCGCCGCGCTGGCCGCCGCGATCGTCATCAACACGATGGGCGACCTCGCGCGCGAGGACAAGCGGCGGCTGATCGTCCGCGCCGCCCACTTCCTGGCCCCGATGGCGCTGATGGCGCCGCTCGGCCTCTGGTACCTCGCGGTGATCCCCGCCGACAGCCGGTCGTGGCTGCTCGGCGGCTCGATCGCGATGACGATGTTCGTCGGCATCGCCGCCGGTGCGTCGCTGCTGATCGGCGGCTACGCCGCGGTCGGCCTGCTGATGCAGCGGCTGTACATCAACGGCGCCACCGCGACGCTGCTGCTGGCCCTGGCGTTCGGCGCCACCGGCGCCGGCGAGTTCGTCCGCGAGGGCGCGCGCAAGCCGTTCACCGTGCGCGGCTACCTGTACTCGAACTCGCTGACGCCCGACGAGGTCGCGACCCTGCGCCGCACCGGCTCGGTGGTCGACGACCCGTACCCGCTGCGCGACGCCGCGCGCTACCCGACCGCGCAGCTGCAGACCGGCGCCAAGGTCTACCGCCTGCAGTGCAGCGTGTGCCACACCATGCACGGCGCCAACGCGCTGACCGATCTGGCGGGGACGTGGACCGACGCGCAGCTGCGCATGAACATCGCCGAGCTGCAGCACACCAAGCCGTTCATGCCGCCGTTCGCCGGCGACGCCGCCGAGGTCGAGGCCATCGCGCAGCTGATCCGGTGGGAGACCGCCGGCGCGCCCCGGCGCTGGCCCGACACCACCGGCGACGCCGCGACGCTGCGGCAGATCGCGGCGTGGCTCGACGAGGCCGGCACCGCGCCGGGCGGCGCGCCGCGACCCGCGCCGGCCGCGCCGGCCGCGCCGGAGGCGCCATGACCTTCCCGTTCGGCCACGGCACCACCACCGGGATCTACCTGATCCTCTACGTCGTCACGCTCGCGCTCCACGTCGTGCTGCTGAGCTACGTCCTGGTCGGCGCCGGCTGGCTCGCGGTCGCCGGCCTGCGCGGCCGCGACGACGATCCGGTGTCGCGCACGTTCCGCGACTGGCTGCCGTTCGCGCTCGGCGCCGCGATCACCGCCGGGGTGGCGCCGCTGTTGTTCGTGCAGGTCCTCTACCAGCAGCGCTTCTACACCGCGAACCTGCTGCTGTCGCACCGCTGGATGGCGGTGGTGCCGGCGCTGATCGTCGGCTTCTACGCCCTGTACCTGGGCAAGACCGCGCGCGCCGCGGCGTGGCCGGCGCGGCGCCGCGCCGCGGTGGCGTCGCTGGCCGCGCTGTGCTTCGTGTTCGTGGCGTGGTCGTGGACCGAGAACCACCTGCTGGCGCTGCGCCCCGAGGTGTGGACGTCGATGTACGCCGCCGGCCGCATGGTCCACCTCGAGGCCATGCAGGCGCCGCGGCTGCTGCTGTGGCTGGCGCTCGCCGCGCCGGTCGCCGCCACCGTCGCGGGCTGGCAGCTCGCCGGCGACGCCGCCGCGCTGCGCCGGCTGCGCGTGGTCGCGCTGGCCGGCCAGGTCGGCGCGCTCGGCGCCGGCGCGTGGCTGCTGGCGCTGCTGCCGGCGGCGTGGCGCGCCCCGGTCGAGGCCACCGAGGGCGTCGTCTGGCTGGCGCTCGTCGTCGCCGGTCAGCTCGCCGCGACCGCCGGCTGGCTGTGGGCGCCGCGGGCGCCGCGGCGCGCCCTGGCGCTGGCCAGCGCCGGCCTGGTGGTCGCGATCCTCGCCGGCGCGGTGGTCCGCGAGCTGATCCGCTGGCACGCGTCGAGCCCGGTGCCGGCACGGGTCGCGGCCGCCGGCGGCATGCCGGTGTTCCTCTTCTTCTTCGTCGGCAACGCCGTCGTCATCACGCTGCTGATCCGCGGCGCCCGGCGACACCTCACCGGGTAGCCCGCGCCGCGGGCCGCGCGCCGCGGCGTGATAGGCTGCGCGCTCGGTGCGTCCGACCGTCCGTCAGCTCGAGTACGTCGTCGCGGTCGCCGACCATCGCAGCTTCCGGCGCGCCGCCGCGGCGTGCCACGTGTCGCAGCCGGCGCTGAGCACCCAGATCGCCCAGCTCGAGCGCGGCCTCGGCATGCAGCTGTTCGAGCGCGATCGCCGCCGCGTCCTGGTCACCCCGGTGGGCGAGCAGGTGGTGGCGCAGGCGCGCGCCGTGCTGGCGGCGGTCGACGAGCTGGTCGAGGGCGTCGGCGCCGCCCGCGAGCCGCTGTCGCGCGGCCTCCGCCTCGGCGTCATCCCGACGGTGGCGCCGTACCTGCTGCCGCGCGTGCTGCCCGCGGTGCGCGGTCGCCACCCGCGGCTGCGCCTGGCGCTGCGCGAGGATCAGACCGCGCGCATCCTGGCCGACCTCGACGCCGGCCGGCTCGACGCCTGCCTGCTCGCGACCCCGGTCCCCGGCGACGTCGCCACCGCCGAGCTGTACCGCGAGGACTTCCTGCTGGCGGCGCCGCTCGGGCACCCGCTGCTGGCGAAGCGCCGCCTGCGCGAGGCCGATCTCGACGGCGAGCCCACGCTGCTGCTCGAGGACGGCCACTGCCTGCGCGACCAGGCGCTGGCGGTGTGTCAGGACGCCGGCGCGGTCGAGGCCACCGAGCTGCGCGCGACCAGCCTGCCGACGCTGGTGCAGATGGTCGCCAGCGGCATGGGCGTGACGCTCCTGCCCGAGACCGCGGCGGCGGTGCTGGTGCCGGGCCCGCGCAGCGGCGTCGGCCTGGCCCGCTTCGTCGATCCCCCGGGGCGCACGATCGGCCTGGTGTGGCGGATGTCGTCGGCGCGCGGCCGCGAGTTCCGCGTCCTCGCCGACCTCCTGACCCGGGAGGCCGAGGCCTACCTGGCGTCGCTGCGCGCTACCAAACGCCGCTGATCCCGGCGCCGAGGGCGCTCTGGCCCGACGGCGTCTGCATCACCGCCGGCATGACCGCCGTCTTCGGCAGGGCGTGGCCGCGATCCGGCCGCATGCCGCGGGTCAGGTGGACCGTGAGGCCGAAGCCGCCCCACATGCCGATCAGCGTGGTCGCGGCGGTGCCGCGGCCGCTGTCGGTGCCACCGATCAGCACGCCGGTGGCGAGGCCTCCGAGGCCGCCGAGCAGCGCGCCGAGCCCGGTCATGCGGGCGCGGCCGTTCGACCAGTCGAGCTGGCGGCCGATCACCAGGCCGGCGGTGGTCGAGATGTCGAGCCCGGCCGCGGTCAGGGTCAGCGCGGTGTCGCCGTCGAGGTTGTCGGGCTGGGCGATCGCGACGCCGAGCCAGGTCGACGCTAGGCCGAGCAGCGACATGTTCTCGGCGAAGGCGAGCTGACCGGTGGTCGGGTGCGCCTCCTTGCCGTAGACCATGCCGGCGATGCCGAGCGCGGTGCCGGTGAGGAACACCGAGCCGTTGACCTTCTCGCTGCTGCGGTCGCCGTCGTAGAGGCCGAGCGGGCTGCCCAGCAGCAGCGCGTTGCCGGCGCCGACGTACAGCCCGAACCGGTAGCCCTCGGCCATCGCCGCGGTGACGGTGCGGTCGCGGGTCGCGTAGGTGGCACCGAGCAGGCCGGCGCCGGTGGCGACGAACAGGGTCCCGGTCCAGGCCTGGGCGCTGTCGAGGTTGGCGAGGTCGCCGATGACCACGCCGCCGTACAGGCTCCACAGCGTGGTGCTGGCGATGAACGAGACCCGCCCGCCGGTGCGGAAGTCCTCGTCGTCGTGCGCGGCGCGCTCGGCGGCCTCGCCGACCACCAGGCGGGCGCCGCGGGCCTGCCAGTCGTGGGCGAGCCGCCCGAGCTCGCGGGCGGCGCCGGCGCGCGCCGGGTCGACGCTGTGCGCGGCGACGTCGTCGAAGCCGGCGGCGGCGGCGGCGGCGTCACCGGCGGTCAGCGCGCGCAGCGCCGCCTCGTAGGTCGCGATCAGCGCCGCCGGGTCGGCGGCGGGCGGCGGCGGCGGCTCGGGCACCGGCGTCGGCGCCGGCGTCGGCGGTGCCGGGGGCGCCGGCTGGCTGGCGTCGGTCGCGCCGGGATCGCCGGCGCCGGGCTGCGCCACCGCCGGGCTCGCGACCGCAGCGACACATAGCGAGGTGAAGGCGGCGAGGGCGCGGGCGCACGAGCGAGGCTGGGCCATGCCGCGATCCTAGCCGCTGCGCACCGGGCGAGGCAAAATTTCCTAGTGGGCATGGTCACTTATGAGTTCGCTGATTGACAGTGTTATATGACAGTGTTACATCAAGGCCATGGAGACGCCGCTGTGGACACTGCGTGAGCTGGCCGCCGAGGTCGCGGACCAGCTGGCGCGGAACTACCAGGCCGCCGACAACGGCCAGGTCCGGCCCATCCCCGATCAGCGCAGCATCCGCTACTACACCACCCTCGGCTTGATCGATCGCCCGGCCGCGATGCGCGGGCGCACCGCGCTGTACGGCCATCGCCACCTCGCCCAGCTGGTCGCGATCAAGCGGCTGCAGGCCGCCGGGCGCTCGCTCGCCGACATCCAGGCGCTGCTGGCGACGCTCGACGACGCGACGCTGTCGCGCATCTCCGGCGTGGTCCTGCCGCGCGCGGCGCGGCCCCGGACCCAGCGCGCCGATTTCTGGCGCGCGGCGGAGGCGGCGCCGGCCGCGGCCGACGACGCCGGCGCGGCGGCGGCCGTCGAGGACGCCGCCGCGGTGACGACGGACCCCGATGATGATGACGTCGTCGTCGACGCGGCGCCGGTCGCGGCCGCGCCGGCGCTCGCCCCGGCCTACACCTTCGCGATCGCCCCCGGCGTCACCGTGCTGCTGCAGCCGCGCCGCGCCCCCGATCCCGACGACGCCGCCGCGCTCGCGCGCGCCGCGGCCCCGCTGCTCGCCGAGCTGGCGCGCCGCGGCCTGCTCCCCGATCCCGACCGGCCGCATGTCGCGGCCGGCGACGCCTGATGGCCCACACGCACCCCGCACCAAGGACGACCCCGATGATGACCTGCACCCCCATGACCGACGCCGAGCTCGCCCGCCTCGGCACGCGAGACGACGCCGGGTTCGGCGTCATCGAGACCGCGCGCGGCCACCTGCCGATGACCGCGATGGCTGTCGACGCCCGCGTCGTCGGCCTGGTCGCCGAGATGGACCTGGCCCAGACCTTCGTCAACACGCTCGCCGAGCCGATCGAGGCCACGTACATCTTCCCGCTGCCGGATCGCGCCGCGGTGACCCGCTTCCGCATGGAGGTCGCGGGCCGGGTCATCGACGGCGTCATCGACGAGCGCGGCCGGGCCCGCGAGCAGTACGAGGAGGCGATCGCCGCCGGTCATCGCGCCGCGATCACCGAGGAGGATCGCGCCGGCGTCTTCACGCTGCGGGTCGGCAACCTCATGCCCGGCGAGACCGCGGTGGTGCGGCTGACGCTGGTCGGGCCGCTGCCGCTCGACGACGGCGAGCTGACCTTCCGGTTCCCGCTGGTGGTGGCGCCGCGCTACATCCCGGGCGCGTCGCTGCCCGGCCCGCGCGCCGGCACCGGCGTCGCCGACGACACCGACGCGGTGCCGGACGCGTCGCGGATCACGCCGCCGGTGCTGCTGCCGGGGTGCCCGAACCCGGTGCGCCTGGCGATCACGCTGGCGGTCGACGGCGGCGGCGTCCCGGTCGGTGACCTGCGCTCGAGCCTGCACGCGGTCGTCGACGGCGAGCGCGGCGGCGTCCGTCGGGTCGAGCTGCGCCCCGGCGAGCGGCTCGATCGCGACTTCATCGTGCGGTGGGCCCTCGGCGACGGCCAGGTCCGGTCGAGCGCGGTCGCCGTGCCCGACCGCGACGGCGAGGGCGCGACGGTGCTGGTCACCGTGGTGCCGCCGCACGGCGGCGGCCACGTCGACAAGCCGCGCGACGTCGTCTTCGTCCTCGATCGATCGGGCAGCATGGGCGGCTGGAAGATGGTGGCGGCGCGGCGCGCGGTGGCGCGCATGGTCGACAGCCTGGGCGAGCGCGATCGCTTCGCGGTCATGGCGTTCGACAACGCGATCGAGGAGCCGCCCGGGCTGCCGGGCGGGCAGCTCGCCGCCGCCACCGACCGCGGCCGGTTCCGCGCCGTCGAGTTCCTGGCCGCGATCGACGCCCGCGGCGGCACCGAGCTGCGCCGGCCGCTGGTCCGCGCCGCCGACCTGCTGGCCGGTGGCTACGACGACCGCGATCGGGTGCTGGTCCTGGTCACCGACGGCCAGGTCGGTAACGAGGACCAGATCCTGCGCGAGCTGGCGCCGCGGCTGAAGAACGTCCGCGTCTTCACGCTCGGCGTCGATCAGGCGGTCAACGCCGCGTTCCTGCGCCGCCTCGCCGCCGCCGGCGGCGGCGCCTGCGAGCTGGTCGAGTCCGAGGACCGGCTCGACGCCGTCATGGCCAAGGTCCACCGTCGCATCGCGACCCCGGTGGTCACCGAGCTGGCGCTCCACGGCGAGGGCCTCCGCCTCGACGCGGCGTCGCTGGCGCCGGCGCGGCTGCCGTCGCTGTTCGCCGGCGCGCCGGTGCTGGTCGCGGCGCGGCTCGCCACCGTGCCGTCGAGCGGTCGCGTCGTCGTCACCGGCGCGACCCCGTCGGGGCAGCCGTGGCGGCACGAGATCGAGGTCCGGGCCGCGGCCCGCGGTGACGCCGCGGCGGCGATCTGGGCGCGCGCCCACATCCGCGACCTCGAGGACCGGTTCGCCACCGGCGCCGGCGAGCGCGGCGCGCTCGAGCGCGAGATCGTGGCGACGTCGCTGCGCCACCGGGTGCTGTCGCGGTTCACCGCGTTCCTCGCGGTCGACCGCGCCGAGAAGGTCAACGTCGGCGGCAACCCGCGGTCGGTGACCCAGGCGGTCGAGGCCCCGGCGGGCTGGGCCCACGCCGCGGCGTCGGGCGCGGCGGTGCGGTCGCCGATGGCGCCGGCGGCGGCGATGCCGTCGATGATGGCGCCACCGGCGCCGTCCGGGATGCCGGTGACGCAGGCGGCGTCGCGCTACTCCGGCGGTCGCGACGACGCGGCCGGGGCCGCGCCGCCGCCGCCGCCGTCGGCCAAGCGCGCGGCGCCGCGCGACGGCCTGCTCGATCGGGCGCGGCGCCTGATGTCGCGCAAGGAGGAGGCCAAGCCGGTGGCGCCGCCGACGCCGGTCAGCAAGTCGGTGTCGCTCGGCGCGCCGCCGCGCGAGGTGGAGGCCGAGGCCGCCGTCGACGAGCTCGCCGCGACCGTGGACCGCGCGCCGTACCTGACCCGGGCGCGGATGATCGCCGAGGCGATCGACGCCGCGGTGACGCGCGACGACCGCGGCGGGCTCGATCTCGCGGTGGCGCGCCTCGCCGAGCTGATCGAGGACGTGCGGTCGATCGGCGGGCTCGACGAGCTGGCGACCGCGCTCGGCGGCGTGCTCGCCGACCTGCGCGCGGTCGTCGGGGACCCCGGCCGCGCCGTCGCCGACGCGCGCGGCGCGATCGAGGCGCTGCGCCGGATCGCCGCCGGGCAGGGCGGGGCGCCGACGCCGGCGCCGCGCCGCAGCGGGCGCGCGTTCTGGAAGTAGGTCATCATCGAGCCATGCACGCGCGCGACGATCGTCCCGACCGGCACGTCGTCGCGCGCGTCGTCGCGTCGATGGCGTTCGCGGCGGGGGCCGCCGCCGGGCCCTCGGCCTGCGCCAGCGACGGCCGGCCGCCGCGCCTGCGCCTGCGCCGGCGCCCGCGGCCGCGGTCGTGGCGGCCCCTGCCGACGGCGCGCCACCGGCGGTCGTGGTCGCCGACGCCGCGGTCGCGTCGGCGCCGGTCGACGCCGGCGCGGTCGCGGTCGACGCCGCCGCGGCGCCCGCGCTGGCCATCACCGACTGGCCGATCACCTGGAACGCCGAGCGCGAGCGGCTGACGCTCGCGTACCGGCGCCTGCACTCCGACCCCGACGCCCGGGACGTCACGATCGAGCCGCGGATGATCGTCCTGCACTACACCGCGGGCGGCTCGGCCAAGGGCACCAAGGCCTACTTCGACAACCTGCGCATGGAGGCCGACCGCGCCCAGCTGCGCAAGGCCGGCGCGGTCAACGTCTCGTCCCACTTCCTGGTCGACCGCGACGGCACGATCTACCGGCTGCAGCCCGAGACCCGGATGGCCCGGCACTGCATCGGCCTCAACCACGTCGCGATCGGCGTCGAGAACGTCGGCGACGGCAAGCGCTGGCCCCTGACCGACGCCCAGGTCGCCGCCGACGCGGCGCTGATCCGCTACCTGGTCGCGCGCTACCCGATCACGCGGCTCGTCGGTCACCTCGAGTCGAACCAGCTGCGTGGTCAGCCCGACTTCGTCGAGCTCCAGGCCGGCTACAAGAACGACAAGCCGGACCCGGGCGCCGCGTTCATGCGACGGGTCCGAGCCGAGGTCGCCGACCTCGGCCTGCGCGGGCCGGAGGCCGTGGCCGCCGACGGCGAGTGAGCCGCGGCTACCGACCCTTCTTGAGCGTCACCTTGAGGGTCGTGCCGTTCTTCTTGGCGGTGACCCTGGAGGTCTTGGTGGCGTAGCCGCTGCGCGACACCTTGACCGTGACCGCCTCGAAGCCGCGGACCTTGGTGGTCACCGGGGTGCGGCCGACCGTCTTGCCGCCGACGATCGCGGTCGCGCCGCTCGGGCTCGACGAGATCCGCAGCGTGAAGGTGGGCCGGTCGAGGCGGACCGCCACCTTGACGGTCTTCTTGGCGCTCGGGGTGAACGCCTTGCTCTCGGTGACGTAGCGGGAGCGCGCGAAGCTCGCGGTGTCGCGGCTGCACGCGACGTCGAGCGTGACCGGCGTGGTGCCGCGCTTCTTGCCCCCGAGGGTGACCGCGGCGCCCGACGGCGTGCTGGTGAAGGTGACCTTGCAGCCGGCGTCGGCCGGCGCCAGCGCGGGCTCGGCGGCGCCGTCGTCGTCGGCGGTGTCGGCGGTGTCGCCGCTGTCGTCGGCGGTGTCGTCGCCGGTGTCGGCGGTGTCGGCGGTGTCGGCGGAGTCGGCGGTGTCGGCGGTGTCGGCGGTGTCGGCGGTGGTGCCGGCGAGGTCGTCGTCGGCCGGCGGGACGTGGTCGGCGCCGGCGTCGATCGAGGTCGCCACCGCCGGCGCGACCGCGGTCCCGGAGCCGGTCGACGCGGGCGCGGTCGCGCCGGCCTGCGCGACCGCGGTGCCGGTGCCGGTGCCGGCGCCCTTGCCGCCCTTGCCGCCGCCGCCGATCGCGAGGCCCATGAGGATGCCGATGACGATCACGCCGCCGGCGAGGGCTCCGATCACCAGCGGGCGTCGGCGTCGCGCCCGCAGCAGGATCATGTCGGTGTTGTCCTCGAGCAGCCGTCCGGTCCGGCGGTCGACGACGATGTCGGTGAGGTCGGCGTCGCGCCCGACGCGCTGCGGCGCCGCGGACTCGACCACCCACGGCTGCGGCGGCGTGGTCGACGGGACCGCGGCGGCCGCCGGCGCCAGCGGCTGCGAGCCACCGGCCAGCGGCGCCGCCGGGGCCACGACGGCGCACCTGGCGCCAGCGCCATCCTGGCGGGCGGCGTCGCCCGTCCGGGACGAAGGCCGGCGGCGGCGCCGTCATCGGCGCCGCGAACGGCGGCGGCGCGGCGAACGGCGGCGCGGCGTGGTGGGGAAGGGGCGGTGACGGCGGCGGCGCGGCGAACGGCGGCGCGGCGTGGTGGGGAAGGGGCGGTGACGGCGGCGGCGCGGCGAACGGCGGCGGCGGCGCGAACGCCGGCGGCGGCGCGGCGAACGTTGGCGCCGGCGTGGGCGGCGGCACGGCCGCGAACGCCGGCGGCGGCGCGGGCGGCGGCTCGGCGGCCGGTGCCGGCGTCGTGGTGGGCGCGGGCACCACCGGCGGTGGCGCGAACGCCGGCGCCGCCGCCTCGGCCGCCGCGCCTGCCGCCTCCGTGGCGGCGCGGCGCGCCTCGATGTCCTGGGGCGGCGGCAGCTCGGTCTTCTCGGTCGCCTCGCCGATGCCCCCGCCGTCCGCAGCCGCCCAGCTCAGCGGCGCGAGCGGTCGCTCGGGCGCGGTCGCGTCGGCGTCGCCGTCGCCGGGCGGCACCGCCGCGACCGGGTCCGCCGGCGTCGGCTCGCCGCCGGCGCCACCCAGCGTCGGCATGCCGAGCAGCGTGCGCGCGAACGCGCGGCCCTGCGGCATCGCGAGCTCGCCGGGCGCCGGCGCCGGCTCGATCGCGGGCTGCGGCATCGTCGGGATGTCGTCGGGACCGTCGGGGATGGTCTCGGCGCGGACCGGAGCACCGGTGATCGCGCGCATCGGCCCGGAGGCCGGCTCGGCGGTGGGCGCCCGCACCGGCGCCGACTCCAGCCCCGGCGGCCGTGGCCGGGTGGTCGGCCGGCTCCGGCGATCGCGTCCCACGCCGCGCGGGGTCACCGGCGCGGGCTCCGGCATCGCCGGCGCGTCGGTCGGGACGGTCAGCTCGCCGCTGAGCGGACCGCTGGCGTCGGCGACCGGGACGCCGGTGCCGCCGCTGCCGCGCCCGGGCGTGGCCGCCGGCATGCCCGCGGGCGGTGTCGCCGGCCGCGCCGGGATGCCCGGGATCGACGGGATCGACGGGATCTGGAAGCTCTTGCCCGGCACCAGCCCCGCGGGTGGGGTCACCGGCCGCGACGTCGGCGGGCGCGTCGCCGGCCGCGGCAGCACCGGCGGCAGCGGCCGCGCCGCCACCGACGGCAGCGGCGTCAGGTCGATCCGCGCCGGTCGCTCCGGACCGCCGACCGCGATCGGCGCGCTGGCCTCGATCACGCTGCAGGTCGCCGGCCCGGTGGGATCCTCGTCGGGAGCCTGCGGGCTGGCCAGGATGTCGGCGCGCGCGCCGCTGGGCACGGTCGCCGGATCGGCGTGGGGCACCAGCCCGGGATCGCTGATCGGGCGCTCGAAGCGGCGCATCAGCGCCGCGCCGTCGCCGTCGAGCGACTGGAAGCGCAGGCGCAGCCCGGGCTTCTGGTGGGGGCCCTGCGGGATCGTGGACGACGACAGGACCTCGACCTCGCCGGCGAGCACCGGCGTGTGATCGGCGAGGGTGATCGCGAGGCGCACGGTCCTGCCCGCCGCCACCGGCTGGGTGGTGGGCACGAAGACGTGGTCGCGGTGCACGTACGATCGGAACGCGCTGACGAACTCCTCGACCGAGGAGCACCGCGACACCAGGCTGATCACGTAGCCATCGGCCGCCACGGTCCTGTCAGTGTAGGCAAATCCGTCACCCTTCACAAACAGTCCACGACGGGGCCCCCCAACCGACGTTCACGGCCACCTGGCGGCGCGGATCTGCCGGAGCGAGCGTCGGTTCTCGCCACACCCACATCGGCGCCACCCGGTGGTCCGACCTGGCACCCCGGTTGCTCTTTGTGCCGGGCATGAAGACCACACGCATCCTTCGCTTCGGTTCCCTCCCCGTCATGCTCGGCCTGCCCCTGCTGATGGGCGCGCAGGGTGACGGGTGCGCCGCCAACTCGCGGTCGCCCGCTCCCGACGTCACCGGCACCTGGGACGTCGCCTACGACGATCTGATCGGCGTCGAGATCACGATCGGCGGCTCGACGTACACCTCCGAGCTGGGCGCGCAGGGCGGCACGGTGACCATCGATCACCAGGGCCACCCGATCACGTTCGACCTCGACTGCGCGCGACCGGAGATCCTGTGCCCGAGCGAGGCGTGGCCGACCGAGATCACCGCCGAGCAGCGCAACCAGGCCTTCGAGCACCGCATGATCGTGACGCTGCCGGTGCAGGCGTGCTCGGGCCAGCTGGTCGCGCCCGAGGCCGGCACCTGCGGCGCCGGCACCGACAACCCGGACTGCGACGACGTCTGCACCGGCGAGGTCACGGTGAGGCCGACCGAGACCTTCGGCGTGATCGGCGAGTCGGGCCAGACCTTCCGGCTCTACCTCGGCGGCGGCTTCGCGACCAACGGCCTCAACTGCGCGCTGTTCGGCTGGTCGGTCGCCGACGCCGACTTCGACACGATCGGCAGCTCCGCGGGCGGCGACTGGGAGGCGATCGGCATGGACAACGGCGTGGTCACGCTGGGCTACGCCGGCGGCTGCCTGTGGGCCGGCGATCCCGACGACGACGGCACGATCGAGGCGCTCGCGCTCGGCGCGTCGATCAAGTTCACGACCGGCTTCACCGCCGACAAGCGCTGAGGCGGGCGTCCTCGCGGGCCGCGTGCCCGTCGTCGGCCCGAAACGAACCGAGGCCGGAGGGTCGCCCCGCCGGCCTCGATCACGTCCGTCTCAGCGACGGATGCTCACCCGACCATGAAGTCGTGCGCGCGGACGGTCTTGCGGCCGTTCGCCTTGGCACGCTCGGTCGCCTGGTGGACGAGCCAGTACAGCCACTCGTTCAGACCATCGAGCGCATCGCCGGAACAGTTGCAGTCCGCGTCCTTGATCAGACCACGAACCTTCGAACCGACCAGCAGGGACTCCTTGGCCGCCTTGGGAGCAGCCTTCGCCTTCTTTGCCTTGGCCATTGTCGATTGCCTCCACGTTCAAAAAAAACCGACGAGCAATCGTTTGGCATGTCTGCCCCGACGAAGAAAGCGCGGCGGCGCCTTTTCGCCAGGGGAGGCTCGTTTTTCGGGGTCTAGGGGCAGATCCCGCGCGATCCAGCAAGACGTGGCACAATCGCGCCCGACGCCGCGGGTGGCGCGCAGCGTCGGGAACGCCGCGGCGTCGACGGGTGCGTCGCGCGCGCGGTGTGGCGTGGCGCGCCGTGGCGTCGGCTCAGCGCGCCAGCCGCACCACGAACGCGTCGGCCTTGGGCGCGCGCTCCGCCGGCGCGTGCACCGACTCGATCGGCGTCGGCAGCTTCATGTGGAAGCGGAAGATGCCGGCGACCGCGACGTCGCCGGCGGCGTCGACCGCGACGGCACGGCCCTGATCGTGATCGTGGTCGCCGAGGGTCTGGACCCACACGACCTGGCCCGCGGCGTCGAGCTTGACCACGACGACGTCCTTGTTGAGGTCGTTGCTCTCGAGCTTGTACGGCCCGCCGAAGTCGACCTTCTGCTGGAACCAGCCGGTGGCGATGATGTTGCCCGCGGCGTCGGCCGCGGCGCCCTGGCCGACGTCCTCGCGACGGCCGCCCCAGGTCCGGATCCACGACCGGGCGCCGTCCGGCGTGAAGCGCGCGACCAGGATGTCGGACTCGCCGTTGGAGGTGAAGGTCTGGTCGCCGTCGACGAGCTTGTCGTCGAACGCGCCCGAGATCGCGACGTTGCCCGCGACGTCGACGGCGATGCCGCCGGCGACCTCGTCGAAGGCGCCGCCGAGGCGGTGCGACCACAGGTGGTGGCCCTCGGCGTCGAACTTGACCACCGCGAGATCGAAGCCGCCCGCCGACTCGAGCTGCTCGCCACCGAAGCTGGCCTTGCCCTGGAACAGGGCGAGCGCGACGATCGAGCCCTGGGGATCGACCGCGACCTTGACGATCCGATCGTCGAGGTCGCCGCCGAAGCTGCGCGCCCACGCGACGTTGCCGCCGCTGTCGAGCTTGACCAGGAACGCCTCCTCGCGGGCGATCGCGGTCAGCTCGCCGGTGCCGAACGGGACCGTGCCGAAGAACGCGCCGCCGGCGACGAAGCCGCCGTCGGCGGTGGCGGCCAGCGCCAGCGTCGTGTCCGAGGCCTTGCCGCCGGTGGTCCACAGCCACTTCGCCGCGCCGTCGGGCGCGTAGGCGGCGACGTAGAGATCGTCGGAGCCGTTGGACCGGGCCTCGATGGCGTCGACCTTCATCGTGTCGGAGAACAGGCCGCCGACCGCGATCGTGCCGTCGGCGCCGACCGCGATGGCGTCGCCGCTCTCCTCGTTGGGGCCGCCCAGCGTCTTGACCCACGCCGGCTTGCCGTCGGCGCCGATCGCCGCGACGAACGCGTCGCTCTTGCCGGCGCTGGTGCGCTCGCCGAGGCTGCCGAACGTGGCGGCGTCCTCGAAGTCGCCGGCGACGTAGATCGTGCCGTCGGGGCCGAACGCGACGCCGCGGGCGATGTCGGAGGCGGCGCCGCCGAAGCCGACGCCCCACTGCGGCGTGCCGGTGGCGCCGCCGGGATCGGCGGCGAGGGGCGCCAGCGGCGCCGGCGGCGTCACCGCCTTGGCCGGCGCCGGATCCGGCGCGGTCGGCGAGGTCGGCGGCGGCGGCGGTGGCTTGTCCTTGCCGGCCTTGCGCGACGGCTTCTGATCGCAGCCGATGGTGAGCGTGAGCGCGAGCCCGGCGACGCACGCGGAGATCTGGGCGCGGTGGCGCATGGCGCGACGATGACACGGCGATGGGCGCGGCTCAACGCGCGACGTGCGCGACGAGCCGTGCAACCGCGCCGCCGTCGCGGTGTCCCGGCCGCGCCCCCCGTGGCACCATCCGCGGCAGGAGGTCCGATGCGGATCCTGTCGAGCGCGGCGATCGTGACGATGATGGCGACGGCGGTGGTGGGGTGCGGCGCCCGCCCGGCGCGGCCGGTGCCCGACGACACCGCCGCGACCCGCCTGGTGATCGCGCGCGCCGAGGCCCGGCGTGGCGCCGGCGTCGACGAGCTGGCGCGCCTCGCCGACGACGCCGATCCGGCGATCCGCGCCGCCGCGCTGCGCGGCCTGGGCCGGGTCGGCGACGCCGCCGCGATCCGGATCCTGCGGGCGCGGGTGGTGGCGCGGCGCGACCCGCCGAGGCCGCGGCCGCGCTGGGCCTGGCCGGCGCCCTCGGCTCGGTCGAGCCGGCGGACGTCGAGGCGATCACCGGCGAGCTGCTGGCGCTGGCCGGCGAGCGCGGCGACCCCGAGGTGCTCACCGCGCTGGGCCGCCTCGGCACCGCGGCGGCGCGCCCCGGCGCTGGCCGGGGCGCTGGGCGACGACGCGCCCGCGACCGCGATCGCGGCGGGCTGGCGCTGGGCCGCATGGGCGCCGCGACCTCGGCCTCGACGACGCCGGCACCGCCGCGGCGCTCGCCCGCGCCGACGATCCCGAGCCCGGCGTCCGCTACGCCGCGGTCTACGCGCTGGTCCGGGGCTTCGTCGCCGCCACCGACGGCGCCGCGCCGCCGCGCGCCGACGACGCGATCGCGGCGCTGGTCGCGCGCCTCGACGATCCCGACGCCGAGATCCGCGCCCTGGCGATCGTCGGGCTGGGCCGCCGTCACGCGGGTGCGGCGGCGCGGCACGAGGTCGAGCGGCGCCTGCAGGACCCCGACTGGCGGGTCGCGGTCGAGGCGGTGCGGGTCCTCGCCGGCGCCGGCGCCGAGGCGCGCGAGCTCGAGGCGGTCGCGGTCACCGCGCTGCGCACCTGGACCCTGTTGCTCACCGGCGACGCGCCGCCGGCGCGCGCCCACGTCATCCTCGAGGCCCTGCGGCTGCTGCTGCCGCACGGCGACGTCGCGGTCGTGCGCGATACGTTCGCCGCGCTCCACCACGCCTGGCGCGACGCCGGCGCCGGCGATCCGCCGGCGCTCCACCTGGTCGCCGCGCACGGTCGCGCCCTGCTGATCGCCGCGACGCTGCGCGGCGCCGCCGATCCGGACGCCGCCGCCGACGCCTGGGCGCGGCTGGTCGGCTTCGCCGAGGCGCCGGCGGTGGCGCGCGGCCCGCTGATCGCCGAGGCGCTCGCGGCGCGGGCGGCGACCGACCCCGCCGCGATCGACCTGCTGATCGCCACGATCGCGAAGGCCGACCTGGCGAGCGCGGCGCTCGGCGAGGTCGCGGCGGTGTGGCCGCGCGCCGACGCCAGCCAGCGCGCGCGGCTGGTCGAGCTCACGGTCGCGGCGCTGGGCACGACGCGGACCGACGTGATCGGCGGCGCCGCCGACGCCGCGGCCGCGCTGCTGGCGCCGCCTGCGGCCGCGCCAGCCGCGACCCTCGACGCGCCCGCCGACGCGCCGGCCGGCGCGGCGCGCCGCTGACCGACGCCGAGCGCGCCGCGCTCGGCCGCGCGCTGCTCGATCGCCTCGCCGCCGGCGCCGCCGCCGGCGACGCCGAGCTGATGTCGTCGCTGCTGGCGGCGGCGGCCACCGCCGGCTCGCCGACGCGCTGCCGACCTGCCGCGCCGCCGTCGCCGACGTCAGCCCGGCGGTGCGCGACGCCGCGCGCGCCTGCGTCCACACCCTCGCCGGCGAGGACGTCACCGCGGCCGCGCCGGCGCCGGCCGCGCTCCCCGACGAGCTCGACCCGGCGCCGCTGCTGGCGGCGCGGCGCGTGGTCTGGCACCTCGAGACCAGCCGCGGCGTCGTCGACGTCGAGCTGGCGCCGCGCCGCGCGCCCTGGCACGTCGCGTCGATCGTGGCGCTGACCCGGCGCGGCTTCTACGACGGCCTGATGTTCCACCGCGTCGTCCCCGACTTCGTCGTCCAGGGCGGCGACCCCGACGGCACCGGCTGGGGTGGCCCCGGCTACACGCTGCCGGCCGAGCCGTCACAGGCTGGCTACCAGGCCGGCGCGGTCGGCATCGCCGACGCCGGCAAGGACACCGGCGGCTCGCAGTGGTTCGTCATGCACGGCTGGGCGCCGCACCTCGAGGGCCGCTACACCCAGATCGGCGAGGTCGTCGCCGGCCGCGAGCTGGTCGACGCCATGCAGATCGGCGACGTCGTCGAGCGCGCGTCGGTGCAGATCGATCCCTAGGGCGACTCCTTCCAGGGCGCCTCCATCAGCGGCATCACGCAGGCGACGGCGTCGTCGCACGAGGCCTCCGAGAGGCAGCCTCGCCCGGCGTCGACGAGGTCCTGGATGACCGGGATCTGTCGCGACTCCTCCGCGCACAGCGCCGCGAGCCGGTCGTCGGCGGCGTCGACCTTCCACTCCTCGAACGCCTCGGCGACCAGCGCGTCGCGCCCGTGCGCCTCGGCCGCGGCGGCGATCCCGCTCGGGCGGTCGTACTGGATGCGCAGGTCCACCAGCGCCGGGATGAACTGCGCGGAGCAGTCGCGCATGCGGTGCATCACGCCGAGGCAGGCGCCCTCGACGTCGTCGACGCTGGCGGTCGTCGGCGCCGGCTCGGACGCCGCCGGCGTTGGCTCGGGCGTCGCCGGCGCCGCGGCCGGTGGGCTGGCACCGCCGCAGCCGGCGAGCGTCAGGGTGAGCATGGAGAGCAAGGCGGGGCGGCGAGCATCGAACATGGTGGTCCTCCGGTTGACCACGGTGCTTGCCGCCACGGACGACACTGTTGGCGAAGATCGACGACGTCCCACCCTTCCGCGCTCGGCGCCGCGCCCCGGACCTACCGGGTCTCGAGGTACGCGACCAGGTCGGCGATCTGCGCGTCGGTCAGGTCGCCGACGTCGGCCATGCCGTGCACGGTGGCGGTGTCGCGCAGCAGGGCGTCGAGGGTCGCGGCGCTGCCGTCGTGGTAGTACGGCGCGCTCGCCGCGACGCCGATCAGCGACGGGGTGTCGACCTTGGCGAGGTTGGTGTGGAAGTCGTGGCCCTCGCGGTCGGTCATGCGCTTGCCGCCGTGGCAGGTGTCGCAGCCGAGCGCGCCCTCGAACAGCTTCTGACCGCGCGCCACCTGCTTGGCGTCGCGCCGCGGCGTCGGCGGCGCCGGGATCGACTCGAGGTACGCCGACAGCGCGCGGACCTCGTCCTCGCTGAGGCCGCTGCCGCCGAGGCGGCGCATCGTCGAGGTCAGGCTCTGGGTCAGGTCCTTGTCGCCGCCGTCCCACTTGTACGGGTGGGTGCCGGCGACCCGGCCGGCCAGCAGCGGCGTCTGCAGCTCGTGGCTCTCGATCCGCCACGACAGGCCGTCGGTGCGGCCGTCGGGGTGGCAGCTCGTGCACGCCATCGCGCCGCGGCTCGACACCCGGCCGTCGTTGCCGCCGCGGAACAGGGCCAGGCCGCGCTGCTCGAGCGCGCTGCGCTTCGACTTCGTGGCCTCGGGGCCGAGGACCACCGCGGTGGCACCGGTGAGATCGACCTTGGCGACCCGGCGGGTCAGCGAGCACCACACCCAGGCGGTGCCGTCGGCGACGGCGACGCCGTCGGGGCCGCAGCCGCCGGTGATCGACAGGTGGTTGGCCAGCGCGACCGTCGCCTGCGACGCGTCCTTGATCACGAGCAGGTCGTCGGAGCCGTAGCCGACCGCGACCAGGGTGTCGGTGGCGGGATCCCAGCCCAGCGCGTCGGGCTGGTGCAGGATGACGCGGGCCTCGACGGTGGGCTGGGCCGAGCCCTCGGGCGCGCCGACGAAGGCGATCCGGTGCTCGACCGGCGGGTCGAAGCCGCCGCCGTACGAGCCGGCGTTCTCGCGGAAGTTGCCGGCGATCTGCACCGGCGTCGACTGCTGGTGCCCGACCACGGCCAGGCCGTTGCCGACGTAGCGCACCGCGAACGCGGCGCGGGCGAAGCTGCGGGTCGGGGTCGAGTCGGCGATGAAGCCGGTGACCGCCGGCGCGACCCCGCTCTGCCGCGACGGCGCGATCTCGGCGCCCAGCGACACGTGGGTGCCGCCGTGGCCGGCGGCGGCGAGATCGACGCGCTCGACCGTGCCGGTGGTCAGGTACGCGACCATCGCGGTGTCGCCGTCGGGGGCGATCGCGACGCCGCGCGGCTCGCGCGACAGCGGCCGGTCCCAGCGGGTCTTGCCGGCCGCGGTGTCGATCGCGACCAGCATGCGATCGGCGATCGTCGTGACCAGCAGGGTCTTGCCGTCGGGCGCCAGCGCCAGGCCCCAGGGCTCGACCGGCGTGGTCCACGCCGCCTGCTCGACCAGCTTGTCGCTGACCGCGACCACGACGACGCGATCGCCGAGGCGATCGGCGACGTAGGCGCGCCGGGTGCCGGCGTCGTAGACCAGCTGCGCGGCGCCGCGGCCGACGTCGAGGCGGGCCACGACCTTGCCGGCGTCGTCGGTGCGGACGAGCTGGCCGGAGTCGCCGTCGATCGCCAGCGCGCCGCCGTCGAGCAGCGCGATCGTCGAGCCGGCCAGCGACGCCGGCGCGTCGGTGGTCGGGTTGCCGTGGCCGCCCAGGGCCGGGCCGGTCAGCTCGAAGGTCGGCTGGACCGTGCGGAAGTCCTCGTCGAGCACCATCCTGGCCCGCGCCGGCTTGGCCAGGGCCAGGACCGAGGCGCAGGTGCTGGCGCCCAGGACCGCGGCGATGACGTGGCGGTGGCGACGATGACGGACGCGGGTCATGGGACAGGGGGAACGCACCAGCGGCGCGCGCGATCTGTCGACGCGCGGTTGGCGGCGCGCGGGCCCGTGATTCCGGTGGGTTGCGCTACTCGAAGCGCAGCGCCGTGATCGGATCCAGCCGGGCCGCCTTGCGGGCCGGGTACAGGCCGAAGACCACGCCGATGCCGGCGCTGACCCCGACCGCGAGCGCGACCACGTCGCCGCGGATCAGCAGCGGGAAGTCGAACTGCGCCGCCATGTAGCGCGCGGCGCCGACCCCGGCGGCGACGCCGACCAGGCCGCCCAGCACCGACAGCGTGATGGCCTCGACCAGGAACTGCAGCATGATGTCGCGCGGCCGGGCGCCGACCGCGAGGCGCAGCCCGATCTCGCGGGTCCGCTCGGTGACGCTGACCAGCATGATGTTCATGATGCCGATGCCGCCCACGATCAGGCTGACCAGCGCGACGCCGGCGAGCAGCGAGGTGATCGTCTCGGTGCTCTCGGCGCGCGCCGCGGCGATCGCGGTCAGGTCGCGGACGCCGAAGTCGTCGTCGGCGCCGTCGCGCAGGCGGTGACGCGCCCGCAGGGCCTCGGCGATCGCCTCGGTGGCGGCGGCGGTCCGGTCGGGCGCGGCCGCGGCGACCAGGATCTGGCCGGCCAGGTACTTGCCGGTGCCGCCGCTGAGCTTGCTGCCGAAGGTGCTCGCCGGCACCAGCACGACGTCGTCGTTGTCCTGCCCCGACGGCGACGTGCCCTTGGCGGCGAGCACGCCGACGACCACGAACGGCACCTTGCCGATCCGGATCGTGCGGTCGAGCGGATCCTCGTCGCCGAACAGGTTGGCGGCGACGGTGGCGCCCAGCACCGCGACCTTGCGCGACGCCGACACGTCGGCCGCCGCCAGGACGTCGCCGGCGGCCGCGGCCCAGTCGCGGATCTCGAACCACTCGGGCGTAGTGCCGTAGACCGTGGTCTGCCAGTTGCCGTCGTCGCCGACGATCTGGGCGCTGGTCCGCAGCTGCGGCGCCGCCCACGCGACCTCGGGCAGCTGCTGGATCGCCGCGAGATCGTCCCATGTCAGCGTCGGCTGCGAGCCGGCGCCGCCGCGGACGCCACCGCTCGACGACGACCCCGACGACACCACCAGCGTGCTGGTGCCCATGGCCTCGAAGGTCTTCGCGACCCGCGCCTTGGCGCCCTCACCGATCGACACCATCGCGATCACCGCGCCGACGCCGATGATCACGCCGAGCACGGTGAGCAGCGACCGGGTCTTGGTCCGGGCCAGCGCGGCCAGCGCCACCGACAGGGTGCGGAAGAGGTTCACGACGCCAGCTCCCGGGCCGGCCGCGCCGGGCGCGACGGCTGCCGCTGGTCGGACGCGATCAGGCCGTCCTTGACGACGATCACGCGCGACGCGTGCTCGGCGACCTCGGGCTCGTGGGTGACCAGGACGATCGTGATGCCCTCGTCGTTGAGCTCCTGGAACAGCGCCAGGATCTCGACGGTCGTCGTCGAGTCGAGGTTGCCGGTGGGCTCGTCGGCGAGGATCACGTGCGGCTGGTTGACCAGGGCCCGCGCGATCGCGACCCGCTGCTGCTGGCCGCCCGACAGCTCGGCCGGGGTGTGGTCGAGGCGCGCGCCCAGGCCGACCCGCTGCAGCGCGCGGATCGCGCGCGGCCGCAGCTCGCGGCGCGGCACCCCCGCGTACAGCATCGGCAGCATGACGTTGTCGACCGCGCTGGTCCGGGCCAGCAGGCAGTAGCTCTGGAACACGAAGCCGAGGGTGCGGTTGCGGGCCCGCGCCAGCTCGTCGGTCGACAGCCGCGCGACGTCGGCGCCGAGCAGGCGCAGCTCGCCGCGGCTGGGGCGATCGAGGCAGCCGAGCAGGTTCATCAGCGTCGACTTGCCGGAGCCGCTCGGGCCCATGATCGCGACCAGCTCGCCGGGCTCGATCACGAGGTCGACGCCGCGCAGGGCGTGGACCGCGAGGTCGCCGCGCCCGTAGGTGCGCCACAGCTCGCGGGTCTCGATGACGGGCGTCATGGTGGGCTCCGTCGCGGCCATCAGAACGGCGACCGGCGGCCGCCGGCCCCTCCGCGCGGCTGCGCGCTGGTGGTGGTCGTGGTCGCGGTCGAGTCGCCGGTGATGACGAGGTCGCCGGCGGCGAGCTCGCCGCCGCTGATCTCGGTGACGCTGCCGTCGGTCAGGCCGGTCTCGACGTGGACGCGGACCGGCGCGCCGTCGCGCAGCACCCACACCGCCGAGCCGCGGCCGCTGGCGCCGCCGCGGCTGCTGCCGGGGCGCCGGGCGCCGGTGGAGCCGGTGCCGGTGCTCGATCCGGTGCCGCGGGTCGCGGCGCCGGTGCCGCTGCCGGTCGTCCGCCTGGTGGTCGCGGCGCCGGCCGGCCGGTAGCGCAGCGCCTTGACCGGCACGGTCAGGACGTCGCGGCGCTCCGCGACCAGGAACGTGGCGTTGACGGTCATGCCCGGGCGCAGCGCGCCGTCGGCGTTGTCGACGGCGACGACGGCGTCGTAGGTGACGACGTTCGACACCGTCGTGGCCTCGTAGCGGACCTGGGCGACGGTGCCCACGAACGTGCGATCCGGGAAGGCGTCGACCGACAGCTCGACGTGCATGCCGTCGCGGAGCTGGCCGACGTCGGACTCGGCGACCGAGGTGTGGACCTCCATGCGGCGCAGATCCTCGGCCAGCACGAACAGGACCGGCGCCGACAGCGACGCCGCCACGGTCTGGCCGACGTCGACCGAGCGCGAGATCACGACGCCGTCGATCGGCGAGGTGATCGTCGTGTAGCCGACGTTGACCTCGGCCTGCGCGAGCGCCGCGGTGGCCTCGGTGATGCCGGCGCGCGCCGACGACACCGACGCCTCGGCGGTGCGCTGCGCGGCCAGCGCGGTGTCGACGTCGGCGGCCGCGACCAGGCCCTCGTCGGCGAGGCCCTTGGTGCGGGTGTACTGGGCCCGGGCGTTGGTCAGCGTCGCCTGGGCCCGGGTCAGCTCGGCCTTCGCCGAGGTCAGCCGGGCCCTGGCGCGCGCCACCTCGCCGGTGAGGATCGCGGGATCGAGGCGGGCCAGCACCTGGCCCTTGGTGACGTGATCGTTGTAGTCGGCGAGCAGCTCCTTGACCCGGCCCGACACCTGGCTGCCGACCTCGACGGTCACCACCGGCGACAGCGTGCCGGTGGCGGTCACCGCCTGGACGACGTCGCCGCGGCCGACCTCGACCGTGGTGTACGTGGTCGGCGTCGGGCCGCCGCGCCACCAGTGGTACCCGAACCACGCGCCGGCCGCGATCGCGGCGAGCGCGACCACGGTCGCGACGCGCCGGGCGACGCGGTGCCGTGCGAGGTGAGGTCCGGGGTGGCCGATCGGCTTCATGGCCCCGGGTACTGCATCCGCCGTACCGCGGCGCGAACCGCAGCGATGACGCCACGGTGGCCGCGGCGCGGTCGCCGTCGGCTGCAAAGTCTGCAGGACGCGCTGCGGAAGCCGCCGGCGCGGCGGCCGGGCCTGCGGATCTCGCCGACGCTACTCGAGGCCGTAGCGCTTGAGCTTGTCGTAGAGCGTGCGCTCGGCGATGCCGAGCAGCTCGGCGGCGCGGCGCCGGTTGCCGCTCACCGCCTGCAGCGCCGACGCGATCGCGTCGCGCTCGAGCTCGACCAGCGGGCGCGGCCCGACGGTTGCGGCGCCCTGCCGCGCGGTCGACGGCTCGAGCAGGATCGCGTCGGTGCCGATCGTGTCGCCGTCGGCGAGGATCGTCGCGCGCTCGAGGACGTTGGCCAGCTCGCGGACGTTGCCGGGCCAGTGCCAGCCGACCAGCAGGCGCTCGGCGTCGGCGCCGAGCCGCAGGCCGGCGCGGCCCAGCCGCGGCGCGATCGAGCCCAGCAGGTGGTGCGCCATCGGCACGATGTCGGCCGGGCGCTCGCGCAGCGGCGGCAGGCGGATCGGGAACACCGCGAGCCGGTGGTAGAGGTCTTCGCGGAACCGGCCCGCGGTCATCTCCTGGCCGAGGTCGCGGTTGGTGGCGGCGACCCAGCGGACGTCGACGTCGACGGTGCGGCTGCCGCCGACCCGCTCGAAGTTGCGCTCCTGGAGCACGCGCAGCAGCTTGGCCTGCAGGTCGCCCTTGAGCTCGCCGACCTCGTCGAGGAAGAACGTGCCGCCGTGGGCCAGCTCGATGCGGCCGCGGCGCTGCCCGGCGGCGCCGGTGAACGCGCCCTTCTCGTGGCCGAACAGCTCGCTCTCGAGCAGCGTGTCGGCGAGCGCGGCGCAGTTGAGCGCCATGAACGGGCCGGCGCGGCGCTCGCTGAGGGCGTGGATCGTGCGCGCCGCGACCTCCTTGCCGGTGCCGGTCTCGCCCAGCAGCAGCACCGACGCGCTGGTCCGCGCCACCTTCTCGAGCGCGGTCACGACCGACGCCATCGCCGGATCGCCGTACGACAGCGGCGGCAGGTCGGGCACGCCGACCTCGGCGCGGGCGCTGGCGGCGATCAGGCGGCGCCGCTCGAGCGCGCGGGCCGCGACCAGGCGCAGCTCGTCGGGCCCGCCCAGCGGCTTGGACAGGTAGTCGAACGCGCCCAGCTTCATGGCCTCGACCGCGCTGTCGACGCTGCCGTGCGCGGTCATGACGATGACCTCGACGTCGGGCTGCTCGGCGCGCAGCTTGCGCAGCACGGTCATGCCGTCGACGCCGGGCATGCGCAGGTCGGTGATCACCAGGTCGTAGCTGCGGCGCTCGAGCCGGGTCAGCGCCTCGCGGCCGTCGGCGGCCTCGTCGACCTCGTGGTCGTCGAGGCGGAGCGAGTCGGCGACGAACTCGCGGATGCCGGCTTCGTCGTCGGTGATGAGGATGCGGGCCATGGCTCAACGGCGGGGCAGGGAGACCTCGAAGAGCGCGCCACCGCCGTCGGCGGCGCGCGCGGTGATCGTACCACCGTGCAGCTCGACCAGCCGGCGTGACACCGCGAGGCCGAGGCCGGTGCCGCGGGTGCGGCGGGTGAAGAACGGCTCGAACAGGTGCGGCAGGTCGGCGGCGGCGATGCCGGGGCCGTGATCGCGCACCGCGAGGTGCAGGTCGCCGCCGGCGCGCGCGATCCGGACCTCGACCGGGGCCTCGCTCATCTCGACCGCGTTCTCGAGCAGGTTGACGACGACCTGGCGGAGGCGGTCGGCGTCGAGCGGCCAGGTCGGCGGCGCGTCGCTGGCGTCGATGTCGATGCGGTCGGGCGCGATCGCGGCGGCGGCGTCGCGGACCAGCGCGGTCGGATCGACGTCGGCGCGGCGGATCTCGCCGACCCGCGCGAACTCGAGCAGATCGTTGGTCAGGGTCTCGAGCCGGGTCGCCTCGCTGACCACGCGATCGGCCTTGGCGCGGGGCTTGTCGCCCTCGGGCAGGCTGCGCGCCAGCAGCTGGGCGTTGCCCTTGAGCGACGCCAGCGGGTTGCGGATCTCGTGCGCCATCACCGCCGACAGCTGGCCGAGGGTGGCGAGGTGGCGGGCCTGCTCGGCGGCGCGGACCTCGCGCTCGCGCGCGAACGACCACCGCACCAGCAGCGCCGACAGGCCGATCAGCAGCAGCGCGGCGGCGCCGCCCAGGCCGAGCAGCCAGCGGGCGCTGGCCCGCAGCTCGTCGGCGACCGGCGGCTCGAGCTCGAACAGCAGGCCGGCGATCCGGCCGCTGTCGCGGCGGCCTCGGGCGTCGTCGTCGGCGCGGTCGGGGCGGTCGGGGCGGGGCCCGCGCCGGCGGTAGACGACGCGGGCGCGGCCGTCGATCTCGACCGGCTCCGACGGCGTCGCGGCCGCGATCCACGCCTCGAGCGTGGCGCGGTCGGTGCTGGCCTGGCCGGCGTCGGCGATGACGTGGCCGTCGGCGTCGAGCTCGGCGAGGTAGCGCAGGCCGTCGGCGGCGTGGCCGTCGAGGATGCCGGGCAGCCGCGCGGCGCGGCTGGCGTCGCCGGGCTCGTTGAGCTCGGCGCGCAGCGTCCGCTGCAGGGTCGAGGTCTCGCCCCGGATGACGCTCTCCGACGCCGAGCGCACCGCGTGGTTCATCGACCAGACCACCGCGAGCAGCCCGGCGCCGACCAGCGCCACCGCGGCGATCACCGCGGTGCGCGACAGGCGCGCCAGGCGGGCGGGGGCGGTCATCGGGATCACGACTGTATCAGGGCGTCGCGGAGCCCGAGCCCGAGCCCGCGGCGGATCCGCCGCCGTCGGCGCCGCCGCGGCCGCGCCAGCCGCGCATGCGCGGCTGGCCGTCGGGGCCGACCGGGCCGGCGCCGTCGCCATCGGCGCCGCGCCAGCCGCCGCGGCCGCCGCGGCCGCGCGTCGCCATCGCCGACGTCAGCTCCTCGGGGACAGGTAGCCGTCGCCGTCGAGATCGGCGGCGGCGAAGTCGCGGATCGGGCCGCCGCCGCGGCGGCCGCGGCGGCCGTCGCTGGCGTCGTCGCCGGCCGCGGCGGCGCGGGCGGCCGCGGCGGCGTCGAGCTCGGCCTTCGACAGGCGGCCGTCGCCGTCGCTGTCCATGCGCTCGACCATCTGGGCGCTGCGCTGCTCGGCGCGCGCGGTCTTCATCGCGGCGCGCTCGTCGTCGGACAGCTGGCCGTCCTTGTCGACGTCGAACTGCTCGAGCATCTCCTCGCGGGACGGCCGACCGGGACGATCGGCGCGCGGGCCACGATCGTCGGGCGCCGCCGCCGGGTCGCGGGGGGGAGGCGCGACCCGGCGGTTGGGCACGTAGCGGCGGCCGGTGCCGCCGCTGTCGTCGGTGAAGCCGCTACCGCCCTCGCCGCGGGTCGACGCCGTCGGCTGCGACGAGCTCGACGACGACGGCGAGGCGTTCTTGCACGCCGGCACGGCGGCGGCGCAGACCAGGGCGAAGAACAGGGAGGTGCGGATGCGGCTCATGGCGGTACTCCTGGGGGCTGGACGTCGGGGTCAGCGGCGACTGCCGCCGCCTCGGTTGGTTCGGTTGCGGTTGCCGCCGCGGTTGCCGTTGCCGTTGCCGTTGCCGTTGCCGTTGGCGTTGCGGTTGTTGGCGTTGCGGTTGCTGGCGTTGCGGTTGCTGCGGTTGCTGGTGCCGGCGCGGCGATCGTCCCGGCGGTCGTTGCGGTCGGCGCGGCGATCGTCCCGTCGGTCGTCGCGGTCGGCGCGGCGGTCGTCCCGCCGGTCGTCGCGGTCGGCGCGGCGATCGTCCCGGCGGTCGTCGCGGTCGGCGCGGCGGTCGTCCCGGCGGTCGGCGCGGCGGTCGTCGCGGTCGTAGCGCCGATCGTCCCGATGGTCCTCGACGCGGTCACGCTCCCAGCTGCCCACCCGCCACGACCAGTCGCTGCCGGAGCGGTACCAGGTGCCGGGCCGGTAGGTGTAGCCGGTGCGGACCTTCTCCCAGTAGCCGTCGACGTAGACGTACTCGCCGCCGCTCACCGTCCAGTAGCCATCGATCCAGACGTACCCGGCGCGGGCCCGCACGAAGTGGCCGTCGGTCCAGACCCAGCGGCCCCGGACCAGATCCCACTGCCCGGCGATCCACACGTAGCCGGCCTTGTGCCGGATCTCGACCGAGGACGGCGCGGGCGGCCGGTGGGTGCTGTGGCGGGGCGCGGCGTGGGCGGGGCTGGCGATCATCCACAGCGCGGCGGCGATCGCGACGGCGGCAAGTCGGTGCATGGTGCTTCCTTCGTGGGCGACGGACGAGCCGGTGTAGAGCAAGGTGCGGGCCACCGCCGTTGCCACCGCAAGTGGCCGGGATCGCAGTGACCTGCCCCGCGGCAGCCTCTGCAGGATCCGCAGGACTCCCGCGAGAACCGCGTATCCTCGGGGCAGCCGCGATGACCGACCCGCTCGAGCTCCTCACCGACCGGCTGCGCCTCTGGGTCGCCGGTCCCGACGTCGCCACCCGGATGATCGCGTTCCACCGCGACAACGACGACCACCTGCGCCGCTGGGCGCCGCCGTCGCCGCCCGGCTGGGGCTCCCTCGACTACTGGGAGCGCAAGCTCGCCGGCAACGTCGACGACGCCGCCGCCGGTCGGTCGCTGCGCCTGGCGATCGCGTGGCGCGACGACGACGAGCGCCGCGTCCTCGGCACGGTCGCGCTCAGCGATCTGCTGCGCGGGCCGCTGCAGCAGGCCCACCTCGGCTACTCGCTGGCGGCGCGGGCGCAGGGCAAGGGCATCATGGTCGAGGCGGTGCGCGCGGTGGCGACCCACGCGTTCGACGTCATGCGCCTGCACCGGCTGTCGGCCAACTACATGCCCACCAACGAGCGCTCGGGCCGGGTGCTGCGCCGCTGCGGCTTCGTCGTCGTCGGCTACGCCCGCGACTACCTGTTCATCGACGGCGCCTGGCGCGATCACGTCCTGACCCAGCTCACCGATCCGCAGGATCGTCCGCCGGTGTCGCCGGGCTGAGGGCGGTCTCCCGCCGGCTAGCTCGACGCGCTGGTGTAGTTGCGCAGCGCCGCGCGCCACGCCAGGCGCGCCGCCAGCGACATCGCGAGCGCGCCGCCCAGGCAGGCCAGCGCGGTGCGCCCGTGCAGCGTCCCCAGCAGCGCCATCGCCGGGTACGTCGTCATCAAGGCCAGCGGGATGACGAACGTGAACAGCACCCGCCACGCGCCGCGGAACACCTGGATCGGCCAGCGCGCGGCGTCGAACACCGCGGTGAGGAGGAACGCCAGGTTGTCGAGCCGCACCACCCAGAACGCGGCGCACACGATCATGATCCACAGCGCGTACATCGCCAGGCACGCCGCGACCAGCAGGCCGGCGGCGACGGCGATGTCGGCGGGCGTGGGCGCGTGGCCCAGCCGCACGAACGCCCACACGATGATGCCGACGCCGCCCGCGACGTCGACCAGCCGCCACGGCACGAACCGCGACGTCGACACCAGGAACTGCGCGTCGGCCGGCTTGAGCAGGACGTAGTCGAACGAGCCGGTGCGCAGGCGCTCGACCACGTCGGTCAACGACGGGTTGATCGCGCCCTCGAGGATGCCGCGCAGGATCACGAACCAGCCGATCACGACCAGCGCCGAGGATTGATCCCAGCCGGCGACGCTCTGGCGGTCGTTGTACAGCACCAGCAGCGGCAGCAGGTTCCAGCCCAGCCAGTACAGCGACATGACCCCCTCGACGAGGAAGTTCAGCCGGTACTGCATCGCCGTGGCCAACGAGATCCGACCCTGGAGCCCGAGCAGGCGCAGGTAGCGGCCGCCGATCACCGTGGCCTCCGGGGGGTCACGCGCCGTAGGCCTCGTAGCGGCGGACGCCGACCTTCCACAGCGCGCGGGCCCCCAGCACCGCGGCGGTCGCCCACGCCAGCTGGGTGACCACCTGCCACGCGGCGTCGGCGCCGTGCAGCCGCCCGATCAGGATCTCGACCGGCACGCTCAGCATGTAGCGGAACGGCGCGTGGGCGGCGACGTCCTGCATCCAGCCCGGCAGCAGCGCCAGCGGGATCAGGTAGCCGGACAGCACCGCGAAGACCCCCATGTAGACGTCGAACAGCCCCATCGAGCGATCGACCCAGAACGCCAGCGTGCCGATCGTGACCAGGACGAAGAACGTCAGCACCCAGGCGCCGATCAGCGACACGCCGAACAGCGCGAGGTCGACCGGGCTGGTGGCGAGGACGTCGCGCGCGCTGGTGACCAGCAGGACGACCGCCATCGGGATCGCGATCAGCGTGCGCAGCGGCACCGCCGACAGGTGGGTCGCGGCGTACGACGCGAACGGGTGGATCGGCCGCAGGAGCCGCATCGACAGGTTGCCCTGGCGGATCTCCTCGTTGATCTGCCAGACCACCCACGACGACGTGACGTTGCGGACGATCAGCGTCGCCAGGTAGTAGGCGACGAAGTCGCGCTGGCCGAAGCCGCGGAACGGCGCCTCCGCGGCGACGCTGGTCCACAGCCCGAGCATGACCAGCGGCATCGTCGTGGTCAGCATCCAGATCACGAACTCGGCCCGGTACGCGACGGTCTCGGCGAAGCCGATCCGCAGCAGCGCCGGCATCGCGCGCGCCGTGCGGCGCAGGGTCACGCCGCGCCCTCGTCGTCGTCGCGGCGGGCTTCGTCGTCGTCGTCGGCCGCGTCGGCCGCGTCGGCGGGCGCGTCGGCGGCCGCCGCGCGCTTGTCCTTGAACAGCTTGCGCATGACGTCCTCGAGCGGCGGATCCTCGATCCCGAGATCCGCGATCGTCATCGCCGACAGCAGGTGCGACACGACGTCGCGCAGGTGGTCCTCGGGGACCTCGAGCGCGACCCGCGCCGGATCGTGCTGGACCACCCGGCCCAGCCGCTCGAGGTCGGCGAGGTCGATCGCGGCGAGCGGCCGGAACGACACCAGCTTGTCGGGGCGGATCGCCTTGACCAGGGCGCGGAGGTCGCCGTCGTGGATGATCGTGCCGCCGTCGATCACGATCACCCGCGGGCACAGCGCGACGACGTCGTCCATGTAGTGCGACGTCAGCAGCACGGTGGCGTCGTGGCGCTGGTTGTACTCGCGGATGAACTCGCGGATGCCGAGCTGCATCGCGACGTCGAGGCCGATCGTCGGCTCGTCGAGGAACAGCGTCGTCGGCGTGTGCAGCAGCGCCGCCGCCAGCTCGCACTTCATGCGCTCGCCCAGCGACAGCTGCCGGGTCGGCTTGGTCGACAGCGGCCCGAGATCGAGCAGCGCGTCGAGGTCCTTCATCGTGCGGTCGAACTGGTCGCGCGGGACCTCGAAGATCGCGCGGTTCATCGCGTAGGTCTCGGCCGGCGGCAGGTCCCACATCAGCTGCTGCTTCTGGCCCATGACCAGCGTGATCTGGCGCAGGAACGCGGCGGCCCGGGCTCCGGGGACGTGGCCGTCGACCTCGACCCGGCCGGCGCTGGGGTGCAGCAGGCCCGACAGCACCTTGAGCGTCGTGGTCTTGCCGGCGCCGTTGGGGCCGAGGAAGCCGACCCGCTCGCCGCGCTCGATCGTGAAGCTGACGCCGTCGACCGCCTTGACCACCTCGTAGCGGCGGTGGAAGACCGACCGCAGCGCCGCGCGCAGGCCGGGCGGCCGGCGGTGCACCTTGAAGTGCTTGCGGAGCTCGTCGACGACGATCACGACGCGCGGAGGGTATCGCTACAGCTGCACGCCGTCGAGGCTGTCGTCGTCATCGTCGCCGCCGTCGTCGTCGCCGTCGTCGCCGGTCCCGGTCCCGGCGCCGGCCTCGGCCGGGGGCCCGGCGCCGCCGTCGCCGTCGGCCTCGGCCGGGGCCGCGTCGCGGCTGGCCCCGGCGTCGCCGTCGGTCTCGACCGGCGTCGCGTCGTCGTCGTCGTCGAAGTAGTAGTCGTCGTCCGACAGCTTGTCGATCTTGGTGTCGTCGAGGGCGTTCTGGGTCGCCTCCTCGGAGATGTCCGAGATGCCCGCGGTCTTGTCGTGGCTGCCGAATAGCGTCGTCCACCGCTTGCCGTCCCACGGGAACGGCTCCCAGACGTCGCGGATGTCGCCCGAGGCCTGGAAGTTGATCATCCCCTTGGAGCAGGTCGGGACGAACATGAACAGCACCAGCGCCGCGGTGGTCAGGCCGAGGCCGGGCATGATCGCGCGGGTCACCAGCCCGAACGGCTTCTTGAACAGCGCGGCCGCGACGAACAGGTTGGTCGCGACCGGCGGCGCCAGGTAGCCGATCTCCATGTTGACGACGAAGACGATGCCGAAGTGGACCGGATCGATGCCGTAGTGGGTGACCGCGATGGGCGCCAGGATCGGCGCGAACACCAGCGTCGCGCTGACCGAGTCCATGAGCGCGCCGAGCACGATCAGGAAGACGTTGGTCAGCAACATGAAGCCGATCGGCCCCAGGTTCCAGTCGAGCAGCAGCTTGGCCAGCTTCTTCTCGACCTCCATCAGCGCGAACAGCTGGTTGAGGCTGAAGGTCAGCGCGATGATCAGGATCAGCATGCCCATCAGGCGGCCGGCGTCGGCCAGCACGTTGATCAGCTTGCGCAGGTCGATCTCGCGGTGGATGACGGTCGTGACGATCAGCGCGTAGGCGAACGCGACCGCGCCGGCCTTGAACGGGGCGAAGAAGCCCTCGCGGATGCCGAAGAAGACGATCAGCGGCAGCGCCAGCGCCCACACGCCCTCGCGCGCGGTCTCCCACAGCCGCGCCCACGAGAACCGCGCGCGATCGGCGACGCCGCGGCCGACCCAGTACGAGTACAGGCACAGGATCAGCGCGACCGCGGTCGCCGGCACGTAGGCGGCGACGAACATCTGGCCGGTGTCGACCGTCGCCGAGCCCGCCGACATGACCGCCAGCGCGTAGATCACGAGGATCAGCGACGGCACCATCAGGCAGCCCAGCGAGCCCGCGGTCATGACCAGGCCGAGCGAGAACTTCTCGGGGTAGCCGGCCTTGACCAGCGCCGGGAACATGATCGATCCGACCGCGATCAGCGTCACCGGCGAGCTGCCGGAGATCGCGGCGAAGCCCATGCACGCGGCGACCGCCGCCATGCCGAGGCCGCCGGGCAGCCAGCCCAGCAGCGCGCGCATGAAGTCGACCAGCCGCCGCGCCATGCCGCCCTCGGTCATGATCGCGCCGGCGCCGATGAACAGCGGCACCGCGAGGAACGCGTCCTTGCCCATCAGGTTCTCGAACGGGTTGAGCACCCACTCGCCGAGCCGCCAGAACGAGCTGGCCTGGACGGTGTACTGCTCGAACGCGACGCCGGTGGCGGCGCCGATGATCACGAACAGCGGGGCGCCGATCAGCGCGAGGCCCGCGATCGCCAGCAGGATCATCATGTCGGCAGGTGCTCCTCGGCGGGCGCCGCCTGGTCGGCCGCGGTCGTGACCATCTGGGCCGCGAACCGCAGCGCCATCGACGCGAACGCGTAGGGCATCGCGAGGAACGCGACCCAGGTCGGCAGCCACTCGACCGCGACGATCGTGTGGCCCTCGTGGCGCTGCTGCAGCACCAGGTGGATCGACACCGCCAGCGCGGCGACGCAGAACGCCGAGGTGACGCCGTGGGCGACCGCCTTGACCCAGCGCAAGGCCGCCGCCGGCCACAGCTTCTCGCCCATCTCGAGGGCGAGGTGGCTGCGGTCGTAGGTCGCCATCGACGCGCCGAGCAGCGACACCCAGATCATCATGACCAGCGCCAGCTTCTGGGCCCAGATGAAGCCGCCCGGGTAGCGCTCGGTGTAGGCCCAGACCGCGCCGGCGATCACGACGGTCACCGCGGCGGCCAGCCCCAGCGACGCCGGCCAGCTCGGCCGCTGCTCGCCGTCCTTGACCGCGCGGGTCCGGACCCCGACGACGCACACCAGCATCAGGCCGACGACGTCGATCCACTCGCGCCGGTTGCCGAACACCTCGGTGATGACCGAGGCGAACACCATCAGCGCCATGACCACGAACATGGCGCCGCAGGTCAGGCGCTCGGCCTTGAACCAGACCTCGTCGACGCGACGGATCGCGGGGTACGTCGGCACCCACTCCTGGGCCGGCGGCGCAGGTTCACTCATCGGCGCCATGGTAGCCGAAAACCAGGACGGCCCCGTGAGGGGCCGTACCGTGGCGCGCGGTCGCGGGCTTGATGCGGTGCGCTACTTCTTCTTCTTGCCCTTGGACCGGTAGTCGGCGAGGCCCTTCTCGATCAGCTCGACCAGCTTCTTGTGGCCGTCGGAGCGGGCCGCGACCTTGTCGCGGACCCCGGCGGTGGCCTTCTCGAAGTCGGCGCGCTGGGCGTCGGTGAGGGTGTGGACCTTGACGCCCTCGCCCTTGATGATGTCGAGGAGCTTGGGGTTCATGTCGCGGATCGCCTTGCGGCCCTTGCGGACCAGCGCCTCGCCCTCGTCGATCAGCACCTTCTGCAGGTCGGTGGGCAGGCCGTCGAACCAGGCCTTGTTGAAGGCGATGACGGCGGGCTGGTAGATGTGCGCCGACAGGGTCAGGTGCTTGATGTGCTGGTGCCAGCTGCCGGCGATCGAGTACAGCAGCGACTGGTCGTAGCCGTCGACCGAGCCGGTCTTGAGCGCGGTCTTGACCTCGCCGGTGGGGATGGCCTGGGCCGCGGCGCCGAGCGCCTTCCACATCTCGAGGTGCGGGAAGCTCTCCTGCGACCGGACCTTCTGGTTCTTGAGGTCGGCGGGCTCGAGGACCGGGCCCCAGCTGGCGGCGAAGTGGCGGAAGCCGTTCTCGCTCCAGAAGCCGAAGACCATGTCGTTGGCCCGGAACAGGTCCTTGACCTCGTCCTTGATGTACTTGTCGAGGACGAAGTCGGCCTCCTTCGAGGTCTTGAACAGGAACGGGATCTCGATCGCCTCGAGCTCCTTGACGATCGTCGCGACCGAGCCGGTCGACGCGCCGATGGCCTCGACCTGGCCGCGGACCAGCATGCGGACGCTGTTGTTCTCGTCGTCGGTGAGCATGCCGCCGAGGAAGATCCGGATCTTGATCCGGCCGCCCGACGCCTTCTCGACGTTCTTCTTGTACTCCTTGAGGACCGTCGCCCACGCCGTGTTGTCGGGCGCGACCGTGGCGATCTTCATCTCGTACTTGGTGTCCGCGTGGGCGGCCGGCGCCGTGACGATCGCCGCCGCGACCGTCAAGGCCGCCACCGCGACCGCCCGTCCCACCGTGATTCCGAGGTGTCCCAGCACCTTGTTCAGCATCCTGCGTCCTCCGTTGACGGGTGACCGTAGTGTGCGGGCCCGTTGGGCGTCAACCGCGCTCTGGGGGCACGCTGGGGCCCTTCGGCCGCGGTCGCTTCCCCCGTGGGACGGTAGGCGGACGAGCAGATTCAACACATGATCTACCGACGACCGCGCCGCGGGCTTGCGGCCAGGCCCAGGTCGCGAGAGAATTTCCCAAGAGTTTCGAGGCCCCACCGTATGGCCGCCGCCAATAGTGAAGAGTCGCCACACGCCAAGCTCCGCGCGGCGATGCTCACTGACGTCGGTGTGGTCCGCGACCACAACGAGGACTCGGCGCACGTCGACGCGAGCTCGCAGTTCTTCATCGTCGCCGACGGCATGGGCGGCCACGCCGCCGGCGAGGTCGCCAGCGCGATGGCGGTGGAGACGGTCAAGACCACGCTCGAGGCGTCGCGCACCCGGATCCACGGCTTCGCGCGCCGCCCCACCGAGGAGGGCCGTCGCGACCTGGTGCAGCTGCTGCAGAACGCGGTGCTCGCCGCCCACCAGGCGGTGTTCCAGCGCGGCGCTCGCGAGGCCGACAAGCAGGGCATGGGCACGACCCTCGACGTCGTGGTCGTCGCCGGCTCCGAGGCGTTCGTCGCCCACGTCGGCGACAGCCGGACCTACCTGATCCGGGACGGCCGGGCCTCGCAGATCACGACCGATCACACCGTCGCCGAGGTCCTCGTGATCGAGGGCAAGCTGACGATCGAGGAGGCGCAGGTCTCGCCGCTGCGGACGATCCTGGTCAACGCGATCGGCGTGTCGGCCGACGTCGGCGTCGAGATGGCGCACCTGCAGCTGCGCGCCGGCGACCGCCTGCTCTTGTGCAGCGACGGTCTGCACGACTACTTCGTGGCCGAGACCGAGATCGCCGAGAAGCTGGCGACCGGCGACATGGTCGCGCAGCTCGGCGAGATGATCGAGCTGGCCAAGGAGCGCGGCGGCCACGACAACATCACCGGGGTCGTGATCGACGTCCTCGATCTCAGCGGCGGCTCCGACGGCGTGCCCGCGGCGGTCGAGCACGACGAGACCCTGCCGGTCGACGCCAAGGCGGCCACCGGCTGGAGCGACGAGGAGAACACCGAGAACCTGTCGGTCAAGGAGATCGACGAGGCCGGCGGCGCCGAGCTCGCGGCGGGCGGCAAGAAGGGGGCGGCCGCCAAGGCCGCCGCCGCCGCGACCGAGGTCACGACCAAGCGCCGCGCCGAGACCGAGCCCGGCGACGTCGCGACCCGGTCGACCGCGCCGATGGCGGCGGTCGTGCTCGCCGACGGCGCGCCGGCGGTGCCCGGGGAGGGCGACGGCGCCGGCGGCTCCGCGCTCGAGGCCGCGGCCAAGGCCGCCGCCGAGGGGGCGGCGCAGGGGGCGGCCAAGGGTGGCGCGGCCAAGCCCGATGCGCCGGCGGTGGCCGCCGCCGGTGACGACGACGACGACGCGCCGTCGCCGCCGCGGGGCTCCACCGAGGAGACCCTGCCGATCGACAAGGCCGATCCCGACGACCTCGACGACTGACCTCGCGGGCGCCGGGTCGCCGCGCGCCCGGATCAGGACCAGGCTGGTCCCACCACCGCTCCCACGACCTCAGGCGGGATCGGGGTCGCCGGCGGGGACGAGCCGGGTGACCGAGGCCCCGGCGCCGACGTCGAGGCGGTCGTCGTGGCGCGCGCCGCCGTCGATGCGCAAGAGCTCGCCGCGCCGGGCCCGATCCAGGGCGCGGGTGGCGTCGCCGCGGTGCCGCGACAGCAGGCGCAGCGTGACCAGCCCGTCGGCGCCGCACGCCGGCGCCTCGAGCTTGCCCTTCGAGCGGTGCGGGTGGCCGACGACGCGCACCGCGGCGTCGTCGCCGCCGACGTGGCCGGGGCCGCGTCGCAGCACCAGGTAGCTGTACTTGAGGGCGCCGTCGCGCAGCCCGGTGACCTGGGCCAGGCGCGCGGCCCGCGGCGGCAGGCCGCCGGGTCGCTCCTCGTGGCACCAGTCGCGCGGGTCGGCCAGCATCGGGCACGGCGCGGCGCGCCGGGTGCACGGCGCCCACACCTGGGCCCAGCCGCCGGTGATCACCGCGTCGCGCACGGCGTGGAGGGCGCGGGCGCACTCGCGCAGCGCCGGCTCGACGATCACGACCGCGCCGTCGTCGGCGACGGCGCCGAGGGCGGCGCGGGTCACGGCCTGGGCGGCCGCGCCGTCGAGCTCGTTGAGGACGCTGCCCAGCAGCACCAGGTCGAAGCCGTCGCCGCGCGCGGGCGGCGACGCGCCCAGCTCGAGGCGTCGCGTCGTCACCGTCGCGGTCACGCCCAGCGCGGCGGCGGCGGCGGGCACCGCGTCGGCGAGGATCGCCAGCGCGCCGGCGTCGCGGTCGACGGCGTCGATCGCCAGCGGCCGGGTCGCCGCGATCGCGGCGGCGTGGCCGAGCGCGCCCAGCGTCATCGCGCCGGCGCCGGCGCCGAGGTCGAGGATCCGCAGCGGCGCGTCGCCGTGCCAGCGGACCCGATCGCCGAGCTCGGCCAGCACGGCGGCGGCCTTGGGCGCGTCGGCGACGGTGAAGAACAGCGCGCGGGCGGCGAGGTCGCCGGCGGCGGCGAGGCCGGCGCCGGGCGTCGCAAGGCGATCGCGGTCGCTGGTGTAGCGCCGCGAGCGATCGACGACCGCCGCGGTCAGGCCGGGGCCGCCGACGACGTCGGCGGGCAGGTGGCGGCGGGTCGCGGCCCACAGCGCGTCCTCGACCTCGGCGGGTACGGTCCAGGTCATCGTCGAGCCTCGGGGGTCACGGATCGTCGTCGTCGTCGTCGTCGGCCGCCGCGCCGGTGGCGGACGCGTCGTCGGCCGGCCCGGCGGCGTCGGCCAGCGACAGCGTCAGGGTCGCGTCGGCGCCGGCGGCGATCGTGACCTCGCCGGCGGCCTCGCGCGCGGCCTGGCCGGCGCCGGGGCGCAGCCAGGCGCGGACCCGGTAGGTCCCGGCCGGCACGTCGGTCAGCACCGCGGCGCCGGCGTCGTCGGTGACCGCGACGTACGGCGTCGGCGGCGTGATCACCCACGCGGCGTCGTCGCCGGTGGCGTCGCTGGTCAGCCGGGTCGCCCACGGCCGCAGCGGCACCGCGACCTCGTGCCCGACCACCGGCAGCGCGGCGCGCGCGACCACGACCGGCTCGTCGCCGGGCCGCGCCGCCCACGCCACCTCGACGGTGGCGGGGCGCTCGTCGAGGTCGCGCAGCCGCAGCTCGGCGTCGGCGCGGGCGCGCCACCTGACCGCCGGCCCGGAGCCGGCAGTCGCGCACCGCCAGGGTCGCCGGCGCCGGCGCCGGGGCCGGCTTGCCGGCCGCGATGTCGTCGATCCAGACCACGACGTCGGCGACGCCGTGCAGCGTGTGGACCCGGACGAACGGCGGTCGCGGCGCGCCGCAGCGATCGCGCCCCGGCGACGCCCGCACCGCGGCGGGCGCGTCGGGCCACTGCACCGTGACCTTGAGCGCGGCGCCGCCGGCGACGCCGCCGTCGGCGCCGCCGGGCGCCAGCCGGTACGGCGCCACCGTGCCCGGCGGCGTCACCGGCGCGGCGTCGGCGGCGGCCGTGACGATCGCGGCGTCGCCGCCGTCGCGCCGCGCTGGCTCGTCGCTGCGCCGCTCCTTGGCGCCGCAGGCCCCGACCGCGACGGCGGCCGCCGCCACCAGCGTCAGCCGCGCCGCCGTCACGCCCGCTCCGCGCCGGCCGCGGTCACGTCGCCACCGCATCCGGGCGCGCCGACAGCTCCTTGACCGCCTCGACCATGGCGCGGACGTGCGCCGGATCGGTCTGCGGCATGACGCCGTGGCCGAGGTTGAAGACGTGGCCGACGCGGCCGGCCCGCGCCAGCACGTCGGCGACCCGGGCCCGGATCTGCTCGGGCGGCAGGAACAGCGCGCCGGGATCCATGTTGCCCTGCAGCGCGACGCCGTCGCCGACCCGCGCCCGCACGGCGCCGATGTCGACGCGATAGTCGACGCCGAGGACGTCGGCGCCGCTCGACGCGTAGTCGGCCAGGTACGGCGCGCAGCCGTTGACGAAGTAGATGATCGGCACGCCGCCGTCGCGCCAGGTCGGCGACGCCCGCAGCAGGTCGATGACCCGGGTCGCCCACCGCAGCGCGAACTCGCGGAAGTCCTGCGGCGACAGGATGCCGGCCCAGCTGTCGAACATCTGCACCGCCTGGGCGCCGGCGGCGACCTGGGCCTCGAGGAACCCGGCGCAGGTGCGGGCGAGGCGGTCGAGGAGATCGTGCGCGGCCTCGGGGTCGCCGAAGATCAGCTGCTTGGTGTGGGTGTAGTCCTTGCTGCCGCCGCCCTCGACCGCGTAGGTCATCATCGTGAACGGGGCGCCGGCGAAGCCGATCAGCGGCACCCGGCCGGCGAGCGCGCCGCGGATCTGCCGCACCGCCTCGAGCACGTAGCCGAGCTCGGCGGTGGGGTCGGGCACCGCCAGCCGCTTGATCGCGGCGTGGTCGCGCACCGGGCCCTCGATCTTGGGACCCTTCTCGGGAAACGTGACCTCGAGGCCCATCGCGGGCAGCGTGATCAGGATGTCGCTGAACAGGATCGCGGCGTCGAAGCCGAGCTGATCGATCGGCTGCAGCGTCACCTCGCAGGCCAGCTCGGGGGTCCGGCACATCTCGAGGAAGGTGTGGCGCTCCCGCACCGCCCGGTACGACGGCAGGTAGCGCCCGGCCTGACGCATCATCCAGATCGGCGTGCGCTCGACCGGCTGGCGGCGACACGCGCGGAGGAACAGTGGCTCGGGCGAGGTCATCGCCGCGACTCTACCGCGGGTGCCCCGTCCGGCGCTGCCGGCCCGGTGATATGGTCACGCCATGCGGAGTTCCCTGATCACGGCCCGCGTCGGGGTGGCCCGGGCCGGGGCCGCGCGTGAAACCGTGACCCCGCCCGCCGTCCTGCGCTGACCATGGCCGCCCCGTCCCCCGTCACCTCGGTGGTGCTGATCGCGGCCCGCGCCGCGCTCGACGGTCCCCTGCGCCCCGTGCTCGCGATGCTCGACGACGTCGCGGTGCCCTACGTCACCGTCGACACCACCGAGGACGCCGCGGCGCGGCTGTTGCTCGGCGAGCGTGACCAGGTGCCGTGCGTCCTGGTCGACGTCGGCGACGTCGCCCGCGGCGAGGCGCCGGTCACGATGGTCGAGAGCCGGCTGCGCAGCCTGCGCGAGATGGTGCCGTGGGCGGCGCCGGTGCTGGTGGCGCGGGCGCCGTCGACCGCGCTGGTCCTGGCCGGCATGCGCAGCGGCGCCGTCGATCTCCTCGACGTCGAGATCGAGACCGCCGGCACCCTGTGGCACCTGCTGGGCCGGATCGCCGCGGTCCACCACGACCGCCAGGCCCAGCGCAAGAACGTCGCCGCGCTGCGGGCGATGATCGAGGAGATGCTCCGCGATCTGGTCAAGACCGAGCGCCGGTCGATCGATCTCGAGCACCGCCTGGCCATGCGGGACCGCCCGTCGGGGCCGGTCGAGGTCGGCACCGACCTCGACGCCACCCGGCCACCGATCCTCTACGTCGTCGAGGACGACCGCGACGTCGCGGACCAGCTGGTCGACGCCCTCGAGGAGGCCGGGCTCACCACCTTCGCCTTCATCAGCGGCGAGGAGGCGGTGGCCCAGGGCGAGCGGATGGCCAACCGCGGCGAGGCCATCGACCTTTTGCTGTGCGACCTGCGGCTACCCGGGATCGACGGCCTGGAGACGGTGCGGCGGATCCGCACCCACAAGCCCGGCCTGGCGGCGTTCCTGATGACCGGCTACAGCGACGTCGAGGCCGCCACCTCGGCGGCCGATCTGGGGGTCGTCGGGTTCGTGCTCAAGCCGTTCGACGACCTCCGGGCGCTGGTGACCCGGATCAAGGAGCAGGCCCAGGCGGCGATGCAGCGGACCCGCGAGCATCACTACCTGCAGCGGATCAAGGAGCGCCACGATCATGTGCTCCAGCGGTACCGCAAGCTGGCCGCAGAGATCGACCGCTGACCCCGGGCCCGGTATACTGAGGCTTCGATGGCGTCAGCGCCGATCAGCATCAAGCTGCGCTGTGCGTCGTGGCAACAGCTCGCGTCGATCTACAAGCGCGATCTCGCCCGGAGCGCAATCTTCCTACGGACCTCGAGCCCACCCGCGCTCGGGACGCCGGTGCGCATCGATCTGACCCTGCCCAGCGAGTCGATGGTCGTGCTCAGCGGCGTCATCGCCAAGCACATCGCCGACGGCGAGATGGAGGGGCGTGGCCCGGGCGTCGACGTCCGGCTCAACACCATCCCGCAGAGCGCGATGTGGCTGATCGAGACCGCGCTGGCCGCCGCCCAGAAGGAGGGCAGCCGGGTCACCCGGCTCGCCACCAGCGCACCCCCGGCGGCCGCGCCGGCCGCCGGCGGGGCAGACCGCACGCCGGTGCCCCGGCGCGCCCCCGCCGCCGAGCCACGCGACGCCGCGCTCAGCGACGGCACCGATCTGGCCGCCGCCGAGACCGAGCTGATCGTCGCGCTGACCTCGGAGCTGGACTCGATCCGCCGGCTCAACCCGTTCCAGGTGCTCGGCGTCGGCTACGACACCACCGACGCCGCGGTCCGGCAGGCCTTCGGCGAGCTGACCAAGCGGTACCACCCGGACCGCTACGCCCGGTTCCAGTCGCCCGAGATCCGCTCGATGGCGGCGGAGATCTTCATCCTGATCCGCGACGCCTACCGCCGCCTCGGCGACGGCGCCGCCCGCGCCAGCGCGGTGGCGCAGCTGCAGAGCGGGCGGGGCGCGCCGCGGGCGCCGCGGGCGCCGACGAGGGGGGGGGGGGGGGCGCGCGCGGCTGATCGCCGCGGGGCCCCGGACACCGCGCAGGTGACGCGGCAGGCGACGCCGCCGCCGGTGCCGGTGGTCGCGCCGCCGCCACCGGTGCGTGAGGGGGCGCTCACGCTCGACACCGAGCGCCGCCCCGTCAACGTCGTGCCGCCGCCGGTGCTCGGCCACGACGGGCGGCAGCCCGACTTCGCGATGGGCGAGTCGATGCTGGACGGCGGCAAGTACGACGAGGCGCTGTCGTTCTTCAAGGTGCTGGCCCGGCGCGACCCCGGCGATCGGCAGGCGCGGATCGGGATCGAGCTGGCGGAGGGCATGCGGGCGATGGCGATGCGAGACCGCCTGGAGGCGGCGCAGCGGTTCGAGGCCGTGCTCGAGCTCGACCCCGCCAACGAGCGGGCCGCGCGCGAGCTGGCCGAGATGCGGCGCCAGGCCACCAACGAGCGCAAGGGCATGCTGTCGCGTCTGCTCGGGAAGAAGGAGTGAGCCGTGTCGAGGATCATCGGCATCGATCTCGGAACCACGAACACCTGCGTCGCCGTCCTCGACGAGCGCGGGGTGCCCCGCGTCGTGGCCTCGCCCGAGGGTGAGCGGACGACGCCGTCGGTGGTGGCCTGGAACGAGCGCGCCGAGGTCCTGGTCGGGGTGCCGGCGCGGCGCCAGGCGGTGACCAACCCCGCCGGCACGATCTACGGCATCAAGCGGCTGATCGGCCGCAAGGTCAACGCCGACGACGTGTCGTGGTTCGCGCGCTCGGCGCCGTTCCGCATCGTCGCCGCGCCCAACGGCGACGCCTGGGTGCGGGTCGCCGGCGACGGCACGAGCCCGCAGGAGATCTGCTCGCACGTGCTGGCGCGGATGCGCGCGGTCGCCGAGGCCGAGGTCGGCGAGCCGGTGACCCGCGCGGTCGTGACCGTGCCGGCCTACTTCGACGAGGCCCAGCGCCAGGCCACCAAGGACGCCGGCACGATCGCCGGCCTCGACGTGATCCGGATCCTCAACGAGCCGACCGCCGCCGCGCTGGCCTACGGCGCGCACCGGGTCAAGGACGGCCGCCGCATCATCGCGGTCTTCGATCTCGGCGGCGGCACCTTCGACATCTCGATCATGGCGGTCGAGAGCGGCATCTTCGAGGTGCTGGCCACCGGCGGCGACAGCGCGCTCGGCGGCGAGGACTGGGATCGGCGGCTGATCGAGCGCCTCGCCGACGAGGTCTTCGACGCCCACCGCGTCGACCTGCTCAGCCAGCCCATGGCGATCAGCCGGCTCAAGGAGGCCTGCGAGGCCGCCAAGAAGGCGCTGTCCGCGGACAAGGAGACCTGGCTGCGCCTGCCGTTCCTGGCCCAGGACGGCCGCGGCGAGCCGATCAACCTCGAGCGCCGCCTGACCCGCGACGAGGTCGAGACCGTCACCCACGATCTGCTCGACCGGCTCGAGGCGCCGACCGTGCGCGCCCTCGCCGACGCCCGGCTGGCCGCCGGCGACGTCGAGGAGGTCCTGCTGGTCGGCGGCATGACCCGGTGGCCCGCGGTGCAGGCGCTGGTCGAGCGGCTGTTCGGTCGCAAGCCGTCCAAGGGCGCCAACCCCGACGAGGTCGTCGCGATGGGCGCCGCGGCCTACGCCGGCATCCTCGCCGGCGAGGCCGACGACGCGGCGCTGCTCGACGTCACGCCGCACGACATCGGCATCAAGGTCGGCGACTCGCAGTTCTCGGTGATCATCCCGCGCAACTCGATGCTGCCGGTGCGCGCCCGCAAGCTGTTCGCGACCACCCAGCCCGACCAGAAGTTCGTCAGCATCGAGCTCTACCAGGGCGAGAGCGACGACGTGACCAAGAACCGCAAGCTCGGGCAGGTCACGCTCGACGGCCTGCCGCCGGGGCCGCCGGGCTCGGTGCGGGTCGAGCTCAGCTTGACCATCGACGTCGAGTCGATCCTCGCGGTGACCGCGCGCGAGCTCAAGAGCGGCCAGCAGGCGGCGGTGACGATCCGCCCGTCCGGCGGCCTCAGCCACCGCGAGATCGTCGAGATCATCACGCGGCGGCGCGAGGAGGAAGGCAACCGCGCCGTGGCGCGCACGCCCACCGAGCACTCGCAGGTCAGCCGCGTGCCGACCTCCCGCGACCTGCCTCGCCTCGATCCCGAGCTCGGGACCGTCGGCAAGGGCGGCCGCGAGGAAGACTGAACCGTGGCCGACGGCAAGGCGCCCGCGCCGCCGTCGCCGATGGACGCGGCGGCGCTGCGCATCGCGGACGCGGTCGGCGCGCTGATGGAGTCGTGGGGCTTCAAGCGCAACATGGGGCGGCTGTGGACCGTGCTGTACCTGGAGAACCGGCCGCTGTCGGCGGCCGAGATCGGCGAGCGCCTCAGCCTGTCGAGCGGCGCGGTGTCGATGCTGCTCGGCGAGATGCAGGCCTGGGCCGCCGTCAAGAAGGCGTGGGTGCCCGGCGAGCGCCGCGAGTACTACGAGCCCGAGACCAGCATCTGGAAGATGGTGTCGCGGGTGTTCCGCGAGCGCGAGCTGCGCTGGGTGCAGACCGCGCTCGAGGCGTTCGAGGAGGGACAGGCGGAGCTCGAGGGCGACGCCGGGGTGCCCGACGACCCGGAGCGCGCCCAGTTGATCCGCGATCGCGTCGCCGGCCTGACCGAGCTGACCCGCGTCACCGCGCACCTGCTCGAGGCCGCGCTGCGCGGCGAGTCGGTCGACGCGCTGCCGCTCAAGACCGTCGGCGAGCTGGCCAAGGCGGCGCGGCGCAGCGACCTGGCGGGCAGGGGCGGCGGCGACGAAGAGGAAGAGGAGGAGGAAGAGACGTAGCGCCCGGTCGGCGCGCCGGTCATCGCCCGTGCATCGCGCCGGGCGCGCCGCCGCCGTGCATCCCTGGCATCGGGCCCGGACCGCCGGCGCCGGGCATGCCGGCGCCGGGCATGCCGCCGCCGTCGGCGACCACGACCTGGCGATAGGTCTCGTGGCAGCCGGTGCAGGTCTGCAGGGTCGCGCCCAGCGCGGTCAGGACGCCGGCGCGGTCGCGGTCGCGGGCCGCCGTGACGATGCCGTCGGCGGTGTGGTGGAACGCCTCGCCGAGATCGCCGAAGCCGGGCGTGCCGGCGCCCATGTGCTGGCACATCATCGCCTGCTCCTCGGACCAGGCGATCCGCCCGGCCGACGCTTCGACCGCGGCGAAGTCGTCGGTGGCGAGCGCGGCGGTGATCTCCTGGATCGCGAGCAGGTGGTCGCGCATCTGCTGCTTGTGGTGGGCGGCCATCATCGGCGGCATCGGCACCGGCGTCCGGGTGTCGTAGGCGTCGTCGGTGGGCGCCGGCGCGGCGGGCGTGGCGGCGGTCGGGGGCGCGGCGGCCGAGCCGACCGGCGGCGCGGCGGCGGGCGCGCTCGCGCCCTTGCACGCGGCGAGCGCGGCGGCGGCGAGCAGCAGGGAGGTGGTCAGCGACGGTGGGCGATGCGATCTCGAAGCCATCATGGTTCGTCCTCGGGGCGGCGCAGCGTGAGGCGCTCCAGCGAGCCGACCAGCTCGTCGAGCGCGGCGATGACGTCGCGGCGGCGGCCCGCCGGGATGCCGCCGAGCAGGGCGGCGAACAGGTCGCGGCTGGCGCCGTCGAGCTCGGCGGCGAGGCGCTCGCCGCGCGCGGTCAGGCGCACCGGCCGGGCCCGGCCGTCGCCGTCGCCGCGGGCGTCGCCGAGGTGGCCGCGGTCGCGCAGCCGCGCCACCAGCCGGCTCGCCGAGCTCTTGTCGAGGCCGAGCCGGGCGGCCAGCTCGCCCTGGCGCAGGCCGTCGCCGGCGGCGCGCAGCACCATCAGCGCGTGGGCCTCCGACGGCGCCAGCGCCTTGCCGCACGGGGTCCGGTCCGGCGACAGCACGCCGAGCTCGCGGATGAACCGCTGCAGCAGGGCGCGAAACCGATCCTCCATGGCGCGCCGACGCTCCCACGGAACGGTTGCGCGTGCAACCATAAAGGTTGTTCGTGCAACTAGCCGCCCGCGGCCGCGTGGCCGACCGGGCCGGCGCCGGGCCGGGCTCAGCCCGGGACCACGACCGACAGCGCCTGCGGCACGATCGTGAACGTCGCCGGCAGCTGCCCCGGGGTCTCGCCGTCGACGTCGAGCTCGACGACCTCGCCGGGGCTGGCCGGCTCGGCGGTGACGACGCGGGCGCGCCGCGCCGACACCTCCTTGGTGCTCAGGTGGGTGCCGGCGTAGAGGCGCCGGCTCTTGATCACCATGTCGAGGAAGCCGACGTCGCCGATCGCGACGACGTCGAAGAAGCCGTCGTCGAGCTCGGCGTCGGGCGCGACCATCATGCCGCCGCCGAAGTAGCGGCCGTTGGCCACCGCGACCGTGTTGATCGTCATCTCGAGCGCGTCGGCGGCGTTGCCGTCGAAGGTGATCCGGACCCGCTGGTTGTCGTAGCGCAGCATGCCGCGGGTGGTCGCGGCCAGGAACGACAGCCGGCCGAACCGCTTCTTCGACTTGTTGACCAGGCGATCGACGACCCCCGACATCCCGAACGACGCGATGTTGACGAACATGCGCACGGCGCGGCCGCCGTCGGCGGTGGTCAGGTCGAGCCGGCCGACGTCGATGGTGCGGCGCCGATCGGCGGCGAGGATCGCGACCGCGTCGTCGAGGTCCTTGGGCACGCGCACGGTCTTGCGGAAGTCGCCGCCGGTGCCGTACGGCACCAGGCCCATCGCGGCGTGCGGCGCGATCGGCGCGCCGTCCTCGAAGAACCCGTTGACGACCTCGTTGATGGTGCCGTCGCCGCCCAGCGCGATGACGCGCTCGGCGCCGCCGCGCAACGCCTCGCGGGCCAGGCGGGTGGCGTCGCCGGGCGCCCGGGTCAGGGCCTCGTCGAAGGCGACCGAGCGGCGGATGCGCTCGGCGAGGTACGGCCAGTCCTTGCCGGCCTGGCCGCCCTGCGAGCGCGGGTTGACGATCACGACGGTGCGCGGGGATCCCATGCGCGGCCGACTATACCGCCCGGGCCGGCGCGCCCTACGATGCGCGCATGAAGATCGGCATCGTCGGGCTCGGCCGGGTCGGCACCAGCGTCGCGATCTCCACCCTGCAGACCGGGATCGCGCGCGAGCTGCTGCTGGCCGACGCGCGGCCCGGGCTGGCCGAGGGCGAGGCCATGGACCTGGCGCACGGCGCCGCGTTCTACCCCAGCGCCGCGGTCCGGGCCGCCGCGGTCGAGGACATGCGCGACTGCGACGCGGTCGTGCTGGCGGCGGGGCGGGGCGGCCGGCCCGAGCAGTCGCGGCTCGAGCTCCTGCGCGACAACGCCGCGCTGGTCGCGACCCTGGCCGGCGAGCTGCGCGGCCTGCGCGGCCTGCTGGTCGTGGTGTCCAACCCGGTCGACGTCCTCACCCAGATCGCGACCGAGGCGTCGGAGCTGCCGGCGGCGCGCGTGATCGGCACCGGCACGATGCTCGACACCGCGCGCCTGCGCCAGGTGCTCGGTCGCGAGCTCGGCGTCGAGCCGCGCTCGGTCCACGCCCAGATCGTCGGCGAGCACGGCGACTCCGAGGCGGTGCTGTGGTCGAGCGCGGCGGTCGGCGGCCGCGGGGTCCGCCGCTGGGACGGCTGGTCGGCGGCCCGCGAGGCCGCGATCGCGCACGAGGTGCGGCGCGCGGCCTACGAGATCATCGAGCGCAAGGGCGCCACCAACCACGCGATCGGCCTGGTCACCGCCGCGTTCCTGCGGTGGAGCCTGCGCGACGAGCGGCGGGTCCTGACCGTGTCGCGGGTCCAGGACGGCGCCGCCGGCGTCCGCGGCGTCGCGCTGTCGCTGCCGGCGGTGGTCGGCCGCGACGGCGCCACGACGATCGTCGTCCCCGATCTCGACGCCGCCGAGCGCGACGCGCTGGCCCGCTCGGCCGAGGTCCTGCACGCGGCGCGGGCGTCGCTGCGAGCGCGATGATCGCGATCGCCGAGCTCGACGCGCTGCGCGCCCGGCTGCGCGCCGGTGGCGACGGCGGCGCCGCGCCCGCCGGCGCCGAGCGGACCCGCCGTCGCGGCGCCGGGGTCTACTTCACGCCGGCGCCGCTGGCCGAGGCGGTGTGCCGCGAGGTGCTGGCGCCGCTGCTGGCGGCGGCGACGTGGCGCACCGGCGTGCCGCGGCTGCGCGTCCTCGATCCGGCGTGCGGCGACGGCGCGTTCCTGGCCGCCGCGCTCGACGTCATCGCCGCCGCCGCCGCCGGCCGCGCGCGCCCGCACCGACGCGGCGTGGCGGCGCCGCGCCGCCGCCGCCTGCCTGATCGGCGTCGAGCGCGATCCGGCGCTGGCCGCCGCGGCCTGGCCCAGGTCGGCGCCGAGGTCGCGGTCGCCGAGGCCCTGCTGGCGCCGCCGGCGGCGGCGCGCGACGTCGACGCCGTCGTCGGTAACCCGCCGTACGTGCGCTCGATCCGGCTGCGCCGCGCCGACCCGGCGCTGTGGGCCGCGCTGCGCGGCGCCCTCGCCGCGACCTCGCACGGCGAGTGGGATCTGTACGGCGCGTTCCTCGAGCGCACCTCGACTGGCTGCGCCCCGGCGGCCGCGCCGGCCTGGTGGTGCCGTCGCGCTGGCTGACCGGCGGCTTCGCCGCGCCGCTGCGCGCCCACCTGGCCGCGGCCGGCGCGGTGCGCGGCGTGATCGACTTCGGCGCCGAGCAGGTCTTCCCCGACGCCACCACCTACGCGTGCGTCGCGCTGCTCGGCCGCGGCGCCGCGCCGCCAGCCGCGCTCGAGGTCGCGCGCCTCGACGCCGCCGGGTGGAGCGTCGGCGAGGTCGCGGCCGCGACGCTGGGCGCGGCGCCGTGGGTGCTCGCGCGTCGGCGCCGCCGCAGCTGCGCGCTGCCGCGACCTGGCCGGCCGCGGCGTCGCGCTCGGCGACGTCGCGCGCATCGTCAAGGGCGCCGGCACCAACGCCGACGGCGTCTACGTGCTCGAGGCCTGCACGACGCGGGGCGACCACGTCCGCGGCCGGTCGCCGCGCGACGGCGCGACCGTCGAGGTCGAGCGCGCCGCGCGACCCGGCCGTGCCTGCGCGGCCGCGACGTCGCCACCGGCGGCCGCGTCGACGAGGCGGTCGCGCACCCGCGGTGCCTGGTGCCGTACGACGGCGCGACCCTGATCCCGATGGCGGAGCTGGCCCGCCGCTGGCCGCGCGCCGCGGCCCACCTGCGCCGCCACCGCGACGTCCTCGAGGCCCGCGAGGACGGCCGCTTCGCCGGCCCCGCCTTCCACGCCTTCGGCCGGCCGCAGAACCTGATCTTCCACGCCGACGCCGCCGCCAAGGTCGTGGTCCCCGACGTCGCCCGCGCCGGCCGCGCCCTGGTCGACGACCGCGGCGCGCTGGTGCTCGACAGCGCCTACGCGGTGCGCGGCCGCGCCGACCCGGTGGGCGCGGCCGCGACGGCGGCGGCGGGCGCGGTCGTGGCGGCCCACGTCGACCCGTGGCTGCTGGCGCTGGTGCTGTCGTCGCCGGTGGTCGCGCTGTGGCTCGGCGTCGCCGGCGTGCCGCTGCGCGGCGGCTACCTGCGGCTCAAGACCGCGTACCTGACGCCGCTGCCGCTGCCGCCGGCCGGCCGCGCCCTCGATCGCGCCGCCGCCGCCGCGCGTCGCGGCGATCGCGTCGTCGCGCTGGCCGCGCTGCGCGACGCCTACGCGCTGCCGCGCGACGCGTGGCCGGACGACGACGCGTGCTGATCGCGCCACGGCGGGTACAGTCGGGCCCATGCCCGCGCTGATCCTGCACGTCGGAACCAAGCACCTGTCGTCGTGGTCGCTGCGCCCGTACCTGGCGATCGCCCACGCTCGCCTGCCGTGCGAGGACCGGACGATCGTCCTCGATCGCCCCGACTCGCGGGCCCGCCTGCTCGAGGCGTCGCCCAGCGGTCGGGTCCCGGTGCTGGTCCACGGCGACCTCGTCATCTGGGACTCGCTGGCGATCTGCGAGTACGTCGCCGAGCTGGCGCCGGCCGCCGGGCTGTGGCCGGCGGCGCCGGCGATCCGCGCCCGCGCCCGCGCGGTGTCCGCCGAGATGCACGCCGGCTTCGCGGCGCTGCGCCGCGACATGCCGATGGATCTCGTGACCGCGCACCCGGGCGAGGGCCACACCGCCGACGCCCTCGCCGACGCCGCCCGCGTCATGGAGATCTGGCGCGACTGCCGCGCCCACGCCGGCGACGGCGGCCCGTTCCTGTTCGGCGCCTTCACCATCGCCGACGCCATGTACGCGCCGGTGGCGACCCGGTTCCAGACCTACGGCGTCGCGATGGACGACGTCTGCCGCGCCTACGTCGACGCGATCGAGGCGCTGCCGGCGATGCAGGCGTGGCGCCGCGACGCCCGCGCCGCGGCCGCCGCGACCTGACCGCGCGCGGCGCGCTACGGCTCGTCGTCGGCGAGCGCCGGCAGCATGAACGGCGTGCCGGTCAGCTCGGCGACCGCGGTCGGCAGGTCGGCGACCTCGACGCCGGCCGGGGCGTTGCGCCGCAGCATGAACGTGCAGGTCGCGCACGACGTCACGACCATGCCGCCGCCCTGGGCCGCGACCTCGGCGAGGCGGCGCCGCGCCATCGCGTCGGCGGTGGTCGGCATCGTCTTGGGCAACAGGCCGGCGCCGCCGCAGCACTCGGTGTCGCCCTTGGACCACGCCAGCTCGCGGACGTCGGCGACCTGCTCGAGGACGCGCCGGGGCGGCTCGATCACCTGGGTGTAGCGCGCGTGGTGGCAGGGGTCGTGGTAGTAGACGGTCTTGCGCGTGGTCGGGCGCGGGATCTGCGCCGACGCCTGGGCCATCAGCTCGGCCAGCGACAGGATCTCGGTCGGCAGCGACACGCCCTCGGCGGGGTACTGGGCGCGCAGCGTGTACAGGCACGCCGAGCAGTTGATGACGACGGTCTTGAAGCGGCGCAGCGACGCCGCGACCTTGCCGGCGTGCCACCGGAACAGATCCGGGTAGCCGGCGGCCAGCAGCGGGTAGCCGGCGCACGACTGCGGCGCGTCGACCAGGCGGACGTGGCCGAGCCCGACCTTGTCGAACACGGCGAGCGCGGCGGCGACGTCGGCGGCGCCCTTGTCGACGGCGTCGCAGCCGGGCCAGAACCCGACCTGGCCGTCCTCGGCGAAGCGGTCGGCGTCGAAGGCCTCGTGGGCGCGCGCCACCAGGCGCTCGTCGCGGGCGCGGAAGCGATCGCCGTAGCCCTCGAGCGCCGGGTGGCCGACGCCGCGCGCCACCGCGGCGGCGCGCCCGGCCAGCAGCACCAGCCCGGGCTCGTTGCCGTGATCGCAGTACGACGTGCAGTGGCGGCAGCCGGTGCACGCCCACAGCGGATCGGTGTTCTCGGTGGTCCACGGCAGCTGGCCGCGCCGCAGCCAGTTCAGCCGGTCCATCTTGGCCTGCGGGATCCAGGTCTCGCGCCCCGAGGCGGTCGACACCGGGCAGGCGTGGCGGCACATCTTGGGGCAGTACGAGCAGTAGTCGAGCTGCCGGGCGACGTCGTCGGAGTGGAAGGGTGCGGACACCGGAGGGCAGGGTATCACGCGGCGCGCGCCGACCCGGCTTCACCGCCGCCCCGTCGAAGAGGCTGGCGCGGCCGCCGCGACTTCGCGCTATGGTCCCGCGTCATGTCCGACTGGAGTCCCGATTCGTGGCAGGCGCGCGTCGCCGCGCAGCAGCCGGTCTACCCCGACCGCGACGCGCTGCAGCGCGCGATCGGCGAGATCCGCGCGCTGCCGCCGCTGGTCACGTCGTGGGAGATCGAGGCGCTCCGCGACGAGCTCGGCCGCGCCGCCCGCGGCGAGGCCTTCCTGCTGCAGGGCGGCGACTGCGCCGAGAGCTTCGACGACTGCCGCTCCGAGTCGATCGCGGCCAAGCTGAAGATCCTCTTGCAGATGTCGCTGGTGCTGGTCCACGGCACCCGCCGCCAGGTCATCCGCGTCGGCCGCATCGCCGGCCAGTACGCCAAGCCGCGCTCCGCCGACAACGAGACCCGCGACGGCGTGACCCTGCCGGCGTACCGCGGCGACCTGGTCAACCGCGAGGCGTTCACCGAGGAGGACCGGACGCCGGACCCGATGCTGATGCTGCGCGCCTACGAGCGCGCCGGCCTCACGCTCAACTTCATCCGCGCCCTCACCGACGGCGGCTTCGCCGATCTCCACCACCCGGAGTACTGGGACATCTCGTTCGCGCGCGACGCCCGCCACGCCGGCGAGTACGAGAAGATCGTCGAGTCGATCCGCGACGCGGTGTCGTTCGTGTCGCGGGTCACCGGCCTCGACGCGGCGATCCTCAAGCGGGTCGAGCTGTTCACCAGCCACGAGGGCCTGGCGCTGCACTACGAGGCGGCGCAGACCCGCCAGGTGCCGCGCCGCGACGGCTGGTACAACCTGTCGACCCACATGCCGTGGATCGGCATGCGCACCGCCCAGCTCGACGGCGCCCACGTCGAGTTCCACCGCGGCATCCGCAACCCGCTCGGCATCAAGATCGGCCCGGCGATGACCGCCGAGTGGCTGACCGAGCTGCTCGACGTCCTCGATCCGGATCGCATCCCGGGGCGGATCACGCTGATCGCCCGGATGGGCGCCGGCAAGGTCGCGGCCGGGCTGCCGCCGCTGGTCGAGGCGGTGCGCCGCGCCGGCCGCACGCCGCTGTGGGTCAGCGATCCCATGCACGGCAACACCGAGACCCTGGCGTCGGGCTACAAGACCCGCCGCTTCGACAAGATCCAGGCCGAGATCGAGGAGAGCTTCGCGATCCACGAGGAGCTGGGCTCGACCCTGGGCGGCATCCACTTCGAGCTCACCGGCGAGAACGTCACCGAGTGCATCGGCGGCGCCAGCGGCCTGGTCGAGGCCGATCTCGAGCGCGCCTACCGGTCGCGGGTCGATCCCCGCCTCAACTACGAGCAGGCGCTCGAGCTGGCGATGCTGATCGCGCGCCACCTGCGCGCGACCCCGGTGCGGAGCCGGTAGCCGACGATGGTCCGCTTCTTCCGCGTCATCGACACCTACGCGGTGCCCGCGATCCTCATCAGCACCTACCTGGTGCTGATCGCGACCAGCGAGATGGGCCGCGGGGTCGCGGTGCTGACGCTGTTCATGCTGGCCGGCGTGATCGCGCTGTGGCTGGCGTACCGCGAGCTGCGCCTGCACGCCGCCGCCAGCCGGCTGGCCTCGATCGGCGAGCCCGACGAGTTGATGGTCCTGGCCGAGAAGGAGCTCGATCGCCGCCTGCTCGAGCGCTCGAAGGTGCCGTTCCGCATCTACGTGTCGATCGCCTACCAGCTGCGCGGCGAGTGGGACGAGGCGCGCCGCGCCCTGGCCCGGGTCGACCTCGGCAAGCTGGGCGGCCGGACCCGGCGGACCTGGTCGCTCTTGCACGCGGCGCAGCGGGTCGCGCTGGCCGGCCACACCGGCGACGCCGCCGAGGCGCGCCGCATCTACGACGCCGACGTCGCGCCGGTCCTGCGCTTCGTGCCGGGCGCCGGCGCCGCGATCGTCGGCAAGGAGGCGCTGGCCCGGGTGCTGCTGGCCGAGGGCCAGCGCGCCGAGGCCCGCGAGCTGTTCGAGCAGCTGGCCAAGGACGTGCGGCTCGGCCCGGCGGTGCGCGCGACCTGCCGCTGGCACGTCGGCAAGTGCGTCGAGCCCGACGACCCCGCGGCCGCGGCCGCCGCCTTTGCCGAGGCGGCGACGCTGGCGCCGTCGACCTGGATGGCGGCCGGCGCGGCGGACCCGGCGGACCCGGCCGACCCGGCCGACCCGGCCGACCCGGCCGACCCGGCTACGGCATCTGATGGATCTTGAGCAGGTTGGTGCTCTCGCCGCTGCCGACCGGCACGCCCATCGTGATGACGACGTGATCGTTGCTGCGGGCCAGGCCGCGTGACGACAGCTCGTGCTCGACCTGGTCGATCAGCTCGTCGGTGGTGACCGCCGGGGTGATCATCAGCGGGGTCACGCCCCACACCAGCGCCAGCTGCCGGTAGGTGACCTCGTTGCTGGTCAGCGCGACGATCCGGGCCTCGGGCCGGTACTCGCTGAGCAGCCGGGCGGCGCCGCCGGAGTTGGTGACGACCGCGATCGCGCGCAGCTTCATGGCCCGGGCCGCGACCATCGCGGCGTGGGCGATCGCGTTGGCCGACACCGCCATGTCGAGCTGCTGCGGCGGCTCGATGTACTGCCGGTAGTAGGCGCTGCTCTCGATCTCGCGGATGATCCGCGCCATCGTCTTGACCGACTCGACCGGGTGCTTGCCCGACGCGGTCTCGCCCGACAGCATCAGCGCGTCGGTGCCGTCGAGCACCGCGTTGGCGACGTCGGAGGCCTCGGCGCGGGTCGGCCGCGGCTGCTGGATCATCGACTCCAGCATCTGGGTCGCGGTGATGACGATCTTGCCGAGCTGGTTGGTGCGCTCGATCAGTCGCTTCTGGATCATCGGCACCTTCTCGGGGCCCATCTCGACGCCGAGGTCGCCGCGCGCGACCATGACCCCGTCGGCGACCGCGATGATGTCGTCGAGCCGGTCGACCGCCTGCGGCTTCTCGATCTTGGCGATCACCGGGATCCGCACGCCGTCGGCGGTCAGCAGGTGCTTGGCCTCGAGGACGTCCTCGGGGCGGCGCACGAACGACAGCGCGACGTAGTCGACGCCCATCTGCAGGCCCCAGCCGATGTCGGCCCGGTCCTTCTCGGACAGCGCCGGCGCCGAGACCTCGACGCCGGGCAGGTTGATGCCTTTGTTGTTCTTGAGGGTGCCGCCGGCGACGACGATCGTCCGGACCTCCTTGTCGCCGACCTCGGTGACCGCCAGCGCCAGGTAGCCGTCATCGAGCAGGATCTGGTCGCCGGGGCGGACGTCGTGGATCAGCCCGGTGTAGCTGGTCGAGACCCGGTGGACGTCGCCGACCACCGAGGTGTCGGTGGTGATCGCGAACTCGGCCCCGGGGTGGAGCTCGACCTGGCCCTCGGCGAACTTGCCGACCCGGATCTTGGGGCCCTGCAGATCCAGCAGGACCGCGACCGCCCGGTCGCGGCGCTCGGCCTCGGCGCGGACCGTCGTGATCAGCTTGGTGTGGTCGGCGTGGGTCCCGTGCGAGAAGTTGAGGCGGACGACGTCCATCCCGGCGTCGATCAGCTCTCCGATCTTTTCGGGGCTGGAGGACGCGGGTCCCAGGGTGCAGACGATCTTGGCGCGGCGCATCGGGCGGCATTGAAGCACGGCGGCCGCGCGATGGCGTGACGCAGCGCCAAGTCGTCGCAGCATCGTCACGGGTTGTCAGGCCCTTCGGGCTTGCGCCCGGGCCGGGCCCGCGGCTATACCGCGCCACCGATGTCCGCGATCCCTCGCCATGGGCGGCTCGCCCTGGTCGCCACCGCCCTCGTGGCGGGCGCCACCGGTGCCGCCTGCACCGTCCAGCGCGACCAGCCTGACCTGCGTGGCCAGGACATCCGCCTGACCATCATCCACACGTCGGACATCCACTCGCGGCTGTTCCCGTACGAGTTCGTGCCGACCCGGTTCGACCAGGACTACGGCCTGCTCCCGGCCAACGGCCCGTTCGGCGGCATCGCCCGCATCGCGACCCTGGTCAAGGACATCCGGGCCACCTCGGGCCGCAGCCTGTGGCTGGACTCCGGCGACTGCTTCCAGGGCGCGCCGGTCTTCAACATGTTCAAGGGCGAGGCCGAGATGCGCGCCCTGTCCGAGGCCGGCCTCGACGGCGCGGTCATCGGCAACCACGAGTTCGACCTCGGCTCGACCAACCTGTTCGAGCAGATCGACAACTGGGCCCAGTACGACCTGCTGGCCGCCAACTACGTCTTCGAGGATCCGCCCAACCCCGACGCCCGGTCGCTCAAGGACGTCACCGAGCCGTACGCGATCTACGACGTCGAGGGCCTCAAGATCGGCGTCATCGGCATGGCCAACTGGTCGTCGATGACCGGCATCTTCGAGGGCGGCAACTCGCTGGGGCTGCGGCCGCTCGACGACCGCCAGGTGGTCGAGCAGTACGTCCGGCTGCTGCGGCCGTCGGTCGACGTGCTGATCGTCGTGTCGCACCTCGGCCTCGACGAGGACGAGGGCCTGACCGCCAGCCAGGTCACCGACGAGAACGAGACCCTGCCGCTGGCCGGCATCGACCTGATCCTGGGCGGCCACCTCCACATCGTCACCAACCCGCCCAAGATCCTGCCCAACGACGACAAGGGTCACAACACGATCCTGGTCCACTCCGGCGCGTTCGCGAAGTACGTCGGCCGCCTCGACCTGGTGGTCCACGTCGGCGACGACAACAGCGATCCCGAGCGGCGCAGCCGCATCACCGCGTTCGCCTACGACAACATCCCGGTCGACTCGACGATCCCCGACGATCCCGACGTCGCCGAGCTCCTGTGGCCGTACTCGGTCGCGATCAACCGCGAGATCAACCTCGACGGCGTCTTCTCGTTCGTCAACACGGCGTCGAGCAAGATCATCCGCAACGACCTGTCGGGCGGCGACTCGCAGCTCGGCAACCTGGTCGCGCGGTCGATGCAGACCCGGCCCGGCGTCGAGGCCGAGTTCGCGCTGACCAACTCGCTCGGCATCCGCGCCGACTTCGAGCGCGGCCCGCTGACCGTCGAGCAGATGTTCAACGTCTTCCCGTTCGAGAACTCGATCACGGTGATGTACCTGTCGGGCCAGGAGATCCAGGAGACCCTGGACTTCGTGGCCCGCAAGTCGTCGGAGCGCGGCTGCCGCACCCAGGCCCAGGTCGCCGGCATCTGGTTCGACATGGTGTGCCGCGGCGCCTGCCCCGACCCCGACCCCACCGACGACTACGTCCCCACCGCGTGCGCGCGCGACGTCTACCTCGGCGAGGACTGCCGCGGTGGCAACCCCGACGGCCCCATCGATCCGGCGCGCTGCCGCCCGGTCGTGCCCACCGGCCTGTACCGGGTCGCGGTCAACGACTACATCGCCAAGGGCGGCTCCGGCTTTGACGTCCTCAAGCGCAACACCTCCAAGCAGGACACCGGCGTGTCGCTGCGCGACGCCCTGACCGTGTTCCTGCGCCAGCAGCAGGCGTGCGGCCCCGACGTCGTCGACTTCACCGACACCGCCGACCAGCAGACCGTGCAGCAGCGGTGGGGCTCGGTGTCATGCCTGGACGAGACCGTCGAAGCCCACGACGGCCGCATCCGCCCGGTGTTCGAGTGAGCCATCCCGCCAACCTCCGCGTCGTCATGGCCGGCCTGGGCGCGCTCGCCCTCGCGGGCTGCACCGATCAGCTGCCCGGCATCGAGGGCACCCAGTCGCTGAAGGTCGAGCTGGTCAGCCCGGCCGACCCCGGCTCGGTCGACCAGCGCCTGCCCGACGACGCCCTGTCGGTGTCGCTGCGGGTCCAGGCCCTCGACGAGCAGGGCCAGCTCGACACCAGCTTCACCGGCGACGTCGACGTCTACGTCCAGTTCCTGGGCAGCCTGACCCCGGAGCTGGGGCGGCGGCCGCTGGCGACGATCCCGATGACCGCCGGCGAGTCGGCGGTCGCCGCGGTCGACCTGCCGCCGGTGTTCGGCCCCACGTTCATGTGGGTCGAGGACGGCAGCCGCGACGGCGCCACCTACGCCACCGGCACGTCGCCGACGCTGTGGTACCGCGACCCGTACCTGGCCGACATCTCGACCCCCGACGACGAGGCCGCGCTCGACGCGCTGTCGGCGTCGCCGCTGGAGTCCAAGCAGGTCACGGTCGACGGCTCGCGCTACGGCGCCAACGGTCGGATCGTGGTCACCGGCGTCTACGCCCAGGGCTACACCGTGTCCGACGTCGAGTGCGCCGACGCCGACGGCACGCCGCCGTGCACGACCGGCGACTACGACCACGTCCTGATCTACAGCTTCAGCCGCCCCAAGGACGAGCAGGGCCGCAACATCACCGCCGGCCAGTTCATCGACGGCTTCGCCGGCGCGGTCGAGGAGTTCAACGGCCTCACCGAGATCGGGTTCCCGCAGAGCTTCGTCTCCGAGGACCCGATCACCGTCGACGAGGCCCGGATCCCGCCGCCCGCGGTGGTCCAGGAGAGCTGGCTCACCGACGTCATCGAGTTCGAGCGCCGCGAGTCCGGCCTGGTCGAGATCGACGACGCCGTGCTCTGCGACCTCGACAACGACTACGCCACCTACAAGCAGTGGAAGCTCGACATCGGTCGTGGCTGCGGCGCCGCCATCAACGTCATCACCGCCGGGGTCATCGACTTCGAGCCGGCTGATTACGTCGGCCAGACCATCCCCAAGGTGGTCGGCACGCTGCGCCCGGTCAACATCGGCAGCTTCAACGTCTGGATCATCTACCCGCGGTCGGCGCCCGACCTGACCTTGCCGTGATCGCCCCGGAGAAGCCCGTGTCCGCCATCCGCACCCTCGCCACCGCCACCGCCGCGGCGCTCGCGTTCAGCGGCGCCACCCTCACCGCCCACGCCCAGCCGACGCCGACCCCGGCGCCGCCGCCGCCCGGCGACGCCGGCGACGCGCTGCCGCCGCCCGCCGCGGGCCCGACCGCCGACGAGGTCCAGGCCATGGTCGACGCCGCGGTCGCCCAGGCCCTCGCCGAGGAGCGCGCCCGCGCCGCCGCCGAGGCGCCCGCCGCCGAGGCGCCCGCGCCGGCCGACGCCGAGGCGCCGCCCGACGACGCCGCCGCCGAGGACTACCTGTCCGGCGACAGCGGCTTCATGGACGTCCGCCTCAACCTCACGCTCACCAACGAGAACGTGCTGGTCGCGCCGGGCGAGACCATCCCCAGCGTGCCGGGCTGGCGCTTCGGCCGCCCCAACTCGCTGGGCACGCTGTTCTTCGACAACTACGACACCCGGTTCTCGGGCTACGAGACCCTGTCGACCGCGGTCATGTACCGCAACTACCGCAAGGATCACCTCGAGGTCGAGGGCGCGTTCGTGATGCGCCTCAACGAGATCTCGGAGCGGCGGATCGACTTCTCCGACGCCGGCTCGTACATCCTGGCGTCGTGGTGGAAGGATCCCGAGCACAAGGATCCGACCCGCGTCTCGTTCACCGCGTTCCCGATCTCGGCGGACCGGTTCCGCCTCGGCTACAGCTACCGGCTGTCGTGGGGCGGCAGCGACGAGTACCGGCGCACCACCTCGTCGGTGCCGGGCGTCAAGCTGCAGGTCGACGCCGACAAGGCCTACGCGTTCGTCGGCGCCAAGTCGGCGGTCGTCCTCGACCCCGCCACCGCCGAGCAGAAGGCGGTGCTGGGCTTCCTCGGCGGCGCCGGCTACGACGTCGCGCCCAACCTGCGCGTCGAGTTCAACGGCGGCTACTTCAACCGCGGCGGCAACGAGCTCGAGGACGTCAACACCGAGAACGTCCAGCTGTTCGGCGCGTCGGCCCAGGTCGCGGTCCACGAGGGCATGCCGGTCCAGTCGTCGATCGACTACAAGCTCTACAAGAACGACCCCGAGCGCATCGGCCGCCTGTTCCAGAAGGCCAAGTACCCGGGCGGCACCCAGTGGCTGGCGATGGCCGAGGCCACGCTGCTCGGCCAGACCCTGAAGGATCCCGAGATGTCGGGGTCGACCAAGATCCAGTGGGGCGCCGCCGGCGACGTCAACATCCGCGCGATGATCGACCGGATCCGGCTCCGCTTCGACCTGCAGTACCGCGACCTCGCGTTCATCCTGCACTCGGTGCCGTCGCTGCCGACCTACTCGGACTTCCCGGCGGCCTACAAGATCAAGCCCAACTACTTCGCCGCGGTCGGCGCCGACAAGAACTTCGACGACCGCCTGACCCTGGGCATCGTCATCGGCCTCGAGCAGCCGGCGACCCTGACCTCGCCGACCGGCCTGCCCGGCGAGACCGGCCAGATGGGCGAGTCGACCGCGGTCATCCGCAACAACGGCGCCCAGACCATCATCACCGTCCTGCCGCAGGGCGAGAGCGCGGTGCCGCAGATCGCCACCAAGCTGTCGGGCCAGCTCGACTTCGGCGACATCTACGCCGCGCTGCTCGACATCTACTACGCGTACGACGGCAACCAGACCCGGCTGACCCGGTCCGGCCCCGAGGACACGTTCCAGTACGAGTTCGGCGAGCTCAACCAGCTCGGCTTCAACCTGACCTTCCAGGCCAAGTTCTAGCCGCCGCGCCGCGCCGCCGCCGGGGTCAGTCCTCGAGCGGCGGCTTGGCGTCGTCGTCGCCGTCGCCGGGCGGTGGCCAGGGTTGGCCGCGCACGGTCGCCAGGCACCCCATCATCTCGCCCGCCAGCCGGCCGGCGAGCTGGACGCTGTCCTCGTCGCCCGTCGTGTCCTGGTGGCGCTTCATGAAGGCCTCGAACGACGTGTCGATCGCGTCGGCGCACGCGACGTCCGTGCAGGCGCAGGCCCGATCGCGCAGCTCGGTCAGCTCGGTCAGCGCCCGTGACGTGGCGTCGCGCTTGGCGGCCTCCTGGGCCTGACCGCACTGCAGGCCGGCGAGGAAGGCCCGACCGGTGCGCGCCGCTCCGCCGTCGCCCAGGGCGATCTGCGACGCGTCGGCCTTGAGCAGCTCGGTCACGGCCTGCCACGCCTCGACGTTGCACGCCGGATCCTTGCACTGGCAGATCCGCTGCTGGATCGCCTCGACCTTGGCGACGAAGTCGGCCTCGGCGGGCGCCAGGGCGGTAGGGGCGGCCGGGGCCGGCGGCTTGCTGCCGCAGGCGGTCAGCAGGAACGCGGCCAGCGACGGACCGACGAGGCGCCGCACGGCGCGGGGCAAGGACGTCATGCGGCGACGATACGGGCCGCCGGGCCCGGCGGCGGCCGCGCGTCGCGAAAATCCGCCGGGATCGGGCCCCGATCGCGGCGGCCAGCGAGCTAGATCGCCGAACAGTTTAGGCGGCCTTCTGTTCGGCTGTTGATGCGGCTTCCCGCGCCTGCCGATGAGCCGCCTCGAGATTCTGCAGCGCTGCGGCGCGGCGGAGGTCGAGCGTATTCTTGCGAACGCCGCGGTAGCGCGCTCGGTCGCCCTGGCGGCTGGCGATGTGGGCAAGGCGATGCTCGACGGGAACACGCTGACGTAGTCGAGCTCGACCTCGCGGGGTCGAGACGAGGTTGCGGAGCCGCTGCTGGAGCGCCTCGTCGTCGGCAATCCGGACCTGTCGGCCGCGGGTTGTCCCGGTTGTGCACTGGCTGCGCGATGGACACGCCCGGCAGGTTTTCGAACCGAAGCTGACGAGTCCGCCGAAGATGAACCGCTGCGTCTGCCCCGCCGGGCATGTGATGGTCCGGTTCCGAATGTTGATGTCGAAGTCAGACTTCGCGAAGAGGCCCCGATTGGAGAACTGCCAGGGTCGGCAGATCACCTCGCCCTTGTTCGCGACGACGTGCTCGACGAAGTCGCTCGCGATGTAGCCGCGGTCGATGTAGAGTTCGCTCACCTCGATTCGCTGGTGGTCGAAGTCGTCTTGGAGCACCGGCATCGCTGTCTGCTCGGGGAGATTGGCCGGCGTGAGCGCAACGGCGACGATCAGACCGGCGTCGAGGTCCGTCGCGATGTGGCGCTTGTAGCCGTTGAAGGCGTAGCTGCTGCTCTTGCGGCCATGCCGCATCTCGGCGTCCTCGATCGAGATCCGGCGATCATTCGCCACGCCGTCGCGGATCCGGGGCCCCTTCGCCGTGTCCTCGATGTCCTGCGCTCGGATCTGTCGAAGCGTCGCGAGATGCGGCTCGACGTCGGCGCGCGCCTTCGCAGGCACGTGTTGCTCGACCCATCGCTCCAGCTCGTCGAGCTGGTTCACGAGGAGCTTCAAAGCACTCGCCTTCGCTTCAGGATCTGCCCAGTCGACGTCGAGCGCAGCCTTGATGCTCGGCATCAACAGCACCTCGGTGCCTGCCCGCTCGGCGACGGTGGTCGGACGCCAGCGCAGGAGCCGCGCGGCGCAGACGACCAGTTTGCGGGCCGCGTGCCCGAGCAGATTGAACGTGTCCTCCACGCGGCCCGCTCCCTCAAAAGGGCTGGAATCCACCGCCACGCGCAGCGAGCGAGGCAGCTTGCGCCAGTCGAAGCCGCCGGTCTCGCGCGCCAGCTCGACGGTGCGCTCGAGGAGCCGCCGATCCATGTCGCATCGGATCAGCCGATCCCGGAAATCGACCAGCGCGCCCTGCGAGAACGCCGGCTTCGTCGCTCCGAGGCAGCCGAGCACCATCTGCACCCGCAGATCGACGAGGGTGAGCTCGACCATCTCTGCGTCGGACACGCCGAGATAGGCCTGGACGAACGCCGCCATCGCCATCAGCGCGGGCGGCACCGGGTCCCTTCCGGCACCGGTGTCTCGATACATGCTCTCGAGCTCCGCCTGGAACTCGTCGTTGAAGAGCACGCGCCGCTGCAGCCGAAGGAAGCCGAGCAGCTTCCGAACTCGGTCGAGGCGCTTGAGGAGCATCTCCTCCTGCCGGCTCAGTTCCTCGGGCGGGGTCCATCGCGTGATCGCCATCCATCGACGAGATCACGACGGCAGATCGGTGTCGATCCCCTGCTGCATCCCTGCGGGATTACTGACCGAACGAACCGATCGGCGATCTAGGAGCGTGTAGCGGATACCCGCCTGGCGCGAGCGGTGGGGAGACCGCGGGCCGCCGGCCCGGGTCCTGCCGCGAGCGCGGGGGGGCGTCCTCCGGCTCAGACAGTCCTCGCGGTGACAAGACCGCGGGCGGTGGGGCTGCCGCGGGCGGTGACGCAGTCGCATGGTGGCGCGGGCCCGCTGCGGAACTCGCCGTCGGCCGCCCCCCACACGCTCGCGTCACCCGTGCCGGCGTGGCCTGGCACCACCGCGGTCGGGCACGAAGGGATCGACACCAGCGCGGCGAGCTGATCGAATGGCGGGGTGAAGGCCTACCGTCCGTACGCGCCGATGCAGTCGTTCCTGTTGCCGCCGTCGCCGCGTGAGTGGCTGCCGGCGTCGCACCTGGTGTACTTCGTCGAGGGGTTCGTCGCGCGGCTGAACCTGCGGGCGATCGAGGACCGGATCCAGGCCAAGGATCCACGCGGTCCCTTGCCGTACGCGCCGCGGATGATGGTGGCGCTGCTGCTGTACGGCTACGCGACCGGCGTGTACTCGTCGCGGGGCCTCGAACGCGCCACCGTCGAGGACGTCGCGGTTCGGGTGCTGGCGGCCGGGGCGCAACCTCACTTCACGACGATCAACCAGTTCCGGTCGACCCACCGTGAGGCGCTGGCGGGCCTGTTCGTGCAGGTGCTGGTGGCGTGTCAGTCAGCCGGGCTTGTGAAGCTCGGCCACGTGGCGATCGACGGAACGAAGATGAAGGCCAACGCGAGCAAGCACAAGGCGAAGAGCTACGACCGGATGGTCAAGGACCAGGCGCGGCTGCGCGCCGAAGTCGAGGGCTGGCTGGCGCGCGCCGAGGCCGAGGACGCGGCGGACGACGCCGAGCACGGTCCCTATGACCCACAGGCGGAGGTGCGGTTGCGCGAGGAGAAGATCGCGAAGATGAACGCCGCCCTCGAGGCGCTGACGAAGGAGACCGAGGCGGCCCGCGCCGCGCAGCTGCGCGGCCAGGCCGAGGCGCTGCGCGCCAAGGCGCAGGACCCGCGGCGCACGCCGGCCAAGCGCAAGGAGGCCGCCACGCTCGCGGGCAAGCGCGTCCAGCAGGCGCTCGCCCTCGATCCGCCCGCCGATCGCGACGACGACCGAGACCCGCCCGGCCCCGATGACGATCTGCCCCGCAACACGCCGCCCGCGACCCCGAGCGGCACCCCGAAGCCCTCGGCGCAGCGCAACTTCACCGACCCGCACAGCCGGATCATGGTGCGCGATGGCGCCTTCCTGCAGGCCTACAACGCGCAGATCGCCGTCGACGACGCGCACCAGATCATCGTGGCCGCGGCCCTCAGCAATCAGGCGCCCGACGCCCAGTACTTCGAGCCACTGCTGCGACGTGTCGTCCGCAACTGCGACGCGGTTCCGGCCTGCGTCACCGCCGACACCGGCTACTTCTCCGCCGCCAACGTCCAGTTTGCTGATCATCTCGGGACCGAGCCCCTCATCTCGGTCGGCAGGCTCCGCCGCGGCGGCACACCGGCGTCGCCGTCGCGTTCCCCTCGACCCAGCGCCGCCCACCTCGCCATGCGTACCGCCCTCGAACAGCCGCACGGCCGCGCCATCTACGCCCGCCGCAAGACCACCGTCGAGCCCGTCTTCGGACAGATCCGAACCCGCGGCTTCCGACAACTGTCCTTCCGCGGCCTCTTCAAGAACCGATGCGAATGGGCCTTCGTCGCCCTCGTTCACAACCTCCTGAAGCTATTCCGGGCGCAGTCGCCGCGCACCATGCCGGCGTAGGCCGCCCCGGGCCGCACGCGATACCCGACCGCGGACGATGCCGTCCTGGCCCGGGGGGCTATCGGCTACACGCTCCTAGTCGTCGCCGGGGTCGCCGTTCTCTTCGCCCTCGGGCCAGCCCTCGCCCCCTTCGCTGAAGCCGTCGGGGCCGTCGCCGTCGCCGTCGTCCCAGTCGCCGTCGTCGAGGTTGGACAGGCAGTCCATCAGCTCGCGCGACAGCTCGCCCTCGCGGCGCAGGCTGCCGGTCGAGTGCAGGCGGGCGTCGAAGTCGTCGCCGAAGCGATCGAGCCCGTCCTCCATCACCGCGACGCAGTTGTGGTCGCGGCAGGCGCAGACCTTGTCGCGCATCGCCGCGAGCTCGCCGATCGCGGCGCGCTCGTCGTCGGTCATGGCGTAGATGCACTGCACCGCGCCCAGCACGGCGCGGCCGTAGCGGACCGCGCCGGCGTCGCCCAGCGTCGCCTCGGCGGGGACCTCCGCGAGGACGCCGCGCAGCGCGGTCGCCTGCGCCTCGTGGCACGCCGGCTCGGTGCACGCGCACGCCGCGGCCTGCAGGGCCTCGACGCGATCGACCAGGGCGGCGTCGGTCGCGGGCAGGGGCGCGGCGGCGGCGGTGGCGCCGCGGCCGCCGCCACAGCCGGCCACGGCGAGGGCGGCGACCAGCAGGGCGGGGACGGCGAAGGGGGCGGTCGCGGGCCGCGTCGTCGGGGCGAGCGTCGTCGGGGGCGTCATGATCATCGTCCTCACGGCAGCGTGCAGCCGGTCTGGGCCGCGCTCTGGCGGATCGCGTCCACCGCCTGGGTGCACGCGGCGTCGACCTGGGGCCGGACCTCGTCGGGCACCCTGGCCTGGTCGCCGATGCCCTCGACCATGGCGTCGACGCCCTGGCGCAGCGCCTCGCGGGTGCCGCGCGGGATCTTGTCGCAGCGCGCGAACGCCTCCATCACCCGGACGTAGGCCTCGCAGCCGGGCAGCGCGCCGCCGGTGTCGAGCACCGGCCACGGCGCGAACAGCGGCCCGACGCCGAGCTTGTCGAGGCAGGCGTGAGCCTCGTCGGTGAGCGCCTGGGCCTGGTCGTGGGCGTCGACCGCCACCACGGCCTCGGCGCCGCGGCCCTCGGCGTCGCGCAGGGCGCCGTCGGTGGCCTCGCCGCAGGCCTGGTCGGCGCAGCCGCACGCGCGATCGCGGAGCGCGGTCAGGTCGGCGAGGGTCTGGCGCGCCGTGGCCTGGACCTTGACGAACGTGCACTGCGCCGCGCCCAGGACCGCGCGCCCGTAGCGGGCCGCGGCGGCGTCGCCGAGGTGGACGTCGGGCGGGGCGTGGGCGAGGACGCCATCGACGTCCTCGACGTGCTCGACCGTGCACTCGTCGTCGCCGCAGGCGCACGCCGCGGCCTGGACGCGCTCGACGTCGGCGACCGCCGCCTCCTCGGCCGGGGTCGGCGCCGCGGGCGGCGGCGCCTTGCCGCCGCACGAGGACAGGGCGGCCGCGATCAGCAGCGGGGCCGCGAGGTGGGCGAGCGTGCGCATGGCCGGACGATACGCCGGAACCGGTCGGCGCGGCGCGGCGACGAGCGCCACGCTACTTCTTCAGCTGGTCGAGGCACCCGGGCGCCAGGTCAGTGGCGTCGCGGAGGACCTGGTCATGGGCCTGGTAGCAGTCGGCGTCGAGCGCGTTGCGGGAGGCGGCATCGGGGAGCAGGGGCACGTCCCAGGTCGCGCGCCGTGCCACGGCGTCGTCGAACGTTCGTCGGCCCACCGCGACGTGTTCGCGCGTCAGGCACGCGCGGACGATGGTCACCGTGTCCCGGAAGTACACGTCGCACGCCGGTAGCCGGCCGTGGGTGACCATGAGGGTGTCGCCGACGTCGTCCAGGTCCTCGAGCAGGATCCACACGGGATCCTGCGAGACGTCGCGGCCCACGGCCTCGCTCGCGGCGTCCAGGTCGGTCGCCGCGTTGGCGGCGTCGGCGTCGGCCACGCGCGCGCCGTCGGCGGTGGTCGCGACTGCGCCGCCCGTTGTCGCCGGCGGCGTCGTGGTCACGAGGCACGCGCGAGCCTCGCTCACGATCCCTCGCGCGCGATCGCGGGTGGCCTCGTCGGCCGTGGTGGTGCTCTTCTGGAGATCCGCGAGGGTGACGCCGAGCTCGTGGGCGCAGGTGGCGTCGTGACAGCCGCACGCGCTGTCGCGTACGGCCGCGAACGCCTCCATCAGCTGTTCGCGCGTCACCGCCATCCGGTGCGCGGCACACCGCTCGGTCGCGAGCACGGCGCGGCCGTAGCGCGCCGCCGCGGCATCGTCGAGCGTGACCACGCCGTCATCTCCATCGATCAGGGCGCGGCTGGTGTCGCGAGGCTGTGGCACGCACGTGCCGTCGGGGCAGGCGCAGGCGTCGGCCTGCAGGGCCTCGGCGGCGGCCACCAGGTCGTGCTCGGGGGCCGACAGCGGCGGCGCGGCGGGGCGAGCGGTGGCGCCGCAGCCGGCGGCGAGCACCAGCGCGGCGATCGCCACGTCGTGACGTGACGGCGCGCGGTCCCGACCTCCCGCGCTCATCGCTCGTCCCCCGCGCAGCCAAACCGGCGCAGGTGCGAGCGAGCCATGTCGGCGAACATGTCGCACATCTCGTTCGCGAACGCGAGCGCGCCGTCGGTCGGGGGCTTGGTCCAGTCGACGAACGTCTCCACGGCGAGGCGCAAGGACTCGGTCCTGACGGGCCGCGGAGCGCGCTCGCAACGGACGAGCTGCGCCAGCACCTGGTTGCGCTCCTCGCAGGCCGGTAGCACGCCGCGGGTGTCCGCGACCGGGAACGGGCCGTAGAGCGGCCCGACCCGGAGCGCGTCGAGGCACGCGTAGGCGGCGACGCCGGCGTGCTCGAGCTCGTCATGACGGTCGGTGACGTGGACCGCCATGTCGTCCTCGTGGCGGAGGGCGTCGAGGTCGGCGAGCGCGGCCTCGCCGCACGTGGCGTCGGTGCAGGCGCAGGCGCGGTCACGGAGCCCGGCGACGCGATCGAGGTGGCGCTGCGCGTCGTCGTCGACGGCGCCGTACGTGCAGCGCAGCGCGCCGAGGGCGGCGCGGCCGTAGCGCGCCGCCGCGGCGTCGTCGAGCGTGAGCTCGGCTGGCGGGTCCTCGAGCAGGACGTCGACCTGATCTTGCAGCGCGACCGCGCAGCGGAGCGTCTCGCAGGCGCAGGCCCGCACCGCGGTCGCCTCGAGCGCGTCGATCAGCGTCGCGGCGGACGCCGTGGCGGGGCGCGCCGCGGTCGTCGCGCCGTCGGGCGCGCTGCCGCCGCAGCTGGTGACCGACGCGATCGCGCCGATGGTGAACAGCAGGATTCGCACCCCCGACCGAGCCGGCCGCGCCGCGGCGTGACGTGCGCGGCGGACGGTTGCCGGATCTTGCCGCCCGTCACAGCGGGCAGCCGGCGGTGGCGGCGGTGGTGCGCAGGGCGTCGTGGGCCTGGCGGCAGCCGTCGGCGGCGATCGCGCGGATGTCGTCGGGGGGATCGCGGTCGCGGGCCCAGCCGTCGCGCAACGCGGCGAGGCCGTCGAGGGCGGCCTGGCGCGCCGACGGGGTCAGGGCCGGGCAGGCGGCGTAGCGCTCGATGGCCGCGGCGTAGGCGTCGCAGGCGTCGATCCCGGTCGGGGGCCCGGCGGCGGCCGGGCGGCGGTCGCGCCGGCGTCGAGCGCGGGCGGCGCGACGGCGGCATCGGCGGGCGGAGCGGTCGGGACCGCCGCGTCGACCACGAGGTTCGGCGGCGCCGGCGCCGCGGCATCGACCGGGGGTGCGGCCGGCGTGACCGCGACCGCCGCGTCGATCGCGAGGCCCGGCGGCGCGCTCGGCGCGGCCGGCGTCGTCGGCACCGCCAGCGGATCGGGCAGCCCGGTGCCGCCGAGCCGGCGGTCGAGCTCTCGCCGGTGCAGGCAGTCGTCGGCCGACGCCGCCGAGGTCGCGCGCAGGTAGCAGTCGACCTCGCGCGCGCTCAGCACCTTCGGGCACCGCGCCATGAAGACGTCCTTGCCGGTGCCGGCCGCCGGGTGGTAGCGCGAGATCGGGCGCTCGGGCTGATCCTTCTCGAGCACGTACAGGTGGGCCAGCACGTGCTCGCAGTCGGCGCGCGACACCACGGGCGCGGCGCGGCCGCAGCCGGCGAGCGCGGTCGGCGCGAGCGCCAGCGCGATCACGACGGCCCGGGCGGCGACGGCGCGCATGCCACGACGGTACCACCGGTGACCGCCGCGGGACGCGGGCGGGCCGGCCGCGTCGGTTCGGCGTTGCCGGAGCATCGCGTCGTGTGGCAGAAGACCCCGATGTCTCGCCTCCCTGTCGTCATCCGTTCGATCGTCGCCACCGCCGTGGTCGCCGCGGCCACCTGGGGCTGTGCCCACAGCGCCGACTCGCGCACCGCCGAGCGACAGGCCTGCGTTCCGGGCGCCAGCGCCGCCTGCGTCTGCACCGACGGCGCCGCCGGGGCGCAGGTCTGCGACGCCGACGGCCGCGCCTTCGCGCCCTGCACCTGCGCGGCGCGCGCCGACGCCGACGACGCCGACCCGGGCGACGACGAGGTCACCTCCGCGCACGCGCTGGAGGCGCTGGACGCGCTGCGGGGGCAGGCCTGCGCCTGCCGCGACGGCGCCTGCGCCGACGCGGTCGAGGCCGACTTCGAGGCGTTCCTGAACCGCTACGCGGGCATCAGCGGCGATCAGCCCGACATCGATCGGGCGGGTCAGCTCGCCGGCGAGCTGATGACGTGCCTGAACCGCGCCAGGGGCGGCGCCATGGTCACGTCGACCGGGCTGGCTGGCTGCGACGAGTACGTGGCTCTGATGGAGACGTACCTTCGCTGCGACAAGGTCCCGCAGGCGGCGCGCGACGCGGCCCGGCAAGGGCTGGACGCGATGGAGTCCGCGTGGGGCGACATGTCCGGCGTGCCAGACGACGTCCAGCGCCAGGCCAACGACGCCTGTCTGCAGGCGGTCGACGCCATGAAGCAGGGCATGGCGGCGACGGGCTGCCCGCTGTAGCCCGGCCGCCCGCCGCCGCCGCGCTCGCTGGCCCCGCGGCCGCCGCTCTGCGATGCTCGCCGCCTGCACCGCGCCACGCGCGCGAAAGGAGCTTCGCCGGATGCGACCGAACTCGATCTCGTCGACTCGTCTGGGCCTCGCGGTGGCCCTCGTCCTCGTGACCACCGCCTGCGGAGGCAAGGGCGAGCCCGCCCAGGGCCCGCTGGCCTGCGCCGCTGGCGCCACCGCCGCGTGCGCGTGCGACGACGGCGCCGCCGGCACCCAGACCTGCGCTGCGGACGGCCGCAGCTACGAGCCGTGCGCGTGCCAGCCGGCACCGCCCGCGGACCGGGTCGAGGAGGCGCTCGGCGACCTCGCCGCGCTCCGCGACAGCGCCTGCGCCTGCCAGGACACCGCCTGCGCCGAGCACGTGCAGCGGCAGTTCGGCGACTTCGCCGACCGCTACCGCGACGTGCACGGCGACGACGATCAGAACCAGCGGGCCACGCTGCTGGCCCAGCAGGCGATGGAGTGCCTGATGAACGTGGCGGCCGGCGCCGGCGACGACACCTCGGACGCCGTGCCGGTGGCGTGGACCACCACCGGCGTCCCGGGCTGCGACCAGTACGTCGCCGAGGTCGAGCAGTACCTCTCTTGCGACAAGGTCCCGCAGGCGGCGCGCGACGCGGCCCGGCAGGGGCTGGACGCCATGAAGCAGGGCTGGGGCGACATGTCGGGTGTCCCCGACGACGTCAAGCAGCAGGCCGGCGACGCCTGCCTGCAGGCGGTCGACGCGATGAAGCAGGCCGAGGCCGCGATGGGCTGCCCGAAGTAGCCGCCGGGCGGCGGCGCCGAGCGCCGCCGCCGGCCGCGCTCGCGCTACAGCTCGAGGCCGAGGTAGGCGACCAGCTGCTTCTTGTCCTTGCTGGCCCAGACCTCGACCGGCATGGCGTCGAAGACGTTGCCGTGGCGCGCGGCGCCGCTGGTCGAGCGGACGAAGGCGCCGGGCTTGATGCCGGCGCCCATCAGCTCGTCGACCCAGATCGGATCGTGGGTCTGCGACACCCACTCCTCGCCGGCGTACTTGCAGTCCTGCCCGTAGATCGGCGTGCCGTCGGAGTGGAACATGATGATCTCGCCGGTGCTCTTGCAGTCCCAGGTCGAGTCCTTCCAGCGCTCGGTCTTGAACTCGACGATCAGGCCGCCGTCGCTCTTCTTGACCGACTTGACCACGCCACCCTTGTCGGAGCCGGCGAGGTCGAGGCTGTCGAGGCTGCTGCCGCCGGTCGACACCACCGGGCTGCGGCCGGTGAACATGCGCGAGAACCAGCTGACCTCGGCCGGAAACTTCGAGCGGTCGGCCTTGATCTCGTTGAGCGCGTCGATGACCGCGAAGAAGGTCGCGAAGCGCGGGCCGCGCACCGGCCGCGCCGACGCGAACACCGTGCCGTAGGCGTTGTGGACCTGGGCCATGCCCTCGGCGTCGGCGCAGGCCACGAGGTGCTCGAGGATGATCGTGCCGATGCGATCGGTCATCGCGTGCTTGGCGTCGAGCACCGACCGGGCCTTGGCCGCGCCGACGTGCGCGGTCAGGTTGCGCCACGGCGCCGCCCAGCAGTTCTTGGCGGCCTTGCGGCTGGGGCCGAAGTACAGGGCCTCGTAGTCGCGCTCGGCGTCGATCACCTTCTGGTTGGCCTTGTAGTCGGCCTTCCACGCCTTCCACGCCGCCGCCGGCGCGTCGTACAGGAGCACCTGCCACGCCGGGTCCTCCTTGACCTTGTCCCGGGCCACGGCCTCGTAGCGTGCCGCGATCTTGCGCGCGATCGCGTGCTGGGTGCGGGCGTGGGCCTTGGCCAGCTCGTGGTAGCCGGCGATCTCCTGCTCGAGCTTGGCGGCGTCGAGGGCGCGCGCGTCGGTGCCGCACACCGCGTAGGCCGCCAGCTCCTGGCCGCCGATCTCGTCGGGCTGGCCGAGGCAGCGCATCACCACGTACGAGCGCAGCAGCTCGGACGGCGGTTCGGCGGCGGCGTCGACGTACCACGAGATGTCGGGGCTGGAGCCGCCCGAGACCCAGTACGGGGCGCCGCTGCGATCGGCGCAGCCCAGGCTGCTGCGCACGGCCTCGCCGAGGAGCTTGTCGTGGGCCGACGCCTCGGAGCTGATCGCCGGGAACGCCTTGCACGCGGCCTTCATCGTGTCGGCGTACAGCGTGGTCTCGTGGGCCGGGTACGAGCCCATGTACTTGAACAGGCCGTCGAGCTGCTCCGGGGTCAGACCGGTCTGGTTGACCCAGTACTGGTAGAGGTAGCCGGTCTGCTCCTGGACCCGGGCGTCGTCGGGGTTGACGCACAGCGCGCCGAGGACCAGCGTGGTCTGGTCCCACCAGTAGCGGCCCTCCTTGATCTGGCTCATCGGGCCGTGGGCCCACGACGTGCGCGCGCCCTCGGGCATCAGCTTGGCGACCTCGCCGCACCAGCCCGGCTTGCGCGCGCCGACCTTCTTGACCCCGGGCGCGGGATCGATCGTGACGACGTCGCAGATCGTCGTGTGCTCGGCGATGTCCTGCCGGCGGACGTTCTCGTCGAAGCCGGCGTCCTCGAGCGGCTTGCAGATGTCGCCGCCGCCGCCGCCGCCGCTCGCGGTCGCGCCACCGCCGCCGCCGTCGCCGCCACCGGCGTCGTGGTCGCTGCTGTCGCCGCCGCCGGAGCTGGAGCTGGAGCTGGAGCTGGAGCTGGAGCTGCCGGAGCTGCCGCTGCTCGAGCCGCCGCCGGGGCGGCTCAGGATGTCCTTGCCGTTGATCTTGCACGCCGGGGCGATCAAGGTCGCCAGCGCCAGCGCCATCATGCTCGTTCGTTGCATCGCGTTCCTCCCTCGAGAATCTGGCTTCGGCAGTAGCACGCGCTCCGACGCGGCCGACGCCGCACAATCCGGCAAGCCCCGGACGTTGCCGGTACGCGGCGTCACGCGCGCGCGATCGCGGCTCGTCGACGGCGATCGCGCAGGCAAGCGCTGGCACGCGCCGGCACCGGGCGCGCTCGGGTTGTGCGCGCGCGCCGATGTGCGACAGACTCGGCGGCACCGACGCGCGGAAGGAACAGGGTCCAGCGATGACGAACTCGAGCTCGAAGGGTGTGCGGCTGCTGGCGCTCGTGGCCGTGGCCTTCACGGGTTGTGGCAGGCGCGGCGAGTCGGTCGTGGTCGGGCCGCCGGCGTGCGTCGCCGGAGCTCACGCCGCGTGCGTCTGCGCCGACGGCACCAGCGGCAGCCAGCGCTGCGCGCCCGAGAGCCGGAGCTACGAGGCGTGCGCGTGCGAGCCGCCGCCCGAGGATCCCGCGGTGGTCGCGCTGCGCGGCCTCGCCGCGCTGCGCGATCGCGCGTGCGCGTGTCGCGACGAGGGCTGCAACCAGGAGGTCGAGCGGGATTTTCGAGACCTCGCCGACCGGTACCGCAACCTCGTGTTCGATGACGACCAGCGCGAGCAGGTGTCGACGCTGGCATCGGAGATGACGGTATGCCTGATGAACGTCGTCACCGGCAACCTCGCGGCCTCGGACGACGAGATCGCGTCGACGACGGTGGAGACGTGCGACGCCTACGTGGCGAGCATCGCGGCGCTGGTCCGCTGCGACAACGTCGACGACGAGGAGCGGGCGAAGCTCCGGGCCGGACGCGACCGGCTGCTCGGAGGGCTCGGAGATCTGTCGGCGGCGCGCGAGACCGAGCGGGCGCAGGCGTCGGACGCCTGCCTCATGGCCTTGAACGCGGTCCGTACCGGTGCGCGCGGGATGGGCTGCGCGGTCGAGTAGCGCCGGCTCGCCGACCTCGATCAGGGACAGTACGCGGCCGGCAGGCACACCGCGTCGAGGGTCTGCGGGTGCGGGACGCGGCAGCAGGCGCCGGCGCCGTAGGCGTCGCAGTCGGCGACGGTGACGCACGTCTGCGTGCACACCAGGTCGATCGGCGGGTCGACGAGGTAGCAGCTCAGGCCGGCGCTGCACGCCGGCGGCGGCGCCGGCGGTGGGTAGCTGCAGGGCTCGCCCGGGCCCGGGCCTGCACCGGCGTCGTCGAGGCCGGCGGCGTCGGGGCTGGCGTCGGGGCCGGCGGCGTCGAGGCTGGCGTCGGGGCCGGCGTCGGGCACCGCGGCGTCGACCGGCGCGTCGATCGCGCCCTGCAGCGCGACGCCGTGGCTGGCCAGGGTGCCGGTCAGGCCGGCGGCGCCGCCCGCCAGGTCGGCGCCCACGGCGACGATCCGTCCGTGCGCGCCCGCGAGGGCGTGGAGATCGATCGCCGGCGTCAGCGTCGCGACGCGGCGCGCGGTCGCCGACGGCGGCGCCGCGTCGTCGGCGCCGAACCGCTCGAGGTAGCCGTCGGCGCCGGCGACGAACAGCGCCGCGCCGGGCGCGGTCCACACGCCGGACAGCCGCGCCGGCGTGGTCGCGAAGCGCGCCCACGTCGCGCCGTCCCAGCGCAGCACGACGCCGCCGTCGTCGCCGCCGACCGCGTAGACCTCGTCGCCGGCGCGGCCGATCACCGCGATCAGGCGGCTGGTCGTCGGCGAGGTCGTCGCGGTCCAGGTCGCGCCGTCGCCGTGCAGGATCGTCCCGGCCTCGCCGACCGCCCACAGGTCGTCCGCGGCGGCGCCCCAGACCTTGTACAGCGCGTGATCGACCACGGCGGCGAGCTGCCAGCCGGCGCCGTCGAAGTGCAGCACCACGCCCGGCGTCGGCGACGGCGCCAGCGTGCCGCCGACCACCCAGACGTCGTCGGCGCCGGCGCCCCACGCGCCGTACAGCGTGACCTCGCCGCCGACCAGGTCGTGGACGTCGTCGGCCTGCCAGGCGCCGCCGACCCGGCGCAGCACCGTGGCCCGGGCGCCGACCGCGATCGCGGCGTCGTCGGCGCCGATCCAGGTCCACCACAGCGTGTCGGCGCCGCCGGGCAGGGCGGGGCGACGCCAGGTCCGCGTCGCGTCGTCCCAGGACAGCAACACCGCGCCGCCGGGGCCGCCGCCGACGACCACGATCTCGCGGTCGGTGACCGCGGCGGCCAGCAGCGCCGGATCGAGATCGGTCAGGTCGACGCGCCACGCGAAGGCGTCGTCGACGGCGTTGTCGCCGCAGCCGGCCAGACCGAGGGTGAGCGCCGCGATCACCGCGACGCCGGTCGATGCGGTGGTCACGGGCACGTCTGCGGCGACGGCGGGCTCGTGGTGTCGTAGTGGGTGGCGTCGGTGCCGGCGGAGCCGGCGACGCGGTGCAGGGCGCCGGCGCCGAGCGCCGGCGCGCACGCCGAGGCCTGATCGCTGCTCCACTTGCCGGCGCCGGCGGCGAGCGCGAGGCGCGAGCCGTGCGGGTTGGTCCCCCAGCACACGAAGTCCATGATCTTGAGGCCGTCGCCGAAGCCGGTGTTGGCGTCGAGGTAGAGGATGACCTCGCCGCCGGCGTCGACGTCGGTGAACCCGGCGGGCCACGGCACCGTGGCGTAGCCGCCGGCGGGGATCGTCACCGCCGGTGCCAGCGACGCCAGATCCTTGTAGACGAACGGCGAGCACAGCCAGTAGGCGGTCGAGCTCAGCGCGATCGGCGACGCGGTGTTGTTGTAGAGCTCGATCGTCACGCCGGGATCGATCTCGGAGATGACGACCGCCTGCCGGGCCGCGCCGCTGCCGTCGTCGGCGGGCGCCAGCGGCGCGGCACACACCGCGGCGTCGGCGAAGGCGGCGTCGGCGAAGGCGGCGTCGGGGGCGGCGGCGTCGGGGGCGGCGGCGTCGGGGGCGGCGGCGTCGGGGATGACGGCGGCGTCGGGGCGGCGGCGTCAGGGGTGCCGGCGTCGGGGGTGGCGGCGTCGGCGAAGGCGGCGTCGGGGGCGGCGGCGTCGGGGACGACGGCGGCGTCGGGAGCGGCGGCGTCGACGGCGACCATGGCATCGACCATGACGGCGGCGTCTGGCCCGACGGTCGCGTCGATCGCGGCGTCGATCGCGGCGTCGGTCGCGGCGTCGGTCGCGGCGTCGGTCGCGGCGTCGGTCGCGGCGTCGGTCGCCGCATCCGCCATGGCGTCCACCGCGCCGTCGGGCGCCGGCACGGCGTCGACCGTCGCGGCGTCGACCGGGCGGCGGGCGTCCCCGACCCGCGCGTCGGTGAACTGGGCGTCGTCTCCACAGGCGGCGCAGAGCAGCAAGGCTGCGACGATCGGGCGCATGCCGGACGGTACACCGCGTGGCCACGCTCCGGATCGGCCGTCGACAGCCCCGGGGTTCCTGGTACCCTGAGACCATGAGGCTGCGACGCTCGAAGTTCGCGTCTCTCGAGGCGCGAGTCCTGGGTCCGGTGCTGGTCGGCGCGCTCGGCCTGATCATCCCGGCATGCGGCGGGCCACCCGCGCTGCAGAACGTGCCGCGACCCAACCCCGCGGTGGTCGCGGGCGCCGCCGCGGCGGTCGCGGGCGCGGCAACCCTCGCCGATCCCAACGGCGCGGCGGCCAAGGCGGAGTCCAACCAGCCGACCAAGGAGCCGCGGCCGGTGAAGGTCAAGGACTCGGTGCCGCCCGACGTCCTCGATCGCCTCGACGCCGCCGAGGCCGACGACGCGCACGACGACGCCGCCGCGGCGCCGCCGACCAAGCCGGATCCCGACGCCCCGGCCCGGCCGCGCGACGACGGCCTGACCCCGCTGCCGTGACGTGGCGCGCCGCCGTCGCGGTCAGTCGAGCGCGCGCGCCGCGACGATCGCGCCGCTGGCGTCGTCCTGCGCGAAGACGACGACGTGGACGTCGCGCCACCTCGGCTCGAGCGTGACGTCGACGTCGCCCCGGGTCCCGGCGCCGGCGACCCGGACCAGCGCGCGCACGACGTGATCGCTGCGCAGCGTGCGGTCGGCGTTCTCGCCCGACGCCACGTCGGTGACCAGGCCGTCCTCGACGACGGCGACCCAGGCGTCGCCGCCGCCGGGCGCGGTCGCGGTGACGTGGAGCGTGCGACCGTCGCGGCGCGTCGTGGCCTCGAGGTCGGCGGTGGCGGGCGCGGCGGCGACCGCCCGCTCGGCGTCGCCCCGGCGCGAACCGACGACGTCGGCGGCGCCGGCGATCACCAGCTGCGGGGTGTAGACGCGGCCGGCGCCGAGGCGGTGGGCGTACCAGCTCTGCCGCCGCGACCACGCCGCCGACGACAGCGGATCGGCCCAGCCCAGGTCGTTCCAGTAGTCGACGTGGAACGCCAGCGGGATGACCGGCCGGCCGGCGATCCGGTCGCCGCGGCGCAGCGACGACAGCAGCCGGTCGGCCGGCGGGCACGAGCTGCAGCCCTGGGACGTGAACAGCTCGAGCACCACCGGGCCGTCGGCGCGGGCGACCGGGTCGTCGGTCGCGCCCGCCGCGATCGTGGCGCCGGCGGGCGCCGCCGCGCCGCCGGTCCCCGGGGCCTCGCCGGCGCGGTCGCCGGCCGCCGCCGCGCAGCCCGCGACGACCAGCAGCGACAGCGGCACGGCGGCGGACCGGAACGACCTGGCAGGGCGCGGCATGTCGGGCCTACGCGGCCCCGCGGCCGGCGGTTACGGCTATGATGCCGGCATCCCGCAGGGGGCGAGGAGAGCCATGAGCGAACATCGTCAGCCGCAGCGCAAGCTCCGCATCGACCGCGTCCTGGGCGCGCTGGTCGTCCTGGGTGGCATCGGCTTCGCCGTCTACTGGTTCGCGCTCAAGTAGCGCGCGAGCGCCGGCGGCGCGGCCGCGTCGTGGTCAGTAGCCCAGGTTCGACGGGATCATCCGCTCGATCGCGGTGACCGACTCGCCCATGCGCCGGGCGTAGTCCTCGACCTGGTCGCGGCCGATCCGTCCGACCGAGAAGTACCGCGCCTGCGGGTGGGCGAAGTACAGGCCCGACACCGACGCGGTCGGCAGCATCGCCATGCTCTCGGTGAGGGTCACGCCGTGGAAGTCAGCGTGGTCGAGCAGCTCGAACAGGGTCCGCTTGGGCAGGTGATCCGGGCACGCCGGGTAGCCGAAGGCCGGCCGGATGCCGCGGTACTTCTCCGCGATCATCTGGTCGACCTCGAGGCCCTCGGCGCGGCCGTAGCCCCAGGCGTCGCGGGCGCGCTTGTGCAGGTACTCGGCGAACGCCTCGGCCAGGCGGTCGGCCAGGGCCTTGACCAGGATCGCGTTGTAGTCGTCGTGGTCGGCCTCGAAGTGGCGGACCAGCGCGTCCTGGCCGAGCCCGGCGGTGACCACGAAGCCGCCGACGTGGTCGTCGACGCCGCTGTCGATCGGCGCGACGAAGTCGGCCAGGCACAGGCAGACGTCCTTGTCCTCCTGCTGGCGCAGCATCGGGACGCGGACCCGCTCGTGGCGGCGGCCGCCGTGGCCGCGCTCGCGATCGAAGATGATCAGGTCGTCGCCGTCGGACGCCGCCGGCCAGAAGCCCCAGGCGCCGCGCGCCTGGAGGCTGCCGTCGGCGATGATGCGATCGAGCAGGGCGCGGCCGTCGGCGTACAGCTTGCGCGCGGCGTCGCCCTTGGCCGGGTCGTCGAGGATCGCCGGGTAGCGCCCCGACAGCTCCCAGGTGTGGAAGAACGGCGACCAGTCGATCCACGGCACCAGCTCGCCGAGGTGGACCTCGACGGTCTGGACCCCGAGCTGCGCGGGCGCCGGGACGTCGCCCTCGGCGCGCGCCGCCCAGTCGATCCGGGTCGGGCGCCGCCGCGCCTCGGCGATCGCCAGCCGCGGCCGCTGGCCCAGCGACGACGCGTGGGCCTCGCGGACCTGGGCCTGCTTGGCCACGATCTCGGCGACGTAGGCGTCGCGGTCCTCGCCGATGACCTTGCTCATGACGCCGACCGCGAGCGACGCGTCGGGGACGTGGACGGTGGCGCCGCTGTAGACCGGCGCGACCTTGACCGCGGTGTGCTTGCCGGAGGTGGTGGCGCCGCCGATCAAGAGCGGCACCTTCATGCCGCGACGCTCCATCTCGCGGGCGACGCCGATCATCTCGTCGAGCGACGGCGTGATCAGCCCCGACAGGCCGACGACGTCGGCGCCGGTGCGCTGCGCGGTGTCGAGGATCTGCGCCGCCGGCACCATCACGCCCAGGTCCTCGACCAGGTAGCCGTTGCAGCGCAGGACCACGCCGACGATGTTCTTGCCGATGTCGTGGACGTCGCCCTTCACGGTGGCGATCACCATGTGGCCCTTGTGCGAGGCCTGGCCGCTGGCCGCGTTCTCGGCGTCCATCAGCGGCTCGAGGATCGCCACCGCCTTCTTCATGACCCGGGCGCTCTTGACCACCTGGGGCAGGAACATCTTGCCGGCGCCGAACAGCTCGCCGACGACGTTCATGCCGTCCATCAGCGGGCCCTCGATGATCGCCAGCGGCCGCGGGTACACGGTCAGCGCCTCGGCGACGTCCTCGTCGATGAAGTCGGCGTTGCCGGCGACCAGGGCGTGGGCCATGCGCTCGGCCAGCGGCAGGGTCCGCCAGGTCAGCTCGGCCTGCTTGCGCTCGCTGCCGCCGCTCTGCAGCGTCGACGCCAGCTCGACCAGACGCTCGGTGGCGTCGGCGCGACGCGCCCACAGCACGTCCTCGACCGCCTCGCGCAACGGCGGCGCGATCTCCTCGTAGACGGCGAGCTGGCCGGCGTTGACGATCGCCATGTCGAGGCCGGCCTGGATCGCCTGGTACAGGAAGGCCGCGTGCATGGCCTCGCGGACCGCCAGGTTGGTGCGGAACGAGAACGAGATGTTCGACACGCCGCCCGAGATCTTGGCGCCGGGCAGCTCGCGCTTGATGCGCCGGCAGGCCTCGACGAAGTTGTTGGCGTACTCGTCGTGCTCCTCGATGCCGGTCGCGACCGTGAGGATGTTGGGGTCGAAGATGATGTCCTCGGGCGGGACCCCGACCTCGTCGACCAGGATCCGGTAGGCGCGGGTCGCGATCGCGACCTTGTGCTCGACCGTCGTGGCCTGGCCGGACTCGTCGAAGCACATCACGACCATCGCGGCGCCGAAGCGGCGGATCAGCCGGGCGTGGCGCTTGAACGGCTCCTCGCCCTCCTTGAGGGAGATCGAGTTGACGACGCCCTTGCCCTGCAGGCAGGCCAGGCCGGCCTCGATGATCTCGAACTTGGAGCTGTCGATCATCACCGGCAGGCGCGCGATGTCGGGCTCGGACGCGATCAGGTTGAGGAACCGGGTCATCGCGGCGACGCCGTCGAGCATGCCCTCGTCCATGCAGACGTCGAGGATGTTGGCGCCGCCGTCGACCTGCTGGCGCGCGACCGCGACCGCCTCGTCGTACTTGTCGTCCTTGATCAGGCGGCGGAACATCGCCGAGCCGGTGACGTTGGTGCGCTCGCCGATCAGCATGAACGGCGCGCCCTCGCCGATCGTCAGCGGCTCGAGCCCCGACAGCCGGGTCGCGCGCGGCGGCGTCGCCGGCTTGCGCGGCGCGACCCCGGCGACCGCCTTGGCGATCGCGGCGACGTGCTCGGGCCGGGTGCCGCAGCAGCCGCCGACCAGGTTGAGCCAGCCGCCGCGGGCGAACTCGCCCAGGATGCCGGCCATGTGCGCCGGGGTGTCGTCGTACTCGCCGAACTCGTTGGGCAGGCCGGCGTTGGGGTAACACATCGTGCGGGCGCCGCTGATCCGGGCCAGCTCCTCGACGTGGGGCCGCATGTCCTCGGCGCCGAGCGCGCAGTTGATGCTGACCGCCAGCAGGTCGTGGTTGCTGATCGAGGTGTGGAAGGCCTCGAGGGTCTGGCCCGACAGGATCCGGCCGCTCTTGTCGGGGATCGTCATCGAGCAGATGATCGGGACCCGGCGGGCGCCCTCGTCGAAGGCCTCGGCGATCGCGAACAGCGCGGCCTTGGCGTTGAGGGTGTCGATGTGGGTCTCGGGGATCAGCAGATCGACGCCGCCCTCGATCAGCGCGATCGCCTGGGCCTTGAAGGCGTCGACCAGCTGGCGGAACGTGACCGCCCGGAACCCGGGGTCGTTGACGTCGGGCGACAGCGACGCGCTCTTGGTGGTCGGGCCCATCGAGCCGGCGACCCAGCGCGGCCGGCCGTCCTCGGCGGCGGCCTGGTCGGCGGCGCGCCGGGCACAGGTCGCGGCGGCGACGTTGATGGCGTGGACGTGGTCGGCCAGGTCGTAGTCGGCCAGCGCGATCGAGGTCGCCGTGAACGAGTTGCTCTCGACGATGTCGGCGCCGGCGCGCAGGAACTGCAGGTGGATCCCGGTGATCGCGTCGGGCTGGGTCAGGGCCAGGACGTCGGAGCAGCCGCGCAGGGACGGGCCGTGGTCGGCGAACCGCGGGCCGCGGAAGTCCTCCTCGGTCAGCCCGAGGCCCTGGATCATCGTGCCCATGGCGCCGTCGAGCACCACGATGCGGCGGTCGAGGGTGTCGAGGAGCTGGTCGATCGAGGAAGACATCCCCCCTCGGCTACCATGAACCCGTCAGGGCGTGTATAGGATTCGCGGGACGATGACGGTTCAACAAGGCAACTATTCCGGGATCAAGGACTCGATCTGCGACGCCGTCGGCTTCACGCCGATGGTGCGGCTGGCGCGCATCGGGCGCGACCTGCCGGGCGAGCTCCTCGGCAAGTGCGAGTTCATGAACCCGGGCGGGTCGGTCAAGGACCGGATCGGCGTCCGCATGCTCCTCGACGCCGAGGCGTCGGGCCGCATCAAGCCCGGCGACACGCTGATCGAGCCGACCTCGGGCAACACCGGCATCGGCCTGGCCCTGGCGGCCGCGGTCCGCGGCTACCGGGTCATCATCACGATGCCCGAGAAGATGTCGCACGAGAAGCAGGTGGTCCTCGAGGCGCTCGGCGCCGAGATCATCCGCACCCCCACCGAGGCGGCCTGGGACGCGCCGGACAGCCACATCGGGGTCGCCAGGCGGCTGCAGGAGGCGATCCCCAACAGCCACATCCTCGACCAGTACGGCAACGCGTCCAACCCGCTGGCCCACGAGGAGGGCACCGGCGCCGAGATCGTCGACCAGTGCGGCGGCCAGCTCGACGCCGTGGTCATGACCGCGGGCACCGGCGGCACCCTGACCGGCGTGGCGCGGGCGATCCGCCGGCTGGCGCCGAACGTCCAGATCGTCGGCGTCGATCCCGAGGGCTCGATCCTGGCCGGCCCCGGCGAGATCCGCAGCTACAAGGTCGAGGGCATCGGCTACGACTTCATCCCCGACGTCCTCGACCGCAGCCTGGTCGACCGCTGGATCAAGAGCAACGACCGCGACTCGTTCCTGACCGCGCGCCAGCTGATCCGCCAGGAGGGCCTGCTGGTCGGCGGCAGCGCCGGCGCCGCGGTGTGGGCGGCGATGCAGGTGTCGCGCGACCTCGGCCCCGGCAAGCGGGTGGTCGTGATCCTGCCCGACTCGATCCGCAACTACCTGACCAAGTTCGTCGACGATCGCTGGATGCGCCAGAACGGCTTCCTCAAGGCCGACTGGGAGCTCGGCGCCATCGGCGACGTCGTCCGCGCGCTCGGCAAGCGCGAGGTCATCGCGCTCGACGTCGACGACAAGGTCGCCGACGCCACCGCGCTGTTCACCAAGCACGGCATCTCGCAGATGCCGGTGCTCGATCAGGGCCGCCTGGCCGGCATCCTGACCGAGTCCGACCTGCTGCAGGCGATGGTGTCGGGCCGGGTCACCCCCGAGACGATCGTCGGCGAGGTCATGGTCCGCAAGGTCTCGACCGTCGGCATGCACGCCGGCTCCGGCGAGCTGCCGCGCATCTTCGAGCGCGGCGAGGTCGCGATCGTCGTCGACGACGACCGCAAGGTCCTGGCGCTGCTGACCAAGATGGACCTGATCGAGATGCTGGCGAGGCGCCAGAGCCAGATGCCCGGCGAGCCGGCGTAGCGGACGCCGGCCGCGCGGCGGTGCGCGACCTCACTGCGGCAGGAAGCGCGCGAACTTCACCCCGTCGTACGAGTTCGAGCCCGGCACCAGGCTGACGTCGCCGCCGACGATCACGCGGCCCTGGGCGTCGGTGCCGATCGCCTTCCAGATCGCGTTCGGGGTCAGCGAGGTGTCGAGCCAGCGCCCGTCGCTGCCGATCCAGTCGATGATGCCGGCGACTCCGTGGTAGCCCGCGGCGGCGATGCGACCGTCGGGGAGGACCGCGATGCCGAACGCGTTGCTGCCCTCGGCGAGGACCGCGCGGCCGTACTGCGCGAAGTCGGGCGAGGGCGAGCCGTCGGCGTCGAACCGGAGCACGAGCAGATCCTGGAAGTAGGTGCCGCCGACCAGGACCGCGCCGTCGTCGAGCGCGACGATGGTCGACAGGCCGGTGTTCCCCGACCCGGCGGCGAGGCCGCTGGCGCCGTAGGTGGCGTCCACGGCGCCGTCGGCGGTGAGCCGCGTGACGGTGGTCGTGACCCCGTACTCGACCGCGAGCACTCTTCCGGCGCCGTCGATCGTGGCGTGGCGGGTCTCGAACGGCAGCGCGGCGTGGCCGGCGTCGCCGTACGTGGTGTCGAGCACGCCGTCCGGCGTCAGGCGCGCCGCGGCGGTGGTGCCGATGACGATGGCGCCGCCGTCGGCGGTCACGGCGGCGTCGACGTAGCCGACGCCGTCGACCGTCACCAGCCCGTTGTCGCCGAACGACGCGTCGGGGGTCCGGTCGGGGTTCCAGCGCATCACGCACAGCGCCGGGGTCGCCCGGCACGGCCCGATCACGGTCCAGCGGCCGTCGGCCGCGGCGAGGACGGTGTGCGGGGCGCGGAACGCGTCGAGCGCCAGCACGCCGGAGGACGCGAAGACCGGGTCGAGCGAGCCGTCGTCGAGGAACACGCGCAGACGGGAGGTCAGCTCGCCGTTGTACGGGAAGCTGTAGGTGATCGCCGCGAAGGCGCCGGAGGGGCGGACCGCGATCGCCGCGACCTGCTCCCCCCGGATGTCGAGCTGGGTATATCCATCTCGACCGAACGAAGGGTCGACGATCGCCGCCGGCGGCCCGGCGTCGACGCTGGCGTCGGGGGGCGCGGGCTCCCCGCAGGCCACGAGCCACATCACACCCGGTAGGAACACGACACGCTTCACGCTCGCGAACGTAGCGTGGAGAGCGCCCTTCGCGGAAGCGCCGGATTGCTCACCCGGCCGGGGTGAGCCGCCACGTAGCGCGCGCGACGCCTACCGCGCCGGGAACGCCAGCGTCGCGGTCACCGGCAGGTGATCCGAGGCCGACGCGGTCGCGATCGACGCCGCCAGGATCTCGACCGGCGGCGTCGCGAACAGGTAGTCGAGGCGGCCGGGCGGCGCCCAGGCGTTGCCCTCGAAGGTGGCGGTCGCCGCGGCGTCGACCGCGCGCAGCGGATCGACCAGGCCGCCGGCCTCGAGCGCCGCGACCACCGGCCCGGCCGCGAAGCCGTCGAAGACGTTGAGGTCGCCGCCGAGGACGACCGGGACGTCGCGGCGGCCGAGCTGGGCGACGACGCGGCGGGCGTAGGCGAGCTGGCGGTCGGTGTCGCAGGGATCGTCGGCGGACCGGATCGGCACGCAGAAGTGGGTCGAGTACGCGACCACCGGGGCGTCGTCGTCGCGGGACAGCAGCTCGATCCAGCGGGCCTCGCGCCGGCCCCAGCCGTCGTCGTCGTTGCCGAGGCGGAGCGCGCCGTCGGCGACGACGTCCCAGCGGCTGGCGTCGTAGACGAACGCGAGCTCGGAGCCGGCGCGGTGGAACAGCGCGTACGGCGCGGGCAAGGTCGCCAGCACCCGCTCGCAGGCCGCGCACTCCTGCAGCAGCGCGACGTCGGGCGCGAGGCCGACCAGCTCGACGGTGATGGCGCGGGCGACCCGGGGATCGGCGAGCGCGGCGTCGCCGGCGACGTTGAACGTGGTCACGGTGAGCGACGCGATCGGCTGCGCCGGCCACGGCTCGGTGATGGCGCACGCGCTGCAGGCGAGCAGACACCCGAGGACGACGAGGTGACGCATGCGTCTGACCACGGTGCCGGATCCGCGCCACGGTTGCGAGCGCGATCGCGCGGTCGCGCGCGACGCGGTGCGGCAGCGCGGGCGGTCAGCCGGGCCGGCGCAGGTGGTCGAGCCAGCGATCGAGCAGGCGCGTCGCGCCGGCGGCGTCTCCGGCGGTCCCGGCGCCGGCCAGGGTGACGGTCGCGCCGCCGTCGGCGTCGGCGATCGCGGTGATCACGCTGGTGGCGTGGGCGGCGTCGCGCGGCGGCACCTGGCCGGGCGCCGAGACCGCCACCAGCGGCGGCGGCGGCGGGGCGTCGCCGGGCTGCAGGCGCAGCACCGACAGCGCGCTGCGCCCGGCGAGGACGTCGACCGGCCCGGCGATCCACCCGGCGCGGGCGCCGACGCCGCGGCGCTTGACCGCCAGCGGGATCGGCACCGCGGCGGCGGCGGCGAGCAGGCGGCTGGCCAGGCCGTCGCGGGCGGCCTCGCGGGCGATGGCGTCGCGGGCCCGCGCCGCGAAGGTCGTCACCGGCTCGGCGCGGCCGTCGTGGAAGCGGACCGACAGCAGCGCGTGGACCACGCGGCGGCGCCAGCGCAGCGGATCGTCGCGATCGCCGGGCGCGACCGGGACCTGGAACACCGGCGACATCGGCGCGTCGGCCACGCCGGCGTCGTCCCACAGGGTCCGCCCCAGGGCGTGGCCCAGGACCGCGAAGCGGGGCAGCGCGTCGAGGCGTCGCCACGCCACGCCCAGCGGCGGCGCGGTCGCGGTCGGCGGCAGCGGCGGCAGCGGCGGCACCGGCGCGTCGCCGACGACGGCGGCGGCCGCGGCGGCGAGGCGATGGCGTCGGGCGAGCGCGGCCGGGGCCGTGGTCGCGGCGGCGAGCCGCGCCGCGATCAGCGCGTGGCCGTAGCCGTCGATCACGAGGTGGCAGGTCGAGGCCAGCGCGAGCGCGCCAGCGCGGCCGAGCCCGAGCCACGGCCCGCCGCCGGCGAACCAGGCTCGGCGGTGCAGGTGGCGCGCCCACGCCGGATCGTGATCGCCGACGACCGCGGCGATCGCGGCGGGCGGGCCGTCGTCGCCGCCGCGCGGCGCGGTCGCGTCGACGCCGCCGTCGCCACCGGCGGCCCGGGCCAGGGCGCGCGCCAGCCAGAGGTCGTCGTCCGGTTCGCCGGACAGCGCGGTCGCGACCCGGCGACCGCCGACGACGAAGACGACGCGATCCGGCGCGGCCGCGATCAGGCGGGTCGCGCCGCTCGCGGCGCCACGCAGGGGCGCGCGCGACAGCGGCTGGTCGGGCAGCGTGCCGTCGAGCTCGCCGACGGCGTCGCGCGCGGCGCGGGCGGTGACGATCGCCTCGGCGATCGCGTCGGCCAGCGTGGCCGGGGCCGGCGCCGGCCAGCCCATGAACGTGTCGGCGGCGGGCTGGCCGTCGGACACCAGGTACGCGGCGGCGGCGCGGTCGCGCGCGGCCAGGCCCTCGACCGCGGCGGTGCCGCCGATCAGCGCCCACCACGCCGGGTCGCGCCAGTCGACCGCGGCGACCTCGTCGACCAGCGCGCGCAGCTCGCGGGCGCGGCGCCACGGCCCGATCACGACAGCCTCAGCAGGTAGACCGGCTGCACCGGATCGTCGTCGCGGCGCACGGTCGTCCAGCCGGCGGTGCGGGCGCCCGCGGCGATGGTCGCGGCGGTCGGCGCGGTCCGCAGGACCAGCGGCGCGAACGCGACGCGCAGCGCCGGGGTCGCGAGCGCGCGCGCGTGGGTGTGGGCGCGGCGGCGATCGGCGTCGGGATCGAGCTCGACGACGACCGCGACGCCGCCAGGGCGGACGACGCGGCGCAGCTCGGCGAACGCGGCGCCGCGATCGCGGACGTGGCGGATCGCGCTGAGCATGATCGCGACGTCGATCGACCCCCCCCGCGGCCAGCGGCAGCGCCTCGGCGCGGCAGCGCAGCGCGACCGCGCCGCGCGCCGGCAGCGCGGCGGCGAAGTCGTGGCCGGGCTCGGCCGCGATCACCTCGAGGTGCGGGAACCGGCGCCGCGCCGCGGCGGCGAACGTGCCCGGCCCGGCGCCGACGTCGAGCAGGCGGCGCGCCGCGCCGAGGTCGGCGTCGAGGCCGTCGAGCAGGCGCGCGTCGAGGGCGCCGAACGCCGGGCGCTCGGCGCGCGCGTAGCGTCGCGCGCCGGCGCCGTCGAACGGGTGGCGGTACAGCCAGGGGTCGAGCCAGGAGGCCAGGGCGCGCAACTCGGCCACCTTACCGCGCGGTCGACGCCGGCGCCGCGCCGGCCGCGCATCTGGTACGATCGTGACGTGGCCTACGCCGCTGAATGGGATCTCGACGACGACGTCCTCGATCGCGAGGAGGTCGAGGCGGTCGTCCAGCACGTCGCCGCGCTCGGCCACGTCAGCGGCGAGGTCAGCCGCAGCGGCGGCGGCCTGATCTGCACGTTCCGGTTCCCGGTGTCGGCGGCCGCCCACGTGGTCGGCGCGCTCGATCCCGACGGGCGCCTGCTCGGCGACGAGTGGTACCGCGATCTCGATCCGCCGGATCACGCCGGCGACGCGTACACGGTCCGGCTCGAGCTGATCGGCCCGGTGGACGGCGGCCGGATCGACGACGCCGACCTCGGCGGCGACGACGACGACGACGGTGACGATGGCGACGACGACGACGACGACGGTGACGATGGCGACGTCGTCGCCGACGCGCGGACGTTCGGGATGGTGAGCGCGGCGCTGGGGCAGGACGACGACGTCGGCGGCAGGCCGTTCGACGACGAGGACGACGAGGACGACGACGAGCCGACGAACCGGACGCTGGCCCGGCTGCGCGTCGACAGCCAGGACAACCGCGAGGCGTGGCCGGTGGCGTTCGCCCTGGCCGCCGCGGTGATCGATCGCCTCGGCGGCGATCTGCGCGACGACTTCGACGAGGATCTGTTCCAGCGCCAGCTGCACCTGCCGCAGGTCACCGGCCCCGCGGTGGTCGGTGGTCGCGCCGGCGAGCCGCCTGCGGCGACCGGGCCGCGGTGGGCGACGCCGGCGGTGACCGATCCCGACGACGCCGACGATCTGCTGAACTAGCGGCGGTCCCTCGCAGGGTGGCGTGCGTCGTGGCGCCCGCCCCCTCGACTTCGCCCTCGCGGCTGCGCCGCTCGGGCTGCGCTCGGGGTGAGCGGGGAGGGCGTGCGTGCTGCGCCGCTCGGGCTGCGCTCGGGGTGAGCGGGGAGGGCGTGCGTGCTGCGCCGCTCGGGCCGCGCTCGGGGTGAGCGGGGAGGGCGTGCGTGCTGCGCCGCTCGGGCTGCGCTCCTAACGAACAGCTGGGCCAAGCCGCTGATCTTGCGTGGCGCAGCGATCGGTTGACCGCGGGTTTGGGCCTGACAGCACTCACCCCGAGCGGAGGGGGAGGTGCGCAGCACCGACCCCGGAGTCGAGGGGGCGGGCACCGGTGCGCCGCCGAGACCGCACCGATCCACGCCTCGACTTCGCCCTCGCGGCTGCGCCGCTCGGGCTCCGCTCGAGGTGAGCGAACCATGTCGACCAGGCGACCTGACCCGGTTCGTCTTGCGGCAAATCTCCGACGGCCGTCGGTCGTCCGCTCGGGGTGAGCGGGGAGGGCGCGTGTGCTGCGCCGCTCGGGCTGCGCTCGGGGTGAGCGGGGAGGGCGTGCGTGCTGCGCGGTTCGGGGTGAGCGGGGAGGGTGTGGGTCGTGGCGGAGATGTCGTCGCGGGCGCAGGTGCGTGCACCGCGCCACGGCCTGATCGACGCCGCGCGGACGAGCGCGGCGAGCGCGTCGCGTCAGCGGCGGTTGAGGCGGGCGAGCAGCTGCTGGGCCGCGGGCAGGTTGGGATCGATCGCCAGCGCCTCCTGCAGGTGCCAGCGCGCGCTGTCGGGATCGCCATCGGCGGCGCACAGCAGCGCCAGCGCCAGGTTGGCGCGCGGCCACGGCCGGGTGCCCCACATCGCGGCCTCGGCGCTGGCGCGCTCGCGGCGCGCGATCGCGGCGCGGTCGGCGCCGTCGCGGCCGGCCTCGACCCGGTAGCGCGCCCACGCCAGGCCGGCCTCGTACTCGGGGTGCCCGGTGTGGTTGCGCGCCGCCGCGGCCAGGTCGCCGACCGCGCGGTGGACGTCGCCGTCGCCGAGCGCGCGCTGGCCGCGCGCGTACGACTCGACCGCGGTCTGGGCCGCGCTCGTCTCGATCGCCCAGCGGGTCCGGATCTCGTTCCACCGGCCGCGCAGCCAGTCGTTGTAGCGACCACGCGCCGAGATGTCGTGCATGACCGAGCGGGCCTTCTCGACCTGCGCCCACATCGGCTCGACGATCGTGCCGAGCTCGCCGAGATCGAACGCCCCCAGGACCTGCGGCGCGTAGCGCCGCCCGACCAGCTCGTACGCGGCCTCGATGTCCTCGGTCTCGGCGGCCGGCGTGATCTCGAGGATGTCGTAGAACGTGCTCTTCTCGAGCCGGGCCTGGCGCCCGCGCAGGTGCTGGCGGATCAGCGCCAGGGCGCGCCGGCGCGGGGTCGCGAGATCGAGCGGCTCGCGGGTGATCTTCGCGGCGCCCACCGAGGTCAGCGCCCAGATGAACCGTGCCGCGTGCCAGGCGTCGATCGGGCCTCGCTTGACCAGGGTCTGGACCGTGAACGTGCCGTCGAGGTGGTGGCTGAACTCGACCTCGGGGATGGTCAGGGCGCGGACCTCGCGCAGCGCCGCGATCGTGGCCGGGTCGCCGCACACGTAGCTGCGGGCGTGCCAGCGCAGCGCCTCGCGCGGGATCTCGACGTCGATCGCGCGCGCGGCGCCGACGATCTGGGCGGCGTCCGCGATCGGATCGGCGACCTTCTCGACCAGCAGCGCGCGTCGCGCCAGGCCGCGCGTCATGCTGCCGGCGAAGCGCAGCCGCAACGCCTCCTGCGCCGCCTCGAGCAGCGTCGCGGCGTCGTCGGTGGGCGACACCAGCGTGACCCGGGCGTCCGCGGCGTGGCCGGCGGCGGCCTGGGTGCCGCCCAGCGCGATCACCCCGGGCGCCGGATCGAGCCCGCGCCAGGCGTCGAGGACGTCGCCGAGCCGCGAACCCAGGCCGTCGGCGTCGACCACGACGACGTCCTCGACCTGGCCACTGCCCGCGAGCCCCGGCGGCGGTCCGTCGGCGGCGGTCGGATCCCACCGCACCTGCACGCGGTGCGCCTCGAGCGTCTCCTGGAGCTGAACGCCGAGGGCGAGGTCCGCGAGGGCGAGCAGGACACGGGTCACGTACGAGCGCCGATCGTAGCACGGCGCCACCGCACCGGGTCACCTGGCCTCGTCGGACCTCGGCCGGGCGAAGCACCGGGCCTCGACCCTGCCGCCGAGCGAGCGGGTGGACGTGCCGGGCGGCCGGCGCCGGGGCCAGCGCGGCGCGATCGCGGTCGACGTCGGTGACCCGGTAGCCGCGCGCCGCGGCGAGGCGGCACACCAGGCCGGGGCCGCAGCCGACGTCGAGCCAGGTGCGCCCGTCGTCGGCGGGGACGATCGCGACCGCGTCGGCGTGGACGGCGCGGTCGAAGTCGGCGCCCCGCACCCACGCGAACAGCAGCGGGGCGGGGACGCTCACAGCTCCCAGCCCAGGTGGACCGCCGCGTACGGCACGACCGGCGACGCGGCGTACTCGCGGTCGCCGACCCGGCGGTCGCCGGCGACCTCGGCGGCGTAGCCGAGCCCGAGCCACGGCAGGACGTAGAAGCCGGCGGCGAACGGCCGCCACTGATAGCCGGCGCGCGGCATCACCAGCAGGTCGACGGTCGCGGCCTCCATGCCGGGGACGTCGTCGTTGCGGTAGCGGTAGCGCTGCACCGCGACCTCGACGCCGACGAACCAGCCGCGGGGCGCGGCCGCGAGGTAGTGATCGACGAAGCCGGCGGCGCCGGTGAGGCGGACCTGCCAGCCGGCGTCGCGGTTGGCGGCGCGGGCGTCGACCAGCAGCGCCGGCAGGTCGAGGGCGTAGGCGCCGGCGCCGACGACGAGGTGACGCGGCCCGGGCCGGACCCGGAGGTGGGCGGCGAAGCCGCCGAGCGCGAAGGTCGCGGGGTCGGTCTCGACCATCGCGGCGGGGTCGGCGGCGGCGGGGCGGGTCGCGGCGGTGACGGCGAGCGCGGCGGCCAGGGCCGGGGCCAGGGCGGTGACGGCGCGGGTGACGACGGGGCGGGTTGGCACGGGATCCTCCCGTTGTTCGAGTTAAACTGAATACGTTGTATATCTAGTTATGGGCGCGCGTCGACCCGGCCGCGCCGGGGGCGCCGGTCAGCGGGGCCGGGCCGGGAAGTGGGCCAGGATGTCCTCGACGCTGGTGCGCGCGAGCTCGGCGCGCATGGCCTGCTCGGCGCCGTCGAGGGCGCGGCCGATCGCGGCCTGGGCGCGGGTCGGGCGCTCGCCCTTGGCGCGGACGTGGGCGTGGGTCTGGAACAGCGGCCGCTTGTGCTCGAGGGCGTCGAGGATGTCGCGCAGCGACACGTCGGCGGCGGGGACGGCGAGCCGGACCCCGCCCTTGGCGCCCTCGCGGGTCTCGATCAGGCCGGCGCGGCCGAGCGCCTGCAGGATCTTGGCGGTGGTCGGCGCCGGGATCCCGAGCGACGTGGCGATCGCGCGGGTCGGCACGTAGTCGTAGAAGCCCTGGCGGATCTTGTCGGCGACGTAGACCACGACCAGCACCGCCTGGGAGTAGGTGAGCGAGTAGCTCATAACTGAATATACGACGTATGTAGTATGAGACGACGCGCCGGTCAAGCGCGACGTCGATCGCGGCCGGTCAGCGCCCGAGCGCCGCGGCGACGTCGTCGCACAGGGCGCGGGTGGCGGCGTCGGCGCGGCGGAACCCACCGGTGAGGCCGATGAAGCCGTGGACCAGCTCGGGGTGGCAGCGGTAGGTGACGCGGGCGCCGGTGGCGCGCAGCCGCTCGGCCCACGCCGCGCCCTCGTCGCGCAGCGGGTCGAAGCCGGCGGTGACGATCAGCGCCGGCGCGGCGTCGCGGACGTCGTCGAGCAGCAGCGGCGAGGCAGCGCGCCGCGCGGCGTCGTCGCCCGGCAGGTACAGGCCGCGGAACCAGGTCATCATCGCCCGGGTCAGCAGGAAGCCGTCGGCGAAGGTGTCGATCGACGGCTGGGTCAGGGTCAGGTCGAGCAGCGGGTAGATCAGCACGGTCAGCGCCGGCGCGCCGAGGCCGGCGTCGCGGGCGCGGCGCTCGACCCAGGCCGCGAGGAAGCCGCCGAAGCTGTCGCCGGCGACCGCGAGCCGCGCCGGGTCGCAGCCGAAGCGGGGCGCGGCCGCCCGGGCCCACGCCCACGCCGCCACCGCGTCCTCGATCGCCGCCGGGTGCGGGTCCTCGGGCGCGAGCCGGTAGTCGACGGACGCCACGACGCAGCCGGTGCGCGCCGCCAGCATGCGCACGGTGAGGTCGTAGCTGTCGACCGAGCCGATGACGCCGCCGCCGCCGTGGAAGAACACGATCATCGCGGCGCCGGCGCCGTGCGGCACGTAGACCCGGACCGGCAGCGGCCCGGCCGGGCCCGGCGCGTGGGTGTCGACGATCCGCGCCATCGCCCGGGGCGCGGCGTCGAAGGCGCGCAAGAGGCGCGCCGCGCGGGCCCGGGCCTGCGGCACCGGCAGGGTCTCGATCGACGCCAGGCCGGCGCGCTGGGCCGCGGCGAGCACGGCGTGCAGCTCGGGATCGAGGACGTTGCCGTCGCGGTGGACGGCGCCACCGAAGAGCGGCTCGGCGGCGGCGGCGACGCGGAGCAGGCCGCGCAGCGCGGCACGCGAGGGGGAGAACGACGGCACGGCGCACGATAGCGCGACCGCGGCGGCGCTGTCCGGTCGCGCCGCGCTAGTCAATTGGGCGACGCGGCCATACGGTTGTCGATAGCAAGGACTCGCACTCGTGCTGAACCGCGGGCTATCATCATGACCTCGGATGCTCAGCTTCGATACGTCGCCGGACCTGCAGCGTAACTGGGCGAGTAAACACGCCGTCAACTACCGAGGACGACGTCGTGGCTGCAGTGGCCGCACGCGGCGCACACGCCGCGGTCGTCGCGGTCGCGGTGCGGGCACGCCAGGTCGCCGGGGCCAGGCGCGACGGCGGCCGCGCCGTCGTCGGCGCCACCTGGGGCGCGCCGGTCATCGGTCGGCCCCGCGGCGCGCGCGCCGGCGCGGCGGCGGCGAGCGCCGCGGCGAGGCGGCCAGCCAGGCCGGAGCGGCGGACCGCGCCGCGCTCGACCGCCTGGACCAGGCCGTCGGCGGTGCCCAGGATCAGCGCGCCGCGCCGGGCCCGGGTCAGCGCGGTGTAGACCAGCTCGCGGGTGCACAGCGGCAGGTCGTCGCGCGGCAACAGCAGCGCGACGTGATCGAGCTCGGAGCCCTGGCTCTTGTGGACGGTCATGGCCCAGGCCAGCTCCATGCTGGATCGCACGGCGTCGAGCGGCAACGCGATCAGCTCGGCGCCGCGGCGGAACACGGCGCGGTAGCGCTGGGCGCCGTCGTCGTCGACGACGCGCACGACCACGCCCTGGTCGCCGTTGAACAGGCTGCGCTCGTAGTCGTTGGCGGTGATCAGCACCGGCTCGCCGGGGACGAACTCGGGCGCCAGCTCGGTCGACGACCGGGTCAGCATCATCGCGTGCAGGCGGGCGTTGATCGCCTCGGTGCCGGTGTCGAGGCCGCGCGTCACCGCGAGCAGGCGGCGCCGCTCGTGCAGGCCGAGCAGCTCGGCGAGGGCGTCGTCATCGCCGGGCACCCAGCCGACGCCGCGGCGCCGGTAGCCGCGCCGGATCAGCGCGTCGAACCGGGGATCGTCGGCGTAGGCGCGCCACCACTGGTCGATCGCGACGCCGAGCTGCGCCGCGGTCTCGATCGTCACCAGCTCGACGCCGCGCCCGGTGGCGTCGCGGACCGCGGCGCGCCGCGCCACCAGGCGCTCGGCGCCGTCGAACAGGCGGTGCGGCAGGCCGGCGTCGACCGCGCGCGCCGCCTCGAGCACGGCGCGGCCGTCGGGATCGTCGGCGCGCATGCGGTGGCTCTCGGTCAGCGTGATCGCCCACGGCGCGCCGTCCTTGCCGGCCAGCGCGACCAGATCGGCGAGCACGGCGCCGGCGTCGACCGACGGCAGCTGGTGGGCGTCGCCGAGCAGGATCAGCCGGGCGTCGGGGCGCAGGGCCTGGACCAGGCGCTCCATCAGGGCCAGGTCGATCATCGACGCCTCGTCGACGATCACCGCGGCGTGGGGCAGCGGCGCGCCCTTGCCGTGGCGCATCGCGCCGCCCGGCCGCCAGCCCAGCAGCCGGTGCACGGTCTGCGCCGCCGGCGGCGTCGCCGCCAGCGCGGCGTCGACCGCCGCGACCTCGCCGCCGCCGGCGCCGATGGCGGCGAGCGCGCGCGCCACCGACTCGGTCATGCGCGCCGCGGCCTTGCCGGTGGGCGCGGCCAGCGCGACGCCGCCGGCGGCGTCGACGTCGAGGCGCGCCAGCGCGCGCACCAGCGACACGACGATCGCGGTCTTGCCGGTGCCGGGCCCACCCGACACGACGCCGAGCCGGCCGGTCAGCGCGGTGCGCACCGCGGCGACCTGCTGCGGGGTCAAGACGACCCCGGCGGGCGCGGCGGTGACCGCCTCGACCGCGGCCGGCACCGCCGCGGCGTCGGCGGCGATCGCGTCACCGGCGAGCCGGCGACCCAGCGCGGCGGCCAGCTCGGTCTCGAGCCACCACAGGCGGTGCTGGTACAGGCAGTCGTCGTCGACGACCAGCGGGGTCAGCTGGCCGGCGGCGCCGACCAGGCCGCCCAGCGCCGGCTGGCGCGCCAGGCGCAGGACGTCGGCGACGACGCCGTCGACCATCGCGGTCGGCGCCGCGCCGTCGGGGCCGCCCAGCAGCGCCGCGACGATCTCGCGCAGCGGCGCGGCGCCGGCGCCGTCGAGCGGCAGCCAGGTCGAGCCCTGGCGCGCCGCGACCTGGGTCGCGATCAGCGCGGCGGTCAGCGCCGCGGCGTCGCGGCCAGGCAGGAACGGATCGCAGTCGACGACCTCCTCGGCGAGGTACAGGCCCTGGTCGCCGAGGTCGAAGCGGCGGGCGCCGGCGCCGAGCCGGGCCCGCAGCTCGTCGCCGCGGCGGGCGTCGTCGAAGCGCGACGCCACCACGCGCCGCGCGGCGACAGCCCGCGCGGCGCCGTCGCCACCGCGGCGCGTCGCTTGCCGGCGCGCGGCCGGCGCGGCGGGGTCACGCCCAGCCTCCGGCGTCGACGCGCGCGCCCAGGCTCGCGGTCCACGCCGCCAGCTCGTCCCAGGCCACCGCGCGGTGGACGACCTCGCCGCCGCGCAGGAACAGGTACAGCAGGCCGCCGAGGCGGCGGCGGGCGTCGTCGGCGTCGCGCAGGCCGAGCATGCGCGCCGCGGCCAGGCCGTAGAGCTGCTGCTGATCGGCGTAGTGCTCGGCGACGTGGCGCTCGGCGTCGGCGGCGCCGAGGCCGCCGAGGATGTCGCTCTTGTAGTCGACGACCCACAGCCGGTCGTCCCACGCCACCAGCGCGTCGATGTAGCCGCGGGCGAAGCCGCCGCCCAGCGGGTAGACGAACTCGACCTCGCGGGCCAGCCGGGTCGCGTCGGCCAGCGCCGGCAGGACCTCGTCGGGCAGCCGCAGGGTCCGGGTCAGCGCGGCGTGCAGGACCGTCGCCGCCCGCGGCAGGTGGCGCTCGTCGACGCCGTGGCGGCGGGCCGCGCGGGCCAGCACCGGCCCGACGTCGGCGCGGTTGGCCCACGCGCCGGGATCGGCCTGCTCGCGCGCGGTCGCGAACGGCAGGTGCTCGAGGGCGTCGTGCAGGAACAGGCCGGTGGCGGCGCCGGGCGGCAGATCGTCGGGCGCGACCTCGCGGCTGGCGTCGCGCTGCTCGGCGCGGACGTCGTCGCGATCGCTGGCGCGGCCGCCGGCCGGGCGCAGCCGCGAGTACGAGGTCACCGGCACGCCGCCGCGGGCGTCGCGTCGCGCCGCCCAGTCGGGCTCGGGCGGCGGCGCCGGCGGCGCCGGCGGGCGCCAGCCGCGCAGGTCGTCGGCGACCTCGACCGGCGGCGGCGGCAGGACGCTGCCGACCCGCACGACCTCGCTGGTGAACAGGCGGCGGGCGTCGGCGTCGGTGGCGCGGGCGGCGAGGGCGAGGCCGACGCAGCGGTGCAGCGGCAGGATCGGGCTGTGCTTGTAGTCGCCGGGCGCCGACGCCAGGTACAGCCGGACCCGGGCCCGGGTCAGCGCGACGTACATCAGGCGCTGGTTCTCCTCGCGGAGGTCGGCGTCGATGAGCGCGTCGACGTCGCCGACCGCGGGGCCGACGTGGAGGAAGCGGCGGCCGTCGGGCTGGTGGTAGAGGTGGACCTTGTCGGGGAAGGTGCCGCCGTAGCCGCCGACCACGAACACGACCGCGGCCTCCAGGCCCTTGGCGCGGTGGATCGTCATGATCTGCACCGCGTGGCGGTCGGTCTCGAGCCGCTGCAGGTCGATGTCGTCGGGCCGGGTCGTGGTGCCGGTGCGGATCCAGCCGCGCAGGCGCGCCGCCAGCTCGTGGATCTCGCACGGCGCCCGGGCGACGTCGTCGTGCAGCAGCTCGAACAGGTGCAGCACGTTGGTGATCGCGCGCTCGCCGCCGCCGGCGACCACGGCGCGCTCGATCCACCGGGTGTCGTCGAGGACGCGCGCGAACAGCTGGTCGTAGTCCTTGCGCAGGGCCAGGCCGCGCCAGTCGTGGAGCAGCGCGATCAGCGGGTGGCCGTCGGGGACCTCGGCGAGGTCGCGCAGGTCGGCCAGCGGCACGCCGAAGAACGAGGTGTTCCAGGCCAGCAGGCGCGCCGTGCGATCGCGCGGGTCGGCGACGGCGTCGAGCAGGTCGGCGACCTCGGCGGCCTCGGGGGCCTCGAACAGGTGCTCGCGCTGGTACAGCGCGCACGGCACGCCGCGGGCGCGCAGCGCGACCGCGACCCGGTCGCTCTCCTTGCCGGTGCGGGTCAGGACGTGGATGTCCTGGGGCGCCAGCGTCTGCTGCTGGCCGTGGCGATCGGTGACCCGCAGCCGGTACGCCGGATCGTCGAGCAGCCGGCGGATCTCCTCGGCGGCGCGCTCGGCCAGGGTCTCGAGCAGGTCGGGCGCGGCCAGCTTCTCGCCGTCGACCGCGGGCGCGATCTCGAAGACGTGCACCGGCGACGGCGCGGTGCCGTCGGGCCAGGTCGCGGTGACGCCGCCGGCGGCGCGCACCGGGTGGTCGTACTGGATCGTGCCGGTGAAGAACTCGCCGTGGCTGCGCAAGAGCGCGTTGACCGCCTCGACGACGTCGCCCGACGACCGGTAGTTGTCGACCAGCGGCACGGTGTCGGCGCCGCGGCCCTCGAGGTCGGCGCGCGCGGTCAGGTAGGTCTGGACGTCGGCGCCGCGGAACGCGTAGATGGCCTGCTTGGGGTCGCCGACGATCGTCAGGCTGGTGCGGTCGCCGTCGGCCCAGACCCGGCGGAAGATGTCCCACTGGACCTCGTCGGTGTCCTGGAACTCGTCGATCATCGCCCACGGGTGGCGGCGGCGCAGCCGCTCGGCGAGCTCGGCGCCGCGCTCGCCGAGCAGCGTGTCGCGGACCAGCCGCAGCATGTCCTGGAAGTCGAACTGGCCGCGGCGCGACTTGCCGGCGCGGACCCGGCGCAGCACCGGATCGAGGAAGCGCGCCGCGCACGCCGCCTCGAGCGGCACGAAGCCGCGGACCAGCGCGGCGGCGGCGTCGATCAGCTCGACGCCGGCCGGGGTGGGGTCCTTGAGCTTGTCGGGCGCCTCGTCGAGGCCGGCGTGGTCGGCGCGCAGCCGGGCCAGCGCGGCCAGGACCGCGACCGCGCGCGGCTCCGGATCGGCCTCGCTGGCGACCGCCTCGGCGAGGGCGGTGCCGAGGCGGGTCAGCTTGGCGGTGAGCGCGCGCTTGGTGTTGCCGTTGGTGGTGCCGAGGACGCCGGCGATCGCGGTGGCGGTGCCGCGAGCGACCACCGCGTGGAGCGCGGCGGCGAACCGCGCGGTCTGCGCCAGCAGGTCGTCGACCTCGAGCCGTGGCGTCACCGGCGCGCCGCGGCGCACGCACGCCAGCAGGACGTCGCCGAGGGTCGCGATCGAGCCGCCGCCGGCGTCGAGGTAGGCCTCGAGCAGGCGGCGCTCGGCGGGCTGGCGGGCCAGCTCCTCGCGCAGCGCCTGGTGGTAGGCCTCGGTGAAGGCGACGTCGTCGGGGACCTGCTGCTGGTCGAACAGGCGGCGGCCGGCGAACGCGTCCTCGACCAGCAGCCGCTGGCAGAAGCCGTGGATCGTGTGGATCGGCGCGCGGTCGAAGCCGGCGAGGGCGTCGCGCAGCTTGCGGCGCGCGGCGGCGTCGATCGTCCAGCACGGGGTGTCGGCGGGCGGGCCGGCGTCGTCGGGGGCGTGGGCCAGGGCGGTGAGCTTGTCGCGGATGCGGGCCCGCAGCTCGGCGGTGGCCTTCTCGGTGAACGTGACCACCAGCAGGCGGTCGATCGTGGCGTCGGTGCGCAGCAGCAGGTCGACGACGCGGTGCTCGAGGAAGAACGTCTTGCCGGTGCCGGCCGAGGCCTGGACCACGAGCAGGCGCTGCGCCGGATCGGGGAGGATCGCGGGCCGGGGCACGTGGGCGGTCATCGCCGGCCTCCGATCATGCGATCGAGGAGCGGCCCGAGGCGGCGGCGCGCCAGGTCGGCGGCGTCCGGCGGCAGGGTCAGGCCGTCGTCGCGGCGCAGCGGCCCGAAGCCGAGCGAGGTGGCGACCTTGTCGGTGGCGTGGCGCAGCCGCGGCGTCTTGCCGGCGAGGACGTCGAGCGCGACCCGGTACGGCAGCAGGTAGGCGTGGCGTTGCTCGAGCAGCTCGCCGATCAGCAGCGCCAGGTGATCGCGGGCGGCGTCGGCGGTCCACGGCGCCAGCGCCTTGTCGTCGATCTTGTCGCCGAGGACCAGCCCGGTGCGGGCCGCGCCCGCGGTGACGCCGGCGGCGGCGAGGACGAGGTGATCGAGGGCGTGGCGCAGGTGGTGCTCGGCCTGGACCTTGTTGACCAGGATCACCGAGGTCGCCAGGTCGTCGCCGCAGCACAGCTCGGTGGTGCCGACCAGCTCGACCCGGCGGCGGCGGCGGGCGTCGCCGTCGCCGAGCTCGACGTCGATCGCCAGGGCGCGCTCGAGGCGGGCGCCGTCGACGGTGGCGCGGCCGAAGGCGAGCCGGGTCCACGGGCCGCGCAGCTGGCGGTCCTCGATGGCGTCGCGCCAGCGGTGGAGCTGGGCCAGGTCGACGCGGGCCGCGACCTCGCCGAAGACGCCGAGCGGGACCTGGCCGGCGAGCGCGGCGCGGTGGCGAGCCGCGGCGTAGGCGGCGTCGAGCGCCGCGGCCGTCGGCAGGCCGTCGGCGCCGGCGCCGTCGGCGAGGGCGCGCGCGAACGCGTCGCGGCGCAGCATCGCGCGCGACAGCCCGGTGGGATCGAACGGCTCGTCCTCGCGCAGCGCGTGCTCGGCGAGGTCGTCGGCGCCGTCGTCGAACAGGTGCAGGACGACCTGGGCCCAGGCCTGGACCGGGGCCTCGAGGAAGCGGCGCAGCGCCGCCAGGCTGAGCTGCAGCGGCGCGTCGTCGACCGCGGGCGGCGGCACGCCGTCGGCGAGGTCGAGGCGGAGGGCGCCGCGCAGCTCGGCGAGCTGGTGGGCGGCGAGCAGCTCGCGCAGGCGCGCGGCGTCGGGCGCGGCGCGGCCGACCGCGCGCAGGTGCTCGTCGAGCGCGGCGCGGACGGCGACGGCGTGGCGCTCGCGGTGCGCCGCCGGCGCGACGCTGGCGGTCAGGCGCGGGTCGGTGAGGTAGCGGTCGTCCCAGCGGCGCAGCGGGTGCGGCACGGTCAGCGCGGCGAGCGCGGCGGCGCCGCCGTCGACGCCGAGGTAGGGCGCGAGCGCGTCGGCGAGCTCGTGGATCACCGACGACGGCGCCCGCGGCTCGCCGGTCAGCTCGTCGCGGGCGACGTAGCTGAGGGTGACGTCACCGCGCGCCGCCAGCAGCGCCTCGAGGAAGCCGTAGCGATCGCGATCGCGCAGCGACACGTCGCCGAGCTGGTGGTCGCCGCGCAGATCGAGCGGCGACGGCTGCTCGCCCGACGGGAACAGGCCCTCGCCGAGGCCGATCACGTAGACCAGCGGCGCCGGCAGCGGCCGCATCGGCTCGAGCGGCGCGACCAGGACGCCGTGGGCGAGCGGCTCGCCGCGGCCCTCGCGCAGGGTCTCGAGGCGCCCGGCGGCGAGCTCGAGCGCCTCGGCGTAGGGCACGGCGCGGCGGTCGAGATCGAGGTCGGCGACGCCGCGCAGCTGGTCGAGGACGCGGGTCCGCTCGCGCGCGACCGCGTCGTCGGGATCGGCGTCGCCGGGGACGCCGGTGTAGGTGTCGACGACGGCGGCGAGGATCTCGGCCCACCGGGTCAGCGGCTCGGTGCGCGACGCCAGCCAGCGCGCGTCGGCGATCAGCGAGCGGGCCAGCAGCGCGAAGGTGGCGGCGCTGGCGTGCTGGTCGGGCGCGAGCTCCTCGGCGAGCAGCTCGCGGCCGGCGGTGCGGACCGGGGCGTCGACGCCGGCACGGGGCCCGGCGACGAAGGCGCCGAGCGCGAGCCGGTGCAGGCCCTGCGACCAGTGGAAGGCGTCGCGGCCGTCGGCGCCGTCGAGGTAGGTGCCGCGGTGGTCGTGCTCGTCGGCGCCGCGGGCGATGCCGAGGTGCTCGCACCAGGTGATCCAGTCGGCCGGATCGACGTGGGGGTGGCGGGCCAGCACCGACGGGTGGGTCATGACCGCGAGCAGCTCGCGGCGGGTGAAGTGGCCGCGCGGCAGCTCGAGCAGCAGCGCCGCGGCCTCGGCGACCCGGCCCGGGCCGGCGGCGGGCGCGTCGACGACGTGGAACGGCAGCCGGTGCAGGCCGCCGAACACCGGCCCGAGCTGGGCCAGGTAGCGATCGTGATCGGAGGCGACCAGGACCGCGACGTCGCTGGCGCGCAGGGTCGGGTCGGCGTCGAGGCGGCGCCAGATGTCGCTGCCGACGATCTCGAGCTCGCGCGCCACCGACGGGCACGCCAGGACGCGGAGCCCGGGCGGCGGCGGCTCGGCGAGGGGCGCGGTCAGCGGCGGCACCCGGTGCAGGACGTCGTGGGCCCACGCCGCGACCGCGGTGCCGCGATCGTCGGTGTCGACGTGGCGCTCGGCGACGTCGCCCTCGGTCGCCGACACCAGCATCGACGAGGTGTCGCGGCCCGGGCGGCCCCACAGGACCAGGGCGAGCGGATCGTCGCCGACGGGGGCGCCGCGGCGGCGGCCCGGCACGTCGGCCCAGTACTCGGCGCACGGCGTGACGATCGCGAGGTGGACGTCGTCGTGCTCGGCGAGCGCGCCGAGGGCGTCGACGTGGGCGCGCGCCAGGTACGAGAAGCCGATCAGGTGGACCGGGCCGCCGGCGCGCGCCGGCGGCAGGCCGAGCCGCTTGCGGGCCTGGATCAGCCGCGGGATCGGCGCCGCGACCACCGCCGCGCCGTCGGGACCGGCGAGCCGCGCCGCAGTGCCGGTGGGGCCGAGGACGACGTCGTAGAGGCGGCGCTGCCAGGCCAGCGTCGCGGCGTCGACCTCGCCGGTGTCGGCGGGCCGGCCGGCGTCCCAGGCGTCGAGCCAGCGCGGCCGGGTCAGCGCGTAGTCCCACAGGTGCGCGGCGACCCGGGCGGCGAGCTGCGTGCGGCGGACCGCGCGGGCGTCGGGATCGCCGTCGGCGTCGAGGTAGCCGCGAGCCGGCGCCATCGCCGGCTCGGCGATCAGCGCGTCGTCGGCGAGCGCGCTGGCGACCAGCGCGGCGAGCCGTGGCCGGTCGAGCCCGACGAGGCCGGCGGCGCGGGCGTCGGCGTCGCCGGTGAGCGTGCGGTCGAGGAAGGCCTCGAGCGACGGCAGATCGAGGGCGGCGGCGACGCCGCGGCGGCGCGCCAGGTCGTACTGCAGCCAGCGCGCGACCAGGCGCCCCGACACGACGATCGTCGGCCGGGCGAACGGATCGTCGGCCGGCAGCGCCTCGGCGAGCGAGGCGGCCAGCTCTTCGAGCCGGTTGGACAGGGTCACGCGGAGCACGAGCGAGGCAGTCTAGCGCCGGGGGGTGATCGTCCGGAGGCGGGGTGGCGCTGGAACCGGGTCCCCTGTCGCCCGGCCGGGGTGAGTGTCCCGTCGTGTGTCGGGTGCTACCGTCAACCCGTGCAATGCACGACGTTGTTCGTGGTCGCGATGCTCGTGGCCTCGGGCGGGTGTCACCGGGGCGAGACTCCGGTGGCGACCCGGGACGGTCGCGCCACCGATGACCCCGTCGCCCGTACCCGGCCCGCCGACGCTGCGAGCCCCGTCCCGGAGGCCACGAATCCCATGAACGCGACTCTCGACTGGACGATCACGCGTGGCGCGGACTCGCTCCACGTCGAGTACGCGCTCCACAACGGCTCGGCGCGCACGATCTGGGTGGTCGACGAGATGCTGGTCTGGGCGCAGGGCGGCCTCGCACGTGCGTCGAAGGCGATGATCGTTCGCAACGGCGCGGCCGCCGATGTGGCCAGCCTGTTCCGCGGCAACCTCGACATCCCGTCGCACGACGATCACCCGAATCCCTCCCCGGGCATGCGTCCTGTTGCCGCCGGCGCGTCGATCACCGGCGCGGCGGACATCCCGTTGCCCCTGACGGCCTGGCATCCATACCACCCGGAGAAGATGGAGCCGCTCCGACCAGGGCTTCGTCGTGCCGAGCTCGAGATCCAGGTCCTGGACTCGCAGGGCACGGAGGATCGCGACTGGGAGTACGTCACGCTCGCAGACGGCAGCCGGGTGGCCACGCCGTACTACCGGGTGCTGGCTACCCGTGCGGTCGTCGTCCATGGCGCGATCGAGGACTTGCCGTGACCGACTGGCAGTGGTGGGCCGACGGCATCGGTGCGGTCGAGCACGCGATCGATCCGGCGCTGGCGGAGCCGGTCGCGAACACGCCGACCGGGCCCGGGCGCGGGGCGCCGTCGATCGCGGGTACCGAGGACGGCGTGCTCGGCCACGCGGGTCAGCTCCTCGCCGATCTGGGGCGCGGACTGGGGCAGGAAGGCTGGCTCGGGCTGCTCGATCCCGTCGGCCTGCTCGACCGTCAGCAGGCGCAGCGCGAGCTGCGCGGCAACTTCGAGATCATCGATCCGGCGCACCCGCCCGCACCAGGGACGGCGGCGCCGAACCGATCTCCGAGGAAGAGTTCGAGCGCACCGCCAGGCTGTACTCGGACATCCGGCTGGATCGCACCCACATGCACTTCGGGGTCGGCGAGATGAACCAGCCCGACCAGGACCAGTACCGGCGCGACACGATGGGGCAGATGGGCAGGATCCTGCAGACGGAGACCGGTCGCGAGATGATCGACGGGCTGGCGCACAACCCTCTCGGTCACGACCTCACCTTCCACGCTCATCGCAATGCCGCGCGCGCTCGACAACAACGCCGCCAACACCGAGCCCACGACGAACGAGACCGACGCCTCGACCCCGGGCGTGGGCGCGGACGTCGACATGAACATCAACCCGACCGTCGACTACCACGGCGCCGGTTGGCGCGAGCGCCGCGGTGACGTGATCATGTTTCACGAGATGACGCACGCCTATCACGAGCTGCGCGGCACCGACGACAACAGCGGCATCGTCACGGGACCCGGCCTGGGCGGATCGATGCACGATGCCAACCTCGGCAACGTACAGTCGTGGGAGCACCAGGCGGTCGGGATCGGTACCCACGAGCACGACACCACGCCCAACGAGAACGCGTACCGTGCCGAGCGCGCCCGGATCGGCGCACACGGCGGCGCCACGGTCGTGCCGGGCGACGTCGGGATGCCACAGCGCGTCGACTACCGGCCCTGAGAGGTCGTGAAACCACCTCGTTCCGTGCAGGCAGGTCCGACGTTCCTCGTCGGACCTGCCGATCATCCAGAGCGCGAGAAGCGAATGCTTCTCACTCTCTGAGAAGCCGCGCCACCCCGCGCCGTGCGATCGGGACGGGTGGCGTCACCGCCGGCGCTTGCCGCGCTTCCGCGTCGCGCTGCGCGGCTTCGATGGCGCGCCGGGACGCGGCGCCGTACGCTCGGCCGGCTCGGCCGCGGCGGCGGCGCTGGACTCCGCCACCCCGAGCTCGCGTCGGATCCGCCGCGCGACGATCCATCCGATCAGCGTCAGCGCCAGGCACAGCCATGCGAACGCGTTGCCGATGTGCGCGTACAGGGTGTGGCCGCCGTCCATGATCGCGACCTCGACCAGCAGGCCCTCGGCGGCGACGCCGCCGCCGGCGCGGACCGGGCCCTGCGCGCGCAGCCGGCCGGTGGCGTCGATCCAGCCGGTGGGGCCGGTGTTGACGGCGCGGACCAGGTCGGCGCGCAGTTCGATCGCGGTGAAGACGGCGAGGGCGCGGTGCTGCCAGGGCTCGGCGAAGGTGCCGAACCAGGAGTCGTTGGTCATGTTGACCAGGACGCTGGGGTGGCCGGGCGCGAGGTCGCGGGCGAACCGCGGCACGACGTCCTCCATGCAGATCATCGGGCCGAGCCGGACGGTGCGGCCGTCGACGTCGAGCGGCAGGGTCTGGGGCGCGTCGCCGCGCGAGAACCCGGGCGGCATCCACTTCGACAGCGACGGGAACCACTCGACCACCGGGTTCCACTCGCTGCCCAGGACGCGATCGATCTTGTCGTGGCGGCCGCGGACGTCGTCGTCGACCAGCAGGTAGGCGCTGTTGTAGCGGCGGCGGGTGCCGTCGACGCGCTCCTCGCTGAGCGACCCGATCACGACCGGCACGGTGAAGCCGCGGCGGATCCGCCACGGCGAGCTGTCGGGCAGATCGTGGGCGAGGCGGCGGGGCAGGTCAGCCGGGAACGACGCCTCGGACCAGACCACGACCTGGGCGCCGGCGGCCTCGAGCGCGGCGGTCTGGCGCTGCATGTCCTCGAGCAGCGCGAGGTCGGCGTCGCGGTCGTGGGCCTCGAGGTCCATGCGCTCGTTGGGCTGGACCAGGCCGACGCGCAGGCGCGGCGCGGCGGCGCGGGTGGCGTCGACGTCGTGGAGGCGCCACGCGCCGTAGCCCAGGGTCGCGACCAGCAGCGCGCCGACGGCGGCGGGGGCGCGCCAGGCGGCGCGGCCGCGCTCGACGACGTCCCACGCGGCGCCGGCGACCGCGAGCAGGAGCGCGGCGATCGCGGGGGCGCCGAACAGGTCGGCGATCTGGATCACCGGCAGCACCGAGGTCTGCGAGATCGCGATCGTGTACGGGAAGATGACCGGCAGGGCGTGCTCGAGGCCGACGAAGGCCAGCGGCGCGACCAGCGCCATGGGCAGCGGGTGGCCGCGGCGGCGCGCGCTCCACGCGCGGATCCACCAGATGGCGCGGCCGGCCAGCATCAGCGACAGCGCCTGGTAGGCGGCGAGGCCTAGCAGCAGCGCGATCGCGGCCGGCCACGGCGTGCCGGTGTGATCGACGAAGGGGAAGACGAACCAGTGGAAGCCGCCGAGGGTGATCGTGACGCCGGTGGTCCAGGCGAGCAGGCCGGCGCGGCTGGCGCGGGGCGCGCCGGCGATCAGCCACAGCGTGGGGAGGAAGGCGAGCCAGGCCAGGGGCCACAGGCCGATCGGCGGCGACGCGAGCACCGTGAGCGCACCGGCGCCGGCGGCGACGCCGAGCTGGGCGACGGTCGCGCGTCGGCCGGCGCGCGCGGGGAGGTCGAGCCAGGAGGGACGGATGGCGCGGACTATACGGCAGGGGAGGGCGGCGGGGAGGGCGCGGTCGTGGAGCGTGGGGCGGGGCCAGGCGAGGCGGCACGGTCGAGACGGTTCGGGCGCGGGGAAGGGCGCCGCGGGTCTCAGGGGCGCGCGGCGACCACCAGCGGGACCTCGATCTGGCACGGTCCCTCGTCGATGAACGGGGCCGGCCCGTAGTCACCGGAGAGCGTATCGACGATGCAGCGCGCGACCTGCGTCGGGGCGCCGGTGACGCGGAAGCCGCGGTGCCCGCCCTCGGCGTCGACCTGCCAGCGCAGCGTGAGGGTCAGATCGTCGCCGCGGCTCCCGAAGCACGCCTCGAGGCTGGTCGAGATTCCGTCGAGGGTGTCGCCGACCGTGGCGTCGTCGCAGGTGCCCTCGATCGTCGCCCGGCCGAAGCGCACGACGTCGCTGCGGGTCTGGTGGGCGCAGGGGACCTCCGCGCCGGCGCCGAAGCCGAACCCGTCGGGGCATCCGGGGTCGGTGGTCCAGCCGGACTCCGGCGGAGGCGGCAGCGCGCGCGGTGCCCCGGCATCGTCGGACGGCGGCGGCGTGGGCGTGGGCTCGCCGTCGGCGGCGACGTGCGTCTCGGGTGCCGGTGCCGCCGGGTGCTGGCACGCGGCGAGGCCGGCGAGCGCGGCGAGGCCGGCGAACGCGGCGAGGCCGGCGAACCAGAGCGTCGATGGCCAGGCAAGGCGCGACACCCCGCTCGTATCGCATGAAGTCTCACCGCTGTCACCGGGGCGGGGCGGGGCGGCGGGGCGGTGGCGGCGTGCCTTGATAGCTCCCAGACCAAGCCGCCGAACACCACGCCGCCGAACACCACGCCGCCGACCGCGGCTACCACGTGTTGATCAAGCCCGGGGTCCGCACTCCAGCTCGGTAGGTGCCAGCACCGGGAACGGCGCACGGCGTGATCCGCCGATTCGGACGTCCTCTGTCCGGACGTCGGACGACAATCGACACCCGCGGTTCGATTGTGCTTGACGGATCCCGGGGCGGCATCGCGGTGCGAAGTCCGGACCGCTCGCGGATCGCCGCCGACGCGCGGCGTCTTCCCCGAGGTCGGCAGAAACCAGGCTCGACCTCGATTTCGAGGGTCGGAGCGTCCTTCGCGGCGCAGCGGCCACGAGCGGAGCCCGAAATATCTCGTGGTAAGCGAGGAGTGCGCGCGTGCGCAGGGAGGTGTGGAGTGTTCGAACGAAGCGATGACCGAGAGAACGTCGACGAGCGGGTGAACCACGGCCACGGCCACGGCTCGCCGACCGAGCGCGACACTGCCGCCGACTGGCGCCTGCTCGATCGCAGGCTGCGCGGCGTCGCCAGACGGCGTGCAGCGCTCGACGCCGACGAAGCCCGATGGCTGGTGGACGCGCAGCGGATCGAGCTGCACCGCCGGTTCGGCTACGCGACGCTGCCCGAGTACCTCGAGCGCACGCTGGGCTACGCGCCGCGCGCCGCGCGCGAGCGTCTGCGGGTCGCGACCGCGCTGCAGGCGCTGCCGCAGATCGCCGGCGCCCTGGCCCGCGGCGACCACGCGTACTCGGCGGTGCGCGAGTTGACCCGCGTGGGTCGCGACGACACCGAGGCCGCGTGGCTGGCGGCGGCGGCGGGCAAGACCGTGCACGAGATCGAGGCCATGGTCGCCGGGCGACGCCCGGGCGACCTGCCTGGCGATCCCGTCGACCCCGGGCAGGTGCGGCGGTCGCTGTCGATCGACGTCAGCCCCGAGACCTTCGCGCTGTGGCGGGACGCCCGGCTGGCCCTGGAGCTGGAGCGCGGTGAGGCCGTCAGCGACGACGATCTGCTGGCCTCGATGTGTCGCGACCTGCTCGGCGGCGGCGACCGTGGCGACGGTCGCGGCCACGGCGGCGATGGTGACGATGACGGTCCGCGGCCCGGCGGCCGCGCGGCCTACCAGATCGCGCTGACCGTGTGTCCGACCTGCGCGCGCACCACCCAGGACGGCGGCGGGCGCGCCATCGAGGTCCCGCCCGAGGTCGGCCAGCGAGCGCGCTGCGACGCCTCCGTGATCGGCCGCGTCGACGGCGGCGCCGTCGCCCGGGCAACGCAGACGATCCCGCCGCGGATCCGCCGCGCCGTGGTCGCGCGGGATCACGGCCGCTGCCAGGTGCCCGGCTGCCGGTCGTCACGCTTCGTCGACGTGCACCACATCCAGCCACGCGCCCGCGGCGGCGCACACACGATGTCCAACCTGGTGTCGCTGTGCGGCGGCCATCACGACGCGGCCCACGCGGGTCGCCTGCGCATCGAGCGCGCCGCGTCGGGCGCGCTGGAGGTCGCGCACGCCGACGGGAGCCCGTACGGAACGTCGCCACCGGCGGCCGCGCCGCCGCCAGCTCGCGGACCGGCGGCCGAGCGCGATCGATCGGAACGGCGCGCTGGCGCGCTGGCCGAGGTCGAGCAGGCGCTGCGGGGGCTGGGCTTTCCGGCCGGCGACGCCCGTGCCGCAGCGAGCGCATGCGCGGCCCACGTGGGCCGGCCGATCGAGGAGCTGGTGAGGGAGGCGCTCCGGGCGCTGCACAGGGCGTGAGGGGCGGGGGCGCGCGGTCTGGTGATGCGTGGCCGCTTCCAAGCGTGCCGGCGCCGGGTGGCAGATGCGAAGACTCCTGTCCTGCGGTGCTGTGATGTGTGTATTTGAGGCGCGGAGTCATAGCATCGGCGTATGCTAATGCCTGGAGTGGGCAACATGAAGAAGTGCGAGAAGAGGAACGGCAACTGCACCGCCGCTGTCGATCCGATCGATCAGCTCCCGGTCCAGTGCGTGGGAGTGTGGGCGAAGGACAAGCACCACTATTTGCGCAATTACCTCGCCGCGACCCGCAACGTACGTGCGCGATTCATGCCCCCAAAAGGGACGGGTGGCACGGCGTTGATCGATCTCTTCGCGGGTCCAGGGAAGGCCCGCGTCCGTGAACCAGTGGAGTTCATCGACGGGAGTCCCCTCATCGCGACGAGCATCCCGCACCGGGAACACGGCTTCACGGACATTATCTTGTGCGACATCGATGAGGAGAACATCGCCGCCCTTCAGAAGCGCACCGAAGGGGACAAACGCGTCACGATCATCGGAGGAGACTGCAACCAGACCATTGACAAGGTTGTGGGCAAGATCCCACCCAACGGGTTCGCGGTCGCGCTGATCGATCCATTCGGGGCAAGTAACCTGAAATTCGAGACGATCCGTAAGCTCGCCGCGTTTCCCCGGATGGATCTCATTATCCACTTTCCACTTGGGTCGATGAAGCGCAACTTCCTCGAGCACGAGCGCTTCGAGGGATTCCTGGGTCTGCCGCGCTCGAGATGGGGTGTTGACATCGTCCATGGAGACGACGTGCGCCTGCTGATTCCACTCTTTCGCCGCCAACTCGCCATGCTCGGTTACCCGGAGCGCGGGGACGTGACGTACCCGTCCATCAAGAACATGCAACAGGTGGTGCTCTACCACCTAGTCTTCGCGTCCAAGGATTCGCTCGGCGACAAGATCTGGAACAGCATCACCGCCAAGCTACCGAGCGGCCAGGGGAGACTGTTCTAGTCGAGACCTTTCGGGAATCTCGTCCCACGTTCGACCGTCCAGCACTCGGCCGCTTCGGTGTTTCTGGACGCCCCCCCATTGCTTGAAGAAGAACGCGACCCGCTTCTTGATGCACTGATCGCGGACGCTACGCACCCATTCGAGTTGCATCGGACGCGCACCGGGCCCGCTCTCTCCACCCGCGATTACCCAGTCGATCTTCGCAAGGTCGAGAGTGCCAAGCCCTTCCAGCAACGGCTCGACAGAGAGAAACCGACAGGCGGCATTGGCTTTCTGAAGATGCCCGATCCGCGGAACGCCGTACTTCCTGTCCTCAACAGATACGCCGAGCCATATGTTCGACGCGGTCAAGAGCCAGCGCTGCGAACGCGTCCATGTCTCCAGGCGTTCTGCGCGCTTCGTCAGAATCTGGTACGTGTGCTGCGGCGTGTCTCGCATCACCCTGAAGACTTTCGCGAGATACGAATCAGGTACAAAGTCGCCAAATAGGTCGCTCATGCTGTTCACGAACACCATGCGTGGTGACTTCCAGGCCCGCGGTTGTTCGACTCGATCAGGGCGAAGCTGGGGATCGAAGCCCTGCTGGTATGGATGACCGTCCACGCCTCGGAACCGCTCAGCAAAGCGTTCCGCGTAGCAGTGTTTGCAGCCAGGCGAGACCTTCTCGCACCCGGTCACCGGGTTCCACGTCTCGTCCGTCCACTCGATGGAACTCCGCGACATGCCTGCATTCTGGCCGCGAACCCGAGTTGCGGGCAACAAAGAACCGAGATCTGGAGCACGTTCGATCAACTAACTTAGACTCTCGCGCTTGTGGACGGATGGGAGCCGCGATAGCGACGAGACGGACGGACCGGATTCGAAGCAAGACGTTCTCTTCGCGGCAGCAGATCCAACTCGCGCGACGATGAGTCCGGAGGACTGAGGTCACCCACCCATGCACTGCATCCTCCGCTTCCTCCTGGCGCGCCCCGCGCTCCCATGATAGCTAGCTCTTCGTCATGTCGATCTCGTCTGCACCTTCGCGCAAGCCTTGACGCGGCCCACCGGCCGAGCGTCCTGGCAGTCGTTTGCGAAGCGAGCAGAGAACAAGGAGATCCGTGATGTCGAACGAGGAGATCGTGATCGTCGAGATCCGCGCCGCCGAGGGCGGCGCGGACGCCCGCCTGCTGGTGCGCGAGCAGCTGCGCATCTATGGCCAGCTCGGGGAGCGGAGGCGACTTTGACCTCGAGCTCGTCGACGAGCGCCCGGGGCTGATCGTCTTCCGCGCCGCGGGGCGCGGCGCGGCGGCGCTGTTCGCCGGCGAGGCCGGCGGTCACCGCTGGCAGCGCGTGCCGCCCACCGAGAAGCGGGGCCGCGTGCACTCGAGCACCATCACCGTCGCGGTCCTGCCCGAGGTCGCGCCGGCGGCGGTCGAGGTGCGCGCCGCCGACCTCGAGTGGACGCTGTGCCGGGCCTCGGGCAGCGGCGGTCAGCACCTGCAGAAGACCGACAGCGCGGTGCAACTGACGCACCGGCCGACCGGGCTGCGGGTCCGCTGCGAGTCCGAGCGGTCGCAGCTGTTCAATCGCGAGCGCGCGCTGGCGATCCTGCGGGCCCGGCTGGTCGCGCTGGCGGCGGAGCGGGTGGCCGACGCCCGGGCGCGCGACCGGCGCGCCCAGATCGGCCGTGGTGAGCGCGCCGACAAGCGGCGCACCGTGCGCTGCCAGGACGGGACCGTCGTCGATCACCTCGACGGCCGGACCTGGCGGCTGCGCGACTACGAGCGGGGTAACTGGTAAGCGGATGCGGCGGCGCGGCGGGCGTTGCTCGCCGCGCCGCCGTGGGCTCTACTCGTCGCCGATGAGCGAGCGCATCGATCGCGTCGTGACGCCGCCGGGCCTGATCGCGCGGGCGCGGACCTGGACCGTGATCTGGGATCGTGACGGCATGTACCTCCTGTGCACGGGCAACGCGACCCGCGAGGTGCGCACGGTCGGCGTCGCCGGGGCCCTGGCCCGCAAGATGATCGACAAGATCGCCGAGCGCTACGATCGCGAGATCGAGGCCGCCGAGGCCAGGCTGGCGACGATGACGCCGGCCGACTACGTGGCGCAGGACAAGCACTCGGTCTACGTCGCGCGCGCCGAGATCAAGGGCGTCGAGCTGCGCTCCGCGTACAGCCGCGGCGTCGAGTACCCGCTGCTGATCGTGCAGGCGGCGAAGAAGTACCGGCTGCACCTCGGGATGGCGACGCGCGAGCAGGCCGAGGCGATGCAGCGCGCGTTGACCTGAGCGCGGGCGTCTGCGCGGGGCGGTCTCCGTGCAGGTGCGACGAGCCCGTCTGCGGACGAGCGGGCCGCTCTGCGCGCGGGCGCCGGTGCCCGGTGTGGGTGCGCCGAGCGCGTGGCCCGTCACCGGGGCCGGGCGCTGGTCCTGATCGCGGCCTTGGGCTTGGACCTGGCTTTGGGCTTGGACTTGGTCTTGGTCTCGGCCGCGGTCTTGGTCTTGGTCTTGGTCTTGGCCGCGGTCTTGGTCTTGGTCTTGGTCTTGGGCTTGGTCTTGGCCTTGGCCTTGGGCTTGGGCTTGGGCTTGGGCTTGGGCTTGGCCTTGGCCATGGCCGCGGTCTTGGCCGCGACCTCGTTCTTGTTCCCGGTCGCGGCCTTGGTCCCGATCCTGGCCCCGGCCTTGGGCTTGCCCTTGGCCTTGGCCTTGGCCTTGGCCCTGGCCTTCGGCGTCTTCGCCCCCTTCGCCGCGTCGCCCGCGTCGCCCGCGTCGCCCGCGTCGCCCGCGTCGTCCCCGCCGACGCTGCTCGCGAGGTCGATGCCGAACATCGCGCCCAGGTCGTCGCCGCCGTCGAGCACCCGCGCGCCGCCGCGTGCCGGCCTCGCCGCCGGCAGCTCGCGGGTCACGGCGGCGACCAGATCGTCGGTGGTCACGCCACGCAGCGTGAACAGCATCGACGGCTCGGCGTCGAGCCGGGCGCCGACGCCGTACAAGGTCGCCGCGACGTGCTTGCACATCGTGGCGTAGTCCGGACAGCTGCAGCTCATGTGGATCGCCCGCGGCGTCGGGAACAGGCCCTTGCCGTCGGCGCACAGCCGCGTCATCACGGCGTCGGAGAGCTCGCCGCCGAGCAGCTCGACCAGCGAGCCGATGCTGCCGGCGCAGTCGCGCTGGATCGCCCGCCACACCTTGGCGTCGAGGCGGTCGATGTCGATCTCCACCTGGTACCGATCGCTGCCCAGGACCTGGGACTCCACCCGGCCCTCCCCGATCCGCAGGTCGATCACCGACCCGCTGCGCACGTAGCTGCGCCCGCGGTCGAGCCGGTAGGCGAGATCCTGGTACCGCTCGAGGTTGTCGCACCAGGCCTTGCCCCAGAACGTGCGGGCGATGGTGCGGCCTTCGATCCGCACCGGCGCCAGGGCGCGGCCCCGCGTGGCCGCCTTGGCGATCGCTCGCGCGGCCTCGGCGCGCCGCTGCGCCACGGTCTTGCTCGGTGCCCAGCCGTATCCGTAGCCGCTCCCCCAGCTCATGTGCGTCGCTCCTTGCGGCGGTTCGCCGCCGCGCCGTTGCCGGTACCCTCGACCATCGCGCGCCCGAGGTCGAGCGCGACCAGGTCCATCAGCTCGGCGTCGGACAGCTCGGTGAGCGCCGCGGCGCCGTCGCCCTCGAGCAGCTCGCGGGCCAGGGCCCGCTTGCCGGCGATCAGGGCGTCGACCTTCTCCTCGACGGTGCCGCGGCACACCAGCTTGTGGACCAGGACGTTGCGGTGCTGGCCGATGCGGTACGCGCGGTCGGTGGCCTGATCCTCGACGGCCGGATTCCACCACCGATCGAAGTGCACGACGTGCGCGGCGGCGGTCAGGTTGAGCCCGGTGCCCCCGGCCTTGAGCGACAGCACGAAGAACGGCGCGTCGCCGTCCTGGAAGCGTCGGACCAGTCGGGCGCGCTGCGCCACCGGCGTGCCGCCGTGAAGGATCGCGCCGTCGCGGCCGAACACGCTGGCGAGCAGCGCGGCCAGTGGCGTGGTGGCCTCGCGGAACTGGGTGAACACCAGCAGCTGCTCCTGCTTGGCGGCGACGACCTCGGCCAGCTCGCGGACCCGGCCCAGCTTGCCGCTGTCGGCCTCGGGCCAGTCGTCGCCGGCCAGCCCGTGCGCGGGGTGGTTGCAGATCTGCTTGAGCCGCGTCAGCGCCGCCAGCACGAGGCCGCGGCGCTGCATGCCGTTCGCGCGCCGCAGGGTCCCGCCCAGCTCGTCGACGGTCTGCTGGTACAACGCCGCCTGGCGCGGCGACAGGCCGCAGTAGGCGATCACCTCGGTCTTGTCCGGCAGATCGGCGACGATCCGGCGATCGGACTTGAGCCGGCGCAGCACGTACGGCTGGATCAGGGCGCGCAGCGGGCCGTAGCCGCCGGCGTCGAGCTGGCGGGTGAAGGTCGTGAACTGGCGCGCCGTGCCCAGCAACCCCGGGTTGAGGAAGTCGAAGATCGACCACAGGTCGCCGAGTCGGTTCTCGACCGGCGTGCCGGTCATCGCGATCCGCGCCCGCGCGCGCAGCGCCTTGATCGCGCGGGTCTGGCGCGCGCCCGGGTTCTTGATCGCCTGGGCCTCGTCGACGATCAGCAGGTCCCACGAGCCTGCGGTCAGCCACGGCACCCGCGGCAGGGTGCCGTAGCTGGTGATGACCAGGTCGACGTCGCGCAGCACCGGTGGCGTCGTGGCGGTCAGCCGGTCGGCGGGCATCGCCGAGGCGTGGGCGATGCGCACCCGCAGGCCGGGCGCGAACCGCGCCAGCTCGTCGGTCCAGTTGCCCAGCAGCGACGCCGGCGCTACCAGCAGGCTCGGGGGCGTGGCGGCGCGTGGTCGGCGCGACACCAGCAGCAGCGCGATCACCTGGATCGTCTTGCCCAGGCCCATGTCGTCGGCGAGGCAGGCGCCCAGCCCCAGCCGGGTCAGCAGATACAGCCAGCGCACGCCCACCTCCTGGTACGGGCGCAGCCGGGCGTGCAGCGCCTCGCCAGGTTCGATCGCGGCGAGCCCGTCGGGCGCGCGCAGCCCGGCGAGGGTCTCGGCCAGCCACGGGCCCGGCACCACGCGCGGTCGGGCCTCGGGCGGCGCGGCGTCGTCAGCCGCGAGGGACGCCCCGGCGACCAGGCGCATGGCCTCGGCGAAGCTGAGGCCGTCGGCGGTGGCTCGCTCGGCGGCGCGGAGGCGATCGAGCGCTGCCGCGAGCTGCTCGCGATCGAGCTCGACCCAGCGGCCGCGCAGCAGGCGCAGGCCGTCGGCGCCGTCGAGCAGCGCCCGGAGCTCGTCGTCGGTGAGCGGTTCTCCGTCGAGCGAGACCTCGGCGCGGTAGTCGAGCAGGGCGTCGAGGCCGAGCCCGCCGGGCGCGCGGCTGCCGACGGTGACGGTCGCCTGCGGCCTCGGCGGTCGGGCTCCACCCCAGCCCGCCGGCATCCGCACCACCACCCCCGCGGCCTCGAGGGCGGGCACGTCGCGGAGCAGGCGCGACGCCTCGGCGGCGCTCCAGCGCAGCGGGTGGTAGACGTCGCCGCTCTCGACCAGCTCCGCCACCCACGCGCAGCGCTCGGCGGCGCGCTGCACCGGCGACAGCAGGGCGTGGAGCTGGGCCCGGGCCCGGGCCCCGGCGTAGTCGCGGAGCGCCTGGCCCAGCGGCACGTGTTGCGCGCGCGCCTGACGGTTGAGGCTGGTGGTGTACGTGGCCAGGAACGCGAACGGCGCGTCGTCGTCGCCCCGGTGCTCGGCGAGGTTGAAGTGGACCCGCCCGACCAGATGCCAGGCCGCGTCACGCGCCCGCAGCAGCGCCGCCACCCCGCCTCGGGTGCGGTCGACCTCGGCGCGGAACGCGTCGTCGAGGCGGCGCCAGACCGCGTCGAGCAGCGCGGCGTCGACGTACTCGGCGCCGGGCGCCGGCGGTGCCGCGGCGGCGAGCGCGGTCAGCGTCTCGAGGTCCGGAGGCGCGACCGGTGTGACCGCCGCGTCTTCGCCGCGCGCGCACACCGTCGCGACGTAGCGAGCCCCCAGGTCGCGCCAGAACCCGAGCGACGCCGGCAGCGTGGTGCGCACCTCGGCGGTGCCGAGCCAGACCAGGCCCGCGCCGTCACCACCCGCGAACCCGGCGCGCAACCGCGCCGCGACCTCGATGCCGACCGGGGCCTGGTCGCCGTCGTCGACCAGCGTCAGCTGGCCGCGCGGCGTCACGCCGATCCCCATACTGGTCGCGCCCGTCACGGCGGCGGCGCCGTCGCGTCGTCGCGCCGTCGATCGCGGGGTCCGTTGCGACGGGATCATCGACCGCGGACCATGCCACGCCGGGCTGATCGCGTCCCGACAAGCGGGCGTCACCGGGCGCGGAGGCGCGGCGGCGGCCGCAGAGGCGGAGGCGGAGGCGGAGGCGGAGGCGGAGGCGGGGGCGGCCGCGGAGGCGGGGGCGGAGGCGTAGGCGGAGGCGGAGGCGGGGGCGGAGGCGGCGGCGGCCGCAGAGGCGGAGGCGGAGGCGGAGGCGGGGGAGGCGGAGGCGGAGGCGGAGGCGGAGGCGGAGGCGGAGGGGGGGCGGAGGCGGAGGCGGAGGCGGAGGCGGGAGGCGGGGGCGGAGGCGGAGGCGGGGAGGCGGAGGCGGAGGCGGAGGCGGCTGCGGAGGCGGAGGCGGGGGCGGAGGCGGAGGCGGAGGCGGAGGCGGGCGGGGCGGCCACGGCCACGGCCACGGTCACGGCCACCGCCACGGCCACGGCCACGGTCACGGCCACGGCCACGGCCACGGCCACGGCCGCGGCCCCGTCGCGCCCCTGCTCAGCCCAGGATCGCCTTCGCGCGCTTCACGGCGGCCTTCGCCGCCTTCCCGCTCGGCTCGTCGCCGAGCGCAGCGATCACCGCGCGGGCGCAGCCGTACGCCGCCGGCCCGTCCTGCCGATCGCGGTCAGGTGCGCCTCCGCGCGCGCCCCGCGCGTCGTCGTCGGCCGCGGCGTCGTCGCCGCTGCCGCCGCCGCCGCCGCTGCCGCGCTCGGCCAGCCGCTCGGCGACCAGGGCCTCGATGTCGCCTGCGGACATGGCGCCCAGGATCTCGCGCGTCGACTTGCGCTTCGCCACCGCCGGTGCGCGCTCGATCGCCGCCAGCAGGCGGCGGGCGCCCGGCGCGCCGGCCAGGCGCAGGCACTCGGCAACCAGCGGCGGGCGCCAGCCGGCGACCAGGGCCTCGACCAGCGCCGCGGCGCCGGCGACGTCGCCGCTCTGACCGAGGCCGAGCGCGGCGGCGCGCGCGGCGCCACCGTCGACGTCGCGCCGGCGCAGCGCCGCGACGAAGCTGTCGATGGCCTCGGCGTCGCCGAGCCGGCCCAGCGCCATCGCCGCGGCCTCGCGGACCTCGCCGGAGCTGTCCTGCAGCCACGCGCGGCGCAGCACCGCGGTCGCGGCGTCGTCGCCGGCGTCGGCGAGGGCGGCGGCGGCGCGCCGGCGATCGTCGGGGCCGGACGCCTGCGCCAGCGTCCGCGCCAGGTCGCCGACCATGGCCCGCCGCTGCCGCAGCCGCGCCGCTGCGGCCTCGACGTCGCCGCCGTCGGCGGCGCGCGTGCCGCCGGCCGCGCCGCCCGCGTCGCCCGCGCGCCCGCCCGCGCCGCCGCGCGCCCGCGCCTCGTCCATGCACGCCAGCGCGAAGCTGCGCAGGCCGAGATCGCCGTCGCTGCCGATCGCGGCGGCGACCGCGCGCGCCAGCGCCGCCTCGGTCGCGACCAGCACCCGCACCGCGGTACGCCGCGCCACCCGCCCGGCCTGCCGCGCCGGGGTCAGCACCTGCCGCGCGACCTCCGCCGCGCCGTCGAGCGCCGCGACCCGGGCCGCGACCATCGGCGCCAGCGCCGCGATCGACCACCACGGATCGACCCGGGCCAGCAGCTCCGCGGCCGGGACCGCGTCGATCGCGCGCGCCAGGTGTGCGGCCGCGCTCCAGCGATCGAGCTCGCCGCGCGCCGCCGCCGCCATCGCCTCGTCGAGCGCGAGCCACCGCGCCGGCCGCGGCACCTTGACGCTCGGGTGGGTCGGCACCGCCTCGAGGTCGTCGAGCGCCACCGGCTGGGCGCCGAGCAGCCGGACCAGCGCGACGCCCAGCACCTGATGCACGCGCACGACGTCCTCGAGCCGGTCCTCGACCGGGCGCGCCGCGATCCCGGCCAGCAGGTCGGCAGGCCTGGCCACGCCCAGCTCGCGCAGCCGCGCCGCCGGCGCCTCGACCGCGCGCGGGGTGAACGCGCCGAGGCCCTGCGCCAGCAGGTCGGCGACCTCGCCGCGGACCTCGGCGAGCCGGATCGCCGCCACCGACGCGCCGGCGGCGCGCGCCGGCGCGACCCAGTCGCGATCGTCGTCGTCGGCCGCGCCGCCTGCCGCCGCGCGCGCCGCTCGCGATCGGGCCCAGCGGCCGCAGCGTCGCGACCCCGCCGACCTCGACGATCACCGCCAGCGGCGTCAGCGCCGGCAGCGCGTGCTCGACCGCCAGCTCGCCGATCACCGCGCGCAGCGTCGCGCCGCGCAGCGCCGCGCCCAGCGCCTCGTCGAGGGCGAGCGCGGCGGGCAGCAGCAGCCCCAGCCCGGCGTCGTCGACCAGGCGGAGCCGGCCGGCGGCGGCGACGACCGCGTCGACGCGCACCGCCACCGGCAGCCGGTCCGGCGCGAACGGATCGCGGCGGTGGTCCTGCAGCGCGGTCAGCGCGGCGCCGACGCCGGGCAGGGCGTGGCCGACCAGCCGCGCCGTCGCGGCGCCGTCGAGCGGCCGCGGCTCGCCGACGCGCTCGAGGTCGAGGCGACGCGGCGGGAACCCCGGGTACAGGCTGCCGCCGGCGCCGACCAGCACGACCCCGGCGCGGCTCGGCGGCGGCGGCGTGCGGCGCGCCAGCCACGCCGGCAGGATCTGCTTCTCGGCGTAGTGGCCGCCGCCCTCGAGGTCGAGGTAGCGGGCCTCGCGGATCAGGAAGCCGTCGGCGGTGGCCTCGGCGCGGTACGCGTACTCGACCAGCGCCAGGCCGTCGACGGGCGCGCGGTCGGTCTTGCGCCAGGTCTTGCCGATCAGCTCCTCGACGTGGCGATCGTCGAGCGGCTCGCCGCCGAGGTGCTTCTCGATCTTGCGCGCGGTCAAGAGCACGTCGCACAAGAGCTCCGCCATCGCCGCCGCCGGCACCCGGCCGCCGTCGTCGGCGCGCGCCAGCAGCGCCGCGACCGCGTGGACCCGCGCCGCCAGCCGCCGCAGCGTCGCCGCGCGCAGCGCCTCGGCGAGATCGCGGACCGCGTCGGCGCGGCCCGCCGCCACCGACGCCACGCCGGTCGCCGCCAGCTCGCGGACCAGCGTGATCGCCCGGGCCACGCCGTCGGCGCGCAGCGCGGCCTGGTCGCGCTTGCCGCGTTTGACCGCGCGCTTCTTGTCGACCGGCGCGCCCGGCGGCGGCCGGTCGCTCTCGACGAACGCCTCGGGGCCGTTGGCCCACGCCACCAGCAGCGCGGCGGCGTGCTTGCAGAACGGCCGGGTCCGCGCCGCCATGCACGTGCACCGCGCGGTGACCTTGGCGCCGTCGCCGAACGTGATCGTGACCTTGTACGGCGCCGCCGCCGCGCCCGCGGCGTCGGCGTACAGGCGGGCGTCGTGGCGGGCCAGGTTCGCCAGCCCGCCGTCGCCTTCGAGGCGGGCGCCCTTGGCCAGCTCGGTGGCGTCGGTGACGATCGCGCGCAGGTCGTCGAGGCCGAGGCGGCGCACGGTCACCTCGTCACGTGCGGCGCGCGCGCCGCGGCGAGCAGCGGCGCGGGGTCCTGGCCGCGCAGCACCCGCGCGACCACGTCGGTGAGCAGCCGCGGGGTGCAGCCGAAGCACGCGACCCCGACCGCGGTCAGCTCGCGGGCCAGGCCGTGGTCGTACGACGGCCGGCCGTCGTCGGTGAGGGCCAGGACGCACAGCACCCGGGCCCGCGACTCGACCAGCTCGCGCATGCGCGCCACCAGCTGGCCGGCGTCGCCGCCCTCGTAGAGATCGCTGACCAGGACGAACAGCGTGCGCTCGGGGCGCTCGACCAGGTGCTCGCGCGCCCACGCCACCGCGCGGTTGATGTCGGTGCCGCCGCCGAGCTGGGTCGAGAACAGGACGTCGACCGGATCGGTCAGCAGCGGGGTGGCGTCGACGACCTCGGTGTCGAAGAAGCACAGCCGGGTGCGCAGGACGTCGAGCGAGGCGAAGATCGCGGCCATGACCGCGGCGTAGACCACGCTCTGCGCCATCGAGCCCGACTGGTCGACGGCGAGGACGACGTCCCACTCCTGGCGGCGGCGCTGGTTCTTCCAGAAGTACAGGCGGTCGGCGAGCAGGCGCTTGCGGTCGGCGTCCCAGCGGCCGAGGTTCTTGCGGATCGTGCGCGGCCAGTCGAGGTTGCGCAGGCTGGGCAGCGGCGCGTGCTGGTCGCGGCGCACCGCGCCCAGCACCGCGGTCCGGATCTCGGGCTCGAGCTGGCGGCGCAGGTCGTCGACGACCTCGCGGACGATCTGCCGGGCCAGGTCGCGAGCCTGGTCGGGGACCAGGTGGCGCGCCGCCATGATCGTCGCGACCAGCTCGACGTTGCGATCGAGGAACGGCAGGGTCTCGGGCTCGAACATCAGCTCGGCGAGGCCGCGGCGATCGATCGCGTCCTGCTGGACCATCGCGACGACGTCCTTGCGGAAGAACTTGCGCAGCCCGCCCAGCCAGCGCGGCAGGTACGGCCGCGCCGCCGCCTTGCCGGCGCGGGCGCCGTCGTAGACGAACGCGAGGACCTCGTCGAGCTCGCCGAGCTCGTCGGGATCGACGCCGAGGCCGTCGGCGCCGGCGGCGAGCTGGTCGAGCGCGGCCGCGGGCAGCGCCTGCTCGGCGCCCGGACCGATCGCCAGCCGCCAGCGCAGCAGCGCGGCGCGGTCGGCGGCGGACAGGTCGTCGGGGTCGGGGGTGTCGGTCATGGCAGCGGCGGTCGCGGACTCGGAGGATCACAGCAGGTCGTCGAGATCGTCGAGGGCGCCGGCGAGATCGCCGGCCAGGGCCTCGACCGCGGCGCGGTCGGTGGCGGCGACGACCGCGGCGGCGGCCCCGGCCTGCGCGCCCAGGCCACGCACCGCGATCACGTTCTCGAGCAGGTAGCGGCGCTCGGTCGCGCCCAGCGCGGCGAACGCGCGGCGCAGCACCGGCAGGACGTCGGGGAAGGTCTCGCCGTCGAGGGTGGCGAGGTAGGCGTCGAGCGCGGCGACCACCGGCCGGCTCTTGACCACGACCAGCGCGTTGACCTCGAGGAAGCCGGCGAGGTACGCGGCGCCGGCCGCGGGATCGATCGCCGGCGACAGCCGCAGCGACACCGCGGTCGCGACCGCGGCGTCGTCGAGGGCCTGGGCCAGGTAGAGCAGGCCGGCGGCGAGGCCGGCGATCTCGGGGTGGACGTCGAAGGCGTCGGCGGTGTCGCGCGCGGCGGCGAGCCAGGCGTCGCGGCCGTGGCCGGCGACCCGCGGCTGGGCCAGCGCGACCTCGTGCAGGGCGCGCAGCGCGGTCTTGACCGCGGCGGCGCCGGCGTCGTCGACCGCGGCGGCGCCGGGCAGGCGCAGCACCGCGCGCTCGAAGGTGGTCACGCACAGGGTCGCGATCGCGGCGTCGCCGCCGGTGTGGGCGCGCGACGTGCCGTACGAGGTCAGCGCCGACAGCGCGGCGCACGCCCGCGCCAGCGACGGCAGATCGTCGTCGTGGGCGGCGGCGGCGTCGCAGGCGGCGAGGGCGCGAGCCACCACCGCGGGGCAGCCGGCGACCACCGCCTCGAGCAGGACGTCGGCGGCCTCGCCGGTGCCGCGCGCCGCGGCGAGGCGATCGAGCAGCAGGCGCGACGCGACCTCCTCGAGGCCGTCGCCGAGGACGACCTTCTCGACCAGCGCGACGTCGGTGGCCGGCGTCCACTGCGCGGTCCAGCCCTCGCGGACCCGCGACAGCGCGTCGAGGCCGCCGGCGTCGTCGTCGCCGCGACCGCGGGCGGCGCCGCGATCGCGGCCGGCGCCGCGGAAGGTCGCGTACGGGACGTCGGCGAGGCGGAGGCGGTGCAGGAACACGCTGGTGTCGACCTGGACGTCGTCGACCATCGACAGCGTGAGGTCCTCGGGATCGTCGCGCTCGGGCAGGCGGCGGGCCCGGACCTCGCGCCAGAACTCGGCCTGCAGCGGGCCCTGGCCGAGGCGCGACGCGACCCGGCCGATGGCGCGGCCGACCGCGGCGGGGGCGAGGGCGGCGTCGATCGGGCCGGCCTCGCCGCGGCCCATCGTGGCGATCGCGGCCTGGCGGGCCTCGTCGAGGCCGGGCGCCGGCTTGCCGCGCATGCCGGCGAGGGTGACGGCGAGGCGCCAGGCCTCGATGGTGTCGGCGAGCGACACCGCGAAGCCGCGCAGGCGCAGGGTTTCGCCGAGCTCGATCAGGGTCTCGAGCGAGGCGCGCTCGAAGTCGCAGCCGGCGTCGTGGGCGCGCTGGTAGTAGCGCGGCGCGCGGTTGCCGGCGCCGTAGCCGAGCTGCTCGGACAGGCGCGGGAAGCTGTAGGGGATCAGCGTGCGCGCGCAGGGCAGCGGCGCGGGCAGATCGTCGGCGAGGTCGAGGTCGACGTCGCCGGCGAGGAAGGCGGCGGCGTGGGCGGCGCCGACGATGACGACGATGCGGGAGGGCGGCGTGCCGGCGGCGACGGTCGCGAGGATGTGGCGCGCCATGACGGCGTCGCGGTGACGGGTGCGGTGGGAGCGGCGGCCGCGGGCGGCGAGGAGGCCGGCGTAGGCGAGGAGGGCGCGGTTGAGGTCGGCGGCGGCGTGGGAGGGAGACTCGAGCCAGGCGTCCCAGACCTCGTCGAAGGAGGCCATGTGGGCGGAGGAGGCGATGGCGTCGTCGAGGGAGTCGAAGTCGTCGTCCGCGGACGCGGCCGCGGCCGGATCCGCCTCCGCCTCCGAACCCGTGTCCGTGTCCGTGTCCGTGTCCGTGTCCGTGTCCGTGTCCGTGTCCGCCTCCGCCTCCGCCTCCGCCTCCGCCTCCGAACCCGTGTCCGCCTCCGAACCCGTGTCCGCCTCCGAACCCGTGTCCGTGTCCGTGTCCGTGTCCGTGCCCGTGTCCGGATCTTCGGCGTCGTGATCCTCCTCGGCGATCGCCAGGGCGGTGCCGATGTCGAGATCGATCAGCTCGGCACGCACGCCGTGTTCGTGGGCCCAGCGCAGGGCCACGTACTCGGGCGAGTAGCTGGCGAACGGCCAGACCACGCTCTGGCTGGGGCCGTCGGTGCGGTAGCCGAGGATCGCGACGGGGGGACGGGTGTCGTCGTCGACCAGGACCGAGAGCAGGTCGCCGGCGTCCGAGGGGCCCTCGACGAGGACCACGTCGGGGTCGATGCGATCGAGCTCGGCGCGCACGACCTGGCTGACGCGCGGCGAGTGGTGGCGCACCGGCAGGATGCGCACCGCGGCCAGCGTCGCCAGGTCGGGGCGGCGAGTCATCAGGGCTCGTCCGTCTTGCGCTTCTTGCCGCCGGTGGCGTCGCGGACCGCGGCGTGGAGCTGCTTCCAGGTCCCTGGACGGGTGCGCGCCACGGTCTCGGCGTACTCGCGCAGCACGACCAGATCGTCGGGGCCGTCCTTGGCCAGCGCGCCGACCAGGGTGCGGGCGAGCTCGCCGGCGCCGACCGCGCCGGTGCCGAAGCCGTGGGCCAGGATGCCCGACTGGAACAGCACGCTGATCGCCTCGGCGGTCGACAGCGTCGAGGTCGGCGCCTTGACCTTGGTCTTGCCGTCCTTGGTGACGCCGGCGCGCAGCTCCTGGAACATCGTCACCAGGACCCGCGCCAGCTCGGCGGGCGGCGCCATGCCGACCTGGTAGTCGCCGCGCAGCTCGGCCTCGCGGCGGGTCACGATCGCCAGCTCCTGCTCGAGATCGGCGACCACCGGCACGGTCACGAAGTTGAAGCGCCGCTTGAGCGCCGAGCTCATCTCGTTGACGCCGCGATCGCGGGTGTTGGCGGTCGCGATCAGGTTGAAGCCGCGCTGCGCCGCGACCTGGACGCCGAGCTCGGGGATCGCGATCTGCTTCTCGCTCAGCAGCGAGATCAGCGAGTCCTGGATCTCCGAGGTCGTGCGCGTCACCTCCTCGAACCGCACGCACTGGCCCTCGCGCATCGCGCGCAGCACCGGCGACGGCACCAGCGCGCGCTCGCTCGGCCCGTCGGCGAGCAGCATCGCGTAGTTCCACGAGTACTTGACGTGCTCCTCGCTGGTGCCCGCGGTGCCCTGGACCACCAGCGCCGAGGTGCCGCTGATCGCCGCGGCCAGGTGCTCGGCGAGCCAGCTCTTGGCGGTGCCCGGCTCGCCGATCAGCATCAGCGCCCGGTCCGACGCCAGCGTCGCGATCGCGACCTGGACCAGGCCGCGATCGCCGACGTACTTGGGCGTGATCGCGACGCCGCCGACCGGCGCCTCGCTGCCCATGACGTAGGTCTCGACCGCGCGCGGCGACAGCTTCCAGCCCGGCGGGCGGGCGGCGGTGTCGGCGCCGGCGACGGCGGCGAGCTCGTCGGCGTACCGGACTTCGGCGGGCGGGCGGATCTCGGCCATAGGGCAGGGACGATACCCCCTCGGCCCCACGGTCGCCGCCGCCGGCCGGGATCTACAGCGCCTCGTACAGCGGGCGCCAGAAGTCGCAGTGCGCGGCGCCGGCGCCGGCCTCGACCGCGGTCGGGTCGTCGAGCACCATCACCGGGTCGCCGTCGTCCCAGGCCGGCCACGCCGGGTCGGGATCGGCCCCGGGATCGCCGGTGCGCGCGAACCGGGTCCACATGCGCTGCAGCCGCGCCGACAGCGCCAGGTCGGTCGCGGTCGGCGTGTACGTGCCGCCGCCGGGGACGACGACGGCGTCGAAGGTGCCGAACACGTACGGCAGCTCGAGGCCGTGGACCGCGCCGACAGCGCCCGGCGCGTAGCGGAACAGGTAGCGGCGCGCGGTGCCGGCGCCGGTCGTGGCGGAGCGCGCGATCTCGCGCGACGGGCAGATGAAGCGGGCGTCGGAGGTGAGCGCCACGTACGCGGCCCGCGGCGGCGACACCGCGGCGTACTCGGCCAGGATCTGATCGCCGAGCGCCGGGCCGAACTGGGCGTGGACCAGGTCCTCGTACGCGGTCTGGGTCAGGGTCAGCGGCGCCTCCTTGCCGGTCTCGTCGGCGTTGGCGCCGACGATCAGCGGCACCGCCGCGGCGTCGCCGGCCCGCAGCGCCGCCTCGGGCTGCGCCGGCAGCACGACGCCGTCGACCACCGGGTTGTACAGCGAGCTGGTCAGGACGCCGACGTCGGACGGCACCGCGGCCACGACGTCGGCGGCCGACGCGGCGCGCAGGCACGCCGCGACGTCGCCGGCGCCGGCGCAGCCGAGCGCGTCGACCACGTCCTGGCCCTGGGCCTCGGCGGCGGGCAGGTCGCGCAGGAACTTGCAGGCGCCGCTCTCGACGATGGCGCGCGCGAACAGCCCGGCCGCCGCCGGCGTCGCCAGCAGCGTGCACACGTTCCGGCCGCCGGCTGACTCGCCGAAGATCGTGACGTTGTCGGGGTCGCCCGAGAACGCCGCGATGTTGTCGCGGACCCAGCCGAGCGCCGCGACCTGATCGAGCAGGCCGTAGTTGCCCGACACGCCGTCGACGTTCTCCGCCGACAGCGCCGGGTGGGCGAGGTAGCCGAGCTGCCCGAGCCGGTACTCGATCGTGACCACCACGACGTCGCCGGCGGCGGCCAGCCGGTCGCCGGCGTACAGCGGATCGCTGGCCGACCCGGCCGAGTTGCCGCCGCCGTGGACGAACACCATCACCGGTCGGTCGGTCGCGGCGCCGTCGGGGACCCAGACGTTGAGCGTGAGGCAGGCCTCGTCGGTCGCGGCGCCGCCGCCGGCGTCGGCCTGCGGGCAGCGCGGCCCGTAGGCGTCGGCGTCCCGGACGCCGTCCTCGCAGGCGGCGGGCGCCGGCGGGCGCCACCGCAGGTCGCCGACCGGCGGCGCGGCGTAGGGCACGCCGAGGTACGCGGTGCCGCCCGCGGCCGCGGCGACGCCGCGGATCGCGCCGCTGGTCGTCACCACCACGCCGGGCTCGCCGGCGGACCCGGTGCCGCAGTTCGCGGCGTCGGTGTCGGAATCCCCGCCATCGGGCAGGGCGGGATCGCTACCGCACGCCGCCAGGGCGGCGGAAATCACCACGAGGCGCCACATCCCCGTCCCTCACTTCACCAGCCGTGCCAGCCGCGCGCGGCGGCCGGCGCACCGACCTGCTAGCTCTCGCAGCGCTTGTCCTTCTCAGGACACTTGAAGCGCACGTGCAGGTGGTTGTCGTGGCTGGGCTCGTGCTTGATCAGGCCGCCGCCGTCGCGGTCCGGGTACTGGAAGATGCTGTCGAGGTACTTCACGGGGACGCCGTGGTCCTTGGCCCAGTCGTACAGCTTCTTCTGCACCTTGTAGTCGAGGAAGATCGCCTGGACGCCGTTGGGCGAGTCGGCGGTGCGCGCGAAGGCGTAGAGCAGGGCCCAGGTCGCCGGCAGGTCGAGCTCGGCGTCGGTGTAGCTGACGAACGAGTCCGGGTACCCGGACGGCTTCTTCTTGAAGTAGAAGCCGATGTCGACGTCGCGGCCGGTGCGGTGCGAGTGGTGGTCGCTGATCTGGCCGCCGTCCTTGTCGGACAGATCGCCGATGGCGAGGGTGTGGACCCGCGGGAACCGCTTGCGGACCGCGGCGATCGCCTTCTGGATGTGGCGGATCATGTGCGCGGTGCCGTAGGCGCGCGCCGGGCGACGGATGAAGTAGCCCTTGCCCTTGGGCAGCTTGTCGGGGTTCTCGAGGTGGCCGTCCCAGGGCCGGCCGATCGACTGGCCCTTCTTGGTCTTGACCAGCACCTTGCCGGGCTTGGCGTAGACCGCGATCTCCTTGCGGGGCGCCTTGGCCTTCTTGCCCTTGCCCTTGCCGCCGGACTTGCCGGGCTCGCAGTCGGGGACCACCAGGGTCTGGCCGGCGAAGATCATCGACCCCTTGAGGTCGTTGGCGCGCTGCAGCTCCTTGACCGAGCAGTCGTAGCGCTTGGCGATGCCGTACAGGGTCTGCCCGTCCTCCACCACCACCATGCTCTCGGCCGACGCGGTCCCGACCTCGAGCGCGAGGCCGGCCACGACGCACGCGGCTGCCACCGCGAGGCGGGCGAGGAGTTGGGCGTGATTTCGGCTCATGGGTCCCGCCCGAGAATGCAAGCGCGGGCCGGGCCCGCGCCACTTTTTTCGGCACAAATCATGGCTTGCGACACAAGGCCTTCATCCGGTCCAGGACCGGTCCCAGGTCCTCCTGGAGCCGCTTCTCGAAGTCGCCGCGGCCCAGCCGCTTGCCCGCCGAGATCATCGCCCGCAGCGAGCCGCAGGCCTGGTGGACCGCGGCGAAGCCGTCGTAGCTGGCGGTGTAGACCCGGACTTCCACCAGGTTGGCGTTGTTGGGCCGGTGCCAGAGGCCGAGATCGGCGACCAGGCCGTCGATGATCGCGGCCTTGGCCTTCAGCTTCTCGGCATCCGGAGTGGCGCTGGCGTACAGGGCCTCGAGGTCCTTGTAGGCCTTCAGCATCCGCTCGGTGCGGGTCCGCCGCCAGGCCTGGTCGGCCCGGTACGCGGCGACCTCGGCGCTGTCCTCGCCGAACTTCTCGACCAGCAGCTCGTCGGCGAGGGCGTCGCCGATGTACTCGGCGATGCCCTCGTTGAAGAACGGCTGGTCGGGGACCAGCACGGTGGCGTGGACCGACTCGTGGATGACGACGTTGGCGAGGTCGGCGTAGCCGGTCTGCTCGTCGCCGGTGCGGGGGTCGCCGTCGGGCAGCATCGTCGACAGCAGCGGATCGGGGAACCAGCCCCCGGTCGAGTACGCCGACGCCGGCCGGGCCATGGCGTCGAAGCCGCGGGCCTCCATCTCGTCGCGCTGGGCGATCGCGTCGTCCTCGTCGAACCAGCCCAGGCCGGTGAAGCAGCCGGCGATCGGGAAGCACCAGCGCAGCGGCGTCAGCGACAGCCGCGGCGCGACGCCGACGAAGTAGACCGCGTAGTCGTGGTCGAGCTGGACGTAGGTGTTGTAGTTGCGCGTCGCCGACAGCCCGGCCTGGCGCGCCCACGCCTTGATCGCCGGGACCTCGGCGAGCAGCTCGCGGATGGCCAGCGGCACGTCGGGATCGCGGATGGCGTCGTCGATCGGGCGGGCCTTGCGCAGCAGGTCGAGCTGGCCGTAGGCGGCCTGGGCCAGGTACCGCGGCATCAGGCAGCCGCCGACGGTCGCGGCGACGGCGACCGCGACGACGGTCGCGACGGCGAGCCGGCGCAGGCCGCTCACAGCGCGCCGCTGATCGCGCGGATCAGCTCGTGGGCGCGGGCGTCGTCGAGGCGGCCCGGCTTCCAGCCGATGCCGAGGCCGCGATCGCCGAGCCGGGGGATGATGTGGAAGTGGACGTGGAAGACGGCCTGGTGGGCGTCGGCGCCGTTGTTCTGCAGGACGTTGTAGGCCGCGGCGCCCGAGGCGGCCATGACCGCGCGGCACAGGCGGGGCAGGACCCGCCCGATCGCGGCGGCGGCGTCGTCGGAGAGCTGGTCGAGGGTCGGGGCCGGCTCCTTGGGGATGACCAGGGTGTGGCCCTCGGCGAGCGGGAAGATGTCGAGGAACGCCAGGACGTGGTCGTCCTCGTAGACCTTGTGGCACGGCAGCTCGCCGCGCAGGATCTTGCTGAACACGGTCTCGGCCATGGCCGGAACGTACCACCGAGGATCGGAGGCGGGGCGGGGTGGGGTGGGGTGGGGCCGATCGGGCACGGGCGCGGGCACGGGCACGGGATCAGATCGGGCACGGGCACGGGCACGGGCGCGGGCACGGGCACGGGCACGGGCACGGGGATCGCGGGCCCCCGCTCACGGATCGAAGCGGTAGCCGGAGCCCCGGACCGTCACGAAGTGGCGCGGGTTCTCCGGGTCCTGCTCGAACCGCTTGCGCAGCTGGCCGACGAAGTTGTCGACGGTGCGCGGCGAGCCCGCGCTCTGGCCCCACACCTGCGCGAGCAGCCGGCCGCGCGCGAACACGTGCGACGGGTGCCGCACGAAGTAGACCAGCAGCTCGAACTCGAGGTGGGTCAGCTTCACCGGCTCGTCGCCGCGGGTGACCGTGCGCTGCGCGAGGTCGATCACGACGTCGCCGAACCGCAGCGCGTCGCCGGCGGGCGTCGCGACCAGGTCGCCGGCGCCGTCGGGGCCGGCGTCGGCGGTGACCGGCTGGGTGCGGCGCAGGACCGCGTCGATCCGGGCCAGCAGCTCGGCCAGCGCGAACGGCTTGGTGACGTAGTCGTCGGCGCCCAGGCGCAGCGCCGCGACCTTGTCGGTCTCGCTGTCGCGCGCCGAGACGACGATCACCGGGACCAGGTTGTCCGAGTCCCGGACCGACTGCAGGACCTCGAGGCCGTTCTTGCGCGGCAGGTTGATGTCGAGCAGGACCATGTCGAAGTCGCGGGCGGCGACCTGGGCCAGGGCCTCGTCGCCGTCGCGGGCGACCGTCGGGCGGTGGCCGGCGAGCCGCAGGTTCAGCGACAGGCCGGTCGCGATGGCCTCGTCGTCCTCGACGATCAGGATGTCACGCGGGCTGGTCACGGTGAGACTCCGGGAGCGCGGGGCGGGCGTCGGTCGGGGTGGTGGCGCCGCCGCCGGCGGCGGCGCCGATCGCGGGCAGCCGGGCCCGGCGCAGGCGCAAGAGGAACGTCGAGCCGCCGTCGGGGTTGGCCTCGACCTGGACCTTGCCGCGGTGGTGGCGGACCACCGCGCGCACGAACGCCAGGCCCAGGCCGACGCCCTCGGTGCCGCGGTCGATCGCGCGCTTGCCGCGGGTGAACTCCTCGAAGATGTCGCGCTGCTCGCCGCGATCGACGCCGATGCCGTTGTCGATCACCGCGATCTCGATCCAGCGCCCGGCGCTGCGCGCGTCGACGCGGATCTGCTTGTCGTCGCCGGTGTACTTCCAGGCGTTGACCATCAGGTTGACCAGCGCGCGCACCAGCGTCGCGCGATCGCCCATCAGCGCCAGGTCGGGCTCGAGCGTGACCTCGATCCGGGTCGGCCGGGTCAGGGTCAGGGCGTCGAACGCGCCCAGGGCGTCGGTGACCAGGTCGTCGACGTCGACCCGGGCCCGCTCGAAGGCGTGGCGGCCGCTCTCCAGCCGCGACAGCTCGAGCAGCCGGCCGACCAGCTTGTCGAGCCGGTCGGTCTCGCCGGTGAGCAGGCGCAGCACGTGGGCCTGCTCCTCGGCCGACAGCCGACCGTCCTTGAGCGACTCGAGCAGCAGCCGCAGCGAGGTCAGCGGCGTGCGCAGCTCGTGGCCCACCGACGACAGGAAGTCGTTCTGCAGCCGGGCCAGCGACGCGCCCTTGCCGACGAAGATCGTGCCCAGGATGTAGCCGGTGACCGCGGTCGTGCACAGGGTCAGGACCAGCACCCCGATCGCGACGTTGAGCGCCGACGACGCGCCGATCGCCAGGAAGACGATGCCGCCGAGGATCATCAGCACGGTCGGCACCAGCACGACCAGCATGAAGATCAGCTGGGCGCGTCGGAGCTGGATGCTGGCGGGCGGAAACCGCACGAGGGCAATCTACCGCGCCCCAGGCGCGGGTCGAAGCGCGCCGGTGCGCTACTCGGGGCTGGCCAGCGCGGGCGGCGGCGCCGCCAGGTCGGGCGCCGCGGGCGCGGCGTCGCGGATGTGGTCGGGGACGCCGTGGAGGTCCCAGACCACGCCGATCGCGGCCAGGCCGCGCAGGACGTAGTAGGTGACGTCGATCTCCCACCACCGGAAGCCCTGGCGGGCGGCGACCTGGTAGTGGTGGTGGTTGTTGTGCCAGCCCTCGCCGAGGGTGATCAGCGCCAGCAGGAAGTTGTTGCGGGAGGTGTCGGTGGTGGCGTAGCGGCGGCTGCCGAAGACGTGCGACAGCGAGTTGATCGTGAACGTGCCGTGCCAGGTCAGGACCTGGCACACGAAGAAGCCCCAGACCAGGGCCCAGGCGCCGCCGATCGCGTAGGTCGCGGCGGCGATCGCCAGCGGCGGCACGAACCACCACCGATCGAGCCAGCGCAGCTCGGGGTAGCGGGCCAGGTCCTTGACCCGGGACAGGTCGGTGCCCTCGAAGTCGCGGGTGAGGATCCAGCCGTGGTGCGACCACCAGAAGCCGTAGCGCGGCGAGTGGACGTCCTCGGGCTGGTCCGAGAACTTGTGGTGGTTGCGGTGGTGCGACGCCCACCACAGGATGCCCTTCTGGAAGGTGCCGGCGGCGCCGAGCGCGAGCACGAGCTGGAACCAGCGCGACGTCTTGTAGGCGCGGTGCGAGAAGTAGCGGTGGTAGCCGCCGGTGACGAAGAACATGCGCGGCACGTACAGCGCCAGCGCCAGCAGCAGGCCGGTCCACGACCAGCCCAGCCACGCCACGCCCGCCACCGCGGCGACGTGGATCCCCCAGTACGGGATGGCCAGCACGTTGAAGTACGTGCGTCGCCATCCCGAGCGTCGAGAGGTCGCGACCGACTCCATCCTGGGTTTCTAGCCGCCGCCCCGCGGGGCGCCGGCGAGGTCTCTGTCACGATTCGGTCAGGAGGCCGCGGCGCCGCTCACGCCAGGACCGCGTCGGCCAGCTCGGCGGTGCGCTCGAGCAGCCGGTCGGGCGCCGCGGCGACCAGCGCGGCGCGCGGCTGCAGGCCCCAGGTCACCGCGATCGCGCGCAGGCCGGCGGCGCGCGCGAACGCGACGTCGACCACCGAGTCGCCGATCATCGTGCACGCGGCGGCCGGCACGCCGAGCGCGGCCAGCAGCGCCGCGGCGGCGCCGGCGTCGGGCTTGAGCGGGCCGCCGGGCCGGTGGCCCTCGATCGCGCGGAACCGCCAGCGCGACAGCAGCGCGGCGGCGACCACGGTGGTGAGGTCGTGCGGCTTGTTGCTGAGCACCGCCATCGGCACGCCGGCGGCGGCGATCGCGTCGAGCGCGGCGGCGACGCCGTCGTAGAGGTGGCTGTGGACCACCGGCGCGGCGCGGTAGTGGCCGCGGAACACGGCGTGGACCTCGTCGACGTCGAGGTCGTCGCGGCCGGCGGCGTGGACCGCGCGGGCGACCAGGGCGCGCGCGCCGTCGCCGACCCAGGCGCGGACCGCGTCGCGGCCCGGCGCCGCCAGGCCGAGCTCGACGAACGCGGCGCCCAGCGCGCCGGCGATGTCGTCGAGGCTGTCGACCAGGGTGCCGTCGAGATCGAAGATGACCGCGCGTCCGTCCATGAGGCGCCGCAGCATACCCGTCGCCGTCGCCGACGCGAGCCCGGCGGCGAGAACCTGCTAGGCTGCGCGCACCCAAGGAGGCCCCATGGAGTACCGGAACCTCGGCGCCGCGGGCGTCAAGGTGTCGAGCCTGTGTCTCGGCGCCATGACGTTCGGCGAGGCCGACGAGAGCTCGTTCATGCACAAGGCGGGCGCCGACGAGGCGACCTCGCACGCGATCCTCGACCGCGCCCTCGACGGCGGCGTCAACTTCGTCGACACCGCCGACGTCTACGGCCAGGACGGCCTGTCGGAGCGCGTCATCGGCACCTGGCTGGCGCGCAGCGGCAAGCGCGACCAGCTCGTGCTCGCCACCAAGTTCCGCTTCACGATGGGCGACGGCCCCAACAAGAGCGGCGCGTCGCGCTACCGGATCGTCCGCTGCGTCGAGGACAGCCTGCGCCGCCTCGGCACCGACCGGATCGACCTCTACCAGATCCACATGCAGGACAACGCGGTCGACGAGGAGGAGACGCTGCGCGCCCTCGACGACCTGATCCGCGCCGGCAAGGTGCTCTACGTCGGCTGCTCGAACTACGCCGCGTACCGCCTGGTCGACAGCCTGTGGAAGGCGCGCGACCGCCGCCTGGCCTCGTTCGTGACCCTGCAGGCGCAGTACAGCCTGATCGAGCGCGGCCTCGAGCGCGAGCACGTGCCGCTGTGCCGGCAGTGGGGCCTGGGCATCCTGCCGTGGTCGCCGCTCGCCGGCGGCTTCCTGACCGGCAAGTTCCGCAAGGGCGCCGACGCCCCCGCCGGCGCGCGCCTCGAGCGCGGCGATCGCCTCAAGCGCTACGACACCGAGCGCAACTGGCGCGTCCTCGCCGCGGTCGACGTCGTCGCCGCCGAGACCGGCGCGACCCCGGCGCAGGTGGCGCTGGCGTGGCTGCTGGCGCGGCCCACCGTCACCAGCGTCATCTTCGGCGCCCGCAGCGTCGCCCAGCTCGACGACAACCTCGCCGCCGCCGAGCTGACGCTGTCGCCGGCGCAGCGCGCCGCGCTCGACGACGCCAGCGGCTTCGAGGTCGGCTATCCGTACGACTTCATCGGCCGGATCCTCGGCACCTGGTAGCCCGATCGGTCCCCGGCCGCCCCCACCCCTCACCCCGAGGAAGACGCCATGCCCCCGGCCCCGCCGACCTTCGCCAACACCTCCCTGCGCGACGCGCAGTTCACCGACGTCGACCTGCGCGCGGCGCGGTTCGCCGACGTCGACCTCGCCGACGCGTCGTTCGCCAACGTGTCGCTGACCGGCGCGCGTCTCGACGACGTGAACCTCAGCGGCGTCGCGATCACCGGCGCGAACCTCGACGGCATGACGATCGACGGCGTCCTGGTCACCGACCTGCTCCGCGCCTACCGCGCCTGAGCGGGCCCCGGCCGGGCGGACGCGCAACCCGGGTCGCGCGGCCGGCGACCGGGCCACGGGCTCACCTTTTCGGGGTGACCCGGCCCGGGAGCTGCGCTCTAATTCAGGCTCGTGGACGCGATCGTCGCGACGGGGCTGGCCGGGGGGCGCCTCCGGGTCGTGCGGCTGCTCGGAGAGGGCGGGATGGGACGGGTCTACGAGGCCTTCGATCGCGACCTCCGGCTGCCGGTCGCGATCAAGATGATGCGCAACCCGACGCCCGAGGGGCTGCTGCGCCTCAAGACCGAGTTCCGGGCGCTCAAGGACCTCAGCCACCCCAACCTGGTCAAGCTCGGCGAGCTGTTCCTCGATCGCGAGCACAGCTTCTTCTCGATGGAGCTGGTCGACGGCGTCGACTTCCTCGACCACGTCTTCGTGCGGGCCAGCCCGCGGCGGCGGCGCGGCGGCACGACGGTGTCGGGCAGCCGGCCGGTGGTGCCGCCGCTCGAGGACGACGTCTGGGACGCCGACACGATGCGGCTCGAGGTCCTCTACGACGAGGCGCGCCTGCGCGCGGCGATCCGGCAGGTCGCCGAGGGCCTCGACGCCCTGCACCGCGCCGGCAAGGTCCACCGCGACCTCAAGCCGGGCAACGTGCTGATCACCGCCGACGGCCGCGCCGTCGTCCTCGATCTCGGCCTCACCGTCGACGTCGCCGAGGCCGCCCACGTCGGCACGATCGAGGGCACCGTCGAGTACATGGCGCCCGAGCAGGCCGCCGGCGCCGCCGCCGATCCGGCGGCCGACATGTACGCGCTCGGCGCGGTGCTCTACGAGGCGCTGACCGGGCGGCCGCCGTACGTCGGCGAGCCGCTGCAGATCCTGCGCGACAAGCAGCGCCTCGACGTCATCGCGCCGGGCGCGATGTTCGTCGGCGTGCCCCACGATCTCGAGGAGCTGTGCCTGGCGCTGCTGCGGCGCGATCCGGCGGCGCGGCCGAGCGCCCGCGCGGTCGCCGACGGCCTCGCCGATCGCCGGCGCGCCGACTGGCGCCGCGGCGGCGGCCAGGTCGCGCGCGCCGCGCCGCCGTTCGTCGGGCGCGCCGCCGAGCTGGCGACGCTGCACCGCGCGCTCGCCGACAGCGCCGCCGGGCCGGTCGTGCTGCTGATCAGCGGCGCCGCCGGGGTCGGCAAGAGCGCGCTGATCCGCCGCTTCGCCGCCGACGTCCGCGGCCAGGACGTCCGCATCTTCGCCGGCCACTGCGACGGCCAGGAGTCGGTGCCGTTCCGCGCCTTCGACGGCATCGCCGACGCCTTGACCCGCTGGCTGGTGTCGCTGCCCGCCGACGAGCGCGCCGCGATCCTGCCCGCCGACGTGCCGGCGTTGAGCCGGCTGTTCAAGGTCTTCGAGCGGCTGGCGCCGGCCGCCGACGACGGCGACGGCGGCGGCCTCGACGTCCGGGCCCGGCGGCGCCGCGCCTACGCGGTGCTGCGCGAGCTGCTCGGCAACGCCGCGCGTGGCCGCCGCACCGCGCTGGTGATCGACGACCTGCAGTGGATCGACGACGACAGCGTCCAGCTGCTCGAGGGCGTCTTCGCGATGCGGCCGCCGCCGCTGTTGCTGATCGGCACGGTCGTGCCCAGCACCGGCCGCGATCGCGTCGACCCGCTGCGCGCCGCGCTGGGCCCGCTCGACGTCGACGTCCGCGAGCTCGAGCTCGCGCCGCTGCCCGCCGAGGCCTGCGAGGCGCTGGCGCGCTCGCTGCTGCCCGCCGACCCGCCGGCCGGCGCCGCCGCCCAGCTCGCCGCGGCGTGCGGCGGCAGCCCGCTGTTCCTCGAGCAGATGGCGGCCGCGGTCGCCGACGGCGGCGCGTGCCCCGACAGCCTCGAGCACGCGCTCGCCGAGCGGATCAGCGGCCTGGGCGACGCGGCGCGCGGCGTGCTCGAGCTGGTGTGCGTGGGCGGCCTGCCGCTCGATCTCGGCACCGTCGCGCGCGCCGCCGATCTGCCGCGCCAGGAGCTGGGCGCGGCGCTCGAGGAGCTCGAGGGCCACCGCCTGGTCCGGACCACCGGCGCCCGCCGCAACGACGTCGTCGAGCCCTACCACGATCAGGTGCGGCAGGCGGCGCGCGCGATGATCACGCCGGAGCAGGCGCGGCGGCGCCACCGCGTCCTCGCCGAGGCGCTCGAGAAGCGCGGCGCGGCGCCGTGGCTGATCTTCCACCACTTCCTCGCCGGCGGCGAGCCGGCGCGGGCGGCGCCGTTCGCGGTCGAGGCCGCGGTGCGCGCCCAGCGCGAGCTGTCGGCGCGCCGGGTCGCCCGGCTGTGCCGCGTCGCGATCGAGCTGCTGCCCGCCGGCGACGCCGCCCGCGGCGAGCTGTGCCGCGGCTACGCGGTGGCGCTGGCCAACGCCGGCCAGGGCGCCGAGGCCGCGCGCTGGTACCTCGAGGCGGCCGGCGCCGGCGCCGGCATCGACGCGCTCGAGCTGCGGCGCCGCGCCGCCGAGCACCTGCTGCGCGGCGGCCGCATCGACGACGGCCTGGCGGTGGTGCGCGACGTCCTCGCCGCGGTCGGCGTCGCGATGCCGCAGTCGTCGCGCGAGGCGGTGACGTCGCTGTTGTGGCGGCGGGTGCGGTCCGGCTGCGCGCCCGCCGCGCCGCGCGCCTGCCCTGGCCCGGCCGCGCCGCCGCCGCGCCGGCCGACGCCGCGGTCCAGCTGCGCGCCGACGTGTGCCTGTCGATCGGCCTCGCGCTGTCGACGGTGGCGCCGATCCAGGGCGCCGCGCTGCACGCCCAGGGCGCGCTCGACGCGATGCGCCTGGGCGATCCGGACCGCCTGGCGCGGGCGTTCGCCGCCGAGGCCGGCTACGCCGCGATCCACGGCACCCGCGGCGCCGCCCGCACCACGCGCCTGCTGGCCGACGCCGACGCCGCGGCGACCCGCGCCGGCACGCCGCTGGCGGCGTGCATGGTCGCCTGGGTCCGCGGCGCGGCGGCCTTCCTCGAGGGCCGCTACGCCGACGCGGTCGGCCTGCTCGACGCCGCCGCGGCGCAGCTCGCCGCCCGGTGCCCGGGGCAGATCTGGGAGCTGGCGTCGGCGGAGCTGTTCGCGACCTGGGCGGTGGCGCAGCTGGGGCGCCTCGACGACCTGGCGCGCCGCACGATCGAGCTCGAGCGCGCCGCGCGCTGGCACGACGACCAGTACACGCTGGCGGTGGTGCGCGCCGGCAACGGCGTGCTGCCCGTGCTCGCCGCCGATCGCGCCTACGAGGCCCGGGCCCGGCTCGACGCCGCGATGGCGGGCTGGTCGCAGGCCGGGTTCCACCTGCAGCACATGATGGAGCTGTTCGCCCGCGTCGAGCTCGAGCTCTACGACGGCGACGGCGCCGCGGCGCGGCGCCGGCTCGACGACGCGGCCCCGGCGATCGCCGACTCGCTGCTGCTGCGCATCCAGCACACCCGGCTGACCCACCTCGACCTGTGCGGCCGCGCCGCGCTCGCCGCCGGCGATCCGGCGCGCTGGGCCGAGGTCGAGGACGGCGCCCGCCGGCGCTGCGCGACGGCGCGCCGTGGGCGGCGGGGCGGCGCACGCCCGCCTCGCCGCGGTCGCCGCCGGCCGGGGCCGGGCCGACGAGGCGGCGCGCCTGCTGGCGGTCGCCGCCGACGAGCTCGCCGGCGCTGGCGTCGCGCTGGTCGCCGCCGCCGTGCGCCTGCGCCTGGCCGCGGTGCGCGGCGAGCCGCTCGAGGCCTCGCCGGCGTGGGCGGCGCTGGCCGACGCCGGCGTCCGCCGCCCGGACCGCTGGATGGCGATGTACGCGCCGTGGCCGGCCGGGTAGCGGCGCGCCGCGCGCACTACTCGCGCAGGAAGTACGGCGCCATCACCGACGACCGGCACTGCCAGTTGAAGCTGCGCAGCTGGCCGGCCTCGCCGCGGGTGCGCAGGCCGGCGACCAGATCGTCGGCGGTGGCGCGCAGCGACGCGTCGGTGCGGCCGCCCCAGTGCCAGGCCATCGCGACCACGTAGGCCGACTCGCCCCAGTGCTCGTCGTAGTCGTCGATCTCGTCGGCGTCGACGCCGGCGCCCATCCAGTAGTACGGCTTGCCGCCGTCGTCGAGGCCGTGCCACGCGATCATCCGGCCGAGCCGGGCCAGCGCGGATCGCACGGCGTCGCCGGTGGCGCCGCCGACGCGGCGCGCGTAGGCGTCGAGGCCGTCGGCGAGGATCGCGCTCATCCACGGGCTGCACCCGACGTAGCCGTAGTCCTCGCCGTGCGCCTCGGCGGTGTGGGCGAAGCAGCGCGCGTCGTTCTCCCAGCCGTGGTCGACGTCCTGGATCGCGAGGTACGCGGCGACCGCGTCGTCGGCCCAGCCCGCGAACGTCGCCGCGCGATCGTCGGACACCGCCGCCGCCCACTCGTAGGCGAGGAGGCCGAACCCGGCGTGGCGCTCGGTCCAGAAGTCGGCGCCGCCGGCGTAGCCCGGCGAGGTCCACAGATCGTGGGCGCGGATCGCGACGTTCTCGGCGGCCTCGCGGAAGCGATCGTCGCCGGTGAGCAGGTAGTGGATCGCCAGGCCCTGGGTGTAGTGGTACTTGAGGTCGTCCGCCGAGCTCGGCACCGGGATGCGCGTGCTGCTGCCGGTGCCGGTCAGCCCGGCCCGGTAGATCGCGGCCTCGCGGAACCCGGACGCCAGCGCGTCGGCGTCGCCGGTGATCGCGTAGCCGCGGTACATCGCGGTGGCGCGGTCGAACAGCCACGAGCCCTGCTCGCCGTCGATCGCGAGGAACGCGGCGGTGTCCCAGCGACCGTAGTCGCAGACGCCGCCCCACGCGTCGAGCGGTCCCCCCGCGATCGCGCTCGCCGCGACCAGCGGCCCGGCGACGCCGCTGGGCGCCAGCCACTCCGCCGGCAGCAGCGCCCACACCCGGGGCCCGCTGGTGCCGTCGGCGGCGACCAGCGTGTCGGTGACCGGCACCAGCGTCAGCGCGGCCGCGGTGGTCGCGGTGCCGACCTCGACGTCGAGCGCGGTCTCGCCGCTGATCGTGACGTCGACCTGCAGCTGGACGCTGCGCGGCGAGCCGTCGGGCCAGCTCGCCAGCACCCGGCGCGCGGTCGGTAGCTCGGCGCCGCCCTGGCCGATCCGGATCATCGTCTCGTCGGCGATCAGCCCGGCGGGCAGCGGCAGCGCGAAGTTGACCCGCTGGGCGCCGGCCACGCCGGCCTGGGGCACGAGGCGGATCTGGAACGACGTGTCGATCGGATCGCCCGGCGGATCGCCCGGCGGATCGCCCGGCGGATCACCGGGCGGATCGCCCGGCGGGCCGTCGTCACCGACGATCGCGTCGTCGCCACCGCCGACGATCGCGCCGGTGCAGCCGCTGACTCCGACGAGCGCGCCGGCGACGATCGCCAGCCCGAGGCGCTCCACCCACGAGAGACCCGACTTCATCGCGGACATCGTGCCGTCGCGACGACGTCGAGGTCAACGCGTTTTGACACGCGGAGTTTGCGCGGGGCCGTCGACGGCGCCCGGAAGATTTTCGGACCCCATCGACGATCGTGGTCAGGCTTGCAGATCGACGCGGGTGCCTGCGTCGCGGCGCAGCGCCGCCGCGTGGATCAGCCGCGCCACCGCGAGGTCCTGGATCGCCAGCCCGGTCGAGTCGAAGATCGTGAGCTCGTCGAGCTCGCGGCCGTCCTTGAAGCCGGCGGCGATCTCGCCGAGCGTGCCGTAGAGCTGGGCGTCGCCGAGGCGGCCCTGCGACCAGGCGACGTTGAGCTCGCCGGAGTGGGTGGCCTGCTCGTGATCGTCGATGACCAGCTTGGCGCCGTCGAGGACGTCGACGTCGAGCTCCTGCTTGCCGGGCGCGTCGGCGCCCATCGCGTTGACGTGGGTGCCGCGGCGCAGCCACGCGCGGCGCACCACCGGCGCGACGCCCGGGGTCGAGGTGCACACGATGTCGCACGCGCACGCCTCCTCGGTCGAGGTCACGCGTCCGCCGTTGGCCGCGGCGAACGCGGCGGCGGCGTCGGGGCGGACGTCGGCGCAGCGCAGCTCCCGCGGCGCGAACAGGACCCGGTGGGCGTCGAGCAGGACCTGGGCCTGGACGCCGCAGCCGACGAAGCCGATCGAGCGCGGCGTGCCGACCGCGAGGAACTTGGACGCCACCGCGCCGGCGGCGCCGGTGCGGACCGCGGTCAACCAGGTCGCGTCCATGACCGCGAGCGGCGCGGCGGTGGCGGGATCGCTCAGGACGTAGGTGCCCATCACCGCGGGCAGGCCGTGGCGCGCCGGGTTGCCGGGGTGCGAGTTGACCCACTTGACGCCGGCGCGCGCCGGCTGGTCGCGGCTCGCCGGCATGTACGCGGGCATGGCCCGGAAGTCGCCGCCGTGCTCGGGCAGCGACAGGTACACCTTGGGCGGCATCTGCACCTGGCCGCGGCCGTGGGCGACGAACGCGGCCTCGACCGCGGCGACCACCTCGGCCATCGTGACCAGCGAGGCGACGTCCGATCTCGACAGGATCAGGGTCTCGGGCATGGCCGCAGTGTAGACCGCCGGGTGTGCCGATCCGCGCACGTCGGATGGCGGACCTCCCAGGCTGGCGCAAGGTCTGCGCATTCGAGGTCCGGGGCGTCACGCCTCGGGCGCCGAGGGCCCTGGCCCGTCGCTTGCTCAACCCGGCGCCATGGCGTTGACGACGCCGGCACCCGGGAGATGCCATGCACCGTGATCCACACCTGCGACGGCTGAGCTCCGACCACCACCACGCGCTGGTCCTGGCCCGCGTCGCGCGCCGGGGCGCGGAGTCGGGCGAGGTGGTCGGGACCTGGCGGACCACCCGCCAGGACTTCGCCGCCCACATCGAGCCGCACATGCGCATCGAGGAGGAGCTGCTGGTGCCCGCGCTCAAGGCCGCCGGGCGCGCCGATCTCGCGGCGCAGATCGTGGAGGATCACGGGGTCCTGCGCGGCCTGGTCGCGATCGCGGAGGCGAGCCCGGTGGTGATGACCCGGTTCGCGGACGAGCTCGATCGCCACGTCCGCTACGAGGAGCGCGACGTGTTCCCGGTGGCGCAGCAGGTGGTGCCGATGCACGAGCTCGAGGCGATCGACGCGGCCTCGGCGCGGCCGTACGCGCGGGCCACCGATCCGCCGTGGCGGTAGCGGGCGCGGCCGCGGGCGTGGTGGTGGGCGCGGGCGCGGCGCCTAGAACTCGGCCTGGCGCGGCGCGCGCGGGAACGGGATGACGTCGCGGATGTTCTCGATGCCGGTCGCGTACTGGATCGCGCGCTCGAAGCCGAGCCCGAAGCCGGCGTGGGGCACGGTGCCGTAGCGGCGCAGGTCGCGGTACCAGCCGTAGTCGGCGACGTCGAGGCCCAGCTCGGCGATGCGCGCGTCGAGGACGTCGAGGCGCTCCTCGCGCTGGCTGCCGCCGATGATCTCGCCGATGCCGGGCGCCAGCACGTCCATGGCGGCGACGGTGCGGCCGTCGTCGTTGAGCCGCATGTAGAACGCCTTGATGTCCTTGGGGTAGTCGAGCACCGCGACCGGGCGCCCGACCAGCTCCTCGGTCAGCCAGCGCTCGTGCTCGCTCTGCAGGTCCATGCCCCACTTGACGCCGAACTCGAACTTCTTCTTGGCGCCCTCGAGCTGCTTGATGGCCTCGCCGTAGTCGAGGCGCTCGAAGGTCGACTCGATCATCGCGGCGAGGCGGCGGACGCAGTCCTTGTCGACGTGCTTCTCGAAGAACGCCATGTCGTCCTTCCGCTCGTCGAGCAGCGTCGTGTAGATCGACTTGAGGAAGTCCTCGGCGAGCTGGGCGTCGTCGCGCAGATCGGCGAACGCGATCTCGGGCTCGATCATCCAGAACTCGGCGAGGTGGCGGCGGGTGTTCGAGTTCTCGGCCCGGAACGTGGGCCCGAACGTGTAGACCCGGCTCATCGCCATGCAGTAGGTCTCGACGTTGAGCTGGCCCGACACGGTCAGGTGGGCCTCGCGGCCGAAGAAGTCCTGGTTGAAGTCGACCTTGCCGTCGGCGGTGCGCGGCGGGTTGGCGGCGTCGAGGGTCGAGACCCGGAACATCTCGCCGGCGCCCTCGGCGTCGGAGGCGGTGATGATCGGGGTGTGGACCCAGAAGAAGCCGCGGTCGTGGAAGAAGCGGTGGATCGCCATCGCCAGGGTGTGGCGGACCCGGGTCACCGCGCTGATCACGTTGGTGCGCGGGCGCAGGTGGGCGACCTCGCGCAGGTACTCCATCGTGTGCCGCTTGGGCTGCATCGGGTAGGTCTCGGGATCGTCGACCCAGCCGACGACCTCGAGCGTGTCGGCGCGCAGCTCGACCGACTGGCCCTTGCCCTGCGACGCGACGATCTCGCCGGTGGCGCGGACCGCGCAGCCGGCGGTGAGGCGCAGGACGTCGGCCTGGTAGTTCGCGAGCTCCTGCGGCGCCACGACCTGCAGCGGGTCGAAGCACGAGCCGTCGGAGACGTGGACGAACGACAGCCCGGCCTTGGAGTCGCGGCGGGTGCGGACCCAGCCCTCGATGGTGGCGCGCTCGCCGACGGCGACGGCGCCCGCGAGCAGATCGGCGACACGGTGCTTGGAGACGGTGTCCATGGCGGAAGACGCATACCACGGCGTCCGGCATGGCGGCCATGCGCGGGCAGCGCGGGCAGCGCGGGCGGCGTGGGCGGCGTGGGCGGCGCGGGTGCGGCGGGGCGCGGCACGCGGGATCAGAGCCCGCGTGCGGGCGGTGGGGAGAGCGCGGGCCGCCGGCCCTGGTCCTGCCGCGCGCGCGGGGAGCCTCCGCCGGCTCGGACAGTCCTCGCGGTGACGAGAGCGCGGGCGGTGGTGGTGGCGCGGGCGGTCACGCCGTCGCGTGGTGGCGCGGGCCCGCTGCGGAACTCGCCGGCGGAGGCCCCCCCGCGCGCGCGTCACCCGGGCCGGCGTGACGTCGGGCGAACCGAGCCGGGCCGCGGTGGGGAGCGCAGGGTGTGCGGCGCGGCCCCAGGGCAGCGCTCACCCGACGGCAGTCGGCGATGTGCTGCAAAGGCGAACCGTGGGATCGCAGGGGCGATGTGGTCACGCTCACCTCGAGCGGAGCCCGAGCGGCGCAGCCGCGAGGGCGTGGTCGAGAGGGTGTGGATCGGTGCGGTCTCGGCGGCGCACCGGGATCCTGGCCACCGCGTCTCGAACCACGAGCCTGCCTTCGAGGACACTCGCGGGCGCCGAGAGCGGGACGGCCGGGGCACTCGTCCCCGTCTCTTGCCCGTCACTCGCCCTGCCATTCCTGGCACTCGATCTCGGCCTTCACACGACCGCCGTCGGCTGGGAGCTCGACCTTGACGGGGTCGCAGTCGACGTCGACGCCGTCACGGGGGTAGGTCGCGGTCACGTCGACGTAGACCGTGCCGGTGCGATTGGTCCACCACTCATACATCTCGCAGGTGGCCGTGTACCTGTCGACCACGTCGAAGCGGACCGAGTCGATCTCCGGGACGCGCGTATCGGAACTGGAATACATCGACAGCACGAACTGCGGGGCGCCACCAAGGTTGGAGAGACAGGGCTCGACGAGGCTCAGCGCGGCGGGGGCAGGCGCGCCGTCGACGGCGCGCACCGGGCCGCTCTGCGTGGCGTAGGTGTCGATGCCCTGGTCGGCCAGCGCCGCGACCAGGCGTCGTGCATCGGCGCGGTCGTCGTAACGGCCGTAGACCACGGCGACGAAGCCGGGGCGCAGGTTCTCGAACAGGCCGGTGTCGATGGCGTGGGCGTCGATGCCGTCGGCGCGGCGTTCGAACGCCAGCGCGTGCGCCTCGGCGACGTCGTGGCTGTGCTCGCCGAGCACCAGCCAGCCGGGCCGGCCGTCGAAGGTCTCGATCCTGGTCGAGGAAGGGCCCGCGTCCGCGACCGGCCGCGGGCTTCCACCGTCGGCGGTGGCCACGACCGGGATCCTGGCGTCGAACGCGGTCGCGGTCGACCTCGTGGCGTCGTCGCGGGTGGGCGTCGACGCGGCGCCCCGACACGCGCCGAGGGCGAGGCCCGCGGCGGTGACGGTCACGACACGCGCACGGTGGCGATGCATCGCCTCGATCCTACGCTGGCCGCCGAGACCGGCGCGCGGCGAGCGTGGCAACGTGCGGCGGCGCTACTTCTTGCGCGCGGTCGCCTTGGGCAGGCCGCCGGCGGCGTTGCGCGACATCATGCGGCGGATCGGGCCGGCCAGCACCAGCAGCACCATGCCCATGATGACCGGGAAGATGATCATGCCGGTGAAGAAGCTCTGGTACGTCGCGGTGACGGTGTAGCCGACCGCCTTGCCGGCGAGGAAGTTGCCCCACGACGCGGCGAGGAACCAGATGCCCATGACCAGGCCGCCGATCCGCTTGGGCGCCAGCTTGCTCATGCTCGACAGGCCGACCGGCGACAGGCACATCTCGGCGGCGGTGTGGATGAAGTACAGCGCGACCAGCCAGCCCGGGCTGACCAGCACGTGCTGGAACGGCCCCTTGAGCGCGGCGAACGCGGTCTGCGGCCCGTCGAGGGTGATCGCCGCCGGGATCAGCACGGCGAAGCCGAGCGCGACCAGGAACTGGGCGATGCCGAACTTGATCGGCGACGACGGCTCCTTGCCGCGCTTGCCCAGGTACACCCACAGCGCCGCGAACACCGGCGCCAGCAGGATCACGCACACCGAGTTGATCGACTGGAAGTAGCTGGCCGGGAAGCCGATGCCGAGCAGCTCGTTGCGGGTGTGCTCCTGCGCGAACAGGTTGAGCGTCGACCCCGCCTGCTCGAACGCGGCCCAGAAGGTCACCGCGCCCAGGAACAGGACCAGGATGACGGTCAGGCGCCGGCGCTCCTCGCTGTCCTCGCAGCCCCACAGGTACAGCGCCGCGAACAGCGCGACGGTCAGCGACAGCAGCAGGTACGTGAAGGCGTGCTCGAGGTCCTCCTTGTTGGCGATGACGCCCTTGGCCATCAGGACGCCGAACAGGATGGGCACGCCGAAGGTGCCGATGAGCACCGCGACCAGGATCAGGCGGTCGCGCTTCTTGGCGGCGGCGGTCTCGCGCGGCGCCGGCGGGCCGCCGGCGTCGCCGAGGTGGCGGCTGCCGAGCCAGTACTGGACCAGGCCGAAGAACATGCCGACCGCGGCGGCGCCGAAGCCGAAGTGCCACGCCGAGTTGGGATCGATGCCGGCGCTCGACAGCCAGCCCTGGAACGTCGAGCTCTGGGCCAGGAAGCCGCAGGCGATCGGCGCGACCAGGGCGCCGATGTTGATGCCCATGTAGTAGATGGAGTAGCCGGCGTCGCGCCGGGGGTCGTTGGCGCCGTAGAGCTGGCCGACGATCGCGCTGATGTTGGGCTTGAGCAGGCCGGTGCCGAGCACGACCAGGCCGAGGCCGACGTAGAAGCTGCCCTCGAGCGGCATCGCGAGGCTGACGTGGCCGGCCATGATCAGGATGCCGCCGAGCAGCACGGCGCGGCGCAGGCCGAGGAAGCGGTCGGCGATCCAGCCGCCCGGCACGCTCATCAGGTACACCGACGACGTGTACATGCCGTAGACCAGGCCGGCCCGGGCGACGCCGTAGCCGAGCCCGCCCTTGGCGACCTCGGCGGTCATGTACAGGACCAGGAACGCTCGCATCCCGTAGTAGCTGAAGCGTTCCCACATCTCCGTGAAGAACAGCGTCGACAGCCCGCGGGGGTGCCCGAAGAACGCCGTATCGTGGAGCTTCGCGTCGTCCGTGTCGTTGCTGGCCATGGCGAGCCCGCACGGTACTCGGCCCGGGCACCCAGGCCAAGCCGATCCGCTGGCAACGGCTCACCGACGCAGGCGGCGAGCGTCGACCAGCGGCGACCGGCAGGGGGCGTCCAGCGACACGTGGTAGTCGCGCAGCCCGTCGTCGCCGACGGCGGCCAGGGTGGCCGAGCGCGTGCCGTAGCGTGGCGCGTGGATGCACACGGCCTGGACCAGGCGCGCGGTCTCGGCCGTGATGAACGCCCCCGGCGGCGGAACCGGGGTTCGCTCCGGCGGCGGCAGCGTGTGATCGGCGAGGACGCCGGCGAGGTCGGTGGCGAGCGCCGGCCACGGGCGGCCGGCGACCGCGCCGGCGCGCGCCGCGGCGAGGTCGGCGCGCGGGAACTCGGGCGAGCCGATGCGGTCGTTGGCGATCACGCTGACGCCCTGCGGCAAGGCGTGGACCTCGACCGGCGCGCCGGCGTGGACGTACGCGACCTCGACGCCGGTGGCGTCGCCGAAGATCAGGTTGAAGCCGTTGTAGTCGGTGGGGTCGATCGCGCGGACCAGGTCGCGGACGGCGTCGCGGCGGCCGGCGGCCAGCGCGGCGCGCACCACCGCGCCGCGCGACCGCCGGGTCGGATCGGGCGCGGCGTGGGTGCGCTGGTTGGTGACCGCGACGATCAGGCCGGCGGTGGTGGCGCCCATCCAGGTGCCGCCCGAGACCTGGTCGACGCCGCTGACCACGACGTCACCCTCCCACCGGGGGCCGTCGGTGGGACGGGCGTAGAGCTCGTCGCGGTTGGCGGCCAGGATCAGCGGCGCGCCCGGGCTGGTCCGCCACAGCACGATGACCGTGCACATCGCTAGCGCCTCGCCGCCTTCTTGGCCGGCGTCCGCGCCGCCTTCTTGGCCTCCTCGGCCGGCGTCCGCGCCGCCTTCTTGGCCGGGGTCCGGGGCGCCGTGCGCGCCGCGGTCCGCGTCGCCGCGACCGTCGGGCGCGGCCGTCGCGGCGCCACCACGTCGCCGCCGCCGCTGGCCAGGCGCGCGACCTCGGCGGCGCGGCCGCGGACCTCGGCGTCGGTGTCGAGCGAGAAGCTACGGGCGTGGCCGAGCTCGTCCTCGAGGAAGTACCCGGTCTCGGTCGCCAGCTGATCGATCGCGGCGCGCACCGGCGGCGCGACCGGCGTCCACGTCGCCCACAGCACCGAGCCGGCGTCCGGATCCATCTCCCAGATCCCGACGACGACGCCGCCGACGCACACCGTGCGGGTCGCCGGGTGTGCGGCGTCCCCGAGCGTCGCGCCGCGGGTGTTGCCCCAGACCCGCACCGGGCGGTCCCACTGCGCCGGCGCCACCATCCAGCGCGGCCCGCCGTGGTGGACCAGGTAGCCGTCCTCGAAGCTCAGCAGGGTCACCCGCGTCGACGGCGGCGCCGGCTCGGCCAGCGCCGTGACGTCGTCCTCGACGATCCACGCCGGCTCGGCCAGGCCCTCGACCGCGACCGGCACCAGCGCGGCGCGCGCGATCGCGGCGGTGGCGTCGCGGCGGGCCAGCCCGGTCCAGGTCGCGACGTCGCCCACCGTCGCCGGCCCGGCGTGGCCGACGAAGATCCGGACCAGCGCCGCCCACCGGTCGACCGCGTCGCCGGGCACCGCCACCGGCGCGGCGGCGGGCACGAGCCGCCACACGTAGCGCTCGGTGTCGAGCCGGCCGGTCGCGCTGGCGCGCGCGATCGCGCCGCGCAGCTCGAGATCGCGCAGCGCCAGCGGCAGCGGTGAGGTCACGCCGGCCCGCTTGCCCGCCTCGCCGAGGCCGCGCACCGCGCCGTCGGGCAGCGCGCGGCGGATCGCGTCGGTGGTCGCGGCGCCAGCGCCGAGCACGCGCATCACGGCGCGGCCGACCTCCTCGATCTCGCGCCAGCTGGTGCCGGCCTTGGCGACGTCGCGATCGGTGCGCTTGCGCCAGGCGTCGTCGGCGACCGCCAGCGCCAGCGGCACGTGCGCCGCCGGCACCAGGTAGACGCAGCCCCGCACCGCCGGGATCACCCGCAGCCGGCCGGCGTCGACCAGCGCGTCGAGCGTCGCGCGCCCCAGCCCGGGCACCCGCGCCCGCGCCGCCAGGTAGACGTCGACGCCGCCGAGCGTGCGCAGCCACCCGGTGCGCGCGATCACCTCGTCGGCGTCGCCCGGCAGCGGCGCGGCCAGCCCGGCGCGGGCGTGCCAGTGCGCGCGCGCGCGCGCCACATCGACGCGCAGGGCCGGCGACGGGACCATGCCCCGAGTGTCGCCAATGGCGGCCGCCGCGACCAGCCTCACCTCCCGCCGATCCACCGGCGGCGCCCGCCCCGCCTCACGCCGGCGCGCCGCGCGCGGCCCCGGTGGTGCGGGGCCGCGGGCGCGCGGGCCTGGTTACTCGCAGGCGTTGCCGGCGACGCACGAGCAGGCCGCGGGGGTGCCGCCGACCTGGCACTGGTTCGAGACCACGCCGTCGTAGAGGAAGGCCTCGATCTGGCGCAGCACCGCGGGGCGCTCGTGGACGCCGCCGTGGGTGCCGTTGTCGTCCTGCGGCGGCAGGTTGAACGGCGGCGGGATCTCGAAGTCGCCGGGCGGGTCGGGGACCTCGTCGTAGACCGAGAAGCCGTTGGGGCCGGTGGCCGGCGCCGCGGCCAGGCCGTACGGCTGCTTGACCGACGGCATCACGACCTGCAGGCCCATCGTGCGGGCCAGGGTCTCCGACGAGATGTTGGTCACCAGGCTGTCCGCCATCGCCTCGTACATCAGGATCTGCTTCTCGGGGGTGTCGGGCAGCGGGTCGTTGATGACGTGGGGCGCCGCGGTGATGGGATCGTAGGGCTCGAAGCGCCAGCCCAGCAGCGTCACCATCATCTGGAAGTTGGTGGGGTCGGGGTACGACGCCTTGGCCGGGCCCGACAGCGCGTTCCACGCGTACGAGCGCTCGAACAGCATCGTCCACGGGCCGCCGGGGACGCCGAGCACGCCGCGCGTGATCTGCTGGTCGTAGGCCATGAACGTCGTGCCCATGATGCCGCCCAGCGACGCGCCGAAGTAGTAGACCCGGCTGGGGTCGATCACCGGCGTGCCGTTGTAGGCGAACATCGCGTCGTCGTGGAGCGGGCCGCGGGAGATCGTCTCGATCGAGATGAAGTCGATCACCGACTGCGCCAGCTTCTCGGTGATGCCGCCCGCCTTGTTGAGGTCGTTGGCGGCCAGGGCGGCGACGCCGATCTGGCGCTCGGTCAGGCCGATCCAGTCGCCGGCGACGACCACGAAGCAGTAGTCCTGGGCGACCTGCTGCAGGAAGCGATCGTTGAGGTAGCCCTCGCCGCTGCCGAACAGGCCGTGGCCGAAGACCATGACCGGGATGGGCAGCTGCGCGGTCTCGACGCACTGCGGGACGATCGCCGTGAAGTTGGCGTCGCGCTTGCCCTGCATCAGCGGGCGGCCGGCGTCGTCGCGACGCAGGATCGAGGAGTCGGCCTCGCCGTTGGTGAGGAAGTCCGGCGACTCGATCGTGCCGACCACCAGCTTGTGGACCCGGGTCGGGTCGCCGGCGAACTCGGTCAGGTCGTAGCCGAGGTTGGCGCCGTTGCTGCCCATCGCGGGCACCGCGTCGGCGCGCATCGCCAGCAGGTCCGAGGTCAGCGACGCGTCGGACGCGGTGACGAAGTCCCAGGCCACCAGCAGCTCGTCCTTCGACACGCCCTCGCCCTCGAGGGCGGCGAAGATGGCGTCGTAGCGCGGCGTCAGCTTGGCCATCATCGGGTGGTTGTACGGGGTGCCGTCGCGCAGCGCCGCGAACGCGGGCGGCACCGGCAGCTCGCCGCCGTCCGCCGACTTGACGGTCTTGCGGATGCCGACCGCGTAGCGGGTGTTCGGCTTGAGGCGCACCATCGGCCGGATGATGATCGGCCGCGACGCCGGATCGTTGACGCTCATGTCGACCTCGGCGAAGAACACGGCGCGCTCGCCGCGGTCCATGTCGAGGAGGATGACCGGGGAGTCGGCCTCGAGCGACTGCGCCGGGTCGGTCAGCGGCGGCAGGCCCTCGGCGCTGACGCCGCCGGGGAAGTTGGCCAGGATCGGCCCCGATGGCGAGAAGCCGTCGAACCGGTTGAACGGCGTCGGGTCGACGACCACCGGGTCGGTGTTCGAGGGCATCGCCGCCTCCGGGATCGCCACCCGGTAGCCGGTCTCCGTGGAGGCGTCCTCCTCGGCGTAGACCATCGACGGCCACGGCATCATGCACGCGACCCCGCCGAGCGGGTTGCACGCGGCCTCGATGTCGAGCGGAGTGCCGTCATCGCCACCGCAGCCGGTGCCGACAACGAACGCAGGTGCCACCAGGGCACACAAAAGGTGCTGGATAGTCGTACGCAAGGCTTCCTCCCGGCGGCGAGCCTACTTCCCGATTTCACGGGGTTGAAGCAAAAAGGTGACGATGGGTTCGCGTTCGCTGGTCGGACCGGCCGGATGTGGGCAGGACCACGGCCGGGGCGGGGCCCGGGGCCGGCGCCGTGACCCCGCCGCGGCGCCGCGCTAGGCTCGCGGCCATGCACCCCACCGCCACCGCGCTCGCCGTCGCCATCGTGGTCGCGCCGCTGGTCGTGGCGGCGCCGTCTCGGGCGGCGCCGGGCGCGCCGCTGGCGAGCAAGATCGGCCGCGACTGCACCATCGGGGGCAAGAAGCTGGCCGGGCGGGTCAAGGTCGTCGACGCGTTCCCCGACTTCGAGGTCGAGGTCGTCGACGCGTTCCCCGACCTCCAGGTCAAGCGGGTCGACGCCTTCCCCGACGAGTGCGGCCGCTGGCGCATGGTCGACGCGTTCCCCGACTTCACGATCAAGCTGGTCGACGCGTTCCCCGACTTCACGATCAAGTACGTCGACGCCTTCCCCGGCGTCCCGTAGCGCGCCGCGCACGCCAGACGGCCGCGGCGCAGGGGTTTCGCCGCGCTGGGGGGGCCGCGCAGGCCTTTCGCGACGCCGGTCACGCCCCCCGCGGAGGACCGCTCCCGGGCCTGGCAGGGGGTGTGCAATGGCACCGGGCATGGTCCCGTTCGACAGCCCGGTCTCCGACTTCATGACCCGCGAGCTCGAGGTGGTGCACGCCGAGGCCACGCTCGCCGAGGTGGCGCGGCGGCTCGACGAGCGCCGCATCTCCGGCGTCCCCGTGGTCGACGCCTGGAACACGCCGCTGGGCGTCATCTCGCGCTCGGACCTGGTCCACAGCGGGCGGCTGCGCGCCGGCAACCATCGCGGCGGCGTCGCGCTGCGCCTACCGGAGCTGCTCGCCGGCGACGTCATGACCAAGCAGCCGGTGTGCATCGCGCCGCACGCGCCGCTGGTCGAGGCGGCCAAGCTGATGCGGCAGCACCACATCCACCGGCTGTGCGTCGTCGACGACGCCGGCCGGCTGATCGGCATCATCACGACCCAGGACCTGACCGCGGTCGTGCGCGACGCGCGCGTCGATCGGCCGGTGTCCGAGATCATGACGACGCCGATCGTGTCGGTGCGCGCCGAGCAGCCCATCGGGGTCGCGATCGAGCGGCTCGACAAGGCCCAGGTCACCGCGCTGGTGGTCGTCGACGGCGACCTGCCGGTCGGCGTCTTCACCCAGATCGAGGCGCTGGCGTCGCGCGACCTGCCGCGCGCCACGCCGATCGACGATCTGTTCGAGCCCGCGATCATCTGCCTGCCCAGCGACACCCGGATCCACCGCGCCGCCGCGCAGGTCGCGCGCCTCGACGTCCGCCGGATCGTCGCGTGCCGCGATCGCGAGGCGATCGGCATCGTCAGCGGCCTCGACTTCGCGCGCGTCGTCGCCGGCGAGTTCGACGCCGCGGCGCCGGCGGCGTAGCGGCGCGCCGCGATCAGCGGGCGCGGAACCGGAAGTCGCAGCCGTCGCCGCCGGTGGCGAGCGTGCGGCTGCGCCGCAGCAGGACGCCGCGGCGCGGCTCGTCGAAGTAGATCCGATCGACCTCGCAGAACAGCGGCGCGAGGTGGCCGGCGCCGAGCCGCGGCAGCAGGCGCGCGAAGTCGCAGGCGGTGACGTCGAAGCGCAGCTCGTCGTCGACCTGGCTCACCGTGCCGGTGGCGTTGAAGAACCAGCCGGCGACCTCGGCGGCGCGCGCCGCGAGGTCGGTCGCGGGCAGCATCGCGTCGAGGAACGCGACGCCGCCGGCGTGGACCGCGACGCGACACAGCGCCAGCGCGGTGGCGTCGTCGGTGGCCGCGCGCAGCGCGCGATCGAGGAGGACGACGTCGCGCAGCTGGGCGCGCGAGCGTCGCTCGCGGTCGTCGCGCGGCGGCGGCAGCGCGCGTAGCGGCTCGCCGCGGACGCGATCGCGCGCGACCCGCAGCAGCACGCGCGCCGTCGTGATCGCGCCGAGGCGATCGCGCAGCGCGCGCAGCACGGCGCGCGCGCCCGCGACGCTGCCGCGTCGCGCGGCGATCGAGATCGCACGATCGGTGGCGGCGGGCGGCGCGGGGGTGATCATCGTCGGAGACCGGCGTCGAGCGTAGCACCGCGGGGGAACGCGCCGTCGCGGCCGCGGCGCGTGGCAAGACCCGGCACGACGCGGCGGCGCGGGCACGGGTCGGTGGAGCACCAACCATCGCGGGCTCGGAGAAGGTCCGATCGCCGCGGCCGCCGAAGCGGAATCGTCCTCTGAGATCGTCGAAAGAGACGTGCCAAGCGTGCCAATCCTGGCAGGACTGTAAGGGGTGCCACGAAAGTTTTGTGGGCGCACCAGGTGCGCGCGGCGGCGGCGTCGCTAGACTGGGCTCCTCTCCGACCGTGTAGCTCGCTGCACCGTCGGCTGCCCTCGCCCTGATGCGGTCCTCCGACGGACCGTTATTTGTGCTCGGACATCCGCAAAGCAACGCTGAGTTACGAGGTCGACTATGCTGTACATCGCCCGGTGGGGCCGATCCGCGACCGCGGCGGCCCTCTGCACCGCCGGATTGCTGACCGCCTGCGAGGCGTCCTCGGCGATCCCGCTCGACGCCCAGGTCGCGCCGGTGGTGGCGACCGCGCCGCCCCGCGCGCCGTTGCCGCACCCGCCCGTGCAGGAGCTGGGCCTGCCGCTCGGCGCCTTCCACTTCACGATGTACTACGTGGCCGCCGAGCGGGACTACCCCCCGGTCGAGCCGGCCGCGGCCAACGACAACGCCTCGTCCGGCGCTCCGGACGTTTCGTCCGGCGAACCGGACAGTGACGACGGCGCCGACGACGGCGTCGACGCGGCCGACGACGCCACCGCCGGCGCCACCCCGGCGGCCACGCCGCGCCGCCGCGCGGTGCCGCTGTACCACCGCAAGGACTGCAGCCACCCCATCGCGATGGTCGATCCCGGCTTCGAGGCCCAGCTCGACATCCAGGGCACCGGCAAGCTGCGCGACGGCCGCGTGATCAACACCAGCGGCTCGTGCCGCTGCCCCAACTCGCCCTGCTACTTCGAGATCGGCAAGGCGTGGGCGATGGGCCCGGCCGGCAAGCTGTCGCCGTTCCGCTCGGTCGCGGTCGACACCGACGTCGTGCCGCTGGGGAGCCTCTTGTACGTGCCCATCCTCGACGGCATGCAGATGCCCGGGCACGCGCCGTGGGGCGGCTGGGTCCACGACGGCTGCGTCGTCGCCGAGGACCGCGGCGGCGGCATCAAGGGCCGCGACATCGACTTCTTCGTGGCCAAGAAGGTGTACTCGAACCTGCTCGACCACCGGCACCACCTCAAGCGGGTCCAGGTGTTCGACGGCAAGGGCTGGTGCGAGCGCAAGGACGGCAAGGTCCAGCGCGCGTACCGCAACGCGATGTAAGCGGCGGCGCCGGGGAGACCCGGAGCCCGGATCGGGCACGGGCACGGGCACGGGCACGGGACCCAGATCGGGCACGGGCACGGGCACGGGCACGGGACCCAGATCGGGCACGGGCACGGGCACGGGCACGGGACCCAGATCGGGCACGGGCACGGGCACGGGCACGGGACCCAGATCGGGCACGGGCACGGGAGCAGACCGACGCCGCTGCGCGGCGTGCCTCGGCGGCCCGCTAGAACTGGAAGTAGATGAACTGCGGGGCGTCGTTCGAGGCCAGCCGCCGCAGGGCCAGCGCCGCCGCGACCATCGCCGCGCCCTGCGCCCAGGTCGGCAGCCGGCTCCAGCCGTCGCGCGCCCACCGGTAGGTGCGCGGCGCGAACAGGTGGGCCAGCACCGCCACGATCAGCGCGATCGACACCTGCGGCAGCAGGCTGCGCGTGTCCGTCGAGCCGCTCGCGATCCGGCCCAGCACCGTCGCCGCCTGCGCGAAGCTGGTGGCGCGGAAGAACACCCACGCGAAGCAGACGTAGTGGAACGTCAGCACCATCGCGAGCGCCCGCCGCGCCGCCCACCGCGCCCACCGGCGCGCGAACGCGTCCGACGCGCCGCGCTCGAGCACGTCGGCGATCACCGCGACGCCGGCGCTCGACATCGCGAGCGCGATCGTCAGCGGCTGGGCGTCGAGGAACGCCCACACCCCGGCGGCGGCGAGGCCGACGCTCAGCCAGCGCAGCAGCTCGACCACCTCGCCGCGCTGGCGCCCCGACGACGTCGCCGGCTCGAGCGCGACCGCCCGCGGCAGGCTGACGCCGCCGCCCTGGCGGCGGTGGCGCCGCTTGCGCCGCGCCTTCTTCTTGCGGCTCGTCTTCGGCGCCGGGCGTGCCGCGCGCGTCGTGACGGCGCCGCGCGCCCGCGGCGCGCGCTCCGCCGGGGCCCACGCCTCCGCGGGCTCGGTGCCGCGGGTCAGCCACGCCGTCGCCGCCGCCCACAGCGGCGCGGTGTAGCCCCACGCCAGCATCATGTGGAACACGACGCCGTGATCGGTCAGCGCCGTGACGTGGATGGACGCGCCGGCGCTGGCCAGCGCGAGCGCGCGCGCCAGCCACGGCCCCATCGGCGCGCCGGCGTCGGCGCGGCGCTGGAACGCGCGCGTCACCGCGAGGCCGAGGCCGTGCAGCGCGCCCCAGGTGACGAAGGTCCAGCTCGCGCCGTGCCACAGGCCGCCGAGCAGCATCGTGATCGTCAGGTTGCGGTAGGTCAGCCAGGCGCCGCCGCGGCCGCCGCCGAGCGGGATGTACAGGTAGTCGCGCAGCCAGCTCGACAGCGTCATGTGCCAGCGGCGCCAGAACTCCTGCAGGTTGGCCGAGCGGTACGGGGTCTGGAAGTTCTCGGGGAACTCGAAGCCCAGCAGCTGCGCCGAGCCGATCGCGATGTCGGAGTACGCCGAGAAGTCGAGGTAGATCTGGAAGGCGTAGCCGTAGACCGCGAGCAGGACCTCGAGCCCCGAGAATCGGCCCGGCGCCTCGAAGACGCGATCGACGATGACGTGGGCCAGCAGATCGGCGAGCGCGATCTTCTTGAACAGGCCGATCACGATCCGGAACAGGCCGTCGGCGGCGAGCCGCCGATCGAGCGGCGGCAGCCGGTCCATCTGCGGCAGCAGCTGGTGGGCGCGGACGATCGGCCCGGCGACCAGCTGCGGGAAGAACAGCACGAAGGTGGCGAACTGCGTGACCGAGCGGGTCGCCGGGATCTGCCGCTTGTAGACGTCGATCGTGTACGACAGCGACTGGAACGTGTGGAACGAGATGCCGGCGGGCAGGATCAGGTGCAGCGGCGACACGTGCAGGCGCAGCACGTCGATCGTGAAGAAGTCGTAGTACTTGAACAGGCCGAGGACGCCGAGGTTGGACAGCAGGCTGACCAGCAGCAGCGCCTTGCGCCGGCGCGGGTCGTCGGTGCGCTCGATCGCCAGCGCCAGCAGGAAGTCCCCGACGACGATCGCCAGCAGCAGCAGCAGCAGGTAGCGATACCAGCCGTGCTGGGCCGCCGCCCACGCGTGGTAGAAGATCGAGCTGCCCAGCAGCAGCACCAGGACGCGGCCGAACGGCCGGCCCGACGGCGTCTGCGCGGCGCCGATCGCGACGCCCCAGCCGGCCAGGAAGATCAGGTGGCCGATGGTCGCGAACCCGTCGCTCATCGCGTCGAGGCCGCCGCACTGGTGGGTCACGACCACCGCGGTGCCGAGGCCGATCAGCCCGCCCAGCGTCGCCAGGCCGATCACGCGCTGGCCGCGCGGCGCGCCGAGCGCGGCGCCGTGGCGCCACCCGGTCCACAGCGCGCCGGCCAGGACCGCGGCGCCGACGCCGAGGTGCCACCACGGCGCCACGTCGTGCTCCCGCGCGATCGCACCGAACGCGGCGCTGCCCAGCGGGTCCCACAGCGTGCCGACGTCCTTGGTCAGCAGCAGGTAGAGCAGGTCGCCGAGCAGGACCAGCGTGACCATGCGCGCGACGACGCCCGTCCGTCCGCCGGCGCGGGTGAGCGCGTACACGGCGAAGACGGCGATGAGGAACAGCGGGTAGTCGGCGCTGGAGAAGGTCACCGGGCGAGCGGGTGGCTACCCGCGCTCAACGCCGCGCGGCAGCCGACTCTTTCTGCCATGCCGCGTATCCGCGCATCAAATCTTCCAGCAGCAGATCGGCCCACCACGTGTACCCGCGGGTCGTGAAGTGAACGTGATCCTTGTAGGCCAGCGCGGGCTCGGCGTGGACCCAGCCGTCGATCAGGTCGGCGCCGCCCATCGCCGCGAAGCTGTCGAAGAACGCGACGCCGGTGGCGCGGGCGACCCGGCGCTCGGCGTCGATGATGTCGAGCAGCTGGGTCGGGGTCTTCCACCGGCAGCCCTCGGGCGGCTCGGCGGCGGGCCCGACGGGCGCCGGCGGCGGCGCCTTGCGCCGGCCGTGACGCGACTTCGTCTGCTTCTTCGCCGGCTTGTCGCAGCGGCGCCCGAGCAGGCGCGTCGCCATGTCGGGCGGCCCCAGCATCAGGATGGCGGCGTCGGGAGCGGCGCTCCGGATGCGGCCGATCAGCTCGGTGTAGCGGGCCACGAAGGTGTCGAGGTCGAGGTCGCTGTCGTCGACCTCGTTGGTGCCGTACTGCAGCACGACCAGCGCGGGCGCGCGGTGGGCCAGCTGCGGCCCGATCACGGTCCAGTCCCACCGCCACAGGTGCGACATCTGCAGGCCGACGATGCCGAGGCCGTCGACCACCACGCCCGGGCGGGCACGCTCCAGCGCGACCCCGAAGACGTCGACTTCCTTGTCGCCGCGCGGCCGCAGCGACAGCCGGTGGTCGCCGTCGGGCACCTCGATGACCTCGTAGTCCGGGATGGCGACGTCGCCCTGGTCGCCCGCCAGCGCGGTCGAGATCCGGGTCCACGGGCCGTCGTCGACCCGGGCCTCGAGGGTGCCGCCGCCGGGCTGGCGCCACAGGAAGATCTCGAAGCGCGACACCGCCTGGCCGGTGGGACAGTCGGCGCAGGTGCCGACCCAGGCCACCGCCGACTTCTTCTTCGCGTACGACCGGACCCCGCCGAGCCCGTACGGCTCCTCGGTGCCGTGGCGGCCGCCCTGGTCCGAGGTCCAGGCGCCGTCGGTGCCGTAGCGGGCGTCGACGATGTCGTAGTGGCGGATCTTGGGGCGGCCGGTGAGCAGGAAGCCGCGGCCGGCGTCGCCGAAGCGCTGCTGCAGCACCGCGCGCAGCTCGCCGGTGAGCCGGTCGCCGGCGGTGTGCGAGTCGCCGAACTGGACGATCGCGACGCGGGCGCCGTCGTCGCCGCGCTCGGCGGCGCCCAGCGCTCGGTACAGCGGCGCCAGCGCCCCGGCCGGGTCCTCGAGCGTCACCGGCGGCGCGACCCCGGCGGCGGCGACCACCGGGCTCGGCTGGTCGACGATCACGACCGGCGCGCCGGCGCGCGGCGTCGGGACGCCGTCGGCGCACCCCGACCCGGCGGCGCCGGTGGTGGCGGCGACGGCGATCGTGACGGCGGCGGCGAGCCCGGGCAGGGCGGCCGGCGCGGCGGCGGGGTGGCGGCGGTTCAACGGCTCCTGGAAGCAGCGTAACCCGCCTCGAGCGCCTCGACGATGCCGGAGCCGATGACCTGGCCGCCCTTGCTGGTCAGGTGCTCGAAGTCGCCGGACATCAGGCCCTTGCGGAACCACTTCCTGGCCGCGTCGTCGCCGCCCATGAAGGCGCGGGCGTCCCAGAACGCGCAGCCCTGCGCGGCCGCGGCGGCGCGCTCCACCTCGATCATGTCCGCGATGTTGGTGCGGGCGACGTAGTGCTTGCCGTCCTGCAGCTCGCCGGCGTCGAGCGTGCCGAGCACCAGGCACGACGCCGCCGGGTCGCCCTTGCGGACCCGGGCCAGCAGGGCCTCCCACTGCTGCCGGTACTGCTTCATGGCGCCGGCGCCCTTGAGCCAGCCGCTCTCGTTGGCGCCGAGCAGCACCATCACCAGCGCCGGGTCGCGGTGGGCGATCTGCTCGGCGTAGTGGGCGTCGTCGATCTTGCCCATGCTCTTGGCGGTGTTGGACACGACGCCGAGGCTGTCGACCACGACGCCCGACGCCCGCTCCATCGTGACGCCGAAGCCGCGCAGCCGGCCGCGGGTGACCCGGACCTCGATCGCGTGGGCGCCGTCGGCGAGGTCGACGCCGGCGAACGCCGAGGCGGTGGTGTCGGCGTGGCTGTCGACCGTGAGCGCGACCTCGCCGTCGACGACGATGTCGGCGGTGCCGCCCTTGGGGCTGGCCAGGTAGTACAGCTCGAAGCGCGACACCGCGTCGCCGGGCCCGCGCTTGGCGGTCTTGAAGGTGACGTGGTCGCCGGAGGTGCCGGTGAACGAGACGCCGCCGTAGCCGTGGAGCTGATCGCTGGCCGAGTTGAAGACGATGCTGTGGATCTGCCAGCCCTTGGACTGCGACTGGCGGACGACCTGGTTCTGGTACCAGCGGCTGGGCGAGGCCAGGAACACGAAGCCGGCGCCGCCGTCGCCGTACCGCTTCATGGTGCGGCGCCGCATGCCGGTCGCGATGTAGCCCTCGGCGGTGACCGAGTCGCCGTAGAGGCTGATGCGGGCCAGGCCGGTGCCGGCGCGGGCCCGGCCGAGCGCGCGGTAGAAGCCGTCCATCGCCCAGCGCCGGCAGCTCGCGGCGGTGCCGTCGACGCAGGTGTCCTCGATCGCGGTGCGCGCGGCGGGGCCGTCGTCGTCGGCGCCGTCGTCCTCGTCGCCGGTGTCGGTCGTGGCCTCGGCGTGGCCGGCGGCGGTCGCGGCGGCGGTGCTGCCGGCGCCGGCGCTGGCGTCGGCGGTGCGGACCCGGCGGGCCGCGACGGTGGGCCGCCGCGGCGGCGCGGGCTCGCCGTCGGGATCGGCGTAGCTGGCCAGCTCGCCGAGGTCGTCGTCGGGGGCGCTGCCCTCGCGCTGGACGAAGGCGGGGCCGGCGACCTGCGGCCCGACCTCGTCGCCGGTGTCGCGGTGGTCGACGATGGCGACGAGGCCGTGCAGGTGGCCGTCGAGGATCACCAGCGCGCCGCACAGCAGCACCGCGAACCACGCCAGCGCCGGCGCCACCGAGAGGTCGCGGTCTCTACCCTGGGATGCCGGCATGCCACCGCGGACGCTAGCAGCGCCCACCGGGGGGCTCAACGCCTTTGCGGCGCCGCGTGTTCCGGATGGGGCGATGCCGGCGTCACCCACGCGGTTCAGTCGTCGTCGTCGTCGTCGTGCCGGGGCGCGGCGGCGGCCGGGTCACCAGGGCCGCCGCCGCCGGCGGGCGCGACGTAGACCGCCGCGGCACCGTGCCGGTACACCAGGTCGCCGCCGGCGGCGCCGACCGCGACGCCGAGGACGCCGACCAGGACGGCGGCGGCGGTGGCGGTGCCGCCGAGCGCGACCCCGACCCGGCCGCGGGTCAGCGCGGCGCCGGCGACCAGGACCGCGGCGACCACCGCGGCGCCTGTGAACAGCTCGGCGCGCTCCTCGTGGGTCTCGATCGCGGCCTCGGGGACGACCTGCTCGACCCGCTCCTCCTCCTCGCCGCCGGTGCGCAGGGCGGCGAACGCGCTGCCCACGATGACCACCTGGAGCAGCGCCGCGGCCAGCCAGGTGCGACGGTCGGTCGCACCGCGCAGGCGCCGCCAGGCGGCCCAGCCGATCGCGACGGGCGCGACCAGGGCGAGGACCAGCGGGACATGGACGATCACGGGGTGTAGCGGGGTTCCATTCATGGCAGTCTCCTTGCGCTCACGGTGAGCGCGCGGCGCGCCGCGGGCCATCCGTCGGACGACACATGGCAGCCGAGCCCATGGATCTCGAGGACCTGGACGCCGAGGACCCGTCGGCCGTCGCACGCTGGCCGATGCTCGTGATGATCGGCATCGCGGTGATCGTGGGCGCCGATGTGGTGTCGGACGCCGGCGCCGGCACCGGCTGGATGCACGTCGCGCTCGAGGTCGCGGCGATGGTCGGGGCGCTGGCCGGCGCGATCGCGCTGTGGCGTCAGGCCGAGCACCGCCGCCGCCGCATCGGGCACCTCGAGCGCGAGGTCCAGGCGGCCCGGGGTGAGGCCGAGGCCTGGAAGCGCGAGGCCGGCGAGCACCTGCGCGGGCTCGGCGTCGCGATCGACGCCCAGCTGACGCGCTGGCAGCTGACCGGCGCCGAGCGCGAGATCGCGCTGCTGCTGCTCAAGGGCCTCAGCCTCAAGGAGATCGCCGGCGTCCGCGAGACCTCGGAGCGAACCGTGCGGCAGCAGGCGCTGGCGGTCTATCGCAAGTCGGGCCTGGGCGGGCGCGCCGAGCTCGCCGCGTTCTTCCTCGAGGATCTGCTGCTGCCCGGCGGCGTGCCGGGGGCGTGATCGCTAGACCATCGCCTCGGGGCGGACCCAGGCGTCGAACTCGGCGGCGGTGAGCTCGCCGGAGGCCAGCGCGGCGTCGCGCAGCGACAGATCGTCGGCGTGGGCGCGGTGCGCGATCGCGGCGGCGCGGTCGTAGCCGAGGTGCGGGGTCAGCGCGGTGACCAGCATCAGCGAGCGCTCGACCTGGGCGCGCAGCCGGTCGACCCGCGGTGCCAGGCCGCGCGCGCAGTGCTCGTCGAACGAGCGCATGGCGTCGCCGAGCAGGCGGACGCTCTGCAGGAACGCGTGGGCGATGACCGGCTTGGCGACGTTGAGCTCGAACGCGCCGCCGGCGCCGGCGACGCCGATCGTGACGTCGTTGCCGAGCACCTGGGTGCACGCCATCACCAGCGCCTCGCCCTGGGTCGGGTTGACCTTGCCCGGCATGATCGAGCTGCCCGGCTCGTTCTCGGGGATCGTGATCTCGCCGAGGCCGGCGCGCGGGCCGCTGGCCATCCACCGCACGTCGTTGCCGATCTTGATCAGCGCGACCGCGAGGCCGCGCAGCGCGCCGTGGGCGTGGACCAGCGCGTCGTGCGAGGCCAGCGACTCGAACTTGTTGGCGGCGCTGACGAACGGCAGCCCGGTGGCGGCGGCGAGCCGGGCCGCGACGCGGCGGCCGAACTCGGGGTGGGTGTTGAGCCCGGTGCCGACCGCGGTGCCGCCGATCGCCAGCTCGTGCAGGCCGGGCGCGATCGCCTCGAGGGCGCGACGGCCGCGCGCCAGCTGCGCCGCCCAGCCCGAGATCTCCTGGCCGAGCGTGATCGGCGTGGCGTCCATCAGGTGGGTGCGGCCGATCTTGAGCACCGCCGCGAAGCGCCGGGCGAGGCCGTCGAGCGTGGCGCACAGGCCGTCGAGCGCGGGCGACAGCCGCTCGACGATCGCCAGCGCGGCGGCGACGTGCATCGCGGTCGGGAAGACGTCGTTGGACGACTGGCCGCGGTTGACGTCGTCGTTGGGGTGCAGCACGCGCTCCTCGCCGCGGCCGCCGCCGAGCAGCTCCGAGGCGCGGTTGGCGATCACCTCGTTGACGTTCATGTGGGTCTGGGTGCCGGAGCCGGTCTGCCACAAGGACAGCGGGAACTCGTCGGGGTGGCGGCCGGCGAGGATCTCGTCGCACGCCGCGACGATCGCGCGGGCGTGATCGCCGCGCAGCAGGCCGAGCTCGGCGTTGACCTCGGCGGCGGCGCGCTTGACCCGAGCCAGCGCGGCGATCAGCTCGGGCGGCATGGTCTCGCTCGAGATCCGGAAGTGCTGCAGCGAGCGCTGGGTCTGCGCGCCCCACAGCCGCTCGGCCGGCACCGCGATGGCGCCGAAACTATCGTGCTCGAGGCGGGTGACCGCGGTGTCCTCGTCCATGGCCGGCAGTATGGCCGGGGATCGTGGCGGCGGCGCGTCGCGGCGACGGCGCGTCGCGGAGGGCGGTCGCGAAGCCGCCTCGGTGAGCTGGCTCGCACTGGTGACAACGCGTGGACGGCGCGGCGGCGCCGGTGCACCATCGCGGCCATGAAGCACCACCTGCTCGGCGTCGCCGTCACGATCGGCTCGGGGTTGGTCGCCGCGCGCGTCGCGACGGCCGAGCCGCTGCGCCAGGCCGACCGCGTCCACGACTTCCACACCGTCGATCGGCTGACCCCGCAGACCACGTTCGGGTTCGAGCTGGGCTACGAGAAGTGGGACAGCGGCGGCCCGTTCGATCCGACGATCCTGGGCTTCGACGTCAGCGGCCACTACGTCAGCGACCAGGGCTTCGGCGGCTACCTGGTGGTGCCGATGGCGTACGTCTCGACCCCGGACGTCGTGGTCGGGCCGCTGGTCATCCAGGGCGACAGCGAGGTCGCGATCGGCAACCTCGAGCTCGGCGGCATGTACGCCCGGCAGGTCGATCGCCGCCTCGACATCGTCGCGCACCTCGGCGTCGCGCTGCCGACCGCCGACGACACCGGGCCCGGGGCGCTGCAGGCGTTCGCCGCGGTGCCGCGGTACGGCGACCTGGCGCAGCGCTGGATCAACAGCAGCTGGCTGCGCCTCGGCGTGTCACCGATGGGCACCGCCGGCCCGATCTTCTGGCGCGCCGACTTCGGCCTCGACGTCATGCTGACCGACGACGGCGGTGACGGCGTCGACATCTCGCCGATCCTGCGGCTGAACGTCGCCGGCGGCGTCGACCTCGGCCCCGCCGACGTCTCGGTCGAGCTGGCGACCAACGTCGTCAGCAACGACGATCCCAACGCCGACGACAGCGCCAGCACGTTCGCGATCGGCGCCCGCCTCGACGGCCAGATCCAGCCCGGCATCGCGCTGATCCTGCCGGTCGGCTTCGACGGGCTCGAGGACTACCTCGACCTGGCGGTCGCGTTCTCGCTGACCGGCCGGATGTAGCGGCGCACGGCCGGCGGCGGCGTGGGCCGGCCGCGGCTCAGCGCAGGCCGTGCTTGCGCAGCAGCGTCAGCAGGTACGGCCGGTCCATGCGGGCGCGGCGCGCCGCCTCGGACGCGTTGCCGTCGGCGCCGTCGATCAGCGCCCGCAGGTACGCGGCCTCGAACTGGTGCAGGGCGCGGGCCCGGGCGTCGCGGTAGGGCAGGGGCTCGGCGCCGGTGCCCATCGCCGCGGCGCCGGTGGCGGCGTCGGCCGCGGCCGTCACCGCCGGCGCGGCCGTGACCGCGTCGCCGTCGCCGTCGCCGAGCCGCCCGTCGCCGAGCGGGCCGTCGCCGAGCTCGACCTGGCCCATCAGCAGCGCGGCCTCGACCACGTTGCGCAGCTCGCGGACGTTGCCGCTCCACGGGTGGGCGCGCAGCGCCTCCATCGCGCCGGCCAGCGGCCCGGGGTCGGGATCGCCGGTGAGGCGCTCGGCGAAGTGGCGGACCAGCGGCTCGACGTCGTCGGGGCGCTCGCGCAGCGGCGGGATGACGACGCGCGCCACCGCCAGCCGGTAGTAGAGGTCGGCGCGGAACCGGCCGCTGTTGACCTCGGCGCGCAGGTCGCGGTGGGTCGCGGCCAGGACCCGGACGTCGACGGTGATCGGCTGGGTGCCGCCGACCCGGGTGAACGAGCGCCGCTCGAGCACGCCGAGCAGCGCCGGCTGGACCTCGAGCGGCAGCTCGCCGATCTCGTCGAGCAGGACGGTGCCGCCGCTGGCGCGCTCGAACGCGCCGGCGCGGCGAGCGTCGGCGCCGGTGAACGCGCCCTTCTCGTGGCCGAACAGCAGCGACGCCACCAGCGTCGCCGGCATCGAGCCGCAGTCGACGACCACCAGCTCGCGATCGCGGCGCGGCGACAGCGCGTGGATGGCGTGGGCCACGACCTCCTTGCCGCAGCCGGTCTCGCCCTGGATCAGCGCGCTCGAGTCGACCCGCGCCAGGCGGTGGACCAGGCGGCCGACCTCGCGGATCGCGTCGCTGTCGCCGACCAGGCCCGGCGGTGGCGGCGCGTCGGCGCCCGGATCGGCGACCCGGTCGCCGGCGTCCTCGACGGTGATCGCGGTGGCGCCGACCCGCAGGTGGGTGCCCGGCGGGACCACGGCGCGGGTCACGCGCACGGCGCCGACCCAGGTGCCGTTGCGGCTGCCCAGGTCGGTGACCTCGACGCCGTCGGCGGTGCGGCGCAGCTCGAGGTGGTAGCGGCTCACCGTCGGATCGGTGACGACGAGCTGGTTGTCGGCGGCGGTGCCGACCGCCAGCGACGGCGCGTCGCCCGGCTCGGCCACCAGGCCGGCGTCGGCGCCCTCGTCGACCCGGGCCCGCAGCCGCCGGACCACCCGCACCTGACGAGGCTGGAGCTTGGTGCGGATCTCGTCCATGCTGAGCCCCAATCTACCAGGCACGGCGGTTGCTCGGTCCGGCTTCACCATGAGGACATCCATCATCTCGATCGTGTGCCTGACCGCGGCGCTCGGCGCCGCGGCGCCCGCCGCCGCCGCCGACCTGACCCCGGTGGCGAGCTTCGGCGACAACCCCGGGGCGCTGGCCATGTACGAGTACGTGCCCGACGGGTTGCCCGCCGGGCGACCCGTGGTGGTCGTGCTGCACGGCTGCACCCAGACCGCCGCCGACGCGGTCCGCGCCGGCTGGAACACGGTCGCCGATCAGCTCGGCTTCACCGTGGTCTACGCCGAGCAGTCGACCGCCAACAACCCGCTGCGCTGCTTCAACTGGGCCGGCGAGTACGGCGACCTCGCCAACCTCACCCGCGGCCAGGGCGAGAACGCCTCGATCATGGCGATGATCGATCACGCGCTGGCCGCCCACGACGGCGATCCGGCGCGGGTCTACGTCACCGGCTTCTCGGCGGGCGGCGCGTTCGCCGCGGTCATGCTGGCGACCTGGCCGGATCGCCTGGCCGGCGGCGCGATCCTGTCCGGCGTCCCGTACCGGTGCGCCACCGACGTCAACGGCGCCTACGCGTGCCAGGCGCTGTCGCAGCACCCGGAGCGCGATCTCGAGCCGGCGGCGTGGGCGACGCTGGTCGAGCAGGGCTCGGGCGGCTGGACCGGGCCGTGGCCGCGGGTCGCGATCTGGCACGGCAGCACCGACACCACCGTCGATCCGGCGGCGGCGCGCGAGTCGATGGAGCAGTGGACCGCGGTGCACGGCGTGACCGCCGCGCCCGAGGTCGAGACCGTGGGCGACGCCAGCCACGAGGTCTACCGGGTCGGCGGCGTCCCGGTGGTCGAGCGCTGGACGGTCACCGGCATGGGCCACGCGATCGTCGTCGGCGGCGCCGATCCCGACGGTGGCTGCACCGCGGCGGCGGCGTACTACGAGGATCACGGGCTGTGCTCGACCTGGCGGATCGCCCGGTTCTGGGGCCTCACCGGCGACGATCCGGTGAGCGGCGATGGCGGCGGCGTCGGCGGTGGGCCCGACGGCGGCGCGGGCGCGGGCGGCGACGACGACGACGGCGGCGTGGGCGGCTGCGGCTGCGGCGCCGGGCCGCGCGGCGGTGACGCCGGCGTGCTCCTGGCGGTGGTCACGCTGCTCGCGCTGCGGCGATCAGCTCGGCGCGGGCGATCTTGCCGGTCGCGGTCCGCGGCAGCGCGGTGACGAAGCGCCACGCCCTCGGCACCTTGTAGGCGGCGAGGCGGCGGCGGAGCCAGGCGTCGAGCGCGGCGGCGTCGACCGGGCCGCGGGTGGCGACCACCGCGACGCCGACCTCGCCCCAGCGCGGATCGGGGCGGCCGATCACGCAGACCTCGGCGATCGCGGGGTGGCCGGCGAGCGCGGCCTCGACCTCGCCCGGGTACACGTTCTCGCCGCCGGAGATGAACATGTCCTTCTTGCGGCCGACGACGTGGTAGCCGCCGGCGGCGTCGCGCCGGAACAGGTCGCCGGTCGCGAACCAGCCGTCCGGTCGACCGGACGAGGCGCGCCCGAGGTAGCCGGCGAAGACGTGGGGGCCGCGCAGCCACAGCTCGCCGGTGGCGCCGGGCGCGACGTCGGCGCCGCCGTCGTCGACCAGGCGGGCCTCGGTGCCGGGCACCGGCGCGCCGACGCAGCTCGACGCGTCGCCGTCGCTGGGCCCGACCGGGCCGAAGGTGAAGCAGTTGGGGCCGACCTCGGTCATGCCGAAGCCCTGGCGCAGCGGCAGCCCGGCGGCGCGGGCGCGCTCGAGCAGGCGCGGCGTCACCGGCGCGCCACCGACCAGCCGGACCCGCAGCGCCGGGGCGCGGCGGCGATCGAGGCCGGCGTCGAGCAGCGCGTCGTAGATCGTGGGCACCGCGACGATCGCGGTGACGCCGTGGCGCTCGATGCGCGCCACAGCCTCGGCGGGGTCGAAGCGCGCCATGACCATGACCGCGCCGCCGGCGGCGAGCACCGGCGTGGCCAGGCAGTTGAGGCCGCCGGTGTGGAACAGCGGCAGCAGCGCCAGGACCCGGTCGGCGGCGCCGAGGCCGCACAGCCGCGCCGTGATCGCGGCGTTGAACGCGAGCTGGCGGCGGGTCAGGCGGGCGCCGCGCGGTCGCCCGGTCGAGCCGCTGGTGTACAGGACCTGGACGACGTCGTCGGGCAGCGCCGGCGCGGCGGCCACCGGCGCGACCCGCGGCGGCGGCGCGTCGAGCACGGCGCGCGGCGCGTCGAGGGCGGCGGCGACGTCGGCGTGGGCACGATCGTGCAGCAGCACCCGCGGCGCGGCGTCGGCGGTCACCGCGGCGAGCTCGGCGGTCGACAGCCGCCACGACAGCGGCGTCAGCGCGGCGCCGAGGTGCTCGCACGCGGCGCGCAGCACGAACACCTCGGTGCAGCCGTCGGCGAGCACGCCGACGCGATCGCCGGCGCGGACGCCGTGGCGGCGCGCCAGCGCCGCGGCCCAGGCGGCGGCGCGGCGGTGCAGCGCGGCGTGGTCGAAGGCGCGGCCCTGGTCGTCGACGACCGCGAGCTCGGAGGACGGGGACCGGGACCGGGTGCGGAGCGACGACGGCGACGCGGGTGGCGGTGGCGGGCTCATGGCCACGGGGCGTAGCAGCGGCCGTGCCGGCGGCGGCGCGCGGGCTGGCGGTGCGAGGTGGCGTCGGCCGACCGGATCGTGGGGAGTGGCCAACAGGCGCGCGCGTGGCTGTGGGGGCGGGCCAACGGGCTGGACGTCGCCGACGATCGCGTACAGGCGCCCGCCCCCTCGACTGCTCGGCCGCCGCTGCGCGGCGGCCTCGCGCTCCGGGGGAGCGTTCGGGCGCGGCGGCCTCGCGCTCGGGGTGAGCGTTCGGGCGCGGCGGCCTCGCGCCCGGGGTGAGCGTTCGGGCGCGGCGGCCTCGCGCTCGGGGTGAGCGTTGATCGCGCGCCGAGCGCTGCGCGGTGGCCTCGCTCCCGGGGTGAGCGGAACGTCGACACGATCGCTCACCCCGAGCGGAGCCCGAGCGGCGCAGCCGCGAGGGCGGAGTCGAGGGGGCGTGGATCCACACGTCGCCAAGCGCCGCCGCTGAGCGGCGCTCGGCTGCGGCACACCCGATGCAATGCCGCGGCGCCCAGGAGGACCTCGTGCATCGTATCCAGCTCGCGCTCGTCTCGATCCTCGCGGTGGCGGTCGTCGCCGTCGCCGCGCCGCGCCCCGCCGCCGCGGCGCTCACCGCCGTCACCAGCTTCGGCAGCAACCCGGGCGCCCTCGACATGTACATCTACGTGCCCGCAGGGCTGCCCGCCGACCGACCGGTCGTGGTCGTGCTCCACGGCTGCACCCAGGGCGCCGCCGACATGGAGGCCACCGGCTGGAACGATCTCGCCGACGAGCTCGGGTTCGCCGTGGTCTACCCGCAGCAGCGCACCGCCAACAACCCCGTGCGCTGCTTCAACTGGGCCGGCGAGTACGGCGACACCGCGAACCTGACCCGCGGCCAGGGCGAGAACCAGTCGATCGTCTCGATGGTCGACCACATGATCGCGACCTACGACAGCGATCCGGCGCGGGTCTACGTCACCGGCTTCTCGGCGGGGGCGGCGATGACCGCCGTGCTGCTGGCGACCTGGCCCGATCGCTTCGCCGCCGGCTCGATCATGTCGGGCATCCCGTACCGCTGCGCCACCGACGTCAACACCGCCTACAACTGCCAGCAGCTGCAGCTGCACCCCGAGCTGGGCAAGACCCCGGCGGCGTGGGGCGACCTGGTGCGCGCCGCCGACCCGGCGTGGACCGGGCCGTGGCCGCGCGTCCAGATCTGGCACGGCACCAGCGACGGCACCGTCGCCGACGAGAACCAGCAGGAGCTGATCGAGCAGTGGACCAACGTCGCGGGCACCGACGCCGACGCCGACGTCACCGACACCGCGGGCGACGTGACCCGGCGCGGCTTCGAGAAGAACGGCACCGTCGTGGTCGAGGCCTACACCGTGACCGGCATGGCCCACGCGGTGTGCGTGGGCCGCGGCGACCCGACCTACCCGTGCGGGCCCCAGGCGGCGTCGTACTACGAGGACCACGGCACGTGCTCGACCTACCAGGCGGCGCGGTTCTTCGGCCTGACCGGCGGCGGCGGCGGCGGCGGCGGCGGCGGTGACGACACCACCGCGCCGACCGTCGACGTCCTGTCGCCGTCCGACGGCGCCACGGTCAGCGGCACGCTCGCCGTGGTGGTCGCGGCCAGCGACGACGTCGGCGTCGATCACGTCGAGCTGACCGTCGATGGCGTGTCCCTCGGCGTCGACGACACCGCGCCGTACCAGTTCGCGTGGACCACGACGTCGGTCGCCGACGGCGCGCACGCGCTGGTCGCGACCGCGTGGGACGCCGCCGGCAACCCGGCGACCGACGACGACACCACGGTGACCGTGGTCAACGCCGACGGTGGCGGCGGTGGCGGCGGCGGCGGTGGTGGCGACGGCGGCGTCGGTGGCGATGACGATGACGGCGCCGGCAGCGGCGGCCCGGCGCCGCTGCCCGGGTGCTCGCTCGACGCCGGCGGCGGCGGCGGCGGCACCACGCCGCTGGCGATGCTGGCGCTGGTCGCCGCGGCGTGGCTCAGAAGCGGCCGCCGAGGACGATCCCCGCGCCGTCCCCGGTGACGTACGGCGCCGGCTCGAGGCCGCGCGGGTGGCGGAGGTCGCGGACCAGGAGGACGGCCGCGACCGCGCCGGTGACGCCGGCGGCGGCGAACGCGAGGTTGGCGGTGAGCGCGTGGCGCCGGCCGCGGTCCTCGATCGCGGTCAGCTCGGAGTAGTCGTGGGCACCGTCGTCGGCGCGCAGCCGGTCCCAGTCGTGCTGGGCGACGCCGAGCCGCCACGCCGCGACGCCGCCGACCGCGGCGGCCGGCACCGCGACCGCGGCCCACACGTACCAGCGCGCCCACGGCGCCAGCGCCGCGGCGCGCGGTCGCGGCGGCGCGGTCACGGCGACCGCCGAGGCGGCGGTCGCGTCGCTCCGCCACAGGGCGTTGCCATCGGCGTCGACGGCGGCGATCTCGACGTCGCGGGTGCCGGCCGGGACCGCGAGGACGAGGCGCGCGTCGCCGTCGCCGTCCGTGCGCGCGACCAGCTCGGCGGGGATGCCGTCGGCGGCGGTCCAGCGGGCGCGCGCGCCCGCGACCAGGTGCAGCGGATCGCGGTCGACGACCAGCGCCGGCGGCGGTCCCGGCTCGACGTGGACCGCGAGCGGGCCGGCGACGCCGGCGTCGGCGTCGCCGCGGGCGACGTCGAACGGCGCGACGATCTTGGGCGAGGTGCCGGCGGGCAGCCGGGCGTCCGGGCGCAGCGACAGCAGGATGCGGAAGTGCGCGACGGCGACGTCGTCGCGGCCGAGCCCGGCGGCGAGCGAGCCGGCGAGCTCGTGGGCCTCGGCGACGCGCACGGGATCGCCGTCGCCGGCGGCGAGCGCGCGCTCGACGGCGGCGAGCGCGCCGGCCCAGTTGAGCGCGGCCTTGAGGCGGCGGGCGTCGGCGAGGTCGGATGCGCCGTCGGCGCGCGCCGGGGAGGGGGCGGCGAGCGCGATGGCGGTGGCGACGGCGCCGAGGATCGCGGCGGCGAGGCGACGGGCAGCGCGGGCGCGAGCGCGATCCACGGCGCGATGTTACCAGCTGAGGTTCACCGGTCGCGCGATGCCGCCGGCGGGGACGTCGACGGTGAAGCGCTTCTCGGCGCCGGAGGGCAGGACGGCGCGGACGTGGCGGGTGCCGGCGGCGAGGCGGACGTCGAGCAGCGGGGTGACGCCGAGGCGCCGGCCGTCGACGTAGATGGTGGCGTAGGGCGTGGAGTCGATGGAGGCGCGGCCGACGCGAGGCGCGGCGGGCGGGCGGCGGCGGGAGGCGGGGAGACCCGAACCAGCGCCCGTGCCCGATTCCGGATCCGAACCCGTGCCCGTGGCCGATTCTGGATCCGAACCCGTGCCCGTGGCCGATTCCGGATCCGAACCCGTGCCCGTGCCCGTGCCCGTGCCCGTGCCCGTGCCCGATTCCGAAGCCGTGTCCGCTGCCGCCCCCGCCTCCGCCTCCGCCTCCGCCTCCGCCCCCGCCCCCGCCACCGCCACCGCCTCCGCCTCCGCCCCCGCCCCCGCCACCGCCCCCGCCCCCGCCACCGCCTCCGCCTCCGCCTCCGCCTCCGCCTCCGCCTCCGCCCCTGCGGCCGGATCCGTGGCCGCGGCCGGATCCGTGGCCGCGGCCGGATCCGTGGCCGCGGCCGGATCCGTGGCCGCGGCCGGATCCGTGGCCGTGGCCGCGGCCGGATCCGTGGCCGCGGCCGGATCGTTGGCCGGTTCTGTGGTCGCTGTGCGCGACACGACCCACCACACGATCGGCGCTGCCAGGGCGAGCGCGCCTGCGAGGGCGAGCGCCGCTGGAAACCGCTTCGGGGGCGGGCGCAGCGCGATGGTCGGCGCGGTGGTCGGGCGGTGCGACGCCAGGACCGCGGCCTTGCGGGTCTGCTGCGACGACAGCTCCTCGGCGTAGCTGGTCGCCAGGTGGGCCGCGATCTGCGAGGCGGACAGCGGCGACCCCGGGGTCGCGGCGGCGAGGGCGGCGCCGAGCTCGCGCGCGGTGGCGTAGCGGGCGTCGCGATCGCGATCGAGGGCGCGCGCGATCACGTCGGCGAATGCGGCTGGCACCGCCGGATCGACGGCGTCGGCGCGCGGGATCGGCTCCTCGAGGATCGCGCGCGCCGACAGGAAGTCGCTGGGGCGCTTGAACAGGCGCTGGTGGGTCGCGAGCTCGAACGCGACGACGCCGAGGGCGAAGACGTCGGAGCGGCGATCGAGGTCGTCGCCGCGCACCTGCTCCGGCGACATGTACGCGTACTTGCCCTTGATCGTCCCGACCTCGGTGCGCGCGGTGGCGCCGCGCACCTTGGCGATGCCGAAGTCGAGCACCTTGACCACGCCGTCGGTGGTCACGAACAGGTTCGACGGCGACACGTCGCGGTGGACCAGGCCCAGCGACGCGCCGTCGGCGCCGCGCAGCTCGTGGGCGTGGTGAAGACCCTCGGCGGCCTGGGCGATCACGCCGGCGCACAGCCGCAGCTCGGTGGCGCGATCGGGATCGCGGGGCCGCGCGATCAGCTCGACCAGGGGCACGCCCTCGAGGCGCTGCATCGCCAGGTAGTAGTCGGCGCCGTCGCGGCCCAGCTCGTGCACCTCGCACACGTTGGGATGCGACAGCCGCGCCGCGATCCGGGCCTCGTCGAGGAACATCGCGACGAACTGCGCCGACGCGGTCAGCTCGGGCAGCAGCCGCTTGACCACCAGCAGCTTCTCGAAGCCGCCGTCGCCGTCGAGCCGCGCCAGGTAGATCTCGCCCATGCCACCGGTGGCGAGCTTGCCGAGCAGCTCGTAGCGGCCCAGCCGGGTCGGCGCCGGGCGCGCCTCGACCTCGATGGAGGCGGCGGGATCGGGCTGGTACGATGTCATCGCTCCGGGCCCCCATGATGCCGCGCTTCCTCCTCGCCGTGCTCGCGATCGTCGCGGCCGCCGGCTGCCGCTTCGACGCCGACTACGCCGGCGGCCACTACACGTGCCGCGACGGCGTGTGCCCGAGCGGCCTGGCGTGTGTCGCCGAGGTCTGCGTCGCGCCCGGCGCGATCGACGCCGCGACCATCGATGGCGTCGTGGCCGACGGCGCGCCGCCCGACGCCAACCCGCCGGCGCGCGCCTGCGACGACCCCGGGCTGATCGGGCGCGGCGCGCCGGTGATGGTCACCGGCGACACCAGCGGCGGCGTCAACCACGTCTCGGGCAGCTGCGGTCAGACGATCCTCAACGGCCCCGACCAGGTGTGGCGGGTCACCGCCGTCGCCGGCGACGACGTCGACGTCACGCTCGCCGGCGACGCGCTCTTGCGCGCCTACGTGATCCGCACCTGCGCGCCGGTGCCCGACACGCCGGCGTGCGACGGCGACGCCTACGCGCGGCCCGGCGTGCCGCTGCAGCTCACCGGCGTCGCCGCCGGCGACCTGTTCGTCCTGGTCGACGGCGAGGCCGCGGCGCTGGGCGGCACGTACACGCTCACCGTCCACGTCCGGCCCTGACGTCGGTGCCCTCATGAACCCGGTGTATCGCCGGGTGTTGTGCAATGCAACATGATTGTGTCCGGCTAGTTCCAGCCTGATAGCCATGTTGGTGCTGCGGAGCAACAAGATGGGCCGGGGTGTTGGGGCGCCCCAGCAGGGGCCAGCGCACGACGTCGGGCCCGGCCCACAGCGGTGGGCGTCGTGGGCCGGCGTGAATCGCGATCGACGCCGGTACGAGCCTTGCTGAAGGGCGGCGCGGGGCGCGCGCGTCGCGCGGCCCGCTGGAGGATCCATGTCTCGCTTCGTCCTGCTCTCCCTGATCGTTCCTACCGCGGCGTGCCTCGGCGGCACCGCCGCGCCCACCGGCGACGACGGCGTCGACCCCGACGCCGGCGTCGACGTCTCGGCGTGTCGCCAGGCCATGGCCGACGCCCCGATCGATCCCGCGGGCTACTCGTTCCGCGACGCGCTGCCGGTCGCGACCCGCAACGCGTGGGACGGCCACAGCATGCCGGCCGCCGGCGACAGCGCGTACCCGGGCGGGCACTACCGCACGATCGCGCCCGACGCCACCGGCGCCCGTCACCCCGGCTGCTCCACCGCCGGCCTGGCCTACGACGCCGCGACGATCGCCGGCTACCCGTGCGCGGCCCGCGAGTTCCCGTTCCCCGACGGCGTCACCGAGGACACCTCCAAGCCGATCGTCATCCTGGTCCACGGCAACTCGGAGAGCCCGACCGGCTGGATCAAGTTCGTCCACCCGGATCCGTCGTCGCTCGACTTCCCCGCCGACACCGAGGCCCGCGATCAGCTCGCCGAGCTGCTGCCGGCGCGCGGCTACCGGACGATCGCCGTCGACCTGCGCTTCGACCTGGTCGACGACCCGTCGAGCCCCGAGGGCACCGACACCGGCAACACGCCCAAGAACATGGATCACGGCTGGGCGGTGCCGATCGTCGAGGAGCTGATCCGACGGGTCGCCGAGGCCAACCCCGACCGCGAGCTGTCGGTGGTCGGGTTCTCGCTGGGCGCGACGTCGGTGCGCGACGCCCTGCGCCGCCTGTGGGTCGAGTGGGTCGACGGCACCTGGTCGATCAACCCGTTCGGCCGGATCCGCGACGTCATCGTCGCGTCGGGCGCCCACCACGGCGTCGTCAGCTTCGCCAGCCAGTGCGGCGCCAACCTGACCATGCGCGGCACCGTCACCTGCGAGATGGGGCAGCGCAACCAGTACACCCAGACCGCGTTCGGCCGGCCGCTCAACGGCCCGCCCATCGCCGACACCGGCGGCGAGTGGGGCGGCTGGTGGGAGACGCCGTGCGCCGACGGTGACTACGCGTTCGGGCGCCGCGACGCCTGCGACGGCCACACCGTCGCGTACACGACGATCACGATGCGCGACATCGAGCAGGGCAGCCAGCAGGACGAGTTCGTGTCCGAGCACGCGTCGCGCCTGTACCCGACCGCATGCGCCGCCAACCTGCTCGACGGCCTCAACGACTTCGACACCAGCGGCTACTTCTACAACGGCTTCTTCCGCAACCACTACGGCAGCGTGCGCAGCGAGGCCGGCCTGGCCAAGGTCGTCGCCGCCCTGGAGGACTGACGTGCGCGCCACCCTGACCCTGGTCCCCCTGGCGCTGGTCGCGATCGCGGCGCCGGCGCGCGCCGGCGCCGGCCTGCGGCCCGCGGTGGCGGTCGCCACCGACGACGACGACGGCGGCGATCCGGTGGACGACGACGGCGCCGACGTCGTCGACGTCGCGATCGACGACGCGCCGGCCACCGTGCTCGACACCGAGACGCTCGCCGCGGCGGCGCCGGGCGCGTCGACCCGGCCGTGGCGCAAGATCGAGCCGATCGGCGCGATCGCCGGCGGCATGCGGCTCGAGAGCCTGCACCAGCGCCCCGACGAGACCGCCGAGGCCCGCCACCCGACCGTCGCGGTGTCGCGGCTCGGCATCGCCGGCCAGCTCGGCGACCACGTCCAGTTCGCCAGCGAGCTCGAGGCCAGCCTCGGCGGCGGCCTCGGCTACGGCGCCAGCGTCTGGGAGGGCCAGGCGGCGCTGGCGGTGCGCAGCCAGTACCTGCGCTACACCCGCGGCCGGGTGTCGATCGCCGCCGGGCGCGTCGTCGACGAGGCGACCTTCGACTTCGTGTCGGCGCACGTCGCCGATCTCCTCTTGACCGACGTCTACACCCGCGATCCGCTGCTGTTCTCGGGCGCCGATCGCGGCACCGGCCTGTTCGGCTCGGTGGCGCTGACCGACCACGTCACCGCCGGGCTGGCGTTCCACTCGACCAACCCGACCGGCATCACCGGCACGCTGATCATCGGCGGCGAGCTGCACCCGTTCGACCGCCCGTTCTACCTGGCGGCGGCGCAGGTCGGCCGCAGCCAGAACAACCTGCCCGACCAGAACCTGCACATCTACTTCGCGACCCCGTCGGTGACCTGGAAAGACGGCTTCCTCGAGGCCAAGGCGGCGGTGCAGCTGTACTCGCTCGACACCCAGATGGCGATCGCCTCCGACGACGCGATCCGTGGCTACAACCTGCGCGCCAACCTGATGGCCAAGCTCGACGGCGGTCAGCTGCGGCCGTTCGTCAACCTGTCGCGCAACGAGAACGAGATGCTCGACGGCACCGACGCGACGATGCGCCTGACCCAGACGTACCACTCGTACACGGCGTCGGGCGGGGTCGACTACGACTACCGCGGCCACGACGGCGTCGGCGTGCAGTACGCGATGGTCGACACCCTCGAGCTCGACCAGCACACCCGCGAGCACTACCTCAACGTCGCGACCACGTACTGGGTCGAGGACTCGCTGTCGGTCGGGCTGCGCGCCGCGTTCTTCGTGCGCCAGGTCGGCGGCGAGGACCAGGCCACCGGCCACCGGTCGCTGTTCTTCACCGCTCGCGTGGTGCTGTAGCGCCCCCAGGAGGCTCCGATGCGCGCTCCGTCCGTCGTCGCCGCCGTCGTCGTCACCGCCGTCGCGGCGGCGGCGGGCTGCGCGTTCGCCAAGCCGCCGTGGGCCGCCGACGATCCCGACGCCGGCGCCGGCGACGACGTCGCCCCGGACGCGGCGTCGCCCGACGCGGCGCGGCTCGACGCCGCGACGCCCGACGCGGCGTCGCCGGCCGACGCGACGATCGACGCCGCGGTCGTCGCGCCCGACGCCGCGCTGCACGACCCGGTCGGGTTCGCGCCGCTGGCCGGCGACTTCGGCGGGCTCGCCGGCTACCTGCACGTGCCGCCCGGGCTACCGGTGGGCGAGCCGCGCCCGCTGGTGGTGGTGCTGCACGGCTGCTGGGAGGACGCCGCGGTCCACGCCGCCAACGGCGGCTGGAACCAGCTCGCCGACGCCCGCGGCTTCGTCACGGTCCACGCCGAGGAGGCGAGCCAGGTCCAGCAGTGCTTCGACTGGTGGAGCGCCGAGGCCCAGGCCGGCGGCGGCGACGCCGCCGGCGTGGTCGCGATGATCGACGCCGCGGCCGCCGCGGTCGACGTCGATCCCGACCGCGTCTACCTCGCCGGCTTCTCGTCGGGCGCGGCGCTGGTCGTCGATCTGCTGGCGGTCCACCCGGGGCGCTTCGCCGGCGCCGTCGTCGACGCCGCGCTGCCGTACCGCGGCTACACCGGCACCGACGTCGGCGCCCTCGGCTACTTCTTCACCGAGCACGACGAGACCCCGGCGGCGCGCGCCGCGGTCATGCCGGGCCCCGGCCCGTACCCGCCGGTGATCGCGATCGTCGGCACCGCCGACGCCACGGTGCACCCCAGCTTCACCCGCGAGCTCGTCGATCAGTGGACCGCGGCGCAGGGCGCCGACCAGACCCCCGAGGTCGAGGGCCGCCTCGATCCCGGCCACGCCGGCCACGTCTACCGCGAGTACCGCGACGGCGACGGCCGCCTGCTGATCGCGACGGTCACCGTCGACGGCATGGCCCACGGCTACCCGGTGGCGCCCACCGGCGTCGCGCCGGCGCGCGGCGGCGGCACCGCCGCCAGCCTGCCGGGTCGGCCGGTGTATGGCAAGGACGTCGGGCTGTGGGGCGCCTACTGGGCCGCGATCGTGCTGGGCCTGTAGCGCGCGCGGCGGCGGCCGCTCAGCCGCCGAGGCCGAGCCACAGCAGCAGCGGCACCAGGACCGCGACCATGGCCTCGCCGGCGATCAGGCCGGACGCGAACGGCACCATGTACGTGTCCGCGGACTTCTTGTCGGTCTTCTCCCAGACCGTGCCCAGGATGCCGCCGACGAACATCGCCGCGATGACCGCGAACGGCACCAGCATGCCGATGCCGATGCCGGTCGGCGACGGCACCCACTTCTTCAGGCGGGGCCGGCTCTCGAGGACGGTGAGGATGATGCCGAGCACCGAGAAGCCGAGCAGGGCCCACAGCGCCGAGCTCGGCAGGACGCCGACGCCCTCGCGCAGGATCTGGGCGAAGCCGGCCCACTTGACCGAGATCGGCGAGGCCAGGCCGGGCTCCGTCATCTCCTTGGCCGGGTGCATCAGGAAGTTCTGGGCGGTGATGCCGTAGGTGCCGACCAGCGCCTGGTAGGTCCACGCCACCGCGGCGGCGCCGACCGGCACGGCCAGCAGCTGCGCGATGGTCAGGCTGCGCGGCGTCGAGCCCAGGACCTCGCCGCACTTGTAGTCCTGCATGATGGCCTCGGACGACACCGCGACGGTGCCGGCGGTGCCGCTGGCGACCATGTTGGCGCCGATGTTGCCCGGTGCGATCGCGGCGAACACGCCCTGCATCATGTTGGACAGCGCGCTGATCGGGCCCCAGTTGGTCTCGCCGAGGACGCGCAGGCCGACCAGCATCAGCGGCACCGACAGCACGATGGCCGCGGTGGTCATCCAGATCGGCATGTCGAGCATGATGTACTGCACCGCGCACAGCGCGACGCTGAGGACGCAGATGCCGGCGACCACCCACTTGAGCGGGAACTCGGTCGAGCCGATGCGGGCGTTGCGCAGGCTCTTGAAGGTGTCGATCAGCAGGCGCCAGCGCAGGGCCAGGGCCGCGAGGCCGCCGGCGACCAGCATGCCGGTGGCCGGCCACATCACCCAGGTCAGCAGCACCTGGGTCTTGGTCGGGTTGGGCGGCACGATGCCGTGGTCGACCAGCAGGGGCGGCAGGACGATCCAGGCGAGGACGCCGCCGAGCATCATGCTGACGTTGATGCGCAGGCCGATCAGCATGCCGGAGCCCAGGGACAGGAAGCCGTAGGCGTAGCCGACGCCCATCTTGGCCAGCACCACCGAGCCGATCACCCACGTCGGCACCCAGGCGTCGCTCACCCACTTGAGGATCTGGGCCTCGTCGCGGACCGCCATGAACGCGCCCGACGCGACGACGCCGATGACCAGGGCCCAGGTGGCCTGCTTGGCCTTCTTGAACAGCTCCGGGTCGCGGTCCTTGCCGCGCGGCGGATCCAGCACGATCAGCGTCTCGCCGGCGGCGACGCCGTCGACGAACGGCAGCTTCTCGTCGACGATGAAGTGGCGGCGCAGCGGCACCGCCAGCAACACGCCGAGGCTGCACGCGGTGGTCAGCCACAGGAACGAGCCGAACGGGCTCAGCTCGACGTCGATCGCCTTGGCCTCGCGCAGCATGTCGAACGCGCCCAGCAGCACGCACATGAAGGCGGTCTGGGCCGCCGAGGTGCCCGCGGTCTGGACGATGTTGTTCTGCCAGCGATCGTAGGTCCGGTACGAGATCAGGTTCAGGATGATGAAGCCGAAGAACGCCGCGACCACCGACACGTTGGGGCCGAAGCCGAGCTTCAGCACCATGTACGGGTAGCTGGCGCCCATGATCGCGGCGACCAGCAAGGCCGCGATGATCGCGGGCACGGTCAGCTCGCCGCGGGGGGCGGCGGCCGACGCGGAGGACGAGGCGGTGGCGGAGGTCTGACTCTCGGTCACGGCGGCGGACACTAGTCGCAATCCCGCCGCGCGCGCAACCGCGACGGCTGACGCGGCGCATTACCGAGTGATGTCGGGGCGCGGGCCGCCCAGCGCCGCGGCCAGCGCGGGCAGGACCTCGCCGGCGAGGCCGTCGACGCGCACCTGCGCGGCGTCGTCGCCGCGGGTCGGGCCGCGGTTGACGATCGCGACCGGCACGCCGCGCTCGGCGGCGCGGCGCACGAAGCGGTAGCCGGAGAACACGGTCAGCGACGAGCCCACCACCAGCAGCACCTCGGCGCGATCGAACAGCGCCCACGCCGCGTCGGTGGTGTCGCGGGGCACGTTCTCGCCGAAGAACACGACGTCGGGCTTGAGCACGCCGCCGCAGGCCTCGCACGCGACCACGACGAAGCCGGCGACCGCGTCGTCGGGGAGCTGGGCGTCGCCGTCGGGCGCCGCGGCGGCGGCGCGGTCGCCGACCTCGAGCCAGCCGGGGTTGGCGTCGAGCAGGCGGCGCTGCAGGTCGGCGCGCGGGGTGCGCGCGCCGCAGCCGGTGCAGCGGACCAGGGCGAGCGCGCCGTGCAGCTCGACGACGCGCCGGCTGCCGGCGGCGCCGTGCAGGCCGTCGACGTTCTGGGTGATCAGGCCGGCGAGCGCGCCGCGGCGCTCGAGCCCGGCGAGCGCGCGGTGCGCCGGGTTGGGCGTGGCGTCGCGGATCCGCGGCCAGCCCAGCACCGCGCGGGCCCAGTAGCGGCGCCGGCCGTCGGGGCGATCCATGAACTCGCGGTACTGGATCGGCGGCCGCCGCGGCGTCGTCGCGCCGGGGCCGCGATAGTCGGGGATCCCCGACTCGGTCGAGCATCCGGCGCCGGTGAGCGCGACGACGCGGCGGTCGGCGAGCATCGCGGCGAGGTCGTCGATCATGGCCGGCTCCGCGCGCCGCGGCGCCGGCGTCGCAGCAGCAGCGGCAGCAGCAGCGCGGTCGGGGCCAGGGTCGCCGGGCCGCCCGTCGTGCACAGCGCGTCGTCGGCCCAGTAGACCTCGATCGCCGCGCGTCCCTGGTCGCCGCGGTCGTCGACGGCGCGGACCTCGAGCCGGTGATCGCCGACGAGGTGATCCGGCACCCAACGCATCGTGTAGCGACCGCCGGCGTCGCCGCCGGGCAGGGGCGCGAGCAGGCGACCGTCGCGCCACAGCTCGAGGTGATCGACCGGACGCGCGGTGTCGACCTCGACCTCGAGCGTCACGGTGGCGCGCACGGTGTCGCCGTCGCCCGGCGTCACGAACGTCAGGTGCGGCGGCGGCTCGCCGGCGCCGACGCCGAGCCGCCCGACCAGCAGCCCGTGGTCGTCCTGGCGGCTGTCGCGGCACAGGCACGCCCGCGGCAGCCCGTCCTCGCCGCAGTCGACCGGGCCGTCGACGAAGCGGCGCCGGCCGCCGCCGGCCGCCGCCATCGGATCGCCGGCCTCGAGCACGTGATCGAGGCCGAGCAGGTGGCCGGCGACGTGGCCGACCTCGCCGCAGAGGTCGACCGGCGCGTCGACGATGTCGGTCAGATCCCAGAGGCTGCCGAAGACGAAGCCGAGGCCGTGATCGAGCGGCGTGCAGTCGCTGGCGATCGGCGCGATCGAGCGGCGCTCGGCGGCCAGCCCCAGATCCCCGGGCAGGCCGGCGATCTTGATCTCGACGTAGTCGGCGGTCGCCGCCGGCTCCTCGGTGACGACCTCGAGGCCGTAGGGCGCGAAGGTGTCGTCGAGGCACAGCAGCAGGCTGGCCCACGCCAGGTCGAGGCGGGGCAGGGCGGTCAGCGTGCCCGCCGAGGTCACCGACGAGGTGTCGGCGCGGGCGTCGTCGTCGCCGGCGCCGATCGCGCAGCCCTGCGGGCAGCGGTCGACGTAGAGCAGGTGGGGCACGGCGCCCGGCCGCGGCGGCACCGGTGCGAAGTCCACCGAGGCGCCGGCGCGGGCCGGCGCGACGACGATCGCGAAGGCGAGCGCGACGGCGAGACGCACGGTCCCACGCTACCACCCACTCCCGCGAGGGGATATGCTGCGCCGACATGGTCGCACTGGGAGTCTGGGTCATCGGCCCCGCCGGCAACGTCGGCGCCTGCACCATCGCCGGGTGGGCGGCGGTGCGCGCCGAGCTGTTGCCCCCCACCGGGCTGGTGACCGCCGCGCCGCCGCTGTCGGAGCTGCCGCTGGCGCCGCTCGACGACGTCGTCTTCGGTGGCCACGAGATCGGCGGCCGCAGCGTCGCCGACGCGGTCCGCGGCCTGGTCGCCGAGGGCATCCTGCCCGCCGCCGTGGTCGAGGCCGCGCCGGTGCGCGCCGCGCTGGCCGCCACCGCCGCCGAGGTGTGCCGCGGCGTCACCGGGCTGGTCGGCTGGGACGCGTTCGAGCGGGTGCGCGGTGACCTGGCCCGGTTCCGCGACCGCCACGGCTGCGCCCACGTCGTCGTCCTCAACGTCGCCTCGACCGAGGCGCGCCCCGACGGCCTCGAGCAGGTGCCGGCCACGCCCGACGGCCTGTTCGAGGCGCTGCGCGGCGGCCTGCGCCTGCCGGCCAGCGCGATCTACGCGGCCGCGGCGCTCGACCTCGGCCTGGCCTACGTCAACTTCACGCCGTCGACCGGCAGCGACCTGCCGGCGCTGCACGCGCTGGCGCTGGCGCGCGGCGCGGTCCACGCCGGCTCCGACGGCAAGACCGGCCAGACCCTGATCAAGACCGCGCTGGCGCCGATGTTCGCGATCCGCCGGCTCCAGGTGAACAGCTGGGTCAGCCACAACATCCTCGGCAACGACGACGGCCGCGCCCTCGACGATCCCGGGCCGCGCGCCGCCAAGCAGCACTCCAAGGGCGCGTCGCTGGCGGCGATCCTCGGCTACGCCCCGGAGAGCCGGGTCGGCATCGACTACGTCCCCAGCTACGGCGACTGGAAGGTCGCGTGGGACCGCATCTGCTTCGAGGGTTTCGGCGGCGCGCAGATGACGCTCGAGCTGACCTGGCGCGGCAGCGACACCTCGCTGGCGGCGCCCTTGTGCATCGATCTGATCCGGCTCGCCGCCCTGGCCCAGCGCCAGGGCGAGCGCGGCGTGCTCGCCCACCTCGCGGTCTTCTTCAAGAACCCGATCGGCTCGAGCGAGCACCGCCTCGAGCTGCAGTGGCTGGCGCTGATCGGCCACCTGCTGCCGGTGATCGGCGCCGACCTCGCCGTCGAGGCCGCGCCGTGAACGTGGGCGCGCTGCTGCGGCTGATCCGGCCGCCCAACGTCTTCACCGCGATGGCCGACGCCCTGGCCGGCCTGCTGGTCCTGTGGGGCCTCGGCATCGAGGTCCCGGATCGCGCCACCGCGGTGCTGATCGCGTCGGCGTGCCTGTACCTGTCGGGCATCGTCCTCAACGACGTCTTCGATCGCGACATCGACGCCCGCGAGCGGCCGACCCGGCCGATCCCGAGCGGCGAGATCTCGGTGCGCTTCGCGGCGATGCTTGGGGTCGGTCTGATGGCCGCCGGCGTCGCGATCGCGGCGACGCTGGGCCGGACCCCGGCCGTGGTCGCGACCGTGCTGGCCGGGACGATCCTCGCCTACGACACGATCCTCAAGCACACCAAGCTGGGGCCGCTCGCGATGGGCGCGTGCCGCGGCCTCGACGTCGCGCTCGGCATCTCGGTCGGGCTGCCGTGGGCCGGTGGCTGGCCGGTGGCCGCGCTGGCCGGGCCGATCGTGCTGGCGCTCTACGTCGCCGGTCTGACCTACATCGCGCGCGACGAGGTCGACGGCAACACCGCGCGACGCGCGCGGACCGGCCTGACCTTCATGGCGGTGCTCGGCGCCGGCGTGCTCGTCGGGCTGGTCGTGTGTCCGAGCGTGCCGCGCAGCGCGTGGGCGTGGCCGTGGGTGCTGGTCGCGCTGACCCTGGCGTACAAGAACTGGTCGCCGCTGTGGCGGCGCCACGACGGGCCGTCGACGGGGCGGGCCATCGGCGGCGGCATCCTGCTGATCCCGGTGATCGACGCGTCGATCGCGGCGGTGGCGGGCACGCCGTTCTGGGCGGTCGCGGTGGCGCTGCTGGCGGTGCCGGCGCTGGTGCTCAAGCAGTTCTTCTCGCCGACCTGAGCGCGGGGCGTGATGCGGCTCGGCTACAACACCAACGGCTTCGCCCACCACCGCCTGCCCGACGCGCTGGCGGTGATCGCCGAGGTCGGCTACCGGTCGGTGGCGATCACGCTCGACGTCCACCACCTCGATCCGTTCGCGCCCGGCCACGCCGCCGAGCTGCGCGAGGTGGCGGCGGCGTGCCGCGACCTCGACCTGGTGCCGGTGATCGAGACCGGCGCCCGCTTCCTGCTCGACCCGCGGCGCAAGCACCGGCCGACCTTGCTGTCCGAGGATCCCGCCGAGCGCGCGGTCCGCGTCGACTTCCTGGGCCGGGCGATCGCGGCGGCGGCGGCGATCGGCGCGCCGGTGGTGTCGCTGTGGTCGGGCGCGGCCGACGACGCCCCCGGGCAGGACGCGCTCGACGCCCGCCTCGCCGACGGCCTGCGCGCCGTGTGCGGCCGGGCCCGCGACGCCGGCGTCGTCGTCGGTTTCGAGCCCGAGCCCGGCATGTACGTCGAGGACATGGCGGCGTTCGCGCGGATCCGCGCCCGGGTCGACGACCCGGCGCTGCGGCTGACCCTCGACGTCGGCCACGCCCACCTCACCGAGGCCGCCGGCGCCGACGCCACCGTGCGGGCGTGGGCCGACGACATCGTCAACGTCCACGTCGAGGGCATGCGCCGCCCCGACCACGATCACCTGGTGCCGTGGGACGGCGACCTCGACGTCGTCGGCGTGGTCCGCGCCCTGCGCGCCACCGGCTACGCCGGCCCGGCGACGTTCGAGCTGTCGCGCCACTCCCACGACGCCGCGCGCATCGCCCGCCGCGCGTTCGAGTTCGTGGCGCCGGCGCTGGCGTAGCCGGCGCGCCGCGCCCCGAGGCCGCCGATGCTCGAGCTCGACCTGCCGCCCCTGGTGCTCCGCTGGCTGGCCGACCAGCGCGCCGACCGCGCCGGCGCCCGTGCCGACCGCGCGGCCGCCGCCGCGCTGCTGGAGGGCCGTGGCTTCCCCGCGCACGCCGCCGTGCTCGACTTCGAGGCCGCGTACGGCGGCCTGCGCGTCTTCGACGCCGCGGCCGACCCCGCGGTGCCGTCGCTGGTCGTCGGCCCGTACGGGTGCTTCTCGGCCGGGCCGTACACCGGCCACGAGCGCGACCTCGTGCCGGTGATCTTCGGCGTCGACGACACGATCTACACGCTCGACGCCGCCGGCCGCGGCTGGGTCTGCGCGGCGATGGTCGAGGGCGTGTCGCGGCCGTCGGCGCGCGACGGCCGCCAGCTGCTGACCCAGGCGATCCTGTGGCGCGCGCTGGTCGCGCACCCCGCCGGCTTCGACATCGTCGACGGCGCTCACGGCGCGTCACGGGCCGCCACCCGCGGGCTGCCCGTGATCGCCGACGCGACCTGCGACGACGACGAGCGCTGGTGGGGCGACGCCGCGCAGCTCGTCGTCGAGATCCCGCGTGGCAACGGCTACCCGGGACCGATGACGTTCGCGACGCGGTGACCCGCGACGTACGCGACGCGGTGACCCGCGACGTACGCCCCGCGGCGCGGTGACCCGCGACGCACCACCCGCGGCGCACGATCCGCGACCCGCGACCCGCGACCCGCGACCCGCGACGCACGACCCGCGACGCACGACCCGCGACGCGCTGCTACACGATGCGTCGCGGTGTCACGGAGACCGAATGTCAGCCCTCTCTGATAAATATCGGCGAAATCAAAATGGCCACCTCGAGACGACAGGGACAGCTGCGATTCGGCGATCCACGAGGTGGTCGCCGGCCCGGCGCCGGGCGACCCCCGCGCGGACCGCGCGCCAGCGAGCGTCACGAGGCGCGCGCGCCCCTGCGCAAGGAACACCCGGTCCACGTCACGCTGCGCGTGGTCGAGGGCCTCGGTCGCCTGCGTCGCCGCGACGTCTACCGCGCCATGCGCCGCGCGCTGATCACCTCGCTCCGCCGCGACGACTTCCGGGTCGTGCACCTGTCGATCCAGGGCAACCACATCCACCTCGTCGTCGAGGCCACGAACGCGACCGCGCTCGCGCGCGGCATGCAAGGCCTCCAGATCTCCGCGGCCAAGCACATCAACCGCGCCATCGGCCGTCGCACCGGCGCCCGCCGCCGCGGCCAGGTCTTCGCCGACCGCTACCACCCGCGCGTCATCACCAGCCCCAGGCAAGCACGTCACGCCCTCGCCTACGTCCTCAACACCTGGCGCCGCCACGGCGCCGACCGCGGCGCCCGCCCCGGACGGCTCGATCCGTACGCGACCGGCGCGCACTGGGACGGCTGGGCGGACGGCCCCGTCGTGACGCGGCTGCGCCCCGACGCCGAGATCCTGCCGGTCGCGTTCCCGACGACGTGGCTGCTCACCACCGGCTGGAAGCGCCACCGCAAGGTGTCACCCTGGGAGCGTCCCGGGGCAGGGTGAACCGCGCGCCCCGGGGCGACGGTCACCTGGGCGGATGTACGCCGACCATGGCACCATCTCCGAAGGTCTTGGCTGTTGCCCGAGCGTTCGCGCTGATGCCCGGCCTGCGGTGGTGGTGCTTCGCGGCGCTGCTCATCGGCTGTAGCGGCTCCGGGACGCTTCTGCGTCGTCGATCGGGACATGGGCATCGTCGCCGCGGGCTGCACCCGCCTCGACGGTACGGACCACCAGTTCCCACCGACGCTCGTCTGGGACGGCAGGGCCTACGTCGTGATCGCCCCGAGGCGCGGCGTCGTGCATCGCTGGCGCTTCGGGGCTGACGGCGAGCCCCTCGACCAGGACGACCTGTGGGACGCGGGGGACAAGCCCGGTGAGCATCGTGGGCGCCGTCGGCGACCCGACCGGTGTGACGGTGCTCGCCGCCGCGATCGCCGTCGAGGGGAGCTCGAGCGTCGCGATCTACGAGGCAGATGGCTTGCGGCTGTCGCGCTTCGGCCGCGCCGGCCAGCCGGACCTCAGCGGGATCCAGGTGGCGCCCCTCTCCGACGCGCTCCACCTGCAGCTTCTCGGCGCAGCCGCGACGCTGGGCCCGGGCGACTACGTCTTCGTCTACGTCGGCACCGAGCGCCACGTCGCACGGATCACCGTCCCCCGAGCTACACCGCGCACAGCTCGGAGCGGATCACGAACCGCACGCCGCGCGGCACCTCGAGCGAGAAGCCGGCGCCGCGGCCGGGGACGACGTCGATCAGCAGGCGCGTGTGCTTCCACCGCTCGTACTGGTCGCCGCCGATGTAGAACGGGCAGCCCGCGATCGTGCCGAGCTGGACATCGCGGGCGCCGAGGCGGAACTCGCCGAGCGGGTAGCACATCGGCGCGCTGCCGTCGCAGCAGCCGCCCGACTGGTGGAACATCAGCGGGCCGTGCTCCTCGATCAGCGCGCGCACCAGGTCGAGCGCCGCCGCGGTGGCGTCGACGCCCGGCGGGGGGGCCACCGTCGCGTCGGCGCCGCCCGCGACGGCGTCCTGATCCGGATCGCTCACCGGGTCACCACCCGGCTCAGAAGAAGCCCATCGGCTGCTCGTCGTACGACACCAGCAGGTTCTTGGTCTGCTGGTAGTGGTCGAGCATCATCTTGTGGGTCTCGCGGCCGATGCCGGAGTGCTTGTAGCCGCCGAACGCCGCGTGCGCCGGGTACAGGTGGTAGCAGTTGGTCCACACCCGGCCGGCCTCGATCGCGCGGCCGGCGCGGAACGCGGCGTGGACGTCGCGGGTCCACACGCCGGCGCCCAGGCCGTACAGCGTGTCGTTGGCGATCTCGATCGCCTGGTCGAAGCCGTCGAACCGCGCCACCGACACCACCGGGCCGAAGATCTCCTCCTGGAAGATCCGCATCTTGTTCTGGCCCTCGAAGATCGTCGGCGCGACGTAGTAGCCGCCGGCGAGCTCGCCCGGCAGCTTGACGCGCTCGCCGCCGAGCCGGAGCTTGGCGCCCTCCTTCTTGCCGATGTCGATGTACGACAGGATCTTCTCGAGCTGGTCGTTCGACGCCTGGGCGCCGATGCGGGTGTTGGTGTCGAGCGGATCGCCCGGCTCGATCGCGCGGGTCCGCGCGGTCGCCAGGTCCATGAAGGCGTCGTAGATCGAGCCGTCGACCAGCGCGCGCGACGGGCAGGTGCAGACCTCGCCCTGGTTGAGCGCGAACATCGCGAAGCCCTCGAGCGCCTTCTGGCGGAAGGCGTCGTCCTTGGCCATGACGTCGGCGAAGAAGATGTTGGGCGACTTGCCGCCGAGCTCGAGCGTCACCGGGATGATGTTCTCCGACGCGTACTGCATGATCAGCCGGCCGGTCGTGGTCTCGCCGGTGAACGCGACCTTGGCGATGCGCGGGCTCTGCGCCAGCGGCTTGCCGGCCTCGATGCCGAAGCCGTGGACGATGTTGAGCACGCCGGGCGGCAGGATGTCGGCGACCAGCTTGGCCCACACCATGATCGACGCCGGGGTCTGCTCGGCGGGCTTGAGCACGACGCAGTTGCCGGCGGCCAGCGCCGGCGCCATCTTCCACGCCGCCATCAGCAGCGGGAAGTTCCACGGGATGATCTGCGCGACCACCCCGAGCGGCTCCTTGAGGTGGTAGCTGACGGTGTTGGCGTCGAGCTCCGCCATCGAGCCCTCGTCGGCGCGCAGGCAGCCGGCGAAGTAGCGGAAGTGGTCGATCGCCAGCGGCAGGTCGGCGGCGAGGGTCTCGCGGACCGGCTTGCCGTTGTCCCAGGTCTCGGCGACCGCGAGCAGCTCGAGGTTCTGCTCCATGACGTCGGCGATGCGCAGCAGCAGCTTCGATCGCTCGGCGGCGGCGGTCTTGCCCCACTTGATCTTGGCAGCGTGGGCGGCGTCGAGCGCGCGCTCGACGTCCTCGGCGCCCGAGCGGGCGATCTCGCAGAAGCCGCGGCCGGTGACCGGGCTGACGTTCTCGAAGTAGCGGCCCTTGACCGGCGCGACGAGCTCGCCGCCGATGAAGTTGCCGTAGCGGCTCTCGAACTGGACCTTGGAACCGGTGCTGTTGGGGGACGCGTAGCGCATCGTCGATGCCTCCTGGGGTTGAGCCCGTCGTCAGTTCACGTCGCGCGCCAGCGCCGCGTGCGGCCCCGCGATCGCGCCGTCCCGCGCACTTGCCGCCCGACTCGGCGCGTCACGGTGGAGCGATCCGCGACAGCGGCTGTCGCGGGCCGCGACGGTCGAGGCGTCAGGCTTGTGATCACCGCGTTTCCGCTGCAACTTGTCCGCATGGGAGGCACCGACGCCCTGGTCCTCGAGGACGTCCCGGAGGCCACGTGGCGGGCGTTCCACGAGGGACGGTCGCACCGCCGCGCGGTCGCGCCCGAGCGCCACGTCGAGCGCTGGAGCCGGTCGCAGCGGCTCGGCGCGTCGTGGCGCGGCGATCCCATCGACGACGCGCTGATCCGCGGCGAGGCGTTCCGGCTCCACGCCGAGCACGTCGACGTCGTCCAGTCGCTCGGCTCGGTCGCGCTGGCGCGCGCCGCCGGCCAGGTCTCGGCCCACGACTTCGTGCTGCTGCTGGCCGACGCCGACGGCGTCGTCGTGCGCAGCGACGGCGGCGGCGAGTTCCGCGACGAGGCCCGGCGGGTCCGCCTGATCGAGGGTGCGGCGTGGAGCGAGGCCGCGCGCGGCACCAACGCGATCGGCACCGCGGCGTCGGAGCGGCGGCCCACGGTCGTGCTCGGCCGCGCCCACTTCGCCGCCAGCTACCACCAGCTGGCCTGCTACGCCGCGCCGATCCTCGACCTGCACGGCCGTGTCGTCGGCGTCCTCGACGCCACCTCGCGCGTCGATCACGCGTCCGACGAGGTCGGCGCCGCGGTGTTCGGCGCCGCCGAGGTCCTGACCGAGCTGCTGCGCCTGCAGGCCTACGCCACCGCCGGCGGCTCGGTGCTGCGGGTGCTGGCGCGGTCGCTGGATCGCGCCACCTCGCCGGCCCTGCTGATCGAGGCGCCGGGGCGGGTCGCGCGCATGAACGCGCCGGCGCGGATCGCGCTCGGTGGGGTCGCCGCCGGCGGCCCGGTGCGGGCGCTGCTCGGCCTCGACTGGGCGGCGCTGGTCGACGAGGCGATGGCGCCGACGCCCGGCGGGCGCGCGCTGGCGCGGCCGACCGCGGCCGGGGCCTGGCGGTTCCGCCTCCACGCCGAGCCGGTCATGGGCGCCACCGGCGGGCCGCTCGCGGTGATCGCGTACCTCGAGGCCGCGCCGGTGGTGACGGCGCGCGGGGGCGCCGGCGGTGAGGTCGTGGCGGCGCGGTCGCTGCCGCCGCCGCCGCCGCCGAGCGACGCGTTCGCGCCGATCTTCGCCGAGGACCCGCGCCTGCTCGAGGCGATCGCGTGGGCGCGGCTGGTCGCGCGCAGCGAGCTGCCGGTGATGGTGCTGGCCGAGACCGGCGCCGGCAAGGAGCTGTTCGCCCAGGCCATCCACGCCGCCAGCGCGCGGGCGCCGGGGCCGTTCGTGGCGATCAACTGCGGCGCGGTCGCGCCGACGCTGCTGGAGAGCGAGCTGTTCGGCTACGCGCCGGCCGCGTTCACCGGCGCCGATCGCCGGGGCCGCACCGGCCTGTTCCACGCCGCCAGCGGCGGCACGCTGTTCCTCGACGAGGTCGCCGAGATGTCGCTGGCGATGCAGGCGGCGCTGCTGCGGGTCCTGGAGTCGGGGCGGTTCCAGCGGGTCGGCGACGCGCGCGTCGAGCGCTGCGACGTCCGCGTCATCTGCGCGACCTGCCGCGACCTCGAGGACGCGGTGGCGCGCGGCACGTTCCGCCAGGATCTCTACTACCGGCTCAAGGGCGCGATCCTGCGGCTGCCGGCGCTGCGCGATCGCCGCGACCTGGTCGCGCTCGCCCACCGCCTGCTCGCGGTCTGCGCCGAGCGCGCCGGCTGGTGGCCGGCCCCGACGCTGTCGGCCGAGGTCGAGGAGCTGCTGGCGCGTCACGCCTGGCCGGGCAACGTCCGCGAGCTGATGTCGGTGCTCGAGGTGGCGCTGATCGCCGCCCGCGGCGCCGGCGCGATCGAGATCGCGGCGGCGCACCTGCCGGCGGACCTGGCGCGCGCCGCCGCGCCAGGCCGACGACGCCGACCACGGGGGCGCTCGATCGCGCCGAGGCCGAGGCGCTGCGGCGCGCCCTCGACGCCAGCGGCGGCAACGTCAGCGCCGCGGCCCGCGAGCTGGGCATCGCGCGCAGCACGCTGTACCGGCTGGCGCGCCGGCTCGGCGTCGCGCTGTAGCGCCGCGCTGGCGCGCCGGTGCGCGCGCACTGGATGCGGTCGGCGGCCCCGCGCCCACCAAGGTCGGCGGCCTCGCCGGCGCCGACGGCGCCCGCTACCGCCGGCCGTCGGCGCCCATGAGGTCGAGGATCAAGCCCTTGACCTCGGTCGCCTCGACGCGGTCGCGGGCGAACCGCGGGTCGCTGCACAGCAGCACCGGGCCGTCCTCGTCGCGCGCCGGCAGCCGGCCGTGCGAGCCGCGCACGCCCGAGGCGTCGAGCGGGATCACGTCCATCGAGTAGCGGAAGCCGAGCGCCTTCTGGGCCAGGCGCAGCGCGGCGCGCGCCTTGGCGGCGCCGCCGTCGAACAGCAGCTCGGCCGGATCGTAGCCGGGCTTGCGGTGGATCTCGACGGTGGGCGCGAAGTCGGGCGCGCGCGCGTCGTCGAGCCAGTAGTAGTAGGTGAACCAGGCGTCGGGCTCGGCGACCAGCACCAGGTCGCCGGCGCGCGGGTGCGCCAGCCCGGCGGCGCGCTTGCCGTCGTCGTCGAGGATCTCGGCGACGCCGGGCAGGTCGGCGAGCGCGGCGCGCGTCGCGGCCAGGTCGGCCGGGTCGTTGACGTAGACGTGCGCGACCTGGTGATCGGCGACCGCGAACGCCCGCGACGCGAAGGTGTCGAGCAGCTCGCCGGCGGGGTTGAACGCGACCTCGAGCAGGCCGGCCTCGCGCAGCCGGCGGTTGACGTGGACCGGCCGGCTGACGTCGGTGATGCCGTACTCCGACAGCACCAGCACGGTGGCGCCGGCGCCGCGCACGTGGTCGATCAGCGCGCCCGCGATCTCGTCGATCGCGGCGGCGGCGGCGCGGGCCTCGGCGCCGCGCGAGCCGAAGCGCTGCAGGTCGTAGTCGAGGTGCGGCAGGTACACCAGCGTCAGGTCGGGGCGCTGCTGGTCGAAGACCCAGCGGGCGGCGTCGGCGATCCACTTCGACGACGGCAGCCCGGCGCGCGGCCCCCAGAAGTCGAACAGCGGGAACTCGCCGAGCCGCCGCGCCAGCTCGCCGCCGAGCGCGGCCGGCCGGGTGTAGACGCCCGGGCCCTTGCGGCCGTCGGCGTGGTAGACCGGCCGCGGCGTCACGCAGACGTCGGTCGACGCGCCCATCGCGTACCACCAGAACAGGTTGGCGCAGGTGATCGGGCGCTCGGCGGTGCCGAGCAGGCGCCGCGCCGCGTCCCACACCTTGTCGCCGCCGACCAGGCGGTTCGACTGCCGCCACAGGAAGACCTCGGACAGCTCGCGGAAGAACCAGCCGTTGCCGACGACGCCGTGCTCGGTGGGCGGCGCGCCGGTGAGGAAGGTCGACTGCGCCGAGCAGGTCACCGCCGGCAGCACCGTGCCCAGCGGCGCCTGCCAGCCGTCGCGCGCGAACGCCGACAGCCGGGGCATGTGCGGCAACAGGTCGGGAGTTAGCCCGACGACGTCGATCACGACGACGGGCACGACCACCGGCGCGGCGCCGGACGGGGCAGGGGACGGGCTCATGACGGGTGCACTCCCAGCGCGGCGAGCTCGCCGAGCGTCCAGGCCAGCTCGCGCGCGATGCCGTCGCACAGGCCGGCGTCGTCGCGCGGCCGTTCGGCCTCGGGCAAGACGCCCCAGGTGTAGGTCTCGACCTCGAGGTGGGGCGGCTCGCCGGGCGCGGCCAGCGCGGCCGCCAGCATCGGCGCGATCGTCGGCGCCGTGGTCGCGAACGCGCCGCCGGGGCCGACCACGTCGCGGTGGACCGGGACGTGGAAGTGGACCCGCCACGGCACGCCGCGATCGAGGTCGGCGAGCGCCTCGGGCAGGTCCATCGCGCCGCCGCGGCTGCTGCGGACCTGGTGCAGGAAGCGCGGCTCGTCGAACGCGGCCAGCGCGGCGCGCGCGGCGTCGTCGTCCGGGCGCGGCACCACCAGCGCGCTCGACACCTGGACCTTGGCGCAGCGGACGCCGGCGGCGGCGAGCGCGACGAACGGCGCGGTCTCGGCCTCGTCGACGACCGCGGCGTGGCACAGGTCGACGCAGGCGCCGAGCCGGCCGGCGCGGCCGCGGTCGGCCTCGGCCAGCCACGGCGCCATGACGTCGACGCGCTCGAAGCCGGCGCCCGGCTCGGGCTCGACCGCGAGCTCGACGCGGCGGCCGGTGGTCGCCTCGAGCTCGGCGAGGGCGTCGTCGGCGCGGCGCAGCCCGGCGCGCGCCGCGGCGCGATCGACGTCGGCCGGGCCCAGCGGCAGGGTCGAGATCGAGCCGCGCGCGACGTCGTCGGGCAACAGCTCGACCAGGATGCGCGCCAGGTCGATCGTGTAGGCGACGCGGGCGTCGTCGTCCCAGCCGGGCCGGAACACCCGCGCCTTGACCCGCGGCGCGTGGAAGCCGCCGTACGGGAAGCCGTTGAGCGTGAAGACGTAGAGGCCCTCGGCGGCGAGCGCGGCGGCGAGGGCGCGGCGGGCCGCGGCGTCGGCGATCAGCTCGGCGGCGGCCGGGCGCGCGATCCACAGCCCGACGCCGAGCCGGGCGACGCCGAGGCGCGCCCGCACCGGCCCGCAGATGCGCCGGACCTGATCGATCAGCGCCGCGGCGGTCTCGCCGGGCAGGACGTTGTAGCAGTAGCCGAGGTGGACGGTCCGGTCACCGGACAGCGCCAGCCGCACGCGACGCTACCCGCCCTGCCCGCGCAGGATGCTGTTGCCCTGCCACAGCTCGCCGTCGAGCACCGGCCGGGCGTCGAGGTCGGCCGGGTTCAGGCGCCCCGACTGCGCGAAGAACGCGATCGGGTTGTGCCAGACCACCTTGTCGACCTCGGCGGCGGGGAAGCCGCCGCGCTTCATGCGGTGCGCGGTGCGCGCGACCTTGAGCGGATCGCTCTTGCCCCAGTCGCAGGCGCTGTTGAGCACCATCCGGTCGGTGCCCCAGCGCTGCAGGATCGACACCATCCGGGCCTCGTCCATCTTGGTGTCGGGGTAGATCGAGAAGCCGATGTAGCAGCCGGTGTCGGCGCACAGCGTGACGGTCTCCTCGTTGTTGTGATCGACGAGGGCGCGCTCCATCGGGAAGCCGACGTCGCGGATCAGATCCAGCGTGCGCTGGACGCCGCGCTTCTTGTCGCGGTGCGGGGTGTGGATCAGCGCCGGCAGGTCGTGCTTGCGGGCGAGGTCGAGCTGGGCGGCGAAGAACTTCTCCTCGCGCTCGGTCATGTCGTCGTAGCCGATCTCGCCGACCGCGAGGACGCCGTCCTTCTCGAGGTAACGCGGCATCGCCTCGATCACCCCGGCGTTGACGCGATCGTCGTTGGCCTCCTTGGGGTTGAGCGCGATCGCGCAGAAGTGGTGGATGCCGTACTGCGCGGCGCGGTAGCGCTCCCAGCCCAGCAGCGTGTCGAAGTAGTCGAGGAACGTGCCGACGTGGGTGCGCGGCTGGCCCAGCCAGAACGCCGGCTCGAGGATGGCCTCGACGCCGGCGAGCGCCATGGTCTCGTAGTCGTCGGTGATGCGCGAGAACATGTGGGCGTGCGGCTCGAAGATGCGCATGGGGACCTCGCAGGGCGAAGGGAGGCGGGGGCTAGCCGCGGGCCAGGGCGCCGCGGAGCGCGGCGGCGACGACGTCGTCGCGCTCGCGCTCGGCGCGATCGGTGAGGAAGGGGCGGACCCGGGCGTCGGTCGCGACGACGTGACCGAGCGCGGTCGCGGCGGCGGCGCGGTGCACCGGGTTGGGGTGCTCGAGGTAGCCGATCAGCTTGGCGGCCAGCCCCGGCGGCGCGTGGCGGGCGGCCAGCGGCCACAGCTCCGGCGGCACCGCGCGGGTCGCGGCCTCGCGCTCGGCGGCGAAGTCGCACAGGCTCTGCGCCAGGTCGGCGTCGGCGCGATCGTCGAGGCCGGGGATGCGGTGGATCGACAGCCCGACGAACAGCGCCTTGAGCACCGCCTTGCGCCACTCGAGCTGCGGCAGGTGTCGCGAGCCGTAGGGGTTGTCGCAGATCGCGGCCTCGAAGATCTCGCCCTGGGTGACGCGCATGGCGTCGAGCACCGCCGGCAGTGCCGCGGCGTCGTCGGCGGCGCCGGGCAGGAACGGCAGCGCGCGCAGCGCGCCGGTGCGCTCGCGCGCGTCGCCCTGCGCGTACAGCCGCGCCGCGGTCGCCAGCGCGCCGGCGGCGTCGTGGCGCGCCGCCGCGAGCAGCACTCGGACCCGCGCCGCGTCGTCGACCCGCCACGCCGCCAGCGGCACGACCTCGCCGGTCGCGGTGGTCAGCGTCGCGCCCGGGACGTCGAGGCCGCCGCGCCCGACGTGGCGCCCGACCGCGGGGAACGCGACCTCGGGATCGGCGCCCGCGGCGACGTCCGCGATCACCTGCTCGAGCCACGTCAATCCCTCCGGCCGCGCGCGTGACCGCAGCAGCTCGGCGAGGGCCCCGTCGACATCGAAAGCCATGCTCACGGTTACCGCGGGGGCCCGGCGCCGTCAAGGCGGCGGGCCCCCCGCTTGATTCCGGGCCCCCGGGGCGCCAACATGCGCGCCGTGTCGACCTCCCAGGCGGCGCTGCTGTTGTGGCTCGAGGCCTCGGCCGTGGCGATCGCGTACGCGTCGCTGGGCGCGGCCTCGCCGGGCCGCCGCGGCGTCGCCACCCTCGGGATCGTGCTGATCGGCCACGCCGCGGTCGCCGCGGTGGCGTGGACCGTCGCCGGCGGCCCCGGCGACGCCGCGGCGCTGCTGCGGGTCCGCGCGCTGTTCGCCGCCGAGGCGATCGCGACCTGGGGCGCCGCGGCGCTGCTGCGCCGGGTCCGCGTCGACGCCGGCGTCGCCGCGGCGGTCGCCGCCCTGCTGATGCTGGTCCTGGTCGCGGCGCCCGCCCCCGGCGAGGCGCTGGCGTCCACCCTCGATCGCGTCGACGGCGTGACGGTGCGCAGCGCCGCCTACGCCGCCAGTCCTCCCTTCGTGGCGTCGGTCGTCCTCGGTGTCGACGTCGTCCACGACCGTGCCCTGTACGGGCGTTTCACCGCAGCCGTGATGGAGATGCACATGATCACCTGGTTCTGGACCGCTGGGGCGTTCGCGCTCGCCGGCACCCTGCTGTCGTCGCTGGCGCTGTGGCGCCGCCGGCCTCGTCACCTCCGCGTCGCCGCGACCGCGCTGCTGCTGGCGGTCGCGATCGCCGGCTGCAAGAAGAAGGACGAGGGCGACAAGTCGCCGCCGGCCAAGGCCGGCACCGGCAGTGCGTCCGCCGGCACCGGCGCGGCGTCGGGCTCGGGCTCGGGCACGGGCTCGGCGGCGCCCGCCGCCAAGGGCCCGACCGTCGCCGACCTCGAGGCCGCGATCGCCAAGGGCGTCGACTTCCTCGGCAAGTCGGTCGCCGACGGTGGCCTGATCGGCGGCCACCCGGGCAGCACCGCGATGGCCGCGCTGGCGATGGCCGGCGCGCCCGGCGTCACCGCCGACGATCCGCGCCTCAAGCCCAGCCTCGACCTGCTCGCCGGCCTGGCCAAGCCCGACGGCTCGATCGTCGACAAGGACTACCCGGTCTACGTCACGGCGATCAGCGCGCTCGCGTTCCAGCAGGCCAAGGTCCACCCCGACCTGATCGAGAAGGCGCAGGGCTACCTGGCCGGCAAGCAGTTCGGCGAGGCCACCGGCACCGATCCCAAGGACAAGAACTACGGCGGCGTCGGCTACGGCGCCGATCCCAACGAGCCCGACGCCGACCTGTCGAACATGCACTTCGCCCTCGACGCCCTCAAGGACTCGACGCTCAAGGATCGCCCCGAGGTCCTGGCTCGCGCCCAGAAGTTCCTCGAGCGGTGCCAGAACCGCAGCGAGTCCAACGACCAGCCGTGGGCGACCAACGACGGCGGCTTCGTCTACGAGCCGGGCGAGTCCAAGGCCGGCGGCACGCTGTCGAGCGGCAGCATGACCTACGCCGGCATCGCCGGGTTCCTCTACACCGCGGCCGACGCCAAGGACCCGCGGGTCGCGGCCGCGCTCGACTACGTCCGCGCCAACTACAGCGTCGACGAGAACCCCGGCATGGGGCTCAAGGGCCTCTTCTACTACTACCACCTGATGGCGCGCGCCCTCGATCTGATCGGCCAGCGCACGATCGTCGACAGCGACGGCCACGAGCACGACTGGGCCGCCGAGCTGGCGGGCAAGCTGCTGTCGATGCAGAAGCCCGACGGGTCGTGGGCCAACACCGACCAGACCTACTGGGAGTCCAACCCCGCGATCGCCACGGCGCGCGCGCTGCTGGCGCTCGAGCACACGCTCGACGCCATGAAGAAGTGACGCCGACGTGGCCGGCGGCCGCCGCGCGCTGATCGCGACGGTCGTCGCGCTGGCGATCGCCGCCAGCGTCAGCGTGACCGCGGCCCACGCCGCGCCGCCGGTCGAGGTCCGCGTCACCCGCGGCGTCGCCGGCGTCGTCGCCGCCGGCGGCATCGACGTCGTCGAGGTCGAGCTGACCAGCGCCGCCGGGGCGCCGCTGGAGGTGTCGCTGGTGGTCGACGGTCGCGTCCGCGCCGTCGAGCTGGCGGCGCGCGGCCGCCAGGGCGTGACGCTGGCGCGGCGGGTGCCGCCCGGGATCGTCGAGCTGCCCGCGGTGCCGGTGCGGGTCGCCACGCGCGACGGCGACGCGGTCGACGCCGCGGCGGCCGCGGCGCGCGTCGTGTACCGCCCGGTCGTCGTCGTCACCGACGACGCCGCGACGGTGCTGCCGGGGATCGACGCGTGGCGCCGCGACCGTGGCTACGGCGAGCCGGTGGCGGTGACGCCGGCGGCGCTGCCCGGGCGCTGGCAGGCGCTGGTCGGCGTCGGCGCCGTCGTGATCGATCGCCCGGTCGCGGCGCTGCCGCCGGCGGTGGCCCGCCAGGTGACGCGGGCGCTCGGCGCCGGCGCCACGGTGTGCCGCGTCGTCGACGGAGCGGCGCCGGCGTGCGGGCGCGCCGCGGCGGCGCGCCAGTGCCCCGCACCCGCGCGTCGGCGGCGCTGGCGGCGGTGCCGCGGGCGCTGGGCGGGGTCGCGCTGGCGCTGGCGCTGGCGGTGGCGGCGACGCTGGCGCTGCGCGGCCGGCGCCGGCGGTGGCGCGCCGCGGTCGTGGTCGCCGCGTGCGCGGCGGCGGCGGTGGCGCCGGTGTGGTGGTCGCCGGTGCCGGGGCCCGCCGTGCGCGGCACGCGGGTCGCGGCCGGCGGCGGCGAGGACTGGGTCGCCGCCGAGGTCGGCGCGTCGGCGCTGGGCGGCGCGGTCCGGCTCGACGGTGATCTGTGGATCGAGCCGTCCGGCGACGCCGCGCTGCGGCCGCTCGACGACGTCGGCCTCGCCGGCCGGCTGCCCGGCGCCGGCAGCTTCCGGATCCGCGGCTTCGTGCCGGCCGACGCCGGCGGCTGGGCCGATCGCCTCGAGCGGGCGCCGCGCGCGCGGCGCGGAGGTGCCGTGATCGAGCTGCGCGGCGTGGTCGCGATCGCCGGGGCCGCGCCGCTGTCGCTGGCGGTGCGGCGCGGCGAGGTCGTGCGCCTCGACGGGCCGGCGCCGGTGGTGTCGGCGGTGCTCGACGTGATCGCGGGGCGCCGCGCGCCGCGCGCCGGCGAGGTCGTGCGCCGCGACGCGGTGCCGCTGGTGGTGCGCGCCGGCGAGCGCATGCCCGCCGGCGTCGAGGCCAGCGCGGTCGCGCTGTGGGCCGCGCTCGCCGGGCTGGGCGGCCGTGGCGCCAGCGCGGTCGCCGCCGGCGTCGGCGACGGCGACGGCGCGCGCGGCGACGGCGCGGCGGCGGCGCGGGGCGGCGCGATCGCGGCGCCGGTGTGGCTGATCGACGGCGCGCTCGACGACGACGGCGCCGCGGCGGTCGCAGGCCGCCGCCGAGGCGGTGCGGGGCGGCGCCGGGGCGCTGGTGTGGACGGCGGCGCCCGGCCGCGACCGCAGCGACCGCGTCGTCACCGTCGCCGCCGGCGCGCCGTCGGCGCGGCCGGTGGCGCACGCGGCGCGGCGCGCGCCCGCGCCAGGCGTCGCGGCCCGCGCGATCGCGCGCTTCGCGGCGGCGTCGGTCGGCGCCACGCCGGCGCTGGTGCTGGCCGCGCTGATCGCGGCGTGGGCCGCGCTGGCCGCGGTGGTGGTCGCCGCCCACGAGGGCTTCTGGTATCCGATCGGCGCCGCGGCGTCGCTGCGTCTGCTGACCTGGTGCGCCGCCGCCGCCATGGCGCGGTCGCCGCGGCGGCGACGTGGTCGGCGACGCGCGCGGCGGCGGCGCGGGCGTGGCCGGCGATGCTGCGCGAGACCGGCGCGCCGCCGCGGCTGCGCGCCGCCGCGCTGGTCGCCGGCGACGTCGCCGCCGTCGCGCTGGCCGCGGCGGTGGCGTCGGTGCCGGCGGTGTGGGCGTGGCGCCTGGCGGCGGCGCTGGCGGCGGCGGTCGCGATCGTTCCCGCGCTGGTCGTGGCCGCGGCGATCGTGGCCGCCGGCGTGACCTGGGCTGCGCGGCGGCGCGCCGCCGCGCGGTCGGTGCCGTCGTCGCGGTCGGGTCGGCGATCGCGCTGGTGTGCTAACGTCGCGCCGTGCTCCTCCCGGGGATGAGGTCGCGATCCTGACCGGTGCGGTGACCTCGGTCGCGCGCCGGCTGGCGGCGCGTCGTGTCGCGCTGGGGGCCGCCGCGGGCGCCGCGCTGGTCGCAGCGCCGGCGTGGCTGATCGGCGGCGCCGCCGCGGCGGCGCTCAGGGCCGCGGCCGCGCTGGCCGGCGGTGGATCGCGTCGCGCGGGCGCGCGCCGGCGTCGCCGGCGGGCTGGCTCGACGGCCACGCCGAGCGCGACGATCTGATCGTCAGCGGCGCCGCGGTCGCCACCGGCGCGATCGCCGACGACGGGCTGGCGCCCGCGGTGGTGGTCGCGGCGGCGCGCCGGGCCGTGGCGGTGCGGCCGCCGTCGCTGTGGCCGGCCGCGGCCGCGGCGGTCGCGACGGTCGCGCTGGTCGCGGCGCCGGCGACCTGACCCGGTCGCACGCCGCCGCGGCGCCGGCCGCGGCGCCTGACGTCACGGCGCCGGCGGTCGCGACCGGCGCCGCCGCCCCCTGCGGTCGGCGCCGATGCCCGCGGCGCGGTGATCGTCGCGGGCGGCGCGCGCGGCGCCGACGTCCTGGCCGCGGTCGACGCCGACGATCGTGGCGACGCGTCGGATCGCGCCGGCGCGGCCGCCGCCGATCGTGGTGACGGCGCCGACGACGGCGCGCGCGGCGACGGCGCGGCGGATCGCGCGGCCGCCGCCGATCGTGGTGACGGCGGCGGCACCGGCCCCGGCGACGGCACCGGGCCGGGCGCCGTCGCGGCGCGCCCCTGGCGCGCCGGTGGCGGCGAGCGCGCCGTCCGGCACCGTCGACGCCCCGGCCGCGGTCGGCGGCGCCGCCGCCGCGGTCGCCGAGGTCCCGGATCGCTACCGCGCGATGGTCGCGGCCTACCTCGCCACCGCCCCGGGAGCCACGCCGTGACCGCCGCCAGCTCGCGCGTCGACGACGACGATCCGGTGATCCGGTTCCGCGACCGGTTCCTGGCCCTGCGCCACGCCATCGGCGAGGTCGTGGTCGGCCGCGACGACACCGTCGACGGCGTCCTCACGGCGTTGATCGCCGGCGGCCACGTCCTGCTCGAGGGCCCGCCCGGCACCGGCAAGACGCTCTTGTGCAAGACGATCGCGAAGGTCGCGGGCCTGGCGTTCGCGCGCATCCAGTTCACGCCCGACCTCCTGCCCGCCGACATCCTCGGTGGCCCCAGCCTGCGGCGCGGCCCCGGCGGCGTCGAGGAGCTGCAGTTCCGGCCCGGCCCGGTGTTCGCCAACCTGGTGCTCGCCGACGAGCTCAACCGCGCCAGCCCGCGCACCCAGGCCGCGCTGCTCGAGGTCATGGAGGAGCGCCAGGTCACGACCCCCGACGGCACCCGCACCCTCGACGAGCCGTTCGTCGTGCTCGCCACCCAGAACCCGTTCGACCAGGGCACCTACCCGCTGCCCGAGTCGCAGCTCGATCGCTTCCTGATGCGGCTGACCGTGACCGGCCCCAGCGAGGACGAGCTGATCCGGATCCTCGCCGCGGATCCGCAGGCCAGCCTGGCCGCGACCCGCGCCGTCGTCGACGGCCCGACGCTGCTCGAGCTGCGGCGCGCCGCCGCCGGCGCGGTCGTCGCGCCCGAGGTCGCGGCGCTGATCGCGCGGCTGGTCCGCTGTACCGATCCCGCGGCCGAGGTCGCGCCTGCGACGGTGCGGCGCGCGGTCCGCGGCGGCGTGTCGGCGCGCGCGCGCGCGCCCTGCTGGCCGCGGCGCGGGTCCGCGCGCTCGCCGCCGGTCGCGGCCACGTCTCGCGCGACGACGTCCGGGCGCTCGCGCACCCGGTGCTGGAGCACCGGCTCCTGCTCGACTGGGCCGCCGAGGCCGAGGGCGCCTCGCGGGTGGCGCTGGTCGACGACGTCCTCGCCGCCGCGTCGTGACCGCGGCGCTGCTCACTGGCGACGAGCTGCGCGAGCTGGCCGCGCTGGCCGCACGCGTCCGCGGCCGCGCCGGCGAGGCCGCCGGCACCGCGGCGACCGCGCGGCTGGGCCGCGGCTACGAGCTGCACGGCCACGATCCGTACCGGCCCGGCGACGACGCCCGCGCCATCGACTGGCGGGCCCGGCTGCGCACCGGCGAGCTGTGGGTGCGCCGCCACCGCGCCGAGGGCGACGGCGGCGTGCGCCTGATGGTCGACGACTCGGCGTCGATGACCGAGGCGCGGCGGGCGGTGGCCGCGCGCCTGGCCGCGGCGCTCGCCGTCGTGGCCGGCGCGGCGGCGCTGCCGGTCGCGATCGACGGCCTCGCCGGCGCCGGTCGCCGCGGCGGCGCCGACCGCGCGCGGCTCGACGCCGCCGGCGCGCAGCGAGCGCTGGCCCGGCTCGGCGCGCTCGGCCGCGGCGGCACGCTCGGCCTCGGGGACGCGCTGGCGCGGGCCTGTCGCGCGGTCCGTCCCGACGAGCAGGTCGTGCTGCTGTCGGACCTCGCCGATCCGGCGCCGCCCGACGAGCTGGCGGCGGCGGTGGCGCGGCTGGCCCGCCGCATCGCGTGCGTCCACCTGGTCGACGGCCGCGACGCCGAGCTCGGCGGCGGCGTCGACGAGCTGCGCTGCGCCGAGACCGGCGCGCGGCGCCGCCTCGACGACGCCGCGGCCACCGGCTTCGCCGCGGCGATCGCGGGCTGGCGGCGCCGCGTCGTCGACGGCCTGCGCCACCGCGGCGTGCCGGTGGTCGTGATCGACGCGGCTTCGCCGCCGCGGCTGGTCGACGCCGCGGGAGAGCTGGTGGCGCTGTGGAGCTGACCGCGCCGGCGTGGCTGGGCCTGCTGGCGCTGGTGCCGGTGGCGGCGTGGCTGGCGCGGCGGGCGCGCGGCGCGCCGGTGGCGCACCTGATGTGGTTCCTGATCGCGCCCGGCGCGTCGGGGCGGCGGCGCGGCGGCCGCGCCGCGCGCAGCCGGCTGCTGTGGGTCGCCGCGGTGGCGGCGATCGCGCTGGCCGCCGCGGCGCCGATGGTGGTCGACCGCGGCGGCGCCTGGGTCCTGGTCGTCGACCTGTCGGCGACCCGGGCCCTCGATCTCGACGCCGTGCGCGCGCCGCGTCGCCGGCTTCGACGAGGTCGTCCTCGCGGTCCCAGGCGCGCCGCCGCGCTGGCTCGCCGCCGCGCCGCCGCGGCGGCGCTGGTGCCGGGGCCAGGCACCGTCGACGCCGCCGGCCTCGCCGACGCGGTCGCGGCCGCGCTGCCCGGCGCCCGCGCGGTCGAGCTGGCGCCAGCGCCGCCGCCGTGGCTCGACGTCGGCATCGCCGCGATCGAGGTCGCGCGCGACGCCGCGGCGCCGCGCCACGCCCGGATCATCGTGACGCTGGCCCGCCACGGCGGCGTCGCGGCGCCGGCGCTGGTCGAGGCCCGCGCCGCCGACGGCGCGATCCGCGGCCGCGGCGCGGTCACCGCGGCCGGCGACGATCGCGCCGTCGCGGTCCTCGACTACGCCGGCGACGGCGACGAGGCGCTGACGCTGATCGCCGACGGCGCCGCCGACCCGATCGCCGCCGACGACCGCGCGACCGTGTGGCTGCCGCCGCTGGCGCCCGCGCCGGTGTGGATCGATCCGGCGCTCGCCGGCGGCCCGGTGGCGCGCGCGCTCGCGGTGCTGCCGACGGTGACGGCGGTCGCGGCGCTGGCGCCCGGGCGATCGCGGTGGTGGCGTCGCCGTCGTGGCGGGGCCTGGCGCGCGCGGTGATCGTCGTCGACGCCGCCGCCGGCGGCGCGACCGAGCCGCTGCTGCGGGTGCCGGGCGCGCCGCTGCCCGGGCGCGACCGCGGCGCTGCTCGACGCCGCGGCGCCGGTCGACGTCACGCCCGCGGATCACGCGATCGACCCGGCGCGGTGTGGCTGCGCGCCGGGCCGCACCTGGCGCTGTGGCTCGACGTCGCCGCGACGCCGACGCTGCGCCTGACCGCGCGGCTCGACGGGCCGGTCCTGCCGGTGGTGCTGGCCGACGCGCTGGCGGCGCCGCCGCTGGCGCCGGTGGCGCGCGCCGAGGTGGTGACGGTCGAGGCGCCGGCGCTCGCGCCGGCGGTCCCTGCCGGCGAGCTGGCGCCCCGGCGCGGCTGGCCGGTGCGGGCGCTGCTGATCGTCGCCGCGCTGCTGATCGCGATCGAGGCCGCGGCGACCCGGGCCCGCCGCGGCGCGCTGGCCGCCCGCGTCGCGCTGGTCGCCGGCCTCGGCGCCCTGGCCTGGGGCGGGGTGACGCGCGACGGCCGGCGGGTCGGCTTCGTGCTCGACGTCTCGGCGAGCGTCGCGCCTGCCGAGGCCGCGGCCCGCGCCGAGGTCGCGCGCCGCGCCGACGCGCTCGGCCCCGACGATCGTGCCGCGCTGATCGTCGCGCCGGCGGCGCCCGCGTCGTCGTTCCGCTCGGTCCGCCGGCGGCGGTGGCGCGGTGGGCGCGGCGCGGCCTGGTCGACGCCGTCGCGCTCGGCGTCGATCCGGCGCGCACGGATCTGGGCGCCGCGCTGGCGGTCGCCGGCGCTGCGCTGGGCGGCGGCGGCGGCGAGCTCGTCGTGGTCGGCGACGGCCGCGACAGCGTCCGCGGCGACGCCGCGGTGGCGACGTCCCTGGCGCGCATCGGCCGCCGGCTCGAGCTCGCCGCCGTCGACAGCGGCGACCTGGCGCGGGTCGAGGTCCCGGCGACGTCGCGCCGCGCCGCGCCTGGCCGCCCGTTCGCGCTGCCGGTCGTGATCGAGGCCTGGTCGCGCTCGCCGTCGCGGTCGAGGTCCGGCACCGCGGCGCCGTCATCGCCCACCGCGACGTCGAGGTCGGCGCCGGCCGCACCGCGCTCACCGTGCCGGTCACCCACGACGCCGCCGGGCCGGCCGACCTCGACGTCACGATCGTCGCGGCCGGCGATCCGGTGGCCGCCACCGATCACGCGCGCGCCCGCGTCGACGTCGCCGGGCCGCCCTGGCTGCTCCGCGTCGACGCCACCTCGGCGGCGGCGCTGGTGGCGCCGGCGCTGGCCGCCGTCGACGTCGCCGTGCTCGACGACGTCCTGGCGGCGGCGCTTGTCGCCCGACGCGGTCGCCGCCGTCGACGACTTCGTCACCGGCGGCGGCACGCTGCTGTGGGCCGCCGGCCCGGCGGTCGCGGCCGGCGGGGTGGGGAGGTGGCCTGGCTGCTGCCGCTGCGCCCCGGCGACGGCCCGCGCGTCGCGCTGCTGCTCGTCGTCGATCGCTCGGGATCGATCGACGCCGCTGGGCGCCGCGGCGCGGTGCCCGGCGCCGCCGACGTCGCCGCCGCCGGCGCCGCGCTGGAGCCCACCGATCTGTTCGGCGCGATCGCGTTCGACGTCGACGCCACTGACTGGGTGCCGCTGGCGCCGGTCGGGACCGGCGCCGCGGTGCCGACGCTGCCGCCGCCGGCGCGCGGCGGCACCGATCCGACCGCCGCGCTGCGGCTCGCCGCCCGCCGCCTGACCGCGGCCCCCGCCGACACCCGGCGGGTCGCGGTCCTGGTCAGCGACGGTGGCTTCGCCGCGGCGGCGCCGGCCGCGCTCGACGCGGCGCGGGCCCTGGCCGGCGCGGGCGTCCGCCTCGAGGTGATCGCCACCGGCGAGCCTGACGAGGCCGCCGCCGCGCGGCTCGCCGCGCTGGCGCGCGCCGGCGGCGGCGAGGTCCATCCGGACGACGGCGGCGTCGCGGCGGCGCTGCCCGCCATCCGGACCGCGGGCGCGCCGGCCACCACCGCCGGCACCGCCGCGGTGCGCGCCGCGTGGGCGCGGCTGCTCGGCGCGCCGCCGGCCGGCCTCGAGAACGCGCCGGTCATCGGACACGTGGGTCTGCATCCGACCGGGGACGCCGAGGTGCTCGCCGACGTCGCCGCCGAGCCGTTGCTGGCGTGGCGCCCTCACGGCGCCGGACGGGTCCTGGCGTGGACCGCCGATCTCGGCGGCGCGTGGGTGCCGCCCGACCTCGGCGCGGCGCTGATCCGTGACGTCGCGGTGCCGCGCGCCGGGGTCGAGCTGGAGGTCGCCGCGGCGACCACGCCCACCGCGCCCAGCGCGCCCAGCGCGATCGATGTCACCGTCGCGTCACCGGATGGGGTAGCGGTGGGGCAGCTCGATGTCCGGTCGCCGGACCGTCCCGGTGAGACCGGTCGGACCGTCGCGCTGATCGCGCGCGGCTTCGATCACCTCGGCGCGGTGGTGCGTGTGGTGCCGTCCGACACCGACCTCGAGCTCGTCGCGGCGGGCGCGCGGACCACGATCGTCCTCGGAGATCCGGAGCATGCGGCGCTCGGGCCGGCGATCTGGTCGACGCCGTCGACGCCACCGGTGAGCCGCCGCGAGCGAGTCATCCACTCGCTTCCCGTCGCCGCGACCGTGCTCGCGATGCTCGCGTTGATCACCCTCGCGATCCCGACGCTGGGAAATCGGAGAATCCCGTAGGCCCGGAGGACTTGCGTTCCGCGCAGGTTCTGCGTAACAGTGTCACGGGGTCTCGGCTATACGTGTAGCCGCGTCCCGGACTAATTCCACGGGGGAACGTGATGCCTGCTCGCGTCCAGCGCTACTTGCTTGCTGCCATCGTCTCGTTGGTGGCGCTCGCCGTCGGTCGAACCGCCTCGGCCCAGAACCTCAAGGTGATACCCGTGCCCTGGGTGGCGACGGACCCCACGGTGCCGCACCAGGCCTACAACGGGCACGCGACCACCTTCAAGGCGATCGCGCGCGGCGGCGACGGCAACTACACCGTCGAGTGGGACTTCGACGGTGACGGTACCTTCGACACCACCTTCCCCACGACCAACCGCTACAACTTGGCGGCCACCTTCACGTACCCCGACCAGGTCACCACCACCGGCTTCAACGCGGTGGTCCGGGTGACCTCGAACGGTGAGACCGTCACCGGGACCTACCCGGTGCGCGTCTTCGCCGACGTTCCCGCCGACCCGGGGACGGCGACCGACCGCCAGCTCCAGGTCATGCGCGGCGTCGCGGTCGACGACGCGCTCTGGTACCTGCACAACCAGATGACTCGCACCGGCAACGAGGGTGATGCCCTCTACGGTGCCCAGGCAAGCGGCAACATCCCCGCCGGCTACCCCGAGGCGGCGACCGCGGGCTTCCTGTGGTCGCTGTCGCTCAACGGCCACTTCGCGGCGTTCCCGCCGGCCTACATCGGCGCGCTCCCCGACGCCGCCGACAACAGCGCCCGCTGGGACAACGATCCGTACGCCGAGGACGCGATGCGCGCGGTCAACTACATGCTGCCCCGCTTCGTGATCCTCACCGGCATCCCGGCCGCGGACGAGTCCAACCTCAGCGGCTTCTACCCCGAGGTCCAGAAGACCCCGATCAACGGCACCGACGACGGCGTCGCCTTCTGGCACACCAGCGGCGAAGACTCCTACGTCTTCGGCCACATGCTGGCGTCGTTCGCGGTCTCGAACCTCAAGGGCTTCGTCGCCCAGGTCGGTGACCCGACCTACGTCCTCGGCCGCCGCTTCGAGTACATCGTCCAGCAGATGGTCGACGGCATGGTCTACGCCCAGAACGACACCGGCACCGGCACCGGCACCTGGTACTACACCGCGAACGCTGGCGGAACCGACACGTCGACGTCGCTGTGGGGAGTCACCGGGCTCTGGCACGCCGACGAGTTCGCCGGCGGCTGGGGCGTCATCGTCCCCAACCTGGCCAAGGCGCGCCTGGCGGTGTTCGTCGCGACCAACTACCAGAGCCCGGCGGCCGGCGAGCGCGGCAACGCCTATAGCACCGGCTACACCACCCCAGGCTTCACGACCACCGCGCTGAGCACGCTGGCCATGGGCTGGGTCGGGGCCAACACCTTCGACGCCACCGACACCCGTATCGCGTTCCCCGGCTACAGCACGATCACCCGTGGCGCGCTGCGCACCCACCACGACGCCATCCTGAACTTCATCGGCAACCGGTTCCTGACCGGCTACTCCGGGTCGATCGGGTGGAACACCGGATTCGTGACGGGCGGTGACTTCTCCCGGGTCGACGGCCAGGGGACGCACTACGCCATGCTGCACTGGCAGGACGCCGCCCGCGCGGTCGTCCCCGAGATCACCCAGTTCGGCGGCAACGAGTGGGCCCGGCTGTTCTCCCAGTACTTCATCAACAACCAGGCCGCGGACGGCGGCTGGAACTGGTCCTACGCCAACGGCGCCAACAGCGACAACACCGGCGGTCCGACGCTGCGTGCGGTCTGGGCGATCCTGGTGCTGTCGCCGGACGCCATCCCGCCGCTGGCGATCGGCGAGTCCAGCGTCGCCACCGCGCCCGAGGGCACGGTCATCAGCTTCGACGGATCGGAGAGCGATCCCGGCACCGGCAACCCGGTCTACACCTGGGACTTCGCCAACGGCGACACGCTGCCTGGCCAGAACGTGACGTACGCGTTCCCCGATGACGGCGCCTTCGACGTGACCCTGACCTCGACCAGCATCGGCGGCACCTCGGTCGATACCATCCCGGTGGTCATCACCAACGTCGCGCCCACCGCCAACGCCGGGCCCGACCTGGTGGCCAACGAGGGTGACGCCGTGCCGTTCGCGGTCACCTTCACCGACCCGGGCACCGCTGACACCCACACGTTCGCCTGGACCTTCGGCGACACCACCGGCGACACCGCCCAGAACCCGAACCACGCCTACGCCGACAACGGCACGTACGCGGTCACCGTCGCCGTGACCGACGACGACGGCGGCGTCGGCAACTCGGGGCTCACCGTCACCGTCAACAACGTCGCGCCCACGATCACCTCGACGCCGGGCACCTCCGCAGTCGAGGGCACGGCGTACACCTACACCGTGACGTTCACCGACCCGGGCGTCGCGGACACGCACACCTGCTCGGCGCCGGTGGTGCCGGCCGGGATGACCTTGACCGGCTGCACCGTCGACTGGACCCCGAACTTCACCCAGGCCCTCGGCGCCAGCGCGCCGGTCACCGTCTGTGTCACCGACGACGACAACGGCCAGACCTGCCAGAGCTTCGACATCGACGTGACCTTCGTCGACACCGACGGTGATGGCCTGCCCGACTCGTGGGAGAACGCCAACTTCGGCGACATCACGTCGCAGGATCAGTTCGGTGACCCCGACGGCGACGGCATGAACAACCTCCAGGAGTTCAACAATGTCACCGACCCGCTGACCTACGACGGCCCGTCGGCGCCGGTCGCGGCCTCGCCGACCTGCGGTGGCGAGATCAACAGCCTGCAGACCATCCTGGTCGCGGACAACGCGGTCGATCCGCAGGGCACCGCGCTCGACTACGAGTTCGAGCTCTACAGCGATGTCGGCTTGACCATCCTGGTGGCGTCGCAGGCGGGCATCCCGGAGGGCGTCGGTGGCCAGACCCAGTGGTCGGTCCCGGTCAACCTGCTCGAGAACCAGACCTACTACTGGCGCGTCCGGGCCGAGGATCAGTTCACCTTCGGCCAGTTCAGCGCGACCTGCAGCTTCTTCGTCAACACCGTGAACGAGGCCCCGGGCGCGCCGCGCATCAACACGCCGGCGTTCGGTGGTCAGGTCAACTCGTTGACCCCGACCCTGACCGTCGACAACGCGACCGACGTCGACATGGATCCGCTGACCTATACCTTCGAGGTCTACTCCGACCCGGCGCTGTCGAACCTGGTGGCGTCGGAGAACGGCGTCGCCTCGGGCACCGGCACCACCAGCTGGGTGACCACGGCGACCCTGGTCGAGGACACCACGTACTACTGGCGCGCGCGGGCCACCGACGACGAGGGCCTGGACGGCGACTGGAGCCAGAACGGCAAGTTCTTCGTGACCACCGTCAACGCCGCCCCCGAGGCGCCGGTGCTGGTGTCGCCGCAGAACGGGACGATCGTCGCGACGGTTCGCCCCGAGCTGATCATCCTCAACGCCGACGACTCCGACCTCGACGTCGTGGTCTACGACTGGGATCTCGCCACCGATGACACCTTCGGGACCATCATCGACAGCGGCACCAACGTGAACGCGCAGGGCGTCCAGAACACCGCGTTCAACCTGGCCGCGGATCTCGACGAGGACACCCGGTACTGCTGGCGCGCCCGGTCGGATGACGGCCAGGCCACCAGCGCGTACAACGCCGCCTGCTTCCTGGTGTCGACGGTGAACGATCCGCCGACCGTGCCGACGCTCAACAACCCGTCGGACGGCAGCAGCGTCGTGACCACCGCGCCGGTGTTCTCGTGGGCCCCGGCCACCGACCCCGAGGGTGAGAACATCACCTACGTGGTCGAGGTCATGGACTCCTCCGATACCGTGGTGGCGTCCGTCACCGGCGTCAGCGGCACCGTCACCTCGATGGCCGGCCAGCTCGACAACGGCGCGACGTACACCTGGCACGCCAAGGCGGTCGATGCCGAGGGGGCCGAGAGCGAGTTCTCCGAGCCCAACTCGTTCGTCGTCGCGGCGCCCATCGACAACCCGGAGGTCGTGGTCAACGGCGGCGGCTGCTCGACCGGTGGCGGCGAGGGCGGTGCGGCTGGCCTGGTCCTGGTCGGCCTCGGCCTGATGGTCGCGCGGCGTCGCCGCGGGGCGCGGGCGTAGCTCTTCACGGAAAGGGGCCGGTCGCTCGCGCGGCCGGCCCCTTCCGCCATTTCCCATGGAGCTCGCGCTGCGCGAACACTTCCCCGACCTGCCGGAGATCGTCCTCTGGAAGGCGGAGCTCATGTTCGGAGGTCTTCGCTTCACCGACGCGCTCGCGCGCGCGGTCGAGGAGGGGGCCGCGCCGAACTTCTATCCCTACCGACGGCGCCACGAGTCGGGCCAGGTCGACAGCATCCAGGTGCCGTACCTGTTCGATCTCGGGGGCCAGGCGGTGGCGCGGATCCGCGTCGACGATCGGGCGGGCATGGAGGTCCGGCGCGACGACGCCGGGCGCTACGCCCTGTGGTCGGTCGGCGCCGCGCCCCGCGAGCTGTGCGAGGTCCAGTTCGTGCGCAAGCACGGCTGGCAGGACTTCCGCACCGCGGACGGCCTCGACGCGTTCGCCGCCGGCGCCGAGCAGCTCGGCGACATGATCGTCGTCAACGTCGCGCCCGGCTGCGAGTACTTCTCGGTCCGGGCCGAGCGCGCCGACGGCGGCGGGCCGGGCGCGCCCCAGAAGTGCTCGTTCTGCGCCTACGGCCGGTTCGACCGGCGGTCCCTGACCCTCGGCCAGGAGCAGGGCCGGCTCGCCCTCGACGAGCTGACCCCGAAGCGCATCGAGGCGGTGCTGCGCGCCGCCGCGGCCGGCGTCGACGAGCCCAGCGCGCCGCACGCCCGCCACGTCTACATCACCGGGGGCTCGGTGCTCGACCCCGTCCTCGAGGTCGAGCGCTTCCTGCCGGTGATCGAGGCGGTGCGCCGCGGCGTCGGTGACCGGCTGCGGGTCACGATCGGCTCCGGCGCGGTCGACCCCGCCGGGTCGCGCCGCTACCGCGACGCCGGCGCCGACAGCGCCTGCTACAACCTCGAGACCTGGGACGCCGCCACCTTCGAGGCGTGCTGCCCGGGCAAGGCCAAGTACGTCGGCCGGCAGCGCTGGATCGACGGCCTGCTCGGCGCCGTCGACGCCTTCGGCCGCGGCAACGTCGGCTCGGCGTTCGTCGCCGGGCTCGAGCTGGTGCCGCCGGGGCCGTGCCTGTCGCACGACGCCTTCGTCGCCAGCGTCGTCGAGGGCGCCACGTTCCTGCTCGATCACGGCATCGCGCCGCTGTACTCGCCGCTGTGGCCGATCGACGGCACCAGCTACAAGATCACCGACGGCATCCCGCCGACGCTCTACGTCAGGCTGCAGCGCGAGCTGTACGCCCTGCGCGCCGCGCGCCGCTTCCCGGTGCCGGGCTGGCTGATCTGCCCGTCCTGTTCGTTCATGCTGCTCGAGGTCGACTTCGACCGCGCTCTCGGGCTCGATCGTCTTGGCGCGTCCCCTGCGGGGCGTGCGGGGGAGGACCCATGCGTACGACCATTGGCATCGCCGGCTGCATCGTAGCCCTCGGCGCCTCGCTGGCGGCTCGTCCTGCGGCCGCGCAGGAGGTGTCGCTCGACTACAAGCCGGGCTTCGACCCGGAGCAGTTCTCGACCAGCGCCGACCCCGGCGCGATCGCGCTGTTCGACGGCGCCCGCACCTTGGGCTCCCGCTCGTACGCCGCCGGGCTCCAGTTCGACCTCGGGGGGCCGCCGCTCGACATCTGCGTCCGCGACGCGGCGTCGTCCAGCCCGGGCTGCCAGGTCGAGGGCGACATCGTCAACACCCGCCTGCGCGCCGACCTCGCCTTCATGTACGGCTTCGGCAAGTTCGACGTCCGCGCGGTCCTGCCGCTGGTGCTGCACCAGTCCAGCGACTTCGACCCCGCGATGGGCCAGGACGCGCTGGGCTCGGGCGGCGTCGGCGACCTCCGCCTCGGCGGGCGCTACCAGATCGCCAAGCCCGGCGATCTGGCGATCGCTGCGGACCTGTCGTTCACGCTGCCGACCGGCGGCGGCGACAACCTGATCGGTGACAGCGGCGAGCTGATCACGCCTCGGATCCTCGTCGACTGGCGCAAGGACCGGCTCGGGTTCGGCGCCGCGCTCGGCTACCAGTGGCGACAGGACGCCGCTCAGATCGCGAACCTCTACGTCGACGACGAGATCACCTGGTCGGTCGGTGGCGAGTACTGGATCCAGCCCGACAAGCTGTCCGCCGGCCTGGCGCTGTTCGGTCGCCTCGGCCTGATGACCCCGGCCGCGGATCCGATGGGCCTGGTCTCGACCGACCTCGGCTCGGAGGAGTTCCCGGCGGAGGCGCTGGCCTCGGCGCGCTACTTCGTGACCCCCAAGGTCGCCGTCGACTTCGGCGCCGGGACCGCGATCAGCTCGGGCTACGGCGCCCCGCCGTTCCGGATCCTGCTCGGCGTCACCTGGATCAACCGGGTCGCCGAGGCGCCGCTGCCGCCGCCGCCGGTCGAGGTCGGCGACGCGGACGGCGACGGCATCAAGGACGACGTCGACCAGTGTGTCAACGAGGCCGAGGACATGGACGGCTTCGCCGACGACGACGGCTGTCCCGAGGCCGACAACGACGCCGACGGCATCCTCGACGGCGTCGATCAGTGCCCGAACGTCGCCGAGGACATGGACGGCTTCAAGGACGACGACGGCTGCCCCGAGGACGACGACGACAGCGACGGCGATGGGGTGCCGGACGCGACCGATCAGTGCCCGCAGCAGCCCGAGGACATGGACGGCTTCCAGGACGAGGACGGCTGCCCCGACCTCGACAACGACGGCGACGGCATCCCCGACGTGTCCGACCAGTGCCCGAACGAGGCCGAGGTCTTCAACGGTCAGAACGACGACGACGGTTGTCCCGACGAGGGTCGCCAGCTGGCGACCGTCACCGGCACCGCGGTCGAGATCTCGGACATCGTCTACTTCGACTTCGACAAGGCCCGCATCAAGAGCAAGTCGTTCCAGGTGCTCGACGCCGTGGTCGGCGTCCTCAACGCGCACCCCGACATCCGGGTCCGCGTCGAGGGTCACACCGACGACCAGGGCACCGCCAAGCACAACATGGAGCTCAGCCAGCGTCGCGCCGAGGCCGTCCGCGACTACCTGATCAAGAAGGGCATCGACGCCGGTCGCCTCGAGGCCCAGGGCTTCGGTCAGACCCGACCGCTGGCGGAGGGCCGGTCCAAGGCCGCCCGCGAGAAGAACCGGCGCGTCGAGTTCATCATCATCGACGCCGCGGGCGCCAACGTCGAGGCGCCGCAGCCGGAGGCGCAGCCGTAGCCTCCGCCGCCCCGGGAAAGCCCGGGGACATCGTGTCCTGCCACGGCGCGACGGGAGACCGTCGCGCCGTCGCGCGTTTCGGGGCGTGTGAAGGGGCACCGTCGCGGCCGGGCGGGCGACGTGCGACGGCGGCGCGCCCGAGTCCAGATCGGGCACGGGCAGGGGCACGGGCGCCGGACCAGGCCGCGCCACGCCCGGCCGCGCCGCGTAGCTCGGCCCGCTAGCGACGGGTCGCGCGGACCACGGTGTGGACCGCGGGCGCGACCGGACGGGTGATCGCGACGTCGCCGAAGCCGACGTCCTCGAGCCAGGCCGCGTGGTCGACGTCGGCGTGGCAGCCGCCGCGCTCGCTGGTCAAGAGCATGTTGAGCGCGAACAGCGCTGCGAACGGCGGGCCGACCCGGCTGTCGTCGCGCATGACGTCGATCAGGTAGACGACGCCACCGGGCTCGACCGCGGCGTGCAGGCGCCGCAGCAGCTCGCGGCAGACGTCGGGCGGCTCGCGGTGCAGCAGGCCCGACACCAGCGCGGCGTCGTAGCCGCTGCCCAGGTCGTCGACGAAGACGTCGGCGTCGCGGTGGACGACCCGGTCGGCCAGGCCCTGCGCCGCGACCAGCTCGCGGCCGACCGCGGCGATGCCTGGCAGCTCGAGGACGGTGGCGCGCAGCTCGGGGTGCTTGCGGGCGAGCAGGACCGACAGGGTGCCGGGACCGCCGGCGACGTCGACCAGGTGCTTGCGGCCGGTGAGATCGACCGCGCCCAGCAGGGTCTGGGCCATGCCGAGCGCGCGGTGGTGCATGCCCTCGACGAACGCGCGCGTGCCGGCAGCGTCCTTGCCGACGTAGGTCGGCGTCGTCACGATCGGCGCGTCGGTCCGCACCGCCTCGGCGAGCCGCGCCCACGCGCCGAACAGGCGCGCGTTGTAGCCGAGGGCGCCGGCCAGCGAGCCGGGCTTGCCGGGGACCAGGAACGTCGCCGCCTCCGGGGTGTTGCGGTAGCGGTCGCCGTCGCGGCTGCACAGGCCGAGCGCGACCACCGCGTCGAGCAGCATCGCGGCCGGGCGCGCGGCCACGCCGGCGCGGCGCGCGACCTCGTCGGCGGTGACGCCGTCGGCGGCGCCGTCGAGCGCAGCGAACAGGCCGAGCTCGACGGCCGACAGCAGCGCGGCCGAGCTCCAGAACGCGCTGGCGAGGTCGAGGATCCGGGTCGGGTTCATGGCTGCACCTTGTCGACGGCGGCGCCGGGGCTACGGGTATCCTGGGGCGCCGCGCCGTGGCGCTGGAGGATCAGGACGACGTCGCTGGTGGCCGCCGGGAGCGCGGCGCTGTTGGGCACCAGGCCCTGATCGGGTCCGGCGTACGGGTTGCCGGCGTCCGTCGTGATCCGCAGCGGGACCTCGGCGTCACGGGCGATCACGGTCGCCAGCTGCTTGGTGGTCAGCGCGCTCTTGCGGCCCGCGTCGTCGAAGCCGACCACCTGCCAGGCGGCGTCCTGCGCCGGCTTGCCGGTGCGGCGGTCGATCATGAAGTCGCCGATGGGCGCCTCCTTGTCGCCGACCCGCAGCAGCAGGTGGACGCTGTTGCTGTCGTCGGCGGGCGGCAGGCCGCCCTGGGCGTCGGGGACGACGCCTTCGAAGCCGAGCAGGGTCAGCGCGAGGCGCAGCTCGACCACGCTCGAGTCGACGGTCAGCAGGCTCTCGTAGGCCTTGCCGCCGGTGGTGACCGCGACGAACTCGAGCGGACCCATGTTGAGGGAGACGTGGGCCGGGAGCTCGGCGCGTCCCTTCGCGAGGTCGACCTTGATGTCCTTGACCATCATGACGTCCTTGGACACCGGCTTGATCATCTCGGCCGCCGACACCTCGGGCTCGGCGTTGACGTCGATGACCTCACCCGGCTTCATCATCTCCGGGTTGCCCCGGCGCAGCAGCTCGTCGCGGCGCGCCTCGTAGTCGGGATCGGGCTCGGTCGCCGGCGGCAGCTTCTTGTGGGCGAGCCCGGGGGCGCCGGCGTCGCCTCCCGGCGCGGCCGCGGCGGGAGGCGCGCTGGACGACGACGTCTTGCGACAGCTCTTGCAGCCGGTCAGCGCGAGCGCGCCTGCCAGCACGGCCAGGACGAGGGGTCGACGGTGCACCGCCGGACCTTACAACAACGACGCCCGCGAGGCGGGCCTCGCGGGCGTCGGGATCGCGGGGGCGCCCCGTCGGGGCTACATCACGCCGATGGCGTTGAGCGCGACCGTGACCTGCTGCTTGGAGGTCCCGTCCGAGGTCATGAACGACTCGACCGACGACCGGTCGAAGCGGACGTCGCCGCGCAGCACGACGTTGTCTCCGAGCTTCACCGAGGGGCTGAGCGTGCCCTCGTAGACGGTCTGCGCCGCGCCGGTGCGGACGCCGTCGGCGTCGTCGAAGACCTCGCCGCGCAGCGCCAGCGACACGGCGTCGGACGCGCTCCACTTGGCGTACAGCGCCGCGCCCATCCAGGTCGCGGCCTGGTCGCCCATGCCGGCGGCGTTGGCCTCGTAGCCGTAGTCGCCGTTGAGGCCGAACGACAGGACGTCGGACGCCGCGTAGGTCGCGACCAGGTCGACGACGTGGCGGAGGTTGCCGTTGTCGCCGTCCTGCTCGGGGCCGCCGACGTAGTTGAGGTAGGCGGCCACCGCGTCGAAGCTGCCGGCCAGCTGCAGGCCGAGCGTCTTGCCGCTGTTGTTGTCCTTCACGTTGTCCCAGCCGTTGGCGATCATCACCATGCCCGAGATCTTGTCGGTCAGCGGGTAGCCGAGCTTGACGCCGGTGTGGGTGAACGGGATCGCGTAGCCGAAGAGGATCGACCGCGAGTAGTTGTCGTTGTAGCCGTCGTAGCCCTCGATCAGCTCGTAGCCCATGTGGGTGACGAACTTGCCGACGTCGAGCCGCAGGCCCTTGCCCCCGACGTTGCCGATGTACGAGACCACCGCCTGCTGCAGGTCGACGTCCTGGGCGACGCCGTCGGCGTCGCGGAACAGGCCGGCCGACGCGGTCGCCGCCGGGATCGCCGAGCCCGCGGTCAGGTCGATGCGGAAGCCGGCCTGACCCGGCTCCGCGGCGGGCTTCTGCACCACCAGCTCGATGACGTCGACGTTGAACGCGTTGTCCTCGGTGTCGAAGACCCGCAGCTGGTTGGCGTCGTCGGCGGGCCGGTTGGTGTTGAGCGTGAAGCCCACCGACGCGAAGCCGTTGACCATGAGCGCGTCGTACCAGTGCGCCTCCGGCGCGGCGGCGACCGCGGCGTCGTCGGCGACGTCGGCGTCGGCGACCGCGACCTCGGCGGGGGCGGGCGCGGCCTCGGGCGCCGGCTCGACGTCGGCCTCAGGCGCGGGCGCGGGCGCGGCGTCGGTCGCGGTGGCGTCCGCCGCCGGCGCGGGCGCCGGCAGCGGCGCGCGCGGCCGCGGCGGGTGGGGTCGGCGTCGCCGGGTCGTTGGTCGGCTGGGCGCTGGCGTCGGGCGCGAGCGCGGCGACCAGGGCCAGGGCCAGGGCGGGGGCGGTGCGGGTGAGCATCTGTTCCTCTCCTCCTCGTCGGGCGATGCAGGTCCTTGCCCGACGCGAAAGGACGCTAGCGGGCGAACGCGTCCGCCACATGCACGGCGTGTTAACGGGAGGTAAGGAACACGGTTCAACTGCGCTGAATCGCGCTTTTTTCGGGGAAGCCGGGTCACATTCGTCCGGGGATCGGACACCTCCGCCGGGCCGGGAGCTGGGAGTACGCTTCGATCATGGTGCGCCGTGACGACGCCGATGGCCCGCAGGGGCAGGATGCGTCTTGCTGCGCTTCTCCAGCGGGTGGAAGTCCCGTCCCGGTAGGCGTCGGAGCGCCGGGTAGCAGGCCGCCGGAGCGAGGAGAGATCCTCGGTGCCGAAGCGCGGCGTCAGGAGCCCGGGAACACCGGGGAGCAAGAACGCGGGCCGCAACATGAAGTGAAGCCTGCAGTCTCGACAGAGAAACAATGGGGGAGCCGAGCCGCTCATGTCACGGCGAAGGCCACGCGCGACGATCGAGATCCGAAGCGGTCGTCGCGTCCCTCCGGGGTAGGGGGCGCAGCACGCGTTCAAGGAGAAGCACGGAACACGGGAGATCCGTCTGCACGGCCCTTGTCGGGGCGACGCGAATCGAGGAGGCCGAGTGCCGGTGCGACCGCGGTGCAGCGGAAGTCCGAGGGATCGTAGTACCGAGGAGGCCGGCGCCGCAGAACGCCGGCGGAGGGAAGGGTCCCTGGGGTGGTCATGACGGCGAAGGCCGCAGGCACAAGGGCATGGTCGCGGAACGCGGAACAGGTAACCCCTCCCGCCGGCGATCCAACTCCCCGACCGTCGTATGCCGGTCGACCACGCAGCGGCTGCAACGACGTCTGGGGAGGCGGCCAAGCGAGGGCCGGGAAGGCGCTTCCACGCGCTGTACGACCGTATCTGGAGGGCTGACATCCTCCGGGAAGCGTGGAGGCGGGTCGCGCGGAACGGTGGATCGGCGGGTATCGACGAGGAGTCGATTGCCGCGATCCGCACGCTCGGCGAGGACGCGTTCATCGCGGATCTCGGCGAGCGGCTCCGCGCAGGCACGTACCGACCGCAAGCGGTGCGGCGGTGCTGGATCCCGAAAGCGAACGGAGGACGGCGAGGACTGGGGATCCCGACGGTGCGCGATCGCGTGGTGCAGGCGGCGACGAAGCTGGTGCTCGAGCCGATCTTCGAGGTCGACTTCCAGGACTGCTCATACGGGTTCCGGCCCGGTCGCAGCGCGACGCAGGCGCTGGAGGTCCTGCGCGTCCGAGGGGCGCGCGGGGGCAACCACGTGCTGGACGCCGATATCCACGACTTCTTCGGTAGCCTCGATCACGGGGTGTTGATGGAGCGCGTGAGGCGGCGGGTGAGCGACCGGCGGGTGCTGAGGCTGATCCGGATGTGGCTCGAGGCCGGGGTGATGGAGGAGGGGCGCGCGATCGCGATGCTCAGCGGAGTGCCGCAGGGCGGCGTGATCTCGCCGTTGCTCTCGAACATCTACCTGGCGTTCCTCGACGAGCGGTGGACGAGGCAGTGTGCCCACCTGGGGACGCTCGTCCGGTACGCGGACGACTTCGTCATCCTGTGCGATACGAAGGCGAAGGTCGAGGAAGCGGAACGGTGCGTGAAGATCATCTTCAAGCGTCTGAAGCTGGAACTGCACCCGGAGAAGACCCGGAGAGTCGAGCTTGCCGACGGAAAGGCGGGCTTCGACTTCCTGGGGTGTCACCTGCACAAGCGCATGTCGGGACGGATCTGGGCCGCGGAGAAGAAGCGACGCTACTTCCTGCAGCGCTGGCCGTCGGACCGGAGCATGAAGCGGGTGCGTCAGCGCGTGAAGGAGTTGACCCCGCGAGCGGCGTGTCACCGGGATTTTCGCGAGACGATCGCGACGCTCAACCCGGTGCTGCGCGGCTGGGGCAACTACTTCAAGACCGGCAACGCCGCGCGGAAGTTCAATCAGCTCGACAGCTACGTCTGGCAGCGGCTCCGTGCCCTGGTGCGCAAGCGCAAGGGCCGGAACCTGCGGCCCGGCGAGATGGCGCGCTGGACCCGCGATGAGTTCGTTCGCCTCGGGCTCCACCGCTTGCGCGGGACTGTCCGCTATCCCGGCGACCGTACGATGCCGCTCCCTGACCGACCACCGGTAAGCCGTGTGCGGGAAATCCGCACGCACGGTTTGAACGGGGGTCTTGCGACAGCCCGCCCCAAAGGCGGAGGAAAGTAGGATCTACCAATGCCGATGCGATCGGACCTCAGCGGCGGAATCAGCCTCACCTTCACCGCGACCGTGGCCCGCGCCCGCGAGCTGGCGGGCAAGCCGCTCGCGGCGCCCCGGCCGGCGCCGCCGCGGCCGCCGACCCGGGTGCGCGTGATCGGCGATCCGCAGACCTCGCTGGAGCGCTTCGTCGAGGTCCTGGTCGCCCACGAGCTGCTCGGCATCGACGGCTTCCTGGCCGACGACGTCCAGCTGGTGTCGATCGGCGATCACTTCGACTACCGATCGCACGACGACACCGATCCCCGCCGCGACGGCACCGCGATCCTGCGCTGGCTCGCCGAGCACCACCCGCAGCAGGCGGTGATCCTGGCGGGCAACCACGACGTCGCGCGGGTCCAGGAGCTGATCGGGCTGTCGGACGCCCGCTTCGCCGCGGCCCAGGCCGCGGCGGCCGCGCTGGCGCCGCTGGCCAGCGCGGTGCCCGACGAGTACCGGCGCCGGCTGCGCGCCGAGTTCGAGCCCGCGTTCCCCGAGGTGCCGACCCCCGGCCTGATCGCGCGCGACTACGCCTCGTACGGCGAGGCGCAGCGCGCGCTGGTGATGGCGATGCTCCTGGCCGGGAGGTTCCGGCTCGCCGCCGCCGGGCGCCTCGGCGACGGCCGCACCGCGCTGTTGACCCACGCCGGCGTGACCACGCGCGAGGTCGACCAGCTCGGCGTCGGCACCGGCGCGGTCGAGCTGGCGGCGGCGCTCGATCGCCACCTCGCCGCCGCGGTCGAGGCCCGGCGCGCGGCGTGGCAGGCCGGCCGCCTCGACCCGCTCGATCTGGCGCCGCTGCACCTGCCGGGGCGCCAGCCCGACGAGGGCGGCGGGCTGCTCTATCACCGGCCGTCGAACCCGGACCGCCCGCCGACCGCCGCCGATCGGGTCGACCGGGCGTGGGAGACCGACCCGCGGCGGCGCCGCTTCCACCCCCGCGAGCTGCCCGCCGGTCTGGCCCAGATCGCCGGCCACACCAACCACCGCAAGTGCCTCACCGAGCTGCGCGGCTGGATCGCGCCCGACGCCGCGGCCCTGACCCGAGGCGGCCTGCGCACGCTGATCGTCGACGGCGACGCCGTCACCTACCACGCCGGCGTCCGCGCCGCGGCGCGCGGCAGCGCGGTCCTGCACCTGATCGACGCCGAGCTCAACGAGGCCGACAAGCCGGGCGAGGAGGTGCCGCTGCTCGAGCTGGCGGCGCTGCTGAGCTGATGCCGGCGGGTGCGCCGCCGCCGGGGGCGCGGCTACGGCAGGAACAGGGCCCGCTCGTCGGGCGCCGGCAGCTCGCAGCTGTCGTGCTTGCCCCAGATGCGGTAGCGCAGCCGCGCGATCAGGCGGTAGCCGAGGTCGAGCAGGAAGCCGGGCAGCCACCGGAGGTGGTAGGCCCAGCGCCACGGCCGGGTCAGGTACCGGGCCGCGTACAGGAACGCCTTGCTGCGCAGGTAGACCTTGCCGTCGACGATCAGCACGACGCTCTCGAGCGTGGTCGGGATCTCGGGGTGGCGCGCCCGCAGGCGGGTCGCGGTGTCGCCCTGCAGCGGCGCGTAGCGGAGCGCACGGTCGCGATCGCGCTTGATCAGCCACCGCACCGACCGGCTGCACAGGCCGCAGACGCCGTCGTAGAGGATCAGCCGCGCCGGCACCGGCGCCGCGTCGTCGGCGGCGGCGGGGTCGGCGGGGGCGCGCGGGGCGCTGGGGACGGGCTCGGCCATGCCCGCGAAGCTTAGCTCAGCCGTCGAGGTCGGCGAGGAACGGCTCGATCCGGGCCAGGATCGCGGCCGGGTCCTCGAGCGCGGAAAGGTGGCCGACCTCGGGCACGATCTCGAGGCGGGCGCCCGGGATCGCCGACGCCAGCCGCTCCGACTTGACGACCGGGGTCGCGCGATCCTCGTCGCCGACCAGCACCAGCGTCGGGCACGCGATCGCGCCGAGGCGGTCGAGGATGGGGCCGCGCCCGAACACGGCGCGCAGCGCGCGCGGGATCTGGCGACGGTCGTGGTTGGCGACCACCGCGCGCAGCTCGTCGACCATCCCGGGGCGCCGCGCCAGGGTCGTGCGGCCCAGCATGATCGTCGCGGTGCGCCGGGCCAGCGGCCGCAGCATGCCGAGGCGCCGGTAGATCGCGCCCATCGCGGCGTACTGGGCCCGCTTCGCCGGCTCCTCGCGGTCGCCGTTGGAGTCGATCAGGATCATCGCGGCGACCCGCGTCGGCGCGACCAGGGCCAGCCGGATCGCGGTCATGCCGCCCATCGACAGGCCGCACAGCACGGCGCGATCGATGCCCTCGCGATCGAGGATCGCCAGCCAGTCGGCGGCCAGATCCTCGAGCGTGAACGGCGCCGCGGCGGTCGACCGGCGGTGGCCGCGCGCCTCGACGTTGATCACGGTGTGGTGCGCGGCCAGCGCCGGCGCGACGCCGCGCCACATCTCGACGTCGCACAAGAGGCTGTGGCCGAGCACGATCGCCGGGCCGGTCCCGGTGACCTCGTAGTAGATCGAGGAGCCGCCGCGCTGGATCGTCGCCATGGCGCGGAGCCTACCGCGGCGGCGCTGCGGCGGCGCCGGCGAGCCAGTAGATCGCGAACGTCGGCAGCCAGTGGGCGCCGGCGTAGCTCATGTCGTCGAGCGCGGCGACGCCGGCGGTGCCGTGGGCGGCGGCGTGCGCCGCCAGCGCGGCGCGGCGCGGATCGTCGTCGGGCAGGGCGGCGGCGAGCTCGGCCAGCATCCAGGCGCGCGACAGCGCCAGGCCGTCCCAGTGGACCAGCTTGCCGTCACCGCGATCGCGCGCCGCCGGCGGCGCCAGGGCCGCGCTGCGCCTGAGGGTGGGCGCGAAGCCGTCGAGCCAGGCCGCGAGCCGCGCCGGGGCCGGACCCGCGCCATCAGCGCCGCGGCGCCGAGGGCGGGCGACAGGAAGTCGTGGGCGCTGGGCTCCCAGTGCAGCGGCGCGTCGCGCTCGTCGCCGTGCAGGCGCTCGGCCGCGGCGGTGATGGCCGCGGCGGCGTCGCCGTCGCCGGTGGCGCGGGCCCAGTCGAGCGCGAGCCCGAGCGCGAAGGCGCTCTGGGCGTGCTCGCCGCTGCGGATCGGCGCCGGCAGCTCGCGCGCCCACGCCACCAGCCGGGCCGCGGCCAGCGCCTCGAGCGGCGCCAGCGTCGTCGCCAGCGCCGGCGCGCCGGCGCGCAGCTCGGCGGCCAGCACCAGCAGCCAGGCCAGCCCGTACGGGCGCTCGAAGGCGGCGCGGCGCTGCAGGTAGGCCAGCTCGCCGGCGACGCCGGCCTCGGTGATCGACGACGCCAGCGCGGCGTCGGCGATCGCGCGCGGCTCGGCGCCGGCGCCGCGCAGCCGGGCCAGCGCCCAGTGCGAGTGCACCGCCGAGTGCCAGTCGTAGCAGCCGAAGAACACCGGGGTCAGCTGGCGCGGCGGCCGGACGTCGCCGTCGTCGAACAGCCGGTGGGACAGCTGGCTGGGATACTCGCGGCGCAGGTTGCCGGCGAGCATCCCGGCCAGCCGTCGCGCGAGCGCCGGGGGGACCGCTGGGGTGGACATCCCCAGAGGGTCGCCGATCGGCGGCGCAAATCGGGCGCGCGCGGGGCCGTCGCGCAAGCTTTGCGCGAATCGCGGCGCGCGAGCGTGTCGCCGCGCGGCCCGCGGCTTGCTTCACCGACGGGGCATGCATGGTCCCGGCATCGAGGCGTGGGACGTGGCCACCGACGAGGTCGCCCACGACACGCCGCTCCCCGAGCTCCTGCGCACCCTGGTGCGCTACGCGATCCTCGCGCCCAGCACCCACAACACGCAGCCGTGGCGGTTCCGCGTCACCGGCGACGCGATCGAGGTGTGGTCCGATCCGGGCCGCATCCTGCCGCGCATCGATCCGACCCACCGGCAGCTGCTGATGAGCTGCGGCGCCGCGCTGTTCAACCTGCGGATCGCGCTGCGCCGCCACGGCCACGCCGACGACGTCGACCTGCTGCCGTCCGCCACCCACCCCGATCTGCTCGCGGTGCTGCGATCGCGTGGCCCGATCACGCCGACCGAGCGCGACGAGGCGCTGTTCGCGGCGATCCCGCGCCGCCGCACCAGCCGCGCCGCGTACCTGCCGCGGCCGGTCAGCGCGGTGATCGCCGACGAGCTGGCCCACGACGCCGGCGCCGAGGGCGCGTGGCTGTGCCGGCTGCACCCGCACGACAAGCTCGCGGTCGCCGACCTGGTGGCGACCGCGGATCGCAAGCAGTTCGCCGACCCCGCGTTCCGCGACGAGCTGGCGCGCTGGCTGGTGCCGCGCGGCAGCGGCCGCCGCGACGGCATCCCGATGATCAAGAAGGACGTCATGACCGCGATCCCGCTGGCCGCGACGCTGCTGGTGCGATCGTTCGATCGCGGCGGCGGCATCGCCGCGCGCGAGGCCGAGCTGGCGACCGCGTCGCCGCTGCTCGCGGTGCTCGGCACCGACCTCGACGACCCGTCGGACTGGCTGGCGGCGGGGCAGGCGATGCAGGCGGTGCTGCTGCGGGCGACCAGCGTCGGGCTGTCGGCGTCGTTCCTCAACCAGGCGCTCGAGGAGGCCGAGATCCGGCCGCGGGTCGGCGACGCCGCGCGTCGCCACGGCTACCCGCAGCTGGTGCTGCGCTTCGGCGTCGGTCCCGAGGTGCCGCCGACGCCGCGTCGGCCGCTCGCCGAGGTCATGTTCGAGTGACCCGGTCGGGGTCGCGACGCTAGAATGGCGGTGGCGCCGGCCTCGCGTCGGGCCGCCTCAGGGAGGACGCCATGGATCTCGGACGCATGCTCGAGAAGTGCCGGCGCGACCAGTGGTCGGTCGACGACCTCGACTGGTCCCGGCCGCCGCCGACGTTGCCGCGCGACAAGGAGGAGGCGGTCTGCCAGTACTTCACCGACATGGCCGGGATCGAGCGCCTCGCCGGCGCGCTGTTCGCCACCCAGGCCCGCCAGGCCGACGACCCGGTGCTGCGCGCGATCTTCGACAGCTTCGTGGTCGACGAGGAGCGGCACGCGGTCGCCGCCGAGCGGCTGGCCCGCTACTACGACGTCCGCCACCTCCGGCGCTACGAGATGAACCCGGCGCTGGTGAAGTTCCGGCCCCACTTCCTGCGCGTCGTCGAGCTGATGCCGCCGGAGATCGCGACCGCGTACATCACCGCCGGCGAGCTGATGCTCGACGTCGCGCTCTTGCGCTCGCTCGACGACTACGTCGGCGATCAGATGAGCCACCAGGCGATGCACCTGATCAACCGCGACGAGTCGCGGCACATCGCGATCGACTTCCACATGACCGAGAAGTACGCGACCGACGAGTTCCTGGCGGCGCGGGCGCGGCGCCCGAAGCCGCCGCTGCGCGACCGGGCGCGCGGCTGGCGGGCGCTCGCGGTGATGCTGTTCCACGCCCAGCCGTTCATGCGCGGCGTCTTCCTCGAGCCGATGGACAAGACCGATCCGGGCGGCAAGCGCATCCTCGAGGCGTTCAAGCGCATGCAGCTGCTGGCGCGCAAGCCCCAGCTGGCGCGCCTGCCGTTCACCCGGTTCATGCTGCGGGTCCAGGAGGCGTTCAACCACCCGGTGATCGGCCCGATCTTCGGCGGCCTGCTGCTGCGGCTGCTCGGCGGCGAGGCCCGGGCCGCCACCGTGCAGTTCACCGACGACGAGCTGGCGCGCGCCCAGCAGATGTCGTTCGACGAGCTCGCCGAGGACGCCCTGGCGGTCAAGTACTCGTGATGCCTGGGGCGGGCCGGGCCGTGGGGGGAAGGGCCGCCCCGGCGGCGATCACGGGGCTTGCAAAATAGAACGTCCGTACTATTCTGGGTCCATGGCGACGACCAAGGGCGAGACCACCCGCCAGGCCATCCTCGACCGCGCGACCGAGCTGGCGCGCACCGTCGGGCTGCAGGGCCTGAGCATCGGGCAGCTCGCCGGCGCGCTCGAGCTGTCGAAGAGCGGGCTGTTCGCCCACTTCGGCTCCAAGGACGCGCTCGAGGTCGCGGTCGTCGAGCACGCGCGGGATCGCTTCGTCGCCGAGGTCGTCGCGCCCGCGCTCAAGGCGCCGCGCGGCGAGCCGCGCCTGCGCGCCCTGTTCGAGCGCTGGATGCGCTGGGGCAGCCACGCCGGCGGCTGCCTGTTCGTCGCCCTGGCCGCGGAGCTCGACGACCGGCCCGGCCCGGCGCGCGACGCCCTGGCGGCGACGATCCGCGACTGGCTCGACAGCCTGGCCACCGCGGCGCGGGTCGCGATCGCCGAGGGCCACCTGCGCCGCGACGCCGACCCCGAGCAGCTCGCGTTCGGCGCCTACGGCGTCATGCTGGCGCTGCACACGATGACCCGCCTGGTCGAGGATCCGGAAGCGACGGCGCGCGCCCGCCGCGCCCTCGACGCGCTGATCGACGCCGCGCGCTGAGCCCGAGCCACCGCCCCGATCCGTCCCCTTCACGTCCCGAGGAGGAGAGCCATGCATCGCCCCGAAAATAGTACGAACGTTCGCTCTGAAATGGCCGCGCTGCGCGCCGCCCTCGGCGTCGCCGACCGGCTGTCGCCGCGGGTGGCCGCCAACCTGGCGCTGCGCGCGTTCCTGAGCCCGCCGCGGCCGCCGCGGCCGGCGCGCGAGGTCGCGCTGCTCGAGGTCGCGACCCCGATCCCGGTCGTGCTCGACGGTCAGCGCGTCGCGACCTGGGCGTGGGGCGGCGGCGACGGCCCGGTCGTGCTGCTGGTCCACGGCTGGGGCGGGCGCGGCGCCCAGCTCGGCGCCGTGGTGTCGCCGCTGGTCAACGCCGGCCGCACCGTGGTCGCGTTCGACGCGCCGGCGCACGGCGACACCGTCGGGCCGGCGACGACGCTGGCCGCGATGGCGCGCGCGGTGCGCGCGGTCGCCGACGCGGTCGGCCCGCTCGACGCCGTCGTCGCGCACTCGTTCGGCGCCGCGGCCACGACGGTGGCGATGGCGCGCGGCCTCCAGGCCCGCCGCGTGGTGTACCTGGCGCCGATGTTCCGGGTCAGCGCCGCGGTCGAGCGCTTCGTCGAGGCGGTCGGCCTGTCGCCGGTGGCGGCGGCGGCGTTCCGCAGCCAGCTGGCGTCGATCAACCAGGCCGGCCCCGACGAGCTCGACGGGCCGGTCCTGGCGCCGGCGCTGACCGCCGCGCTCACCGTGGTCCACGACCGCGGCGACCGCGAGGTCCCGTTCGCCGACGGCGTCGCCGCGGCCCAGGCGTGGCCGGGGGCGCGGCTGGTCGAGACCGCGGGGCTCGGCCACCAGCGCCTGCTCGCCGATCCCGACGTCGTCGAGGTCGTCCGCGACGTCGTCCTCGGGATCGCGATGCCGCCGGCGCGGCTCGACGACGCCGCCCGCATCGAGCGCGACCTGCTCGATCGCGAGCGCCGGCGGGCCCGCGCGTTCCCGTGATCGCGGCGCGGCGCGGCGGCGCCCCGCCGTGGTGACGGTCGCGGTATCCTCGAGGCCATGGAGCCCGCTCCCCACCAGCTCCCGGTGCGCTGGTCGCCGATCAAGGCCGCGGTGGTCGCGTTCGTGGTCACGGTCGCGGTCCTCGCGATCGGCGGCGCCGTCATCATCGCGCTCACCGCGCCGCCCGGGACCGACTTCCGCGCGCGCGGCGAGCGGTTCGGGCAGGGCGTCGGCCCGTTCGCGATCGTGATCGGCGTGATCGTCTACTTCCGCCAGGCCGCGCGGATCCGCCGCGATCGCGAGCCGCCGCGGGCGCAGGTCCGCTGACGGCGGTCGCCGCGCGCGGCCTCAGGCCCCGACCAGCCAGAGCACCAGGATCGACACCAGCAGCGTCGGCACCGTGAGGACGACGCCGACCCGCGCGAACGTGCCGACGCCGACGTCGACGTCGTGGCGGCGCAGCACGTCCATCCACAGGATCCCGGCCAGCGAGCCCGACGGCAGCAGCCGCGGCCCGAGGTCGCCGCCGATCAGCGCGGCCAGGACGTCGACGTGGCCGGCGCCGACCGTGCGCTCCAGCGCGAGCGCGTCGAGGATCGCCATCGGGTGGTTGTTGAGCAGCGCCGAGCCGGCGGCCGCGACCGCGCCGATGATCGGCAGCCGCGCCGGCCCCGGCACGAACAGCGACGCCAGGCGATCGACGACGCCGGCGTGCTGCATCGCCAGCGCCAGCACCAGGACGCCGCCCAGGAACGGGAAGACGTTCCACGACACGCCGCTCGCCAGCGCGCGCAGCCGCACGCCCGCGCCGACGCTGGCGGCGGTGCAGACCGCGGCGCCGGCGGCCGCGACCGCCCACAGCGGGCCGCCGAGGTACGCGGCCACCGGGTACGACGCGAGCACGACGCCGAGCACGATCACCACCAGGCGGGCCGCCGGGGTCAGCGCGCGCGGCGCCGCCCACGCGCCCAGCGCCGGCGCCTCGTCGACCAGCGGCGCGCGGAACAGCCGCGCCAGCAGCGCGTAGGTCACCAGCCAGCCGGCCAGCGCCACCGGGATCATCGTCAGCGCGTAGCGGTTGAAGCCGATGCCGGCGCGCTCCGCGACCACCAGGTTCATCGGGTTCGACACCACCAGCGGCGCGACCCCGGCGCCGGCGAACACCGCGAACGCGAACGCCTGCAGGAACTTGCCGTGGCGGCGCGGGTAGACCGCGCGGATCAGCGCCAGCACCGTCGGCGTCAGCAGCAGGATCGCGGCGTCGTTGGACAGCACCGCCGCCACCACCGCCGAGGTCACGAAGGTGATCCGGAACGCGTGACGGACCGGGCCGCGGGTGCGCGGCTCGATGAACGCGGCCAGGCGCTCGATCACGCCGAGCCGCTCGGCCGCCGACGTCATCAGCATGATCGAGGTCAGCGTGATGAACGGCCGCCACAGCACCAGCGCGGCCTGGCGTGGATCGTCGCGGTCGACCAGGCCAGCCGCGACCGCGACCAGCACCGCCACCGCCGCGCCCAGCGGCGGGCCCCAGCCGTGCGGCCGCCACAGCACCACCGCGAGCATCGCGGCCAGCGCGACGTACGCGTACGCCTCGGTCACCGCGCCTCGTCGAGAGCGCGCCGCCAGAACGGCGCGTGCGCGGCCAGCTCGGCGACGTAGTCGGCGACGTCGTCGCGGGCGCCCGGCGACAGCCGGGCGAACCGGGTGACGTGCGCCGCCGGGACGTGGCGGAACGTGAAGTTGATGCGGCGGGTGCGGAAGCCCGGGATCGCCGGCGGCAGGTCGAGGTCGTGGCGATCGTCGACCCGCTGGATCCGGTGCAGCAGCTGGTCCTTCCACCGCGGGCCGCCGAAGATCTGCAGCGAACCGTCGTCGAGCCACTGGGTGCGGACGGTGCCGCCGCCGCCGCCGCGCTCGACGAACTGCATCAGCGCGCGCTCGCCGATCGACAGCGACGCCACCGGCCCGGGCTCGAGGTCGCGGTGCTCGCCGACCCGGGCGGCGTCGACGCGGCGGCCGCCCTCGACGCGCTCGCCGTAGAAGTTGACCAGGCAGGTGTCGAGCCGCCAGCCCGGCGGCACGTCGGCGGGCGGGAAGCCACGGCGGACCCGCGCCTCGACGTCGGCGACGACGCGCGCCAGCGGCGGCGGGAACGGCTCGGCCGCGACGCAGCGATCGCGGACGCCGCGCGGCGGCATGAAGTAGCCGAGGCACGCGAACTGCCAGTTGCCCAGCCAGTAGACCGGGCGCAGCAGGCGGCGCTGCTCGCGGCCGGCGGGCGGCGGCCGGCGGGTCGCGTAGCGGTGCTCCCACAGCGGGTGCAGCGTCGCCAGCCAGGCCAGCAGCTCGGCGCGATCGTCGTCGGACAGGTAGGCCGGGACGTAGACGTAGCTGCGATCCGGACCGGGACGGCGTGGTGGGCCGGGGCGGCGCGGGGGCGGCGGCCGTCGCGAGGGTGGGGGCCGACCGGCCGGGCGCGACATCGCGCCCAGGATAGCAGCCGCGCTCAGCCGGGATCCGCCGCCGGCGCCACCAGCCGCACGACGATCTCGCCGGCGGCGGCGGCGGCCTCGGCGCGCGCGGCGCCGTCGTCCCCGACGGCGACGACCTCGCGGTGCGCGCGCGGCGGCACCAGCGCGAGGAGCTCGGCGGCGACGTCGGCGGCGTGGAGGACCCGGTCGGCGCGCGCCAGGGTGGCGGCGTCGCCCAGCGTCAGCGCCGCGAGCCCGGCGGCGGGCACGACGACGACGTGGACCTCGCCGGCGTCGAGCTCGCCGCGGCGATACGCCGCGACCAGCGCGTCCTCGTCCCAGGCCCGGCGGGGCGCGCGGACCAGCCGACCCAGGAAGCGCCGCCGCCGCGCCGCGGTGTTGTCGGGGTCGGGCAGGGCCTTGAGGCGGGCCCGCAGCGCGGCCAGCGCCGGCAGCGCGGTCGCGACCCACGGCGGCACCGCGGCGCGCAGCCGATCGCGGACGTGCGCGGCCAGCGCCGACGACGCGCCGTCGCTCGACACCGCGACGGTCAGGCCGCCGACCCGCAGGTTGGCGCTGAGGAAGACGTTGCACAGCTCGGGGTCGTCGGCGCAGTTGACCAGGCCGTGGCGGGCGACGACCTCGTCGTGGACGGCGCGGGCGACGTCGCGCGCGCCGCCGACCGCGACCAGCACCAGGTCGTAGCCGGCGGCGTCGCCGGCGATCACCGGCCGGCGCTGGACGTCGAGGCCGTGGCGCGCCGCCAGCTCGGCGAACCGCGGCTCGACCTCGCGGGCGATCACGTCGGGCCGGATCCCGACCTCGAGCAGGCGCTCGAGCTTCTCGCGGCCGATCGCGCCGGCCCCGATCAGCAGGACCCGGCGATCTCCGACCAGCATCAAGGGCAGCGGCGCCGCGTCCATGCCCGTTGGTAGCACGGCGGCGCGCGGCCGCGCCGCGCCGCGGTCAGCCGCGCCGCGCCAGCACCGCCCGCGCCACCGCGACGTCGCTGAACGGCACCTTGACGCCGCGGATCTCCTGGTCCTCCTCGTGGCCCTTGCCGGCGATGACGACCAGATCGTCCGCGCCGGCGGCGGCCAGCGCGAGCTCGATCGCGGCGGCGCGGTCGAGCTCCTGGTGCCAGGTCGCCGCGGGCGCCGGGACCCCGGCGCGGATCTCGGCCGCGATCGCGGCGGGGTCCTCGTGGCGCGGGTTGTCGTTGGTCAGGACGACGACGTCGGCGAGGCGGTCGGCGATCGCGCCCATCTCGGGGCGCTTGCCGCGGTCGCGACCGCCGCCGCAGCCGAAGACGCAGATGACGCGGCCTCGCCCGGCGGCGGCGATCAGCTCGCGCGCGGTGGTCAGCGTGCCGTCGAGGCCGTCGGGGGTGTGGGCGTAGTCGACGACCACCAGGGGCGCGGTGGCGATGATCTGGAAGCGCCCGGCGGTGCCGGTGAAGCCGCGCAGGCCGTCGCGGATGGCGTCGGCGCCGTAGCCCAGGGCGTCGGCGGCGAGCGCCGCGCCGAGCGCGTTGGCGGCGTGGACGCCGCCGGTGACCGCCAGGCTGAGGCGTCCGCCCAGCGCGTCGCCGAGGCGCGACGGCGCCAGCGTGAGCTCGGTGCCGCGCGGCGACGTCGTCACCGCGATCGCCGACAGCGTGGCGTCGGCGCCGCGGCGCGAGAACGTCCGCACCGTCGCGCCCGGCGGCACGACCTCGCGCACCAGCGTCGACGCCGGGTCGTCGGCGTTGAGCACGGCGACGCCGCCGCGGGGCAGGTTGAGGAACAGCTGTGCCTTGGCCGCGAGGTAGTGCTCGACGGTGCCGTGCAGATCGAGGTGGTCGCGGGTGAGGTTGGTGAAGACCGCGACGTGCGGGCGCCAGCGGCGGGCCAGGCCGCCGGCCAGCGCCTTCGACGTGACCTCGAGCGCGAGGGTCTTGACCCCGCGCTCGACCGCGCGCTCGACCGCGGCCAGGAAGGTCTCGTTGGGGGTCGCGGCCTCGACCGTCTCGCCGGCGACCCACGCGCCCAGGGTCGTGACTCGCGCCGACGGCTCGCCGGCGGCCGCGACGATCGCCTGGATCATCGTGGTCGTCGTGGTCTTGCCGTTGGTCCCGGTGACCGCGGCGGTCCGCAGCGCGCCGTGGGCGCGCCCGAACCGGGCCATCATCTCCTTGCCGTCGGTCACCGGGCCCGGGCCCCGTGGTGCCTCAGTCCCCGGCCCAGTCGATGCACTCGCCTGTGGCGTCCCAGCCGACGCACTCGGACGGGCCGTACATGCCGTCGGAGGCCCAGCCGACGCACTCGCCGGTGGCGTCCCAGTTGACGCACTCGTCGGGCGGGTACATGCCGTCGGAGGCCCAGCCGACGCACTCGCCGGTGGCGTCCCAGTTGACGCACTCGTCCTGCGGGTACATGCCCTGGCTGGCCCAGCCGACGCACTCGCCGGTGGCGTCCCAGTCGGTGCACTCGTCGGCCGGGGCGACCATCGCCTCGTCGGTCGGGCCGGGCGGCGTCGCGCTGGGATCGGTGGTGTTGCTCGGGCCGGTGCTGGTGCTGGTAGGCGCCGGGACTACACAGGCACCCGTGCTGACCCCCATCGACATGGCCAGCATCAGGAACTTCTTGCGGTCGATCGACATGTAGCTGGATTCCCCCTCGAACAGATGTCGCAGTAGCAGGCCCCAGATCGGGCGGCCGCGTCAAGGACGGTACGGCCGATCACACCCTGCCAGGTCAGAGCGCTGGCCGCGGGGCGCTCCGGGGTGTCACAATGCGGCACGATGTCGACGCCGCCGGGCCGACCCGAGGGATCCGGGACCATGGATCCCGAAGACTCGCTGGTCGACGCGACGCACCACGACGTGGCGCACGCGGCGACCATCGGGACCGGGCCGGTCGATCTGGCGCGTGGCACCGCCGGCACCGGTAGCGGCGCGGACGAGTACACGATGCCCCGCGCCGAGGCGTCGACCGCGCTGACCGCGGGCGAGCTGGTCGGCGAGTACCGGATCGAGCGCAAGATCGGCGAGGGCGGCATGGGCGTGGTCTACGGCGCCGTCCACCCCCTGATCGGCAAGCGCGCCGCGATCAAGGTGCTCAACAAGGCGCTGTGCATGCAGCCCGAGGCGGTCGAGCGCTTCGTCACCGAGGCCCGCGCCGCCAACCAGATCGGTCACCCCAACATCGTCGACGTCTTCGCGTTCGGCAACCTGTCGGACGGCCGCAGCTACTTCGTCATGGAGTGGCTCGACGGCAAGAGCCTGGCCGAGCGGCTGCGCAAGGGCCTGCCGCCCCTGGCCGAGACGATCGCGATCCTCGACGAGGTCGCCGAGGCGCTCGAGGCGGCGCACGCCAAGCGCATCGTCCACCGCGACCTCAAGCCCGACAACGTGTTCCTGGCGTCGGCGCCGGGCGGCAAGATGAAGGTCAAGCTGCTCGACTTCGGCATCGCCAAGCTGCTCGACGACTCCGCCCACCGCGTGACCCGGACCCGCACCGGCAGCCTGATGGGCACGCCGCTGTACGTCGCGCCCGAGCAGGCGCGCGGCTACGAGATCGACGCCCGCGTCGACGTCTACTCGCTGGGCGCGATGGCGTTCGAGCTGCTCGCCGGGCGGCCGCCGTTCGTCGCCGACAACGCGATGGACATCGTCGCGATGCACCTGCACCAGGAGCCGCCGTCGCTGGCGACGTTCGCGCCCGGCGCGCCGCCGGTGCTGATCGAGCTGGTCGGGCGCATGCTGGCGAAGGATCCCGACGCGCGGCCCGGGCTGGCCGAGCTGCGCACCGCGCTGCACCGGCTCGCCGACGACGCCGCGGCCGCGGCGCTGGTGCCGGCCGCGGTGGTCACGCCGGTGGCGCCGGCGGCGGTGGTCCCGCCGGTGGCGCCGCGCTCGGCGCTGTGGATGGCGATCGTCGGCGCCGTGGTGATCAGCGCCGGCGCCATCGGTGCGTTCGTCCTGGTCCGCGGCGGCGGCAGCGAGACGCCCGCGGCCGCGCCGGGCTCGGCCGCGGCCGCGCCCGTCGACGACGGCGCCGGCATGGCCTCGGGGGTCGTGCCGCCGCCTGGCGACGACGGCGCGGACCCGCTGGCGGGCGAGGTGCCCGCGGCGGCCGACGCCGCGGTGCCCGAGGTGGCGCCGGCGGCGCTGGTGCTGCACCTGCCCGCGGGCGCGATCGGCGCGGTCAACGTCGACGCCGTCGAGTACGACGTGCCCGACGACGGCGAGCTGCGGGTGCCGGTGGGCGCCGGCTCGCACACCGCGCTGATCACCCTCGACGGCTACAAGCCGACCCAGCTCCAGGTGCTGCTCGAGGGCGGCAAGGATCTGGAGCTGACCCCCGAGCTCAAGAAGGCCCGGCGCAGCTCGTCGCGCAAGACCTCGCGCGGCGACAAGGTCGTGGGCTCGGGCAAGGGCAGCGGCACCGCCGGGACCGGCAAGGGCACCGGCACGGCCGCCGGGACCGGCAAGGGCACCGGCACGGCCGCCGGCACCGGGTCCGGCACCAGGTCGCCCGTCGACGACGACGCCGTCGTGAACCCGTTCAGGAGACCGAAGTGACGTCGCTCAAGCACTCCCTCGTCGCCGCCGCGGTCGCCGCGGCCGCCCTGGCGCTGGCGCCGTCGTCGGCGCGCGCCCAGCCGACCGCCACCGACGAGCAGCGCGCTGGCGCGCTGGTCGACGAGGGCACGCGGCACTACAACCTCGCCGAGTACGCCGCGGCGATCGACGCCTACAAGGAGGCGTACAAGCTGGTGCCCGAGCCGCTGCTGCTGTGGAACATCGCCCAGGCCTACCGGCTGGCCGGCGACTGCGGCAACGCCCACACCTTCTACAAGAGCTACGTGCGCGAGGCCCCCGATGGCCAGTTCCGCGCCAAGGCCGACCGCTTCATCTCCGAGCTGGCGACCTGCGCCACGGCGCGCGGCGGCGACACGACCGGCACCACCGACACCACCGGCGGCGGCGGCGACACCACCGGCGGCGGCGGCGACACCACCGGCGGCGGCGACACCACCGGCGGCGGCGGTGACACCACCGGCGGCGGCGGCGACACCACCGGCGGCGGCGGCGACACCACCGGCGGCGGCGGCCCGATCGGCGCCGGGCCGGTCGATGGCGGCGGCCCCGACAAGCTCCGCGGCGTCCGCCTCGGCGGCCTCGTCAGCGCCGGCGTCGGCGTCGCGGTCGTCGGCCTCGGCGGCTACTGGTCGAGCAAGGCGCACGGCTACGCCGGCGACCTCGAGGAGCTGTGCGCGGTCTCGTGCGTCGGCACCGACGCGGTCGCGCTCGAGGACAAGGGCCAGACCGCGGATCGCAACGCGACGATCGCCTACGTCGTCGGCGGCGTCGCCGTCGTCGGCGGCGTCGCCGCGTACCTGATCGGGCGCCGGCACCACGCCGAGACCCCGCGGGTCGTCGTCGTCCCCACCGCCGGTGGCGCGACCGCGACCGCGGGCTGGTCGTTCTGATCGCCGGCGGCGGGCGTCGTGACCGCGGCCTCGATCGACGACGCGTCGCACTACCGCTGGCTCGCCGCCGCGTACTGCCGCGGCGCGCTGCGCGACGACGGCCTCGGTGACGACGACGCCGCGCTCGCCGCCGGCGTCGCCGCCGGCCTACGCCTGCACCGCTTCAAGCGCACCGCCGGGCTGCCGCGGGTCCGCCGCGTCCTCGGCATCCTGCGCGGCCTCGGCGTCGCCGCGCTGGTCGACGTCGGCACCGGCCGGGGCGCCTTCCTGTGGCCGCTGCTCGACGAGCTCGTCGCGCTCGACGTCCTCGCGCTCGACGTCCTGCCCCACCGGGTCGAGGGCCTGGCGGCGGTCCGGCGCGGCGGCGTGGCGCGGCTCGCCGCCGCGCGCATGGACGCCACCGCGCTGGGCCTGGCCGACGGCGCCGCCGACGCCGTCACGCTGCTCGAGGTCCTCGAGCACCTGGTCGATCCGGCGCCGGCGATGGCCGAGGCGGTGCGGGTGGCGCGCCGCGCGGTGGTCGTGACCGTGCCGTCGCACGCCGACGACAACCCCGAGCATCTGCACCTGTTCACCGCGGCGACCCTGGAGGCCGGGCTCCGCGCCGCCGGCGCTCGCCGCGTCACCATCGACGGCGTCCACGGCCACCTGGTCGCGGTCGCGCTACGCTAGGCGCCGCGCCGCCCGCGCGCGCGCGCGCCTCGCCCCGTGCTCGAGCCCATCCACAAGTACCCGCGGACGCCTCACCTCGAGGGCTCGCGCCTGCAGCCCGGCGACGAGGACCTCGACGCCGTGCCGCTGGCGACGCTGCGCGGCCGCCACGTCGTCATCGAGGAGAAGCTCGACGGCGCCAACGCCGGGATCTCGGTCGGCGACGACGGCCGGCTGCGCCTGCAGAGCCGCGGCCACGTCCTCACCGGCGGCGCCCGCGAGCGCCACTTCGATCTGTTCAAGCGCTGGGCCGCGTGCCACGCCGGCGCCCTCACCGCCGCGCTAGCCGGCGGCCTCGTCCTCTACGGCGAGTGGCTCTACGCCAAGCACACGATCTTCTACGACCGCCTGCCGCACTACTTCCTCGAGTTCGACGTCCGCGACGCTGGCGGCACGTTCTGGTCGACGGCGCGGCGGCGCGCCCACCTCGCCGCGGTCCCGGCGGTGCGCTCGGTGCCGGTGCTGTGGGAGGGGATCGTCGACGACCCGGCGGCGCTGCCGGCGCTGGTGGCGCGGGCGCGGTACAAGAGCCCGCGCTGGCGCGATCGCCTCGCCGCCGCCGCCACCGAGGCTGCGGTCGAGCCGGCGCGCGCCGCCGCGGAGACCGATCCGTCCGACGACGCCGAGGGCCTGTACGTCAAGGTCGAGGCCGACGGCGCGGTGGTCGCCCGCTACAAGTGGGTGCGGGCCAGCTTCCTGACCTCGGTGGTCGACTCGGGCAGCCACTGGCTGAGCCGGCCGATCATCCCCAACCAGCTCGCCGACGGCGTCGAGCTGTTCGATCCCGCGGGGCCGACGCCGTGACCGACCTCGCCGCGCTGGCGCCGGCGCCGGGCGCGCCGATCCCGTGGTCGCGGCTCGAGGCCTTCCTCGACGATGGCCTCGGCGGCGTCGCCGCGCTGGCCGCGACCCCGCAGGACGCCACGTTCCACGCCGAGGGCGACGTCTGGACCCACACCCGGATGGTCGTCGAGGCCCTGGTCGCGCTGCCGGCGTGGCGCGCGCTCGACGACGTCGGCCGCGCGGTCACGTTCGCCGCCGCGCTGCTGCACGACGTCGGCAAGCCGCAGACGACCCGCCGCGACGACGACGGCCGGCTGACCTCGCGCGGCCACTCGGGGCGCGGCGAGGCGATGGCGCGGGCGGCGCTGTGGCGGCGCGGCGTGCCGTTCGGGCTCCGCGAGCACGTCTGCGCGCTGATCCGCTGGCACCAGGTCCCGTTCTTCGGCATCACCCGCGAGCCCGCCGACGCCGAGCGCACCGCGGCGCGGCTGTCGCTGCGGCTGCGCCACCGCTGGCTCGCGGTGGTCGCCGAGGCCGACGCCCGGGGCCGGCGCTGCGCCGACCCCGCCGATCAGGCCCGCATGCTCGAGCACACCGCGCTGTGGCTCGAGCTGTGCCGCGACCTCGACTGCGTCGACGCCCCGCTGCGGTTCGCCGACGACCACGCGCGGGTGCTGTACTTCGAGGCCGAGCGGCCGGGCGCGCGGCGCCCCGACGTCGCCGCCCACGACGACACCACCGCCGAGGTCGTCGTCATGTGCGGCCTGCCGGCGTCGGGCAAGGACACCTGGCTGGCCGCGCACGGCGTCGGCCCGGTGGTGTCGCTCGACGACCTGCGCGACCAGCTCGACGTCGAGCCCACCGAGGGCCAGGGCGAGGTCATCGCGGCGGCGCGCGAGGCCGCGCGCGTCCACCTGCGCGCCGGCGCGCCGTTCGCGTGGAACGCCACCAACCTGGCGGCGTCGCTGCGGGCCAAGGTGATCGGGCTGATGCGCGGCTACCGGGCCCGGGTCCACCTGGTCTACTGCGAGGCGCCGGCGCACGCGCACCCGGCGCGCAACCGCGACCGCGCGCGGCCGGTGCCGGCGCGGGCGATCGGCCGCATGCTCGGCCGCTGGTCGGTGCCCGCGCTCGACGAGGCCCACCGGGTCACCCACGTCGTCGACGACGACGGCCCGCTGCGCTGGCCGCCGGCGCGCTGATCGCGGCGGCCCGGCCCTGGCCCGGCGCCGCGGGATCGGGCACGATCGTCGGGTGGTAGGCCTCCGCCGCCCCGGGATCGCGATCGCCGCGGCGATCGCCGCCGTGACCTGCGTCCCGATCGGCGGTCGCGTCGTCGCGTCGACGGCCGCGACGCCCGGGGGGGCCGCGTGACCGACGACGGCCGCGACCCGGCGCGGGCGCTGGTGCCGGGCGAGACCTGGGACGTCGCGACGCTGCTGGCGGCGCACCCGTGGCCGGCCGCGTTCGCCGACGCGCGGCGGCTCGAGTGGCTGTGGCACGTCGACGTCGACCTGGCGCCGGACCGGCTGTGGCCGCTGATCTCCGACGTGTCGCGGCTCAACCGCGCGCTCGGCAACCCGCCGATGCAGTTCGTCGAGCGCGACGGCCAGCGGTGGGGCCGGGGTCGCTACGGCGGGGTCCTGCACGAGTGGCTCGAGGTGCCGTGGAACTGGCTCGCCGGGCGCTGGTTCGAGCTGACGCGCATCTACCAGCGCGGCGGCATGCGCGCGCTGTACGGCGTCCATCTGCTCGAGCCCCGCGGCGCCGGTACCCGGCTGCACGTCTACTGGGGCGTGGTGTCGCGGGCCCGCATCCTCGAGCTGCCGATCCGGCTGTCGTTCGCGAAGATGGGGCGCGCCTACCGCCGGGTCGTGCCCTGCCTCGCCGCCGAGGTCGCCCGCGCCGACGCCGCCCGCGCCGGCCTCGACGCGGTCGCGTTGTACCACCCGCCGGCGCCGGCGCTGCCGGCGGCGGCCGCGGCCCGGCTGGCGCGCCTCGGCGACCAGCTGGTCGCCGACGGCGTCGACGCCACGACCGTCCGCCGGCTCGTCGACTGGGTCCGCACCGCCGACGACCTCGACCTCGAGCGGATCCGGTCGCGCGAGCGGGCGCGCGCCTGGGGCCTCGACGAGGACGACGTCCTGCGGGCGTGCCTGCACGCGACCCGCGCCGGCATGCTCGAGCTGACCTGGGACGTCGTGTGCCCGCACTGCCGCGGCGTCCGCGACGCCACGGCCCGGCTCGGCGAGCTGCCCGGCCGCGGCGCGTGCGCCGCCTGCGGCATCGAGTTCGGCACCGACGCCGACGACACCGTCGAGATCTCGTTCCACGTCCACCCGTCGATCCGGACGATCGAGCGCCGCACCTACTGCAGCGCCGAGCCCGCCAACAAGCCGCACATCGTGCTGCAGCAGGCGGTCGCCGCCGGCGCCGCGGTCGACGTCGACGTCCCCGACGAGGCCGGCCGCTACCGGATCCGCCTGCGGGGCGCCACCGCCCACGGCGCGCTCGAGGTCGGCCCCGACGGCGACGGCGAGGCCCGGTGGTCGGCCGACGGGCCGCCGGCGCGGCTCGCGGTGGCGCCGCGCGGTCGGCTGCGCCTCGAGAACCCGGCCGGCGAGGCCCACACCTTCGCGATCGAGGCCGCGGCCGCCCTCGACGTCGCGCTGCGCCCGGGGCGGCTGCTCAGCTTCCAGGACTTCCGCGACCTGTTCTCGGAGGAGTACCTCGGCACCGACATCCAGCTCGCGGTCGGCGAGCAGACGATCCTGTTCACCGACGTCGTCGGCTCGACCGCGATGTACGCCGAGCGCGGCGATCCGGCCGCGTTCGTCGAGGTCAAGCGCCACTTCGACGAGGTCTTCCGCATCATCGGCGCCCACCGCGGCGCCGTCGTCAAGACCATCGGCGACGCCGCGATGGGCGCGTTCAACGATCCGCTCGACGCGGTCCGGGCCGCCGCCGCGATCCACGCCGCGTTCCCGCCCGGCCGCGGCGCCGCCGCGATCCGGCTGCGCATCTCGATCAACACCGGCCCGTGCATCGCGGTCCGCCTCAACGCCGCGATCGACTACTTCGGCAACGCCGTCAACGTGGCCGCCAAGCTGCAGGCCGCCGCCGAGGCCTGGCAGGTGGCTGTCAGCGAGGCCACGCTGGCCGCCCCCGGGGTGGCGGCGTGGCTGGCCGGGCAGGGCGCGGCGCTCGAGGACGTCGATCTCGACGTCAAGGGCCTCGTCGAAACCGTCCGGGCGCGCCGCTGGACGGTGCTGCGCGAGCCGGGATAGCCTCGGGGCGCATGGTCGAGGGCTCCACCGGTGTCGCCTCGGGCTCGCTGCGCCTGGTCTGCTTCGAGCTGCGCGGCCAGGAGCTCGCGCTCCCGATCGAGGACGTCCGCGAGACCCTGACCCTGCGGCCCATCACGCGGGTGTTCCTGAGCCCGCCGTGGCTGGCCGGCATCTTCAGCCTGCGCGGCGACATCGTGCCGGCGGTCGACCTCGGGGTCCTGCTCGGCCTGCCCCGGACCGTCCCCGGCGACGACGGCCGGCTCGTCGTCGTCGAGCACGGCGCCCGGGTCGTCGGCATCCTGGTCGAGCGCCTGCGCGAGCTGCGCACCGTCGACGCCGACGCCGTCGAGGCCGCGCCCGCCAACCTGGCGCCCGAGGTCGCGAGCCTGCTCGCCGGCGTGATCGCCACGCCGACCGGCACCGTGCGCGTGCTCGACGGCGACGCCCTGTTCTCGTCGCAACGTCTCGGCGCCCTGGCCCGAGAGGAAGGTGCATCGCCATGAGCAAGCGGAAGCTCCGCTTCCCCATGTTCTTCAAGTTCCTGGTCGCCTGCCTGACCCTGGCCGCGCTGCTGATCGCCGGCGGCACGCTGTGGCTGCAGAGCGAGACCCGCTACCGCGCCCGGGGCAACTGGCTGGCCAAGCACGAGCGCCGCTACCTGGGCTACCAGGAGCGGGTCGGCCGCGGCATGACCGGGACGCTGGAGATCCTCGCCGACGATCCGACGCTGGCCGCCGCGCTCGCGGCGCCGGGCGCGGGCCCGGCGCCGGAGCCGCCGTCGGGCCCGGCCGGCGACGGCGCGGCCGCGGCCGACGGCGCGGGCGCCACCGCCACGCCGACCCGGCCCGGCGACCGCTTCGCCGCCGCGGCGCGCATCGTCCAGGGCATGTACACCCGGCTGGCCTCGAAGAACGGCCTGCAGCCCGATCTGTTCGCGGCGTTCACCGCCGGCAACCGCCTGGTCTGGGCGATCCCGGGCTCGCCGATCAAGCAGGGCGACCTCGCCGAGCTGGCGCCGGTCGACAAGGCCCGCGCCGGCAACGTCTTCGCCCACCGGGTCGTCGTCATCGGCGGCGTGCCGTACCAGGTCTCGGCGCTGCCGGTCCACGCCGCCGACGGCGAGACCGTGGTCGGCGGCCTGCTGATCGGCGTCAAGCTGCAGCGCTACTTCGACGAGTACGCCGAGCAGAGCGACGACAACCAGGACATGCGGATGCGGCCGACGCTGCTCGCCGGCACCACCGTGCTGGCGTCGGCGTTCCCGGCCGACAGCTGGGGCGAGCTGGGCAAGGCGATGCAGCCCGAGCGGTTCGCGACCGTGACGATCGGCGAGGACACCCGCAAGGTCGTGCGCCTCAAGAGCGGCGACCACGACTTCTACGCCGAGGATCTCGAGGGCTACGTCGGCCTCGATCCCCAGGTCGTCGGCCAGCTGTTCATCACCCGCAGCCGGGCCAGCATCGTCGACCCGTCGAAGGTCCCGTGGCGGGAGATCCTGGTCGGCATCGGCCTGTCGGTGGGGATCGCGTCGCTGATGGCGTTCTGGATCACGCGGCCGATCAAGCAGTTCGTCAAGCAGTCGCGCGACCTGCTGGCCGGCGAGACCGATCTCAACCAGCGCATCGTGGTCGAGTCGCGCGACGAGACCGCCGACCTCGCCGACAACATCAACCAGGTGTTCGCGCGGGTCCACAGCCTGGCCACCGAGGTCCAGGCGGCGTCGTTCCAGGTCGGCGCCTCGAGCGCCGAGATCAGCGCGGCGTCGCGCCAGACCCTGGGCGGGCTCAAGGATCAGACCCTCAAGATCGAGGGCTCGACCGCGGCGATCACCGAGCTGTCGGCGTCGATCCAGCAGGTCGCCGGCAACGCCGCCGAGGCCACCGACGTCGCCGAGCAGTCCAACGTCGCGGTCGGCTCCGCGGTGCAGCGGATGCAGGAGATCCGCGGCGCCGTCGAGGACGCCGCGCGCAAGATGAAGGAGCTCGGCGAGAGCAGCAAGCGCATCGGCAACATCGTCGAGGTCATCCGGCAGATCAGCGAGCAGACCTCGATGCTGGCGCTCAACGCGTCGATCGAGGCGGCGCACGCCGGCGAGCAGGGCCGCGGCTTCGCGGTGGTCGCCGACGAGGTGTCGTCGCTGGCGCGCCGGGTCGGCCAGTCGGCCAAGGACATCGAGGCGCTGATCCAGACGATCAAGGAGCAGACCCAGGAGGCGGTGGCGTCGATGGAGACCGGCACCCGCGAGGTCGAGAACGGCACCCAGCTGGTGACCTCGACCCTGACCGGGCTGACCCAGCTCATCGGCGTGGTCAAGGACACCGCCCACGCGGTCCAGGAGCAGGCGGTGGTGTCCGACGACATCGCGCGCAACATGGACGCGGTCCAGCACATCGCCAACGAGATCCTGACCGGCTCCGAGGAGTCGGTCGTGCAGGCCGAGCGGCTGCACGAGCTGGCGTTCCAGCTCGAGGCGTCGATCGGCGGCTTCAACCTCGACGGCAACACCTGGGCACCGGGCGGCGCGCCCGCCGGCGGCGGCGCCGCCGGCGATCGCCAGCTCGCCGGCCGCGGCGAGGCGCGCCGGTTGCCGGCCCGCGCCGCCGGGCCCGGCGGCGGCGCCGGATCCGACGGTCGGCCGCCGGGCGGACGCGGGTAGGTGACGCTGCCCGCCGACATCGTGGCGGGGCTGTCGCGACGGCTCGCCGCTCACGCCGGGCTCGAGCTGCCGGCGTGGGTGGTGGCGTCGCGGGCGCAGGCGCGGATCGCCGCGCTCGGCGCGACCCCGGCGGCGTACCTCGAGCTGGTCAGCGCGCCGCGCGGCGCCGCCGAGCTCGGCGTCCTGGTCGAGGCGGTGCGGGTCGGCGAGACCCGGCTGTTCCGCCACCTGCCGCAGGTCGCGGCGCTGGTCGACGTCGTCGCGCCGGCGCTGAGGGCGCGCGGGCGCCGGCCGGTCAAGGTGTGGAGCGCCGGCTGCGCCACCGGCGAGGAGCCGTACACGCTGGCGGTCGTGCTGGCCCGGCTGCTGCCGCAGCACGCGGTGACGATCCTCGCCACCGACGTCAGCGCCGGCGCGCTCGAGGTCGCGACCGCGGCCACCTACCCGGCGGCGGCGCTCGAGCACGTGCCGGAGGCCTGGCGCGACGGCTTCGAGGTCGACGACGAGGTCGTGCGGGTCCGCCCGGAGGCCCGCCGCCTGGTCCGCTTCGAGCGCAAGAACCTCGCCGACGACGATCAGCCGCGCGGCTTCGATCTGGTGTGGTGCCGCAACGTCCTCATCTACTTCGAGGCCGAGGCCCGGCGCCGCGTCGTCGATCGGCTGGTCGCGGCGCTCGATCCCGGCGGCTTCCTGTTCGTCGGCTACAGCGAGAGCCTGCGCGACGTCGCCGACCTCGAGCCCCGCCGCGCCGGCGACGCCACGGTCTACGTGCGCCGCGCCCCCGGCGCGGTCGCGCCAACGACGGTCGCGGGCGCGCGGCGGACGCCGGCGGCCAGGATCGCGGTGGCCGCGACGCCGGCGACGCGCGCGCCGGCCGGCCCCGGCCTGGGCCGGCGCGCGGCGCGGCGGTCGCGGCGCGGCCGGCGGCCGCGACGACGCCCCCGGCGGCCGCGACGCCGCCCGCGGCGGCAGGCCCGGAGGCGCGCGAGCTGCGCGTGCGTGGCCGCTGTGATCCCGAGCGCCTCACCGCCGACCTCACCGCGCTGCTGGCCGCGCCCAGGCTGCACCGGCTGGCGGTCGATCTCGACGACGCCGAGCTGGTCCCCGACGAGGTCGCGCCGATCCTGCGCCGCGCCCGCGCCGCCGCCGCGGCCGCCGGCGTCACGCTGTCGCTGCGCGCGACCCGGGCCGGCGCCCGGCGCTGGCTGCGCCGCCACGGCCTCGGCGACGCCGGGGAGGCGCCATGAGCGAGGGCGTGTCGCTGTGGGACACGTTCGTCGCCGCCGCGGTCCACGACGCGGCGCTGCTCGACGACGACGTCGCGGGCGCGCTCGGCGCCAGCGCCTGCGGCGGCCTCGCCCACGTCGCGTTCCGGCTCCAGGCTGTCGAGCCTGCTGGTCGGCGCCGAGGACGTCGGCCGGCTCGCGCTCGCGCTCGAGCGCGGCCTCGACGCGATCGACGGCGGCGCCGTCGAGGTCGCGGCCGCGGCGCCGGCGGTGATCGCGGCCGCCGCGACCCTGCGCCAGGCCATCGCGCAGCTGGCCAGCCCGACCGGTCAGGGGGCCCGGGTCGAGGGCCTGCCCTCGACGACCGCTGCGCCGCGCTCGACGCCCCTGACCGCAGCGGCCACGCCGCGCGCGCCCGCGCGCGGCACCGGGCCGTGCCGCCGCCGGCCCCGACGGCGGCGCCTCGCGACGTCGCCGCGCCGGTCGCCGCGGCCGTCCCCGCCGGCGCCGCGGCGGCCGGGTTCGCGTGGACCCCCACCGTCGACGACGACATGATCGAGCTGTTCTTCGACGAGGCCGGCGAGCGGCTCGAGGCCCTGGCCGGCAAGCTGGTCGAGGTCGAGCGCCGGCCCGGCGACGTCGAGCTGCTGCGCGACGTCTTCCGCGACCTCCACACCGTCAAGGGCAGCTCGGCGATGGTCGGCCTGGCCCCGGTCAACCAGCTCGCCCACGCCGCCGAGGATCTGGTCGGCCAGATCCGCGACGCCGGCCGCGCCGCCGACGCCCCGGTGATCGACGCGCTGCTGGCCGCGCTCGACGCGCTGCGCGCGATGCTGGCGCAGGCCCGCGACGGTGCGCCGGTCACGGTCGATCCGGCGCCGGTGGTGCAGCGGCTACGCAACCCGGCCGCGGCGGCGGCCTCGCCGCCGGTCGCGGTCACGCCGGCGGCGGCCGGCGTCGAGTCCGCGCGCCCCGCCGCCCACGACCCGTCGCGCCAGACCATCCGCGTCGACTTCGACAAGCTCGACCGCCTGCTCAACCTGGTCGGCGAGCTGGTGCTCGGGCGCGACGACCTGCGGGTCGCGGTCGGGTCGCTCACCGCGATCGGCCACGAGCTCGCCGGCGATCGGGTCATGGCGCGGCGGGCCGCGGTCGCGCGCGGCGGCGGCGGTGGCGGCGCGGGCGCCGCCGCCAGCGTCAGCGCGCTCGGCGACGAGCTCGACCGCATCGAGCGCGTGCTGGGCGAGATCGCCCACGACCTCGATCACGGCACCGACCGGCTCGATCTGATCTCCGGCGAGCTGCGCGAGCAGGTCATGCGGCTGCGCCTGGTCCCGGTCGGCGGCGTCTTCCGCAAGCACGTCCGCACCGTGCGCGACCTCGCCGGATCGCTGGGCAAGCGCGCTCGCCTCGAGCTGATCGGCGACGACACCGAGCTCGACAAGCTGCTGGTCGAGGCCCTCGACGAGCCGCTGATGCACCTGGTGCGCAACGCCGTCGACCACGGCCTCGAGGACCCCGAGGGCCGCGCCGCCGCCGGCAAGCCGCCCGAGGGCGTGGTCCGGCTCGAGGCGTCGCACCGCGGCAACACCGTCGAGATCCGGATCGCCGACGACGGCCGCGGCATGGATCCGGCGCGGCTGCGCGCCAAGGCGGTCGACAAGGGCCTCTTGACCGCGGCGGCCGCCGCCGACCTCGACGAGCGCGGCTCGCTCGAGCTGATCTTCTCCGCCGGGTTCTCGACCGCGGCGACGATCAGCCAGGTGTCGGGGCGCGGCGTCGGGATGGACGTCGTCCGCCAGACCATCGTGACCCGGCTCAAGGGCACGATCGACGTCGAGTCCACCCCCGGCCAAGGGAGCACCTTCGTGCTGCGCATGCCCCTCACCCTCGCGATCATCCAGGTCATCGTGGCCCGCGCCGGCGGCGAGACCTTCGCGGTGCCGCTCGACGTCGTCCTCCGCGTCCTGACGATCGCGCCCGGCGACGTCCGGCTGATCGGCGACCGCGAGGTGGTCGAGGTCCGCGGCCGCCACGTCCCGCTGATCCGCCTCGACCACGTCCTCGACCTCGACCTCGCGGGCGGCGCCCACGCCGACGTCCTGCACCTGATCCTCACCGAGCACGCCGGCACCACCTACGGCCTGGTCTGCGACCACCTGCTGGGCAAGAAGGAGATCGTCATCAAGTCGCTGGGCCCGCTGCTGGCGGCGGCGCCGTGCGTCGCCGGCGCCACGCTGCTCGGCGATCGCTGCGCGCTGATCCTCGACGTCCCGGCGATCGTCGCGCGCGCGCTCAGCGGCCCGGTCGGGCCGCGCCGCGCCGGCGCCCGCCCGGCGGCGCCGTCGGGCTCGCACGTCCTCCTGGTCGAGGACTCCGACACCGTGCGCGAGTCGCTGCGCCGCCTGCTGGTCGACGCCGGCTACCTGGTGACCGTCGCGGTCGACGGCGTCCACGGCCTCGAGCTGGCCCGCAGCCGCGCCTTCGATCTGATCTCGACCGACGTCATGATGCCGCGGATGGACGGCTACGAGCTGACCCGCGCGCTGCGCGCGCTGCCCGAGTACGCCGACACGCCGATCGTCATGGTGACGTCGCGCGGCGAGCGCATCGACCGGGTCCGCGGCTTCGACGCCGGCGTCGACGAGTACATCACCAAGCCCCACGACCGGCAGCTCCTGCTGCGCGCGGTGCGGCGCCTGCTCGGCCACGGCGACCCGGAGGCGACGTGAACGTCGTCGTCGTCTCCGACGAGCCGGTCCTGGCCGAGCTGATCGCGCGGCCGCTGACGCCGCTCGGCCACCAGGTCAGCCGGGTCGCGTCCGCGGCCGAGCTGCTCGATCGCCTCGGCGAGCTGACGCCGCGCGCCGCGCTGCTGCCGCGCCGCCTGCCCGACGGCGTCCTCGCCGACGTCGTCGCCGCGCTGCGCGACGGCCCGACCCCGGTCGCGGCGATCGTCGTCGGCGTCGCCGCCGCCGATCGCGCGATCGCCCGCGACCTCGACGCCGACGGCTTCCTGCTGGTGCCGTTCTCCGACGCCGAGGTCGTCGACGTCCTCGGCGCCGGCACCCGGGCCAGGAAGCTGGTGCTGCTGGCCGACGACTCGCCGCTGATCCACCGCCACACCGTGCCGATCCTCGAGGACGAGGGCTACGAGGTCGTGTCGGCCTACGACGGCGCCGAGGCCCTGGCCCTGGCCCGCGCCCGCCAGCCCGACCTGGTGATCACCGACGTCGAGATGCCGCAGCTCGACGGCTACGGCGTGTGCAAGGGGCTCAAGGCCGACCCCGCGACCGCCCACGTCCCGGTGCTGATCTGCTCGAGCCTCGGCGAGGCCGCCGATCTCGAGCGCGGCTTCGACGCCGGCGCCGACGACTACCTGGTCAAGCCGGTCGTCCCCGAGGAGCTGGCGACCCGGGTCCGGGCCCTGGCGATCGGCGCGACGCCGTCGTCGCGCGAGCGGATCCTGGTGGTCGATGACTCGCCCGCGCAGCGCCACTACGTCGCCGACTGCCTCAGCCGCCAGGGCTTCGACGTCGCGACCGCCGAGAACGGCCGGGTCGCGCTCGACAAGGCCCAGGCGCTGCGCCCGGCGCTGATCGTCAGCGACTACGAGATGCCGGAGATGACCGGCTTCGAGCTGGTCCACGCGGTGCGCCGCGATCCCGAGCTGCGCCAGACCCCGGTGATCATGCTGACCGCGCGCGACTCCAAGCGCGACATGGCCCAGATGCGCGCCGCCGGCGCGTCGGCGTACCTGGTCAAGCCGTTCTCGCAGGACAAGTGCGTGGCGATGGTCGAGCGCACGCTGGCCGAGCGCCGGTTGCTCGCCTACAAGGAGGCGTCGTCGCTGTTCATCTCCGAGGGCGCGCGCCACGCCGCCGAGGAGCGCGCCGCGGTCGGCGCGCTGCACGCGGTGCGCGCCGACGAGCGCGAGGTCACGGTCATGTTCAGCGACCTGGTCGGGTTCACGCCCATGTCGCAGCGCCTCGATCCGCGCGGCGTCATCGAGCTGCTCAACGCCTACTTCGACGTCATGTGTCCGCTGATCAAGGACCTCGGCGGGGACATCGACAAGTTCATCGGCGACGCGATCATGGCGATCTTCGAGGAGCGCCGGGGCCGCGAGCCCGCCGCGGTCCGCGCCACCCGCGCCGCGCTGGCGATGCAGGCCGCGATGCCCGCGTTCAACCAGGGCCGGCCGATCACGCTGCAGATGCGGATCGGCGTCAACACCGGGCCGGTCGTGCGCGGCGACCTGGGGTCGCGGGTGGTGCGCCGCGACTACACGGTGATCGGCGACACCGTCAACCGTGCCAACCGCTACGAGACCCGGTGCCCGCCCGGCGAGGTCCTGGTCAGCGAGTCGACCCGCGCCTTCCTCGGCGACGGCGCGGTGGTCCGGGCGGTGCCCGGGCTCGAGCTCAAGGGCGTCGCGATCCCGGTCACCGGCTGGGTGGTCGAGCGGCTGCCGCCACCGCCGGAGGAGCCGTCGTGAGACCGTCGCAGCCGAGCGCGAGGAAGATCCGGGTCCTGATCGTCGACGACTCGCTGTTCATGCGCGCCGCGATCGCCAAGACCCTGGCGGCCGGGCCGTTCGAGGTCGTCGGCCAGGCCCGCAACGGCCGCGAGGCGGTCGACCAGGTGGTCGCGCTGGGCCCCGACGTCGTCACGATGGACTTCAACATGCCCGAGATGAACGGCGCCGAGGCGGTGCGCGCGATCATGCAGCGGCGGCCGACGCCGGTGCTGATGTTCTCGGCCCACACCCGGCAGGGCGCGCGCGAGACCTTCGAGGCGCTGGCCGCCGGCGCGGTCGACTTCGTCACCAAGCCCGCCGGCGAGGTCTCGGCCGACCTCAGCAAGATCGCCGTCGAGCTGACCCGCAAGCTGACGATCGCCGCGGCGTCGCGGCCGCGCGCCGCGGCGGCGCCGGCGGCGAGCGCGCGCCGGGCCAGCCTGGCCGGGATCGGCAGCACGACGATGCCGGGCGGCCTGCCACGGCTGTGCGTGATCGCGGTGTCGACCGGGGGGCCGGCGGCGCTGTCGGAGCTGGTGCCGGCGCTGCCCGGCGACAGCCGCTTCGCGGTCGTGATCGTCCAGCACATGCCGGCGCACTTCACCGCGGCGCTGGCCGAGCGGCTCGACGCGATCAGCCAGCTGACCGTGCGCGAGGCCGCCGCCGGCGATCGCCCGACGCCGGGCCTGGCGCTGATCGCCCCCGGCGATCGCCACGTCGAGTTCGACGAGCGCGGCGCGGTCGTCCTCACCGACGGCGAGCTGGTCCACGGCTGCCGGCCGGCCGCCGACGTCACGATGATCTCGGCGGCCCGGGTCTACGGCCGCCGCGCCATCGGCGTGGTCATGACCGGCATGGGCAAGGACGGCGCCGCCGGGGCCCTGGCGATCAAGCGCGCCGACGGCAAGACCCTGGCCCAGGACCAGCAGAGCAGCGTGATCTTCGGCATGCCGAAGGCGGCGATCGAGGCCGGCGCGATCGACGAGGTCGCGCCCCTCGACGAGCTGGCGGCGCGGCTGCGGTTCCTGTAGCCGGGACGGGCGCGTCGCCGGCTTCGTGGTAAGCCGGGCGCGGAGGTTTCCCGATGAAGACACGCACGCTGGGAGCGCAGGGGCTCACGGTCTCGGCCATGGGCCTGGGCTGCATGGGCATGAGCGAGTTCTACGGGCCGCGCGACGACGCCGAGTCGATCGCGACGATCCACCGGGCCCTCGAGCTCGGCCTCACCTTCTTCGACACCGCCGACATGTACGGGCCGTTCGTCAACGAGGAGCTGGTCGGCAAGGCGCTGCGCGGCCGCCGCGATCAGGTCGTCATCGCGACCAAGTTCGGCAACGTCCGCGGTGCCGACGGCAGCTTCCGCGGCATCGACGGCAGCCCGGCCTACGTCCGCGCCGCCTGCGACGCGTCGCTGCGGCGGCTCGGCGTCGATCACCTCGACCTGTACTACCAGCACCGCGTCGACAAGCGGGTGCCGATCGAGGACACCGTCGGCGCGATGGCCGACCTGGTGACCGCGGGCAAGGTGCGCTACCTGGGCCTGTCGGAGGCGTCGGCGGCGACGATCCGGCGCGCCCACGCGGTCCACCCGATCAGCGCGCTGCAGACCGAGTACTCGGTGTTCGAGCGCCACGTCGAGCGCGACATCCTGCCCACCGTGCGCGAGCTGGGCATCGGCTTCGTCGCCTACAGCCCGCTGGGCCGCGGCCTGCTCACCGGCGCGATCAAGGCGCCGGCCGCGCTCGGCGCCGGCGACTGGCGCGGCGCGCTGCCGCGCTTCCGGGGCGAGGCCCTGGCCGCCAACCTGGCCCGCGTCGAGGTCGTCGAGGCCGTGGCGCGCGCCCACGACGCCACCGCCGCGCAGGTGGCGCTGGCGTGGCTGCTGGCCCGCGGCGACGACGTCGTGCCCATCCCCGGCACCAAGCGCCGCGAGTACCTCGAGCAGAACGTCGCGGCCGCGGCGCTGACCCTGACCGCCGACGAGCTGGGCACGCTCGACGGCATCGGCGACGCCACCGGCCAGCGCTACCCCGACATGGGATCGATCGACACCTGACGCTCGGGCCGCGCGCGGCGACGTCGGTCGTGGCGACGCGGGGCGCCGCGGCGCCGGCTCACTGGTCGCCGGTCGGATCGGTCGCCGGATCCACGGCCGGCTCGACGAGGACGCCGAGGGCGCGGGCGTGACGCTCCATCTTGCGGGTCACGTTCCACACCAGCCAGTTGCCGCCGCTGCCGCGCAGCACCCACGGCGTGTACGCGTACAGCGACGCGGTGGCGTGGTTGCCGGGCACGACCCAGATCTTGTCGAGCGTGCGGCGGCCGCGGCCCGCGACCCACTCGGCGTCGCCGTCGATCGAGCCCTGGTACCACCGCGCCAGGGTGTGGGCCGAGCACTGGATCTGCTTGTCGAGGCCGCGGTAGGCCTCGTTGCACGGCCGGTTGTCCGGACAGCCACAGCCGAACGCGTAGTCGATCTTCTTCTGGCTCGGCGGCGCGCTCTTGCTGACCAGCGACTGCTCGACCTGCATGCGCGCCACCATGACCAGCGGGTTGATGCCCTCGGCGCGGGCGCCGGCGACGATCGCATCGGCGGCCCGGAGGTCGCCGACCTTGGCGTCGGCGAGCCACGACCGGCGGCCGTACGGCGAGGTCTCGAAGAACTGCTGCAGGCCGTCGCCGTCGATCGCGTCGACGTCGACGAAGAAGTCGTCGGGGATGACCAGGCGATCGTCGAAGGTGGCGGACAGCGCGTCGGCCTTGCCGTCGTCGGCGGGGACCGGATCGTAGTCGCTGGCCTCCTCGTGGTCCTCGAAGGGGCCGCCGGCGTCGCCGACGCACGCGGCGAGCGGGAGGGTGGCGGCGAGGGTGGCGACCAGCAGGATCCGGCGGGCGGGGGAGGGGAGATGCATGCGCCGCTGCTTCGCAAACCGCGGACCAGGGCGCCGCGTCGCGCGTCGTCGCGCAACCCCGGTTCGAACCCTGCCGCCGCGCCTGGTTGGCCGGCGTCGACGCGCGCCGCGCGCCGGCGTGCTGCGCACCGCGGTGGGCACCCGGGGAGGGCTGTCCCCCGCGACCGATCGTGGCCGGTCGGTCGGTCACCGCGCGTCGCGCCGGCTCGCGCTCGTCGACGGTCCCCGCTACCCTGGCGGGGTGCGCCGCGCCCTCGCCTTGCTGTCGGTGACCGGTGCGGTCGCGTTGACCGCCGCGGGCTGCGGCGACGCGGCGACCGCGCCCGACGCCGAGCCGGCGCCGTGGACCGAGGGCCCGCCGCTGCCCGGCGGCCGCCTCGAGCCGGCGGTCGCGGCGGTCGGTGACGCGCTGTGGGTGGTCGGCGGCCTCGACGACGGCCTCGAGGTCGTCACCGACACGTGGATCCTCGACCCCGGGGCCGCCGCCTGGCGCCCCGGCCCGGCGACCCCGGTGGCGCTGACCCACGCCAACCTGGCCGCGGTCGGCGACACCCTGTACCTGCTCGGCGGCCTGGTGACCCGGGACTTCGTCCCCGATGGCCGCGCCTGGGCCCTCGATCCCGGCGCGACGGCGTGGCGGCCGCTGGCCGCGATGCCGGCCGGCGCCGAGGTCGGCGCCGCCGCGGTGATCGTCGACGGCGATACCGTCGTCCTCGCCGGCGGCTCGACCGTCGACGCCTCGGTCGCGACCGTGCTCGCCTACGACACCGTCGGCGACGCCTGGTCGCGCCGGCCCGATCTGCCGTCGCCGCGGTCGCACGCGGTCGGCGCGCGGGCGCCCGACGGCGCGGCGCTGGTGATCGGCGGCACCGTCGGCCTCGACGCCCTGGCGCCGCTGGCCGACGTCCTGGCCCTGGCGCCCGGCGCGTCGGCGTGGACCGCGCGGGCCGCGATGCCGACGGCGCGCGGCGGCTGCGCCGCCGACGTCCTCGCCGGTGAGCTGTGGTGCGCCGGTGGCGAGGCCGGCGTCGCCGCGCTCCACGTGGTCGAGGTCTACGACCTCGGCGGCGACGCCTGGCGTGCCGAGGCGGCGCTCCCGGTCGCCCGCGCCGGCACCCACGGCGCCGCGATCGCGGGCGCGCTGTGGATCCCGGGCGGCGCCTACAAGCTGGCCTGGGAGCCCCAGGCCACGGTCGCGGTGCTGACGCCGCCGTGACCGGTCGGTCGCGACCGACCGGTCCGACCCTGCGACGCCGCGCCGCGCGCGCCGCCGGCGGCGCGCCGTGGTCGAGGCGGAAACAGGTCCTGTAAGGCAGTTTTCTCCCCCACGTCACCCGGGATGGGTATCCTCTGCCCGCCCCACGATGTGGATGGCCTCTCATCAGCGACCGTGGACGCTGAGCGCGATCGTCTCGGGGGACGTCAGCGCGCTGCGGAAGACGCTCGCCCAGAAGCTGGCGGAGCGCGGCCATCGTCGCATCTGGATGGTCGCGGGCAGCGACCACGGCTTCTGGCGCGAGGAGCGCCTGTGTCAGCGCGACAACGGGCGCTGGGTCCTGGTCATCGACGCGCACCGGGTCCAGGGCGCGGCGGTCCGGCCCGCGCCGCACCTGGCGGCGGTCGACGAGCTCGAGTCGCGGTTCCGCGTCGTGGTCGCGCGCGACGGCGTGGTCGAGGGCACCTTCCACTACCACCGGTCGCCGGGGCTGCTGCTGGTCCGCTACGACCTCGACACCGACGAGCTGCACGCGATGTCGGGGTGCCGCGAGCTGCTACAGGCGTTCTGGCGGGTCCGCGCCGCGGGCCGGCTGGCGCGCGGCACGCGCCCGGCGACCGCGCCGGTCGTGGCCGCGTCGGCGTCGGCGGCGGTCCCGATCGCGATCGACGACGTCGACACCCCGATCGACGGCGTCGCGGTCGACGACGAGCCGACGGTCTCGTAGCGACGGTCAGCGCGGCGGCGCCCGGCCGACCCGCAGGATGCCGTCGCGGTCGACGACGGCGAGCCCGAGCAGCCCGGCGATCGCGTCGAGCGCGGCCGGCCACGGCACGTCGTGCAGCTCGACGGTGACGGCGCCGGCGACGTCGTCGGCGACCACGAGGCTGCGCCGGGCGACGGTCGCGATCAGGCGCAGGACGTCGTGGACGTCGGCGTCGCGCACGGTCAGCGTGATCGTGGCGGCCCGCCGCGCCGGTGCCGGTCGCGGGCCGCCAGCGGCGCCCGCGGCGGCCACCTCGCCACCCGACGCCACGGCGTCGTCGCGGACGTCGTCGGTGGCCGCGGGCGCGGCGGGCGCCGCGGCGCGACGGGCGCCCGGCAGCGCCTCGTCGTCGAGGTCGTGGGGCGGTGGCGCGTCGAGGCGGGCCGCCGGCCCGCACCCGATCAGGGCCAGCGCGACCGCCGCCGCGGCCGTCCGCGCGACGACGCGACCACCCACGCGCCCGCTCACGTCGGGGCGAACGCCTTCTGGTACGCCGGCCGGGCCCGGAGGTAGTCGAGCCACGCGGCGACCCGCGGGCCGGCCTTGGCGGCGCCGATCCGGGTCGCGGTGCCGACCACCGAGCCGGCGTTGAGGTCGGCGATCGTGAAGTGATCGCCGATCAGCCAGTCGCCGGCCAGCGCGGCCTCGAGCTGATCGACGAACCGCTGGCTGCCGGTGCGTCCGGCGTCGGCGGCCGCGGCGCTGCGCTGCTCGGGCGGCAGGATCGTGGTGTTGCGCATGACCGCGAGGGCCTCGGGCTGAAGGTTGGTGATGGCCCAGAACGACCACTGGTAGGCCAGGGCGCGGCCGGCCCGGTCCGCCGGCACCAGCTCGGGCTGGTAGGTCTCGGCCAGGTAGAAGTTGATCGCCATCGACTCGGACAGGCGGACGTCGCCGTCGATCAGGTAGGGGATCTTGCAGCCGGGGAAGACCTCGGCGAACGCGGCGCGCTGGGCGTCGTCGCGCAGGTCGACGATCTCGTACGCGTAGGGGACGCCGCACTCCTCCAGCATCCAGCGGCTGCGGCCAGCGTTCGACATCGGGGCACCGTAGAACGTGATCACGACCGGACTCCTCGGGCGGGGGCAGCGAACCCGGCGACTGTACCCGGTCGCCGGCACGGCGGGCGCGCCGCCGGTCGACCGCGTGACCGCGTGACCGCGTGTTACCCTGCGTCGCCATGGCCAAGTCCCCTTGCCCCGTCTCGCTCACCCAGTTCCTCGACAAGGCCGAGCCGCTCACGGTCGTGATCAACGGCCAGGAGATGGTCGCCGACGTGAAGTCGTTCTCGACCGGCTCGTTCGGCTGGAACATCAACGCCAAGACCACGATCCAGGTCGACGGCAAGCCGCTGTCGGTGCAGATCGGCATGAACATGACGATCGTCGGCAGCAAGGACGCCGAGCGCTAGCAGGCGCCAGCCCGGCGCGGGCTCGCGCTCACGCCGGGCGGATCAGGTTGGTCTCGAACGCGGCTATCAGCTCCTCGAGCGCCGCGATCTCGGCGCGCAGCTCGTCGCCGCGCTCGGTGTCGGCGACCGTGCGCGGCCGCGGGTAGATCTCGAGGTCGGCGACGGTCGGGATGATGTCGGCGCCGGTCGCGACCGCCGCCGCCGCGCCGTCGAAGTGGTAGTGCTGGGCCAGGTACATGCGGGTGGCGTCGAGCACCAGCGAGAAGCCCTTGTCGCCGTAGGCCGCCGAGAACGCGCCGTCGATCGTCACGGCGCGGCCCGAGCGCTTGACCGGGGTCTCGCCGGCGTCGAGCTTGACCGGGACGTGGCCGTTGACGATGAACCCGGCGGGATCGTCGACGCCGAGCTCGCGCAGGATGCGATCGCAGAACCCGGCGTCGTGGAGCAGCGCGAAGTACGGGTTCTTGGTCTCGTGGTGGGTCGCCGGGTCGGCGACGAAGTGGCCCTCGAAGGTCGCCATGCGGTCCTTGCCGAAGCACGGCGACCGCGGCCCGGTCCACAGGTAGTACAGGGTGTCGAGATCGTCGGGGCGGCGCTTGCGGAACGCGCGCTGGACGACGACCTCGAGGGCGTCGAACAGGGCCTTGCCCCGGCGCGGCGCGCCGTCGACGACCAGCGGCAGTAGCGCGCCGTCGGCGTCGACCGGGACGCAGCCGTGGAAGATCGCGCAGCGATCACGGCGCAGCATCATCTTGCCGTGCGACGCCACGAACGACATCTGGCGCCACAGCGTGCTCGACGCCACGAAGCCGCGGCGCAGCTCGTCGAGGCAGCGCTGCTCGTCCGCCGACAGCGCGTCGGGATCGTCCCAGGTCAGCGTCGGCCAGCGGTCGTCGAGCAGCGGGTGGCGCTGGCCGTCGACGTCGACGGTCATGGTCGCGGGATCGATCCGGCGCAGCAGGTCCCGGCCCTCGAGCTCCCAGGCGGGGTGGCGCCGGAACAGCGCGCCGTCGAGCTTGAACTGGATGATCGCGATCGCCTTGTGCATCCGGGCCAGCAGCCGCGGGTCGCCGGCCGGCTCGCCCTTGACCTCGAAGCGGCTCGCCGGGTCGTCGCCGTAGACGTCGCGCGCCAGGCGCTCGAGCGGCGCCAGCGAGATGCCGTAGCCCTCCTCGAGCTGGCCGAGCCGCTGGTAGCGCAGCGACAGCCGCACCACCGTCGCGATCGCGGCCGGGTGGCCCAGGCACGCCGCCATCCAGCTGGCGTCGTGGTTGCCCCAGGTGATCGCGACGCTGGGCTGCTGCTCGAGGATCTCGATGACCCGGTCGAGGCGCGGGCCACGGTCGCCGAGGTCGCCGGCGACCACCAGCTCGCCGACCGACAGGTTGCGGACGATCCGCGCCACCATGCGCACCAGCTCGAGGTCGCGGTCGTGGCGGAAGAACGGCGCGATCAGCCCGTCGAGGAACGCGGGCTCGCGCGCCAGCTCGCCGCCGAACAGGAGCTCGCGGACCGTGGCGTCGAACGGATCGGGGACGATGCGCTCGACGTGCTTGAGCGTGTAGCGCCGGGCCAGCTCGCGGATGACGGTCACGGCGTGGCCGACGAAGCGGCGGACCGCGGCCCGCCGCGGCTCGCCGTCGGGCAGCGCCTGGTAGGTCTCGCGCGGGTAGTAGAGCATCGTCAGCAGATCGTCGAGCTCGCCGGCGTCGAGCCGGTCGCCGAACAGCCGGGCCAGCAGCGGCCGCAGGCTGCCCGAGGCGTTGTTGACGACCTGGCGCAGCTTGACGTGCTCGCCGTGGACGTCGCTGACCACGTGCACCGTCGGCTTGGGCAGGGTCAGGATCGACTCGAGGTTGGTCAGCTCGGCGAGCACCGCCGCCGGGTTGGGGTAGCGGCGCGCCAGCGCCCGCAGGTAGACCGTGTGGTCGTGCGTCTCCTCGCCCGGGTTCGCCACCGCCCAGGGATAGCACCGATCGCGCGCCCGGCGGGCGCGGCGGGCGCGGCGGGCGCGGGGCCGAGCCGCGCTACGCCGCGCCGCGGCCCTGCTGGCTGGCGAAGTAGGCCACCTTGCGGGCGCGCATGATCTCGCCGAGCGGCCGGTGCGCGGCCAGCGCCTGCCACGGATCGAAGACGCCGGCCTCGGCGGCGGCGGCGACGGCGCGGCCGTCGTCGCTGGCCGGGTCCTGGGCCGGCGCCGTCACCCTCGCCACGGTCACGAACGGCGCCACCGCCGCGGGCCAGGCCACCGTCGGATCCTCGATCGGCGTGGTCGCCTCGTCGACGAAGAACTGCAGCTGCAGGTCCCAGGTCAGCGCGCCGTGGCCGAGCCGCGCGACCACGTCGGCCGACCAGTCGCGCTTCGACGGCGGCGGCGGCGCGTCGCCGCTGGTCGGCCACAGCCGGACCTTGGCGGCGTACGGCCCGCACGCGATCGGCGCCGCCGAGTAGAACGGCTCGTGCGCGAAGCCGCCGAACGGCTTGCCCAGGGCCTTGCCGAGGGCGCGGGCCTTGCCGAGCCCGCCGAAGAAGCCGTGCCGGCGCTGCAGGTGGCGCAGCACCGCGAACGGGCTGCGCGCCGCGGCCACCACGACGCCCATGAAGTCGTCGACGGTGGGGAACGCGAACGCCTCGCTGTTGATCAGGACGAAGCACTGCGCGGTCGCCGGACCGCCCAGCGCGCCGTCGCCGTCGACGCCGAGCACCCGCAGCGCGAAGCCGCGGATGTCGGGGCGGCGATCGGGCGCACGCTCGCCGCTGCCGTTGGACAGGCGCAGCTGGGCCTCGTGCGGGCCCGGCGTCGCGAACAGGCCGTGGCGCGCGTGCGCCGGCAGCTCGGGCAGGACCTCGACGGTGGCGCGCAGCCCCAGGTGCTGCTTGCGGTGGAGGGCGCGGCCGGGGCCGTGCCGGGCGGCGGCGCGCCGCTGCAGCTCGGCGAGCTGCTCGCCGTAGCGGCCGAACCGCGCCTCTTCGTCGTCGGCGACGCGCTCGCGCCACGCCGTGCTGGGATCGGGCATGGACCGAGCGTGCCGCCGAACCCGGCCGCTGACCATGGGCCAGGTGGCCCATGTGCGCCGCCCGGTCGCTCACCCGCCCAGCGGGTCGGCGTGCATGAGGACCTTGGTGGTCGGGCCGACCAGGTCGCGGATGCGGGCCTGCAGGTCGAGGAACAGGTCGTGGACCTCCTTGGTCGTGGTCTCGGGCGCGACCACGACGTGGAAGTCGACGTGCGGGATCTTGCCGGCGCGGGTCTTGAAGTCGTGGAACGACGCGATGCCGGGCGTCGCGCGCAGCAGGGCCTGGAGCTGGTCGATCAGCGCCTGATCGAGGCGCCGGTCCATCACGACCCCGAAGCCGTCGCGCACGATGTGGAGCGCCGACACCAGCATGTACAGCGCGATGCCGATCGAGATCAGCGGGTCGATGATCGGCACGCCGGTGACCTTGACCAGGATCAGCGACACCAGGACGCCGACGTTGACCCAGACGTCGGTGAGGTAGTGCAGCGCGTCGGCCTTGATCACCAGGCTGCCGGTGGCGCGGGCGACGCGCCGCAGGTACAGCACCGTCGCGATCGTCATCGCCAGGATCGGCAGCATGACCAGGATGCCGAGCGTCGAGTCGTGGCTGAGCTCGCCGATCCACATCTTGTGGCCGGCCTCGTAGATGATGAAGACGCCGGCGGCGAAGATGAACGCGCCCTCGAACATGGCGCCGAGCCCCTCGACCCGGGCGTGGCCGTAGTTGTGCTCGTCGTCGGGTGGCGCGTCCGACATGCGGATCACGGCGACGTTGACCAGCGACACCACCAGGTCGCCCAGCGAGTCGATCGCCGACGAGATCATCGACATGCTGCCGGTGATGACGCCGGCGGTCAGCTTGGTGGCGGCGCCGACCACGGCGCACGCGATCGCGACCCGGATGGCGCGCAGCTCGCGCGGCGCGGTGGACTCGGCTTCGTCGACAGGGGGCATGGGATCCAGGGGGGCAGGGCGCCCGACCCCGAAATGAACGCCGGCGGCGGCATCCTGGCAAGCGGCGGAAGGTCGCGGATCGCCGGCCGCGGCCAGGTGCGAACCGATCGGCCGCCCGGTATGGTCCCGTCCATGACGACTCCCAGCTCCGAGTCCGGGCACGACGGTCACGTCGCGCTCGGGTTGTCCGACGCCGATCGCGTCGACTACCTGAAGGTGGTGGCCTCGGTCGCGTTCGCCGACCAGGAGACCGACGAGGCCGAGCTCGGCAACCTCCGCGCCATGTGCGAGGCGCTCGGGCTGTCCGACGCCGGCCGCGACCAGGTCCTGGCGGCGGCGGCCGGGGCCGACGCGGCGGCGACCGACGCGATCGTCACGCGCCTCAAGGCCGACGTGGCGCTGCGCGTGCCGCTGCTCACCGACGTCATCACGGTCGCGTTCGCCGACGGCAAGGTCGCGCCGGCGGAGTCGCGCGACATCTCGCGGCTGGGCCGTGCCCTCGACATCGAGTCGGGGCAGATCGGCCTGATCGCCCGCTACGTCGAGGCGATCGTGATGGGCGCCGATCGCGACCAGGAGCACGCGCTGAGCCGCGAGCTGGGCGCCGGCGTCGCCGCCGAGCACCGCGGCAAGGTCGTGCGCTGGCTGCACCGCCTGTTCCGGCGCGCCTGAGCGCGTCGAGCCGCGCCGGCGGCGCCATCCGCGCGGGAGCGCGGGCCGGTTTCTTCGGCCCGGCGCCGAGGTTTGCTACCCTGTCGGCTGGTGGCGTCCCCTCGTGATCCTCGGCTGGCGGTGCTCGCCGGCCTGGCCCTCGGCGCCGGCGCGATGCTGTGCCGGCCGGTGCCGGCCGCGCCGCGCGCGCGCTGGCGCCAGTCGTCGCCGCCGCCGCCGCGCCCGCCCGCGCGCGGTCACCGCCGACGCCGTCGCCGAGGTCGTCGACGAGATCCTGTCGCGACCGGCGATGGCCGCCCGCGGCAGCGCCGCGCCGGCGTCGTCGTCCACCGCGGCGGCGCCGCCCGCGCCCGCGCCGCGGCGCCCGACCCACGTCGTCATCATCAGCGAGGACGGGCTGCGGCCCGACTCGCTCACCGAGGAGCTGACCCCCGCCCACATGGCGCTGATGCGCGAGGGCATGGCGGCGCTCCAGGCCGACACGATCCCGCAGAGCGACACCCTGCCGTCGCACGCGGCCATGCTGTCGGGCTTCGGCGCCGAGGAGCACGGCCTGTGGTGGAACAGCTACCAGCGCGATCGGGGCTACATCCGGGTCCCGACCGTGTTCTCGATCGCCCACGCCCACGGCCTGTCGACCGCGATGATCGTCGGCAAGCCCAAGCTCCGCCACATCGCGCGGCCCGGCAGCGTCGACCACTTCGAGCGCCCCAGCTACCTGTGCGGCGGGGTGGCGCGGCGCGCCGCCGCGTACTTCACCGAGGAGCAGCCGGCCCTGCTGTTCGTCCACTTCTCCGATCCCGACGAGTTCGGCCACAGCCACGGCTGGATGTCGGACGCCTACCTCGCCGCGGTCCACCACAGCGATCGCTGCCTGGCCACCGTCCTCGACGCCATCGACGCCAGCGCCGCCGGCGCCGACACCCTGGTGATCGTCACCGCCGACCACGGCGGCCACTCGCGCCACCACTCCGGCGGCCACCTCGAGGTCGACCGCGAGATCCCGTGGATCGCCCGCGGCCCGGGCGTCACCGCCGACACCGTCCTCGACCGGCCGATCACGACCGTCGACACCGCGGCCACCGCGCTGGCCGCGCTGCGCCTGACCCCGAGCCCGGGGATGAAGGGCGTGTCGATCCTGACCTACGCCCGCTGACCCGTGGCGCGCGTCGCCGCGGCGGCGCCGCGCCCTGTGCGCGCACCTGCGACCTCCACCTGCCGCGACGCCGATGTCCGCCACGACAACTCGGCACACCCTGTCCGCGTCTTGCACAGCGCCGGGCCGAACCGTCGTCGCTGACCGCGCGCGTCCCCCGGAACGACGCTTGCTTCTCGCCACCCAGGGGAGGAACCTGAGATCATGAAGAGCCTGCTCGCCTGTGCGCTGTTCGGAGCGTTCGCCCTGGGGTGCGGCGGCGGCGGTGGTGGCGGTGGCGGCGGCGGCGACGGTGGCGTCACCGACTGCACGACGACCGACGACTGTCCGACCGGGCAGCAGTGCAACCTCGGCACCGGCACGTGCGAGCCGACGCCGTGCACGAGCAACACCGACTGCCACGGCGGCTCGTACTGCGCGGACAGCGGCACCTGCGCCGGCAACACCACCGGCGGGCCGTGCGCCGGCGACGACAACTGCTCCAACGGTGAGGTCTGCACCGGCGGCTTCTGCGGCTGCACCGGCGACGAGTTCTCGGCCGAGGGCGTGCCGCCCAACGTCCTCATCGTGCTCGACCGCTCGGGCAGCATGGACGAGGCGCTCGGCAACTCGACCAAGTGGGAGGTCGCGGTCGACGCGCTCGGCCAGCTCTTGACCACCTACGGCGATCAGGTCCGCTGGGGCCTGGTGCTCTACGAGGGCGCCAGCCAGTGCGCGCCCGGCCAGATCGAGGTCGACGTCGGCGCCGGCACCGCCGGCATGATCAACACCGCGCTCGGCAACACCGGACCCGGCGGCCGCACCCCCATCGGCGACACCCTCGACGGGCTGATCGGCTACGCCGGCCTCGCCGACACCACGCGCGAGAACTACATCCTGCTGCTCACCGACGGCTCCGAGACCTGCGGCGGCGACGGCGTCACCGCGGTCACCGACCTGCGCGCCCAGACCCCGGAGGTCAAGACCTTCGTCGTCGGCTTCGGCAGCGGCGTCGACGCCAACCAGCTCGACGACATGGCCACCGCCGGCGGCACCGCGCTGCCCGGCGGCCCGCCGTACTACTACCAGGCCGACGACGCCGCGTCGCTGCAGGCCGCCTTCGACAGCATCGGCGCCGCGGTGCTGTCGTGCACGTACGCGCTGTCCGGCAACCCGGACTCGAGCACGCTGCACGTCTTCTTCGACAGCCTCGACGTGCCCCGCGACCCCAGCCACGGCGACGGCTGGGACTACGACCCCGCGGCCGGGCAGATCACCTTCTACGGCGCCGCCTGCGACGACCTGCGCAGCGGCAGCGTCACCGATCTGGTCGTGGTCAGCGGCTGCGCGATCGGCCGCGAGCTCGGCGCCGACTGACAGGGCGGCGAGGTCGCGCGCGCCGCGCCGGTCGTCCGCGCCGCCGATCACGCCGCGGCGTCGGTCGCCGTCGGCGCGCACGCCGCGGCGGCGCGGCGCAGCGCCGGCACGACGTGCTCGTGGGTGTAGCGGATCAGGTGCTCGCCCTGGACCGCGTGGCTGATGGTCCAGGTCACCGCCGCGGGGGAGCGCAGCAGCGCCGGCGCGACCAGGCGCCAGAACATCGCGCGCCGGGGCCCCACCACGCCGAGCGCCCAGATCGCCCGCGCCGCGATGCGCAGCCCGCCGGGGCGGAGGCGGCGCCCGGTCGGCGGCCGCGGCGCGCCGGCGAGCACGGCCTGACACCGGCGCAGGTAGGCCTCGGGCGAGTACAGCTCGGCCAGCAGGTCGGCGTGGCCGTCGAGCAGGGCCCGCTCGTCCATGGCCGGCGCGAAGTTGGGGCGATCGAACTGGTCGCCGCTGGAGCGGTGGCGCAGGCGCCGCTCGCCGTCGAGCCGGCGCCACAGCGCGGTGCCGGGCAGCGCGGTGAGCAGGCCGACCATCGCCAGCGGGATCGGCGCGTCGGCGAGGAACGCGCGCTGGGCGGCGAAGCAGGTCTCGTCGTCGCTGTCGAAGCCGACGATGAAGCCGCCCATGACCTCGACGCCAGCCGCGGTGATGCGGTCGACGGCGTCGCGGAGGTCGAGCCGCAGGTTCTGCATCTTGCCGACCTCGCGCAGCGCCGCCAGCGACGGGGTCTCGATGCCGACGAAGACGCTGGTGAAGCCGGCGTCGACCATCGTCGCCAGCAGCGCGGGCTCGCGCGCCAGGTTGACGCTGGCCTCGGTGTAGAACTCGAACGGGTGGCCGTGGTCGCGCTGCCAGGTCGCGATCGCCGGCAACAGCTGGCGCGCGGCCTTGAGGTTGCCGATGAAGTTGTCGTCGACGACGAAGACCGTGCCGCGCCAGCCGAGCTGGTCGAGCTGGTCGAGCTCGGCGAGCACCGCCGCGGTGTCCTTGACCCGCGGCGTGCGGCCGAAGATCTCGACGACGTCGCAGAACTCGCACGCGTGCGGGCAGCCGCGCGAGGTCTGCAGCGCCATCGTCGTGTAGCGGTCGCGGCGCAGCAGGTCGAGCCGCGGCGGCCGCGACCCCGCCAGCGACGGCCGCGCCGCCGCCGCGAGCTCGCCGCGCTGGCGGCCCTCGATCGCGGCGCGCAGCTCGGCGTCGCGGCCCTCGACCTCGCCGACGAAGACGACGTCGGCGTCGTCGAACAGCTCCGGCGAGGTCGTCGCCGCCGGGCCACCGACGATCGTGCGCCGGCCGTGGCGCCGGGCCCGCGCCACGATGGCCTGCATCGACGGCGCCTGGATCAGCATGCCGCCGATCAGCACGGCCTCGGCCCAGCGCAGGTCGTCGTCGCGCAGCGGCTCGACGTTGACGTCGACCAGGCGCACCGGCCACGCCGCCGGCAGGTGGGCGGCGACGGTGCACAGCCCCAGCGGCGGCATCGTGGCGCGGCGACCGGTGATCGAGAGCGCGTACTGGAAGCCCCAGTAGGTGCGCGGGAACTCGGCGTGGACCAGCAGGATGCGCATGGCCAACCCTAGGCGGCCGCGGCACCGTGGTCGGTCACCGCGGCGCGCGGTCTCGGCCACGGTCGGCGCCGGCGCGGTCGCGGCGCGGTCACGCGCCGGTCAGCTCGGTCACGCCCCGGTCACGTCGCCGGCCGGGTCGGTGTAGGCTCGCCGCGTCGGGCTGCCGCACGCGGCGCGATGTCGCGGCCGCGGGCCGGCGCGCGGCCCCTCCCCCCACGCACAGGAGCAGCTCATGAAGTCACGCGCCGCGGTCGCGTTCGAGGCCGGCAAGCCGCTGGAGATCGTCGAGATCGAGGTCGCCGCGCCGAAGGCCGGCGAGGTCCTGGTCCGGATCGTCGCCACCGGCGTCTGCCACACCGACGCGTTCACCCTCAGCGGCGACGACCCCGAGGGCGTCTTCCCGGCGGTGCTCGGCCCCGAGGGCGGCGGCGTCGTCGTCGAGGTCGGCCCCGGCGTCACCAGCGTCGCCGTCGGCGATCACGTGATCCCGCTCTACACGGCGGAGTGTCGGACCTGCAAGTTCTGTCGGTCGGGCAAGACCAACCTGTGCCAGGCGGTGCGCGCGACCCAGGGCAAGGGGCTGATGCCCGACGGCACGACCCGGTTCCGCCACGGCGATCGCGACCTGTTCCACTACATGGGCACCAGCACGTTCAGCGAGTACACCGTCGTGCCCGAGATCTCGCTGGCCGTGATCGACCGGGCGGCGCCGCTCGAGAAGGTGTGCTTGCTCGGCTGCGGCGTCACCACCGGCATCGGCGCGGTGCTCAACACCGCCAAGGTCACGCCCGGCGCGACGGTCGCGGTCTTCGGCCTCGGCGGCATCGGCCTCGCCGTGGTCCAGGGCGCGGTCATGGCCCGGGCCGGCCGCATCATCGGCGTCGATCGCAACCCCGGCAAGTTCGAGCTGGCCCGCCAGCTCGGCGCCACCGACTGCGTCAACCCCGACGACCACGCCGGCACGCCCATCCAGCAGGTGATCGTCGAGCTCACCGACGGCGGCGTCGACTACAGCTTCGAGTGCGTCGGCAACGTCGAGGTCATGCGGGCGGCGCTCGAGTGCTGCCACAAGGGCTGGGGCGAGAGCACGATCATCGGCGTCGCCGGCGCCGGCCAGGAGATCCGGACCCGGCCGTTCCAGCTGGTCACCGGGCGGGTGTGGCGCGGCAGCGCCTTCGGCGGGGTCAAGGGCCGCACCCAGCTGCCCGGCATGGTCGAGCAGGCGATGCGCGGCGAGATCGCGCTCGATCCGTTCATCACCCACACGATGCCGCTCGAGCGCATCAACGAGGCCTTCGATCTGATGCACGCCGGGGCCTCGATCCGGACCGTGATCCACTACTGACCGGAGGCGCCGGGCCGCTGGTGGGCGGGAGCGGGGGGTGGAACGGTGTGTTCACGGGCGCGGCCTGTCGGTGGCCGGCCGGCGGCACTAGGTTGAGCGCATGCCAGCTCCCAGCCTCCACGTCGTCGTCACCAGCACCCGGCCGGGCCGCAAGGGGCCCGCGGTCGCTGCCTGGGTCCTCGATCAGGTCCGCGCCCACGGCCACTTCACCCCGCGCCTCGTCGATCTCGCCGAGGTCGCGCTGCCCGCCTACGACGAGCCGCACCACCCGCGCCTGAAGAAGTACGAGCACGCGCACACCCGGGCGTGGAGCGAGACGGTCCTGGCCGCCGACGCGCTGGTCCTGGTCACGCCCGAGTACAACTTCGCGATGCCGCCGGCGCTGCTCAACGCCCTCGACTACCTGTCCCACGAGTGGGCGTACCTGCCGGTCGGGTTCGTGTCCTACGGCGGCGTGTCCGCCGGGACCCGCTCGGTGCAGATGACCAAGGCGGTGGTGACCTCGCTCAAGATGATGCCGGTGCCCGAGGCGGTGGCGGTGCCGTTCTTCAGCCAGCACCTCGACGCCGAGGGCCGCTTCGATCCCGGCGAGGTCCAGGCCAAGGCGGCGGCGGGCATGCTCGACGAGCTGGGGCGCTGGACCGGGGCGCTGGCGGCCTTGCGCGCGGGTCAGCGCGCTGTCCAGCCCGGGTGACGAGCTGTTCATGACTTGATCGCGGCTGTTCAAGATCTGTGCAGTACTTGAACAGCCTTGCCACGAGCCGCGGCCGCGGCCGTGAAGATTGTGAGGTGAACACCAGTATTTGCGAATCCGGAACAGCAGTTGCGATGGGGACTGACCCATGCGTCACCTGCTGAACCTGGCCATCATCGTGGGGATCGGGGTGGGGGCGACGGGGGTCGCGCACGCGAGCTACTCGACCGGCACGCCGGCGTACGCGTACAGCTACGCGCCGACCCAGCTGGCCGCGGTGTCGACCTGTGACGACTGCGCCGCGGTGGTCAACCTGCCGTGGGCGTTCCCGTACTGGGGGCGCAGCTTCACGCAGGTCTCGGTGTCGAGCAACGGCACCGTCACGTTCGGCAGCAACACCGCGGCGCCGTTCTCCAACGGCGCGCTCGGGCCCAACGGCGGCGCGCTGCCGGGGCCGTCGATCGCGGTCCTGTGGGACGACTGGAACCCCAGCGCCGGCGGGTCGATCTACACCGGCGTTTCGGGCAGCGCGTTCGTGATCGAGTGGTACGGCGTCTACCACTACGGCCAGACCAGCGGCGCCGGCGCGTCGTTCGAGCTCAAGCTGTTCGCCGACGGTCACTTCGAGACCCACTACGGCAACATGGCCACCGGCTACGCCTCGAACATGGGGCTGTCGGCGACCATCGGCCTGCAGGAGGACGTCGACACCGTCGCCCAGCAGGTCAGCTACAACGCGACCGTGGCGTCGAGCTCGGCGCGCAGCTTCTATCGGCCCGGCGCCTCGGCGATCTACGTCAACGCCAAGGACGGCTTCTACAGCCCGGCCCGGGTCCGGCAGCACATCAAGTACGGCCAGTCGGTGTACTGCGCGTCGAGCGGCGCGTGGTCGTGGGTCGAGGTCACCACCGGCGCCGGCGACTGGAGCTGGGGCGTCAACAACTGCGCCGGCGCCTCGCTGTACGGCGCGGCCTCGTTCATGGGCGACACCCAGGGCTACGACGTCGCATCGATCCCGCTGTCGTCGATCACCGACGTCACCCACGGCACCTACCACTTCATCCGCCGCGCCGACCTGACCCCGGCGCCGGCGGTGGCGACCCGCTTCACGCCGTACTACGGCGTCGGCACCTCGAAGCTCGACTACTGGTCGGCCAGCGGCGCGGTCGCCGACACGACGCTGCTGGTCACCGGCTTCGATCCGCTCAACGAGTCGTCGACCGCCGAGTACATGGTCCTGCTCGGGGACCTGGCCCGGCAGCTGCTCGCCGAGGGCCGCACGATCGCGATCGGCAAGTTCGGCGACGGCAACCAGCGGCTGCCGTCGTTCAACGACGAGGTCGGCCGCTGGGTCAACGACGCCTACGGGCGCCAGGGCAACCGGCGGCTGCAGCTCGCCGGGGTCTCGATGGGCGGCGTCGTCGTCCGCAGCACGATCGCCAACAACAACTGGAGCGTGCAGTCGAAGCTGACCGCCTGGTACTCGGTCGACTCGCCGCAGACCGGCGCCAACCTGGGCCGCGGCGACCGCGGCATCCAGAACCTGGTGCTGTGCAACAAGGACGCGAGCGACCCGCAGTACAAGCAGCTGTTCTCGAACCCGGCGGCCGACATGATGACGCTGCGGGTGTCGAGCTGCGACTGCAGCTGGGAGCCCGAGAACTCGTCGTGCTCGGTCACGACCGCGTACCACGACGGCTACTACAACAGCGTCGGCTGGCCGACCGTGCTGCCCCGCTACGCGGTCGCGTTCGGCGACGCCAACGCCAGCGGCGGCTACGCCAAGCAGGGCTCGGGCAAGCTCTTCGACTTCGAGTACACCGGCCTGTTCTGCTCCGAGGATCGCGACTGGAACGGCGGCCAGCGCGACTGCAACGCCGGCTCGCGCTACATGGTCGCCGCCGACGTCAACACCGACGAGGATGCCTCGCTGTGCGGCACGTTCAAGCTGCGCCTCAAGTACAGCCCGTCGTTCATCAACACCGACTCGGCGCTCGGCGTCGCGACCGGCCTCAGCTCCAACGCCGAGGACGGCAGCTGCAGCTCGAACTACCCGACGCTGGCGCCGACGTACTGGAACGGCTGGGCCTCGAACGACTACAACGAGCTGCACACGGTGCTGTCGAGCTCGCTCAAGAACACGTTCGTCACCTGGATCCACGCCAACACGCCCGCCGGTTCCTGATGGCGCGTCGCCTCGCGGTCGGCGCCGCGGTGATCGCCGCGGCGATCGCCCTGGTCGTCTTGTGGCGCCACCGCGCCGGCGGCCAGGCCGCGGCGCCACGCGCGCCGGCGCGGGTCCAGCCGGTCGCCGGCGCCGGCCTCGAGGTCGCGCTGCGCGCCGCGCCGCTGCACGTCGTCGTCGGCCAGCCGGTGGCGCTGACCGCCGAGGTCCGGCGCGGCACCGGCCGCGCCGGCGCGGTCCGGTGGAGCTGGGTGGCCACCCGCGGCCGGCTCACCGACGACGGCGGCGGCGCCGCGACCTGGGTCGCGCCCGGCAAGCCGGGGCGCTTCGCGGTCGGCGTCGTGGTCGAGGACGGGGGCGGGCGGGCCCGGGCCCAGGTCACGATGGAGGTCCGCCTGCCGTCGCTCGAGGAGGCCGCGGACCTGGCGGGGCTGATGAAGGATCTGGCGGCCCGGGATCGCGACGCGGTCGCCGACCTCGCCGAGCTCGAGCGCCGGATCGCGGCGCTGCGCGCCACCGCGGCGCAGCGCGACTCGATCGAGGATCGCCTGCACGCCCAGGCCGCGCTCGAGGAGCTGGCCGACGTCTACGCCCAGCTCGGCCGCTACGAGGACGCGCGCGCGGTGTGGGACGAGCTGCTGGCCGGGCGGCTGCCCGGCGACTCCAAGTACCGTGGCTACCAGGCCCGCTACGGCGACGTCGCGTTCTTCCTCGGCGACGACGAGGCGGCGCTGCGCGCCTGGGACGCCGGCGGCGACTACGTCCAGGGCATGTCGCGCTACTACCAGGGCGAGGTGCTCGAGCGCGCCGGCGACCTCGACGGCGCGCGCGACGCCTACGCGCGGGCCCAGGGCGGCGCCAAGTGGTTCGGCGATCCGGTCTACCGCGACGCGCTGCTGGCGCTGCGCGGCGGCGCCAGCGAGGCCGACGTCGCGACGCTGCTGGTCGAGGCGTCGAGCCGGCTCGATCGCGACCGCATGCTCGAGCGGTTCGACGGCGACGCCGAGCTGCGGCCGCTGCGCGACGCCCTCGACCACACCGGCCGCGCCGGCGACCTGCAGGCGGCCCGGCCGCTGACGATCGACGCCGACGCGCCGGGGGACTGACCCCCCACCATGCCCTACCGCGACAAGGGCGCCGGGCTCGCATAGGATGGTGGGATGAAGCGCCTGGCCTGTCCGGTCCTGCTCGCCCTCGTGATCTGCGGCTGCGGCGGCGACGACGCCGCGAGCCCCGACGCCGCGCCCCGGCCCGACGCGACCGTCGCGGACGCGCCGCCCGGGCCGTGCGTGGTCGAGACGCCGACCCCGACGCCGCTGACCTGCCCGGGGGTGGCCGGCGCGACGTCGTCGAACATCGCCCACCTGGTGGTCATCATCCAGGAGAACCAGTCGTTCGACACCTACTTCGGCAACTACTGCACCGCGGCGCCCGGCTCGGAGCCGACGTGCACGACCGGGCCGTCGTGCTGCGAGGCGGCGCCGGCGACCGAGCCGATGGGCGCGTCGCCGCTGGTCCTCGACGACGCCCAGCACCGCGGCTTCGATCCCAACCACAACTACGACTGCAACATCCTCGAGGTCAACGGCGGCCTCATGGACGGCTTCGTCACCGGCGAGGCCCTGTGCGCGTCGCCCAACAACTTCGCGATCGCGACGACGTCCGGCCCGGTGGCCCCGTACCACACGCTCGCCGGCACCGGCGCCCTGGCCGACCGCTACTTCCAGCCGGTGCTCGGCGCCAGCTCGTCGAACGACATGTACTTCGCCCGCGCCGGCTTCGTCTTCAAGGACAACGAGGTCCAGACCACGTCGATCGGCAGCAACTGCGGCGTCGGCTCGTCGAACCCGCAGGACTACGACGACCCGACGATCGGCGATCTGCTCGAGCAGTGCGACGTGCCGTGGACGTGGTACGGCGGCGGCTACCAGGTGATGCTCGACGCGGTCGCCAACGGCACCTGCCCGCTGGCGGATCCGGCGTGCCCGGTGAACTTCGCGTTCTACCCGTGCATCTACGACCCCACCGACGTGCCGTTCCAGTACTACCCGACGCTGCAGAACGACCCGGCCCACTTCCAGGACCTGACCCAGTTCTACACCGACGTCACCGACGGCACGCTGCCGGCGATCTCGTACATCAAGCAGATCGGGTTCCTCACCGAGCACTCGGGCTTCCAGGTCGACATCTCGTCGGGCGTCGCCGCGACCCAGCAGGTCGTCGACGCGATCTCCAACAGCGCGACGTACGCCGACGACACGCTGATCCTGCTGACCTACGACGAGGGCGGCGGCTACTTCGACCACGTGCCGCCGCCGCCGACCAGCACCGCCGACTGCCAGCCCTACGGCGTGCGCGTGCCGTTCATGGCGCTGGGCCCGTTCGCCAAGACCAACCACATCTCGCACGTGACGATGGAGCACTCGTCGATCGTCAAGTTCATGGAGTGGAACTGGCTCGGCGGGCAGACCGGCCAGCTCGGCACCCGCGACGGCCAGGTCAACAACATCGGCGACCTGCTCGACCCGACGACGACCGGCACCGCGGTCCCGGCGAACTGACGGCGCCGGGACCGCGCGCGGTCGGCCCTACCGCTCGGCCGGCGGGCGGCCGCCGCGGGCGTGGCCGTTGCCGTTGCTCGGCACCGCGCGGGCCTGGGCGCGGTCGAGCAGCCCGGCCAGCGGCGTGCCGGCGAAGACCCGGTCGACGACGTCGGTCAGGGTCTTGCCGCCGACGAAGCTCTGCACGCTCATGGCCTCGGCGACCTTGACCAGGACCTCCTGGTTGGACAGCGCCAGCAGCGCCTCGCTGAAGCCGCCCTGGGCGGCGCCGAACCGCTCGACCGCGGCGGTGACCTCGGCGCGCAGGGCGTCGAGCGCGAGGGCCTGGCGGCGCGCCGCGATCTCGTCGTCGAGCGCGGCGCGATCGCGCCGCCGCGCCAGCTCGGCCTGGTGATCGACGTCGGCGGCCGCGGCGCGCGCGGTCGCGGGGGCCCGCGCCGCCTGCTCGAGGTCGGCCTGGATCGCGGCCAGCGCCAGCCGCAGCCGGTCGGCGGCGGCCTCGAGCTCGAGGTCGGCGAGCCGGCGCGCGGTCTCGGCCCGCGCCTCGGCCTCGCCGCGCGCGATCGCCTCGGTCTGCTGGGTCTGCTCGAGGCCGCGGCGCGCCCGCAGCAGCGTGATGTTGGCCTGCACCGCCTCGTGCTGGGCCTGCCCGAGCAGCGCCGCGATGTCGGCGTCCTCGATCGACACGTCGAGGACCTCGACGTCGGTGACGTGCATGCCGTTCTCGGCGAAGCGCATGCCGGGGCGGCCGCCCTCGGCGTCGGCGCGGCCGAGGATGGCGTCGCGCAGGATCTCGATCGACGCCGCGTAGAAGCCCTCGATCGCGTGCTTCTTGACCGCGCCCTTGAGCACCGAGCGGACGTGGTCGCACAGGAACTTGACGTAGTTCTCGACCTCGAACCAGCGCGCCGGGTCGCCCTCGAAGTTGACCCGCATCGAGTACTCGAGCGTGACCTCGACGTGATCGCGGGTCTCGACCACGCAGACGTCGCCGATCTTGTTGGTCAGCACGCGCAGGAAGACGGTCTCGATCAGCCGGTCGGTCGACTTGGGCTTGCCGGTCGACAGCTGGATGACCTCGAGGCTCTCGTCGTAGCCGAGCCGCAGGTTGCACGGCCCCTGCTCGACGCGCCGGCCGCCCTGCTTGTCGACGACCATGACCGCGTAGCCGACCCACAGGTCGACCGACGGCACGCCGGCGAAGCGCGCCGCGGTCGCCGCCGGCCGCGCCGATGCCGCGATCACGCCGGGGCGCTCGGGATCCTCGAGCGCGCGCAGCGCCCGGTTGTAGGCCGCGGCCTCGGCGTTGCCCGGGTACCAGGTCGCGCACTCGCGCTCCGACAGCGCGCGCAAGACCAGCACCTCGTCGATCGGGTTGGGCAGCAGCATGACCGGGCCGCGCACCATGCGGACCTCGCCGGTCTTGCGGCCGAGCACGTAGCGCCCCTCGCCGGCGGGCACCGCGGTGGCGCGGTGGACCTCGCCGCCGGCGGGCGGCGGCACGACGACGTGCTCCTCGCGCGGGTAGTAGATCGCGGTCTCGGCGCCGGTGATGAACAGCTCGTCGCCCTCCCGGTGGGCCTGGCCGTCCTCGACGTAGGGGGCGATCACCTTGACGTGCAGGCCCTCGACCTCGGACAGCTCGATGTCGCGGAAGGTGCGGCGGCCGCCGCGGGTCACGAACGCCTCGGTGGGCGCCGGGAACACGACCTGGGGGCCGCGCTCGTAGCGCTTCTTGCCGTCCTGGTCGACCAGGATGCCGTACTCGAGCCGCTGCAGGGTCAGCGCGTCGCGCACGTACGAGCCGTCCTCGCCGGGCACGACGCCGACGCCGGTCGGCGGGATGTAGAACGACACGTCGGTGCCCTTGATGACGTAGAGCTTGCCGACCGCGAGATCGGCGGGGGCGGGGGCGCCGGGCGCGGCGGCGGGCTCGGGCGCGGCGGCCTCGGGCGCCGCCGGCTTGATCACCGCCTGGCCCCAGTGCTTGCGCGCCTCGTCCTCGTTGTAGACCCGCACCACCAGGTACTGGTTCGAGCGCAGGTGGTGGCCCTGCACCAGCTTGACCATCTGCCCCGGCCACAGCGCGAACGCGCACGGCCCGGTGATGTTGATCTTGCGGCCGACGTCGAGCTCCGGCGCCGGGTGGACGCCGCCGGGGACCGGGTGATCGGCGGCGCCGGCGCGGTCCGACGGGTTCTTGAGGATCAGGTAGTAGCCCTCGGGCGCGATCGCGATCTGCTGGACCGCGTCGTCGAGCGTGCACGGTTCGAAGCGCTTGGTCGCGGGATCGAAGATCACCGGCCGCTCCTGCGCGGTCGGGTTGATCACCGTCGGCCCGGTGTAGGTCTTGATGACGCCCTTGGTGACGTCCTGCATGTAGGCGTACTCGCTCGGCGCGAGCACCAGGTCGCGCTTGGCCTGACGGTCGTCCATCGCTGGCCCCCTCGTGGTGTTGCTGGTTGGTTCGATGCGTCGCTCGACGTCGTCGGTGCAACCGGCGTGCGCGGCCGCGCGCGCCACGGTCCGCGCGCTTGCGTGGCCGCGGCTGCGCCACCGTGGAGCAGGTGCGCCGCCGCGGGGTCAGCGTGCGTCGCGACGGTGCAGGTCGACGTCGAGCGAGGCGCGCTCGTCCGACGCCGGGCGCTCGAGCCGCAGCTTCGCCACCGACCGGACCGCGGCGCCGTGGGTCGCCCACCACAGCCGCGCCTGGGCCCGGGTCCACGGCGGCGTCGCCAGGGCCTCGATGGCGTCGAGCAGCGCGGCGGCGGTGGGCCGGGCGCCGGGCTTGCGGTCCATGCAGCGGAGCACCAGCGCGTCGATCTCGGCCGGCACCGCGTCGACGTGGTCGCCGCGCTCGGGGCGCCACCGCGACGGCGCCGGCACGGTCGCGGTGAGCTGCTGGTAGGAGACGGCGCGGGCGCTGGCGCCCTTGAACGGCGGCCGCCCCGCCAGCAGGTCGTACCAGACCGCGCCGATCGAGTAGACGTCGGCGGCGGCCTCGGTGGGCTCGCCGAGCACCGCCTCGGGCGCCGAGAACCCGGGCGTGCCGAACAGGACGCCGGCGCCGGTCAGCCGCCGCGGTCGTCCGTCGTCGCTGCCGGTCGCGGCGCGCGGGCGGCGGGCGGCGTCGGCGTCGGCGTCGGTCGCGTCGCCGGCCGCGTCGTCGTCGAGATCGCCGATCTCCGCGCCCTCGAGGCGCTTGACCAGGCCGAAGTCGAGGACCTTGAGGAAGTCGGGATCGCCGCCGCGCTCGACCAGCATCAGGTTGGCCGGCTTGAGATCGCGGTGGACCAGGCCGCGGCCGTGGGCCTCGGCGATCGCCGAGGTCAGCTGCCGGATCAAGTGGACCGTGCGCGCCACCGGCTGCGGGCCGTCGACGCGGATCAGCTCGTCGAGCGTGATGCCGTCGAGCAGCTCCATCGCGTAGTAGAAGACGCCGTCGGGGCTGTGGCCGTAGTCGTAGACCGCGATGACGTTGGGGTGGGTCAGCTCGGAGGTGAGGCGGACCTCGCGGGTGAAGCGCTCGAGGCTGGCGGCGTCGGTGGCGTCGGGCGCCAGCAGCTTGACCGCGGTGGGGCGGCGCAGCAGGACGTGGCGGGCCGCGTAGACCACGCCCATGCCGCCGCGCCCGATCGGCTCGAGCAGCTGGTACTGGCCGAGGCGCCGCGCCGACGCGGCGCTGCGCTCGAGGCGCCGCGCCACCCGGAAGCCGACGAACAGGGCCGCCGCCAGCGCGCTGATCAGCAGGCCGCCGTAGAGGGCCAGGCGTGACGCGGCCAGCGCCGGCGCGCCGGCGTCGTGATGGGCGACCGTGACCTGCCAGGTGCGGTCGAGGAAGTGGAACTCGCCGCCCGCCGGCGGCGACGCGGCGGCGGCCCGGTCGGCCGCACCGGCCGAGCTCTCCCACAGCACGCGGTTGCCGGGGCTGCCGCTGGCGTCGATCAGCGCCACGTCGAGATCGTCGAGGTGGGCGTCCTCGAGCGCGCCCTCGATCACCGGCCGGACCCGGAAGACGGCGATCGCGAAGCCGGCCAGGGCCGCGGCGCGCGCGTCCCGGCCGGCCGGCGCGGTGCCGCCGCGCCACACCGGATCGTAGACCGCGACCGACCACACGCCGGGGGGATCCTCGACCAGCTGCAGCCGCTCGGTCGCGATCGTCAGCGCGGCGTCGCGCGACCGGATCACGTGGGCCATGCGATCGGCCAGCGACACCAGGTCGAAGCCCAGGGCGTCGTTGGGCGGCTCGGCGAACCGCAGCGGCACGTACCAGGGGCGGGTCGCGGCGCGCTGCCAGCCGCCGCCGGGGGCGCGCTCCTTGATCTCCCACCGCGGCTGGCCCTCGGCCTGGGCCCGCGCCTCGACCGCGGCGCGCTCGGCGTCGGTCACCACCGGCGCCCACTCGAGCGCGTAGATCGACGGCTGCCGGGTCACCGCGTCGGCGGCGAAGCGGCGGAAGCCGGCGGCGTCGAGGTCGAGGTCGACGGCGTGGAGGTGGGCGGCGAGGCCGTAGACCGCCTGCAGCGGCACGACGAACGCCTGCTCGATCCGCGCCGCCAGGTCGGTCGCGCGCCGGGCGACCTCGACGCGCTCGCGGCCGCGCTCGCGCTCGCGGAGCAGGCCGACCGCGATCCAGGTCGCGATCAGCCCCGCGAGCAGGACCGCCGCCGCGGGCAGGACGATCTGGGTCGCGACGCGGCCGCGCGCGGGTCCGGTCCCGGTCACGTCGCGAGCTTGCGACACCCGGCGCCGGCTGTCACGCCGCCGGCGCTAGAAGCAGCCGACGTCGGCGCGCAGGACGTCGACGTCGTAGTGGATCGTGACCGGGGCCGACTGCTCGAGGCGGCGCACGAACAGGCTGCCGTGCACGGTGGCGCCGCCGGATAGCGACACCGCGGCGCGCGGCGCGTACAGGTTGGCGGCCAGGGTCGAGCCGCCGGCGAGGTTGATGACGCCGTCGCCGCCGACGTAGATGCGGGTGCTCGCGGGCCGCGCCGGATCGCCGGCGACGATCGCGTCGGTCGAGCCGAGCAGGCCCCCGATCAGCAGGTCGAGCTCGGCGTCGTCGCCGTCGAGGATCACCGTCAGCGGCGCCTCCAGCGAGACGTCGCCGTCGACCAGGATCGCGACCCGGCCGGTGACGCGCAGGGTCAGCGCGCCCTGGCCGCGGACCGGGCCCAGGTAGTAGCGCCCGCACGGCAGCACCAGCGTGGTGTCGCCGACGTAGTCGGTGAGGCGATCGGGGGTCAGGCCGAGCAGCGCGTCCTCGTTGTCGCCGCGGTGGGCGAGGACGAAGTCGGCGATGTCGATCAAGTCGTCGGGCGCGCACGCGCACGGCGGCTCGACGGTCACCGGCGCGCGCACGGTGGCGCCGGTGGTCAGCGTGGCGGCGCCGATGGTCTCGCCGGCGGGCACGGTCAGGGTGCCGGCGACGGTCAGCGCCGCGAGATCGATCGAGCCGGCGACCGCGGCGTCGCCGCCGACGGTGACCGCGATCGCGGTGCCGAGCGCGCCGCCGACCGCGAGGTCGCCGACGACGTCGAGATCGCCGCCGAGCGCGGCGCCGCCGCCGCCGGCGACGGTCAGATCGCCGCCGATCGCCAGCGCGGCGCTGGTCTGCAGGACGCCGTCGATGCCGACCGGCCCGGCGACGCCGCCCGGCGTGTAGGGGCCCGCGGCGGAGTCGAACGAGTCGGTGTCGAGGCGGGTGCTGGTGACGTAGCCCTCGCAGGTGCACAGGGCGTGGCGGAAGGTGCGGACCGCGATCTCGCCGGAGCAGACGTCGTCGGACGAGCCGTTGCCCTCGCCGACGGTGATGCCGTCGCCGACCAGGATCGGCGGGCCGTTGCCCTGGCAGTACAGCGGCGCGCCGCCGTCGGTGAGGTCGTCGATCGCGACCACGTCCTGGCCGGCGCAGCCCGCGGCCACCGCGGCGAGCGCCGCCGCGAGCGCGACCAGCCACGCGACGGTCGGACGGGCCGGCGGGCGGCGACGCGCGGATGAGGTCACGGCGACGGTCACCGGGGGCCGGCGTCCAGCTGGGCGCGACGGGCGCGGGCGCGGTCGGCCAGCGGCGAGTCGGCGTGGTGGGCGAGGAAGTCGTCGAGCGCGCCGGCCTCGGCGGTGGCGTCGCCGAGCGCGCGGTAGGCCTCGGCGAGGCCGTAGCGGGCTTCCTCGGCGACGCCGCCGCGAGCCCGTCGCCCGAGCGCGTCGCGATAGCGTCGCGCCGCGCCGCGGGCGTCGCCGAGGTGCTCGAGGTGCAGCGCGGCCGACGCGACCAGCGCGACCTGCGCCGACGCGCTGTCGCCGTGCTCGGCGACGACGCGGGCGTAGAGGGCGTCGGCGTCGCGCCACTTGCGGGCGCCGCGCGCCTGGTTGGCGCGCGCCAGCAGATCGTCGACCCCGGCGTCGTCGAGGTCGTCGTGGCGCGGGCGATCGTGGGTGGCGCGCCGCGGCTCGGGATCGACCTCGATCTCCGGGTAGTCGGCCTCCGGTTCTGATCCCGTGCCCGTGCCCGACGCCGGTTCTGATCCCGTGCCCGTGCCCGTGCCCGACGCCGGTTCTGATCCCGTGCCCGTGCCCGTGCCCGTGCCCGTGCCCGACGCCGGTTCCGATCCCGTCCCGACCTCCGCCACCTCGATCGCCGGCACCTCCACCTTCGTCGCCGCCGGCGGCCGCAGCACCAGGTACGCCACCACCGCGCCGCCCGCCAGCACCGCGGCGATCGCCGCGACCCACGCCGCCTTGACGCCGACGGTGCCGCCGACGCCGCTGCCCGCGCCGCCGCCACCGCTTCCGCCGCTTCCGCCGCCGCCGCCGCCGGGCATCGGCCCGAGCACGGCGTCGAGCGCCGCGGCGATCATCGCGTCGGCGCGGGCCGCCGATGCCGGCAGCGCCGGTCCGGCGCCGTCGACGCGGAACAGCCGCTCCAGGTCGGCCTCGTGGACCTCAGGTTCGTCGCGCATCGCGGCCTCCCAGCGCATCGCGCAGTGTCTGCTTGGCGAGCCGCAGGCGGCTGCGCACGGTCTCGAACGGAGCGCCGGTCAGCTCGGCGATCTCGGGGACGGTCATGCCGGCGCTGAAGTGCAGCACCAGCGCCTCGCGCTGCTCGCCCGGCAGCTGGTCGAGCAGGTCGGCGAGCTGGCGCCGCAGCAGCAGGTCGCCGGCGCCCGGGCTGTTGCCGGCGCCCAGCCCCGGGTCGGTGTCGGCGCGGGCGCGCTCGACCGCCTCGGGATCCGGCGCCTCGAGGCGACCGCGCTCGCCGCGGAGCCGGCGCAGCGCCGCGAACGTGGCGCGCGCGGCGATGCGATCGACCCAGGCCTCGAAGCGGCCCTCGCCGCGGTAGCTGCCCAGGCCGCGCAGCACCGCGATCAGCGCCTCCTGCGCGATGTCGTCGGCGATCTGATCGCCGCGCACCAGGTAGCGGACCAGGTTGCGCACCCGCGGCAGGATCTCCCGGCACACCTCGGCCGCGGCGGCGCGGTCGCCACGGGCGGCCGCCGCGATCCGGTCGTCGGTCTGGGGTAGATCAGCCAAGAACACGCACCCGGGATCGAGGGACGGACCGCGCCGATCGGGTCACGGCGCGCGCGATCACGGCAGCTCCACGGTCAGGGCCGCGCTCAGGCGGGGCTGGACGGTCGCGAGATCGGCGAGGACCTCGGTGGTTCCGGCACGTTGCACGACCAGCTCGGGCGCACCTGCGACCACGTCCACCCCGACGGTCACCTCGACCGACCACCGACCGACCAGGCCCTGCCGCCACGCCAGCGCCGGCTCGATGATCAGGGCCGCGGCGTAGGTGGCGTCGGTCGCGGCGAGCCCGGTGGGGACGTCGACGGTGGCGCGCCGGTACAGGGCCAGGCCGGCGCCGGCGGTCAGGCTGGCGCCGCCCCGACCCCAGCCGAGCGCCGCGGTGAGGGTCGAGCGTGACAGATCGACCGCGACGTCGCCGTCGCGTCGCAGCGGCACGCCGATCGTGACGTCGGCCGCGGCGCGCCAGCCGTCGCGTCGCCACCGCGCGCCCAGCCGCGGCGCGTGGGCGCCGGCGTCGGCGCCACCGTCGAGCGCGGCCTGCCAGCCCAGCGCCAGCGCCCACCGCGGCGGCGGCGTGGCGGGGCCGGCCGGCGGCGGGGCGTCCGGCGGCGGCGGCGCCGCGACCTCGACGCCGATCGTGCCGCCGAGCGCGATCGCCTTGAGCGCGCCGCGCGCCGCCAGCGCGGCGGCCTCGGCGTCGGCGGAGGCGTCGCCGGTGGCGAGCTCGCGGACGAAGACGCGGCGGTCGCCGGGGTCGCGACCACGACGGTGATCGCGCCGCGGCGCGCGGTGAACCAGACCACGACGGTGGCGTCGTGGGCGTCGGCGACCGCGGCCGCGGCGTCGATCTGGGCGTCGCGGCCGCCCTCGAGCCGGCCGCCGACCTCGATCAGCTCGACGTCGAGATCGACGGCCTGGCCGCGCAGCCGCGCGGCGGCGGCGGCGGCGGCGCCCTTGCCGCCGTCACGCACGACCGCGCGCAGCGGCGCGGCGCCGGCCACGCCGGGCTCGAGCGCGCCGACCAGGCCGACCAGGCCGATCAGGCCGACCAGGCCGATCAGGATCGCGACCGCGCGTCGTCGCATCGTCGACCCAGCTTACGGGCAGCGGCGCCCGCGGCGCCAGCCGTCCCGGCGCCGCGGTCAGTCGCCGAGGAGCGCGGCGGCGCGCGCCGCGTAGGTCGGCGCGCCGCTGTGGCGGTCGAACGACGCGTCCCACAGCATGACGCCCGCGAACGCCGGATCGCCGGCGACGCCGTCGAGCAGCGGCGCCAGCGCCTCGGGCGCGACGTAGCCGCCCGCCGGCGCGGCGTCCGGCGTCGCCGGCAGCCCGACCACGACCCGTGGCCCGCCGGCGCCGGCGAGCGCGCGCCACGCCGCGTAGCTGTCGTCGAACGGGGCGCCCGACGAGGCGCGGCACCAGTTGTTGTAGAACTGGACGAAGACGTAGTCGAAGGCATCGGCGGCGTCGCCGAGCGCGGTGCCCGGGGCGGGCCCGAGGTGGCCGTCGGGGTAGGGGCACTGCGGCGCCGCGGTCAGCAACCAGCCGTCGCCGGCGGCGTCCATGCGGCCGCGCAGGGCCCGGGCGAACGCGGCGTAGCCGGCGGGGCCGCCGCCCTCGACGTCGAGGTCGACGCCGTCGAGGACCTGGTCGCCGAACGGGCGTCGCGCGCCGTCGCCGCCGAGGAACGTGTCCCACACCGTGGTCGCGAACGCCTCGGCCTGGGCGTCGTCGGTGAAGCCGTAGGCGCCGGCGGCGCCGCCGAGCGAGATCAGCACCTTCTTGCCGGCGGCGTGGCACGCCGCGATGCCGGCCTCCATCTCGGGGCAGCGCAGCAGGAACGGGTGGTCGACGTCGATCGGCTGCTCGCAGTGGTACGAGAAGTTGGTCTCGGGCAGCCCGCCGTTGCGGGCGCTGACGAACGAGGTCACGAACCCGAGCACGACGACGTCGTAGCTCGGCGCCGCGCACACCTCGGCCAGCGACGGCTCCCAGCCGTCGGGCTCGGCCGGGTGCGCGCCGCCCCAGCCGGTCTGGCCCCAGTAGACGACCACGCCGGGGCGCGCGGCCAGCGGATCCGGCGGCAGGCCGTCGCCGTGCCAGCCGCCGCCGTCGGGCGCCGGCGGCGCGTCGTCACCGCCGATCGCGTCGTCGCCGCCGTCGTCGGCGCCGGCGCCGAGCGCGCCGCCGCAGCCGGGCAGGACCGTCAGCGCGGCGGCGGCGAGGAGCAGGAAGATCAGGAGCAAGACGCGTCGCATGTCTCCATCGAGACCGGCGGCGCGGCGATCGGGTCACGGCGATCGCGCGGCGCGCGGCCGGGCCGACGCACGGGCCAGCTCAGCGGTCGAGCTGGCGCAGGCGCCGCACCAGCCACAGCCCGGCGTCCTCGGAGACCTCGGTGAAGTGGATGAACAGGCCGGCGGGGCCGTGGGTGTCGGCGCTGGCGCGGACCCGCCGCACCTGGCCGTGGAACGTCACCGCCGGGTGGCCGTCGGGGAGCACCGTCAGCTCGCAGGTCGTGCCCACCGGATCGAGCAGCTCGGTCGGCACGAACAGGCCGTCCTGATCCATCTCCGACACGGTGACGTCGATCGTCATCTCGTCGCTGGCGTAGATGACCGGCACCGCGGCGGCCGGCTCGGTGGCCTGGCGGACGTCGTTGACGATGTGGCGCATCGTGATCCGGCCGGTGATCGCGCTGGGGTCGGTGGCGCCCCAGGCGTGGCCGCACGACCGGCACACCGCCTCGGTGAAGGCGACGCGGGCCCGACAGCTCGGGCAGGTGTGAGTGCGGATCGCCTTGGTCGGCGGCAGCTGATCGGCGAGCTCGTCCAGCGACAGGACCTCGGCCGGCTCGCCGGCGATCGTGTCCTCGTCGTAGTCGTCGGCGTCCGGCGACGACGTCGCGCGGCGCGCCGCCAGGCGCCCGGCGACCGCGCCCTCGACGACGTCGATCACCAGCAGATGCGGTCCGACGCTGATCCGATCGCCGTGGCGGAGCTCCGCGGGCTCGCTCATGCGGCGCCCGTTGATCAGCGTGCCGGTGGTCGTGCTCAGGCTCTCCGCGGTGAGGCGGTCGCCGCGCACGGTGAGGATCAGGTGCTGGCGCGACACCGTCGCGGTGTTGAAGCGGATGCCACAGCCGATCGCACGCCCGACGACGGTGACCCCCTCGGGAAGGGGGATGCGATGCTCCTGACAGACGAGGACGTGCTGGACCGGCACCCTTGAGCTCCCCCTTGCGAGGTGACGCCATGGTACCATCGCCCAGACAAACCGTCGGGGTCCATGTCGCGCGACGACGCGATCAGCTGGGAGCACACCCTCGGGGTGCTCCCCTTCCTCGACCAGCTCCAGCTCGGGTTCGTTCTGATCGACCCGGCCGGGAGTCTGGTGCACCTCTCCTACATCGCGCGCCGGATGCTGGGCCGGCGGGCCCGCATCGCGCGGGTCGCGGAGGTGCTCGGTGACGCCTGGCCGGCGCTGGTCGACGACGTCATCGCCGGGCGGTCTCCGGGCGGGCGCTGGCGCGAGCTGCGCGCGCCCGGCGCCGACGACGGCGACGAGCTGCTGGTCGCGGCGCGCTCCACCGCGGTGACCCAGGCCGACGGCCGGGTCGGCGTGCTGGTGTCGCTGTTCGACGTCTCGGCCGAGGTCGGGATGCACGCGCGCTACAAGGACGCGCTGGCCCAGCTCGAGGCCGCCAACCAGGGGCTGCGCCGGCGCATCGCCGAGGTCCTGCGCGAGCACGAGGACGACCTCGCCCAGTTCGACGAGCTGCTGGCGATCGCGCCCGCGATCTTCGCGTCGTTCGTGGCCGAGGCGCGCGAGGCGGTGGCCGAGGTCGCGGCCCTGGTCGGCGGCGACACCCTCAGCGCCGCCGCCGCCGACGTCGGCATGCGCGCCACCCACACCCTCAAGGGCAACGCCCGCGGCCTCGGCCTCAACTCGATCGCGGGGCGCGCCCACGCGGTCGAGGAGCTGCTGGGCCGGGCCCGCGCCGCCGGGCGCTTCGCCGACCGGGTCGACGCCGACGGCGCGGTCGAGGATCTCCGCCGCGCGGTCGAGCGCGCGGTGGTCCTGCGCGGCCGGCTCACCGAGGTCGGCGACGGCGGCGGCGGCCTCGAGCTGACCACGACGATCGCCGACGCGGCGGGACGGCTCGAGGACGCGCTCGCCGAGCTGGCGCCCGATCACCCGGCGCGGCGCCACGTCCGCGACGCCCTCGCGGCGATCGATCCGCTGGGCCGGGTCCCGCTGGGCCAGCTCTTCGAGTACCTGCGGGTCACCGCGAGGACCGCCGCCGAGGCCGCGGCGCGCGAGGTCCCCGACGTCGAGCACGTCGGCGGCGCGATCGCGGTGCCGCCCAGCGTCCACGCCGCGCTGGCCCAGGCGCTGCCCCACCTGGTCCGCAACGCGGTCGTGCACGGGCTCGAGCCGGCGGCGGCGCGGATCGCCGCCGGCAAGCCCGCCGCCGGGACGATCCGGCTCGAGGCCCGCGAGGACGGCGGCGAGCTGCGGGTCCGCCTCGAGGACGACGGCCGCGGCCTCGACCACGCCGCGCTGGCGGCGCGCGCGGTCGAGCTCGGTGTCCTCCCCGCCGCCGCCGCCGCGACCCCGGCCGCGCTCGACCAGCTGATCTTCCACCCCGGGCTGTCGACCGCCGCCGGCGTCACGATGGACGCGGGCCGCGGCTACGGCAACGCCGCGGCCCGCGCCGACATCGAGGCCCTGGGCGGCCGCCTCGAGGTCCGGTCGACGCCCGGGCAGGGCGTCGTCTTCGAGCTGGCCGTGCCGCTGGGCGTGGTCAAGCCCGCGCGGCCAGCACCCGGTTGACCGCGGCGGCGAGGTCCGGACCCCGGACCGGCTTGGTCACGTACTCGACGACGCCGAGCGCGGTGGCGCGCTGGACGTCGCCGCGGCCGCTCTCGGTCGACACGACGATCACCGGCGGCCGCGCCTCGGGCGGGTGCGCGGCGACCATCGCCTCGAGGAACGCGAAGCCGTTCATCACCGGCATGTTGAGATCGAGCAGGACGACGTCGAAGCGGTCGTGCTCGAGGTGCTCGAGCGCCTGGGCGCCGTCGGCGGCCTCGACGAACGACAGCCCCGGGATACGGCGCAGCGCCAGCGTGATCAGCTGGCGCATCGTCGGGGAGTCCTCGATCACCAGCGCTCGTCGGGTCGCGGTCATGGCGTCTTCTCCGCGGCGGGGGCGGGCACCGGCGCGACGTGGACGCGCACCAGGTCCCAGGCCGCGCGATCGCCGCCGCGGGCGACGTGCTGCGCGGCGGCGCACAGGGTCAGGGGCAGGCGATCGATCAGGAACCGCGACAGGTCGTCCTGCAGCCGACCCATGCGGGTGCCGACCTGCGGCACCAGGCCGTCGATGACCAGCGCGCCCACCGCGGCGCCGTCGAGGACCAGCGGCAGCGCCACCGGGACGGCGTCGTCGTCGGCGCCGTCGTCGCGCGAGATCTCACCGGTCGCCAGGGCGCGCTCGAGCAGGGCGCGGTGCCGACCCGGCTCGATCTGGTAGCGCGGGTCGGGCGGCGCCACCATCTGCGGCGCGACGTCGTCCCAGCGCAGCCAGATGCCGAAGCGATGGGCGCCGACCAGGTTGTGCATGACCTCGACCGCGATCTGCAGGGCCTCGCCAGGGCTGCGCGCGCGGGCCAGGCGGTCGCTGGTCACGAACATGTGGGCGAAGGCGTTCTGCTCCTCGATCAGATCCTCGATCTGCTGCATCGAGATCGGCGCGATGCCGGTCGACAGCCGCTCGCGCAGCTGCGTGGTCTCGCGCTCGAGGAAGGCGATCCGCGCCCGCGCGCTGTCGAGCTCGGCGTCGAGCGAGCGGATGCGCTCGTCCTGGTGGGCGGTGGCCTGGAGCAGCTCCTGCACGACCTCGACCGAGCGGCGGAGCGTGGACAGAAACGACTCGGCCTGCTGGGACGTGAGCGGCGGCTCCTCGGGTGACCCCATCGCGTCGATAGTAGCGCGAAGGCGGTGTCCGCATGGGGTTCTTCGCGAGCTTGTCGACAGGACGCCATCTCGGACGATCCGCTCAGGGCGTGCGAGGACTTCATCCTCCGTGGGGTGTCAAGATCGTTGTCGCGCGCGTCGACCGCGCGGCGCCCGCTCATCGTCGCGTCACCGGCCGCATCGATCGGTCGATCCGCGGCGCCAGCGACCGGTCATGGGGGCCGCGTCGGCGCGGCCCCCACGGGCCACGGCCGTCGGCGGTTCGTCCCTGGTCCCCGGCGACGCGCCGTACGGTGTGCCATCGGCGTGCGCGAAGACGACCTCCCCCGACGCCGATCGCGCGATTCTCAAGCGGCCCACATGGACCGCATCGTGGTGGCCGCCGCACAGCGAGATCAGGTTCGCCAGCGTGTGCCGACCGCCCTGCGCCCGCGGCTGCACGTGGTGGACCTCGACCCATCGCGACGCCCGGCAGCCCGGCACCCGGCAGCGGCCGTGGTCACGCGCGACCACCGCCGCGCGCACCGGCGCCGGGATGGTCTGGGTCGGCGTCGCGCCCAGGTGAACGTCGCGATCGACCCGGCCGAGCACGCGCGCGTCGCAGCGCGCGCGCTCGACGACGGTCGCCGGCACCTCGACGGCGCGGCCGCCGCCGTCCTGGGTCACGCGCTCGCAGTCGGGGCACTGCATCAAGGCGATCTGGTACGCCGCGCGCCCGCGCTTGCCGGCTCCGCTCGATGGGCCCGGCGCGCCGGCGAGCATGCCGAGGCACAGCACCCGCAGCAGCTCGTCGTCGGGCACGGCCTCGCCGCGCTCGAGCTCCAGCGCCAGCCTCGCGTCGCGCCACAGCGCGTACGTCTCGGCGCTGACCTCCAGCGACACCACGCGCCGGACCTCGGCCGGATCCACCCGATCACCGGGCAGGTCACCCGGCTTGCGGCCCGCGACCAGGGTCTCGATCTCGTGCACCGTCTTGCCGGCCGCCGCGTCGAGCCACACCCGCTCGGTGTCCTCGCGAACGACCCGCGTCAGCTCGCGCACCGCCGAGTACGACTGCTCGCCGCGGGCCAGCGCCGCCGCGGTCCGCGGCAGGACCTGCAGCGCGCTGGCCACGCGCAGCCGCTCGCGCGCCGCCCGCGGCCCGTAGCCCAGCGTGCGCTCGAGGTACTCGTGCAGGCTGGCGTAGCCGAACCGGCGGTGCAGCTCGACCTGCTGCGCCAGCACCAGCCAGCGCGCCTCCTCGGCGTCGAGCGCGGCGCGCCGTCGGGCGACGCCGCGCAGCTGGCGATCGAGCTGGCGCCAGTCGGGGGCTGCGTCTCGGTCTCCGAGACCGGCACCGTCGAGCCCACTGGACACCACACCCTCGTCGTCCTCGCGATCGAACATCTCCACTCCTCCCTGCGCACGCGCGCATTCCTTCTCTACCACGACGATCTCGGACCTCCTGTCGTCGCCGTGGCGCCCCGAGACCGCTCTCGACCCTCTGCGTCGTCGTCGCGGTCCGCTTCGCGGCGCAGCGGGCCCCGCTGCGCGTCTCGTCGACGATCGGCCGCGGCATCGCGTCGGCGTGTCGTCGTCGGCCGCGAACGCCGTCAAGGACAATCGACCGCGATCGTCCCGGGTCGTGTCTTTCTTGTCCGGTTGCCGGACAGCGTCGATCACGGCTCGCACGGCCGTCGCGATCCCGATGCCCGGCGCGCGCCCGCAACGCTCGCGCCCCGCGCCGAGGCGCCGGGCCCCCGTCTTCGGGCCCGGCGCCGGTGGTGGTGTGCTGCACCCACGCCGGCGCCAGCACCACGCTCATCGGGGAGCCAGCGACCAGCTGGGCCGGAGCCTCAGCCCGCGCAGCCACGCCCCGACCGCGCCGCACCCCACGGCCCCGCGGCCCCCCCGTCCCCGCGTCCCCGTCCAACCGCGCCGGCCGGCCAGCCGGCCGCGCCGCGCACCACCCCGACCATCCCCGCCGCCCTCTCCGGGCCTCCGGGAGCCAGCACCGACGCGACGTCCGTCCAGCACGTCCACCACGTCCACCACGTCCACCACGTCCACCACGTCGGCGCGCTCGCCCGCAGACGGGCTCGCGGCGCCTGCACCGAGACCGCCTCGCGCAGACGCTCGGCGCAGCGCGTGTGAGGATTCCATCCTCACACGCGCTGTCGATCGGCGCGCTCGCCCGCAGACGGGCTCGCGGCGCCTGCGCCGAGATCGCCTCGCGCAGACGCTCGGCGCAGCGCGTGTGAGGATTCCATCGTCACACGCGCTGTCGATCGGCGCGCTCGCCCGCAGACGGGCTCGCGGCGCCTGCACCGAGACCGCCTCGCGCAGACGCGCCTCTGTCGATCGGCGCGCGCGCCCGCAGACGGGCTCGCGGCGCCTGCACCGAGACCGCCTCGCGCAGACGCTCGGCTCAGCGCGTGTGAGGATTCCATCGTCACACGCGCTGTCGATCGGCGCGCTCGCCCGCAGACGGGCTCGCGGCGCCTGCACCGAGACCGCCTCGCGCAGACGCTCGGCTCAGAGCCTGTAATCCTATCGATCGGATGGCACGGGCGAGCGCGCGACCGGTGGTCCGCCGGCGGCGCTTCGCCGCCACGGTGCCCACGAGGGGTGGTGACTACCCGAGCAGAGTGGCCAGCGGCACCCGGAGCAGGTTGTAGGCGAGGGCGCCCCACAGCAGGACGCTGGTGACCTTGTGGGGCCCGCGAACCAGCAGTCGGTCCAGCCCGCGGCGGCAGCGGAGGTCAGCGTTCGTGGTCTCCGCGGTCGCTGCGCGCTGCTTGTAGATCTCCTTGGCCTCGTCGGTTTCCATCCGCGCTCGCCACGCGGCCGTCCGGTCGGTGTCCTCTTTCTTGCGCGCGTGCGGATCCGCGGTCGATTTGCGCGGTGTGGGTACCGGTGCGAACACGGTCACGCGCCGCGGCCCTCGGCGGCGTCGATCTGCTCGATCGACACGAAGCCGCCGTCGATCAACAGCTCCTCGGGCAGGTCGCCGGTGCGGCGCTCGATGTCGTCGAGGCCGGTCGCGCCAGGCGCGCGTCGCTGCCCGCCGTACTCACGCCCACGCCGACGATGAGTCGGCTATCGACGTCGGTCGAGATCTGCAGATTGTACGCGGGCCGAAACCCGCCATCTCCCATCTTCATCACCCGCGCCTGCGGGTCCGTCGTCGACACGCGCGGCTCCTTCTTGCGGTCCTTCGGGTCGTTCTGTCGACGCTTGATCGCTTCCGCCTCGGGCATCTTCGCCAGCGCCTCTTCGACGCGCCGTCGACGGTCCTCGGCGCCGCGCAGCTGCGCCGCCTCGTGGCGATCGCGATGCCCGGGAGCCGCGGCCTCCGCCTTGAGCGCCGCGAGATGCTTGCGCGCCGCCTTGACGTAGTCCTTCAACCGAAGCTTCCGCCGGAACGACGCCGCCCCGGCAGACGCCCGCACGCGCATCCCGTCGTGCGCCACGCGGCGCAGCGTCACCAGCCCCGCCGCCATCAGCTTGCCGAGCACCTCCGTGAGCAACTCGTCCAGCGCTCGCTCGTGCCCCACTCGGAACCTCGCCAGCAAGTTGTGGTTCACGCTCACGCCGCCGCAGATCCACTTGTACGCGGCGTGCCGCACGCACAGCTCGTCGAGCTCCCGCGCCGACGCCACCCCGTCCGCGGTGGCGTACAGCCACAGGCACACCAGCATCTTCGGGTCCGTCGCCGACCGCCCGGCGACCCCTTCACGGGCCTCGATCGGCTCGTAGAACAGCGTCAGGTCCAGCTGCTCCACCGCCGCCCACAGCGTCCGGGCCGGATGGTCCTCCGGGATCAGCGTGTCGAGGTCGACCACCTCCAGGCCCAGCTGCTCACGCAACACGGTCCGTAGCCGCGGCTTTCCGCGCCGACGCTCTACCCCGGCAGGGTTCGAGGTTCCGCCGTCCTGGTCGAACAGATCACGCTGGCTCATGCCGAGAGCAGATCAACCGGCGGTCCGGATGTCGATCCGGACCGCCCGAAAAGATCACAACCTCTCAGGTCGTCGCCGGCGCGGCGGCGGCGGCGTCGTCGGCGCCGGCGCCGGGCTGGTCGCCGTCGACCGCGGTGCAGTCGCGGCCCGCCGCCTTGGCCCGGTACAGAGCCTGGTCGGCGCGGCGCAGCAGATCCTCGAGCTGGGCGCTGGCGCCCCGGGCCGAGGCGACGCCCAGGCTGGCGGTGATGTGGACCGGCGCGCCGCCGGTGTCGAGCTCGATCGCGGTGGTGGCGAGGCGCCGCCGGCAGCGCTCGGCGACCTCGTGGGCGCCGGCGGCGTCGGTCGCAGGCAGCAGGATGCCGAACTCCTCGCCGCCGTAGCGGGCGACGACGTCGACGTCGCGGACCGTGGCGGCGAAGATCTCGGCGGCGCGAGCCAGCACCCGGTCGCCGACCAGGTGGCCGTGCTGGTCGTTGACGCGCTTGAAGTGATCGAGGTCGACGATCACGATCGCGATCGCCTCGTCGTAGCGGCGGGCCCGCGCCAGCTCGCGGCCGGCGAGCTCGAGGAACGTGCGCCGGTTGGTCAGCGCGGTAAGGTGGTCGGTGCGGGCCAGGTGCTGGTAGCGAGCCTCGCGATCGCGCCAGCGGTCGATCACGAACGCGATCAGCGTCAGCACCAGCGCCAGCAGAGCGGTCGAGGCGATCGCGTGGCCGACGATCGCCGACGTCGACCACCGCGGGTAGTCGTGCCCGGGCAGGACGTCGTCGATCCACCGCCACGGCCGCGCCTTCTCGAGCAGCGCGCCGACGGTGACCAGGCTGACGTACAGCACGACGCCGGCGCGCGCGAGCCGGCGGTCGAACATCAGGTAGCCGACGACCGCGCCGCCCAGGAAGCCGATCCACCCCGGGCTGGCGAACGGCCCGGTGACCAGCGTGAACAGCGCCAGGGTCTCGGCGAACAGCAGCACGGTCGCGACCGCCAGGCCGGCGCCGCGCGCGGGCTCGCCGGGCCGGCCGCGGGTCCGGCGCCGCGCCCGCAGCGACAGCCCGAGCAGCACCAGCCACGGGGTCAGGTGCACCAGCGACACCACCGGCACCAGCGGCGCGTGCTCGAGGTCGAAGGCGACGAACGGCCAGCCGTCGCCGAGGTACAGCGACGCGACGAAGATCGCCGACGCCACGGTCACGATGATGGACGCGGTCAGGCACCGGTCGGCGAGCGACCACGACAGCGGGTTGCCCAGCCGCACCCTCCACGGGCGACCCGGCGTCTGGCGCGTCTCGGCCACGCCCCATGGATTCTCGGGGCGTCGGGGCCGCGGCGCAAGCCGTGGATCGTCGCGGCGTGCCGAGCCGGGGTCAGCGTGGCGGCGTCATCCCAGCCGCCCCGGGGCCGCTCAGTCGAAGACGACGGTCTTGCCGGCGTAGGCCAGGACGCGGTCCTCGAGGTGCCAGCGCAGGGCCGCGGCGAGCACGACCTTCTCGAGGTCGCGCCCCTTGCGGGCCAGATCCTCGACGGTGTCGCGGTGCGAGCAGCGCACCACCGCCTGCTCGATGATCGGGCCCTGGTCGAGGTCGGCGGTGACGTAGTGGGCGGTCGCCCCGATCAGCTTGACGCCGCGCTCGTAGGCCTGCCGGTACGGGCTGGCGCCGACGAACGCGGGCAGGAACGAGTGGTGGATGTTGATGATCCGCGCCGGCATCGCCGCGACGAAGCCGGGGCCGAGGATCTGCATGTAGCGGGCGAGGACCACGGTGTCGACGCCGGCGTCGTCGAGCAGCGCCCGCGCCGCCGCCTCCTGGGCGTCGCGGGTCGCGGCGGTGACCGGCAGGTGGTGGAACGGGACGTCGAACTGGGCCGCGGCGCCGGCCAGATCGGGGTGGTTCGAGACCACCATCGCGACCTCGCACGGCAGCTCGCCGGCGCGGTGGCGCAGCAGCAGGTCGTACAGGCAGTGGTCGTAGCGCGACACGAAGATCGCGACGCGCCGCGGCGTGCCGCCGTAGGCGAGGCGCCACGCCATGCCGAAGCGGGCCGCGACCTCGCGGATGCCGGCCTCGAGCGCGACCCGGTCGGTGGTGAGCGTCGACAGGTCGAAGCGGATGCGCTGGAAGAACAGCTGCGCGACCGCGTCGGTGTGCTGGTCGGCGTCGAGGATGTTGGCGCCGTGGCCGTACAGGGTCTGCGCCAGCGACGCGACGATGCCCTTCTTGTCGGGGCAGCTGACCAGGAGGGTGGCGAGATCGGCGCTCATCGCGCGCATCCTACGTGATAGCCTCGAGGCATGTGGCCCACGGCCTGGCGGTCGCTCGCGCTGGTGGTGACGCTGGTTCTGGCCGGCTGCGGCGACGACGGCGGCAACGGCGGCAACGGCGGTGGCGACGGCGGCGGCGGTGGTGACGGCGGCGCCGGTGGCGACGGCCGCGTCGAGCAGTGCGGCGCGCTGACCGCGGTGCTGCGCGACTTCCGCGCCGACCACCCCGACATGGAGGGCGCGATCGGCGACGACCGCGGCCTGGTCGCGGCCACCCTCGGCGGCGACGGCAAGCCGGTCTACGCGCCCGCCGGGGCCACCGCGACGGTGTCGGGCCCGGCGTCGTTCGACCAGTGGTACCGCGACGTCGCCGACGTCAACATGCGCTTCGAGCAGCCGCTGGTGCTCGACGAGCCGACCCCGGGGACGTTCGTCTTCGAGGATCTCGACTTCTTCCCGCTCGACGGCGTCGGCTGGCCCGGCGAGGAGACGCTGGGCCACAACTTCCACTTCACGACCGAGATCCACGGCACTTTCCGGTACCGCGGCGGCGAGGTCTTCACCTTCACCGGCGACGACGACGTCTTCGTCTTCGTCAACGGCAGCCTCGCCCTCGACCTCGGCGGCGTCCACGGCCCCGAGGGCGGCACGATCGACTTCGACGCCCAGGCCGGCGCGCTGGGCATCACCGTCGGCAACGTCTACGCGCTCGACGTCTTCCACGCCGAGCGCCACACCTCGATGTCGAACTTCCGCATCGAGACCTCGATCGACTGCCTGGTCGTCGTCGACTGACCTCAGCCGCGCAGGCGGGCGGCCGCGGCGGTGATGCGCTCGCGGGCCTCGGCGGTGAACCAGGTGTCGAGCCAGCGCTCGCGCTCGGCGACGCCGTGCAGGACCATCGCGTCGAGGGCGGGGCGCCGCAGCTGGGCCTTGACGTGCGCGACGCCCGGCGACGGCAGCGCGGCGAGGGTGGCGGCGCGCGCGACCGCGGCGTCGAGCAGGGCGTCGGGCTCGACGAGGTCGTGGACCAGGCCGAGGGCGTGGGCCTCGTCGGGCGACAGCAGCCGGCCCTCGAGCGCGATCGGCACCAGCGACGACGGCGGCACCCGGATGCGCAGGACCTCGGTGACCACCGCGGGCAGGCCGATGCCGAGCTGGGTCTCGGTCAGCCCGATGCGCGCGGCGCCGCGCGCGGCGAGCCGGACGTCGGCCTGCAGGGCCAGGACGCAGCCGCCGGCGATGGCGTGGCCGTCGATCGCGGCGACCACCGGGATGTCGAGGCGCAGCACCCGGATCATCGCCCGCGCGAACATGTCGATGAACTCGCGCATCGCCGGGCGTTCGAGGTCGACCAGCGCCGGCAGGTCGAGGCCGGCGCTGAACGCCTTGCCGTCGCCGACCAGCACCAGGCCCCGGGCGGTCCGCCCGGCCTCGTCGACCAGCCGGTTCAGCTCGCCCAGCATGGCCGTGTTCATGGCGTTGGCCTTGCCGGCCCGCAGGCGCAGGACCGCCACGTCGTCGCGTCGTTCGAGCTCCATGGTGCGAATGTACCTCCGTCCGCGGCCTAGCCGACGGCGCGCAGCCGCTCCCGTTCGGCGGCGGTGACGGCGTCGTCCCAGTGCTGCCAGCACACCGGCACGTACTGCTCGTCGCCGCCGATCATCACGGACGGGCCGTCGATGGCGGCGCGGCCGTCGACCAGGCGCAGGTTGCAGGTCGCCTTGCGGCCGCAGTACTGGCAGGTGACCTTGACCTCCTCGATGCGGTCGGCCAGCTCCATCAGGCGCGCAGCGCCCGGGAACAGCCGGGTCTGGAAGTCGGTGCGCAGGCCGTAGCAGATCACCGGGACGCCGGGGCGGACCGAGATGCGGCGCAGGTCGACGACCAGCTCCGGCGACAGGAACTGGGCCTCGTCGACCAGGATGCAGTCGACGCCCTCGAAGTCGGCGGGGTCGAGGCGGTCGCCGGCGTCGAGCACCAGGTCGGCCTCGGCCGACAGGCCGGAGCGCGACGCGATCGTGGTGGCGCCGAAGCGGGTGTCGATGCGGGGCTTGAGCAGCATCACCCGCTTGCCCTGCTTGCGGTAGTTGTGGGCGACCGCCAGCAGGTTGAGCGTCTTGGCGCTGTCCATGGTGCCGTAGCGGAAGTAGAGCTTGGCCACGGCCCGACCCTACGGTCCGCCTCTGACGTCGTGGTGTACCCTCGGTGGCGGTGCCCCGGGAGCTCGATCCACAGGTGCAGGACGCGCTGCGCGCCGCCGAGGAGCGTGACCGCCGCGGCGGCAGCGCCGCGAGCGACGGCAGCGGCCGCCGTCGGCGGGGCCGGCGCGGCCGGCGCCGCGACGGCGGGCCGAGCGACGGCAAGGCGTTCGCGATGGTGATGGTGGTCGTCGTCACGGTGCTGGCCGGGGGCGGGCTGGTCCTGGCGTTCTGCGCCGGCCGCAAGCGGTCGACGCCCGACGCCGCGGTCGCGACCGCGCCACCGCCGCGCGACGCGACCCCGTCGCCCGCGCCGGCGGCGCCGGTCGACGCCGCGCCCGCGCCCGACGCCGCGCCCCGGCTCTCCGCCGACGAGGTCCTGGCCGGCTACCGCTACCTGGTCGACGTCATCGACCGCAACCTGCGCTTCGCCGCCGCCGGCTACCCGGCGGTGGCGGCGGCGAGCCACGCGGCGTCGCCGCCGCGCCAGGTCCGGTGGGACACCGGCTTCCTCGGCGACGACGAGATCGAGGACTGGGTCGCCGGGGCCCGCGACTGGGTCTCCAGATCCCCGGGCCCCGCCGACCTCGACGCCGCGGTCGCCCGCTACGCCGATCACCTCGCCGCCGGGGCGCCGACCCTGGGCCGGATCGCGCGCTACGTCGAGCACGGCGCCTACCGCGACGACGCCTGGGCCGAGGCCCGCACCGCCGACGAGCTCCTGACGCCGTGGTTCCAGACCCTGGCCGAGCGCTCGGCCGAGGTGCGCGCGGCCCTGGCCGGCCCCTGGCAGGCGCTGGTCGACGACCTGCAACGCCGCGCCGAGGGCTCGCCCCGCGCCGTGATCGATCGGGCGTGGCGGGCGTGCGGCGGCCTCGCCGACCTGCTCGAGGGCCGGCCGTCGGCCGAGCAGGTGCGCGCGGCGCGGATCGCGTGCCGGGCCGGCACCGAGGAGGCCCGGGCCCGCCTGTCCCGGCGGGCGCGGCCGTGGATCGGCTGGCTCGAGCGGATCTACATGGCCGCCGGGGAGCGTGCGCCCCGGTCCGAGGCGGTGGTGCAGACCGCCACCTACGCGGCCCGCGGCTACCTCGAGCTGCGCACCGAGGCCAACGCCGACGCGGCCGAGGCGGCGCCGCCGTGATCGCGCGCCGGCGCCGCCGGCGGCCGGTGTAGGCTGCCGCGGTGGCTCGCTCCCTCGACGATCTCGCCGCACACCTCACCGCGACCGCGGCCCTGCTGATCGCGACCGCGCTGGCCGGCTGCGGCGACGACGGCGGCGGCGACGCCTGCGTCACCGGCGCCGCGGACGACGGCACCTACACGCTGGCGCTCGACGGCCTGTGCCTGCGCGGCGTCACCGCCCACGCCCGCGCCGTCGACGGCGCGACCTGGGACGTCGCGGCCACGATCGCCACGACCGACGTCGACGGCGGCGTCGTCGTGACGCTGGCCGCGCCTGGCGACGTCCTCGGCGTCGCCCTCGAGCTGCCCGGCGTGCCCGCCGATCGCATGCTGCAGCAGGGCTACCAGTCGTGGTCGTTCGTCGGCACCGTCGAGATCCCGGCGGCGGTGACGCTGGCCGCCGACGGCCTGCCGGCGTGGCCGGTGCCGGCGTCGGGCGACCCGGTCGACGAGGAGCTGGGCGCCGGCTACCACGCCGCGCTGTTCCGGCGCGGCACCGACGGCCCGGCGCTGGTGGTCGGCGCGCTGCGCGCCGACGTCGCGGTCACCGGGCTGGCGGCGGTGCGCGCCGGCGACGGCGCCGACGTCACGGTGGCGTGGGGCGCGGCGCGCGAGCCGCTGACCGGGGCCGGCGGCGAGGTCCGCAGCGAGCCGATCCTGGTCGCCGCCGCGGCGACCCCGGAGGCCGCGATGGATCGCCTGGCCGCGGCGTTCGCCGCCGAGCACGCGGCCGAGCCGGCGCCGGCCCGGCCGCCGGCCGGGTGGTTCTCGTGGAACGAGCACTTCCCCGACATCGACGCCGCGCTGATCGAGGCCCACGTCGACGCGGTCGCGACCACGCTGGCGCCGCTGGGCATGCCGCTGGTCGAGATCGACGACGGCTGGGAGCCGGCGTGGGGCGACTGGGTCGCCGACGAGGCCCGCTTCCCCGGCGGCATGGAGGCGATCGGCGCGACGATCACCGATCGCGGCCTGGTCGCCGGCGTGTGGCTGGCGCCGTTCCTGGTCGACACCACGGCGGCGGCGGCCCAGGGCGACCCCACGCGCTTCGTCCGGGGACCGGACGGTCAACCCCTGGTCCACCGGCTCACCGGCAACCCGCGCAGCTTCTACGTCGTCGACGCCACCGATCCCGACGGCCTGGCGATCGCGACCGCGCCGATCGCGACCCTGGCCGCCGCCGGCTTCACCTACTTCAAGCTCGACTTCCTCTACGCCGGCGCGTTCGCCGGCGACCGCGCCGACGCCGTCACCGGGGTCGAGGCGCTGCGCCGCGGCCTCGCCGCGATCCGCGACGCCGCCGGCCCCGACGCCGTGATCGAGGCCTGCGGCGCGCCGATCCTGCCGGTGATCGGTCGCGCCGACGTCCTGCGCATCGGCTCCGACACCGCCTTCGAGGCCTTCGACCTCAAGTTCACGATGGTGGGCTGGGCGGCGCGCGCGCTGGCCGGGCGCGCCTGGCTGTGGCCGCGGATCTGGCTCGACGCCGACCAGGTCCAGGTCCGCGCCCCGTACACGCTCGCCGAGGCCCGCGCCGGCGCCGTCGTCACCGCGCTGGCCGGGCCGGCGTACTCGCTGGGCGACGATCTGACGACGCTGCCCGCCGAGCGGCTGGCGCTCGCCCTCGATCCGGTCGTGCTCGACGTCGCCGGCGGCCCGGCCCCGGCGCGGGCGATCGGCATCATGGACACCGCGACCCGCGAGGCGCCGCAGAGCCCGCTGCTCGAGCAGTTCCGCGAGCCGGTCGGGCTGGTGACGCTGCCGGCCAGCCGGTTCGAGGTCGAGGGCGCCAGCGGCGATCACTACGCGATCACCGTCGACTGGAACGGCGACCACGCCGTCACCGTCGACACCGTGCAGCCGTAGGCCGCGGCGACCGGGCGCTACACCGGGTTCCAGCCGCGCGCCGCCAGCCACGCGGTGGCGGCGTCGCGGCGCTCGGCGACGATCGCGACGATCAGCTCGTCGCCGCCGCGCGGCTGGGTGCGGCGGTTGACCAGCGCGACCGTGCCGTCGTGGATCAGCGCCATCGGCAGGATGTCGTCGCCGGGCAGCTCGGCGAGCGCGGCGGCGTCGTGGCCGGCAGCCAGCCGCCAGCGCTCGCGGATCAGCGTGCGGCGGCGGGCGCGGTCGAGCCACAGCAGCAGGTCGTTCTCGCCGGCGAACAGGATCCCGACCTCGTGGTGCTGGATCATCGACGGCGTGACCTCGTCGACGTAGCGCTCGAGGCCGATCGCCAGCTCCGGCCCGCGCAGCTCGTCGGCGATCAGCCGCGCGAACAGCAGGTTGACGTGCTCGTTGGGCGACAGCCCGACCGCGCAGCGGACGCCGTCGATGCCGGCCTCGGTGAGGACGTCGGTCGACAGGCCGTTGCCGCTGACCGCGGTGAAGCCGGCGTCGCGGGCGGCGCGGCACGAGCCCTCGCTGCGATCGACGAAGATCACCCGCTGGCCGGCGTCGGCGAGCGCGGCGCCGAGGAACCGGCCCAGCGCGTTGGCGCCCAGGATCAGGAAGCCGCTGCGCTGCGGCAGTCGGACCCGCAGCAGCTGCGCCACCGGCGCCGCGGTCAGGCCCTGCACGGTGACGGTCACGGCGATCACGACGAAGACCAGCGCCCGCATCTCGACGCCGCCGGCGACGCCGTCGCGGGCCAGCTCGATCGCGAACAGCGACGCCACCGCGGCGGCGACGATGCCGCGCGGCGCGACCCACGACAGGTACAGCTTCTCGTTGCGGGTCAGGTCGGTGCCGACGCCGCTGGCGAAGACCGTCGCCGGCCGGACCAGCAGCATCAGCGCGGCGACCACGGCGGCGCCGCGCCAGCCCAGCGCGGCGATGTCGTCGAGGCGAACGTCGGCGGCGAGCAGGACGAACAGCGTCGCGACCAGCAGGTCGGTGAGCTGCTCGTTGAAGTCGGCGACGATGCCGAGCTTGGCGAAGCCGACGTTGCCGACGATCAGGCCGGCGACGATCGCCGCGGTGATGCCGCTCTCGGCGACCAGCGCGTCGCTGACCTGGAACGTGGTCACCGCGGCGGCCAGGACCAGGACGTTCTCGAGGCCGTGCGGCACCAGCTTGCGGACCCGCAGCAGGGCGATCAGCAAGAGGCCCCCGGCGGCGCCGACCGCGGCGCCGGCGCCGAAGCGCAGGAAGATCGACATCGCGCCGGCGGCCGCGGCGTCGCGCGACCCGGCCAGCGCGATCTCGAGCGCGACCACGGCGATCGTCGCGCCGACAGCGTCGATGAAGATGCCCTCCGCGATCAGGATCGTCGTGAGGTTGGGGGCCAGCCGCAGGCGGCGGACCAGCGGCGTCACGACGGTCGGGCCGGTGACGATCACCAGCGTCCCGAACAGGATCGACAGCCGCCAGTCCCACGGCATCAGGACGCGGGCGACCACCGACGCCAGCGCGCCGGTGACCAGCGCGCCGACCGTGACCAGCCGGCGGATCGGCTTGGCGTGGCTGCGCAGGACCTCGATGCGCAGGTTGAGCCCGCCCTCGAACAGGATGATCGCGACCGCGAACGCGACGATCGCCGACAGGCCCTCGCCCATGACGTGGGGCCGGATCAGGTCGGCGCCGTCGGGGCCGAGCCCGACGCCCGCGACCAGCAGCAGGACGATGCCGGGGACGTGGACGTGGCGGGCCGCGGCCTGGGCCAGGACCCCGGCGAACATCGCCAGGGCCAGCGTCAGCGGCGCGTGGTCGAGGGTGATGTCGTGCACGGGACCTGCGCGGCGAGGGCGATCAGTGCGAGGTCAGCCAGGCCCAGACCGTCTCGTCGAAGTCGGGCTGCCAGTTGGGGATGTGGCCGGCGCCGGTCAGCGTCCACAGCTCGACGCCGAGGCCGGACGGGCAGTCGTCGTAGCTCGCCACCTGGGTCTCGGCGCCGTCGATGTCGCGGACCAGGTCGAGCGGCGCGCCGGCCGTGGTGGTCGTGCCGCAGCCGTCGAGCGCGGCCCAGATCGCCGTCGAGGCCACGGCGCCCGGGCTGGCGCCGGCGCCGCCGGGGCCGCCGTCGCCGTCGTAGGGCACGGTGTCGTCGGCGTCGCCGTGCAGGTGCAGGATGCTGACCGGCCGCGCCGGGTTGCAGCCGGAGCCGTCGACCGAGATCATCAAGCCGGCCAGGCCGGCGATCGCGGTGATCACGTCGGCGCGGTCGCACGCCATCCGGTACGCCATGTAGGCGCCGTTGGAGTGGCCGATGACGTAGACCCGCGCCGGATCGATCGACCACGACGCCATGACGTCGTCGATCAGGCCGCCGAGGTAGGCGACGTCGTCGACGCCGCGGTGGTCGAAGTCGCAGCACGCCGGGCTGGCGTTCCAGCAGTGGTTGCCGTCGCTGTCGACCAGGCCGTCGGGGGCGAGCACGAACGCGGTGCCGCTGGTCGACAGCTCGGCGAGCTGCATGTACGCCTCCTGCAGCAGGCCGTTGGCGCTGTAGCCGTGGAGGACGAGCACCAGCGGGTACTGCTGCGACGGGTCGTAGCCGGCCGGGACCTCGAGCTCGACCGGGCGATCGCCGCCGAAGACGCGGGTCGGCATGGCGTCGGGCGTGGCCGCCGCGTCGTCGCCGCCGCCGCCGCCGCCGCAGGCGGCGAGCAGGCAGGCCGCCGCGACCAGCGCGGGCGCCAGCAGCTCGGCGAGCAGCCGGTGGAAGTGGTGGACCCCGGCCTCGTGGCGCGGCACGTAGCGGCCGCGCCGGGCGCCGCGGGAGCCGAGGTTGCGGTGGACCTGCTCGCAGATGGTGGTGTCCTGCACCTGGAGAAGGTCGCTGAAGTCGACCAGCCGGCGCCAGCGTTCATCGACCAAAGGTTCGGCGGGCGCGACCTCGGCGAACCACTCGAACGTGACGCGGGTTCGATCCGGGGCCAGCGGCACGACGACGTTGGTCTGGAGCTGGCCCTGGTAGGCGTTGAGCATCAGGTTGGGGAAGACCCAGTGGTACTCGGCGTCGGCGCCGTCGGGCTGGTCGTCGGGGCGGTAGCGGCGGCCGTCGCTGCCGTCGCCGTCGGTGGCGCGCAGCGGCGCGTGCTGGCGCGACGACCACCGGGCCACCTCGGTGCGGTAGCCGTCGGGGTCGAGCTCCTCGTGCAGCTCGGGGTGGACGATCGGGATGTGGTAGCCCTCGAGGTAGTTGTCGACGTAGACCTTCCAGTTGCACGCCAGCTCGTAGTCGCGGCGCATCACCCACCGCAGCGACGCCGCCGGCGGCGTGATGCCGGCGAGCTGGTCGTCGAGGGTCAGCCGGGGCGCGATCGCGGCGAACACCAGCGGGCCCCAGGCCGCGACCTCGACCGGGGCCAGCGCGACGTCGGCGAGCGTCGCGGCGTCGGCGTCGGCGCCGGGCGCGCGCCGGAGCCGGCCGTCGAGGTCGAAGGTCCAGCCGTGGTAGCCGCACTGCAGGGTTCGCCGGCGGGCGCAGCCGGCCAGCAGCGGGCCGGCGCGGTGCGGACAGACGTTGAACCAGCCGCGCAGGCCGGCGTCGGCGCGGACGATCACCAGCGGCTCGCCGGCGACCTCGACCGCGACCTGGTCGCCGACCTCGGCGAGCTGGCCGGCGTGGCCGACCAGCTGCCAGGTGCGGGCGAACAGCTCGCGGGCCTCGACCTCGGCGACCGCCGGGTCGAGGTACAGGCGCGGGGGCAGGGCGCGGGCGCGCGCGGGCTCGGCGTCGACCTCGAACATGGTCGGATTCAAGCATGGCGGCGGCGCGCTGGCTCGCGGCGATGGGCCCCGGTCCCCTCGTCGCGCGCCCTCCGTCGCCGGCGGCGCGCGGTCCAGGTGGGCCACGGAGGCATCCTATATGATGGGCGGGTGAGCGGAAGGTCGCGCCCGCCGGCGGACGAGGACCTGGCCCTGTCCGAGACCGCGATCTCGGACGAGGTGCTGGGGGCGCCGCGCGTCGACCGCGACACCCTCGCCGCCGACGACGTCGTCGATCGCGGCGGCGCCGCCGCGCCGACCCTGCCCCGGGTCGACCGGTCGCGCTACCAGGTCAGCGGCGAGCTGGCGCGCGGCGGCCTGGGCCGGATCCTGCGGGCCCGCGATCGTCACCTCGACCGCACCGTGGCGCTCAAGGAGATGCTGGGCGGCGGCCCCGAGCCCGAGCGCCGGTTCGTCCGCGAGGCGCTGATCACGGCGCGGCTCGAGCACCCGTCGATCGTGCCGGTCCACGACGCCGGCCGCGGCGACGACGGCGCCCCGTTCTACGCCATGAAGCTGGTGCGCGGGCGACCGCTCGCCGACGTCGCCGCCGCCGCGACCACGACCGCGCAGCGCCTGGCGCTGGTGCCGACGGTGCTGGCGGTGGCCGACGCGCTGGCCTACGCCCACAGCGAGAAGGTCATCCACCGCGATCTCAAGCCGCACAACGTCCTGGTCGGCGAGTTCGGCGAGACCGTCGTGATCGACTGGGGCCTGGCCAAGGACCTCGGCGCCGGCGACGACGACGTCGTGGTCGGCGGCTGGGCGGCGGCGCCCGACGGCGAGGCGGGCGCGAGCGCGACGGGCGCGGCCGACGCCGGCGACGACGGCGACGCCGCGGCGCCTGACCTCGCGCGGTCGGCGACCCTCGCCGCGTGGGCCGACGTCGCGCGCTCGGCGACCGTGGCGGCGACGCCGCGCCGGGCCTCGGCGGCGGCCTCGTCGGGCGCGTCGGCGACGATCGGCGGCGCGGTCCTGGGCACGCCCGCGTACATGGCGCCGGAGCAGGCGGCCGGCGAGGCGGTCGACGCCCGCGCCGACGTCTACAGCCTGGGCGCGATGCTCTACGAGGTCCTGGCCGGCACCGCGCCCCACCACGGCAAGACCCTCGACGAGGTCCTGCACAACGTCATGACCGGCGACATCACGCCGCTGGCGACCCGGGTCCCGGAGCTGCCGCGCGACCTGGTCGCGATCGTCGCCAAGGCGATGGCGACCGACGCCGCGGCGCGCTACCCGACCGCGCGCGAGCTGGCCGACGATCTCCGCCGCTACGTCACCGGCAACCTGGTCGCGGTCTACAGCTACGGCTGGCGCGAGAAGCTGTGGCGGTGGCTGCGCCGCAACCGCGCGCCGGTCGCGGTCGCCGCAGTCGCCGCCGCGATCCTCGCCGTGGTCGCGACCGTCGCGGTCCAGCGGGTGGTCGCCGAGCGCGACGAAGCCCGCGCCGCGCGCGCGGTCGCCGAGGTCCGCGAGGCCGAGGCCCGCGACGCCGAGCGCCGGGCCCGGATCCGCGCCGACGAGCTGCTGATCGCCCAGGCCCAGGGCGCGATCGCCAGCGATCCGACCCGCGCGCTGGCGCTGCTCGCGGCGCTGCCCGCGGACTCGACCGCGTGGCCGGCGGCGCGGGTGGTCGCGGCATCGGCGCTCGAGGCCGGCGTCGGCGACGTCCTGGTCGGCCACGCCAACCCGACCGACGCCGTCGCGGTGTCGGCCGACGGCCGGCGGATCGCCAGCCTCGATCGCCGCGACCTGCGGGTGTGGGATCTGGCGGCGCGCACGGTGCGGGTCATCGCGCTGCCGCCGCCGTGCGGCGATCAGCAGGACTGCCAGTTCTCGGGCTGGTCGCTGGCGCTGTCGGCGGACGGCCGCCGGCTCGCCGCCGCCGCCGGCATGGTCTACGTCTGGGACGTCGACGATCGCGCCGCGTCGGCGCGGACCTTCGCCGGCGAGCAGGTGTGGCTGCCCGGCGACGGCGCGCTGTGGCTGGCCGGGCGTCGCGTCGGCGCCGCCGGGCTGGTCCGCATCGGCGACGGCGGCGCCGCCGGCGACGGCGCGTCGATCCTGCCGGGCGTCGCCAGCGCGTGGCAGGTCGCCGCCACCGGCGCCGCGGCGGTGGCGATCGATGACGCCGGGCTGCGGGTGTGGGCCGGCGGGCGGGTGCGGGCGCGCCCCGGCGCGGTCCGCGCCGACGCGGTCGCGCTGGCCGGCGACGGCGCGGTGCTGGCGTGGGCCGAGGCCCAGCGCGATCGCGACGGCCGGATCGTGCCCCGCGATCGCACGACGCTGTGGGTGTGGCGCCTCGGCGACGACGCGCCGCGCGGCTGGCCGATCCGCTGGCCGCACGGCCTGGCGATCACCGGCGACGACGACGGCGTGACCTGGACCGACGGCGACGGCGCGCACTGGCTGCGCCTGACCCCGGCGCCGGATCTGGTCGACGGCGCCGGGCCGCCCGACGACGTCGTCCTCGACGTCATCGCCGGCCCCGATCCCGCCGAGGCGGTGATCGCGGCGCCGATGCGGATCGCTGTCGTCGATCGCGACCGCGGCGCGCGCACGCTGCTCGCCGATCACGCGGTCCGCGACGTCGCGGCCAGCGGCGACGGCGCGGTCGTCGCGGTCGCCGGCTCGCCGGCGGTGCGGCTGTGGCGCCTGCCGCGGCGGCCGGCGTCGGTGGCGCGGGTGCCGGCGCCGCCGCAGCCGCCGGGCAGCGCCGAGCCGCGGGTCGTGACCACGCCGGAGCTCGCGGTCAGCGGTGACGGCGCCACGCTGGTCATCGACTGGCTGATGGGCCCGGTCGAGCTGTGGCGCCGCGACGGCGACCAGCTGGTGCGGGTCCGCGAGCTGCCGGTGCCGGCCGGCTCCGATCTGGCGCTGGCCCCCGACGGCCGCCACCTGCTGTTCGTCGGCGACGACGGCGCGGTGCTGCTGCCGCTGGCCGAGGGCGCGGCGGCGCGGCCGCTGGGCGACGCCGCGATCGGCTGGTTCGCGCGCGACGGCACGCCGTACACCGCCGGCGAGGATCACGTCATCCGGCGCTGGTCGGTCGACGGCGGCGGCGGCGACGCGGTGTGCGGCGACGCCGCCGGCTCCGACGACGTCTCGATCAGCGGCGACGGCGCGACGATCGCGGCGCTCGACGGCGGCGTGCTGCGGCGGTGCCGGCTCGGCACCGGCGCGATCGACACGATCGACGACGTCGGCGCGCTGACCGCGTGGTGGCTGCGCGAGGACGGCGACGCGGTGGTCGGCTGGGACGCCGCGGCCTCGGCGGTGGTGGTCGCGGGCGCCGGGCCGCGTCGGGTGCTGGCGGCGTCGTGGACGTCGCCGCCGACCGAGGTGCGGATGTCGCCGGACGGCCGCTGGGTGGTCGCGCTGGGCGGCGAGGGCGGCTTCCTCGCCGCCGCCGTCGACGACGCCGCCCTGCACCCGGTCACGATCCCCGGCAAGGCGGTGCGCGAGATCGCGTTCACCGACGACGGCGGCGTCGTGGTCGGCGTCGACGACGGCCTGGTGTTCGCGGACCTGGCGTCGGGGACGTGGCGCCAGGACACCACCGGCGCCGCGCCCGGCGCGATCTGGCGGTTCCCGGGGCTGACGATGGCGACCATGCGCGGCGTGGTGCGGCTGTGGCGCGATCCGCTGCCGACCGATCCGGCCGAGGTGCGCGCCGCGATCCTGGCCGCGACCACGGCGCGGGTCGGCGCCGCCGGCGAGCTGGTCGACGACGCGCCGTTCCGCGAGCTGCGGTAGGGCCGCCCGCCGCCGCCACCGTCGCGATCTCGACCCTGCCTGGAGGACCTGCCCCATGTTCGACCGCATCCTGACGCTCGCCGCGACGCCGACCGAGGACAGCTTCCGCACGCTGCTGGCGCTGGCCGAGGAGGTCGACCTCACCGAGGCGCAATGGACGGCGCTGGAGCACGCGCTCGCGGCGTGGCCTCCGGACGTGCCGCGCCGCGCGCCGACGCCGTGGCTGGACGACCACGGCGCGCGCGGGCCCCGGGTGGTGGTCGCGGACCTGCGGAGCTGGCGCCTGTGCAACACGCTCGCGCTCGGTGGCGCCCTGGGCTCCTCGGACGTCGAGGCGGTCGTGGGCGCTCGCGACGCGACGCACGTCGAGGAGCTCCACCTGTCCAGCAACGCGCTCCCGGACGAGCTGCTCGCCCAGGTGATCGCCGCGCCGCAGCACCGGTCGGTGCGAGCGGTCAGCATCGTCAACAACCGCGTCGGTCCCGCGTGCGCCCGCGCGCTGGCCTCCTCGTTCCCTCGCCTCCAGGCCCTGACGATGGGATGGACCGGCCTCGGCGACGACGGCCTCGCGCGCGTGCTCGACGCGGTCTGGCTGGCGTCGCTGGTCCGGCTCGTCGTGTACGACTCGTCGCTGACGGCGCGCGGCGCGGCGCGGCTGGCCGGCACCGCGCTGCCGTCGCTCCAGGTCCTGAGCGTGACGGACCCGATCGGCTCGGCGGGCGCGCTCGCGCTGGCGCGGGCCCCCGGGCTCGGTGCGCTCACCGACCTCCGCCTCTCCGGCTGTGCCGTCGACGACGCCGGCGCCACCGAGCTCGCGACGATCCCGACGCTCGCCCGCCTCGAACGCCTCGATCTCCGACGCAACGAGCTGTCCGAGCGCGGCATCGCGGCGCTCGCGGCCAGCCCGCGCCTGCGCGGCGTCGCCGTCGAGCTGCCGGCCGCCGTCACGCCGCCGGCACCCACCGCGGCCGCGACGGCGGCATCCGCCGACCTGGCCGCGGCGGTCCGCGACGCGCTGGCCAGCGCGAGCAAGTACCTCGACGACCCGAGCGTGGGCGCGCGAGACTACGCGCCCTGGCTCGCCGTGCTCGCCCCGCACCACGCGCACCCCGTGGTGAGCGAGGTGCTCGTCGCGTGCGTCGCGCACGGCAAGGTCTCGTCGCTGCTGTTCGGGTCGCCGCTGCCCGACGCGTGGTTGCAGGCGGCGCGCGAGCACGCCGACGCCGATGTCGACGGCGCCCTGCTGGCCACGCTGGTCCGGCGCGGCTACCCGCCCGCGCTCGACGAGGCGAGGCGGACCGACGATCCGCGCCTGGTGTTGACGATGCTCGGCGCCGACGTGCCCGGCGCGGTCGAGGTCGCCGGCCGCGTCCTGCGCGCGCGGACGTCCTTCGGCGGCGCCGACGAGCGCGCGATCATCAAGGCCGCGGCCACCCTCGTGAGCCCCACCGAGCTCTTCGACCTGGCGGCGCCGTGGATCGCGTCGGGACAGGAGGTCAGCGCGCTCCTGGCGTCGATCGGCGCCGCCGCGACCCTGGATCCGCGCTGGGCCACGGTGGCGATCGAGCAGCTGCGCGTCGAAGCCGCGAGCGAGCGCGACCACGGCGAGACCGCGCCGATCCTCGCGCGCTGTCCGTTCACGCCGGAGTGCCGCGACTACGCGCTGGCGAACATGCCGCTGCCCGCCTCGCTGTTCGAGGTGTGGGCGACCCAGCCGGAGCTCGTCGACGCGCTGCTCGCGCCGGCGCCCGCCCGCACGTCCCCGGCGCCGTGGCTCGACGCGGTGGGCGTCGTGGTGACCCGGGCCGACCTCACCGGGTCGCAGGTGGAGGCGCTGCGGGCACGCCTCCCCGAGGTGGTCGCCGCGCTCACCGAACCGTCCGAGGTCTGGGCGCTGGAGCTGGTGATCGACGGGCTCTCCGATCTCGGGAAGCGCTGGCCGTGGTCGGACTGGATCGAGGCCGCCGTGCCCCGCATCCTCGAGGGGCCGCACGGCCCGGCGGTGATCGAGCGCCTCCGCGGGCTCGTCGCCTCGTAGGCCGCCCGCGCCACGGCGGCGTCATCCGCGCCTTGACCGCTCCGCGGGGCGCTGCCACACTACAGAACCGACACGTCAGTTCTGTAGTGTTTCAATGAGTTATATGCGTTCCCCGGCGCGGCAGCGCCAGATCCTCGACTGCGCCAAGCGGGTCTTCGCGACCCGCGGCTTCCACGCGGCCAGCATCGCCGACATCTGCGAGGCCGCCGGCATCGGCCGCGGCACGCTCTACCAGTACTTCCGCAACAAGAAGTCGGTGTTCACCGCGATCCTGCGCGAGACCCTGGACCGGGTGCGGGCGCTGATGGAGCGCCAGACCGTCGCCGGTCAGCGGTTCCCGGCGCCCGAGCGGCTCACGCGGACCCAGGCGATCGAGTTCTCGGCCGCCCAGCTGCGCGAGGTCCTCGCGGTGGTGTTCGACGACGAGGACACGCTGCGCATCGTGCTGCGCGAGGCGGTCGGGCTCGACGTCGACATCGAGACCCTGCTCGCCGAGATCGACGACGTCTTCATCGGCATCGTCGAGCGCGGCCTGATCGCGGTCCGCGACGCCGGCATCACCCGCGACCTCGACGCCCGCATGGTCGCGACGATCATCGTCGGCGGCGTCGAGAAGCTGGCGCTGGCCGCGCTGCGCAGCGACGCCCCGGTCGATCTCGACGCCCTGGCCCGCGAGGCCGCCCACCTGCACGCCGTCGGCGTGCTCTCGGATCGCGTACGTCCCGAGTGATCTCAGCCCAGGAGGACCCGATGGCAGCTCCGAGCACGCAGTGGCTCCACCCTCGTCGCCCCGCCGCGCAGTTCCCGCCCTACGCGTTCGGCGATCCGTCGCTGGTCGATCAGGCCGAGGCCCGGACCAGCACGCTGGCGCGCATCTACCACAAGAGCCAGGAGCAGGCGTGGGACGGCCGCGCCGTCCTCGACGAGCTGATCGCCAAGCACGGCGGCATCCACTTCCCCGACGACAAGAAGGCCGCGTTCGCCCAGGTCGCGGCGGTGCTCTTGTGGGGCGAGCTGGCGGCGTGGTCGATCAGCGCCGACCTCGCGCTCAAGCTCGACGACACCCCGGCCAAGATGGCGGCGTCGAGCCAGGTCTTCGACGAGGCCCGCCACTTCTACGTCCTGCGCGACTACCTGTGGCGCGCGGGCGTGCCGATCCAGAAGCTCGGCGGCTTCAGCCGCACGCTGCTGGTCGAGCTGCTCGAGACCGACAACCTCCTCTACAAGGTCGTCGGCATGCAGCTGATGGTCGAGAACACCGCGGTCGTGCTGTTCAAGATGATCGGCGAGGCCCGGCTCGAGCCGGTGCTCAGCGACCTCCTGTACTACTTCGAGCGCGACGAGGCCCGCCACGTCGGCCTCGGCGTGCTGACCTTGCCGAGCGTGCTGGCCGGGCTGTCGAATCGCGAGGCCCGCGCGCTGTGGTGGTTCCAGACCCGCATCCAGCTGACCATGCTGGCCGGGGGCATGACCCTGCGCGAGTCGTTCGCGACCCTCGGCGTCGATCAGGCGGAGATGGAGCGCCACGCCTTCCGGCTCCACGACGACGTGCTGCGCCGGATGCGCGCCCACCACGGCGCCGACCGGGGCGCCGACGGCGCCGCGGTCAAGGGCCTGTTCGAGGTCTCGAAGGGCGGCCAGCACGCGCTCAACGGGTTCCTGTTCCCGCGCGGCACGCCGACGGCCGCGCACCGCCTGGCCCTGCGCGCCGTCGTCGGCGCCGCCGCGCTCGGCGATCGCTGGCTGGCGCGCCGCGCCCCTGCCACCTGAGCCGCGCCGGCGCGCGAGGCGGCGGCCGAGCGCCGGGCGTGCGGCGGCGCACGCCGCGACGCCCGCGCTCCGCGTCGGGTCAGCCGCGGATAGCGCTGACAGCCAAGGTTGTCGTGGCCCCGGGGCCCCCGGCCGGGTGAGGATGCGGCATGCCTCGTCCCCCCCGCCCCTCCCGCCACGCGGTCGCCCTGGCCGCCCTCACCTGCGCCGCGCTCGCCGCGCTCGCCGCCTGCGGCGACAACGGCGGCGCCGATCCCGACGCCGCGGCGCCCGACGCCGACGTCGCGCCGGCGTTCCGCACCCCCGTCGACCTGCCCGACGACCAGCTCGCGCTGCGCGCGCTGCAGATCCTCGGCGCCGACGTCGACGGCGCCGAGTCGGCGTGCGTGCCGTGCCACTCGCTGTCGGAGAGCAAGCTCCGCGAGTGGGGCGAGTACACCAGCGACGCGCTGGCCGGCTGCCTGACCGACCTCGCGGTGTCCAGCCAGGCCTCGGCGCTGGCGATGATCGACTGCGTCAAGAACCGCTCGGCGGTGTCGGGCACCAAGTTCGCGACCCCGGCGCTGGGCTTCTGGGCCGCCGGCGCCGGCCGCGACTGGTGGGCGTACACCTTCGCCCGCGCCTACCCCGAGGACGGCGCCGCGCAGTGGGCGACGTTCCAGAGCCAGGTCAAGATGCCGCCCGGCGGCCTGCCGGCGCTGCCCGACGACGACTACGACGTCGTCGCCGAGTGGTTCGTGCGCGGCCAGCCGCTGCTCGACGAGATGCTCGACGAGACCCCGCCGCCGGGCCAGTGCGACGCGCTGATCACGCCGTCGGTCGGCGCCCACCTCGACGCCATCGCGACCACCGGCTGGCGCGCCAGCAACGTCGCCAGCGGCCTGCTGATGTACGGCTGCGCCGGCGCCGCCGGGCCGCGCGACTGCCTGACCGACGAGACCGACGCCGCGTCGACCGGGTTCGGCGCGAGCTGGGCGGTCAGCGGCCACGGCGTGCTGCGCGTCCTGCACGAGGTCACCTACGCGTCGGCGTACTGGACCCGCAGCTCGGCCGACGGCCGCTTCGTCGGCCACGGCCGCTACACCAGCCCCAACGCCGCGATCATCGATCTCCAGGCCGACCGGGTGATCCCGGTCGACGCCTCGTACGACCCCGGCTTCTTCCCCGACAACTCCGGCTTCGTCATGCAGGGCGGCGCCCGCAACGTCTGCGCGATGTCGGTGCTGACCGCGGGCCCGGCGTCGATCAGCATGACCGAGGCCGGCTGCGCCGATCTCGGCGAGGTCGGGCTGTACCAGCACGTCGGCGCGCTGCCCGGCGGCGGCGACTACTTCGCGGTCGACGGCCCGTTCGTCAGCGACGACGGCGGCCACTTCGTCACCCACGGCGACCCGTCGGCCAACTTCGCGCAGAACTCGGGCGCGTCGCTGACCCCGATGGTCTTCGACGGCACCACCTTCCAGGCCCGGATCCCGGTCGCGGTGTCGACGCCGTACGAGGGCGACGCCGTGCTGTCGCCGTCGGCCGGGCTCCTGATCAGCCGGGTGTCGGGGCCGTCCGGCGAGCAGAACGGCTTCACGATGCGCGCGCTGAACTACGCGCCCCAGGGCAACAGCTACCAGATCACCGCGCAGGTCGCCGCCCGCTACTGCTACTCGGGCGGCAAGCCGGCGTTCAGCTACGACGAGGAGTGGCTGGTCTTCCACCACTACCTCGAGGACACCGACGCCGACGCGCAGGAGCTCGGCTTCGCCGATCGCAACGACCCCGGCTTCGCCGGCTACCGGACCTCGGGCGCGTCCAACATCTACCTGATGAGCCTGCGCACCGGGCAGCGGGTCCGGATCACCAACATGGCGCCGAACCAGTACGCGCTGTACCCGCACTTCCGCTCGGACGGCTGGATCTACTTCATCGTCCGCGACGGCGGCCGCAACCGCGAGGACGTCGTCGCCAGCGACGCCGCGCTGGTCGCCGAGGGGCTGTAGCCCGCGGCCGCGGCGCGCCGCGCCGCGGCTCAGAACGTGACGCCGAGCTGGACCTTGAGCGCGCTGTCGAGCGGCTCGATGCCGTCCGGCGGCGACGCGTCGCGCGCGACGATCAGGCTGGTGGTCACGGCCAGCCACGACGACAGCTTGCTGGTCAGCGCGGTCTCCGACAGCAGGCGCAGGTCGGCGGGGTCGTCGATCCGGGGCTGGACGTAGACCGTCTGGGTCACGGCGATCTTGGCGTCGACCTTGTAGCTGCCGGTGAGGTAGCTCGACAGCCGGTGCTCGATCGAGGTCTCGCCGGCGTCGGCGACGCCCATCCGATCGTCGAGCGCCTCGTACTCGAGCATGTAGGCGAGGCCGGCGATCAGGCGGGCGCGCTCGCCCCGGACCAGCCGCACCGCCGGGCCGGTCCCGGCCAGCGCGCGCACCGACAGGCGGCGGAACGCGTCGTACTCGTGCTGGCCGAAGGCCTCCCACATCCAGCGTCGGTCGAGCTCGACCCGGCCGCGCAGGTGCTCGAACGTCTTCTCCGACAGCCGGGCGCCGGTGGCCTCGGCGTACTCGCCGCGGACGATGCCGAGGCCGAGCCAGCGATCGTGGCGGTACAGCGTCGTCACCGAGCCGCCGATCAGCGCCAGGTCGGTGTTGCCGGTCCGCCAGTCGGCGGTGACCGTGACCTGTCCCGACCAGCCGGGCTCGGGGTCGCCGGCGAGCACGCCCTGGACGTTGACGATCTGGGCGGCGGCGGGGCGGGGAGCCGCGATCAGGACCAGCGCGATCCCGATCACGGCGGCGGGCAGCAGGCGGCACGACATGCGTCGGTTGTACCCAACCCGGTCACGGACCGATACCCACGGTCGCCGCGACCCGCCGTCGCTGTCAGCGTGCGACCGTTGCCCCGGCGGCCCGGCCGCGCCGACCCTGGAGCCCCCATGTCCCACCGCCCCACCACCGCCTCGATCGCGCTCGCCGCCGGCGTCGCGCTGCTCACCACCACCGGCGTCGCCGCCACCGCCGCGGCCGCGCCGACGGCGCCGCCGACGATCCGCTGCGGCACCCCGGCGCGGCTGCCGGCGCTGCGCACGGCGCGGCGCGCGCCCCGGGTCGCGCTCGGCCCCACCGCGACGAAGCTGGTCCGCGAGGGCTTCCCCGGGACCTTCCAGGTCCGCGAGTCGGCGAACTTCGCGGTCAAGTGGCAGAGCGCGGCGCTCAGCGACGCCGACGCGCAGCAGGTCCTCGACGCGCTCGAGGAGGCCTACGTCTTCTACGTCGACGGCCTCGGCCAGGCCCCGCCGATCGGCGCCGACACCTACAAGATCAACGCCTACGTCGCCGGGCCCACCGACGAGCCGGCGATCGACTACGACGGCGGCTACGCCTACCTCGACGACGACGGCTATCCGTTCTTCGTCATGAGCAAGAACCTGGTCGGCGCCGGCGGCGACGCCGCCACGATCCGCCACGTCACCTCGCACGAGCTGTACCACGACTTCCAGTTCACCTTCCCGGTCTACTTCGAGGACGCCGCGTTCTGGTACTACGAGGCCACCGCCGAGTGGGCGTCGCAGGAGCTGTTGCCCGACCTCGACGTCGCGTTCGCGTTCGTCGGCGCCTACGCGCTGACCGCGGAGCTGGCGGTGTTCCTCCACGCCGATCCGTTCGGCGCCGACCCGGTGGCCGGCGTCCACCAGTACGGCGCGTCGCTGTTCCCGCGCTTCGTCACCGAGACCGCCGCCGATCCGACGCTGGTGCCGCGGTCGTGGTCGACCGCGAGCCCCGGCGACGATCCGCTCGACGTCCTCGACGCGGTCGCCGGAGACGTCGACCTCGCCGACGCGTTCGGCGACTTCGCCGCCCGCGCGGTCCGGCTCGACGGCCTGCACGGCGACGCCGTCGCGCCGTGGATCGACGCCTACGTCGCGGCGTACCCCGGCCACGACCCGGTGGCGGCGCGGGTCGGCGCCGCCGGCACCACCGGCTGGGCGACGCTGACCGACCGGGCGCCGCACGCCTTCGGCTACGTCACGATCGAGCTGGCGCGCCCGGCCGACGGCGTCCTCGATCTCGGCGTCGAGGTCGACGCGGTGGGCAGCCGCGGCGGCGCCGCCGTCGGCCACGCCACGCTGGTGCGCGACGGCGCCGACGGCGTCGCGCTGACCGACGGCGCCGGCGCGATCGCGGTGACGTTGCCCGCCGACGAGCCGACGGCGTGGCTGTCGATCGCCGTGACCTCGACCAGCCGCGACGTCGACGAGACCTTCGGCGTCCGCTACCGGCAGGGCCCGGCGCCGGATCCGGATCCGGATCCGGATCCCGATCCCGATCCCGACCCCGATCCGCCGGTCATCGACGACGGCGGCTGCTGCTCGACCGGCGGCGGCGCCGCCGGCGCCGGCACGTCGGCGCTGCTGGCGCTGGGCGTGCTCGCGAGCCTGCGGCGGCGCCGCTTGCGGTGTCCGGCGGCCCGGGCGACCATGGGCGGATGAAGCCTCGGCGACGCGTGTGGGGCGGCGTCGCCGCCTCGGTGCTGATCCTGGTGGCGGTGACGGCGTGCGGCGGCGGCGGCGGGGCCAAGGTGCGCAGGCCGGCGCCGGTCGACGTCGAGGAGGCCGCGGGCAACGCCCGCGACGTCATCGAGGAGGCCTACCGATCGCTGGAGCTGGGCAGCCACGACGGCCTGCTGTCGCTGCTGGCGCCCGACGTCTTCGTCGCCGGTCCCGGACCGCAGGTGTGGGCCGAGCGCAGCGCCGCGCTGCTCGCGCTGGCCGACGCGCTCGAGGCCGGCGGCGGCAAGAAGCACCGGCTGAAGTCGCGGGCCCTGACCGTGGCGGCGGCGCCGGGAGGCCACTCGGCGTGGGCCACCGATCAGGTCGACTTCGACGGCCAGAGCTACCTGGCGACCTTCGTGCTGGTCGACAGCGACGGCCTGTGGGTGATCCGCGCGGTCCAGCTCGGGCGCCCGGTCACCGCCAAGCGCGCCGCGAAGCTGCAGGGCGACGGCAAGCTCGCGGTCCTGCCCGCCGTGCCGGGCGGCGCGACCCCGGCGAGCCAGCCGGTGGTGGCGCTCGTCGAGGAGGCGACCGTCGATCGCGACGACCTCATCGATCAGCTCGCCGAGCGCGACGACGTCATGGTGATCGCGCGCGGCGCGACCCGGCCGACGGTCGGGGTCGACGCCGTCTACAAGGCGTGGAAGAAGGAGCTCAAGAAGGCCCGGGCCGACGCCAAGGCGAAGCAGAAGCAGGCCGAGAAGAAGAAGGCCAAGAAGAAGAAGGCCAAGAAGAAGGGCGGCGACGATGCCGACGCCGACGACGAGGCTGGCGCCGCCGCCGCGCCGCCGCCGGCGGAGCCGCCGGCCGCCCTCGTGCGCGGCGAGCCGCGGGCCGCGCTGACCGGCGACGGTCGCCTCGGCTGGGTGTGCGTCAACGTCGACGTCACCGCCGACCGCGACACGCCGCTGCCCGAGCGGGTGTTCTACGTCTACCTGCGCGACGGCGACGAGTGGCGCCTGGTGGCGCTGCACGAGGCCATCACCGCGGCGCCGTAGCGCGCCGCGCCGCGCGGGCAGGCCGGGGCCGCCGGCTCAGGCGGTGAAGCCGAGCGCGCGCGCCAGATCGCCGTAGACCAGGCCGCGCAGGCCGACCGGGTCGGGATCGTCGCCGCCCGGCGCCTCGGCCAGCTCGGCGAGCGTGCGGGTGTAGCCGTCGGGGACGAACAGGCGATCCCATCCGAACGGCCGCGGCCCCGCGGGCTGGTCGGCGATCCGGCCCTCGCACTCGGCGCCGAACAGCTCGATCTCGGCGCCCGGCGCGCGGCGCAGCGCGACGCACAGGTGCAGCCGCACCGGGGTCTCGCGGAACCAGCGGCAGAACCGGTTGTCGTTCTCGGAGTCGAGCTCGAGCCGCAGGCTCTTGCCCTCCATCGTCGTGAGATCGACGGCCTCGGCGAAGCACGGCTCGACGTGCTCGGCGGCGACCACCATGTCGTGGGCGCGGGTCGCCGGATCCGGCGCGCTGGTCGAGTACCCCACCGGGAGGCCGGCGAGCTCGAAGCGCAGCGCCGGCACGATGCGGCGCAGCTCGGCGGCGCGTTCCTCGGTCCCGTCGATGAAGAGCGGTGTCATGGGCCGGCGCATCCTCGCACACCCGGCGCGGCCGGTCAGGCTGGATCGGGCGTCGTGACCGCGCCCGCGCCCGGCGCGGGCGCCGGCGCGGCCGGCCCGAGCCCGAGCCGCTGCGCGAGCGGCATCAGGAACGCGGCCATCTCGTGGAACGTGTTGACGCCGGGGTCGAGCATCTTGGCGATGCCCTCGGAGGTGACGACGCCGACCAGGATCAGCGTCATCTCCGGCAGGGGCTGGATCTTGTGCTTGCGCCCGATCGCGAAGACGTCGCGGATGAAGACGCCCATCTCCAGCTCCGCCGAGGTCCGATCGCGGAACCGGGCCACGAAGGCCTCGGCGTCGCGCTGGACCTCGTCCCAGTCGACGTCGCCCATGTAGGTGTGGAAGCGGCGCAGGTGACCGACGAAGTCGGCGCTGGTGCCCATCGCGACGCAGCGCGAGAAGTCGACCAGCTGCAAGAGCAGCTCGGCGTCGAGGTGCTTGACCAGGCCGACGTCGAAGATCACGAGGTCACCGTCGTCGCCGACCAGCATGTTGCCGGGGTGGAGGTCGGCGTGGACGAAGCCGTCCTCGAAGCACATCTTGAAGAAGGTCCGGCGGGTGACCAGCGCCAGCTCGGGGTGGCCGCCCGCGCCGAGCGCGTCGATCTTGCGGCCGCGCTCGAAGCTCATGGTCAGGACCCGCTCGCTCGACTGCGCCGGGAACACCGTCGGGAAGCGTAGGCCCGGGACGCCGGCGAAGTTGGCGCGGAAGCGCTCGTAGTGGGCGGCCTCGCCGCGCAGGTCGGTCTGCATCAGGATGCCGTCGATGAGCTCGCGACAGTGATCGACCGGTCGCGACAGCCGCGCGGTCCGCGACAGCTCGGCGATGCGGGCGAAGAAGTGGAGCAGGCGGCCGTCACGCTCGATCGTGCCGCGGACCTCGGGGCGCACGACCTTGACCGCGACCTCGGTGCCGTCGTGGAGGAGGCCGCGGTGGACCTGCGCGACGCTGGCGGCGGCGACCGGACGGCGGTCGAGCTCGGCGAAGTGGTCCTCGACGCGGCCGCCGAGGTCGGCCTCGATGATGCGCCGCACCTTGCGGTAGCCGAACGCGTGCAGCCGGTCCTGCAGGTGCCGGAGCTCGTCGATCGTCTCGGGCTCGAGCAGGTCGGGGCGGGTGCTGAGGACCTGGCCGAGCTTGATGAAGGTGGCGCCCAGCAGCGTCATGGCCCAGCGCAGCAGGCGGCCGCGCAGCCGGGCCACCGCGGCGCGGCGGCGGGCGCGGCGCCAGTACAGCAGCAGCGTCGCCAGGCGCGCCACGCCGTAGGCGATCGCGCCGACCACCACGACCAGCACGATCGCCAGGAAGCGGACGACGTTGCCGGGCCACTGCCTCATCCGCGGCGATGGTAGCCCGGATGCCGGGCGCCGCGGCGACGGCGCCCGCGGTCAGTCGACGTCCGCGCCGGCGGCGAGCACGACCGCGACCTCGTCGAGCTCGGCGACGCCGGCCCAGCGCCACACCGTGCCGTCGGCGCCGCCGGCGGCGTCGACCCGCAGGCCGTCCGCGGTGCGCGTCACCGTCGTGGCGACGGCGATCGGTCGCAGCGCCTGGCCGCCCAGCGGGTAGGTCCAGCCGTCCCGGGCCAGGCTCCAGCGCAGGTCGAGCTCGAGGTCGAGGTCGCACGCGACCTGATCCGCGGTCCACCGCGGCGTGCAGCGGGCCGGCGCGGCGGTCGCGACCGCGACGTCGACCAGGCGGAGGTCGCCCGGGCCGAGGTCGTCGGGCAGCGCCACCGGCGCGAACGCCAGCTCGGCGTCGAGGACGAGGTCGGTGGCGGGCGTCGGGGCGCCGGGGTCGGCGCCGGGCGCCGGGGCCGGCGCGACCGCGCGCACCGTGATCGCGCCGTGCTCGACCCGCAGCTCGACGTCGGCGACGTCGACGTGATCGCCGCGGTCGAGCGCGGCGCGCAGCTCGATCGCGCTGCCCGCGGGATCGATCACGAGCCGTTCGCCGGCGGCGAGGGTCGTGATCAGCGCGTCGGCGTCGCCGTCGTCGCCGCCGCCGTCCACCGTCGCGCAGCCGGCGCCGACCGCGACGGTGGTCGCGGACAGCACCAAGGTGCGCGTGAATCCGATTGCGCTTCGCTTCATGGTCAGCCTGCCTTTCGCCGCGCCCACGGTTGCAGGGCGCGGACCAACCGCGGCGTCCGGCGTCCGGACCAGGCGCCGCGGCCCTGGCGCCGTCGTGGCGCGCGTCGTCCGACGAGCGGACGTCACCGGCGTCGCCGGTGGCGACACCGGCCAGCCGAGCTGCCACCCGGCGCGGTGACGCCGCCTCGGCGATCGCGCGTCACCGAGGCGCGGTCAGCGCGCCGCGCCGGTCAGCGCGTGAGAAGCCTTCGCGTCTCGCGCGCCGCATGATCGGCGGCTCCGACGAGGAACGTCCGACCTGCCTGCACGGGACGAGGTCGTTTCACGACCTCTCAGACGCTGTCGCTCGAGCCGGCGACCGTGGTGTGCAGCTGCACCGTCGAGTCGAGCCCGACCGGCGAGTCACCGTCGAGCACCGGCGCCTCGGCCGCCGACACCAGCATCGCGTCGATCACGCGCGCCAGATCGAGGCCGTTGCGCGCGCTCCACTCGGGGTGCGCGGCGCTCTCGACGTGCGGGTGGTGGCCGCCGTCGGGGAAGCGGTGGACGTGCTCGGGCGCGATCCCGACGTCGGCGATCGCGCGATCGAGCGCCGCGAAGTCCATCAGCGGATCGTCGACCGCGACCACGACCGCGACCCGGCTCTGGCGGCCCAGCCGCGGCGGCGCGTCGCCGATCGCGCGGGCCACGCGGTGCAGCACGCCGCCCGGCATGCGCGCGATCTCCTCGGCCATCAGCCTGGCCGCCTCGGGCACGAGGTGGCGGTTCTGCTCGACGCGCGTCGCCGAGCGCCGGATGAACCAGCGCCGCAGCGGCGCGATGCGTCCGATCGTCGCCGCGAGGCGCGCCTGGTTGCGGAACCGCCGGCACAGCGCCGGATCGTGGCTCGCCAGCGTCGGGGTCACCGCGATCCGCGCCACCCGCAGGCCGGCGCCGTCGTCGTCGATCGTCAGCAGCGCCAGCCCGCACATCGAGTGGCCGACCAGCGCGGTCGGGATCGTCGCGACCCCGAGCAGGCGGCGCCAGTCGTCGACGGCGCGGGCCAGCCCGACCATGCTGGCCTGCGCGATCGTCGGGGTCCGCCGGAACCGGGTCTCGCCGAAGCCGTGGACGTCGGGCGCCAGCACCAGCGCCTGCGCGTTGTCGCGGCACACCGCGCGGGCCAGGCTGCCCCACGCCTCCCGGGTGTGGCCGAAGCCGTGCAGCAGGATCACGACGTCGGTGGCGCGGGTCAGCGCGTCGGCCGCGGTCAGCGCGCCGAGCCGGCCGCGATCGCCCCACGCCGCGAACCCGATGTCGGCGAGGCCGGCGCGATCGAGGACCTCGTCGACGTCGTCGCGCGGCAGCAGGCCGGCGGCGACCAGGTCGCGCAGGCGGTAGTCGGCGCGGCTGACGTCGGGGCCGACGTCGACGACGGCGTGGGCGCCCGCGGCCCAGCGGAAGGCGTCGGGGTCGCGCAGGATCGGCGCCAGGCGCCGCGGCGGCGTCGCGTGATCGGCGACGATCGCGGCCAGCGCGTCGGCGAGGGCGCGCATCGACGGGAACCGGTCCTCGGCGCGCGCCGCGGTGGCGCGCTCGAGCAGCGCCCGCAGCGGGTCGGGCAGGCCCGCGGGCAGCTCGGCGAGGGCGCTCTCGCGATCGAGCGGGACGCGGCCGCCGATCAGCATCTCCAGCAGCGTGCGGCCGAGCGCGTACTGGTCGGCGGCGGGCCCGGCGGGCTCGCCGCGGCGCTGCTCGGGCGCCATGAACAGCGGCGTGCCGGCGCCGGGGCGCGGGTCGTCGGGGTCGTCGACGAGCGCGGCCAGGCCGAAGTCGGTCAGGTAGGCGTTGCCGCGGCGGTCGACCAGCACGTTCGACGGCTTGACGTCGCGGTGGACGACGCCGCGGTCGTGGGCGTGGACCAGCGCGTCGGCGATCTGCCGGGCCAGGTGGAGCGCCGCGGCCGGCGCGATCGGCGTCTGCAGCCGCCGCGCGAGGTCGCCGCCGTCGACGAACGCGGTCACCAGGTAGTCGGCGCCGATGTCGATCAGCGGCACGATGTGCGGGTGATCGAGCCGGGTGATCGCGCGGCCCTCGCGCGCGAAGTAGGCGCCGACGATCGCGGTGCGCTGGCCGGCGCGCCCGATCCGCTTGACCGCGCCGAGCGAGCCGCTGAGGACGTGCCGCCCCAGCCAGACCTCGCCCATGCCGCCCGAGCCGATGCGCCGGACCAGGACGTAGTCGCCGGCCCGCTTGGCGCCGGCCGGGTCGCGGTCGGGGTCGTCGGTGGGGGTGGCGAGCTCGGGCTGGGCGGACACCGGAGCCTGGATCATAGGGCAGGGCGAAGGCGACGGCGACGACCGAAAGCCGGCGGAGGTGAGCCCGACCACGCGAGTTACGGTGGCGCGGTCGCGGCCCGGTGCGGCGCCGGTCACGGCGTCGGGCACGCGTTCTCGATCGCCAGGCACGACGCCGGCACATCGATCGTCAGCGCCGCCGGCGACAGCGGCTGGCCGGCGGCGGTGCACTCGACGGTGTAGCGCAGCTGGTCGAGCTCGACGCTGACGTCGTCGAGGCAGATCCGCAGATCCGAGATGGTCTGGCCGCAGCCGCTGGGCTGGTACGAGATCGCGCCGCAGCCGACGGCGGCGATCAGCGCATCGGCGGCCGCCGCGACCTCGGCGGGCGGGTCGTCGATGCAGTCGCGGACGAAGGCGCCGCAGGCGGCGGCGTCGGCGCTCTGCTCGATGCCGGACGCGGTGCACGCGATCTCGACCGCGAGGGAGTCGCGGTACTGGTCGTAGACCCAGTCGGCGAAGGCGTCGCAGACCCGGCCGACCGCCTGGGTGTCGGCGGCCAGCGACTTGGCCTCGTCGACGTCGGAGGGGAACCAGTCGCCGGTGGCGCCGCACCCGGCCACGCCGGTGGAGACGAGCAGCGACAGGGTCAGGGCGGCGCGGCGCGAGGCGAGGTTCGTGGTCATGGGCCCCGGTGGTTCAACCAGCGTGCCACGGCCAGGCCCGCGGATCGTCACGGTTCGCCGCGTCGCGCCGTGCCGGATCGTGCGAGATCCGTCGCGTCAGGCCGTCGAGACACCGACACCGACACGTAGGACGACGGCGCCTTGCCGCGATGTCGGGCGCAGGGCAGGATGCCGCCGATGCCCGCGCCCGCCGACCCCGAGCTGACGATCCAGCGCGCCGCCACCGCGGTGGTGATCGCCCAGGGGCCGCTGGTCGCGCGCATCGGCGCGGTCGCCGCGATGTCGGCGATTCCCACGCTGCTGCTGGCGGCGGCGCTGTTCGCGCTCGTGCCGCCGATCATGGCGGCCGGGGTCGCGGCGGCGACCTTGCTCATGGACGGCCTGGTGGCGTGGGCGTTCGTGCGGGTCGCGATGGCCCGGGTCGAGCTGCGGATCACCGCCGGCGAGATCGCGGCGACCAGCGCGCCGGCGCCGACCCGCACGGTCCGGTTCGACACCGCGCGGCTGCGCCGGCTGCGCGTCGAGCGCGGCGGGGCGCGGGTCAAGCTGGTCCCGGGGCGGCCGTCGGTGCGGGTCGCGGTGGTCGCCGAGCTCGACGACGGCGCCACCCGGCCGGTCGCGGTCTGCTACGGCCGCGCCCGCGCCGCGAGCCTCGCGGCCGAGACCGCCGCGGCGGTCGCCGCGATCGGCGGCCCGACGATCGCGGTCGACGGAACCTGACCGGCGATCGCGGGCCGGGGTGTACGATCGCGACGCATGCCGGCGCGACGCCAGGTCCTGGGCTGCCTGCTGCTGGCCGCCGGCTGCGCCGACCCCGGCGGCGTCGCGGTGCGGGTCGACGTGCCCGACGACCCGGCGCTCGATCCGCTGACCCGGCCGGTGGCGGCGCTGACGCTGACGTCGGAGCGCGACGGCGCGGTGGTGCACGCCGCGACCGTGCGCGACCCCGGCCGCGGCGCCGACCTCGACTTCGGCGACCTGCCGGTCGGCGACGACGTCCGCTTCGCGCTCACCGGCGTGGTGGCGTCGGGCCGCGTCGTCGCCTACGGGCGCGCCGCGGCGCCGGTCGACGTCGTCGCCGGGGCGCAGGTCGAGGTGCCGATCCACCTGCGGCGCCCGTTCACCTATGTCGCCGGCGGCGCCGAGTTGCTCGCCGCCGACGCCGGCGGCGCGCCCGGCGACGCCTACGCCACGACGATCGCGGCGGCCGGCCCGGTCGACGCGGCCGCGGCGCTGCCGGACGGCGCCGGCGTGGTCGTCGTCGCCGGCGACGCGCTGCGCGTGGTGTCGACCGCGACCCACGCGCTCGACGGCGCCGACGCGGTGACGCTGGCCGGGCCGGTCGACGACCTGGCGCTGTCGACCGACGGGCGCTGGGCGGTGGCGAGCCACCGCGAGCCGCCGACCGGGGTCTCGATCGTCGATGTCGCGGCCCTGCGCGCCCACGCCGCGACGCCGGCGCGCTTCGTCGCGACCGGACCGGCGGGCGCGGTCGCGGTCGACGACGCCACCGCGTGGGTCGTCGAGGCGCCGCTCGACAACCTGTTCTGCGGCGGCGCGTCCCGCCTGCGCGGCATCGCGCTGGCCGACGCCGGCGCCGCGCCGACGACGCTCGACCTCGGCGGCCCCGCCGGCGACGTCGCGGTCGGTGACGACGGCGCCGTGCTGGTGGTCCTGCCGTGCGGCGATCGCGTGGTCCGCGTCGCGCCCGGCGCGGCGGCACCGACGACGCTGCTCGAGCTGCCCGGCGCGTCGGCGGTGGCGGCGGCGCGGGGCCGGGTCTGGGCGACCGGTCACGTCGACGGCGCCGACGCCCACCTGACCCTGGCGTCGGTGCCGGCCACCGGCGGGACGCCGACGGTGGTGGCGCTGCCGACGCTCGAGGGCCGCGCCCGCGCCACCACGCTCGACGGCCAGGGCCAGACCGTCCTGATCGTCATGACCTCGGACCTCGCGGCGGCGTCGCGGCTGGCGATCCTGCCCGACGGCGAGCACGCGGCGATCGTCGTCGCCGCCGGCTACCTCACCGAGCCGTCGGGCGGTGACGGCGGCGGCCCGCCGGTGATCCCGAGCCTCACGCTGGTCACCTTCGAGTACCAGCTGATCCAGCTCGACACCGGGCTGGCCGCGCAGCGCCTGCGGCTGTCGTGCGACATCACGTGGGAGCCTGGCGCGCTGCTCGACGGCTTCGTCTGCGACCTCGCGCCCGGCCAGGACGAGGTCGCGTCGCCGTTCGTGCCCACCGATCTGACCGTGCTGTACGGCAGCCGGTGACCGCGGCGGCGGGCGCCGCCGCGGCGTCACGCGACGCTAGAGCGCATCTCACAACCTCGCTCACCCCGAGCGCTCGACCGACGGCCGTCGGAGATTTGCCACAAGACGAACCGGGTCAGGTCGCCGGGTCGACGTGGTTCGCTCACCTCGAGCGCTCGACCGACGGCCGTCGGAGATCTGCCGCAAGACGAACCGGGTCAGGTCGCCTGGTCGACATGGTTCGCTCACCTCGAGCGGAGCCCGAGCGGCGCAGCCGCGAGGGCGTAGTCGAGAGGGCGTGGATCGGTGCGGTCTCGGCGGCGCACCGGTGCCCGCCCCCTCGACTCCGGGGTCGGTGCTGCGCACCTCCCCCTCCGCTCGGGGTGAGTGCGGTCAGGCCCAAACCGGCGGTCAGCCGATCGCTGCGCCACGCAAGATCAGCGGCTTGGCCCAGCGGTTCGTTAGGAGCGGAGGGGGAGCGGCGGAGCCGCGACCCCGAAGTCGAGGGGGCGGGCGCCGAGACGTTCCGCCGTCGCCGACGGGGTTCCGGCCGCGGCCCGCCGCCTCGACTGCGCCCTCGCGGCTTCGCCGCTCGGGCTCCGCTCGGCGTGAGCGAAGCGTGCGGCGCGACCCGGTTGTGAGATGCGCTCCAAGCGAAGCGTGCGGCGCGACCCGGTTGTGAGATGCGCTCTAGTAGTCCTCGCCGCCACCCTCGTCGCCCATGCCGTCGTCCTCGCCCATGCCGTCGTCGCCGCCCTCCATGCCGCCTTCGCTGCCCATCATCTTGGCCATGCGCTCGCCCAGCGAGTCCTTGGCCTCCGGGGTCAGCATGCTCTCGCAGCCCTGCAGGGCCTCGCCCTGGGACTCGGCGAAGCACTTGACGGCCTCGCTCGACCAGCCGTCCTCGGTGCACGCCTGCGAGATCAGCGACGACACCTTGGCGATCCCGTCGGCGCCCATGTCGCCGCCGGACTGGGAGTTCATCTCCGCCGACAGGTTGGCGGCGGCGCCGTCACAGGTGGGGCCGGCGGCCATGGTGCTGCCGCCGGAGCTCTTCGAGCCGCAGGCAGCCAGGGTGATCGACGACGCGAACAGAAACGCAGTGGTGAGCTTCACGTGGGGTTCCTCCGGCTGGCGACGCTACCAGGTCCCGCCCCCTGGCCGCCAGGTCACCAGAACGCGAGTCGCACGCCCCCGCCGAGGGCCCGCTCCTCGGTGAACACCGCCAGGCCCTGGCGGTGCCCCACATCCCCCGACACGTACAGCTGCAGGTCGCCGCGCGGCGACGGCAGCATGACGCCGATCAAGACGCGGACCCGGTAGGCGTCGGGGAAGCCGCGCGTGCCGAACGCGTACTCGCCGAAGGCGGACCCGAACGGGTGCAGCCGCGGCCACCGTCGCCACCGCGCGATCAGATCGGCGCCGGGCGCCTCGGCCCAGCCCGACTGCCCGGGGAGGAACTGCCGGTACTGCACGCGCGCCGTCAGCTCGACGGCCCCCAGCGGGCGGCGCGCGGCGACGTCGAGCATGAGGTAGTTGCCGACGTGGGGCCGGTCGGAGTAGTCGGTGCCGGGGCCGCCGTCGTTGGCGCCGGTGTAGTGCTCGCTCTCGTGGCGCGCCGACAGCGTGGCCTCGACCGCGCAGCCGTCGCACCACCGCGCCGCCAGGCGATCGAGCGACGCCGCGACCGCGTAGCCGTAGTGGCCGCGCCAGAACCGGATGTCGGCCTGCGGGAACGGCGCCCACGCCGTGGTCTCGCCCTCGCTCTCGAGCTCGAGCATGCCGAAGAAGCCGAGCCGCCAGGTCACGCCGCCGGCGGGCAGCGCGGCCAGCGCGGCCTCGGCGCCGCCGGTGAGCACGCGGTGCGGGCCGAGCTGCAGCGCGGGCAGCGCGGTGTCGCGCGACGCCGAGCTGGAGTGGCTGATCTCGCGGGCCGGCCCCAGGAAGGTCAGCTCGCCGGCCCGCGCCGGCGTGGCGCCGGCGCCGACGACGGCGACGACCGCGACGGCGACGACCGCGGCGCGCGGCGTCACCACGGCTGCAGCCCCTCGTCGGCGACCTGGAACCGGACCACGTGCAGCCCCGGCGCCGGCGCCGCGGTCGTCGCGTAGCTGAACGCCAGCGCGCCCGGCTCGCGCAGCCCGGCGTGCTCGCGACCGCCGGCGAAGAACCAGTCCGGCGGCGACGCGACGTCGAACAGCACCAGCGGATCGTCGAAGCCGCCGGCCGGGCCGGCCGCGGTCCGCAGCTCGAGCCGCGAGTCCCACAGATCGGCGACGGTGACCATCACCCGCCCCGACGGCGCGTGGCGGCTGGCGCTGATCGCGCCGGGCGCCTCGAACAGGGTCACGGTGTCGTCGCCGCGCGGCCGCCAGGCGTCGTCCCAGCCGAGGTACGCGTAGGCGGCGGCGTCGGTGACGTCGGCGACCGGCACCCGCGCCAGCGCGCACAGATCGGTGAACGCGGCCAGGTGATCGCAGCCGTAGACGTACGCGACGCCGTCCTCGACGAAGCCGGCGTCGCCCCACGACCGGGCGCCGCCCGGCCACAGCGGCGCCGGCGCGCGCGCGCACGGTCCGGGACGATCCGCGATCGTGCACACGCCGGTGTCGATGACCTCGACGTCGAAGACGCCGGGGCCGGTCAGCACCCGATCGTAGTAGAGGTAGCCGACGCCCGCGGCGACCACGCCGCCCCGCGGCCGCAGCGCCCAGGCGCGGCCGTCGGTGCGGGTCTGGTCGTCCGCCTCCTCCTCCGCGGTCAGCGCCAGCACCGGGTCGGGCCACGCGGCGACGACGCCGGCGCAGGCGTCGTCGATCGACGCCACGAACGCGGCGCCGCCATCGTCGAAGATCCACAGGGTCCCGTCGGGGTACTCGAGCGCGGCCGGGGCGCCGCGATCGGGCAGGGGCACGACACAGTCGGTCGTGACCGCGCCGATCGGGCTCGCCGGGCGCTCGGTGTCCATCTCGACCACGCACGCGGCGGACGCCACGGCGGCGGTCGCGGCCACCGCCGCGGGGAGTCCGGGCCAGGAGCAGGTGGGCGGCATCACCAGAGCAGACACGCGAGTCGGCGCGCGTGGGAACCCCTACGTGCAGAACGTCGATCGAACCGCGGCGAACCGCGGTCGCGGCCTCGACCCGTCGGTCGTCACCGCCCTGGCGCGGGACGGTCACGCGCGCCTGGCAGGCTGCGCGGTCGGAGCCCCTGGCGAGCGCGGTGCTCGCGGCCTCCGAGAGGTCCCATGTCCCTTTCCGGTGACGCTGACGTGCTTCCCCTCGCCGACCTGTTGCAGGTCTCGGCGGCCGGCCGGCGCTCGCTGCGGGTGCGCATGCGCGCCGGCACCGTGACCGGCGCGCTGTACCTGGTCGACGGCGAGCTGGTCCACGCCGAGCTCGGCCCGCTGATCGGGCGCGACGCCGCCCACGCCGCGCTCGGCGCGCGCGGGCTGGCCTACACCGTCGATCCCGGCGTCGCGCCGCCGCGCCGCACCGTCGACGCGAGCGTGCCGCACCTGCTGCTCGAGGCGGCGCAGCGCCTCGACGAGGGCTCGCTGCCGCACGTCGCGGCGCGGCCGTCGGCGCCACAGCTGGGCCTGCCGTCGCGGCGCCGGGTCGCCGCGGTGGCGCTGCTGGCGGCGGTGACCGCGGCGGCGGTGGCGTCGACGCTGGTGCTGTGGCTGCAGCGCGGCGGCGGCCGCGCGGTGACGCCGGCGGCGGTGGTCGCGGCGCCGGCCGATCGCGGCGGCGCGGCGGTCGTCGACGGGCCGGCGGTCGAGGCCGCCGACCTCACCGGCCCCGACGACCAGCCGCCGGCGCGGCTCGACGGCGCGGCGCCGGCGCGGCCGGTCAGCGACCTGGCGCTGACGCCGACGATCGTGTGCCGTGCGCTCGTCGATCGCGACGGGCGGGTCCGCGAGGTCAGCGTCTACCGGTCGCGGCTCGAGCTGGCCGCGTTCGAGGCGGCGGCGGTGGACGCGGTGCGGGGGTGGCGGTTCGCGCCGGCGCGCCAGGGCGGCGCGCCGGTGGCGGCGTGGGTCAACCTGCCGGTCAGCTTCGCCGGCACCACGGCGACCGCGCGGGTCCGCATCAAGGGCAGCGACACGATCGGCGGCGCCCTCGGCCCGGCGCTGGCGCAGGCGTTCATGGCGCGCCGGCCCGACGTCGAGGTCACCGTCGAGGCGCTGGGCTCGGCGACCGCGTTCGTCGGCCTGCTCGACGGCACCGCCGACCTCGGCGCGGCGTCGCGCCCGGTCAAGCCGGCCGAGCTCGACGACGCCGCGCGGCTCGGCGTCCGCTTCGACGAGCTCGTGCTCGGCTACGACGGCCTCGCGCTCGTCGTCCACCCCGACAACCCGATCGCGGCGCTGACGATCGACGAGGCGTCGCGGCTGTTCCGCGGCGAGATCACGCGCTGGTCCGAGCTCGGCGGCCCCGACCGCCCGGTCCACCTGCTGAGCCGGCCCGGCTACTCCGGCACCCACGACTTCTTCGTCGACAAGGTGGTGCGGCGCGGCGATGGCCACGACCCGGCGACGATCGACGCCGGCGCCCGCGAGATCGAGCACAGCGACGCGCTGGTCGCCGCGGTCGCCGCCGACCCCGACGCGATCGGCTACGTCGGGCTGGGCTGGGTCGACGCCGGCGTCCGCGCCGTCGCGATCTCGCCGGGCGCCGGCGCGGCGGCGATCGCCCCCTCGGCGGCGACCGTCCGCGACGGCCGTTACCCGATCTACCGCGCGCTCCTGATCTACAGCGCCGGCGCGCCGCGCGGCGCCGTCGCCGACTTCCTGCGGTTCGCGCTGTCGCCGGCCGGTCAGGAGCTGGTCGCCGCCAGCGGCTTCGTCCCCGGCGACACCCCGGCCGAGGTCCTGGCCGCGCTGGCCGCCGACGATCCCGGCGACGCCGCGGCGCGCGGCGAGCTGGTGGCGCGCCTGCCGTTCGGGCGGGCCTCGGCGACCCTGTCGGAGGCGGCGCGGGTCGAGCTGGCGCCGCTCGCGCAGCGGGCCCGCGGCGACGGCGCCCGGATCCTGGTCGTCGGCCACGCCGACGCCGACGGCGACCCGCGTGACAACGTCGAGGTCGCGGCGCGGCGCGCCCGCGCCACCGCGGCCTGGCTGATCGGCGCCGGCGTGCCGCGCGATCACGTCACGGTCGAGTCGTCCGGCGCCGACGCGCCGGTCGGCACCAACACGACCGCCGCCGGGCGCGATCGCAACCGCCGCGTCGACGTCTTCGTGACGCCGGCGCGGTGACGTCGATGGTCGCGCCGCGCCCGGGGTGGCTACTCGCGCGCGAGCGGCAGGCCGAGCAGGGCCCGGCGCGCGACCTCGAGGAAGTCGGTCTGGGTGATCAGCCCGACCAGGTGACCGTCCTCGTCGACCACCGGCAGGCCGCCGATCTTGCGCTCGAGCATGACCAGCGCCGCGGCGTGGGCCACGGTGTCCGGCTTCACGGTCACCGGCTGGCGGGTCATGACCTCGCCGACCAGGGTCGCCTTGTGGCGGCTGATCGCGCGCAGGACGTCGCGGTCCGAGATGATGCCGACCAGCCGGCCCCGGTCGTCGACCACCGGCATGTGGCGGAACGCACCCATCTGCATGTCGGCGTGGGCCTCCCGCAGGGGCTCGGTGGCGCGGACGCTGACCACCGCGGTGGTCATGAGGTCGCTCACGGAGAGGAAGTGGGACGTCATGCCGCGGGGTAGTGCGAGCGCCGTGCCGGCCTTTTGGCTTGACGGAGGCCCCGTGGCGCGCAACGGGTGCGCGCCGGCGGTCGATCCCGGCAATCCTGGCGGGCCGCCATCCCGGCCGGGTACCCTCGCGCCGTGAGATCCCCGCTCGTCGCCGCCGCCGCCGCCGCCGCCCTCAGCCTCACCGCGATCGCCTGCGGCGACGACGCCCTGGCGCCCGACGCCGGCGTCGACGCCCGCGCGTGCGACTTCCGCAGCGCCGCCGACGAGATCGACGCCCCCGGCGGCTACACCCCGAAGTGGGCGTTCCGGCCGTGGATCTCGAAGGACATCTCCGACGACGCCGACTCGCGCGCGTTCATCGACGGCTTCGCCAGCCGCGACATCCCGGTGGGCGCGCTGGTGATCGACTCGCCGTGGGAGACCCACTACAACACCTTCGTCCCCAACCCGGATCGCTATCCCGGCTTCGATCAGCTGGTCGCCGACCTCCACGCCGCCGACATCAAGCTGGTCCTGTGGGTGACCCAGATGGTCAACACCTCCGGCCTCGATCTCGAGCCGGGCGGCGATCGCTACGACGGCGAGGCCGCCAACTACCGCGAGGGCCACGACTGCGGCTTCTACGTCGACGACGGCGCCGACTACCTGTGGTGGAAGGGCACCGGCTCCGGCGTCGACTTCTTCAACCCCGAGGCGGTGGCGTGGTGGCACCGCCAGCAGGATCCGCTGCTCGACCTCGGCGTCGACGGCTGGAAGCTCGACTTCGGCGAGCAGTACCTGCAGAACCCGCCGTTCGACACCGCCGCCGGCGAGGTCACGCTGCAGGCCTACTCCGAGGCGTACTACGCCGACTTCCACGCCTACGGCGTCGCCCGCCGCGGCGACCAGTTCGTGACGATGGTGCGGCCGTGGGACGAGTCCTACGGCTTCCCGGGCCGGTTCTACGCCCGCCCCGAGGACGCGCCGGTGGCCTGGGTCGGCGACAACCGCCGCGACTGGGTCGGCCTCGCCGACGCGCTCGATCACCTGTTCCGGTCGGCGGCCGCCGGCTACGTCGCGATCGGCTCCGACGTCGGCGGCTACCTCGACCGCGACGACCTCGACTTCGACATCCTGGTGCCGTTCGACACCCTGGTGTTCGCGCGGTGGACCGCGGTCGGCGCGCTGTCGCCGTTCATGCAGCTGCACGGCCGCGCCAACATCGCGCCGTGGACCGTGCCCGACCACGTCGACGAGACCGTCGCGCTGTACCGCTACTGGGCGACGCTGCACGACCAGCTGGTGCCGTTCTTCTACTCGCTGGCCGAGGAGGCCTACGCGGGCGCGGCGCCGATCATGCGGCCGATCGGGGCCGGGCCGGCCGACTGGGCCGGCGACTACCGGTGGATGCTCGGCGACGCCCTGCTGGTGGCGCCGGTCCTCGACGACACCGGCGTGCGCGACGTCGCGCTGCCGGCCGGCACCTGGTTCGACTGGTGGGATCCGGCGGCGCCCGCGATCGTCGGGCCGACCACGCTGACCGCGGTGGCGATGCCGGATCGCGCGCAGGTGCCGCTGTACGTGCGGCAAGGCGCGATCATCCCGGCCGAGGTCCACAACGCCGCGACCCCGCTCGGCACCGCGGCGTCGTCCGACGCGCTGACCCTGGCGATCTGGCCGACGCCGACGACGTCGTCGTTCACGGTGCACCGCGATCGCGGCGTCACCGGGACCGTCGAGGTCGAGACGATCGGCGCCGATCTGTACGTGCGCCTGACCAGCCTCGCCGATCACGCGGTCGTGCTGCGGCTGCACGCCGACGCCGCGCCCGGCACCGTGCTCCACGACGGCGCCACGGTCACGGCCGCCGCCAGCGTCGACGCCGCGCTGGGCGGCGCCGGCGACGGCTGGGCGTTCGACCCCGCGACCCACGTCCTGTGGGTCCGGATCGCGGCCGGCGAGGCCGACGGCACGATCGTCGTCCTGCCGCCGTGATCGCCGGCCCGCGACCGGGTTAGATCACGGGATGCAAGACCTCCGCACCCGCACCGCCGTCGTCACCGGCGCCGCCAGCGGCATCGGCCGCGCCCTCGCCGAGCGCTTCGTCGCCGAGGGCATGCGCGTCGTCGCCGCCGACGTCGACGTCGCGGCGCTCGACGACACCGTCGCCGCGCTGACCGCCGCCGGCGGCGAGGCGATCGCGGTGCGCACCGACGTCGCGTCGGCCGACGAGGTCGCGGCGCTGGCCGAGCGCGCGTACGAGGCGTTCGGCGCGGTCCACGTGATCGTCAACAACGCCGGCGTCGCGCTGTCGGGGCGGGTCTGGGAGCACACGCTGCAGGACTGGGAGTGGATCCTGGGCGTCAACCTGTGGGGCGTGATCCACGGCGTCCGCACGTTCGTGCCCCGGATGATCGCCGGCGGCGAGCCCGGCCACGTCGTCAACATCGCGTCGATGGCGGGGCTGACCAGCAACCCGCTGATGGGCGCGTACAACGTCACCAAGCACGGCGTCGTGACCCTGACCGAGACCCTGCACCACGACCTGGCGCTGTTCGTGCCGGCGCTCAAGGCCACGGTCGTGTGCCCGGGCTGGGTCGCGACCCAGATCAACCGGTCGGGCCGCAACCGCCCCGCCGCCCTGGCCGAGACCCAGCAGACCAGCGAGATGGCCGACGCCATGGCCAGGCTGATCGCCGACGGCCTGCCGGCCAGCGAGGTCGCGGCGCAGATCGTCGACGCGATCACGCACGACCGGTTCTGGGTGCTGACCCACCCGCACTTCATGGGCGCGGTGAAGCACCGCGGCGACGAGATCCTGTCCGCGACCAACCCGACGATCGCGCCGCTGTTCGCGCGGCCCGGCGAGTAGGGCGCGCGGCGCCGGTGGCGGGCGCTCAGGCGCGCCGCGGCACGATCGCGCAGGTCGTGGTGCCGTGGGCCAGCAGGCGGCCGGCGCCGTCCTCGAGCGTCGCCTCCGCGGTGGCCAGGCGGCTGCCGCGGTTGACGACGCGGCCCTCGGCGACCACCTCGCCGGTGGCGGCGGTGATCGGCCGCACCAGGTGCACCGACAGCTGCGCGGTCGTGTAGGCCTGGGTGGCGTCGAGGGTGCTCATGACCGCAGCGCCCATCGCCGAGTCGAGCAGGGTCGCGGCCCAGCCGCCGTGCACCGTGCCCATCGGGTTGTACTGGCTCTCGCCGGGCGTGCCGGCGAAGCGCACCGCGCCGTCGTCGGCGGCGACCAGCGCGAAGTCGAGGGTGGCGCTGATCGGCGCCTGCGGCAGGTCGCCGGCGACGATCGCGCGCAGGAACGCCAGGCCGGTCCTGCCGTCGACGCCGGCGATCGCGATCGCCGGGTCCTGCCACGACACGGTGCGGGTACGGGGGGACGCCTCGCTCATGGCGGTCACGATCGCGTGGCCGGGCCCGCCTGGCCAGGGCCGATCGCGCCAACCTCGGGTCCGCTTCCGCCGCCGCGCGCGCCGGCGCTGGGGACCGTGGTGGGCACGCTGGGGACACGTGTCCCTGACCACCGCGGTGGCCGCGGCTAGCTCGGCTGCGTCACGGCGCACCGCGTAAAGCGAGCCACTCCGGTGGCCTGGGCGGACGCCGGGCAGGGCACCGTGGTTGCAACTCGTCGCCCCATGCCCCGATCCGCCGCTCGCGCCGCCCGCCTCCTCCTGTGGCCCCTCGCGCTGGTCCCGCTGCTCGGCGCCTGCGCCGGCGGCGACGACACCGCGCCGGAGCTGGTGGTGACGTCGCCGGTGCGCGGCTCGATCGCCGACGGCACCACGGTCACGGTCACCGGCCAGGTCCGCGACGACGGCGGCACGGTGCGGGTCACCGTCGCCGGCGTCGAGGCACCGGTCGCCGCCGACGGCAGCTTCGCGGCGACGGTCGAGGTCGGCGCTGGCATCGACGTCATCGAGACCCTGGCCACCGACGCCGCCGGCAACCAGACCCGCGACGTCCGCGCCGTGCTGGCGGGCGAGCTGGTGCCGGTCGCGACCCCGGTCGGCGACGCCCTGGCCGCCCGCGTCGGCCCCGCCGCGCTGCACACCGTCGGCGAGATCGTCGGCGACACCGTCGACGGCATGGACCTGGCCGCCACCGCGCGCGCCCTCAACCCGATCTACTCGACCGGTGGCAGCTGCCTGGGCGTCGACGTCAGCTTCCTCGACCTGCAGAAGTCCGACGTCGCGGTCAGCCTGGCCCCGGTGCCCGGCGCCCTGGCCACCGGCGTCCGCATCGACGACGTCGTCATCGACCTGCGCGCCGACTACAAGCTGGCGTGCCTGGGCGGCTCGTCGCACGTCACCGTCCGCGCCGATCAGGTCCGCGTCACCGGCGACCTCGGGCTCGGCGTCACCGGCGGTGACCTCCACGCCGCGATCGCCGGGCTGTCGGTCCAGATCGACAACCTCGACGTCGACGCCAGCGGCGTGCCCGACGCCGTCTTCGACCTGTTCTCGGGCACGATCGAGCGCAAGGTCGAGGAGGCCATCGAGGGCGCGATCGCCGACGCGGTCCCCGGCCTGGTCGAGGCGACGCTCGCCGACCTCACCTCGCGGGCGTTCGTGGTCCCGGCGCTGGGCCGCGACGTCAGCGTCCAGGTCCGGCCCACCACCGTGACGATCGACGCCGGTGGCGCGTTCGTCGCGCTCGACGGCACGCTCGGCGTCGCCGGCGGCGACGGCGCGGTCTACCTGGCGAGCCCGGCGCGGGCCAGCGCCGGCATGATGGGCGCCGACGGCGGCTTCGGCGTCGCGCTCGCCGACGACACCCTCAACCAGGCGTTCGCCGGCATGTGGGCCAGCGGCGCGCTCGACCTCGGCGTCGATCTCGAGCGCGGCCACCCGCTGCAGCTGGTGCTCGGCGATCGCGCCCGCCGCGTCGACGTCGCGATGGCGCTGCCGCCGACGGTCACGGTCGGGCCCGAGGGCGGGCTCCGGGTCATGATCGGCGACGCGATCCTCCACCTCCGCGACGCCGACGGCGTCGAGGTCGCGACGATCGCGCTGTCGCTGGCGACCACGCTCGACGCCGAGCCCGGCGACCGCATCCGGCTGGCGCTGGGCGCGCCCGAGGTCTTCGCCCAGGTCCTGACCCAGGCCGCCGACCAGCCGCCGTTCACCGGGCCCCAGCTCGAGGATCTGGTCGGCACGCTGTTCGGCCTGATGGGCCCGATGATCGACGACGTCATCGGCGCCGTGCCGATGCCGACGATCGCCGGCGCGACGGTCGCCAACCCAGGCGTGTCGAGCCGCGACGGCTTCGTCGTCGTGCGCGGCGACCTCGCCGCCGCGCCCTGAGCGCCACGAGGATCGCGCGGCGCGCCCGGTCAGGCGCGTCGCGCGGCGGCCGCGGCCAGCTGCTCGGCGACCCGCGCCGCGGTCGGCGCGCGGCCGGCGCCAGCGCCAGGCACGCGACGATCGTCGCGGCGACGTCGTCGCCGGCCCGCGCCCGGAGCTCGTCGCGGGCGCTGGCGTCGAGCTCGGCCGGTGCGAACACCGGCGGCGCCGTGAACGCCCGGCGCCCGACCAGCAGCTCGAACAGCACCAGCCCGAGCGCGAAGACGTCGGCCGAGGTCGCCGGCTCGACGCCGAGGCGCGCCTGCTCGGGCGCCATGTACAGCGGCGTGCCCAGCGCCTCGCGGGTGTCCGTGATCGCCGCCAGCTGCGACGCCGCGGTCGACTGGGTGTCGAGCAGGCGCTGCCGGTCGCCGAGCGCCGCGATCCCGAAGTCGGTGATCTTGGGCGTGACGCCGCGGGCGACCAGCACGTTCGACGGCTTCAGGTCGCGATGGACGATGCCGAGCTCGTGGATCGCGGCGAGGCCGTCGGCGATGCCGCCCGCGATCGCCAGCGCCTGGGCTGGCGAGGTCGTCGGCGCCAGCTCGCCCAGCGACGGGCCGTCGACCAGCTCGAGCACCAGGAACATCAGGCCGTCGTCGGTGAGCCCGAGGTCGTGCAGCCGCACGACGTTGGGGTGGCGGACCTGGGCGGCCAGGCGCGCCTCGCGGGCGAACCGTGCCGCGTCGGCGGCGTCCGGCACCGTGCGCAGGAGCTTGAGCGCGACCGGCGCGACGTCGCCGGCGCGCGCGGCGTAGACCACGCCCATGCCGCCCTTGCCGAGCAGCGCCTCGAGCCGGTAGCGGCCGTCGATCGTCTCGCCGATCGCCGGCGGCCCCTGCGGTGGGCCGCGCAGCGCGGCGAGCAGGCGACCGGCGCCGGCGGCGAGGTCCTCGGCGCGCTTGCGGATCTGGCGTCGCAGCTCGGCGTCGAGCGCCTCGAGCTCGCGGGCCTGGGCCTCGATCGTGGCCAGCTTGTGGCCGAGGCTGTGGCCGAGCGCCTCGGCGGTGCGCTGGGCGCGGACCCGCTCGCCGACCAGCACGAACGCGTGCAGCGCGGCGAACATCGCGGCCGCCAGCGGCAGCGGATCGATGCCGTGGCCGAGGTCGGCGAGGTCGAGGAAGCGCAGCGTGCGCGGCGCGCTGCCCAACGCCACCAGGTTCCACGCCGCCAGGAGCACCCAGGCGTCGACCGCGCGCGGCCCGCGCAGGTACGGACGGTGCGCGACGATCGCGTAGACGATGCACATCCAGCTCACCACCATCGAGGTCGCGGCGGCGATCCGCGTCGACGGTCCCGCCGCGGTGACCACCGCGATCAGCACGAGCGCGGCCAGGGTCGCGGCCCGGACCAGCCGCGGCGGCGCGGCGCGGCCGAGGTGGACGCGCGTGAACTCGACCGCGCCGGCCGCGGTCAGCGCGGTGACCGCGAGGTTGAGCGGCAGCTCGAGCCGGCCGAACGGTGCGGCGAAGCCGAGCGGCAGGCCGGGGAACGCGATCGCCGCGCCGACCGCCTGGATCGCGAACAGGCCGTCGGCGGGGCGGCGGTCGAGCGCCCACGCCAGCGCGAACATCGCGGCGCACAGCGCCAGGATGCCGAGCGCGATCTGGGCGCTCGCCTGGTTGAAGGCGGCGACGTCCACCTCAGCCTCCCAGCAGCGCGCGCAGCGCGTGGCATGCGGCGGCGGCTCGCGGGCTGGCGGCGACCAGCGGGATCAGCTCGGCGCGCGCCGCGGCGCGCCCGGCGGGGTGGCGCCGGCGATCAGCGTCGAGGCGCGGCGTGTCGAGCTCGGGGACCAGCAGCCGTAGCACGAGCTCGAGGCAGGCATCGCGCAGGTCGACGTCAGGCGCGATCAGCGGCAGCGCGGCGGTCAGCGCGTTGACCACGCGCAGGGCGTCCCGCGGGGTGTCGAGCAGCGCGAGCGCGACGGGATCGTCGCCGTCGGGATCGAACAGCGCGAGCGCGGCGTCGAGGTCGCGATCGAGGCGGTTGCTGGCCCGGGCCAGGCCGCGGCCGACCAGCCGCGCCAGCCGCCGCGGATCGGCCGGGGGCACGGCGAGCTCGACGCCGACCAGCCGGTCGAGCGCCTCGCCGCCGCCCCGGGCGGCGAGCCGGAGGCGCGTGGCGCGGCGATCGATCGCGAGCACGATCGTGACGTACGGCAGCGTCGCGTAGGGCCGCAGCGCTGCCAGCGCCGCGGCCACCTCGTCGATCGCCATCCGGTCGAGGTGGTCGATCACGATCGCGAGCCGGCGGCCGACCGCGTGGGTCAGGCCGGCGATCTCGTCGACCGCCTCCTGCGACGACCGGCGCAGCGCGGTGCCGACGTCGACCTTGACGCCGGCGAGCCGCGCCACCCCCGACACCACCGTGCCGTGCCTGGCCAGCTTGTCGCGCACCGCGTCCTTGGCTTCGACGACGCCGGCGGCGGTGAAGAACGCCAGCAGTTGCTCGACCAGCGCGGTGCGCAGGGCCTCGCCGGTGGCGTGGTCGGCGGCGTCGAGGTGGACCGCGCCGCAGTCGCCCCGGCCGTCGAGGCGCGCGGCGACCAGGCGCAGCACCGAGGTCTTGCCGGCGCCGGCGCTGGCGACGAGGGCCACGACCCGGGGCTGCTCGACCGGCTGGGCGCAGGCCAGCTCGACCAGGCGGGCCGCGACCGGGCCGCGCCCGAGGGCGTCGGCGTCCGGGCCGGGGATGGGGACGTCGGGCAGCAGCTCGACGCCGGGGTCGAGCTCGGTGGCGGGCGCGGTGTCGGTCATCACACGCTGGCGGGACGGTACCACCCCGGCCGCCGCGGCCGTTGCCGCGCCGCGGCGCATCGGCTAGCGTCAACCGGTGGAGGTCTCTCGATGACGCACGGCGCGCCGGCCCCGGGCACGATCCTGCTGGGCAAGTACCGGATCGAGAGCGTGCTGGGCGAGGGCGGCATGGGCGTGGTCGCCAAGGCCCACCACCTCCAGCTCGACCAGCCGGTGGCCATCAAGTTCCTGCTGCCGCAGGTGCTCGGCAACGTCGAGGTGGTGCAGCGCTTCCTGCGCGAGGCCCAGGCGGCGGTCAAGCTCAAGAGCGAGCACGTCGCCCGGGTCATCGACGTCGGCACGCTGCCCGACGGCGCGCCCTACATGGTGATGGAGTACCTCGACGGCGGCGACCTGGGCGCGATGCTGCGCCACTACGGGCCGTTCAACCCCGCGGTCGCCGCCGACCTGATGCTGCAGGCGTGCGACGGCCTGGCCGAGGCGCACTCGCTGGGCATCGTCCATCGCGACATCAAGCCGTCGAACTTCTTCGTGACCCGGCGTCGCGACGGCTCGCTGCTGCTCAAGGTCCTCGACTTCGGCATCTCCAAGGCGCCGATGACCGTCGACGCCGGCCTGACCCGGACCCAGGCGGTCATGGGCACGCCGGCGTACATGTCGCCGGAGCAGATGCGCTCGACCCGCACCGTCGACGCCCGCTCCGACGTGTGGTCGCTCGGGGTCGTGATCTACGAGATCCTGGGCGGGCGCCGCCCCTTCGAGTCCGAGGCCTTCAGCGAGATGTGCCTCAAGGTCGCGATGGATCCGCTGCCGCCGCTGCAGGTGCCGCTGCCCGGCGGCCTCGACGTGGTCGTGGCGCGGTGCCTCGAGAAGGAGCCCGAGCAGCGGACCCAGAACGTCGCCGAGCTGGCGGCGGCGCTGGTGCCGTACGCCAGCGATCCGGCGACCGCGGCGGCGATCGCGGAGCGCTGCGCGCGGACCCTGGGCGTGCGCCCCGGCGTGGCGCGCGCCGCCAGCGTGCCGACGATGGCGATGCCGTCGTCGCCGTCGACGCCGGTGCCCGGCTACCACACGCCGCCGCCGTCGCAGCACCCGTCGTACCACCCCGGGCCGTCCAGCGTGACCGGCACCGCGGCGCAGGTCATGACCGGCACCGCGATGGCCGCGCCGAAGAAGAGCAAGCTCGGGCTGATCATCGGCGCCGTCGTGGTCGCCGGCGGCGCGATCGCGGCGACGGTGGTCGTGGTCGGCGGCGGCAAGGGCGGCGGCGGCGGCGCGGGCGCGTCGACGCCGGCGGCGAGCGATCCGGGCAGCGGCGCCACCGATCCGGGCCCCGAGGGGCCGTCCGGAACCGCGGCGGCGGTGGCCGTCGACGCCGGGGTCGAGACCGCGGCGGCGCCGCCTGACGCGGCGGCGGCGGTCGCCGTCGCGATCGACGCCGGCGTGGCGCCGGACGCGGCGGCCGCGACCGCGACCACCGACGACGGCTCGTCGAGCAAGTCGTCGAGCAAGTCGTCGAGCAAGTCGTCCCACAAGACGACCAAGACGACCAAGACGACCAAGACCAAGCCCGGCGGCGGCGACGACATCTTCGGCAGCCGCGAGTAGCGCGGCCGCCGGAGCGCGCGGTCGCGCGGCTACTGCGCGCAGGCGCCGAGCGAGTGGCCGTGGAACTCGGCCTGGGCGGTCTGCGAGCCGAGCGGCAGGCACTGCTGCGGCGCGGTGCAGTTCGAGGCCAGGTCGGTGTAGCAGAGCTGCAGGCAGGTGAAGCTGGTGCCGTCGGTCGACAGGCACAGCGCCCCGTTGCGGCAGCCCTCGGGGTTGCTCGAGCACTCGGCCCCGATCCCGAGGGTGCCGCCGCTGCCGGGGTTGCAGAACGCGCCGAACTGGTCCGGGTTGCTCGGCGAAATGGTCAGGGCGCAGTGCATGCCGGACGGACAGCCGCCGGTGTCGGGCGCGCGTAGATCGCACACCGTGTCGCAGATCTGGGCCGAGTAGTCGTCGAGGTGGCAGTCGTTCTCGGAGCCCGTGCAGGGGTGCGAGGCGTCGCAGAAGCTGCGGCACGCGCCCCCGACGCAGGTCGTGCCGCCGCCGCAGTCCTCGTTCTGGGCGCACGGCGACAGCGCCGGGCGGGTGTTGCCGAGGCGGCAGTACGCCGGTCCACCGGCGGCGTAGTCGATGTCGCAGACGTTGGGCGAGTCGCAGCCGTCCTGCAGGACCGGGCTGCACACGCCGGTGCGGGCGTCGGGCGCCGCCGGCCCGTCGACCGAGCCGTCGATCGGATCGCCGGTGCCGGAGTGGGTCTCGTCGAGCCCGAAGATCTGGGCGCAGCCTGCCGCGGCCGCGGCGATCGCCACGCTCGCGACGATCAGGGTGGTCATCCACAGGGCGCGGTTCACAGCCGACCTCCGAACGCGATGCCGATCGCGTCGCCGCCGACGACCGGCACGACGTAGGCGTGCTCGGCGACGTCGCTGCCCGACGGCGCGGTCAGGTACAGGACCAGGCCGGCGGCCGCCGCGGCCAGCCCGACGCCGCCGATGATGGTCGCGACGTTGGCCTTGCCGCGGGCGTCGTCGGTGATCTGCTGGCCGGTGGGGTCGCAGACCAGGGTGTCGTTGTTGCAGTGGCCGTCGTCGAAGGCGCCGTCGTAGTCGCCCTTGGCGGCGAGCCCCAGGTAGGTCGCGGCGCCGAACGCCACGACGCCGGCGGCGCCGACCGACAGGCCGAGGATGCGACGGCCGCGGCCCGGCGATCCCGCGGTGGCGTCGTCGTCGATGATCTCGTCGTCGTCGTCGTCGGGCGGGGGCGGCGGCGGGCGCGCGTCCTTGCCGCCGTCCTTGCCGTCGCCCTTGGTGGTGTCGGTGGTCAGCGTCGGCTCGACCTTGACCTTGACCTCGGCGGCCTTCGACAGCGACACCGTCACGGTGACGGCCTGGCCCTCGGGCAGGTCGACCTCGGTGGTGAACGGCTGGTAGCCGGGCGCGGTGGCCTCGATGCGATGCGGCCCGGGATCGACCGGCACCGGCAGATCGAGCAGGCCGAGATCGAACGCGACGCCGCCGTCCTGGACCGCGAGCCCGGCCGGCCGGTCGGTGACCGAGATGATCAGCTTGGGCAGCCGGCCCTCGAGCTTGCCGGCCAGGTCCTTGGCCGCGTTCGCCCGCTTCTTGTCCTTGCCGACCCGCGCCATCTTCTCGGCGGCCAGGTAGGTCTGCCACGCGGTGGCGAGCCGGCCGTCGAGCTCGTAGCAGCGGGCCAGGTTGAGCAGCGTGCCGATCGCGGGATCGAGGCGCTGGCTCTCCTCGAACTTGCCGCAGGCCTCGGCGGTCTTGCCGTCGGCGAGCAGCTGCTGGCCATCCTTGAACAGCAGCTCGGCGGCGCCCTTCTTGGCGTCCTGGGCGCGGGCCGCGGTGGGAGCGGCGACCAGCGCGGCGGCGAGACAGATCGTGACGGCGAGCTTCATGGACCCTCCAGGCCGGGCGATGGTACCGCAGCGCGCCGCTCGGCGGTGCGCGAGTCCGCGTACGATGACGGGGTGAGCGCACCGTTCCGGGTCCTGCTCCGCGTCCGCTACGGCGAGTGCGACGCGCAGCACATCGTGTTCAACGCCCGCTGGGGCGACTACGTCGACGTCGCCGCCACCGAGTACACCCGCGCCGTGTTCGGCGGCGTCGACGCCGCGGCCGCGGGCATGGACTGGCGCCTGGTCCGCCAGGTCCTCGAGTGGCGCGCGCCGGCCCGCTTCGACGACGTCCTCGAGGCCCGGGTCCGCACCGTCGCGGTCGGCACGACGTCGTTCACGCTGGCCACCGAGTTCGTGCGCTGGCCCGACGGCGCGGCGCTGGTCACCGCCGAGACCGTCTACGTCGCGGTCGATCCCGACGCCGGCGGCAAGCGCCCGGTCCCGGACGCCAGCCGGCGCGCGCTCGAGGCCGGCGCCCCCGGCCAGCTCGTCGATCAGGCCGGCGTCACGCCGCCGGCGGCGCCGTCGCAGCCGCTGCCGCTGGCGTGACCGCTACCACTCGCCGACGTTGGGCATCGAGGTCCACGGCTCGCGCGGCGGCAGCGCGGCGCCGCGCTGCAGCAGCTCGACCGAGATCTGGTCCGGCGACCGGACGAACGCCATGCGGCCGTCGCGCGGCGGCCGGCTGATCGGGTAGCCCAGGTCGATGAAGCGCTGGCACGCGGCGTAGATGTCGTCGACCTCGTAGGCGACGTGGCCGAAGTTGCGGCCGCCCGGGTACGGCTCCTGCTGGTCCCAGTTGTGGGTCAGCTCGAGCTGGGGCACGTCGGGGTCGGCCTCGGTGCCGAGGAAGACCAGCGTGAACCGGCCGCCCTCGTGGTCGCGGCGGCGCAGCTCGACCAGGCCGAGGCCGTCGCCGAAGAAGCGCAGCGCGGCGTCGAGGTCGAGCACCCGGATCATCGTGTGCAAGTAGCGCATGGCATCCACCTTGGCGCGATCGCGGCGGCGCGCCACCGCGCCGTCGCGGCGGTCCTAGATCGAGATCGAGCCCTTGCGGAAGTCGGTGGCCCGCAGGTGCACGTTGAGGCACACCGGGCGGCCGCTCCTCGCGATCGCCTGGGCCTCGGCGATGGTCTCGTCGACCTTGGCCGGGTCGGTCAGGAGCAGCCCGACCGCGCCGTAGCCCTGGGCGACCACGTGGTAGTCGCTGCGCCGCAGCTCGGTGCCCAGCGGGGTGCCGAGGATCTCGACCTGCTCGCGGGCGATCTGCGCCCACGACCCGTCGTTGCCGATCACCGCGATCGGCGCGACGCCGTGGCGCGCGAAGGTGTCCATCTCGGCCAGGCTGTAGGCGCTGGAGCCGTCGCCCCAGATCAGCCAGACCTCGGAGCCCGGGCGCAGCAGCGCGGCGCCGAGCGCGAAGCCGCCGCCGACGCCCAGCGTGCCGAAGACGCCGGGGTCGAGCCACGACAGCGGCGCCCGCGGCCGCACGATGTAGCTGCAGGTCGCGACGAAGTCGCCGCCGTCGACCGCCAGCACCGCGTCCGCGGCCATCTTGTCCTCGAGGCGCAGGAAGAAGTGCAGCGGATCGATCAGCTCGCCGGCCGGCTTGGCCTTGCCGGCGATCTCGGCGTCGCGCGCGGCCTCGCGGACGCGGAGCGCGTCGAACCAGGGCTGCCAGCGGGTCGCGCCGGCGCCGGCGCCGCCGGCCTGGGCGGCGAGGCCGATCAGGAACTCGCCGGCGTGCATCTGCACCGCGATCTCGGGGCGGCGGTTCTTGCGCAGCTCGTGCAGCGACAGGTTGGCGGCGATCAGCGTGGCGCGCTTGGGGATGCCGCGGCCGTAGCCGAGGCGGAAGTCGAACGGGAAGCCGCAGACGATCACGACGTCGGCGTCCTTGAGCGCGGCGCCGCGGGCGTGGCGGAACTGCAGGTCGCTGTGCCGGCCCAGCAGGCCGCGCGCCATGCCGCCGAGGTAGACCGGGACGCCGAGGTCGCGCAGCGCCTGGGCCACCCGCTCGGGGTCCTTGACGCCGACCAGGGTCTGGCTGCCGACGACGATCACCGGGCGCTCGGCGTTGCGCAGCGCGCGCGCCGCGTCGGCGAGGCCGTCGGCGGCGCTGCGCAGGGTCGGCAGGTGGATCTCGGGCAGCGTCACCTCGGGCAGCACCGGCGCCTTGAACTGCCGGTACAGGTGGCCGCGGACGTACAGCTCGAGGGCGCGCGCGCTCAGGCCCTTGGCCTTGCCGAGGCCGACCTCCTTCTCGTACCAGCCGCGGACGATCTCCTCGGGGTAGAGCAGGTCGACCGGGACCTCGACGAAGACCGGGCCGGGCACGCCGCCGGTGGCGATCGCGATCGCGCGCTCGATCGTCGCGGCCAGCGCCGGCACGCTCTTGACCGAGGTCGACCACTTGGTCGCGGCCTTGACCAGCGCGAGCTGGTCGATGTCCTGGAGCGCGCCGCGGCCCTTGAGCAGGGTCGCGGTGGCGCCGCCCAGCAGCAAGAGCGGCGACTGCGCCATCTGCGCGTTCTTGAGCGCGGTGATCGCGTTGGTCACGCCGGGGCCGGCGGTGACCGCGGCGACGCCGACGACGCCGCTCATGCGCGCGACCGCGTCGGCGGCGAACACCGCGTTGCCCTCGTCGCGGACGTCGACGACGCGGATGCCGCGATCCTGACAGCCGGTCAGGATCGGCGAGATGTGGCCGCCGCACAGGGCGAAGAGGTGCTGGACGCCGTGGCGCGACAGCACGTCGGCGATGATGCTTCCACCGTGGCTCTGGCTCATCGCCCCGACTGTCGCGGGGCCGGCCGGCCGGGGCAAGCCGCCGGAGCGCCTGTTCTGGGCGGGAGGCCGGTTCACCGGCCGCGGCGGCGCGGCGCCGCCGGGGCCTCGAGGCGCGCGAACGCGCGCCGCAGGATGGTGCCGAGGGCGACCTTGCCGTCCTGGCGCTCCCAGTGCTCGACGGCGACCGCGAGCGCGCCGACGACGGCCGCGGCCAGCACGGCGGCGTCGAGCTCGTCGGGCACGGCGCGGCGGCCGCGCAGGACCGCGGCCAGGGCGTCGCGGAAGCCGGTCTGGTCGCCGGCCGAGGCGGCGCGCAGGGCGGGGTGCCGCATCAGCAGCCGGGTCCGGCGCAGGATGCGGTCGCGGTCGTCGGCGTAGATGCGGTCGAGCGCGGCCTCGAGGGCGTCGCGCACCGCGGCCAGCGGCGGCGCGGTGGCCAGGCGCGCCGCGACGTCGTCGAGCAGCGACGGGTCGTACTCGTCCCACAGGACGATCCGCTCCTTGCTGCCGAAGTTGCGGTAGACGGTGGGCGCCGACACCTCGGCGGCGCGGGCGATGTCCTCGATCGTCACGGCGTCGTAGCCGCGGGCCTCGAACAGGTCGAGGGCGGCGGCCTGGACCCGGCGCATCGCCGCGATCTTGCGGCGGGAGCGGCCGTCGCCCGCGTCCGGCGCCGGGGCCGCGGCGGCCGGGGCTTGCCTTTTGATAGAACCTCTCATATGATAGAGACTATCACTTCCTGGAGATCCCGTCATGACCCCCGACGACCTTCGCGCTCGCTTCCGCGCCACCCCCGCCCGCGACGTCCCGACCTCCGCGCTGCGCCGGCTGTGGAAGACCGGCCGGGGCGCGATGGGCGCCGCCGGCGCGCTGCTCGGTCGCCGCGGCGATGACGATGGCGCCGGCCCCGACGACGCCGACCTCGCGAAGATCGCCGGCCTCGCCACCCAGCTCGGCGAGCTCAAGGGCATCGCGATGAAGGCCGGCCAGATCCTCGGCTACGTCGACGCGTCGCTGCCGCCCGAGGTGCGGGGCCTGCTGGCGCTGCTGCAGACCCAGGCGCCGGCCAGCCCGTGGCCGGTGGTCGAGGCCACCGTGCGCGAGGCCCTCGGCGACCGCGCCGACGCGCTCCTGGCCGGGCTCGACCGCGAGCCGATCGCGGTGGCCAGCATCGGGCAGGTCCACCACGGCCGCCTGCCCGACGGCACCGAGGTCGCGGTCAAGGTCCGCCACCGCGGCATCGAGGCCGCGATGCGCGCCGACTTCCGCGCCGCCCGCATCGGGCCGGTGATGGCGACGCTGTTCGGCGCCGGCGGCGCGGTGCGCGGCATGATCGACGAGGCCCGCCAGGCGTTCCTCGAGGAGTGCGACCTCGGGCTCGAGGCCGACCGCCAGGACGAGCTGCGCCGCCTGTTCGCCGGCCACCCGACGATCGTCATCCCCGAGGTCGTGCGCGCGTACTCGGCGACCGCGGTGCTGACCACGCGCTGGCTGCCGGGCCGGACCCTCGACGCCTTCCTCGCCGCGGCGCCGTCGCAGGCCGCGCGCGATCGCGCCGGCGTCGCGCTGTTCGAGCTCTACGTCGCGACGCTGTACCGGCACGGCGTGTTCCACGCCGACCCGCACCCGGGCAACTACGCGTTCCGTGACGACGGCAAGGTCGTGATCTACGACTTCGGCTGCGTCCGGCGCTTCGAGCCGGAGATGGTCGCGGCGCTGGCGGCGCTGGTCGCGGCGGTGCGCGCCGACGACGCCGCGGCGATCGCCGACGCGATGCGCGGGCTGGGCGCGACGCCGCCGCGCGGCGACGCCGCGGTCGCGCACCTGCGGGGCCTCTTGCGCGCGTTCTTCGCGCCGCTGCTGGTCGACGGCGCCCGCGCGGTCGAGCCCGGCGCCGGGCTCGCCGGCGCCGACGTCCTGCGCGACAAGCGCGCGATCATGAAGCTCGGCCTGCCGGGCCGGGTGCTGTTCCTGTTCCGGCTCCGCTTCGGGCTCTACGCGGTGCTGGCGCGGCTCGGCGCGGTCGCCGACTGGGCCGGGCTCGAGCGCGGCTGGGCCGCGGCCGGCGGCCTGCGGGCGGCGTGATGGTAGAACCGGCAGGTGTCGTCGTCCACCCGCCTGCTGGTCCTCGGGGTCGTGCGCATGTTCCAGCCGGTGCACGGCTACGACGTGCGCCGCGAGCTCCTGTCCTGGCGTGCCGACGAGTGGGGCAACGTGTCACCGGGCTCGATCTACAACGCGCTCAAGAGCCTGACCCGCGACGGCCTGATCGAGATCGTCGGCACCGCGCAGGTCGGCGGCCGGCCCGAGCGCACCAGCTACCAGCTCACCGCCGAGGGCGAGCAGGAGTTCGGCCAGCTGCTGCGCGAGACCTGGTGGACCGTGGGCCAGCCGCTCGATCCGCTGATGCCGGCGCTCAGCATGATGTCGGCGATGCGGCGCGACGAGCTGATCGCGGCGCTGCGCCACCGCATCACCCAGATCGGCGGCATGCAGGAGCACATGCGGTTCGCGATCGAGCACTTCCAGCCCGACACCTCGCCGGAGCACGTCAAGGAGATGCTGTGGCTGATGGAGGCGCGGCTCGCCGCCGAGATCGCGTGGGGCCAGGCGCTGATCGGCCGGCTCGAGGGCGGCGGCTACGTCACCGCCGACGATCCGCCGTGGCACCCGGTGGCGGGTCGGCGCGCGGTGATCAACCGCCCGGGCGGGTCGGCGACGGCGCCGGCCGGGGCCGCCGCCGCGCCGACTCGTGACAAGGGCAGGGCGAAGGCGAAGGCGCCCGCGAAGCCGAAGGCGCTCGCGAAGCCGAAGGCGCCGACCAAGCCGAAGGCGCCGACCAAGCCGAAGGCGCCGACCAAGCCGAAGGCGCCGACCAAGCCGAAGGCGAAGCGCCGCCCCGCGCGGTGATCGCGGCCACGGCGGCCGGCAAGCCGCGGCCGCCGGCGGAACCCGCTTGACTTGGAATAGTCCAAGTAGAATAGTCGCTCGCGACCATGTCCATGATCGAGGCCCGCGGCCTGACCCGCCACTTCAAGACCCGCACCGGCCTGGTCGAGGCCGTGCGCGGCGTCGACTTCCACGTCGCCGACGGCGAGCTCGTCGGCTTCCTCGGCCCCAACGGCGCCGGCAAGACCACCACCCAGCGCATGCTCGCGACCCTGCTGGCGCCGACCGCTGGCGAGGCCACCGTGGCCGGCCGCGATCTGCGCCGCGACCCGACCGGGGTCCGCCGCGCCATCGGCTACGTCGCGCAGGGCGGGGCGACCAACCCGTCGGCGGCGGTCGACGAGGAGCTGGTGGTCCAGGCCCGGCTCTACGGCCTGTCCGCCGACGAGGGCCGGCGCCGGGCCCGCGCCCTGCGCGATCACCTCGACCTCGCCGACCTCGGCGAGCGCCTGATCAAGCAGCTGTCGGGCGGCCAGCGGCGGCGCCTCGACATCGCGCTCGGCATGATCCACGAGCCGCGGCTGATCTTCCTCGACGAGCCGTCGACCGGCCTCGATCCACACAGCCGCGCCAACCTGTGGGGCCACATCCGCGGCCTGCGCGATCGCGCCGGCACGACGATCTTCCTGACCACCCACTACCTCGACGAGGCCGACGCGCTCTGCGATCGCATCCTGATCATCGACCACGGCCAGATCGTCGCCGCCGGCACCCCCGCCGAGCTCAAGCGCCGCATCTCCGGCGACCTGGTCACGCTCGAGGTCGGCGACGCCGCCGCCGCCGAGCGCGCCCGCGCCCTGCTCGCCGACCGCGACGGGGTCCGCGACGTCACGATCCACGACGCGGCGGTGCGCGTCACCGTCGAGCAGGGCGACGCCGCCGCGCTGGTGCTGATGCGCGCCCTCGACGACGCCGGTCTCGCGGTGGCGTCGCTGCGCGTCGCCCACCCCACCCTCGACGACGTCTTCCTCACCCTCACCGGCCGGTCGCTGCGCGACGCCGAGGCCGACGCATCCGGAGCCAGCCATGTCGGTCCTGCGTGACGCCGGCACGATCTTCCGCTACCAGCTGCGGCTGCTGATCCGCGAGCCGGTGTGGTTCGTGATCGCGCTGGTCCAGCCGCTCCTGTACCTGGCGCTGTTCGCGCCGCTGCTCGATCGCATCACCGACACCCCGGGCTTCCCCGAGGGCGACGCCTGGTCGGTGTTCGTGCCCGGGCTGCTGATCCAGCTCGGCATGTTCGGCAGCATGTTCGTCGGCTTCGGGCTGATCGCCGAGGTCCGCTACGGCGTCGTCGAGCGCATGCGGGTGACGCCGGCGAGCCGGCTCGGGCTGCTGCTCGGTCGGGTCCTGCGCGACACCCTCGTGCTGCTGGTCCAGGCCGCGCTGCTGACCGCGGTGGCGGTCGCGTTCGGCCTGCGCGTGCCGCTGGTCGGCGCGCTGATCACGGTCGCGATCGTCGGGCTGCTGGGGGTCGCGCTGTCGTCGCTGTCGTACGCCGCCGGCATGTGGCTCAAGAGCGAGGACGCGCTGGCGCCGCTGCTCAACATGGTCGCGGTACCGGCGATGCTGCTGTCGGGGATCCTGCTGCCGATGTCGCTGGCGCCGCGGTGGCTGTACCGGCTGTCGCGCGCCAACCCGTTCAGCCACGTCGTCGACGGCGCGCGCGCCGCGTTCCGCGGCGACTACGGCACGACGTCGCTGCTCGCCGGCCTGATCTCGGCGACCTTGCTGGCGATCGTCGGGCTCGCGGTCGCGACCCGAACGTTCCAGCGCGAGACCGCGTAGCGCCCGACGCGTGGCGCGCGCGCCACGGTGAACCGTCGACGCACCCCGCGCGGGGCAACCACGCGAGATCGCGCGCGGCGGGTGCCAGGACTTCGACACCTGGTGCGTACGTGCCGACCCACTGGTCGAATGGTCGGACGTCTTTGTCGCGACTTGGCGATCGGGCACGCGCGTTGCGTAGGCACCCGGCGACCAACACGCGAGGTGGAAATGCACCGCACGTCAGCTGCGTCGATGACGCTGGCGATCGGGGGAGTCTTGCTCGCGCTCGGCGCGTGTCAGCTACACGCTGCCAGCGGCGCCGGCGCCGACTCTTCCCTCGTCTCTCCTCAGATCACGTCCAGCGGCGGCTACGCCGCGATGGACGAGCTACCCGCGGTCGGCGGCGAGCTGCGGCTCGCGGTCGCGCTGGATCTCGACGTCGACGTCGACGTCGACGCCGACGCCGATCCCGATGCCGTGGCCGAGCCCGACCTCGTCGGCGTGCCCGGCGACGATCGCGTCCGGCACGTGATCGCGTTCCCGCTCCGCCACACCGACGTCCACGCCGACGTCGCCGGCATGATGGCGGTCTACACCGTCGAGCAGGAGTTCGAGAACCCGTTCGACCGGCCGGTCGAGGCGGTCTACGTCTTCCCGCTCGGCGACGAGGCGGCGGTGTCGTCGTACCAGATCACGATCGGCGAGCGCGTCATCGCCGGCGAGATCCAGCAGCGCGACCAGGCCCGCGCCACCTACCAGGCCGCCAAGGACGCCGGCCACACCGCGGCGCTGGTCGAGCAGGACAAGCCCAACGTCTTCGCCCAGCGCATCGCCAACATCGCGCCGCACGAGACGATCAAGGTCCGCTTCGCCTACAGCGAGCTGATGACCTGGAAGGACGACCACTACCAGCTGGTGTTCCCGCTGGTGGTCGGCCCGCGCTACCTGCCCGCCGATCGCGTCGGGCGCCGCCCCGTCGAGGGCCGGGCCGCCGGCGCCACCGGCCGCGCCGGCACGACGTCGATCCCGTACGTGGCGTCGACCGTCGCCGCCAGCACGGTCAGCTTCAGCGCCGACATCACCGCGCCGATGCCGATCACCGGCGTCGAGAGCCCGTCGCACGACCTCCAGGTCGACGAGGTGTCGCCGATCCACGTCCACGTCACGCTCGCCCACGCCGACGAGGTCCCGAACCGCGATCTGATCGTCCGCTACGGCGCGACCGGGGGCCAGACGATGGTCGGCCTGCTCGCCGACCACGCCGAGGCCGCGGCCGGCGCCGACGACGGCACCTTCGTGCTGACGATCCAGCCCAAGGCCACCTACCACACCGGCGACGTCACGCCGCGCGAGGTCATCCTGCTGATCGATCACTCGGGGTCGATGGATGGCGAGCCGCTGCGCCAGGCCAAGGCGGTCGCCGACGCGGTCCTCGGCACGCTCACCGATCGCGACACCTTCGACGTCCTGGCGTTCGCCGACGGCGTCGCGCAGCTCGCCGAGGCCCCGATCGCCGGCGACGCCGACGGCCGCCGCCTCGGCCACGACTTCGTCCACGCGCTCGACGCCACCGGCGGCACCGAGCTCGAGCTCGGCATGCTGCGATCGCTGGCGACCCCGCCGGGCGGCGATCGCGTCCGCGTCGTCTACGTCATCAGCGACGGCTACGTCGGCAACGACGACGTCATCATCGAGGCGGTGCGCGGCAAGCTCGGGCACAACCGGATCTTCCCGGTCGGCATCGGCTCGGCGCCCAACCGCTACCTGCTCGACCAGCTCGGCCTCGCCGGGCGCGGCTACGCCAGCTACCTCGGCGTGACCGAGCGCGCCGAGCCGGTCGCGCTCGAGCTGGTGCGGCGGTCCGCGTACCCCTACCTCACCGACATCAGCGTCGACTGGAACGGGCTCGACGTCCGCGACGTGACGCCGGCGCTGATCCCCGACGTCTACGCCGGCCAGCCGCTGATCGTCAGCGGTCGCTACGGCAAGGCCGGCCGCGCCACCGTGACCGTGAGCGCGACCACCGGCGGCCGTCGGGTCACGATCCCGGTCGACGTGTCACTGCCCAGCCACGTCGAGCTGCCGGCGGTGCCGGCGACGTGGGCGCGGCGCCGCATCGACGAGCTGATGCTGGCCGCGCGTGACGGCGTGGTGCCGTCCGACGTCGAGCAGGAGGTCACCGGGCTCGGCCTGCGCTACCACCTGGTCACCGAGTTCACCTCGTTCGTCGCGGTCGACCGGACCCGGGTCGTGCAGCCGGGCGGCGCCACCGAGACCATCGAGCAGCCGGCGCTGGCGCCCGAGGGCGTCAACCTGGCCGCGGCGGTGGGGGCCGACGACGACGCGCCGGCGTACGGCGGCTCGTCGAGCTCGTCGAGCTCGTCGTCGTCGCACCACTCGTCGTGGGGCGGCGGCGGCGGCTGGGGCGGCGGCGGCGGCGGCGGCGGCGACGCCGATCCGCTGACGCTGCTGCTGGCGGTCGCGCTGGCGCCGCTGGTCTGGCAGCTGCGACGGCGGCGCGCGGCGTGAACGCGGCGGGCGCACCGGGCGCGGCGGTGGCGGCGGCGCGCGCGCCGGCCGTGGGCCGGCGTCGACTACCCGTGGACGCTGGCGGTCGCGGTCGCCGCGGTGGTCGCGACCGCCGCGGCGCAGGCGACGGCGCCGGGCCCGCGCGCGCTCGCCGGCTGGCTGGTCGCCGACGCCGCGCGCCTCGACGCCGGGCAGTGGTGGCGCGCGGCCACCGGGCCGCTGGTCCACGCCACCTGGGGCCACCTGGTGCGCGACCTGGCGCTGATGCTGATCGCCGGCGTCGCCTACGAGCAGCCGCTGCGCCGCGGCTTCGTCGCGCTGCTGGCGTCGGCGCTGGTGCTGCCGACGCTGGCGGTGATCGTCGTCGACGGCGCGCCCGCGTACTACGGCCTGTCGGGCGTGTCGCACGCGCTGCTCGCCGCGGCGCTGGCCTACGAGCTGGGCGCGCGGCGCGGCCGCGGCCGCGCCTACGTCGCGGCGCTGGCCGCGCTCGGCGCGATCAAGGTCGGCTACGAGCTGATCACCGGCGCGCCGGCGTTCCCGATGGCGCTGGGCCACGGCATCCGCCAGGCGCCGCTGGCGCACGCGGTGGGCGCGGCGATCGGCGTCGGCTTCGGCGTCGCCGCCGCGCTCAGGCGCTCGCGCCGCAGCAGCGCTTGTACTTGAGGCGCGAGCCGCACGGGCACGGATCGTTGCGCGACGGCGCCCGCGGCCGCAGCGCCGCGAGCTGCTCGGGCGGCGGCCGCCGGGTCGGCCGTGCGGCGCGGCCGGCGGCCTCGGCGGCCTCGACCCGCGCCACCAGCTCGGCGATCCGGGCCTCGGTGAACCACGCCGCGGCGTCGGCCTCGAGCCGGCGCGCCAGCGCGTAGTAGCGATCGGGCTGGTGCTGGCGATCGACGTGGGGCACCGGCCGGAACCCGGGCGGCACCTCGACCGTGGCCCAGCCGCCGGCGAAGCCGTAGGTGCCGACGTCGCGCGCGGTGTAGACGGCCCAGTCGATGTCGTACAGCGCGCGCGCCATGGCGCCGACACCGACGAACGCGCGCGCCTCCTGGGCGTTGAACTCGGCCAGGTAGGCCTTCTCGTCGGCGGGCGCGATCTCGACCGGGACGCCGTAGGGCAGGCCGAACGGGACGCCGAAGTTGGCCTGGGTGGGGTCGCCGACCAGCGCGTGGATCAGCTCGTGGACCGCGAACCCGACCAGGCGCCGGTGCAGGCACGCGTGGTCGCGGACCGCGACGCCGCGGTAGCCGGCGTCGTTGCGGGCCTGGGCGGCGCGCCACAGCCGGTCGGCGCCGACCTCGTAGATCGGCTGGTAGCCCCAGCCGTGCATCGCGTCGTCGAAGCGGTACATCGCCGCGACGTCGCGCGCGCGCTGCGCGACGGTGAGCGTGTCGTGACACGCGCACGCGCACGGCAGCGGATCGGACAGGACGTCGACCAGCGACGGGGGCACCTCGCCAGTGTAGTCGGCGGCGCCGGGATCGGGAATCCCGCGCCGGTCAGGGCAGCGGCTCGAGCGTGCGCGCGGTCGCCGCCGGCGACACCACGCCGCCGAGGGTGGGCGCCGCCGCGCGCACGACGACGCGGCCGGCGCCGCCGCCGCCGCCCGAGCCGCCGTCGCCGGGCGCCGCGCCGGCGGTCGCGCCCTCGTCGACGCCGTCGCCGACCGCGCCGAGGCCGCCGCCGGTGCCGTCGTCGTTGAGGCCACCCGGCGCGCGGATGTGGCTGCGCAGGCCGCGCGAGCCGTGGCGATCGATCGTGACGCCGGCGCCGCCGCCGCCGCCGTTGGCGACGACGATGGCCTCGTCGGTCAGCGTCACCGCGGGCGCCTCGAGTAGGACGCCGCCGCCGGCGCCGCCGCCGCCGCCGCCGTCGGTGCCGGGCGGGGTGTACGTCGACGCCTGCGCGGTGCCGGCGCCGCCCTCGCCCGAGGCGTCGATCACGCCGGTGACGACGATCGCGATCGTCGAGGTCAGCTGCAGCCCGCCGCCGCCGCCGCCGCCGGCGGTGCGGTTGTCGTCGCCGCTGTTGGCGCGGTAGCCGGCGACCCCGCCGCCCGAGCCGCCCTGCAGCGGCTCCAGGGTGTCGGCGCCGCAGCGGCCGCCGCCCTCGCTGTCGCCGCCGATGCCGTCGACGCCGCCGCCGTCGCCGCCGGGGGTGCCGAAGCCGCCGCCGCCGCCGCCGTGCTCGGGCGTGGTCGAGCCAGCGTCGCCGCTGCCGCCGGCGCGCACCCGGTGGCGCCGGTGCGGCCGTTGCCGCCGTCGCGGTGGCCGCCGTCGCCGGCGCCGGGGCCGCCGCACCACACCCGGTCGCGGCCGGGCGTCGCGGGGTCGACCTCGCAGCCGCCGGCGACGTCGATCGTGCCGGCGACGGTGATCTGGTCGCGGCTGAGCAGCAGCAGCGCCCGATCGCCGACCGCGCGCAGGGTCGCGTCGGCGGCGATCTCGAGCCGTGCCACGGCCAGCACCAGCAGGCCGGGGCCGCCGTCGTCGAGCGGCACGAACCGCAGGCCGTCGACGACCACGCCGTCCGGATCGGCCAGCTGCTGCGCGCTGGTGTCGAGCAGGTAGGTGCCGCCGGCGAGCACGAGGTCGGTGGTGACGCCGTCGAGCGCGGTGAGATCGTCGAGGTTCGACGGATCGAACGCCAGGCAGGTCACGCCGTCGTCGCCGCAGCCGAGCGCGCAGCCGCACACCGGATCGACGGCGCCGTCGGGGATCGGCTGATCGTCGCCGATGACGCCGCCGTCGCCGACGCCGCCACCGAGCGCGGCGCCGGTCGGATCGAAGACGCAGCCGGCCGCGGCCCAGGCCACGGCCACCGCGACGCCGGCGGCGCCGAGTCCGCGCGCGACGTGGGCGCGGGCGGGGCGAGCGGGGCGGATGCGAGACGACGGCTTCATCGGGTACGGCGCGAGCCCGCCCAGGATCACCCAGAAGCGGGCTCAGCGATCGAGAAAACGTGCCCGCGCGGTGGTCACGCGGGGTCGAAGCGGCGGCGCCGGCGCGCCGCGCCCGGCAGGATCGCCTCCCAGGTGTTGTTGAACCGGTTGGTGAACGTGAACATGTCGATCGTGGCGCGGATGCCGGCGCGGGTGGCGGCGTCGAAGTGACGGGCCAGCGCCTCGGCGGCCTCGGGGTGGGCGGCCTCGGCGTCGAGGGTGCGGACCTCGGCGTAGCGCAGCATCGCCCGGGTCGCGTCGTCGTCGCCGCCGAGGTCGCGGGCGCACGCGGCGCCGATCGCGGCGTCGTCGAGGCCGGCGGCGCGCGCCCGCGGCACGTGGACGTCCGCGCACACCGGGCACCGGTTGGTCGCCGAGACGTGCAGGATCAGGCGCTCGCGCAGCCGGGGCGGCAGCGCCCGCGCCGCGCCGCGGTGGCACAGCGCGCGCGCCAGGCTGCGCAGGGCGTGGCCGGACAGGCGGGGCGGCGTCATCCGCGCAGCATAGCGCCGGCGCGTCGCGGGTGAAGCGTCCTCGGCGATTTCGCGCTTGGGCCGCGCGGCGGCCACCGTCTATCGTGGCGCGATGTCGACGATCGCCACGCCGTTCACCACCCAGGTCGGGATCGAGGTGCCGCTCATCTGCGGCGCGATGTACCCGTGCTCGAACCCCGAGCTGATCGCCGCGGTCTCCGAGGCGGGCGGCATCGGCATCGTCCAGCCCATCTCGCTGACCTACGTCCACGGCCACGACCTGCGCGAGGGCCTGCGCAAGATCCGCGCCGCGACCGCCAGGCCGATCGGCTTCAACGCGATCGTCGAGCAGTCGTCGCGGGTCTACATGGACCGCATGCGGCGGTGGATCGACGTCGCGCTCGAGGAGGGCGTCCGCTTCTTCATCACCGCGCTCGGCGATCCGCGCTGGGTGGTCGAGCGGGTCCACGCGGTCGGCGGCGTCGTCTACCACGACGTCACCGAGCGCCGGTTCGCCGACAAGGCCCTGGCCGGCGGCGTCGACGGCCTGATCTGCGTCAACGATCGCGCCGGCGGCCACGCCGGCGCGCGCTCGCCCGAGGCGCTGATGACCGAGCTCGGCGACCTCGGCGTGCCGCTGATCTGCGCGGGCGGCGTCGGCGACGAGGCCGACTTCGTCCGCGCCCTGGATCTCGGCTACGCCGGGGTCCAGCTCGGCACCCGCTTCATCGCCACCACCGAGTGCCGCGCCCACGACGACTACAAGCGCGCGATCGTCGACGCCGCCGCCGATCAGATCGTCCTCACCGACAAGATCAGCGGCGTCCCGGTGTCGGTGATCCGGACGCCCTACGTGCAGCGGGTCGGCACCCAGGCCAACCCGATCATGCGGCGGCTGCTGCAGCACCCGCGGGCCAAGCACTACGCGCGCATGTACTACTCGCTCAAGTCGGTGTGGCAGCTCAAGCGGGCGTCGCTGCAGGGCATGTCGTACAAGGACTACTTCCAGGCCGGCAAGAGCGTCGACGGCATCCACGCGGTCGAGCCGGCCGGCGCGATCGTCGCCCGGTTCGCCGCCGCCGCCGCCCGGCCCCAGCCGGCCGCCGCCGCCGCCGCCGCCGATCCCGTCGCCGCGCCGTCGGCGTAGCCGCCGCGATACACTGGTGGCCGGATGGAGTGTCCGGCCTGTCAGCTCGACAACCGCGCGGGGCGCCGGTTCTGCGCCGGGTGCGGCGGCGCGCTGGCCGCGCCGTGCGTCGCGTGCGGCTTCGTCAACCAGCCCGACGAGCGCTTCTGCGGCGGCTGCGGCGTCGCGCTCGGCGGCGGCGCCGCCACGGCGCGCCCGGTCGCCGCGCCGCCGCGACCCAGCGAGCGGCGCCCGGTCACCGCGCTGTTCGCCGACCTCGCCGGCTACACCCGGCTGAGCTCGACGCTGGATCCCGAGGAGGTCCAGGCGCTGCTGACCCGCTTCTTCGAGACCGTCGACGGCGTCGTCCTCGCCTACGGCGGCGCGATCGACAAGCACATCGGCGATAACGTCATGGGCATCTTCGGCGCGCCCGTCGCCCACGACAACGATCCCGAGCGCGCGGTGCGCGCCGCGGTCGAGATCCACCGCCGCGTCGAGGCCCTCGCCGCCGAGCTGCCGGTGCCGCTGCGGGTCCACATCGGGCTGGCCACCGGCGAGGTCGTGGCCAGCGAGCTGGGCAGCCGCCACCACCAGGAGTACACGGTCACCGGCGACGCCGTGAACCTGGCGGCGCGCCTGCAGGACAAGGCGACCGCCGGCGAGACCATGGTGTCGGACGCGGTCCGGCGCGCCACCGAGGCGGTCGCGCTGTTCGAGGCGGTGGGCGAGGTCCCGATCAAGGGCCTCGCCGGCGCGGTGCCGGTGTTCAAGCTGCTCGGCCTGCGCGCGGCGCGGGCGGCGCCGCGCGATCGCGCGTTCGTCGGCCGGCGCGCCGAGGTGCGCCAGCTGACCTCGGTGCTCGAGGGCTGCCTCGACGCCGGGCGCGGCGGCTGGGTCCACCTGCGCGGCGACGCCGGCATCGGCAAGACCCGGCTGGTCGCCGAGGTCCGCGATCGCGCCGACGGCCTCGGCTTCGCCAGCCACGTCGCGCTGGTCCTCGACTTCGGCGCCGGCCGCGGTCACGGCGCGATGCGCGCCGCGGTCGAGGACCTGCTCGGCGTCGAGGGCGGCGCCGACGTCGCGGCCCGGGCCGCCGCGGTCGCCGGCGTCGTCGCCGCCGGGGTGATCGCGCCCGACGACGAGCCGTGCCTCGCCGACCTGCTCGACCTGGCGCCGGCCGAGCGCCACCGCGCCCTGTACCAGGCGATGACCGACGACGCCCGCGAGGCCGGCAAGCGGCGGGCGCTCGGCGCCGCGCTGCACGCCGCGGCGGCGCGGCGGCCCACGCTGCTGGTGATCGAGGACGTCCACTGGGCCGACGCCGCGACCCTGGGCCGGCTCGACGCGCTGGCCCGCGCCGCCGCCGGCTGCGCCGCGGTCGTGCTGTCGACGTCGCGGGTCGAGGGCGACCCGGTGCAGGCGCGCGGCCGCGGCGACGACGTCGTCGTGCCGCAGGTGACGCTGGCGCTGGCGCCGCTGCGCACCGAGGAGGCGCGCGCGCTCGCCGGCGAGGTCTTCGGCGAGCTCGACGGCGTGGTCCGGGGCTGCCTCGAGCGCGCCAACGGCAACCCGCTGTACCTCGAGCAGCTGCTCGAGCACGCCCGCGACGCCACCCAGGGCGGGGTGCCGGCGTCGATCCAGAGCCTGGTGCTGTCGCGCGTCGATCGCCTGCCGGCCGCGGATCGGCGGCTGCTGCAGGCCGCCGCGGTGCTCGGCCAGCGCTTCGAGCTGGCCGCGGTGCGCGCGATCCTCGGCGCGCCCGCCGCCGGCTGCGACGCGCTGGTCGCCGGCCACCTGGTGGCGCCGGTCGACGACGGCTACCTGTTCCACCACGCGCTGATCCGCGACGGCGTCTACGCGTCGCTGACCCGCGGCCGCCGCGCCGAGCTGCACCGCGCCGCCGCCGCCTGGTTCGACGGCCGCGACCCGGTGCTGCGCGCCGAGCACCTGGCGCGCGCCGAGGATCCGGCCGCGGCCGCCGCCTTCGTCGTCGCCGCGCACGCCGAGGCCGAGGCGCTGCGGCTCGACCGCGCGATCGCGCTGGCGTCGCGCGGCCGCGAGCTGGCGACCACGGCCGCGGATCGCTACGCGCTGGCGTCGCTGCACGGCGAGCTGGCGCGCCGGACCGGCCAGGGCGCGGCCGCGGTCGAGGCCTACCAGGCCGCGGTCGAGGCCGCGGTCGACGACGCTGCCCGCTGCCGCGCGTGGATCGGCGTCGCCGCCGGCCACCGCCTGCGCTCGGTCTTCGAGCCCGCGTTCGCCGCGCTCGACGTCGCCGAGCCGCTGGCCGCCGCGCTCGATCTGCCGCACGAGCGGGCGCAGTGCGCCTATCACCGCGGCAGCCTGCTGTTCGCGTGCGGCCGGGAGGCGGCGTCGCGTCGCGAGCACGAGCGGGCGCTGGCCGAGGCGCGGCGCGCCGGCGATCGCGAGCTCGAGGCCCGCGCCCTGTCGGGCCTCGCCGACGCCGACTTCGCCGCCGGCGAGCTGCCGACCGCCCGCGCCCGCTACGCCGCCTGCGTCGCGCTGTGCGGCGAGGTCGGCCTCGAGCGCTACGCCATCCCTAACCGCCTGATGCAGGCGTTCCTCGACTTCTGGCACGACGCCGACCGCGACGTCCTCGTCACCTTCGAGGAGCTGAGCCGCCTCGCCGAGCGGCTGGGCGAGCGCTACCCGCTGATGCTGACCGAGATGCAGCGCGCGCTGGTGCTGGTCTACCGCGGCCGCCCCGCCGACGCCGTCGAGCAGGCCCGGCGCGGCCGCGCCGAGGCCGAGCGGCTCGGCGCCCACCGCTACGCCGGCGAGCTCGAGGCGGTCATGGCCGAGGCGCTGGCGCGTGCCGGCGATCGCCCGGCCGCGCTGGCCGCCGCCGAGCGCGCGGTCGCGATCGCGCGCGCCCACGGCGAGGCGTTCTGCGGCCCGATGTCGCTGGGCGCGCTGGCCTGGCTGACCGAGGATCCCGGGCAGCGGCGCGAGATCATCGCCGAGGCCGAGCGGATCATCGCCACCGGCACGCTGCTGTTCAACGTCGTCACGTTCCACCGTCACGTCGTCGAGGGCGCGGTCGAGGCCGGCGACGACGCGCTGCTGGCGCACCACGCCGAGCGCCTCGCCGCGGTGGTCGAGCCGGGGACGTGCTACGCGTGGGCACCGGCGCGTGGCCCCGCGCTGGCGGCGTGGCGCGACGGCCGCCGCGACGACGCGCTGGCCGCGACGCTGCGCGAGGTGCTCGCCGCCGCGGCGCGGTTCGGGGCCGCGCCCTACGTCCCGGCCGAGGCGATCGCGTTCGCCGCGGCCGGCGCCGCCGGCGGCCGCTGATCAGCGCGCGGCCGCCGCCACCGCGCGCGGCGCCTTCTTGGCCGGGGTCCGCGGCGCCTTCTTGGCCGCGGTGCGCCGGGTCGCGGTCGCGGCGCCGCCGTGGACCGCGTCGTGGCGCTTGATGAACGCTTCGACCGACACCGCCCCGAGGACGTCGCCGACGGCGTCGAGCACGAGGTCGTCGAGCGAGCGGAAGCGCAGGCAGCACTTGCCGAGGTCGAGGCGCTTGCCGGCGGCCTGGTACGCGGCGCGCAGCCGGGCCTCGACACCGGGCGCGCCGTACAGGCCCATCAGGTACAGGGCCAGGTGCCGCTTCTGCGACGCCAGCGAGACGATCGCCAGGGGCTGTCCGTTGTAGGTGTCGGGCTTGCGCGCCGGCGGCACGACGTAGCCGATCATCCCGTACTGCATGCGCTCCTCGTAGCCGCGCGGCAGGTGCGAGCGGATCAGCTGGCGGACCGCCTGGATCGGCGCGCGCCGCTCGGGCGGCAGCGACGCCAGGTACGCCGCGACGGTGGACGCGTTGCTCGAGGCCATGACCCGAGGCTACCCCGTGCAGTAGCCTCGCCGCACGTGTCACCGCCGGTCCGGATCGGTCTGCTCGACGTCTTCCGGTCCCGGCGGGTCCTGGTGCTCGCGCTGCTCGGCTTCTCCTCGGGGCTGCCGCTGCTGCTCACCGCCCAGACCCTGACCGCGTGGCTCACCGCCGCCCACGTCGACCTCGCGACGATCGGCACGCTCAGCCTGGTCGGGCTGCCGTACACGTTCAAGTGGGCGTGGGCGCCGCTGCTCGATCGCTACCGGCTGCCGCTGCTGGGCCGGCGCCGCGGCTGGATCCTGGTCCTGCAGCTCGCGCTCGCCGCCGCGATCGCGGCGATGGGCACGGTCGAGCCCCGCACCGAGCCGGCGGCGCTCGCGGTGCTCGCGGTGCTCGTCGCCACCCTGTCGGCCAGCCAGGACGTCGTCATCGACGCGTTCAACGCCGACACGCTGCACCCCGAGGAGCGCGCCGCCGGCAGCGCGATGTACGTCCTCGGCTACCGGACCGCGATGCTGGTCAGCGGCACGCTGGCGCTGGTCCTGGCCGATCACCTGCCGTGGCGGACGATCTACCTGATCGTCGCGGCGCTGATGGGGCTCGGCGTCGTCGGCACGCTGCTCGCGATCGAGCCCGCCGAGGCCGCCGCGCGCCCGGCGTCGCTGGTCGAGGCGGCGTGGCGGCCGCTGGCGGCGCTGCTGCGGCGCCGTCGCATCGCGATCGTGCTCGGCTTCGTCGCGCTGTTCCGGTTCGGCGAGCTGATGGTCAACCAGATGGTGATCCCGTTCCTCAAGGACGGCGCCGGCTTCTCGTTCACCGAGATCGCGACGCTGTACAAGGTGCTCGGCTTCGCCGGCACGGTGGTCGGCGGCCTGACCGCCGGCGCGCTGGTGGCGCGGTGGGGCGCGCGCCGCTGCCTGATCGTCTTCGGCGTCGCCCAGGCGTCGACCAACCTGTGCTACCTGGCGCTGGCGGTCACCGGCCGGTCGCTGCCGGTGCTCGGCGCCGCGGTCGTGATCGACAACCTGGCCTCGGCGATGGGCACCGGCGCGTTCGTCGCCTACCTGATGTCGCTGTGCGACCGCGCGTTCAGCGCCACCCAGTACGCGCTCCTGACCAGCCTGTCGTCGCTGCTGGCCCGGGTCCTCGGCTTCGCCGGCGCCGCGCTGGTCGCCGCCGCCGGCTGGCCCGCGTTCTGGGCGGCCACCGCCGCGGTCGCGGTGCCGGCGCTGGCGCTCGTCGCCTGGCTGCCCGCGCCGGGCTACGATGCGCGGTGATGAGCACGCCCGCGCGCCCCGCCGCCGCCGCCGCGACCGCCGATGACGACCGCGCGCGCTGGTCGCGGCTGGCCAGCACCGACGAGGTCGCCGGTGACGGGCCGTTCGCCGCCGCGGCCGACGGCGTCGACGTCGTGATCGTGCGCGCCGGCGGCGCGCTGCGGGTCTTCGAGGGCCTGTGCCCGCACCAGGGCGCGCTGCTCGGCGAGGGCGAGCTCGACGGCGGCGCGCTGGTGTGCCGCAACCACCGCTGGCGGTTCGACGCCGCCACCGGGCAGCGCGACGGTGGCCCGCAGTGCCTGCGCGCGTGCCCGGTCGAGGAGCGCGACGGCGCGGTGTGGGCCGATCTGTCGGCGCTGGCCCGGGTCGAGGCGGCACCGCCGCGGCGCCGGCTGGCGGATCTGCCCGGGCCGCGCGGCCTGCCGCTCTTGGGCAACGCGCTGCAGATCGATCTGGACCGGTTGCACCTGCAGCTCGAGGCCTGGGCCCGCGAGTACGGCCCGCTGTACCGGCTCAAGCTGGGCAGCCGCGACATGGTCGTGACCACCGACACCGCGCTGATCGAGCAGACCCTGCGCGAGCGGCCCGAGGCGTTCCGCCGCGACGGCCGGGTCGAGCCGATCTTCGCCGAGCTCGGGGTCGCCGGCGTGTTCTCCGCCGAGGGCAAGGCGTGGCGGCCGCAGCGCAAGCTGGCGATGGGCGCGCTGTCGCAGAAGCACCTGCGGACGTTCTACCCGACGCTGCACCGGGTCGCCGGCAACCTGCGCGCCCGCTGGGAGCGCGCCGCCGACGCCGGCGCCGAGATCGACCTGCTCGACGATCTCATGCGGTTCACCGTCGACGTCACGACCCTGCTGGTGTTCGGCCACGACGTCGACACCCTCGGCGGCGGCCGCGACGTCATCCAGCGTCACCTCGAGCGGTTCTTCCCGACCTTCGCGCGTCGCCTCAACTCGGTGGTGCCGTGGTGGCGGGTCCTGCGCATGCCCTCCGACCGTCGCACCGATCGCGCGGTCGCGGCGCTGCGGGCGTGGCTCGGCGAGCTGGTGGTGGCGGCGCGCGCCGCGCTGGCCGCCGAGCCGGCGCGGGCGGCGCGGCCCGCCAACTTCCTCGAGGCCATGCTGGCGGCGCGCGACGACGACGGCGCGCCGTTCGACGACGACGTCATCTTCGGCAACCTGGTCACGATGCTGCTCGCCGGTGAGGACACTACCGCCAACACGCTGGCGTGGGCGGTCCACCACCTGATCGACCTGCCCGACGAGGTCGCGGCGGTCCGCGCCGAGATCGCCGCGGTCGCCGGCGACGCCGCGGTCCCGGCCGACCTCGACACCGCCAACCGCCTGCACCGGATCACCGGCGTCGCCCAGGAGGCGATGCGCCTGCACCCGGTGGCACCGTCGATGTTCGTCGAGGCCAACCACGACGTCGTGCTCGGCGACCTCGAGCTGCCGGCCGGCACCAACGTCGCCGGCCTGATCCGCCCCGCCGCCGTCGACGACGCCAACTTCGCCGACGCCGCCGCGTTCCGCCCGGCGCGCTGGCTCGACGCCGAGCGCGGTCCCGGCGCCCACGCCCCGTCGGTCCACATGCCGTTCGGCTCGGGGCCGCGGATCTGCCCGGGCCGGACCCTGGCCCTGGTCGAGATGCGGGTCGTCCTCGCCACCGTCTACCAGGCCTTCGACGTCACCCGGGTCGGCGCCGCCGACGCCGTCCACGAGAAGTTCTCCTTCACCGTGTCCCCTGTCGGCATCCGGGTCCGCATGCACCGCCGGCCGCCGGCGGCGTGAGCCGCGGCGGCGGCCCCGCGCAGCCTTGTCGCGCCGCGCGGCCGGTTCCGCAGAGTTGACGCGATCCGCTCGGCGCGCCGCCGCCCCGGCGCGCGGCCCCGCCGCGAGGTCGCGGATATCGCTGGCCGTCGCAGGACTTGCGTCGCCGGACCGGCTGCGACGCGGCCGTCACCGGGCGCCCGCCGGCACGGATGGTGCTTCTGGACCGGCCATGGGCACCGTGATCCTGTCGGCCGCCTCGGCGGCCACGCCATCGTTGCAGGCGCTGGGCGCCGTGCTCGAGGACGAGCTGCGCTGGGTGTGGCCCGGCGAGGTCCGCACCTTCGAGCTCGCCGCGCTGGAGCTGGCGTACTGCCAGGGGGAGTTCGACTGCTGGGTCAAGACCCCGGGGGTGTGCCGGGCGCACGACGCCGAGCAGGACATCGTGCGCGCGATCCACGACGCCGATCGCGTCGTGCTGCTCGACGCGGTGACGTTCGGCGGTCACGGCTACACGCTCAAGCGGGCCCAGGACCGGCTGATCTGCCTGCTGACGCCGTTCTTCGAGAAGCGCGCCGGGCTGACCCACCACGGCCACCGCTACGACCACGCCGCCGACCTCTACGCGCTCGGCTGGCTGCCGGCGCCGGATCTGGCGCAGGCGCGGACCTGGCACGACCTCGCCGACGCCAACGCGCTCAACATGCTCGCGGCGCGGGTCGGCTCCGCGGTCGTCGACGACACCGCGCGCGACGACTGGCCCGCCGCGATCCGCGCCATGCTCGCCTCCGAGACCCGCCCCGGGACGTCGATCCACGGCCGCGATCCGCTGCGCGACGCGCTGTTCGTCGCGGCCCGCCCGACGCCACTGCTCGATCCGCCGGTGCCGACCCGCCGGGTCGCGCTCGTCGTCGGCAGCGCCAAGATCAAGGGCACCAGCGCGTCCGAGCGGATCGCCCGCGACCTCGGCGATCTGCTGCAGTGCCAGGGCGTCGAGGCCGAGCTGCACTTCGCCACCGAGTTCATCCACGACCGCGGGCGCGCCCGCGCCGCCGCGCGCTCGATCGCCGACGCCGATCTGTTCGTGATGGTGACGCCGCTGTACGTCGACGCGCTGCCGGCGCTGGCCACCCACGCGCTCGAGCTGGTCGCCCGCGAGCGCGCCGCGAGCGCGCCGCCGGCGCGCTTCGTGGCGGTCGTGAACTGCGGCTTCCCGGAGCCCGAGCAGACCCGCACCGCGATGCGGATCGCGCACCACTTCGCGACCCAGGCCCGCTACCACTGGGCCGGCGGCCTGCCGCTCGGCGGCGGCGGCGTGGTCAAGCCCGACGTCCCGCTCGACGAGCAGCACGGGCCGGCCGCGCACGTCCACCAGGCGCTGGTCGCCGCGGCGACGCCGCTGGCCGGCGGCGACGTCGTCCCGGGCGCAGCGCTGCGGCTGATGGCGCGCTCGCCGCTGCCCGACGTCGCCTACCGGCTCATCGGCGATCTCGGCTGGCGGTACCAGGTCCATCAGCACGGGCTGTCGCAGCGGGCGCTCCGGGCGCGCCCGCTCGACGTCGTCGACTGAGCGCGCGTCTGCGCCAGGCGGTCGCCGTGCAGGCGCTGCGAGCCCTCCGCGCCGTGGCGTGCGCCGCGGCGACTACTCGCCGCCCTCGCAGGGATCGGACGCGAGGTCGTCGGCCGCGTCCTCGCTCTCGGCGTCGACGTCGCCGTCGGCGCCGGCCGGGGCCCCGTGGCCGTCGTAGATCGGCATCATCCGCTCGACCAGCCCGTTCCGCTGCGCCTCCGACAGCTTGTCGAAGCACGCCGTGCCGCCGTCGGCGGTGGCCTCGGCCATGCACCGGATCTGGTCCGCGGACCAGCCGTCCTCGGCGCACGCCGTCGCGACCGCGACGCCGACGGCGTCGAGCTGGTCCATCGACATGCCGGTCGTGTCGGTCTTGCCGGTCTGCGCCGCGGCGTTGCGGCCGGCGTCGTCGCAGGTCGGGCCGGCGTTCGCCGTCGCGCCTCCACCGGCGGCGTCACCGGGCCCGCGCGGCGCGGCGGCGGACCGGGTGGCGCAGCCCGCCGCGGCGGCGGCCGCGGCGATCAGGGCGAGCGTGAGCGTGGACGGGAACGGCTGCGAAGCGTGCGGCATCTGCCGAGGATCGTACACGAGGGCACGCGGCGGTGCCGTGCGCCGTGATCCCCACGATGGCGCGCGTACGGCCCTTCAGGGCCCGACGACAGGCGGCGACGGCGCCGTCGCGGGCTACTCGCCGCCCTCGCAGGGATCGGCGGCCTCCTCGGTCTTGCGGGTGCCGGTGCCACCTTCCATGTCGTCCGAGGCGCCGGTGGCGCCGGCGGCGGGGACGTGGTTCTGGATGATCGGCATCATCCGGCGCATGAGCCCGTTCTGCTGCGCCTCGGACAGGTTGGCCGCGCAGTCGTTGCTGCCCTGGGGGGTGGCCTCGGCGAGGCACCGGATCAGCTCGGCCGACCAGGCGTCCTCCTGGCAGGCGGAGGTCACCGCGCTGTGCAGGGCGTCGAGCTCGGCCGGCGTGAGCTCGCCATCCTCGGCGCTGAGCTCGGCGGCGTGGCGGCCGGCGTCGTCGCAGGTCGGCCCGGTCGGCGTCGGATCCGCGGCGCCGCCGACGGCGAGCGTCGTGCCGTCGCCCGGGTGCGCCGGGGCCGCGGCGGGCGTCGAGGAGGTGCACGCCGCGGTGGCGGCGAGCAGGGCGATCGCGAGCACGCTCGCGGACGTCTTCATGGAGGGCATCATCTGGAGCGCAGCGTACACGACCGGCGCGCCCTGACCGTCGCCTTGACGGCGTGACCGATCCGTTGGATGACTGCGCATGAACACGCACCCAGCGCGTCGCACGACCGCCCTCGGGCTGGCCGCCCTGTTGATCTCGTGTGGCGGCGGCACCTCGCCGCGCCCGGTCGACCCGACGCCGGTCGCGCCCGTCGCCGATGTCGACGCGCCGCCGGTGACGCCGGCGGGGCCGACGTACCGTCAGGTCGACGCCGACACCCCGATCACGACGTCGTGGCAGGCCATCGTCACGATCCCGGCCGCGTGGTTCGTCGCCGAGGCCGCTGGCGTGGTGCGCGTCGACGATCCCGAGCGCGACCTGCACGTGGCGCTGCTCGCGCTCGAGGCCAAGGATCGCGACGCCGCGGTCGCCGCCGCCTGGCTGGTCGTCGATCCCGCGTTCTCGCTCGCGGTCGACCAGGCCGTGGACCTGCCGGCGACCGACGGCTGGGACCAGGTGGCCCAGATCATCTACGTCACGCCCGCCGCCGAGCACCGCGACGTGGTGGCGGTGGCGCGCCGCAAGGGCACCGTCTGGCACATCGTGCTGATCCAGGGCGAGCAGGCCGCGATCGATCGCCGCGGCGCCCAGCTGGGCTCGCTCATCCTCGACATGAAGGTGCCGGGGGTCGACCAGGAGTCGTTCGCCGGCAAGCCCGCCAACCTCGACGCCGACCACCTCGCCCGGTTCGACGCCTTCGTCGAGGACGCGCGGCAGCTCGCCGGCGTCCCCGGCGCGGCCATCGCGGTGGTACACGGCGGCAAGATCGTGCTCGAGGCCGGCCACGGCGTGCGGGTTCTCGGCAAGAAGGACAAGGTCGATCCCTCGACGCTGTTCATGATCGGCTCGACGACCAAGTCGCTGACCACGCTGATGCTGGCGAGGCTGGTCGACCAGGGCAAGCTGGCCTGGGACACGCCGGTGACCGACGTCCTGCCCGACTTCGCGCTCGGCGACGCCGCGATGACCCAGCAGCTGCAGCTGCACCACACGATCTGCGCGTGCACCGGCATGCCGCGCCAGGATCTCGAGTTCATCTTCGAGTACGCGGGCTGGGACGCCGAGCGTCGCCTCGCCAGCATGAAGACGATGGTGCCGACCACCGGCTTCGGCGAGACCTTCCAGTACTCCAACCTGCTGGTCGCGACGGGCGGCTACGTCGGCGCCCACGCGTGGGCGCCCAAGAAGAAGCTCGGGCCCGCCTACGACGACGCGATGGCGACGCTGGTGTTCAAGCCGCTCGGGATGAAGTCGACGACGTTCGACTTCAAGAAGGTCGCCAAGGCGGATCACGCGGGGCCGCACAGCCGCGGCCTGACGCTCGAGTACGGCGCGATCCCGGTCGCGGCCGAGACCGCGCTGGTGCCGCTCCGCCCGGCCGGCGCCGCGTGGTCGAGCGTGCGCGACATGGCCCGGTTCATGGAGCTCGAGCTGGCGCGCGGCAAGACGCCCGACGGCAAGCAGCTGGTCACCGAGGCCAACCTGCTGCACCGGCGCGAGCCGCAGGTCAAGATCAACGACGACGACAGCTACGGGCTCGGCCTGTTCCTGTCCAACGACCATGGCGTGCAGATCGTCCACCACGGCGGCAACACCCTCGGCTTCACCGCCGACATGTTCATGCTGCCGGAGCAGGACGTCGGCGTCGTGCTCCTGACCAACGGCGGCGGCGCCAACGCCTACCGCGGCGCGGTGCGGCGCCGCTTCCTCGAGATCGCCTTCGACGGTGAGGCCCGCGCCAGCGACGAGCTGCACGCGGCGCTGGATCGCCAGCGCGAGTCCCTCGCCGACCTGAAGACGCAGCTGCCCGAGCCGCCCGATGACGCCTGGCTGACCGCGCGCCTGGGCGCCTACGTCGATCCCGGGCTCGGGCGCATCGAGATCACGCGCAAGGGCAAGGTCTTCCTCCTCGACGCCGGCGAGTGGCAGAGCGAGGTCACCCAGCTGGTCGGCAAGGACGGCGTGTCACAGCTGATCACGACCCGCGCGCCGCTGGCCGGCCTGACCTTGCGCCCCGGCGAGCCGGGCGACGACGGCCGCGCGCCGCTCATCCTCGACGCCGGGCAGCACGTCTACACCTTCGCGCCGGTCGCGAAGTAGCCGCGCCGCCCCGGCCGGGCGCTACCAGCGGCCCTTGTGGTCGCGGCGCTCCTGCTCGGTGCCGATCCAGCGCTCGATGCCGACGATCTGGTCGAGGCCGTCCTCGATCTCGGACAGCGCGGCGGGCGCGTCCTGGTCGCCGTGGTAGTGACGGATCGTCTTGTCGCGGCCGTCGAGGTGGAACGACGTCGTCGACGACGGCGCGTCGGTCCAGTCGACGTCGGTGTAGGCGTCGGCGAGGTCGAAGTAGCCGTGGCCCATGAACAGCTCCTCGATGGCCTTGCGCTGATCCGGGGCCAGGGTCGCGGTGGCGTCGCCCTGGACCTTGACGAAGTCGTCGCCGTGGTACTCGACCGAGCCGTCGGCGTAGACGCGCACCTCGTAGACCGGGCACCAGCCGTAGCAGGCGCCGCGGCTCAGGCTGGCCAGCAGGGTGTGGCTGTCGGGATCGCCGCCGTGGTTGGACGGCGCGGCGGGCGCGGGTGGTGCGGTCGCGGCGCCGCCGGGCGCCCCCGGGCCGGGGCAGGCCGCGAGGGCGAGGGCGATCACGACGGCGGCGGCGCCGGCGATGGGGGCGGGCAGGGAGGCGTGCGGCTTCATCACCATGTTGGACACCAGTGTGCGTCGTCGGTTTCCCAGCAACCACGCGGCGCTGCGAGGTCGGCGTTGACAACCGCGTCGAGCATGCCCTATTTGCACCCCAGGCCCATGACGTGGTCACGGCACATCTCGCGGTTCGATCGGCGGCTCGCCTCCGCCGAGCGCGCGTGCGTCCGCACGTGCGACTACGCGCAGCTGTGCTTCACGCCGGCGACTGGCGCACCCGCGCCGGCGCTGTCCTGACCTCGCGTCGCGGTCGCGTGCCGTGACGCCGGGGATGCGCCGACGCGGGTGACGCGCCGCGGCCTCGCCGCGCGCGCCGCACACCCCACGCCGCCCCGCGACCGCGCGAGCCCTGCCGGCTCGGCGGGACGGCATCCGTCTGCCCGGAGATCGTCATGACCCGCTTACCCATCGAACGCATCCGCAACCTCGGCATCATCGCCCACGTCGACGCCGGCAAGACCACGCTCACCGAGCGGGTCCTGCTGTTCACCGGTCGCATCCACGCCGCCGGCGAGGTCCACGACGGCACCGCCCACACCGACCACCACCCGATCGAGCAGGCCAAGGGCATCACGATCATGGCGGCGGCGGTGAGCTGCGACTGGCGCGACCACCGCCTCCACCTGATCGACACCCCGGGCCACGCCGACTTCACGATCGAGGTCGAGCGCTCGCTCCGCGTCCTCGACGGCGCGGTCGTCGTGCTCGACGCGGTCTCCGGGGTCGAGGCCCAGACCGAGACGGTGTGGCGCCAGGCCGATCGCCACGGCGTGCCGCGCCTGGTGTTCGTCAACAAGCTGGACCGCCCCGGGGCCGACCTGGCGCGCTGTCTGCGCGAGGTCGACGCGCGCCTCGGCGCGCGCGCGGTGGCGGTGACGTGGCCGCACGTGGTCGACGGCGTCCTCGTCGGCGTGATCGATCTGGTCGCGCTCGAGGAGCGGCGCTGGGATCCCGGCGGCGGCGATCAGCGCCGGCCGGCGACCGAGCTCTCTGACAACCTGATGGCGGCGCGCGAGCGCCTCCTCGACGCCTGCGCCGACGAGGATCCCGCGGTCCTCGAGGCCCTGATCGAGGGCCGCGAGGTCACCTCGGCGACGCTGTGGGCGGCGCTGCGCCGCGCGACCCTGGCCGGTCGCGTGGTACCCGTCGCGTGCGGCGCCGCGTACAAGGACGTCGGCGTCCAGCCGCTGCTCGACGCGGTCGTGGCGTTGCTGCCGTCGCCGCGCGATCGCGGCGACGTCCACGGCGTCGACGGCGGCGCCCGTCCACCCGACGCGGCGGCGCCGCTGGCGGCGCTGGCGTTCAAGGTCGTCTTCGATCGCCACGGCCAGCTGACGTTCGTGCGCGTGTACAGCGGCGTGCTGGCGCGCGGCGCCCAGGTCCGCCTGGCCCGCGGTGGCCGGACCGTGCGGGTCGGTCGCCTGGTCCGCATGTTCGCGGACCAGCGCGAGGACGTCGACCGGCTCGAGGCCGGCGAGCTGGGCGCGATCCTGGCGGTGCCGATCACCGGCGGCGACACGCTGTCGGCGCCGGCGCAGCCGATCGTCCTCGAGGCGATCGCGACGCCGGAGCCGGTGGTGCGGGTCGCGGTCGAGCCGGTCACCGGCGACGATCGCGAGCGCCTGCCGCTCGCGCTGGCGCGGATGATCGCGGCGGACCCGTCGCTGCGGCTCGAGAGCGAGCCCGAGACCGGCCAGACCTTGCTGGCCGGCATGGGCCAGCTGCACCTCGAGATCGCGGCCGAGCGCCTGGCCACCGAGCACGGGGTCCAGGTCGCGATCGGCCGGCCCGCGGTGGCGTACCGGACCACGCTCGCCGGCGCGACCCGGCTCGACGTCGAGCACGCCCGGCAGACCGGCGGCCCGGGGCAGTACGCCCGGATCGTCGTCGAGCTCGGGCCGGCGCCGCGCGGCGCCGGGCTGGTCTTCGAGGACCGCGTGCGCGGCGGCGCGGTGCCGCGCCCGTACGTCGCGGCGGTCGAGGCCGGCGTCCGCGACGCCATGCGCGGCGGCGTGCTCGACGGCTACCCGGTGGTCGACGTCCACGTCGCCGTGGTCGACGGCGCGACCCACGTCAAGGACTCCAGCGAGCTGGCCTTCCAGCTGGCCGGGGCCCGGGCCCTGCGCGACGCTGCCGCGGCGGTCGGGATCGTCCGGCTCGAGCCGATCATGCGCCTCGAGGTGACCTGCCCCGAGGTCGAGGTCGGCGCGGTGCTCGGCGATCTGGCCCGGCGGCGCGGCGTGGTCCAGGCCGTCGACGTCCGCGATCGCGCCCGGGTCGTCCGCGCCGAGGTCCCGCTGGCCGAGATGTTCGGCTACGCCGGCGCCCTCGGCGCGCTCACCCACGGCGCCGGCCGCTTCGTCCTGGAGGCGAGCCGGTACGCCGCGGTCGCCGCGCCGCCACGGTCGGGCCTCGCCGCCTGACCGGTCGTCCCCGGGCCCGACGGTTCGTCCGTCGGGCCCGGTTCCTTTTTCGGCGACGACGCTGGCAATAGCGGCGCGGTTCCGGGCGTCATGATCTCCGCGATGCGCGCGTTCGTCCGGCTCCGGCTCCCCGACGGCTCCACGACCGAGCTGGGTCACGGCGACCTGCTGGGCCGGGTCGCGTCGGCGGCGCTGGTGCTCGACGATCCGCGGATCTCCGAGGCCCACGCGATGGTCAGCCTGCGCCGGGGCGAGCTGTTCCTGCTGTCGCTGCGCCGGCTGGTCGCGGTCGACGGCCGACCCGTCAGCGAGGTCCGGCTGCGCCGCGGCGTCGCGATCGATCTCGCCGAGGGCTTCACCGCGACGGTCGAGGACGTCGTGACCCCGGCGCGCGTGCTGGCGCTGCGCGCCGCCGGCCTCGGGGTCCGGCCCCTGGCCCAGGTGTCGAGCGTGGTGGCGGCGCGGCCGCCGCGGCTGGCCGGGCGCTTCGTGCCCGGGGCGATCGCCCACCTGTGGTCGATCGGCGACGGCTGGCGGCTGCGGGTCGGCGACGCCGCGGTCCGCGACGTCGGCGAGGGCGATCGCTTCGTCATCGACGGCGCGACGTTCGAGGTGTGCGCGATCGCGATCGACGAGGCCGGTCACCCGTCGACCGAGGCCGCCGGCGCGATCGCCGCGCCGCTGCGGCTGGTCGCCCACTACGACAGCGTCGAGATCCACCGGCCGCACCGCCCGGTGGTCACGTTCGGCGGCGCCGGCGCGCGGATCCTGGGCGAGCTGGTCGCCTACGGCGGGCCGGTGAGCTGGGAGCTGGTCGCCCGCGAGCTGTGGCCGGGCGACGCCGAGCCGCTGGAGCTGCGCCACCGCTGGGACGTCGCGCTGGGGCGGCTGCGCGCGCGGCTGCGCGCCGGCGGGGTCCGCGGCGACCTGGTCCGCAGCGACGGCGGCGGCATGGTCCAGCTGGTCCTGTACGATGGGGACCACGTCGATGACCGGACGTAGCAGGCAGCCATCGTGAGCTGGGGCGACTCGTCGGGCGCCGGCTGGAGCGATCGCGCCGACGACGGCTGGCGCGACGCCGCCGACGACGGCGACGGGAGCGCCGCCCGCGACGGCAGCGCCGCCGGCGACGTCGCCGACGGTGACGCGGTCGTGACCCCGCACGCGACCCCGGGGCGCCGCCACCGCGCGCCGCACCCGTTCCGGGTCGACGCCGCGCAGCGCTACCGCACCATCGACGTCGCCGGCCGCGGCGGCATGGGCCGGGTCCTGATCGCGCGGGACCGCCGGCTCGGCCGCGAGGTCGCGCTCAAGCAGGTCAGCCGCACCGTCGAGGACGCGGCGTCGCTGCGCCGGCTCGGCCGCGAGGCCTGGATCACCGCGCAGCTCGAGCACCCGTCGATCGTCCCGGTCCACGACGCCGGGGTCGGCGGCGACGGCCGGCTGTTCTACACGATGCGGCTGGTGCGCGGCCGCTCCCTCGCCGCGGCGCTGGCCGAGGCCCGCGACCTCGACGATCGGCTCGCGCTGCTGCGCCACTACCTCGCGGTGTGTCAGGCCCTGGCCTACGCCCACAGCCGCGGCGTCGTCCACCGCGACATCAAGCCCGCGAACATCATGGTCGGCGCCTTCGGCGAGACCCAGGTCGTCGACTGGGGCCTCGCCGGCTTCGTCGACGCCGGCGCGGCGCGCGCCCTCGACGCCGAGCACGCGGGCCTGGCCGCGCTCGACGTCACCGGGAGCACGCCGCTGGGCACGCCCGCGTACATGAGCCCGGAGCAGGCGGCGGGTCGCGCGGTCGACGCCCGCGCCGACGTCTGGGCCCTGGGCGCGGTGCTGCACGATCTGGTCGTCGGCGCGCGGCTGGTGCCCGACGACGATCCGCGGGGCGCGGTCGCGACGCTGCGCGCCGGCGCGGTGGATCTGGCGCGGCTGCGCGCGGCCGGCGCGCCGCTCGAGCTGGTCGCGATCGCCGACAAGGCGCTGGCCGCGGATCCCGACGCGCGCTACGCCGACGCCGGCGAGCTGTCGGCCGACGTCGAGCGCTTCCTCGATGGTCGCCGGGTCGCCGCCCACGCCTACTCGACGCTGCAGCTGGCGCGCCGCCTGGTCCGCGCCTGGCGCCTGCCGCTGGCGATCGTCGCGGCCAGCGTGGTCGTCGCGGTCGTGGTGCTGGCGGTGACCTACCGGCGGATCGAGGCCGCGCGCGGCCGCGCCGTGACCGCCGAGGCGCGGACCCGTGACGCCCTGGTCACCAGCAACCGGACCCTGGGCTGGGCGCTCGAGCGCCAGGCGGTGGCCGCGCTCGACGACGGCGCGATCGCCGAGGCCGAGGTACTGGCGGCGCGCGCCCTCGAGCTCGGCGCCACCGTCGACGCGCGCGGCGTGCTGGCGGCGACCGCCGCGGCGCCGCGGCCGCAGCAGGTCGTGGTGCGCGAGGTTCCGGACTGCGCGCGGGTGGTGCCGGTCGCCGCTGACGCCGCGCTGTGCGTCGAGGCCGGCGCCCTGGCGATGTGGCGGGTCGACGCCGGCGCGCCGCGCCGACGGTGGCGGCTCGACCTCGACGCGCTGACCGCGATCACGGCGGGCGGCGGCAAGGTCGCGGCGCTGGTCGCGCCGGCCGACGTCGTCCTGATCGACGCCGACACCGGCGCGGTGCTGGCGCGCCACACGCTGCGCGACGAGCGCGGCGGTACGCGCCACCTGGTCGGGCGCGACGGTCGGGTCGCCGGCGCCGACGATCGCGCGGTCACCGTGATCGATGGCGGCGGGCGCTGGCAGCCGGACCGGCCGTGCGACGATCACACCGTCGACGCCCTGGCCCTGGGCGGGCGGCACCTGCTCGTCGCGTGCGGCGGCGGGTGGCTGCGCCGCTTCGACCTCGTCAGCCACGACGTCACGGAGCTGGCGATCCCGTTCGGCGCCACGCTGCGCCCGGCGTCGGCGCTGGCGGTGAGCGCCGACGACGCGCGGGTCGCGATCGGTGGCCTCGGGGGCGAGGCCGCGCAGCTCGACCTCGCGACCGGCGCGGTGACGGCGCCGGTGGCGGTGGCCGCCGGCCCGGTCGCCGAGCTGGTGTTCCTCGACGATCGCGTCGTGGTCGCCGCCGAGCAGGGCGGCGCCGCGATCTGGGATCTCGCCGCCGGCCGCGAGCAGCTGCGGCTCGCGATCCAGGCCAGCCACGGCCTGGTCGTCGCCGACGACGGCGCGCTGCTGACCGGCGGCCCGCGGCTGTGGCGATGGCGGGTCGGCGCCCGGCTGGCGCCGCGCCGGCTGCGGGCGCCGGCCGGGCTCAGCAGCGCGGTGGCGTCCCACGACGGGGCGTGGCTGGCGGCGGCGCGGGGCGACGGCCACGTCACGGTGTGGGCGCGCGCCGACGGCCGCGTGCTCGCCGATCTCGCGGTCGGCGCCGGGGTCGTCAAGCGCGTCGACGTCGGGCCCGGGGATCGCGTGCTCGCCGCCGGCATCGCCGACGCCACCGGCACGCAGCTCGTCGACGTCGCGACCTGGCAGCGTCGGCCGCACCAGCCCGCGGGGCGCGGGACCCGCCGCCTGGCGTACCTCGGCGACGGCTCGCTGGTGGCGCTGCACTACGGTCCGGGGCTCACGGTGTGGTCGCCGGGCGGCGGGCGCCGCACCCTGGCCAGCCCGGTGTTCGAGGACGCCGAGCCGGGCGACCGCGACCGGGCGTTGTGGCTGCTCGGCGGCGGTGGCGCGATCACGCGGCTGCGCGCCGGCGTCCTCGACGAGGTCGCCGTCGAGCCCGGCGCGATCGCCGTGGCCGGCTGGCCCGACGGCGAGCGCGTCGCGGTCGCGCACGACGACGGGGTCAGGCTCCTCGATCCCGACGGCACGTCGCGGTGGTTGCCCAGCGCGGCCCGCGGCCTGCTCGACGTCGCGGTCGCGCCCGACGGACGCCACGTGGTCGCCGGCACCCGGGGCGGCACCGTCGAGGTCTGGTCGGTCGACGACGGCGCGCGGGTCGCGGCGCTGCGCGGCCACGCCGAGCGGGTCGCCTACGTCGGCTTCACCGACGACGGTGGGCTGGTGTCGGCCAGCTGGGACGGCACGGTGCTGCTGTGGGATCTGTCGGTGCTCGACGTCCCGGCGGCCGCGCTGGCGCGCCGGGCCGAACAGACCTGGGGCACCGAGCTGGCGCTGGCCCTGCGCGACGCGCGGCCCTGACGCGGGCCGGCGGCCGGCGCCGTGAGATCGGCGTGTGATGTGCCGTGGTCGCCGCCGCGGGACCCTGCTCTCATGCCCGACCTTCGCCTGCTCCTGTCTACCTGCGTGGTCGGGGTCGCCGCCGCGGCCGCGGGCTGTGGTGACGACCCCGCCGCCGGCCCCGACGGCGGCGGCCACGACCCGGTCGACGCGCGCGTCGTCGACGCGACCCCGGTCGACGCCATGCCGACCTGCGCCGACGGCGTCCAGGACGGCGACGAGTCCGACGTCGACTGCGGCGGCGCGACCTGCGATGCCTGCGCGATCGGCGACGCCTGCGCCGCGGCCGCCGACTGCGCGTCCAGCGCCTGCGCCGGCGGCGTCTGCGAGGCCCACCCGCGCAACTGCAGCGACGTCCTGGCCGCCGACGCCGCCGCGCCCGACGGCCTGTACACGATCGATCCCGACGGCGATCTCGGCGACGACCCGGTCGAGGTGTACTGCCGCATGACCGACGCCGGCGGTGGCTGGCAGCTCGTCAGCTACGTGCCGTCCAGCGGCCTGTTCGGTGGGCCGGTGGCGCTGTTCGGCGCCGCGACCTGCACCACCTTCACGGCGTGCGCCGGCCACATCCTGCCGTCGCAGGTCACGACCGGCACCGAGCTGTTGATCGCCGACACCGACGTCAACTACCTGGTGGTCGGGAGCTTCTCGGCGACGGCCGACAGCGCGCTGCGCTACGCCAGCCTCGAGAAGGCGCTGTCCACCGGGTCCTCGTGCACGCTCGGCGACGTCTGCAACGACACCACGATCGATCCCGACCTGCGCATCGTCAGCCACTCGGCGTACCCGCTCGACTACACCGGGCCCCTGGTGCAGTGGTGGCGCTTCGGCGGCTGGTATGTAGGTGCCGGTCCGCTGGCCGGCGACAACACGGGCAACCTGTTCAAGATCAACTACAACCAGGAAAACCGGCTCAGCCAGCGCGACGGCGCCGACACCCTCTCGGCCATGCTGAGCTCCCTTGACGAGATCCTGCTGGTCCGGGTACCGCCGACCCCGTAGTCGCCGCGACCGTCGCGACCGCCGCCGCGGGCACGAGCCCGGCCCGTGATGGACCGAGCGCCGGCCTGGTGCGTTCGACCGTCCATGGCCGAACGTTCGCCCGCCGCTCCCGCCGTCCTCCGCCCGGTCCGCTCGCCGCTGCGCGTCACCGCGCCGGCTCTGGCGGTCTCCGCCGCGGCCCTGTGCTTCGTCACCGGCGTCGCGGTCACCACGTCGATGACCGGCGCCGCGCCGCCGCGGCGCCCCGACCCGTGTGCGCTGCCCGCCGGCATGGACCTCGGCCAGCTCGCCGAGCGCGATCGCGCCGCGGTGGTCCGCGCCGCCATGGCCTGCGTCGACTACGAGCACGGCCGCATCGGCGCCGAGGACTACCGCGCCGCGCGCCTGCGACCCGCCGCGATGGCGATCGCGGCGGCACCGCCACCGGTGATGTGGGCGGCGACGGTGCGCGAGGCGTCCAGCGAGTACAGCGACGGCAGCTGGTCGGCCGCGCAGGTGCTGGGCCCGCCCGACGTCTACCCGGTGGCCGGCGACCAGGTCAGCGCGTGGGCGTCGCGCGGCGCCGACGACCGGGTCGAGACCCTCGAGGTCGGGCTGGCCGCGCCGCACCGGCTGTCGGCGGTCGAGGTCTACGAGACCTTCAACGCCGGCGCGGTGTCGCGGATCGAGCTGATCGGCGTCGACGGCAGCCACCAGGTCGCCTACGACGGCGCCGCGGCGGCGCTGGGGTCGGCGGCGTTCCGGCGCCACGTCGAGGTCGGCTGCACCGACGTCGCGATCACCGCCATCCGGGTCACGATCGACTCGCCGGCGGTGCCGGGCTGGAACGAGATCGACGCCATCGGCGGCGTCCCCTGCGACGCGCCGTAGCGCGCCCGCCCCAGCCCCTTCCCCGCGCCGGGCCGGCCGCGTACGCTCGGGGCATGGGGGATCCAGCTCCGATCGTGGCGCTGTCGGCGGCGCCACCGGCGCGCCTGGCCGCGGCGCTGTACGCGGTGGCCGCCGAGGACGGCGCGCGCGCCGCGCGCCTGCGCACCGGCGCCGCCCAGGCCATGGCCGCCGTGCCCGAGGACCTCGACGTCGCGCGCTGGTTCCAGGCCGTGGTCGAGCTCGGCTTCCTGGTCGCGTCGGCCGACGGCTTCGCCGACGAGGAGCGGCGCGGCCTGGCCCGCCTGCTCGAGAAGCTGACCGCCGAGGCCGTCGACCACGAGCTGCTCGAGACCAACTTCCGCGAGCTCGAGCGCGGCGTCGCGGCGATGGGGCGGGGGCCGCGGCTGGCCCGCGCCGCCGCCGACGTCGACGCCTCGCTGGTCGACGACACCCTCGGGCTGGTCGCGCTGATCGCGATGGCCGACGGCGAGCTCGGCGCGCCCGAGGGCGCCGCGCTGACCGAGCTGGGATCGCACCTGGGCTACTCGGCGGACCAGGTGCGCGCCGTGATCGACCGCGTCGCCGCGCGCCTGGAGGGTCAGCTGCGATGAGCTACGTCAATCACCTGTCCAAGGAGATCAACTGCAAGATCGTCTACTACGGGCCCGGCCTGTGCGGGAAGACGACCAACCTGCAGCACATCTTCTCGAAGACCAAGCCCGACGCGAAGGGCAAGATGATCACGCTCGCCACCGAGACCGAGCGGACGCTGTTCTTCGACTTCCTGCCGATCGACCTCGGCTCGGTGCGCGGCTTCAAGGTCCGCTTCCACCTCTACACGGTGCCGGGCCAGGTGTTCTACGACGCCAGCCGCAAGCTGGTGCTCAAGGGCGCCGACGGCGTCATCTTCGTCGCCGACTCGCAGCCCAGCCGCACCGAGGCCAACATCGAGAGCGTCGAGAACCTGGAGCAGAACCTGCGCGACACCGGCGGCGCCCTCGACAAGCTGCCGTACGTGGTCCAGTACAACAAGCGCGACCTGCCCGACGTGATGTCGGTCGACGAGCTGCGCGCGACCGTGAATCCGCTGGGGGTCCCGGACTTCGAGGCCGCGGCGGCGACCGGCGCCGGCGTGTTCGACACGCTCAAGGGGCTGTCGAAGCTGGTCTTGACCCGGCTGGCCCGCGAGTAGGCCGCGACCGCCGCCTCCGGGCTTGACACACTTCGACAACCATCGTACTGATGGGCCGTGGCGGACCTCGATCCCAAGCGGCTGGCCCGGATCTTCCGGGCGCTCGGCAACGAGAACCGCCTGCAGCTGTTCATCAACCTGCTCGAGGAGAGCCGGCTGGATCTGGCCAAGGGCCGGGTCCACGACTGCTTCCTGACCAAGCTGCTCGACGGGCTCAAGGTCGGGGCCCCGACCGTGTCCCACCACGTCAAGGAGCTGGCCGACGCCGGCCTGATCGACACCGAGCGGGAGGGCAAGCAGCTCATCTGCTCGGTCAAGCCCGAGGTCATGGACGAGCTGCGCGCGCTGTTCGCGGTCGAGGTCTGAGCGGGCCGGGCCGCGCCCTTTTTTTGTCCTGATAGTTCGAAACCTTTCAAAGTGTAGAGGAGCCGAGGAGATGACGTTCCAGGAGATCGCGATCGAGAAGTACGGCGGGGCCCAGACCCTGAAGGTGCGTGACCGGCAGCCGACGCCGCCGGGGCCGGGCGAGGTCGCGATCGACGTCGCCTACTCGGGCGTCAACTTCGCCGACGTCCAGATGCGGCTCGGCTTCTACCCCGATGCCCCGAAGCGGCCGTTCGTGCCCGGCTACGAGGTCTCGGGTCGGGTCGCCGAGGTCGGCCCCGGCGTCGAGGGCGTCACGCCCGGCGACCTGGTCGCCGCCGGGACCTACTTCGGCGGCTACGCGTCGCGGGTCACGGTGCCGGCCGGCCAGGTCTTGCGGGTGCCGCGCGGCCTCGATCTGCGCGCCGGCGCCGCCATGCCGGTGGCGTTCTTCACCGCGCACGTCGCGCTGTTCGAGATGGCGCGGATCCGCAAGGGGGACCGCGTCCTGATCGAGTGCGCCACCGGCGGCGTCGGCGTGCTGGCGATGCAGCTGGCCCGCCACGCCGGCGCCGAGGTCACCGGGCTGACGACGAGCCCGCACAAGAAGGCGTTCATCGAGGGCTACGGCGCGATCGCGTACACCCGCGACGAGTTCCGCAACGACGCCTCGCTGCGCGGTTACGACTTCATCCTCAACGCCTCCGGCGGCGCCGAGATCACCTGGCAGCGGGCGCGGCTCGGCATCACCGGGCGGATCGTCTGCATCGGCGTCAACTCGGGGGTCAAGGATGGCCGCCGCAACCTGCCGCGCATGGCGTGGGCGGCGCTGCGCACGCCCCGGATCTCGGTGCTCAAGCTGTTCGACGAGAACACCGGGGTCTACGCGCTCAACGCGCTGCACGTCCTGCGCGACCCGGCGTGGATCGCGCGGCTGTCGACCGCGTTCGACGCGCTCGAGGACGTGCCGCTGACCCCGCACGTCGGCAAGGTGTTCCCGGCGGTCGACGTCGCCAGCGCGCACGCGTGCCTGGAGACCAAGCAGGCCACCGGGAAGGTCCTGCTGGAGTGGTGAGCGGCGCCGGCCGCGCCGCGCGCCGTGGCGGGTAACCCGGGGCCGGCGTGGTGGTACTGACGAGGGATGCCTCGCCGCCTCGCCGCCCTGGTCCCGGTCGTCGTCGTCGCCGTCGCCGGCGCGGTCGTCGCCGCCGTCACTGGCTGTCCCGGTCGAGGCGGCCGCGCCGTCGACCCTCACGACCGGACCGCCGATCGCGCGGCGGCCGCGCCGGACGCGGGCGTCGTCGCCGTGGCGTCGCCGCCGTCGCCGCCGTCGGTCGACGCGGCGGTGCCGGACGCGGCGGTGCCGGACGCGGCGGCCGCGCTCGACGCCGACCTCGGGCTGCGCGTCGGCGACGCCTTGCCCCTGGCGGGCGCCATCGAGTTCGACTACGACCGGTCGCGCCTGCGGCCGAGCGCGTTCCCGATCCTCGACGCGGTGGCGGCGTTCCTGCTCGCGCACCCGTCGCTGGTGCGGATCGAGATCCAGGGCCACCTCGCCGCCGATCCCGATCGTCACGCCTACGGCCACCGGCTGTCGCAGGACCGCGCCACGGCGGTGAGCGACTACCTGCGAGCCCAGGGGGTGGCGGCGGATCGCCTCGAGGCGGTCGGCTACGAGGACAGCCGCCCGGTCGCCAGCAACGCCACCGCCGAGGGCCGGCGCGCCAACCGGCGGATCGAGCTGCGCGTGCTCGAGATCCGCTGACCGCCGATCGCGACGGAATGGGCGGCGGCGGCGGCGCGTTGCGTCTCCGATGGTGCGATGGACCGGGATCGTGGCGATCGTGGTGGTCGCGTCGGCGTGCAGCTCGCGCTCCGGCGGCGCTCGGACCGACGACCGGCCGGCGCCCGTGGACGCGGCGGTCGCGCCGGCGCCGGCGGACGCGGCGCGGATCGACGCGGCGCCGGCGGGGCTCGCGTCCTGGACGGTCGTCCGGGGCGACCGGCTCGGGGCGATCGCGCGGCAGGCCTACGGCAGCGCGCACTACGCCGCGGTGATCGCGGCGGTCAACCACGTCGCGCCGGAGCGGCTCGCCGTCGGCGCCGTCCTCGCGCTGCCCGCGCTCGATCATGTCGTGCAGGGCGCGATCGAGCCGCGCGCCGCCGCGCTGGTCGCCGGGGTCGCCGGGTGGTCGTCGGCGCGGGCGGCCGCGTGGGCGTCGCGGCAGGACGAGCGCGACCTCGCCGGCGCGCCGCTGGCGTCGATCCGGCAGGCGGCCGACGACCTGCGCCAGGGCGCCGCGGCGCTGCCGCGCGGCGCCGCGGCCACCGGGTTCCGGCGCGCCGCCGCCGCGATGGACGTCGTCGCCGCCGGCGCGGCGCCGGCCAACGGCTACGACGTCGACACCGTCGACCGCCGCCTCGCCGAGGGCATCGCGGCGCTGCTGCGCTGACCGCGTCGGCGCGGGCCGCGCTGGCTACGGCGCGACCAGCTCGAACTGGGCCTGCCGCCGCCCGGCCCACGCCCAGGTGTCGCCGGTGGTGTCGTAGACCGCCTCGGCGTAGAGGCTGCCCGACGCGATCGCCTCGGCGCCGTTGCGATCGCGCAGCGCCCACGCGGCGACGTCCCAGCGCTGCCAGATGGTCTCGCCGGGCTGCAGCTCGACGCTGACCGGCGCCGACTTGTCGCGGTCGTCGTTCAGCGCCACCACGCGGCTGAGGTGGTGATAGCGATCGCCGTCGGCGTACTGGATCACCAGCCAGTCGCTCTGGACCTCGTGGGTCGCCACGTGGGTCCACACGCAGACCGGCGCGGTGCCGGCGTTGTGCAGCCCGACCTCGGCGACCGCGCCGCCGCCGGCGGCCTGGTGGGCGAGCAGCTCGACCTTCGCGCCGGCCGGCGCGCGGTAGTCCTTGGTCGCGCACGGTGGCCGATCGGCCGGCGGCGCCGGATCGTCGGCGTGCGGCGCCGCGTCGACGGGGGCGGCCGCGGCGACGGGCGGGGGGACGGCCGGCGCGGCGTTGCGAGGCGCGTCGGCGGGGCCGGCACTGGTCGGTGGCCGCGCGTCGCGGGGACAGCCGCCGAGCACGACGACGGCGAGGGGCAGGAGTGACCGCATGTCGGGATCGACGCACGGCCTCCGCTCGCGGTCTACCGGCGGCTGCATTGACCGCCTCGCCGGGGCGCGCGACCCTGCGGCATGGGCTCGACCGGCAGCGGCGGCGGCGACCGCGAGGATCGGCACGACGGCGCGCCGCCGCGCCGCCGGTTGCCGATCGCGCCGCGCGCGCCGGCGGCGCGACGCGGCCTGCCGCTGGCCGCCGAGGCCCGCCCGGTCGACGTCGCGACGCGTCCGATCCTCGCGGTCTGGGAGATCACGCTGGCCTGCGATCTGGCGTGCGGCCACTGCGGCTCGCGCGCCGGGCGGGCCCGCCCCGACGAGCTGTCGACCGCCGAGGCCCTCGATCTCGTCGATCAGCTCGCCGACCTCGGCGTCCTCGAGGTCGTGCTGATCGGCGGCGAGGCCTACCTGCGCGACGACTGGTGCCAGCTGGTGCGGCGGATCGCCGAGCGCGGCATGCAGCCGCTGCTGACCACCGGCGGCCGCGGCCTGACCCCGGCGCGGGTCGCCGAGGCCCGCGCCGCCGGGCTGGTGTCGGCGAGCGTGTCGATCGACGGCGACGCCGCCACCCACGATCGCCTGCGCGGCGTCGCCGGCGCCCACGCCGCCGCGCTGGCCGCGATGCGCGCGCTGCGCGACGGCGGCGTGCCGGTGTCGGTCAACACCCAGATCAACCGGTGGAGCCTGGCCGAGCTGCCGGCGGTGCTCGACACCCTCATCGCGCACGGCGCGCACAGCTGGCAGCTCCAGCTCACCGTCGCGATGGGCCGCGCCGCCGACACCCCCGAGCTGCTGCTGCAGCCCTACGATCTGCTGACCCTGTTCCCGATGCTCGACACCCTGCTCGATCGCTGCCGCGCCGCCGACGTGCTGGTGTGGCCGGGCAACAACCTGGGCTACTTCGGGCCGCTCGAGCACAAGCTGCGCGGCACGCTGCCGCGCGGCCACATGGTGTCGTGCGGCGCCGGCCGCTGGGGCCTCGGCATCGAGGCCGACGGCACGCTCAAGGGTTGCCCGTCGCTGGCGACCGCGACCTGGGCCGGCGGCAACGTCCGCGACGCGCCCCTGCGCGACATCTGGGAGCGCGCGGCGCCGCTGCGCTACAACCGCGACCGCACCGTCGACGATCTGTGGGGCTTCTGCCGGACCTGCTACTACGCCGACACCTGCCGCGCCGGGTGCACGTGGACCTCGGAGTCGCTGCTGGGCAGGCCCGGCAACAACCCGATGTGCCACCACCGCGCCCTCGAGCTGGCGGCGCGGGGCCTGCGCGAGCGCCTGGTCCAGGTCGAGGCCGCGCCGGGGCGGCCGTTCGACATGGGCCGCTTCGAGCTGGTCGTCGAGCCGCTCGACGGCGCCTAGCTCAGTCGTCGGCGAGCGCGCCGAACAGGGTGCGCATCCACCACGCGTAGCCGGCGCCGCAGCGCGCCGCCGTGGTCACGACCTGGCGCGCGGCGTCGGCGCTGACCCAGTCGCGGACGTCGATCGTGCGCACGACCTGGGCGATGTCCCAGATCGACAGCGTGCAGAAGCCGGCGTCGACGTAGCACGCCGGGTGCGAGTCGAAGGCGGTCTGCCAGATGTCGTCGCACGACGTGGTCGCGTCGATGGCGTCGCGGAGGTCGTGCTGCAGGCACACCAGGACGTCGTCGATCCAGCGCTGGCCGCGCGCGGTCATGCGCGGGCGGGTGTCGCGGTAGAAGCGCTGGGCGTAGCGGGTGCCGTAGCCGAGCAGGTACCCGGTGGGGCCGCAGCCGGCGCCGCCGTCGGCGACGGTCTCGGCGCAGGTGTAGAAGACTGCCTCGTGGCCGGCGAGGTGGGCCGGATCGGGGAGCGGGCAGGCCTGGACCGGATCGGGATCGGTCAGCGCGGCGCTGGTCGCGGCGACGTCGATCGCGTCGTCGGCGGGCGCGACACAGCCGGCGGCGAGGAGGAGGGCGAGGGCGGCGGGGAGCGTGGGGAGGAGGCGGGACATCGCGCGCGTATAGGCGCGCGGTCTCGGGGCGTCAACGCGTGAGTCAGCGTCGGCGCTGGCCGCGACACGACGTCCCGATCGTGGGCCACCGCTCGTGGCCCCGAGCGGGCCTCACCGCGCCGACCGGTCCGGAGATCAGACCAGTCGCTGGCGCACCGGCGGCGCGCCGTACGGCATCGGGATCTGGTGGTCGTAGTCGGGATCGACCCGCGTCGGCTCGGCGTCGGGCGGCTCGGCGACGCCGGCGTCCGGCGCGCTGTTGCCGATCGTGATCGTGTTGTCGTCGGCGGGCTTGGCCTTGCCGCCGCAGCCGGCCGAGGTCGCGGCGCCGCCGGCGGCCAGCGCGGCGCCGGCGAACACCGCGGCCCGCGACAGCCGGGTGCGCGACGCCGGGCGCGGCGTCGCCGCGGGTGTCTCGCCGCCGCAGAACGGGCACGCCGGCTCGTCGACGCGGACGTGGCGGTGGCAGGCAGGGCAGGGCGCGAGATCGCTCATGGCGGCGATCCTACCAGCCAGGCCAGGGTCGTGCCGACGATCGCCGGATCGAAGCGGCCACTCCCGTAGTCGCGCAGGCTGGCGGCGCGGTCGGCGTGGCGGCCCAGCAGGTGGTCGACCCCGGCCACCACGTGGCGCGCCACCGGGACGCCCGCGGGCACGACGGCGACCAGGGCGTCGACGTCGTCGTCGCCGATCACCCAGTCGTGCTCGCCGCGCAGCACCAGCAGCCGGCGCGCCCGGGTCGCCGCCCACGCCGACGGCAGCGCGATCGCGTCGAGCTGGCGGTGATAGGTGGCGGAGCGGCCGTGCAGGCCGTCGCTCAGGGCGCGCGCCCGCACCGCGGCGGCGCGCGCGTCGGCCTCGGCGGCGGCGACGCCGCGCAGGGGCCAGCTGGCGCCGCGCGCTGGCCTCGACGCAGGCCAGCCAGGGCACCGCCGACGTGCCGGCGACGATGACGCCGTCGAGGTCGCGCTCGGCGGCGAGCAGCGCGGCGATCATGCCGCCGACGCTGTGGCCGAAGACCAGCAGCGGCGCGCCGGCGGCGCGCGGGTCGGCGGCGAGCGCGGCCAGCGCGGCGCGGTGGTCGGCGACCTCGGTGGTGAAGTCGACATCGCCGCAGGCGCCGCCGTCGCTGTCGCCGACGCCGCGCCGGTCGAGCCGCATCGTCATCAGGCCGGCGCCGGCCCAGCCCGCGGCGAGCGCGGCCAGCGCCGGGCCGCCGTCGCCGTCGGCCTCGATCGACGCGCACGCCAGGCCCTGGATCAGCAGCACCGCGGCGGCCGGCGGCTCGCCGTCGTCGGGCACGGTGACGATCGTGCGCAGCCGGGCGCCGGGCACCGCGAGGACGCCGTGCTCGACCTGCTGCCCGGGCAGGGCCTCGCGAGGCCACGGTCGCACCGGGACGACCCGGCGGTGGACCGCGTCGCTGCGACGATACGCCACCTCCGCGTCCCGCCCCGCCCCGGCGCCGCGCAGGGCCGCGGCCAGCCGCGCCGGCGTGGTCAGCGGCGCGCCGCTCAGCGCGACCAGCCGATCGCCCGCGATCACGCCGGCTTCGGCGGCCATGCCGCCGGCGACCACCGCCGCCACCGCGACGCCGTCGGCGGTGAACGCGTCGTCGTCGGGGGGCAGGCGCGCGCCCAGGAACGCGCGTCGTGGCAGGGTCGCGGTCACCGGCTCGGCCTCGATCCACCACTACCACGCGCCGAACGCCAGTCGGCGCGCCGCGACCGCCCCGCGCGGCCGCGGTCCCGCCTATCATCGTCGGCGATGAAGGCCGCCCCCGATGTCCGCGCTCTGATCCGCTCCGCCCGCGACCTCGCCGGGCTCGTCCGACAGCCCGCCGTGTGGACGCCGCACGCCCGCCTGGTGGCGCGCAAGCTGCCGTCGGTGGCGCGTGGCCTGCGCCTGATCGGCAAGTCCGACAAGTCCGAGGCGCTGTCGATCGGCACGTTCCTCGAGCGCAACGCCCGCGAGCGCCCCGACGCCGACGCGATCCTCTACGAGGACCGCCGCTACAGCCACCTGCAGGTCCACGAGCTGTCGAACGCGTGGGCCAACGTCCTGGCCGCGCGCGGCGTCCGCAAGGGCGACGTCGTCGCGGTCCTGCTCGAGAACCGGCCCGAGGTCATGCTGGCGATCGCCGGCATCGTCAAGCTCGGCGCCATCGCCGCGGTGGTCAACACCAAGCAGCGCCACAAGGTCCTGCAGCACTCGTTCACGGTCGCGAAGGCGTCGACCTACGTCATCGGCGAGGAGCTGTGGGACGCGTTCGCCGAGATCCGCGCCGACCTCGGCGGCCCCAAGGGCGATCAGGTGCTGTGGGTGCGCGAGCGCGAGCGCGCCAAGCTCCCCGCCGCCGCGACCGACGCGCTGGCCGCCGTCGCCGACGCCTCGCCGGTGACGCCGCACGCGATGGCCGAGGTCACGCTCGGCGATCCCTGCTTCTACATCTACACCTCGGGCACGACCGGCCTGCCCAAGGCCTCGGTCATGAGCCACAACCGGTGGGTCAAGGCGGCCGGCGCCTTCGGCATGGCGGCGATGGCGCTGCGTCCCGACGACGTCCTCTACCTGGCGCTGCCGCTCTACCACAACAACGCGCTGACCGTGGCGTGGAGCTCGGCGGCCGCGAGCGGCGCCGCGATCGCGATCCGCCGCAAGTTCAGCGTCACCCACTTCTGGGACGACGTCCGCAAGTTCGGCGCCACCGCGTTCGTCTACATCGGCGAGCTGTGCCGCTACCTGCTCAACCAGGCGCCGACGCCGCGCGATCGCGATCACGCGATCCGGTGCATCTCCGGCAACGGCCTGCGCCCCGACATCTGGCGGCCGTTCAAGGTCCGCTTCGGCATCGAGGAGGTCTACGAGTTCTACGCCGCCTCCGAGGGCAACATCGCGTTCGTCAACCTGCTCAACCTCGACTGCACCGTCGGGCTGTGCCCGGCGCCGTACGCGCTGGTCGCCTACGACGTCGACCGCGACGAGCCGGTCCGGGGACCGGACGGTCACATGGTCAAGGTCGGCCGCGGCGAGATCGGCCTCCTGATCGCCGAGGTCAGCGAGCGCTACGCCTTCGACGGCTACACCGATCCCAAGGCCAGCGAGAAGAAGCTGTTCCGCGACGTCTTCACGCCCGGCGACTGCTGGTTCAACTCCGGCGACCTCTTGCGCGATCAGGGCTTCCGCCACGCCCAGTTCATCGACCGCGTCGGCGACACCTTCCGCTGGAAGGGCGAGAACGTGTCGACCAACGAGGTCGCCGAGGTCATCAACGGCTTCCCGCAGGTCGCGGAGTCCACGGTCTACGGGGTCCAGGTCCCGGGCAGCGACGGCCGCTGCGGCATGGCGGCGCTGGTCCTGCGCGAGCCGTTCGAGCGCTTCGACCTCGACGCCTTCGCGCGCCACGTCCAGGGCCAGCTGCCGTCGTACGCGTGGCCGCAGTTCCTGCGGGTCCGCGCCGAGCTCGAGGTCACCGGCACCTTCAAGCAGATCAAGAGCGACCTGCGCAAGCAGGGCTACGATCCGGCCCAGGTTGCCGAGCCGCTGTTCGTGCTGCCGCCCAAGCACACCGCATACGTGCCGCTGACCGGGGACCTGCACCGGTCGATCGCGGCGGGCGAGACCCCGTTCTGACCGGCCGCTGATCGTGGGCCGGCGCACATCTGTTGCGCCGGCGCGGCCGCACAGGTGCCGACCGGGGCTGCTGAGGCCGCCAGTCGCGCGGTCGCCAGCCATTCTCAGCGGCCAAGCCGCATGAAGTTGCTGACATGGGTGGCCGTCTTGTCGCACCCTCGGGCCCATGTCCCGACTCGCCACGTCCGTGGCCTGCCTGATGTCGTTGTTCGGTCTGCTCGCCGCGTGCGGGGACGACAACAAGAGCACCTCCGATGCCGGCGGCGGCGACGACGCCGCGACGGCGATCGACGCGGCCCCCGTGCCCGACGCCGAGCCCGACGCCTGGATCATCCCGGTGCTGCGCAACCCGGTCGGGCTGCCCGACGCCGAGCTCGCGGTCCAGGCCGCGGCGATCCTCGGCGAGGGCGGCACGATGAACTGCAACCGCTGCCACTCGCTGAGCCGCAGCCGCCTGCAGAGCTGGGAGACCGAGTCGACGGCGGCGGTCGACAACTGCCTCACCGACACCTCGCCGACCACCCAGGCGGCGGCCGCCGCGATCGTCGAATGCTTCCGCGAGGTCGCCGGCGACGCCAACGCGGCGTGGCAGCCGGCCAAGATGGGCATCTACGACACCGCGGCCGGCCTGGCCTGGTTCGAGTACGTCTTCCGGCTGGCGTTCCCGACCACCTGGGAGGCCCAGCTCGACATCTTCAAGGCCCAGGTGTGGATGCCGCGTGGCGACACCGGCCAGCTCGATCAGGGCCAGTTCGACATCGTCGCCGAGTGGTTCGCGCGCGGCCTGCCCGGCCTGACCGACGTCATCCCGGCGGACCCGCCGATCGACCAGTGCGTGGCGTCGATCTCGCCGGACGTCGCCACCCACGTCATGACGATGAAGACCCAGGGCTGGCGCGCGGTCAACGCCGAGAACGGCATCCTGATGTTCGGCTGCGCCGGCGCGACCGAGACCCAGGACTGCATGGCGACCTACCCGGGCGCCGGTAGCCAGAGCTGGAACACCGGCTGGGACAGCGCCGAGCCGACCACGACCTTCCGGATCCTGCGCGAGAACACCTACTCGTCGGCGTACTGGACCCGCAGCTCGGCCGACGGCCGGTTCGTCTCCCACGGCGGCTCGTCGGCGTCGAGCCAGACCTACCGCTCGACCGTGATCGATCTGGTGACCGACACCGAGATCCCGGCGGCGGCGTACTACGATCCCGGGTTCTTCCCCGACAACTCGGGCTTCGCGCTGCAGGGCTCGGGCGCCCGCTTCTGCGAGCAGAGCCTGCTGACCACGTCGCCGACGATGATCAGCTTCGACGAGCCGCAGTGCATCCACACCAACGCGGTCGGCCTGTACCAGCACCTCGGCGCCGCGCTCGGCGGTGACTACTGGACCGTCGACGGCCAGTTCGTCAGCGACAACGGCGGCCACAGCGTCACGTCGCAGGACTTCAACGCCAACTTCGGGACGTCGTCGCGGATCGACCTGACCCCGATGGTCCACGAGGGCAACCAGTTCGTCCCGCACGTCGCGACCTCGGTCGCGGTGCCGCTCGAGGGTGACACCGTGATCTCGCCGTCGGCCAAGCTCCTGGTCAGCCGCGCCAACGGCAGCGGCGGCCAGCAGTCCGGCTACATCCTGCGCAAGCTGGTCGCGACCCCCAACGGCGGCAGCTACTCCGTCGACGTCCCGGAGATCGCGCGCTACTGCGAGCGCGGCGGCAAGCCGGCGATCAGCTACGACGAGCGCTGGATGGTCTATCACCACTACGTCGAGGCCAACGACTGGGCGTCGCTGGGCTACGCCAGCGCGTCGGACCCGGGCTTCGTGGCGCTGCGCAACTCGGGCGCGGCCAACCTGTTCCTGCTCGACCTGCCGACCGGTACGGTCCGGCGCATCACGACGATGAACCCCGGCCAGTACGCGCTGTACCCGCACTTCCGCAGCGACGGCTGGATCTACTTCCTGGTCCGCGACCGCAACCGGGGCGTCGAGAACATCGTCGCCAGCGACGCGGCGCTGGTCTACGAGTAGCGGTGGCCGCGGCGGCGCGCGCACCTGGCACCACGGCCGCGCTCGCCGCGCTGGCCGTGGTCGGCGCGCTCGCCACCGCCTGCGCCGATCCGACGCCGCCCGGCGGCGCCTGTGACGACGTCGCGGCCCGGCCCGCGGCGCTGAGCGCCGCCGACCGCAAGCTGGTCGGCGCGGCGTCGCCGTACCCGGCCGACGGCGCGCTGCGCGGCCGCGACGACGAGCTGCGCCGCTCGGTGGCGGCGCGCCGCGAGGTGGCGTGGGCGGCGGTGGCGCGGGCGCTGACCGCGGTGCCGTTCGCGATCGATCCGCCCAGCGGCGTGCCCGCCGAGCTGCCGCGGTGGGCGACCTGGTACGGCGCCGACGATCTGCGCCGGCTCTTCGATCGCCTGTTCCGCGGCCTCGATCCCGACGCCCAGCGGGCGCGGGCGCCGTTCGGCGACGCCGCGCTCGACGCGGCGTTCGCGTGGAACCCGACCGCGGTCGACGAGCTGGCCAGCTGGCCGGCGGATCGCTGGCAGGCCTACCTCGACGCCATCGACGACGCCGCCGAGGTCCACGGCATCGGCGGCATCCCGCGGGTCACGTTCAGCCCGGGCGCCGCGCGCCACCTGCTGGCCAGCTACGCGCCGATCGTCGCGTGCGAGGGCCAGCCGGCGCCGCCGGCGTTCGCCGACGCGCCCACCGCCGGGCCGCAGCGCATGGCCCACGAGGTCGTCGACCTCGCCGCGTGCGAGCGGCGCGGCTTCGGGCCGTACTACGTCGGCGACGGCGAGCGCCTGACCGCGGCGGTCGCCGGCGCGGGCGCCGCGGCGGTGCGGGTGCGGGTCGGCGCGCCGCCGGCCGGTGACGTCGTCGACTGCGAGGGCGCGACCTGCGACGCCGCCGGCCCGGGCGCGATCTACGTCGAGGTCGCGGCCGAGGACGCCGGCACGTTCACGCTCGACGTCAGCTACCAGGAGGCCGACCCGACGTGGGCGCCGTGCCTGGGCCAGCCGTTCCCGCTCGACGCCGCGATCGCCAAGGCCGAGTGGCGGCGCGCCGAGCTCGACCTCCAGGTCGCGGTCCACGACACCAGCGCCGACGGCCTGACCGCGCTGGTCGACGACACCTGGGGCGACGGCCAGGGCGAGCTCGACCCGGGCCCCGACGACATCTACACCGTGCAGCTGCCCGAGGGCGGCGCGCGCTACCGGCTGACCGGCCTGCACCTGATGACCAAGGAGCTCGACCACTGGCTGTGGATCACGCTGTGGTGGTCGCCGGAGCCCGACACCGACTTCGGCGCCGATCGCCCGGCGGCGATCGCGGCGCTGCCGGGGCCGTGGGCGCACTACAAGATGTGCGCGGTGACCTGGTTCACCGAGGGCGACGACGATCCCGGCGGCGGCGCCGCCGATCCGACGCTGGCGGAGGCGCTGGCGGCGGTGCACGAGCGCGCCGGGCCGAGCTTCTGCTCCAACCCGTACCTCGAGCAGGGCGCCGGCAACGCGCGGACCAACTGCGTCGGCTGTCACCAGCACGGCGGCACGACGATCGCCAACGAGGACATCCTCACCGACGAGGCGACCTACCCCGGCAACGGCCGGCTCCAGGTCCGCAACAACTTCCCGGCCGACTACTCGTGGCAGACCAGCCGCGGCGGCCTGGGCCGGATGTTCCTCGACGAGATCGAGTACTGGACGCCGGCGCCGTAGGCGGCGTCCGCGGTACCGTCGGCGGATGCGGCGATCGATCGGGCTCCTCGTGGTGGTGCTGGCGGCCGGGTGCGGCGGCGCGGCGCCGCCGTCGTCTTCGTCTTCGTCGGCGGGACCGGCGCCGCTGCGCAACCAGGTGCCGGGCCACGCCTGGACCCCGGCGATGGCGGTGACGCCGGACCAGGTGGTCGGCTGGCTGGGCCTGGCCACCGCCGAGACGCGTGCCGACGGCCTGCCGTGGTGGGTGCCGGTCGACGCCCATCCGGTGGTGATCCCGTCGGGCGCGTCGCCGACGCCGGCGCCGACGCCGGGCGCCGCGGTGCGGGTGCTGCCCGCCCGCGGCGATGCCGTCACCGGACGGGTCGGCGACGCGACGTCGATCCGGTACGGCTGCGACGGTGGCTTCCCGGTCGACGTCGTGCCGGTCGAGGGCGTCGCCCGGGTGGCGCCGGGCGCGGCGTGGGTCGTCCCGGCGGAGCTGCCGGCCGGCTGGCAGCCGACCGCGCTGGCGATCGCCGACGAGCCCGGCGCGACCGCGGCGCGACGGGCGTGGACGATCGGGCCGCTGGTCGTGGAGGCGACGCGCGCCGACGCCACCCACGCCACCTTCGAGATCCGCGGCGGCGACCGGCGGATCGGCAGCATCCCCGGCGAGACCTACGAGATGGAGGGCGCCGACGAGGCCGCGATCGATCTCACCGGGGTCGACCCCGGCGTGCCGCAGCCGGTCGCCGCCTACCAGGTGGCGCCCGACGGCCCGATCGTCCTGATCATGCTGACCACCGGCTACGAAGGCTGGGGCGCCGACGCCTACCTGGTCGGCGACGGGCTGGCGCCGCTGCCGTCGCTGGGCGTCGGCCTGTACTACTGTGCGTTCTGATCCGCGCACGGCGCGGCGCCGGCCGGATGCCCGAAGGGAGCGCGCGACGGCGCCCGCCCCACGCCCGGGCGTGGATCGGTCCGCGATCGGCCGCTGCGCTCAGCCCGGCGACGCCTGCGCGATCAGGTCGAGCTCCTGCCAGCGCGCGAACAGGCGCTCGACCTCGGCGCGCGCGGCGTCGAGCTCGGCGACCAGCGCCGGGACCTCGGCGGCGCGGTCCTTGAAGACCGCCGGATCTGACAGCGTCGTCTCGAGCTCGGCGACGCGGGCCTCGGCGGCCGCGATGACGCCCTCGATCGCGTCGAGCTCCTGGCGCTCCTTGAACGACAGCTTGCGGGGCCGGTCGGCCGCGGCCTTGCGCGGCGCCGCGGCGCGGCCGCCGTCGGGCTTGCCGTCGTCGCCGCGGGCGTCGGCCTCGGCGCGCGCGGCCTCGGCGCGCAGCTGCTTGCGCTTGGCCACGTACGAGCTGTAGTCGCCCTCGTAGAACACGACCTCGCCGCCGCGGACGTCGGGATCGAACGCCAGGATCCCGGTCGCCACCCGGTCGAGGAACCAGCGATCGTGCGACACGATCAGCGCGCAGCCGCCGAACTCGGTCAGGCCCTCCTCGAGCGCGCCTAGGGTCAGCAGATCGAGATCGTTGGTCGGCTCGTCGAGCACCAGCAGGTTGCCGCCGCGGCGCAACAGCCGGGCCAGCTGGACCCGGTTGCGCTCGCCGCCCGACAGGTCGGCGATCCGGGTCGACGCGGTGGCGTCGTCGAACTGCAGCGCGCGCAGGAACGTGCGCACGTGGACCGGCCCGTCCTCGAGCTGGACGTGGTCGCTGTCGCCCGCGACCTCCTCGAGGACCGTGCGGTCGTCGTCGAGCTCGGTGCGGCCCTGCTCGAGGTACGCGGGCCGGGTGTTGATCCCGAGGACGACCTCGCCGCGGTCGGGCGGCACCTCGCCGAGGATCGTCCGGATCAGCGTGGTCTTGCCGGCGCCGTTGGGCCCGACGATGCCGATCCGGTCGCCCGGCTTCATCGTCAGCGTCAGGTCCTGGAACAGCGTGCGGTCGCCGATGCGCCGGGTCAGGCCCTTGAGCTCGAGGATCGTCTTGCCGAGCCGGCCGCCCTCGGGGAGCCGCAGCGAGATCGCGCCCACGACCTTGTCGGCCGCGGTCGGCGCCGCCGCGACGGCGTTGTCGAAGCGATCGATCCGGGCCTTGGCCTTGGTGGTGCGGGCCTTGGGGCCGCGCCGGATCCAGTCGAGCTCGCGGCGGACGAACGACGCCCGCGCCCGCTCGTGGCTGGCCTCCGCCGACAGGCGCTCGGCCTGGCGCTCGAGGAAGGCGGTGTAGTCGCCGTCGTGGGCGTAGAGCTTGCCGCGGTCGAGCTCGAGGATGCGGGTCGCGACCCGGTCGAGGAAGTAGCGATCGTGGGTGACCAGCAGCAGCGCGCCGGCGCGGCTGGCCAGCCGGTCCTCGAGCCACTCGACGGTGCGGGCGTCGAGGTGGTTGGTCGGCTCGTCGAGCGCGAGCAGCTCGGCGTTGCCGAGCAGCGCCCGGCACAGCGCGACGCGCCGGCGCTCGCCGATCGACAGGACGCGGATGTGCGCCTCCATCGGCGGCAGGCGCAGCGCCGCGGCCAGGGTCTGGGCCTCGTGCAGGGCGACGCCGTCGCGCTCGAGCGTGGCCGCCACCGTGCGCTCGGGATCGAGGCGCGGCTCCTGGGGCACGTACTCGAGGCCGAGGGCGCGGCGCATCGCGAGCTGGCCGCCGTCGGCCTCGGCCTCGCCGGTGATCAGCTTCATCAGGGTCGACTTGCCGGAGCCGTTGCGGCCGATCAGGCCGATGCGGTCGCCGTCGTGGACCGTGAACGAGACCCCGTCGAGCACGCGGCGCGGGCCGTAGCTCTTCTCGAGGTCCTGGGCGGTGAGGATGGCGGTCATCGGGAGCGTGCTAGGGTGAGGCCTGGGAGGTCAGCGCGCCATGATCAAGGGTCTGCATCACGCCGCCTATCGCTGTCGGGACTCCGAGGAGACCCGGAAGTTCTACGAGGACTTCCTGGGGCTGCCGCTGATCAACGCCTTCGAGATCACCGAGACCAAGACCGGGCGCGCGACCCACGTGCTGCACTCGTTCTACGCCATGGACGACGGCTCGTGCCTGGCGTTCTTCGAGGTCTGCGGCGACGACCCGGGCCCGTTCGAGTTCAAGCCCCAGCACGACTACGACCTCCACATCGCGGTGGAGGTCGCCCACGCCGACCTCGAGCCGATGCGGGCCCGCGGACTGGCCGCGGGGATCGAGACCCGGGGGCCGGCGGACCACGGCTTCATCGACTCGATCTACTTCCGGGATCCCAACGGCTACGTGGTCGAATTGACTGCGAAGCGGCCCGACCACGACGACCAGATCGCACGGGCGCGCGAGCGGGCCGGCGATCGGCTCGCCGCCTGGCAGCGCGCCAAGGTCGACTACCGGTAGCGGCGCCGCGGGCGGCTCAGTCGTCGAGGACGCTGACGATCTCGATCGCCAGGGTCGGGCGGCTGTCGATGTGGACCAGCTGCTTGCCGATGTGCAGCGTGACCCGACCGGGGAAGTTGGGGTCGTCCTTGACGTGGGCGACGGGCGCGAGGTCGACGGTGCAGCGGGCGACGCCGGTGGGATCCAGCAGCACGGCCATGAACCGCTGCTGCCGCCCCTCCAGCGACACCTTGAGCATTGCGCCGCCCGCGCCCTCGACCGCGAAGCGCGCGTCGGCACCGGCAGCCTCGACGTTGTGGGCGCCGAGGATCTTGGCCATGAGCGAGACCGTGTTCTCCATGGCCCGATTGTTCGCAAATTCGCGGCGGAGTGTCCATCGCCGAGGACCGACTGCGACGCGCCGCGGCGGCCGCCGCCGTGGCACCATCGACCCGTGCGACGCCTCGCCGCCCTGGTCGTGTCGTGGCTCGCGATCGGCCTGGCCGGCTGCCCGGCGCCGGCCCGCCCGCGGCCGGTGCCACCGCGACCTCCGGCGGCGGCTCCGGCGGCGGCCTGGGGCGGCCCTGGCCGCGGCGCCGCGCGTCACCTGGGCCCGCGTCGCCGAGCCCGACGACCTGCCGGGCGCGCCGCCGCCGGCCGGGTCCTGGCGCGTCCACCTGATCGACGTCGGGACCGGCCTGTCGATCCTGATCGAGGGACCCGATTTCACGCTGCTGTACGACGCCGGGACCAACGATCCCGACGAGCGACCGCTGCGGGTCGTCGCCTACCTCGAGGCCGAGCTGGGGCCGTCGGGCGACGGGCTGTGCGTCGCCAAGGGCGAGCCGGCGCCGACCGGGCGCCGCACGATCGATCACGTCGTGCTCAGCCACCCGCACCAGGATCACGCCTCGGCGCTCGATCTGGTGCTGCACTGCTTCGACGTCCACGACGTCTGGGACGCCGGGCGGCCCTACGACCGGGTCTTCTACCGCGAGTTCGTGCGCGCGGTCGCCCGCGAGGCCGGCGCCACCTACCACACCGCCGCGCCGGTGCCGGCCGATCGCACGGTCACGATCAAGGGCGAGGCCATCACGATCCCCGCCGACGTCACGTGGCGGACCTTCAGCGAGGGCGACGTCGTGCCGCTGGGCGCCGACGCGCGGTTCACGCTGTTGCACGCCGAGGCCAAGGCCCACCCCGATCCCAACCAGAACTCGGTGGTGATCAGCGTCGTGCTGGGCGCGACCCGGGTGCTGCTCACCGGCGACGCCGAGTCGGGCAAGCGCGCCGATCCCGACGCGCCGCTCGGCGACGTCGAGGCCCACCTCGTCGCGCGGTTCCCCGACGAGGTCGACGCCGACATCCTGCAGGTCGGCCACCACGGCTCGAAGACGTCGAGCCGGCGCGCCTTCCTCGACGCGGTCAGCCCGTCGCTGGCGCTGGTCAGCGCGGGCCCCAGGACCTACGCCGGCAAGCGCCTGCCCGATCCCGAGGTGATCGAGGCGCTCGAGGCGGTGGGCGCCACGGTGCTGCGCACCGACGCGCACGACGGCGCGTGCCCGGCGACGCGCCGGCTCGGCCCGCCGACCGGGCCCGGCGGCTGCGACTCCTACGTCGTGACGATCGCGCCCGGGCCGTGACGTGACCGCGCGGCGGGCCGGCGCGTGCCGGCGTCACGCGTCGGGCGCGCGCAGCCGCACCGTGGCGCCGCTGCCGTCGCGCGTCGCCGATCGTGGCCGCGGCAGGGCGTGGGCGGCGGCGCGCCGGCGGCGTCGGCGATCGCGGTCAGCTCGGCGGCCAGCGCGGCCGCGGTCGGCCGCGCGCGCGGGGTCCGGCGCCAGGCAGCGCTGGATCAGCGCGGCCAGCGCCGGCGGCGCCTCCTGCGCCGACAGCCGCGGCGGCGCGGCGCGGCCGGCGGGATCGAGCAGCGTCGCGGTGCCGCCGACGAACGGTCGGGTCCCGGCGATCAGCTCGTGGAGCACGACGCCGGTGGCGTAGACGTCGGCGGCGGCGTCGACCGCGGTCGACGCGGTCATCTGCTCCGGCGCCATGTACGCCGGCGTGCCGACGACGATGCCGGCGTCGGCGTCGCTGCCGAGCACCTTGGACACGCCGAAATCGAGCAGGCGCACCGCCGGCGCCGTGGTCCCGACCATGACGTTGCCGGGCTTGACGTCGCGGTGGACGATGCCGGCGGCGTGGGCCGCGGCCAGCGCCTCGGCCAGGCCGGCGCCGACCCGCGCCGCGGCGCCCGGCGCCCACGGTCCGCCGTCCTCGAGCAGCCGGCTCAGGGGCACGCCATCGGCGAGCTCCTGCAGCTGGTAGAGGCGGCCGTCGTCGGCGATGCCGACGTGCAGCGTCGGCACCACCGCGGGGTGGTGGATCGCGGCGGCGGCCTCGGCCTCGGCGGCGAACCGCACCCACAGATCGGTCGACACCCCGCTGTCCGCGCGTAGCACCTTGACCGCGACGTCGCGGGCGAGGATGCGGTCGGCGCCGCGGTAGACCTCGCCCATCGCGCCGACGCCGATCTGCTCGCGGATCTCGACGCGGCCGTCGAGGGTGACGCCGGGCGCCAGGGGCAGGGCCTCGCCCTTGCCCAGCGCCTTGAGCGCGTGGGCGAGCTGGCGCGAGCGGTCGATGACCTGGGTCCGCAGGTGGTGGTTGAGGCGATCGATCTCGCCGGCGCGGGCGACGATCTCGGCGACCTGGGCCTGGACGCGGCGCTCGAGGTCGCCGTTGAGGCGCTCGAGCGCGTCGTGGTTGGTCGCCAGCTCGGCGCGCTGGCGCTCGATGGTCAGGCGCGCGGCGATCTCGGCGCGCATCGCGGCCACCGACGCGCGGGCCAGGACGATGGTCAACACCGCGACCGCCAGCACCGGCGCCAGCGCCGCCATGCGCAGCGGGGTCGCGTGCTGCACCTGCAGCACGCCGATCACCATCGCGGTGACGCCGGCGGCCTGGCCGAGGATGACCGCGGTGGTGCGCTGGCGCAGCGCGATCGCGCCGGCCAGCGAGGCGATCGTGTAGACGTTGACGTTGCCGTTGAGGCGCTGCGCGTTGATCGACAGCGCGGCGCCGATCATCAGGTACGCGAAGGCGTACAGGTCGGTGGCCCAGGCCCGCCAGCCGGGCGGCCACCGCCGCGGCTCGACCCACGACACCAGCGCCGCCAGGGTCGTGACCAGCGGCAGCGCGAGCAGGTGGACCCACGCGACGGTGGCGTGGAAGCTGCGCGGCACGTCGGTCCAGTCGGCCGCCTGCCGCGCGTAGACCACCACCGAGATCGCGTGGAGCGCCAGCGTCGCGAGCGTGACGACGCGGATGTTGCGGCGGTTGAGCGCCATGCGCTCGCGCTCGTAGACCACCTCGGCGTCGTCGGCGAGGGTGACGCCGTGCACGACCCGGCGGTAGGCCGCGCGGACGCCCGAGCGCGAGGTGGGCGACGCCACCGCGGCGGTCACGTCCCCCGGGACCGGGTCGGCGCCCATGCCCCATCGTACCAGGCCCGCCCGTGCTCGCGCCCGATCCGCTCTGGTTCTGATCCGTGCCCATGCCCATGCCCGTGCCCGTGCCCGTGCCCGTGCCCGTGCCCGTGCCCGTGCCCGTGCCCGTGCCCGTGCCCGTGCCCGTGCCCGTGCCCGTGCCCGATCCGGGCTCTGTCTCTTGATCCGCTCCCGCGCGACTCACGCTCAGCGCGCGACGTCGCCGCCGCCGCCGCCGAGCAGCCGCGACCAGCTCCGATCCGGCAGGCCGCTGCTGACGCCGGTGGGCCCGGCGGCGCGCGACAGCCACGCGCGCACCGGCTCGGGCAGCTCGGCCTCCTCCTCGATCGCCGGCGGCGCCGCGGGCGCCTCGAGCCAGATCGCCGCGGTGCCCGACGACCACTCGCCGGCGGCGCAGGCCGGGCACGCGGCGACCACCAGCGCGTCGACGCCGAACCCGCCGTCGCGCCAGCGCGGCCGGGCCTCGGCGATCCAGGCGTCGGGCGCGGTGGTGGTGGCGGCGAGGCGGGCGAGCTGCGGCGTCGCGGTGCGGATCAGCGCCGCCTCGTCGTCGTCGCGGACCAGCGGCTCGAGCCAGTTGCTGGTCGACAGGTCGTAGGCGTGCGCGGTGACCTCGGCGCGGGTGACGCCGTCGCAGCCGGTGCCGGCGGTGCGCTCGTCGAGGAACACGAAGCGGCCGAGCTGGCCGCGGAGCGTCACGGTGTGGACCGCGCCGGGGCCGCCGCCGTAGCCGCCCGACGACAGCTGGCGCACGGCCTCGCCGTTGCCGTAGCCGTCATAGCCGTCGTAGCCGTCGTAGCCGTCGTAGCCGTCGTACTCGTCGTCCTCGAGGCCATAGCCATCGCCGCCGTAGCCATCGCCGCCGTAGCCGCCGCCGCCACGGCCGGCGCCCCGGGTGTCCGCGGCCGGGACCGGCGGTGCCACCAGCTCGAGCACGTCGACGACGATCTCGCCGGGCGGCGTCGGCGCGCCGGTCGGGCCGGCGTTACACGGCGACGCCGGGTAGCGCTCCTGCCGCAGCCGCAGCTGCCACAGCCGACCGCCGCGCGACACCCAGGCGCCGTGGGCGCGGCCGCGCTCGTGGCCGTCGGCGTCGAGCCACACGGTGTCGCCGTCGACGCCGCCCGACCACACCAGGTACTCGAGGGTCAGCGTCGGGTGCGACAGATCGACGGCGGTGGGGCGCGCGACGCCCGCGGGCGGCGGCGGCGCGGCGCCGCCGCACCCGGCGAGCCCGATCATCCCCAGCAGCACCGCGAGCCCTCGACGTGGTGTCATCGGGCCGAGCCTAGCGCGTGCTACGGTGCGCCGCCATGGCCGAGCCCGACGACGCCCCGACGACGCCCACGCCCCCGACGATGGACGGCCGCACCGTCCTCGTCACCGGCGCCAGCTCGGGCATCGGCCTCGAGGCGGCGCGCGCGCTGGCGGCGCGCGGCGCCCGCGTCGTCATGCTGGTGCGCGATCCGGCCCGCGCCGACGCCGCGGCGGCGTCGATCCTCGCCACCGCGCCCGCGGCGAGGCTCGAGCGGGTGGTCGCCGACCTGGCGTCGCTCGCCGAGGTCCGGCGCGCCGCCGCCGAGGTCCGCGACCGCTTCGACCGCCTCGACGTCCTGCTCAACAACGCCGGCGCGATCAACGATCGCCGCGAGCTGACCGTCGACGGCTTCGAGCGCACGTTCGCGGTCAACCACCTGGCGGCGTTCCTGCTGTCGGCGGAGCTGCGCGACCTGCTGGTGGCGTCGGCGCCGGCGCGGCTGATCACGGTGTCGTCGCTGGGCCACCGGTTCGCCCGCTTCACCTGGGACGACCTGCCGTACGGCGAGCGCGGCTACCGCGAGTCGTTCGCGTACGGCGCGTCCAAGCTGTGCAACCTGTGGTTCGCCCGCGAGGCGGCGCGGCGGCTCGCCGGCACCGGCGTCACCTCCAACGCGCTGCACCCGGGCGCGATCGCGTCGGGGTTCGGGCGCGACGGCTCGTGGCTGTACCGGGTCGGCATGCGGATCGGCAAGCGGGTCCTGCTCACCCCCGCGAAGGGGGCGCGCACGTCGATCTACCTGGCGTCGGCGCCCGAGGTCGCCGACGTCACCGGCCAGTACTTCGTGCGCTGCAAGGTCGCGACGCCGTCGCGCGCGGCCCGCGACGACGCCCGGGCCGCCCGGCTGTGGGCGCTGTCCGAGGACCTCACCGGCGTCCGCTGGCCTTGAGCCGGCGCGCGGTCACGTGACCAGCAGCGCGACGCCGGCGACCGCGGTCAGAGCGCCGAGGACGCCGGCGGCGCCGACCTGCTCGCCGCGCCACCACACGTAGGGCAGGATCATCACCGGCGGCGTCGACATCAGCGCGGCGGCGACGCCGGCCTTGGCGTGCGACACCGCGTACAGCGACAGCGTCACGCCGATGAACGGGCCCAGGGTCGCGCCGGTGGCGGCGAAGGCCATGGCGCGGCCGTCGCGGACGCCGCGGCGGAAGTGGGGCCACCACCGCGACGCGGTCAGGACGATCGCGAAGCCGACCAGCGCGGCCAGGGCGCGGATCTGGTTGCCGGCGATCGGCGGGTAGTCGCCGAGGCCATGCTTGGTGAGGATCAGGCCGCCGGCCTGGCCGAGGGCACCGCCCAGCGCGAGCAGCACGCCGCGGCCGGGGCGGCGCATCGTGGTGGTGCCGCGTCGCGCGCTCACCGCCCAGGCGACGCCGGCGACGACGAGGACCAGGCCGATCAGGCCGCGCGGCGACAGCCCCTCGCCCAGCGCGACCCAGCTGATCGCCGCCGCGAAGATCGGCGTCGTGGTCTGGATCAGCATGGTCAGCCGCGGCCCGATCTCGATCAGCGCGCGGAAGAAGCACAGGTCGCCGAGGACGAACCCGACCGCGCCCGACAGGGTCAGGTACAGCCAGGTGTGAGCGCTGGCGTCGGTGGGCAGCGGCAGGCCGCGGGTGATCGTGGCGATCACCGTCAGCCAGATCAGCGCGATGCCGATCCGGATCAGGTTGAGCGACAGCGAGCCGATGCGCTCGGCAGCGGCGGCGAACGCCAGCGACGAGCAGGTCCAGGCACCGGCGGTACCGAGCGCGGCCAGTTCACCGGGGGACGGCAAGGGCGCGGACGATACACCGCGGCGGGCAGGAGGTCACCGGGGAAGGGGAGGGCGGAGGTGGACCGGAAGCGGGAGCCGGATCGGGCACGGGCACGGGCACGGGCACGGGCACAGGCACGGGCACGGGCACGGGCACGGGATCAGAACAGAACCAGAGTCCGGATCGGGCACGGGCACGGGCACGGGCACGGGCACGGGATCAGAACAGAACCAGAGTCCGGATCGGGCACGGGCACGGGATCAGAACAGAACCAGAGTCCGGATCGGGCACGGGCACGGGCACGCGCACGGGATCAGATCCGGACGCGCAGGACCTCGTAGGCCTCGGCGTAGGCGACGCCGCTGATGCGGCCCATGGCGCGGGCCAGGTCGCGGCTCGACTCGAGGTCGAGCTTGGGCAGCTGCGACTTGTGCGCCGAGATCGCGGCCAGCTTGGTGTCCATCGTCGTCGAGATGTCGGCGAAGCACTGGCCGTACGAGCGCGACTGCGCGTTCATCTCCGGGCTCGACAGGAACGACAGCAGATCGCACGGGGTCCGGCGCAGCGCCGACACCGTGGCGCGGTTGACCAGGCCGTGGTCCCAGTGCAGGTCGTGGCCCGAGTGGGTGATCACCAGGTCGGGTCGGAGGTCGCCGACCAGCTGGTCGAAGCGACCGACCAGCTCGTGCATCGGGATGTCCTCGACCCGGCACGGCTTGCCCTCGTAGAGGATGAACAGGTCGGCGCCGATGACCTCGGCGCCGGCGCGGGCCTCGGCGGCGCGCTCGTCGCCGCGGTTGGGGATCGACACCACGCACATCGTGACGTCGGCGCCCTCGTTCGACAGGCGCGCCAAGAGGCCCCCGGCGCCGACCTCGAGATCGTCGGGGTGGGCGCCGAAGGCGAGCACGCGGCCGCCCTTCTCTTCGTCGAAGATGCGGTTCACGGCATCGCCTCCGCCCGCGGCAGGTCGCGACTTTGCAGGTCGCCACCGCGCAGGATCGCGGCGCTTGCGGCGCCGCAGTTGAGGATCAGATCGAGGAACGCGAGGTTGGGGACGAAGCCCTGCGCCGGGTAGCGCTGCGGGTAGACCGGGTGATCGAAGCGCTGCCAGCGCACGCTGATGCCGGCGCGGTGCAGGGCGTCGACGTCGAGGTAGCCGGTCGAGCCGCCGCTGCCCGACAGGTAGACCCGGGCGCCGACCTTGCGGCACAGGTCGATGATGCGGTCGGTCTTGTCGCCGACCAGGCCGAGCGACGACGCGTGCAGGATCGGCTTGGTGATACCGAGCCAGCGCCGCGCCAGGGTCAGGACGTGCTGGTCGAGATCGACGAGGCGGTCCCAGCGCCGGGTGAACAGCTCCTCGAGCTCGGGCGCGTAGCGATCGAAGTGCGCGGCCTTGCCGTAGTGGGTCTTGATCGTCAGCCAGGTGCGGCGCTGCCAGTGCTCCTTGGGGTTGCCGCCGTTGTGGATGCGCTTGTCGAGGATGCGATCGCGCTGGGTGCCGCGCTCGAGCGGGACCGTGACCCACGCGGCGCCCTGGTTGAGCTTGAGCCGGTTGCGGTTCTGGAAGTTCTGGGCCTCGTACTGGAGGTCGTCCATCACGACAAAGACGTCGGCCGCCAGCATCTTGTCGAGGTAGCCCAGCCAGGGCAGGTACGACGGCTGATGGGCGGCGACGATCACGGCGCGGCTCCGGGGCCGGGCGCGACGCCGGCGACGTGGCCGCGGGTCTCCCAGCTCGACGTGTCGAGGGTGAACATGCCCAGCGGGGTCAGGGTCAGGTAGGCCACCGGCATCAGCACCGCCATCGGCAGGAACGCGGCGGGGTGGACGCGCAGCCACGGCGGCAGGCGACGGGTCGACGGCGAGAAGTAGTAGACCAGGCTGAACGCCGCGATCACCGCGAGGTGGAAGACCGCCAGGTCGAAGAACGAGCCGTCGAGGACGTGGCTGATGATCACGAACGGGTAGATGAACAGCAGCATCAGCATCGACAGGTACTGCACGCACAAGAGCGGGTGCAGGCGCCAGGCGTGGCCGATGCCGCCGATGAAGTCGACGATGTTGGAGCGCTTCCAGCGCAGCTGCTGGTTGAAGTACGCCTTGAGCTGGGTCGGCGCCTTGGTGAAGCACATCGCGTCCATCGTCATGACCGTGCGGTAGCCGCGCTTGACGATCTGCCGGGTCAGGAACCGGTCCTCGCCGTACTTGATGGGCACGCCGAGCAGGTTGCGGTTCTCGAGGACGGGCTCGAGCTCGATCAGGACGTGGCGGCGGTACGCGGTCAGGCACCCCGACAGGCACATCACCGAGCGCAGCGACCGTTCCAGGTTCTTGAGGTGCTCCTGGCCGAAGTAGTACTTGATCGTCTGCAGCTTGGTCAGCCAGTTGTCGTTGGGGTTGGAGACGTGGATGCGACCGCCGACCGCGGCGACCTCGGGCCCGGTGAAGCGCGCGACCAGCTCGCGCAGCGCCGACGGGTAGACGATGACGTCGGAGTCGACCGAGACGATGATCTCGGCCGTGCTCTGGCGCACGGCGTGGTTGATGCCCTTGCGCTTGCCCATGTTGTACGGGTTGCGCAGCACCGTGACGTTGGGGAACTCGTCGGCCGCCTTCTGCGCCCACTGGTAGCTGTCGTCGGTCGAGCAGTCGTCGACCACGGTGATCGTCAGCTTGTCGGCCGGGTACTCGAGCTTCACCAGGCTGACGATCGTGTCGTAGATCGACTTGCCCTCGTTGTAGAGCGGCACGACCACGCCGATCGTCGGCTCGTACCCCTCGATCTTCTGGTCGAACTTCTTGCCGCGGACCAGCGACAGGTAGAGCCCGAACACGTAGCGGTTCAGGAAGACGATGAAGATGAAGAGGTAGATGGGGAAGGCGGACATCTGCTGGTTCGACGGAACCTCAGCAAGAGCGGTGCCGTGCGCCACGACGGTCGTGGACATCGAAGATCCGTCGAGTCAGCGCCATCACGACGCGGTGCGGCCGGGGGACGGAGTCCCACACGTGGGGGCGCGACCCTTCATGGGAGCCTTGGTTCGTGCGCCAGGACGCGGACATAGCGGTGAACCGGCCGTGGCGGCCTTCTTGCAAAACTCCGTGACTCCGCCGCTCACCCCCTCGCCTCGAGGACGACGTGTCCGAACCCAAGTCGCGCGCCGCTCCACCCCGTCCCGCCGCCTCTCCCCGTGCCTCCCTGCGTCCGCCGGGCAGCGCGCGGCCGCCGCTGCCCGCGGCGCGTCCCGCGCGCTGCCGCCGCGCGCCTCACTGCCGGCGCCGCGCGCGTCGCGGCCGGTGCCGGAGGCGCCGCGCGCGTCGCGCCCGATCGGCGGCGGCGGCCTGGCCGCCCTGGTGCGCGCCACCCCGCCGGCGCGCGCCGACACCACCAACGTCATCCCGTTCAAGCGTCCCGTGCCCGAGCCGCGCGGCGGCGGCGCTTCGTCGCCGCCGGCAACACCGCGCTGGCCGCGGCGCCGCAGCCGGCGCGGCCGCCCGCCGCCGGGCCGTCGCCGTTCGGCGCCGATCCGACCCTCGTCGATCGCGTCGCCGCCTGGCCGGCCGCGTTCTCGCCGGCGACCGCGCCGGTGCCGCCGCCGGCGGACACGATCGAGACCGCGGTGCCGCACACCGCGCTGGCCGCCGGCTCGGCGCCGGTGATGGCGCCGCCGATGGTCGCGGCGCCGCCGCCGCGGGTCAGCGACGCCGAGCGCTGGAAGGTCTTCGAGGACCTCGGCCTCGGCCGCCCCGCCGCGGATCCGCAGCAGACCCAGAAGATGCTGGTCAACACCTACCGGGCCCTGGGCTTCGCGGTGCTGACGATCATCGTCGTCGTGCTGATCGGCTACATCGCGACCAGCGTCTTCTACTTCGTCAGCGACAGCTGGATCCAGCCGATGGCGGTGTCGGCGAGCGACGAGCGGGTGCTGGCGCTGCAGGCCCAGGTCGCCGAGCAGGAGAACGTCCGCGATCGCATGGCCGCGGAGCTGGCCCACGCCGATCGCTATATCGCGGTCCAGCAGGACTACCAGGCCGAGTTCGCCGCCGCGATCCGCGCCGACCTCGAGGGCCGCCGCAACGCCCTCGACCGGGCCCGCAGCCTCGCCCATCAGTACGGCAGCGCCCGGCGCAAGGTCGAGCGCAACAACGCCGCGTTCGCCAACGCGTCGAAGAAGCGCATGGCCCAGGAGTACGCGGCCGGGCTGATCGACCGCAGCGAGATGCTGTCGGGCAAGTACCAGGTCGCGCAGATCACGACCTCGAACCTGTCGCTGGCCGAGCGTCAGGCCGAGTACGAGACCCGCGCCGCCGACCTCGAGGCCGAGGCCAACGCGCTCGACGCGATCCTGACCGAGAAGGGCGGCGACGGCGCGCTGTCGTACGACGTCCTCAAGATCAAGCAGGAGTACGCGCTGCAGCGGCTCGAGACCGCCAAGGCGATCGAGAACCGCAAGGCGCTGCAGGCCGGGCTGGCCCGCCAGGACGCGATCCTCGACGGCCTGCGCCAGTCGCCGTGGCTGCGCGCGATCGACGACGGCGCCAGCGTCGCGTTCGTCCCCTACGGCAACCTCCACAACGTCAAGGCCGGCACGCCGCTGTACGCGTGCAAGCTCGAGATGATCATCTGCCACCGGGTCGGCAAGGTCCTCGAGGTGCTGCCCGGCGAGGTCAGCTTCAAGCACCCGCACCGGGAGAAGATGCTGCGCGGCCAGATGGTCGAGGTCGAGCTGTCCGACGGCGCCGCCGCCGAGCAGGACACGCTGTTCGTCGGCGGCCGCCCGCTGCTCATCTGAGGATCCTTCGCCGGGAGACACGATGCGCATCCTGTTCACCACCGGGCTCGCGACGGCGGCGCTGGTCGCCGCCGTCGCCCCGGCGGCCCACGCCGACAAGGGCGCGGCCGCCACCGGCGACGGCTACTGCGCGCACGTCGAGGGCGTCGCCGACGCCGAGCGCGCGCTGCTGGTCGCGCCCGAGCTGTTCGGCAGCTTCGGCTACATCGATCAGTCGGGGGCGGTCGACATCCCCGACACCAGCTCCGACGATCTGCGCCTGACCCTGGGCGTGCGGATCCGGCTCGGCGGCCTGTACCAGGGCAAGCTGACCCGCGACCGGGCCCGCGCCGACTGCCGCCGTCACCAGGCCCTCGACCAGGTCGAGGGCGCGACCGCGCGCGAGGCGCTGGCCGCCCGCGCCGAGGTCCTCGACGGCGCGCTGGCCGAGGCCGACAAGCTGCTGCGCCAGGCCGACGACGACATGGCGCACCGCCGCACCACCGCGCAGGAGGCGACCGCGACCCGGCTGCGGGTCGACGAGCTGCGGCAGCTCGCCGCCACCACCCACGGCGAGCTGGGCGCGCTGCCCGGCGTCGCCGGCGAGCGCCCGACCGCCCACGCGCTGGCCGCGTACTACCGCGCCGACGCCGACGTCGAGCGCGACGACGGCAAGCTGCGCCGCGCCCGGGCCTGGGATCTCAGCCTGCGGCTCGGCTACGACCAGTTCCTCGAGGGCGATCAGGGCTCGCCGGTGTTCGCGATGGTGTCGTTCAGCTTCAACACCGGGTGGTTCCTGCAGGGCGGCGCCAACCGGCGGGCCGCCGCCGGCCGTCGCCGCATGGTCGAGCGCGACCACGCGGTCGGCCAGCTCGACGTCACCGCGACCCGGCTGCGCGCCCTGCTCGACGCCGAGCGGGCCCGCCTCGACGACGCCACCGTGCTCGAGCGCGACCTGCACGAGCAGCTCGGCACGCTCGACAAGGTCGGCGGCGACGCCAGCCGGCGCCTGCGCCAGACCGTGTGGTTCGAGTGGATCAAGGCCAAGGCCGAGCACGCCTACCTCAGCGCGCACGTCGACGCGCTGGCCCAGGTGCTCGGCGACGAGGCGGCGGCGCCGTGAAGCCCGAGTACGGCGCGCTCGCGATCCTCGCGGTCGTCGGCATGTGCAAGGCCGGCGCGTTCGACCGGTCCGCCGCCGGCGAGCGCGGCCACGACGCCGGCAAGCCGACCCCCCGGTCGCCGTCGCTGGCGTTGACCCCGGTGGCCGCCGCCGACGTCTGCGTCACCCACGGCCACCTCGACGGCGACGGCGACGTCGTCCACGTCACCGAGCCGACGTTCCGCGCGGTCGCGCCCGCCACCGAGGGCGACGGCGCCGCGCTGCGCTTCACCTACCTCGGCCCGACCCTGAAGACCCGCGCGCTGGCCTCCGGCGACGTCCGCCACCAGGTCGGCCTCAAGCTGCGCGCCGCCGACGGATGCAACCTGGTCTACGTCATGTGGCGGCTCGAGCCGCGGCCGCAGCTCGAGGTCTCGGTCAAGCACAACCCGGGCGCCCACGACAACGCGGCCTGCGGCGTCGGCGGCTACGTCAAGATCGCGCCGCGGCGGGCGGCCCGGGTCAAGCGCTTCGCGCTGGGCTCGACCCACACGCTGCAGGCCGAGATCGTCGGCGACGACCTGGTCGCGTGGATCGACGGCGAGGTCGCCTGGCAGGGCACGCTCGACGGCACCGCCGCGGGCCTGACCGGCCCGGTGGGGATGCGCAGCGACAACCTCGAGCTCGACCTCGAGCTGTCCGCCGCGGCCGCCGCCGACGGCGCCGCGGTGGCGCCGCCGTCGACGTGCGCGGTCGCCACGGCGGACTAGCCGCGGGCGACGACGGCTCGACCTGCAGACGTCGCTCACCCCTCCGCCCTCGCAGCTGCGCCGCTCGGGCTCCGCTCCTAACGAACAGCTGGGCCAGGCCGCTGATCTTGCGTGGCGCAGCGATCGGCGGACCGCGGGTTTGGGCCTCACAGCACTCACCCCGAGCGGAGGGGGAGGTGCGCAGCACCGACCCCGGAGTCGAGGGGGCGGGCACCGGTGCACCGCCGAGACCGCACCGATCCACGCCCTCTCGACTGCGCCCTCGCGGCTTCGCCGCTCGGGCTCCGCTCGAGGTGAGCGAACCACGTCGACCAGGCGACCTGACCCGGTTCGTCTTGCCGCAAATCTCCGACGGCCGTCGGTCGAGCGCTCGAGGTGAGCGAACCATGTCGACCAGGCGACCTGACCCGGTTCGTCTTGCGGCAAATCTCCGACGGCCGTCGGTCGAACGCTCGAGGTGAGCGGGCGGGTCAGCCGGCGATCGCGCGCAGCTCGCCCTCGAACGTCTTGCCGCCGATCTCCAGGTACAGCGTGCCGCCGGTGACCGACAGCGCCCACTTGTTGTTGCGGTCGAGGGTGGCCGCGACGGCGTCGAGCAGCGCCGGGTCGAGGCCGCGGATCGCGATGTGCTCGGCGCGGTGGACCGCGGCGTCGACGATGGCCTGGGCCAGCTGGTCGGGCGACTTCCACGCGTAGACGACGACCCGCGGGCAGGTCTTGGCGGCCTTGTGCAGGCGATCGGTCGACGGCGCGCCGACCTCGATCCACGCCTGCAGGTCGCCGCGCAGATCGCGCTGCCACACCGCCGGCTCGTCGTCGACGCACAGGCCCTTGCTGAAGCCGACGCCCTCGGCGTGCTCGAGCGCCCGGGCCAGGACCCGCGCGATCAGGTAGCGGTCGCTCTCCGACGGGTGCTGCGCGACCCGCAGGTCGAGCGCCTCGTAGACGCCGCGATCGCTGTCGGCCAGCTCGATCTCGAAGCGTCGCATCGTCGCGGACAGGGCCATCGCGGCAGGCTACCACTAGGCCAGGACGTCGACGTCGAGGCGCAGCGCCTCGGCCACCGACCAGGCCTGGAACGGGCAGCCGCGCGGCGCGTGCGGCGGGTCGCCGTCGGCGATCTCGGCGAGGTGGCCGAGGCCGGCGACCTCGAGGCGCGCCAGCACCGGCGCCAGGAACCGGCGGCGTGCCTCGGCGCGGACGTCGGCGCCGCCGCCGCGGACCTTGACCCAGGCCTCGACGAACGGGCCGGTCAGCCAGGTCCACACCGTGCCCTGGTGGTAGGCCTCGTCGCGCGCGACCACGCCGCCCTGGTAGCGGCCGCGGTAGCCGGGCGCGTCGGGCGCCAGCGAGCGCAGCCCGGCCGGCGTCCACAGCGCGGCCTCGACGACGTCGACCACGGCGCGGGCGCGCGGGCCGTCGAGCAGCGCCAGCGGCAGGCCGCCGCCGACCGCGAACAGCTGGTTGGGGCGCAGGCTGGGGTCGATGGCGCCGGCGACGTGATCGCAGTCGACGACGTCGCGCAGGTGGCCGCGCGCGTCGTCCCAGAACCGCGCCGTGAACGCCGCCCGGGTGCGCGCCAGCAGGTCGCGCCAGCGCGGCGTGCGGCGGCCGGCGATCGCCAGCGCGTTGGCCCACAGCGCCTGGATCTCGACCGGCTTGCCGGTGCGCGGCGTGATCACGCGGTCGCCGATCCGCGCGTCCATCCAGGTCAGCTGGATCCCGGGCTCGCCGCAGGCCAGCAGGCCGTCGTCGGTCGCCGCGATGCGGTGCCGGGTGCCGGCGGCGTGGCCGGCGACGATCGCGTCGATCGCCTCGTCGAGGGCGCGGCGCTCGGCCGCGTCGCAGGCGTCGGCGGCGACCAGCGCGTCGGCGGCGACCACGAACCACAGCGCGGCGTCGACGGTGTTGTACTCGGCGGTGCCGTCCTCGACGAAGCGGTTGGGCAGCATGCCGCGCGACAGCGCCGCCGACCACGCCAGCACCAGGCCGCGCGCCTCGTCGAGCCGGCCGGTGGCCAGGCACAGGCCGCGCAGCGAGATGAACGTGTCGCGGCCCCAGTCGGTGAACCACGGGTAGCCGGCGATCACGGTGCGGCCGGCGCCGCGGGTCACGACGTAGGCGTCGGCGGCGCGGTGCAGCGGGGTCGCGAACCCGGCCCGCCGCGCGGCCTCGGCGTCGCCGACCTCGCGGGCCAGCGCGCGGGCGTCGGTGGCGTCGGCGAGGGCATCGCCGGCGCCGAACGCGACCACGGCGTCGCCGTCGGCGAGGTCGATCGTGAACACGCCCGGCGCCGCCAGATCCTCCTCGGCGTCGAGGCCGCGCGCGACCTCGGCGGCGTAGCGGAAGCCGCGGTACCAGTCGGGGGCGGCGCGGTAGCCGCCGCTGGCGAGCGCGACGATCGCCGGGACGCCGTCGTAGGGCCGCCAGGTGACCCGGGCGCCGTGGCCCGAGCCCGGATCGTCGACCTCGGCGTCGAACCGGAACGCGGGGTTCTCGTGGTGCAGGGCGTGGTGATCGCGCCCCGACAGCAGCGGCCGCACCCGCAGCCGCGCCGGCCCGTCGCCGGCCAGCCGCCGCCACCGCACCAGGACCTGGGGCGCGCCCGGCGCGACGATCACCTCCTGCGCGATCCGGGTGCCGTCCTCGAGCAGGTACTCCCAGCGTGGCCACGGCTGCCAGGCGAAGCCGACCCGCCGGGCCGCGCCGTCGGGGTGGACGACGTCGCCGCGGTAGCGGTGCGACGACAGCGCCCGCGTCCCGGCGGCGGTCTCGACCTCGACCTCGAGGTCGGCGACCAGCGCCATCCGGCCCTCGGGCGGCCGGGTCGCCGCGACCAGGAGGCCGTGGTAGCGGCGGGTGCGGATGCCGTCGACGGTGCCCATCGCGTAGCCGCCGAGGCCGTCGGGCTCGAGCCACTCGCGCGCGTCGAGCCGCATCGTCACCCGCGGCGCGCCCGCACCGCGGCGACCCGCTCGAACAGGTTGCCGGCCAGCGCGGTCCAGCCGGTCTGGTGGCTGGCGCCGAGGCCGCGGCCGTCGTCGCCGTCGAAGAACTCGTGGAACAGGACCAGGTCGCGGCAGTGCGGGTCGCGGGCGTGGTGGACGCTGCGGCCGTGGCACGGCCGCTGGCCGTCGTCGTCGGGCCGGAACAGGTTGCACAGCCGGCGCTCGATCTCTTCGGCGGCGCCGCGCAGATCGACCCAGTGGCCCGAGCCGGTGGGACACTCGACCTTGAGGGTGTCGCCGTAGAAGTGGTGGAAGCGCTTGAGCGCCTCGACCAGCAGGTAGTTGACCGGGAACCAGATCGGGCCGCGCCAGTTGGAGTTGCCGCCGAACAGCCCCGAGTCCGACTCGCCCGGCGTGTAGTGGACCTCGCGCCGCTCGCCGTCGACCTCGAGGACGTAGGGGTGGTCCTTGTGGTAGCGCGACAGCGACCGGATGCCGTACGGCGACAGGAACTCGTCCTCGTCGAGCAGGTAGCGCAGCACCCGCTCGAGGCGCTCGCGCGACGGCACCGCCAGCAGCCGGTGCTCCGAGGTCGCGTCGGGCGCCAGGCACGCGATGCTCGACGCCAGATCGGGTCGGTTGTCGAGGAACCACTCCATGCGCTCGCGGAACAGCGGGTGGCGCTCGAGGTGCCGGCTGTCCAGCGACTCGACCGCGAACAGCGGGATCAGGCCGACCATCGAGCGGATCCGCAGCGGCGACGAGTGGCCGGCCCAGAACGCGACGTCGTAGTAGAAGCCGTCCTGCTCGTCCCACAGCCCGGTGCCGCCGAGCTCGTTCATCGCCTTGGAGATCGTGACGAAGTGCTCGAAGAACTTCGACGCGACGTCGCCGTAGGCCGGATCCTCGGTGGCCAGCTCGAGGGCGATCGCCAGCATCGTCGTGCAGTAGAACGCCATCCACGCGGTGGCGTCGGCCTGCTCGAGCCGGCCGCCGCCGGGCAGGCCCTTGGAGCGGTCGAAGACGCCGACGTTGTCGAGGCCGAGGAAGCCGCCGCTGAACAGGTTGTCGCCCTCGAGGTCCTCGCGGTTGACCCACCACGTGAAGTTGATCAGGCACTTCTGGAAGGCGCGCTCGAGGAACAGCCGGTCCTTCTTGCCGCGCTGGGCGTCGAGCTGGAAGACCCGCCACGCCGCCCAGGCGTGGACCGGCGGGTTGACGTCGTCGAACGCGAACTCGTACGCCGGCAGCTGGCCGCTGGGGTGCATGTACCACTCGCGGCACAGCAGCAGGATCTGCTTCTTGGCGAACGCCGGGTCGACGCGCGCCATCGCGACGCAGTGGAACGCGGTGTCCCAGGCGGCGAACCACGGGTACTCCCACTTGTCGGGCATCGCGATCAGATCGCGGGCCCACAGGTGGCGCCAGGTCTTGTTGCGCTGCTCGCGGCGCTGCGGCGCCGGCTGCCCCGGGTCGCCCTCGAGCCAGTGCTCGACGATGTAGTGGTAGAACTGCTTCGACCACATCAGGCCGGCGTCGGCCTGGCGGACGATGTGGCGCTCGGCGTCGTCGAGCGGCTCGTCGCGGGCGGTCAGGTGGTAGCGGTCGGCCTCGGCCTTGCGGCGCGCGAACAGCGCGTCGAAGTCGGCGCCCAGCGGCGCGGCCTCGGCGGCGGCCTCGGCCTCGCTGCTCAGGCGCAGCCGGATCACGACCTCGCGGCCGGCCGGGATCGACAGCCGGTACCACGCCGCCGCCTTGGTCCCGACCTGCTCGGGGTTGGCGGCGGCGTCGTCGCCGTCGACGACGACCCGGTGGAAGGCGTCCTTGACGTAGGGCGTCGGGTTGGCGACGCCGTACAGGCGGGCGAAGTTGGTCTCGTTCTCGGTGAACAGCAGCCGCGGACCGGCGCCGGGGTGGGCCTCGCAGGTCAGGCGGTAGCGGCCCAGCGACGGGTGCGTGATCGCGACGGTCTCGCCGTCGTGGCGGCGCAGCTCGCCGCGCGGCCAGTAGCCCTCGCTGGTCCGGCCCCACGACCACGTGTTGCGCTGCCACACCGTCGGCAGGAGGTGCAGCGGCGCCGCCTCGGGGCCGCGGTTGGACACCGTGATCCGGATCAGGACGTCGGACGGCGACGCCTTGGCGTACTCGGCCAGGACGTCGAAGTAGCGGTTGTCGTCGAAGACGCCGGTGTCCTCGACGTCGTACTCGGGCAGGTCGCGGCCGCGGCGCCGGTTCTCCTCGACCAGCTCGGCGTACGGGTACGCCGCCTGCGGGTACTTGTAGAGCGCCGCCAGGTACGACGACGTCGGCGTGGCGTCGAGGTAGTAGTACAGCTCCTTGACGTCCTCGCCGTGGTTGCCCTCGGGCCCGGTCAGCCCGAACAGGCGCTCCTTGAGGATCGGATCGTGGCCGTTCCACAGCGCCAGCGCGAAGCACATCCGGCACTCGCGGTCGGTGATGCCGAGCAGCCCGTCCTCGCCCCATCGATACGCGCGGCTGCGCGCGTGATCGTGGGGCAGGTAGTCCCAGCAGGTCCCGTCCGGCGAGTAGTCCTCGCGGACGGTCCCCCACTGCCGCTCCGACAGGTACGGCCCCCAGCGGGTCCAGTTCTTGGTGCGGCGCTCGTCCTCGTCGAGGCGCTGCCGCTCGGGGTCGTCGTCGGGCGGCGCCCCGGTCACGGCAGCCAGTCGGTGTGGACGAACCCCTCCTCGGGGGCGTCGTTGCGCTGGTAGGTGTGGGCGCCGAAGGCGTCCCGCTGGGCCTGGGTCAGGTTCTGCGGCAGCGACGCGGTCCGGTAGCTGTCGAAGTACGCCAGGCTCGACGCCATCGCCGGCACCGGGATGCCGTGGCGCTGGGCCAGGCCGACCACGTCGCGCCACGCCCCCTGGGCGGCGTGGACCTGGCCGCGGATGGCCTCGTCGAGCAGCAGGTTGGGCAGCTCGGGGTTGCGCTCGTACGCCTTCATGATCGTGTCGAGGAAGCGCGCCCGGATGATGCAGCCGCCCTTCCAGATCCGCGCCATCTCGCGCATCGAGATGCCCCAGCTGAACTTGTCCGAGCCGGCGCGGATCAGCGCCATGCCCTGGGCGTAGGCGACGATCTTGGCGGCGTGCAGGGCGTCGTGGATCGACGCCGCCAGCGCCGCCGGGTCGCCGACCGCGGGCGGCGCGGCGGGGCCGTGCAGGACGCCGGCCGCGGCGACCCGGGCGTCCTTCATGCTCGACAGCACGCGGGCGTCGATCGCCGCGGCGATCGACGGGATCGAGACGCCGAGCTCGAGCGCGATCTGCGCGGTCCACCGGCCGGTGCCCTTCTGGCCGGCCTTGTCGAGGACGCGATCGATCAGCCAGCCGTCGCCGCGCGGGTCCTTGACCTCGAAGACCTTGCCGGTGATCTCGATCAGGAACGACTCGAGCGGGCCCTGGTTCCACGCCGCGAAGGTCTTGGCCAGGGTCGGCGGGTCGAAGCCGCCGAGCCGACGCAGCAGGTCGTAGGCCTCGGCGATGAACTGCATGTCGGCGTACTCGATGCCGTTGTGGACCATCTTGACGAAGTGGCCGGCGCCGTCGGGGCCGACGTGGGTCACGCACGGGCCCGAGTCGGTCTTGGCGGCGATCGCCTCGAGGATGGGCCGGATGCGCTCGTAGGCCTCGGCCTTGCCGCCGGGCATCATCGACGGCCCGAAGCGGGCGCCGTCCTCGCCCCCCGACACGCCGACGCCGAAGAAGTTCATGCCCTTGGCGGTCAGCCGGGCCTCGCGCCGCTGGGTGTCCTCGAACCACGAGTTGCCGCCGTCGATGACGATGTCGCCGGCCTCGAGCAGCGGCTCGAGCGCGTCGATCACCATGTCGACCGGCTTGCCGGCGGTGATCATCAGCATGATCCGCCGCGGCCGCTCCAGCGACGCGACGAACTCCTCGAGGGTGCGGGTGCCGTGCAGCTTGCCCGGGTGCTGGGCGAGGACGTCGTCGAGCATGTCGAGCTCGCGGTTCCACACCGAGACCGTGTAGCCGTGGTCGGCGATGTTCCAGGCCAGGTTGCGGCCCATGACGCCGACCCCCAGCATGCCGAACTGATACGTGTCGCTCATCGTTTGCTCCTTGTGGGGCCCGTCAGCTCAGCTCGCCCAGGCGCTGCTCGAGCATGACCTCGAGCGCCTCGAGGGACTTCGAGAACCCGGTGATGCCGTCGGCGAGCTTGTCGGTGGCCATCCGGTCGGCGGCGTGCATCTTGTCGAACGTCGCCCGGTCCATCGTGATGCGGTCGACGCCCTGCTCGCTGGCGGTCTTGGGGTCGAGCTTGCGCGGCAGCTCGCCCTCGGTCTCCTCCAGCACCTTGAGGAACTTGGGCGCGATCGTCAGCAGGTCGCAGCCGGCGAGCTCGGTGATCTGGCCGAGGTTGCGGAAGCTGGCGCCCATGATCTCGGTCGGGTGTCCGTGCCGCTTGTAGTAGGCGTAGATCTCGGTGACCGACGCGACGCCGGGATCCTCGGCGGCGGGGTAGCTGGTCCGCCCGGTGTCCTTGAGGTACCAGTCGAGGATCCGCCCGACGAACGGCGAGATCAGCGTGACCTTGGCCTCGGCGCACGCGACCGCCTGGTGCAGGCCGAACAGCAGCGTGAGGTTGCAGTGGATGCCCTCGCGCTCGAGCAGCTCGGCGGCGCGGATGCCCTCCCAGGTCGACGCGATCTTGATCAGCACGCGCTCGCGGGTCGAGCCCGCGGCCTCGTACATCGCGATCAGCTCGCGGGCCTTGGCGATCGTCTTGTCGGTGTCGTAGGACAGCCGGGCGTCGACCTCGGTCGAGACCCGACCCTCGATGATCCGCTGGATCCGCAGGCCGAACTCGATCGCGAGGCGGTCGATCGCCAGCGCGACCACCGCGGCGTTGCTGGCGGCGGCGCCACGCTCCTTGCGCGCGAACCGCAGGGCGTCGTCGATCAGCTCGGCGTACTGCGGCATCTGCGCGGCGGCGGTGATCAGCGACGGGTTGGTCGTGGCGTCGCGCGGCTTGTACTGCTCGATGGCCTCGATGTCGCCGGTGTCGGCGACGACGATCGTCATCTGGCGGAGCTGCTGGGACAGGGTGGTCATGGCTTACGTCTCCTCGCGCATGCGCTTGTACTCGGCGATCAGGCCGTTGGTGGAGCTGTCGTGGGTGGTGACCGCGCCCGGGCCGGCGAGCTCGGGCTGGATCTTCTTGGCGAGCTGCTTGCCGAGCTCGACGCCCCACTGGTCGAAGCTGTTGATGTGCCAGATCGTGCCCTGGACGAAGATCTTGTGCTCGTAGAGCGCGATCAGCCGGCCCAGCGCGAACGGGGTCAGCTTGGTCATCAGGAACGAGCTGGTCGGGCGGTCGCCGGGGAAGACCTTGTGCGGGGCCAGGCGCTCGAGGCGCTCGGCCGGGACGCCGGCGGCGACCAGCTCGGCGCGGGCCTCGTCGAGGGTCTTGCCCTTCATCAGGGCCTCGGTCTGGGCGAAGAAGTTGGCGAGCAGGATCGGGTGGTGGTCGCCCATCGGGTGCTGGGGTCGGGCCGCGGCGATGAAGTCGGCGGGGATCAGCCGGGTGCCCTGGTGGATGAGCTGGTAGAAGGCGTGCTGGCCGTTGGTGCCGGGCTCGCCCCAGATCACCGGGCCGGTGGTGTAGTCGGTGATCGGCCGGCCGTCGCGATCGACGCGCTTGCCGTTGGACTCCATGTCGCCCTGCTGGAAGTACGCCGGGAACCGGTGCAGGTACTGGTCGTAGGGCAGGATCGCGTGGGTCTCGGCGCCGAAGAAGTTGGCGTACCAGACCCCGAGCAGGCCCATCAGCACCGGGATGTTGTCGGGCCACGGGGCGGTGCGGAAGTGCTGGTCGGCCTCGGCGGCGCCGGCCAGCAGCTCCTCGAACCGGTCCATGCCGACGACCGCGGCGATCGACAGGCCGATCGCCGACCACAGCGAGTAGCGGCCGCCGACCCAGTCCCAGAACTCGAACATGTTGGCGGGGTCGATGCCGAACCTGGTGACCTCGGCGGCGTTGGTCGACAGCGCGACGAAGTGCTTGGCGACCGCGGCGTCGTCGCCGTGCAGGCCGCCGACCAGCCAGGCCCGCGCCGACCGCGCGTTGGTCAGGGTCTCCTGGGTGGTGAAGGTCTTCGACGCCACGATGAACAGCGTCGTCGCCGGGCGCAGGTCGCGCAGGGTCTCGACCAGGTGGGTGGCGTCGACGTTGGACACGAAGTGGACCTTCATGCCCTCGACCCAGTACGGCCGCAGCGCCTCGGTCACCATCACCGGGCCGAGGTCGGAGCCGCCGATGCCGATGTTGACGACGTCGGTGATCTGCTCGCCCGTGTGGCCGCGCCAGGTGCCGCCGTGCAGCGCGTCGGTGAACGCGCGCATCTTGGCGCGCACCGCGCGGACGCCGGGCATGACGTCCTCGCCGTCGACCATCACCGGGTCGGGGCCCTGGTGGCGCAGCGCGGTGTGCAGCACCGCGCGATCCTCGGTGACGTTGACGTGGTCGCCGCGGAACATCGCGTCGATCGCGCCGCGCAGCCCGGCCTGGTCGGCGAGCGCGAACAGCGCCGGCAGCGTGCGGTCGGTGATCAGGTGCTTGGAGAAGTCGACGACGAGGTCGCCGAGGCGGCGGGTGTAGCGGGCGAAGCGGTCGGGGTCGTCGGCGAACAGCTGGCGCAGGCTGGTGGCGCGCAGGGTGTCGCGCTCGGCGCGCAGCGCCTGCCACGCCGCGCTCTCGGTCAGGGTCGACATGCGGGGTCCTTTCGGGGGGTCACGACGCGGCGCCTCCTCGCGCCGCCAGCGGCGGGTCGGTCCAGACCCGGCGGGAGGCGCCGAGCAGCGCGGCGTCGCCGTTGAGGATGACGGCGACCGGGATGTCGCGCAGGAAGGCCTCGAAGCGGCCCTTGCGGGCGAAGCCGTCGAGGAAGGCGCCGCGCTCGAGCAGCGGCAGGATCTTGGGCGCGACGCCGCCGCCGACGAAGACGCCGCCGGTGGCGAACGCGGTCAGCGCCAGGTTGCCGGCGACCGCGCCGTAGCTGCGCACGAACAGCCGCATCGCCAGCGCCGACAGCCGGCACGACTCGTCGATCGCGTGGCGGGTGATCAGCGGGGTCGCGCGATCGCGATCGGCGGCGAGGGCGGCGCGGACGTCGTCGGGCTGGGGCCACTCGGGGTGGTGGGCGCACGCGAACTCGTACAGCGACGGGATCGCCATGCCGGAGGCGACGCGCTCGGCGCTGACGTGGCCGGGGTAGCGCGCGCGCAGGAACCGCAGCAGCGCGATCTCGTCGTCGTCGCCGGGCGCGTAGTCGGCGTGGCCGCCCTCGGACGGGAACACCGTCCAGCCCTGCGGGCCCGGCATCAGCAGCGCCAGGCCCAGGCCGGTGCCGGCGGCGACCAGGGCGCGGGCGCGGCGCGGCCCGGGCTGCGGCTGGCCCGGGTTGAGCGTCCGCAGCTCGTCGCCGGTCAGGGCGTCGATGCCCTCGGCGGTGGCGACCAGATCGTTGATCAGCTCGACGTAGGGGACCGCGAGCTCGCCGGCGAGGGCGCGGCCGTCGACGACCCACGGCAGGTTGGGGGTCTCGACCCGGTTCTCGATCGCGGGGCCGGCGACGCCGAAGCACGCGGTCGCGATCGTGGCGTCGGCGGCGATCGCGCCGTCGCCGCGGACCTCGTCGAGGAACCGCCGCAGGAGCGGCGACAGGCCGTCGAAGTCCTGGCTGGGGTAGGTGCGCCGGACGATCGTCGCCGGGGCGTCCCGGGCCGGATCGCGGCGGCCGCCGTCGAACAGGCCGACGGTGGTCTTGGTGCCGCCGATGTCGCCCGCCAGCAGGATCATCGCGGCGCGCCCTCCGCGTCGAGCTGGGCCGCCGCCGCGTCGTCGACGAGCCAGGTCAGCGTGCCGTCGGTCGGCGCGACCCGCGCCGCCGGCAGCGTCGGCGCGCCGGCGCGCCGCTGGGCGAAGACCTCGGCGAGGCGCGCTGCCTTGCCGGCGCCGGCGACCAGGAAGATGACGGCGCGGGCCCGGTTGATCGCGCCGAGCGCCAGCGAGATGCGCGTCGCCGGCGCCACCGGGCTGGTCGTGACGATCACCGGCGGCCCGGGATCGAGGTCGGCGGTGGCCGGGAACAGCGACGCGGTGTGGCCGTCGTCGCCCATGCCGAGCAGGACGACGTCGAGCGGCAGCGCCGCCGCGACGATCTCGGCGTAGCGGCGCGCGGCGTCGTCGGCGGGGCGCTCGCCCTCGATGCGGTGGACCTGGTCGCGCGGCACCGGGACGTGGCGCAGCAGGGTCTCGCGCGCCATGCGGAAGTTGCTGGCGGCGTCGTCGGGCGGGACCGCGCGCTCGTCGCCGAAGTAGACGTCGACGCGGTCCCAGGCGATGGCGCCGGCGCGCGCCGCGGCGAGCCGTGCGTACAGCGCGCGCGGCGTCGAGCCGCCGGCCAGCGCGATCGACGCCCGGCCGCGCGCCGCGACCGCCGCGGCCAGGGCGGCCTCGACCCGGGCGGCGGCGTCGGCGGCGAGGGTCGCGGCGTCGGGGTGGCGGCACACCTCCGCGACCGCGCTCACTTGCCGTTGCTCCAGCTCTCTTGCCAGAGGTCGGTGTCGGGGATCGCGAGGTGATCGGCCTCGGGCGGCCCCCAGGTCCCGGCCGGGTAGCCGTGGAGCGGCGTCGAGGTCTCGAGCAGCGGCGCGTACAGCCGCCACGACTGCTCGACCTCGTCGGCGTGGACGAACAGGGTCTGGTCGCCCTCGAGGACGTCGAGCAGCAGGGTCTCGTAGGCCTCGGGGATCGCGGGGAAGCGCTCGCTGTAGCGGAAGCCGAGCGGCACCCGGCTGGTCTGGAACGGCGAGCCCGGCACCTTGACGTCGAAGTGCAGCGAGAACCCGGCGTCGGGCTGCAGCCGGATCAGTAGCGCGTCGGCGGTCTCGTTCTGCTGGCCCAGCGAGTCGAACAGCGCCGCCGGGGTCGGCCGCAGCCGCACCGCGATCTGGCTGAGCCGCTTGCCCATGCGCTTGCCGGTGCGCAGGTAGAACGGCACGCCCGACCACCGCCAGTTGTCGACGTACAGCGGCACGCCCACGAAGGTCTCGGTCTTCGACGTCGCCGCGATGCCGGGCTCGTCGAGGTAGCCGGGCACCGGCTTGCCGTCGATCGTCCCCGCGGTGTAGCGGCCGCGCACGACCGCCTCGGGATCGACCGGGCGGGTCGAGCGCAGCACCTTGATCTTCTCGTAGCGGATCGCCTCGGCCTCGTACGCCGACGGGATCTCCATCGCCACCAGCGTGAACAGCTGGGTGAGGTGGTTCTGGATCATGTCGCGCAGCGCGCCCGAGCGGTCGTAGTAGCCGGCGCGGGTGCCGACCCCGAGATCCTCGGCGACGGTGATCTGCACGGCCTCGACGCGATCGCGGTTCCACACCGACTCGAAGATCGTGTTGGCGAACCGCAGCACCATCAGGTTCTGGACCGTCTCCTTCCCCAGGTAGTGATCGATCCGGTAGATCTGCTTCTCGTCGTACCAGCGGTGGATCTGCCGGTTGAGCTCGACCGCCGACGCCAGGTCGTGGCCGAACGGCTTCTCGACGATGACCCGGGTCCAGCCCTCGCTCTTGTTGAGGCCGGCCTCGCCGAGGCCGTCGATCGTCGAGACGAAGACCTGCGGCGGCAGCGCCAGGTAGAACGCGCGGTTGCCGGGGAGATCGTGGGTGTGCTCGAGGTCCTTGAGCCGCTTGGCCAGGGCCTGGAAGTCGGCCGGGCCGCCCTTGCCGATGCCGTGGTAGTGCAGCGCGTCGCCGCCGAGCAGGACGACGTCCTCGGGCGGGACGCCGGCGGCGGCGAGCGCCTCGCGGGCGAGCTTGCGGAAGCCGTCGTCGTCGAGCGGCTCGATCGCGACCGCCATGATGTGGCTGCGCGGGTTGAGGTGGCCGCTCTTGGCCAGGCGTGCCAGCGCCGGCAGGAGCTTGCGCCGTGACAGATCCCCGGTCCCGCCGAAGATCACGTAGATGCTCGGTTCCGACAGCTTGCTCATGCGAGACGCCTCCCGGGTTCCGAGCCTACGCCATTCGCCGCCGCCGTGGGGCCGACCGGCCCGGCTCGCGTCGCTCCCGCGCGCGCGTGGGGCATCTTGCCCCGCGCGCGCGACGCCCGGCTAGGCGGCGCCCGAGGCCTGCGCGGCGGCGTCGTCGTCGGCGCGCTCGACGGTGCCGTCGGCGTGACGCGCGAAGCGGCCCGCGTCGCGCGCGTGCACCGGGCCGTGGCTCGGCCACGGCCAGCCGCCGAACTCGGTGCGGCGGTAGTCGAGGAACGCCTGCTGGATCTCGCGCGGCGTGTTCATCACGAACGGCCCGTGCTGCACCACCGGCTCGCCGATCGGCTTGCCCTGCAGGAGCAGCAGCTCGCACGGCTCGTCGCCGGCGGTCAGCGCGACCTCGACGTCGGGGCGCAGGCGCAGGCCGGTGCGCGGCGGCACGGCGCGGGCGCCGACCTGCAGGCCGCGGCCGGCGAAGAAGAACAGCGAGCGGTTGGTGCCGCGCGCCGCCGCCGGCAGGGTCCAGCGCGCGCCGGGCGCCATCCGGATCGTCCAGATCGCGACGTCGGTGTCGGGCCGCGCCGCCCACGACTTGGGCGGCGGCGGCGGCGCCCGGTCGTCGCCGAGCTGGCCGGCGACGATCGTCACCTCGGTGGCGCGGCCGGCGTCGTCGGTGGCGACGTGGGTCGGGATGCGGTGGCTCCACAGCATCGCGAAGTGCGGCTCGACCAGCTTGTCGACCCGCGGCAGGTTGAGCCAGATCTGGAACAGCTCGAGCGGGTTGGGGCCGTCGCGATCGAGCAGCGGGAACATCTCGCAGTGGACGATGCCGCGGCCGGCGGTCATCCACTGGGCGTCGCCGCGGCCGAACCGCGCGGTCGCGCCCAGCGAGTCGGAGTGATCGATGAAGCCGCGGCGCGCCAGCGTCACGGTCTCGAAGCCGCGGTGCGGGTGCTGCGGGAAGCCCGGCACGACGTCGCCGTGGTACATGCGCCAGCCGTCCTTGCCGGCGAAGTCCTGGCCGATGTCGCGGCCGGCCAGCGACGCCGCCGGCGCCAGGCGATCGTCGCCGGCGGGGTAGGCGTCGTCGTGGTGGACACAGAACAGGAACGGATCGCTGGTCTCCCAGACGAAGCCCAGCGGGCGGGCGTCGAGCACGGCGTCGGTCATGGCAGCTCCTCGGGGTACGGCGGCCGAGCGTAGCGCAGCCGCGTCGCCGCGGCGCGCTCCAGCGCGGCGCGTGCGGGGTCGAAGCGCGAGCAGGCTCTCAGGCCTGCCCGATCTTGCCCTGCTGGCGCAGCTCCTCGAGCCGGGCCAGGGTCTGCAGGTACTCGAGGTGCTCGCGCAGCCCGGGCTGGGCCTCGACGAAGGCGTTCCACGCCTGCTGCATGAAGACGTCGAGGTCGAGGCCGGCGTCGACCGCCGCACGAGCCGCGCGGTCGAGCAGGTCCCGGGGGCTGAGCTCGACCGGCGCCTCGGCGCCGGCCGCGGGCCCGAGGGCGGGGGTCGGGGACACGTTGGCGTCGGTGAATCGCATGCCTCTACCGAAAGCATCCGGCGTGCCGACGTCAACCCCGCGGACGGGTAGGGACGGGCGTTCACGGCGGCGCGGCCCCCCCGTTTGGGTAGGATCGAGCCATGGTCACGGTGATCCTGGCGATCGGGGCGGTGTTCTGGGGCGGCGCCGGCTTCGCGACCGCGTGGCGCGAGCTCGGCAAGCCCACGCCGCGACCGGCGCTGGCGTGGCTCGACCGGCAGCGCGCCGACCGTCCCTGGCTGCTGCCGGCGGTGGCGGTCGGCGGCGCCGCGACGGCGCTGTACGTGGCGCGCACGCTGGTCCACCAGCTCGCGCGGCGCGACGGCGTGATCGGCGGGCCGATCGTCATCGGCTTCGTCGCCGGCGCGCTGGCCGCGGGGACCGCGCTCGGCGTGCTGGCGCGGCGACGCGGCTGACGCGGTCGCGGCCGCGGCTACGGGTGCAGCACGCAGCCGCCGATGATCTCGCCCTGCCACTTGGCGCGCAGGGCCGCCTGGACCTCGGTCAGCGGGAAGGTGTGCGAGACGTACGGCCGCAGCGCGCCGGCCTCGGCCCACCGCCAGATCTGCGCGAACCGCGGCGGCCGGATCGACGGATCCTGCGCCACCGAGATCGCCGCCGGGCAGCCCAGGACGTCGAGGCTCTTCATCATGATGAGGTTGGTCGGCAGCCGGTTGACGTTGGGCGCGCCGCGGCCGCCCTTGCCGGCGGCGACCAGCGGCGTGCCGGCCCAGCCGGCGATCAGGAAGCGGGCGCCGAACCGCGTGCACCGCATCGCGTGATCGGACAGCTCGCCGCCGACGCCGTCGTAGACGACGTCGACGCCGCGGCCGCCGGTCAGCGCCTTGACCTCGTCGCGGAACGGTCGCAGGCCGCCGTCGGCGCCGCGGCAGTTGACGACGTGGTGGGCGCCCTGCGCCGCGACCACCGCGAGCTTGGCGTCGGAGCGGCCGACCGCGATCACGGTGGCGCCGACCAGCCGCGCGACGTGGACGGCGGCCAGCCCGGTCGAGCCCGAGGCGCCGAGGATCAGCACGGTCTCGCCCGGCTGCAGCCGGCCCCGCGCGATCAGCACGTGGTACGCGGTCTCGTAGTTGCCGAGCAGGTTGCACGCCTGGTCGAGGGTCAGGTCGCCGGGCACCCGGTGCACGGCCTCGGCGGGGGCGACCGCGTACGAGGCGTAGCCGCCCCACCGCTGGTAGGCGCCGAGCGAGCGCGGTCCGGCGAGCAGGCCGTCGACCAGGACGCGATCACCGACCGCGACCCCGGTGACCTCGGGACCGTGCCACGCGACCTCGCCGGCGTACTCGAGGCCCGGCGTGTACGGCAGCGGCGGCTGGTGCTGGTACTGGCCGCTGGTCATCAGCAGGTCGACCCAGTTGACCGACGCGCTCTTGACCGCGACGACGACGTCGCGCGGGCCCAGCGTCGCCGGATCGGGCGCCGCCATGGGCGCGACGGTCAGCGCCGCGATCCCGGCGGCGGGATCCTCGGCGAGCGCGGAGACGACGACGTGGTGGCCGGGCTGCACCGGCGCAGCCTACCAGCTCGGGCCCCGCGCGCGCCGGTGCGGTCCCCGTCGCCCGCGTCGCCGCGCCTCGACGCGCCGCCGGTGTACGATCGGCGGATGCGCTCAGGGGATCCGTCGCGTCGTCGGCTCGCGTCCGCGTGCCCGCTCGTGCTCGTCGCCGTCGCCGTCGCCGGCTGCTACCACGGCGCCCGCGCCACCCGCGACGTCAACCGCGCCTGGCAGGGGCGCAGCCGCGCCGAGCTCGAGGCGCGGTGGGGGCGGCCCGCGACGGTCGCCGCCCAGGGCGACGGCGCCGTGCTGACCTGGTCGATCTCGCGCCAGCACGTCGAGCTGCCGTCGGCGAGCGCGTCGCTGACGCTCGCGCCCGGCAGCTTCGATGCCCAGGCCAGCTGGCAGGCCGGCAAGGTCTGGACCTCGACGACCGAGGTGGTCGCGGCCGTCGACGCCGGTGGCCGCGTCGTCGGCGTCGACGGGCCGTCGCTGCGCTGGGGCGCGCCGCGCGGCCTCAACCTGCGGTGGGGCGCGATCCTGGGCCTGCACGTCGGCATGGGCCGGCTCGACGACACCGGCACGCCGCTGCCGTCGGGCGGGCTCTACCTCGGCGGCATGATCGGGCCCCGGCTGGGGCTGGTCGGCACGATGGCGATGGTCAGCGGCAGCGACGACGCCGGCGGCGCGATGGGCTTCGCCTGGGGCATGGGCGCGCAGTGGTGGCCGAGCGCGCGGGTCGCGCTGCGCGCCGGGCCGGCGCTGGTGCTGGCCTTCGACCCCGGCTTCGAGGATCCGTCGCTGGGCCCCGGCCTCGACGGCGCCGCCAGCCTCGCGCTGGTCCGCGCCGGCAGCTTCGTGCTCGACCTGCGGCTCGACCTGGTGGCCAGCCCGTCGTCGACGTTCGGCAGCGTCGGCGTCGGCGTCAACGTCAACTGAGCGAGCGCCCGGGCGCGGCGGCCTCGGCGCCGACGAGCCGCGCCTAACCCCAGAGATCAGTTGGGTTGAGCCGGGTAGCCGCAGTGAGTGAACCAGTTCCGGCAATGCCGTTCTGTGACGCGATGGCGTGCGCGTCGCGCGACGCGTCGAAGAGCTTCGGGCTGGCGCGGCGCCACGCGACGAACGTACTGCTTCTGGAGTGCCCAGCCTGATTCGATCGGGTTGAAGTCCGGCGAGTACGGGGGCAGGTAGATGACTCGAACTCCGCGAGCTGCACAGGCGAGCGCCACACGTGGGTCGTGATGCGCACGCAGGTTGTCCATAACCAAGACGTCGCCGCGGCGGAGCTTCGGCAGCATCTTGGCCTTCAACCAGGCCACGAAGCGGTCCTTGTTCGCTGTTGCAAACATGCTGGTCAGGACCACCCACCCGGAGAGACGGATCGCACCGAGCAAGGTGAGGTTCGTGCCCCAGTTCACCGGCACTCGGTCGATGAGCTCCTCTCCACGCTTCACCCAGGCGTGGCTCCGACTCATCGATAGATTCATGCCCGACTCGTCGAGGAAGACGAGCCGCTTGACCGGCACGCGGCGGATCTTCCTCAGGTAGGCCGCACGCTTTGCGACGACGTCCGGCCGTAGACTCTCCAACGGCCGTCGGCGCTTTTTTTTACAACGTAGCCGTGTCGGCGCAGCGCGCGCTTGATGCTCGAGACGTGTACCCGTTCGCGGCGAGGGCGCGTGCGGTTGAACTCGGCGGTGATCTCGCCAGCCGTCGCGTCACGAATGACCGCCAAGGCCGCTTCGAGATCGCCGAGCGAGATCCGAGAGGGCACGCCGCCAGCCTTGGGCGACGGCGTGAGAACGCCAGCGCGGCGATGCAGGCGCACCCAGCGCTTCACCGATGCCTCGCCGACCGCGAACCGGGCGGCGACCTGGGGGTAGCTGCCAACGCCGGCTTCGTACGCTGCGACCGCACGTGCCCGCAGCTCGACCGAGTGCGCTTCTGCCATGCAGCCAGCAGATCAGAGCCGGATCCAGGTTTCAAGACCTCGGATCAACCCAAGCGAACACTGGGGTTAGTAGCGGGCGCCCAGCGACAGGGTGCCGCTCGGGTACTCGTCGGTGGCGGAGCCGCCGTCCCAGAACCAGCGGAAGTGCTGGTAGCCGACCTCGGCGAGCGCGAAGACGTGGCTGACCACCTCGACCTCGAACGCGCCGCCGACCTCGAGGCCGCGCCGGCTGGTCGGCGCGTCGACCATCGCGACGTCGCCGCCGATCACCGGCTCGAACGCGGCGAACGCGCGCAGCTCGGCGCGCGGGCCCAGGCGCGCGGCCAGGCGCAGCCCGGCCATCGCGTAGACGTAGTGGCCGTCGGGGGTGCCGGCCGGCTGGGCGCTGTCGATGACGAAGTCGCGGGCGCCGACGCCGCCGACCGCGGCCACCTCGAGCTTGCCGAGCGGCAGGCGCAGCGCGCCCATCGCGCGCCAGTCGGTGATCGACGACGGCGCGCTCTCGGTGGGCAGCTCGCTGTGCATCGTCAGCGTGCGCTCGAGGCGGGCGCCGAGCGCGAGGTAGCGGATCGGCCGGAGCTCGGCGGAGACCTGGGCGGCGGGCACCGCGCTGCCGCGGAAGGCGAGCACCATCGCGGGGCCGGGCTCGAACATGCGGCTGCGCATGCCGGCGCCGACCGCGACCCGCAGGTAGGCGTCGCGGCGGCCGCGCCGGCGCGGCGGCGGCGCCGTGGCCGCGATGCCCGGCAGGTCGTCGGCGTCGGCGGCGACGTCGTCGTCGTCGACCTGGGCCACCGGCTCGGGCTCGGGCGGCGGCGGCGGCGCCAGCCGGGCGATGTCGCCGACCACGGTGTCGGTCAGCGACTCGAGATCGCCCTTGCTGAGGGTGCGGGTCTTCTTCTTGCCGATCGGCATCTCGACGAGGTCGATCATCGAGCCGTCGCGGTCGTAGACGACGACGTGCAGCGTGGCGCGGCGCTTGGTCCGCGTGACCTCGCCCGCGATCACGCCGTCGACGTCGAGGTCGCGCACGATCTCGGCGGCGCCCGGGCCGTGCTCGACCAGCGTGTGCCGCTGCTTGGTGGTCATCGACACCTCGCTGATGTCGGCGCGCTCCTCGAGCAGCCCCTTCACCTGCTTGTCGATTTTCGAGGCGTCCTTGCCGCCGACGCCGGCGTACGCGACCAGGAAGACCAGGAGTGACGGCATGGTGTGACCTCGTGCACGAAGCGTTCCTCGTCCGGGACCGGCGCCACCTGGCCGAGATGACTGGGGTCTTGGCCGGCGACGCCGTGGCGTTTGGGCACGACGCCGTGGCGGGACGCCACGACACCCGCGGTTCTCGGTTCGTTCAGCACCGGTGAGCGAGCCGAGGTTTCGCGCCGCCCGTCGCCGGCCCTCGCCGCGCGCGCCGCCCGGCTACGCCACCGCGGTGATCACGAGCTCGCGGAGGCGGCCGGGCAGGCGCACCTCGACGTCGTCACCGGCGCGGCGGCCGACCAGCGCGCGCCCCAGCGGTGACCGCGGCGTCACCACGCCGATCGCGTCGTCGTCGAGCCGGGCGCCGCCGCCGTGCGGCGCCACCAGGTAGCGGGCCTCGGCGCCGTCCTCCTCGACCGTGACCAGGGCGCCGAGCGCGATCGCCGCGCCGGCCGCGAACGCGCGCGGCGTCCACGCCGTGACCTCGGTGACCGCGGTGCGCAGCTCCTCGACCCGCGCCGCCTGGCCGCGCGCCAGGTACGATTGCTCGAGCGCGCGCGTGTCCTTGCTGTTCTCGGGGCGAGCCTCGGCGTGGGTCGCGCCCTCGGTGGCGGCGGCGTGGGCGGCCTCGGCGGCGGCCAGCGCGGCCTCGAGGTGGGCGAGCAGCTCGCGGCGCAGCGCGGCCTTGGCGTCGCTCGGCGGCGCGGTCGATCCCGGCATCACGCCTCGTCGTGGGCCGCGCCGGGCATCTGCTTGATGTAGACGTCGTGCTTGCTGTACGGGATCTCGATCCCGGCGGCGCCGAACGCCTTGTAGATGCGGCAGTTGAGGATATCGATGACGGTGCCGCGGATCGCCGGATCGTCGATCCACACCAGCAGCTCGAAGCGCAGGCCCGAGCCGCCGAACTCGCGGAACCGGACCTGCGGCTTCGGCTCCGCGGTGACGTGGCCGACGCCGTCGACGCAGCCCAGCATGACCTTGCGGACCAGATCGATGTCGCTGCCGTAGGCGGCGTCGACCGCGACCCGCACCCGCTGCTTGGTGTTGGGCCCGCCGGTCTCGTTGACGATCTTGGAGTTGCCGATGACCGCGTTGGGCACGGTGATCTCGACGTCGTCGCGGGTCAGGATGCGGGTCGAGCGCATGCCGATCTTGGTGACCTGGCCGCGCAGGTCGGCGTCGAGGACGATGAAGTCACCGACCTTGTACGGCGCGTCGGCGACGATGAAGATCCCCGAGAACAGGTTGGCCAGCGTGTCCTTGGCGGCGAAGCCGATCGCGATGCCGATGATGCCGGCGGACGCCAGCCACGCGGTGAGATCGATCCGCCAGGCCAGGAACGTGAAGTACGCGGCGCCGCCGACGACGGCGATCTTGGCGACCATCTCGAACACCGGCAGCGTCCGCGGCTGCACCACCGAGTTCTCGCCGGCGCGCCGGCTCAGGGCCTCGAGCAGCGCGATCGCGACCCGGAACGCGGCGCCGGCCCAGATCAGGACGATCAGCGTCTCGAGCAGGCCGTCGACGTAGTGGAGCATCCGCCGCGGGATCGGCAGCTCGGCGGCGGCCCACTCCAGGCCGAACAGGATCACGGTCAGGAACACCGGGCGCCGGATCGCGGCGATCACGATGTCGTCGAGATCGGTCTTGGTCCGGCGCGCCAGCGCGACCACGGTCAGCCGCAGGATCAGCTCGACGATCGCGGCGGCGGCGATCGAGCCGACGACGATCGTGCCGGCGCGCACCGCCGGCACCTCCCAGAGTGCTCGGACCTCGTCCACGGGCGTTCACCATAGCAGCCCGGCGCGACCGATGTCGAAGCGCGGGGCCGTCGGCCCGACGCGCCCGCCCGGGATCGCGATCCGGGCGGGCGGCGCGAGGTTGCCTCAGCGGCTGCGGGTCGCTTCCATGCGCATCGTGCCCTCGGCCGACGCCTGGCCGGTCATCTTGACCGGGCCCTCCAGCTTCATCTCGACCAGCTCCGAGGTCTTGGTGTCGAGGCGGACCTTGCCGGCCAGGCCCATGGTGATGACGTTGCCGCCCTGGTTGACCTCGGCCTCCATGTCCATGTCGAGGGTGGCGTCGGTGCCGTCGAGGCCCAGGTAGGTCAGCGACAGCTTCTTGACCGTGAGCTCGTCGCTCATCGCGCCCTTGATCTCGTCGGCGGGCAGGTCGACCTTCTGGTTGATCGGGAAGGTCTTGCCGAGCAGCAGCTTGGCCATGCGCTCGGGCTCGCCGAAGTGCTTCTCGAGATCGCGGACCTCGGCGGCCTCGGCGTCCGGCGCCGGGCCGGCGTCGGTGGCGACCCCCAGCGGCGAGCCCGCGGTGATCGTGTAGGTCTTGCCGACGACCGAGGTCGGCTTGGAGCGGGACTTGCCGCCCATGGTCTGCGTGTTGTCGTTCTTGATGTAGGTGATCTTGGCCTTGGTGAGGATGTCGTTGGTGACCTCGAGGGCCTCGGTCTTCTTGTTCTCGACGCCGTCCATGGTCATGGCGACCTTCTGGCCGTTGGCGTCGATGTTGAGCTCCATGTGCTGGACCTTGGTCTCCTCCCACGTGCTGCCGATCGCCGGGGGCTGACCGCCCATCGTGATCTGCTTGTCGTCGGCGACCGTCGGCTGGGCCTTGAGCGCCTCCGGCGGCGCGGCCTTGTCGGCGGCGGCCGGCGCGGCCGTGGTGTCCTTGACGTCGGCGGGGGCGGCCTTGTCGGCGGGGGCGGCCTGGCCGGCCGGCGTGCCCTGGTCGGCGGCGGCGCCCTTGTCGGCCGCCTTGGCGGCCGATCCAGCGGCGGGCTTGTCGGCTCCCTTTTCCTCTTTCTTGCAGCCGCCCAGAGCCAGGGCCGCCACGAGGATCGCGATCTTGCGGTAGTGCATGGCCGGGAACGTACCCGAAGTCCGGGCGCCGCAGCAGGGGTGGCGGCGGGTGGCGGCGCGGCGGGGCCGGCGTTGCCCGAGCGCCCGCCGCGGCGCGATCGACCGCGTCGTGGCCCGCCGTGGCCGCCGGCTCGCCGGTCAGTCGTGGATCGCACGGGCGCGCGGTGACAGGCGATCTCGCCGCCTGTCAGACGCGCGGGCCCGGGATGCCAGCTCCTGTCAGGTTCGTCCGCGGTCCGGACGTCGCGCGCTGACTCCTCGGTCGTTGACCTGCGCGTTCTGTCACCGCGATTGCGAGGCGCGCTACCAACGCTACACGGCGCGGCGCCGCGATCGCGCGCAACGTCGGTTCGCGCGGCGCCGCAAGCGCCCGCGACCGCGGCCGAATACATCGGCCGCGATGTGGGTGCGCGTCGCAGGCGGCCGCTGTGCGACCGCGTGGGATCTCGCCCCACGGCGACCACATCACGGCACCGCGTCGCGACGGTGTGCGCGCTCACTTTTTCTCGGCGCGCGGCGTCGCGCGTCACGCCGCGCGTGTGGGCCTGGCGTCGACACGACGCCGCACGTCGGTGCAAGTCCGTGTTGGAGTCGCGTCGTCGGAGAAGCTGGGCTTCGGTGGCCAGATGTCCGATGAATGCTGCGCGCACCGAGGACGACGAGAGAGACGGCGCGCGATCGCATTCCCAGGAGGTCTCGGATGGTGAAGCGAACCCTGAGGGCAGCTGCGGCGGCTGTCCCGTACATTTCCATGGCGGCCCTGGCGGGCTGCGCCCTCGGCCACGACGCCCCAGACGGCACCTCGTCGGCTCCCCCCACGGTCGAAACTGTCCGGTTCACGGACAAGGTGTCGACGCCGCTGGTCGGCGTGCTCGACACCGCGGCGCTCGACTACGTGCGCAACACGCCCGAGCTGACGTTGTCGGCGGAGGACGACTGGCACGTGCGCGCCGCCGGTCGCGGCGCCGACGGCCTCAACCACGTCCGCCTCGAGCAGCTGCACGACGGCGTCAAGGTGTGGGGCGGCGACCTGGTCCTGCACGCCAGCGACGACACCTTCAAGGCGGTCAACGGCACGCTGGTCGCCAACCTCGACGGCTTCGACACCACGCCCACGCTGGGCGGGGCCGACGCCCTGGCGGTGGCCCAGCAGGCCTACGCCAGCGGCGCCAAGGACACCTCGGCCGTGCTCGCCTACGATCGCGAGTCGACCGAGCTGGTGATCTTCCCCATGGAAGGGCGCGACGCGCGCCTGGCCTGGCACGCGGTCTTCTTCACCGAGCTCCAGGGCGGCCTGACCCCGGGCCTGTGGAACTACTTCATCGACGCCAAGACCGGCGACATCCTCGACAGCTACAACGGCATCCACACGCTGTCGCAGGCGTCGGGCCCGGGCGGCAACGCCAAGGTGTCGCGGACCTGGACCAACGAGCTCGACGTCGAGGCGTCCGGCAGCTCGTACGCGATGAACACGACCCAGTACCGCACCACCAACATGAACCACGGGACCTCGGGCACGGGGACCACGGTCACCGGCTCGCTGTCCAACATCGGCGACGCCGCGATCAACGACGCCCACGGCTTCGCCGAGAAGACCGTGCGGATGATGCAGGAGTGGGTCGGCCACAACTCGATCGACGACAACGGCTTCAAGATCGTCAGCCGCGTCCACTACAGCAACAGCTACGAGAACGCGTTCTGGGACGGCACCCAGATGACGTACGGCGACGGCGCCTCGTACTTCTACCCGCTGTCCGGCGATCCGGACGTGGTCGGCCACGAGATCAACCACGGCTTCACCTCGTTCCACTCCAACCTCAACTACTCCGGCATCCCGGGCGGCCTCAACGAGTCGTTCTCCGACATCGCCGGCACGATGGTCGAGTTCTACACCGAGGGTAACACCGCCGACTTCGACCTCGGCCGCGACATCTTCAAGGGCAGCGGCGCGCTGCGCTACATGTGCAACCCGACCGCCGACGGCGCGTCGATCGACAACGCCGCCAACTACACCAACGGCCTCGACGTCCACTACTCCAGCGGCGTCATGAACAAGGCGTTCTGCCTGTCGGCCAAGCGCCTCGGCAGCGGCAGCCCGACCGGCGCCGCCACCGCCGACAGCGTCAAGCGCGCCGGCGCCGCCTTCTACGAGGCCAACGCCAGCTACTGGACGACCAGCACCGGCTGGACCGCGGCGTGCCAGGGCGTCGTCGACGCCGCCGGCGCGATGGGCTACTCGGCCACCGAGATCGCGGCGCTGACCCAGTCGTGGGCCGACGTCGGCGTCACCTGCGGCAGCTCGCAGCCGCCGCCCGACCCGACCCCGACCTGCGACGAGACCCTCACCGGCGCGTCCGGCTCGATCCAGTCGCCGAACTACCCCAACGCGTACGGCAACAACTACACCCACACCTGGTGCATCCAGCCGTCGAACGGCCAGCCCGCGACGCTGACCTTCGACGCCTTCAACACCGAGGCGGGCTACGACTTCGTCACGATCAGCGACGCCAACGGCACCCAGCTGTCCAAGACCGCGGGCACCACGGCGCCGGCGGCGGCGACCTCGACCAAGCTGGTCGTCAAGTTCGCCAGCGACGCGTCGGTCACCGGCACCGGCTTCCACGCCAACTGGACCACCGGCGGCACCACCAACCAGGCGCCCACCGTGCAGCTGACCGCCCCGGCGGACGGCGCCACGGTCACCGGCTCGGTGACGGTCACCGCGACCGCGGCCGACAGCGACGGCTCCGTCGCCAAGGTCACGTTCCAGCTGCCCGACGGCACCACCGTCGACGACACCACCGCGCCGTACAGCACCACCTGGAACAGCGCGACCGTCGCCGACGGCGCCGGCTACCTGGTCAAGGCCACCGCGGTCGACAACCTGGGCGCCGCCAGCGCGGTCGCCAGCCGGATGATCTCGGTGTCGAACTCGGTGGGCTGCCTCGACGGCGTCTTCGCCTCGACCGACACGCCGATCGGCATCCCCGACAACAACTCGACCGGCATCACCTCGCGGATCACGGTCAGCGGCACCGGCAACGTCGGCGCCCTGGAGCTGTCGCTCGACATCACCCACACCTGGCGCGGCGATCTCGTCGTCACGCTGGTGTCGCCGAGCGGCACCTCGTACACGGTGTCGAACCGGTCGGGCGGCTCGGCGGACAACATCATCCTGACCAACAGCCTGGTCAGCGCGTTCAACGGCCAGGCCGCCGCGGGCGTCTGGCAGCTCAAGGTCTCCGACCGCGCCGGGCAGGACGTCGGCACGCTCAACTCGTGGTCGCTGGCCATCTCCGGCGATTGTCAGGTGCCGCCACCCGGCGGCTGGTCCGGGTCGGCGTCGCCGAACCTCGCCCTGGTCGACAACGGCCAGGCCTGCACGACGCTGAACGTGGCCGGTGACGGCAACGCCGCCGACGTCAAGCTCGACCTCGCCGGCACCCACGCCTGGCGCTCGATCCTCCGCGGCACGCTGAGCCACGGCGGCGTCACGGTCGAGGCCTTCCCGACCGGCACCTTCCCGAGCAACGCCGGCTCGTTCAGCCTGACCAGCCGCGCGGTGTCGGGCCTGTCGGGCTCGGCCACCGGCGCCTGGACGCTGTGCATCGTCGACACCGACGCGTACGGCGACACCGGGACGCTCGCGACCTGGGCGGTCCACGACTAGCGTCGCGGCTCACCGTCGACCCACGAGGCCCGGCACGCCGAACGGCGCGCCGGGCCTTCGCGCGTCCGGAGACGGCGCGGCGGGGAGGGCGCCGCGCGGTCAGCGCCGGGCGGTGGTCGCCGGGGTGTGCGCGGCCTCGTTGATCGCGTCGCGCACCACCGGGTCACCCAGGCGCAGCAGCGGGTGCGTCGTCGTGATCCGCGCGACGTCGGCGAACGCGCGGGTGGCGTCGGCGTCGAGCGGCTGCGCCGCGGTCGCGATCTGCGCGTGCAGCGCCAGGTCGCGGGCGTCGGCGGTGAGGTCGGGGCCGGTCAGGGGCACGGCGCTCTGCAGCCGCACCACCAGGTCGCGGTCGAGGTCGCCGAGCCGGTCGGCGGCGATCAGCGCGTCGCGCGGCGTGCCGTGCGCGATCACGTCGCGCAGCTCGGCGATCGTCGGCGCGGCGGCGGCCTGCACCTCCTTCATCGCGTCGCCGACGTCGTCGGCGTCGTCGATCGACAGCGCCAGGTGATCGAGCGCGCCGGCCTGGCACATCGCCAGCGAGATCCGCTGCGCGCCGACCATCCCCGCGGACGGGTGCATGCCGGGGCCGGTCAGGTAGACCTGGCACGACGCCGGCACGGCGGCGGCGTCGACCCGCATCAGCTCTGTCCGGGCGACCGGACGACGGGTCGTGGCGTGGATCGGGCGCGCCGGCGCGGCGAGGGCGGGGGCGGCGGTGGTGGCGAGGGCGGTGGAGACGAGGACGGAACCGAGGATCTTCATGATGGCCTCCTGGCTGGCCTGCCTCGGTGCATCGCGCGTGCCGGTGCCGGCGCGCGCCGCCGGTGTCCTCAGGCGTCGTCGGGCGTCGTCGGGCGTCGTCGGGCGTCGTCGGGGCGCGTCGTCGACGGTGGCGGGCGCGTCGCGGGACGAGGCAGGTTGCCCCGCGGGTCAGAACGCCTCGCGACGCGCCGGGCGCGCGGGCGCGGCCCCGGGGCGCGCGCGCCGGTGGCGCGACGAGGCACGCGCGATGCACTCGATCGGATCGACCTGAAAGGAGCACATCATGAAGTCCTCGATGAAGATCCTTGCCGCGTCGCTGTTCTCCGCCGTCATGCTGGCCGCGCCGGTGGCCGGCGCCGCGCCCGCGGCCACCGCGCCCGGTCACCGTGCCGTGCCGTACGTGATGGAGTCGGAGACCGTGGTCGATCGCTCGCCGGTCGCCGACGCCGCCGCCGCGGAGGTGCGCGCCGCGGATCGCGCCGAGCACGAGGCGCGCCTCGCGCTCGAGGCCGCTCGCGCGTCGTGGCGCGTCGATCGCGATCTGCTGCGCGCCGATCGTCGGGTCGAGCGGGCCGAGTGGGCCCGCTGGCAGGCCGCGGTGCGCGCCGATGACATCCACACCGCCGGCAAGCTGGCCGAGCGGCACTGGGCGGCGCTGCAGGCCGAGCGGGTCGGCGCCGCGCGGCTGCGCGCGGATCGCCGCGAGGTGATCTGGGACCGCGCCCGGCTCGACCAGGCGCAGGCGCGGACCCGGACCGCCCGCGCCGAGGCGGCCCGGGTCATGGACGCCGACCTCGCCGCCCTCGAGCTGTTCTGAGCCGGCCCGGCCACGTTGCAGCACGCGTTTCATTCTGTTTCATCACGGCGTGCAAGTTGCTGTAGTTCAAGGGTGAAATGCTGGCACGAGCGCTGCTATAAGTGGGCCCAAGGAGAAACCACCATGTGCAGACGCGTGAGTTGCAATCGTTGTGGCAAGCCGACCTTCGCCGGGTGCGGCATGCACGTCGAGTCCGTCCTCGGCGATGTCCCCAAGGCCAAGCGTTGCTCGTGCCGTGACGACGCCTCCGCCGGCGCGTCGTCGTCGGGGGGCAGCGGCGCCCGCTGGTGGGAGCTCTGGAAGTAGCGCCGCGGTCGGGGCTGGACGCCCGCGGCCGGATCGGGTTTCCATCGCACGATGCGGAACCGGGTCGGCCTGGGGGCGCTCGCCGTGGTCCTGGTCGCCGCGTGCGGCAAGGGTGACGGCGGCAAGGGCGGCGGCGCCGCGGCGACCGCCGCCGAGCGCGGCCGCGACGGCGGCGCGCTGGCGGATCCCTACGGCGCGCTGGCGATGCCGGCGACCGCGGCGACCGTCGCGGTCGAGCCGGTGCCCGATGGCCCGCTGGTCGTCGTGACCTCGGCCGCGGTCCTCGGCGACGGCGCCGAGATCGTCCCGCTCGATCACGGCGCCATCATCGATGGTGGCGGCGACGCCGGCGTCGCGCTGGCGCCGCTGCGGGCGTGGGCCGAGGCCCGCGCCGGCGCTGGCCGGCCCGGCGACGCCTGGATCCGGATCGTGATCGAGCCGTCGGTGCCGTCGGCGACGCTGGTCGCCGTGATCGGCGCGCTGAAGCCGCTGGGGCCCCGCTTCGCGCTGGTCCTGCGCCGCGGCGACGCGGTGGGCGCGGTGCCGCTCGCGCTGCCCGAGCTGGCGGCGGCGGACGCGCTCGATCCGGCGGAGCCCGATCGCGCCCCGCTGCGCCTGGTGCTGTCGCTGCACGCGCACCGCGCCGAGCTGTGGTCGCTGTCCGGGCGCGAGGGCACGCTGCAGGCGCCCCTGGTCGACCTCGAGCGCGATCCCGACGGCGCCTGGCTGGCGCGGGTCCGCACCGCGCTGGCCGACGTGGTCCGGCGCCGCTTCTCCGGCGGCGCGACCCGGGACGCCGCCGATCGCCAGCTGCTGGTGGTCGCCGACGCCGACGTCCCGGCGGGCGATCAGGTCGCGACGCTGGCGGCGGTGCGCCGCGGCGACGACGGCGCCGAGCTGTTCCCCGACCTGCTGCTCGGTGTGCCGCCCGCGGTGGCGGCGGCGGTCGCGGCGTCGGAGGCGGCCGCGGCCTCGGCGGCGGCCGCGCGACAGGACGACCGCGCCGCGCTCGCCGACGAGGCCGCGCGCTTCGCCGAGCTGCTGATCGCCGAGGGTGACGACGGCCTCGACAGCATCGACAGCATCGCCGGTCACCGTGACCCCGGCGCCGATCTCGCGCAGCAGCTCGCGGCCGTCGAGGACGCGGACGCTCGTGTCGCGGTCGGCGGCGGCGGCGGCGGCGGCGGCGGCCCCGCGGGCGGCACCTCGGGCGGCATCGTCGTCGATCCCCCCGGGCCGTCCCGCCACCCCGCGCCCGCCGGCCGGATCCAGATCGCGTCGGTCCGCGCCCTCGACGACAGCTCGCTGGCCGGCGCCGACGTCCAGCGCAAGATCCTGTCCGTGTACATGGCGGGGCTGCTGCGCTGCTACCGGCACGCCCTGAAGGCCGATCCGACCCTGGGCGGCGCGATGACGCTGGGCTTCACCGTCGCCGACTCCGGCCGCACCACCGCGGCCAAGGCCAGCGGCGTCGCCCCCGAGGTCGCGGCCTGCGTCGACGGCCTGCTGTCGAGCTGGGTCTTCCCGCGGCCCACCGACGACGACGGCGACGCGACCGACGCCACGTTCGTGGTCGAGCTGACGCTGGCGCCCGGCTGATCGGCGCCGCGGCCGCCGTCGCGCCGCGTGCTAGGGTCGGGCCGAGATGACCCGGCTGCACTCCTTCGACGACTTCCTCGCCTTCCTCGACGGCAACCAGCTGCCGCACAAGGCGGCGCCCGCGCAGCAGCTGGTCGAGCTGCCGAGCACCGGGCCGCTGCCCGGCAACCTGTTCGTCAAGTGGGAGCGCACCGTGCCGTTCCTCCAGCTCATCCACTTCATGCTGGAGGTGCCGGCGGATCGCGTCGCCGACGTCAGCGAGGCGCTGGTGCGGCTCAACAACCTGCTCGAGGTCGGCGGCTTCGGCTTCGACCACGGCAGCCATCGCCTGTACTGCCGGCTGACCGTGCCGGTGTTCCCCGCCGACGGCATCGACGCCCAGACGCTGCACCAGCTCGGCACCGGCGTCGTCCGCAACGCGATCGAGCTGCTCGACGCGTTCCAGGCGGTCGTCGACGGCAAGCCCGGCGCCGACATCGAGGCCATCTACAAGCAGATCGCGGCCGCCCGCAAGGCGAGCATGGCCCAGGCCTGACCCGGCGCGGCGCGCTCGCCTGGCCCGGCTACCGGGTCTTCAGGTACGCGACCAGCGCCGCGCGATCCGCCGCCGACAGGCCGAGGCCGTCACGGTCGTCGAAGTAGGCGACCACGTCGTCGAGCGAGGTGAAGCGGCCGTCGTGGAACCACACGACGTTCTCCCAGGTGTTGGTCAGCGTCGGGACCTTGAGCCGGCCGCGGCCGCGGTCGGGGCGCGGCGTGAAGTGCAGCGTGTCCTGCACCAGGTCGCCGGTGCCGAGGTCGCGGTCGCCGCGGAGCGCGTCGAGCACGCGCCGCGCCACCGGCGGGAACAGGCGGGTGTAGGCCGCGCCCAGCGTCACCGACGCCCAGTCGGTCGCGGTGCCGACGTCGACCAGGCGCGGGCCGGCCGGATCGCCGCCGCCGTAGGGATCGTCGGGCGCGACCGGGCCCCCCGAGCCGTCGGCGGCGGCGTGGCAGCCGGCGCAGTGCGCGGCGAACAGGGTCGCGCCCCGGGCCGCCTCGGCGTCATCGACCACCGGGCGCTGCCGCGCCGGGATGCCGTGCGCGACCCAGCGCGACAGCGCGGCCTCGTCGGCCGCCGACAGGCCGGTGCCGCCGAGCCGCTCGCGCACGATCGTGGTCGCGAAGTCGGCGACGCCGCGGTGGGTCGCCGACGCGTGCAGCCAGCCGCGGCCGGCGACGCCGCCCCACAGCCCGATCGTGCGGCGCTCGCCCTCCATCGTCGACCACGCGGTGCCGTCGTTGCCGCCGTCGGGGTGGCACGCCGCGCACGCCGCCTGGCGACCGCCCGACAGCGTCGGGTACTTGTCGGGGTTCGACGACGTGAACAGGACCTTGCCGCGGCGCAGCTCGGGATCGAGCGGGTCGGCGTCGACCACCGGCACCTGCGCGACCTCGGCGAGCGGCGGCCGCGCCGGCACGCCGGCGACGGAGCGGGTCAGCATCAGGAACGTGATGATCGCGGCGCCCTGGCCGGCGCCGGCGCCGGGATCGAGCCGGTACGGCACGACCGTCGGTCGCGGCAGCGCGGCGCCGTCGCCGGCGTAGTCGCCGAGGTCGAGCACCGACACGAACGTGCTGTTCTCGTAGGCGACGTAGGCCTTGGCGCCGTCGGGCGTGACCGCCAGGCCGATCGGGTTCGAGCCCGACAGCGGCAGGTGGTGGCGCGCCAGCGGGCTGCCGGTGGCGCCGTCGAGGACGGCGAGCTCGTCGGCGACGTACGACAGGACCAGGACGCGGCGGCCGCCCCGGCTGAAGCCGACGAACCGCGCCACGCCGGTCTCGTCGAGGAACGTCCCCTGCGACGGGATCGTGACCCCGGCGTAGATCGTCTCGTCGGCGGTGGCGCCGGCGCGGGCCCGCACCGCCTCGGCGTCCTCGGTGGCGGGCACGCACGCCAGGAAGTCCTCGGACCGGTCGGTGATGTCGACGATCGCGCCGACCTTGGGGAACGCGGGCGCGCGCGGCGTCCGCAGGTCGAGCGGGAACAGCATCGCGGGCGAGTTGGCGCCGAGGGCGAGGAACTGGAAGCCGAGCGCCGACGGATCGCCCTCGAAGATCGGGAAGCCGGCGACCCGCAGCCCGGGCACCCAGCCGGTGTGGCCGCCGGGATCGAGGAAGACGCCGGCGAGCTGGGTCGGCGTGGCCTCGAAGCTGAGCTCGGCGGCGGTGTGGTCGCCGAACGCGTCGACCAGGGCCAGGCACCCGGCCTCGGCCTCGTCGCCGTCGTCGCGCAGCACGGCGTCGCCGACGACGACGTCGCGCTCGCCGTCGATCACCGACACCCAGCCCTCGTTGTCGCGGATCGGGCCGCGCGGCAGGAAGTGGGCGACGTAGACGGTGGCGCCGTCGGGGCTGACCGACAGGCCGCTGGGCCGGCGGCCGACCGGGATCGTGGTCCGGACCCGGAAACGATCGCCGACCCGCTCGAGCACGGTGACGGTGTCGCCGACCGCGGCGCTGACCCACGCGCGGGTGCCGTCGGGGGCGATCACGACGTGGCGCGGGTCGCGGCCCAGGCCCTCGGCCTCGCCGAGGCGCTGCACGACCTCGCGGCGGGCGCGGTCGACGACCACGAGCTGGTTGCAGTCGGCGCAGGTGGTCAGCACCAGCGCGTCGTCGGGCGTGATCGCGACGCTGGTCGGGCGGCCGGCGGCGGCGACCTGGGCGACGCGGGCGTCGGTGACGGTGTCGATCACGGCGAGGACGTCGCCGTCGCCGAACGTGGCCCAGGCCTCGGCGCCGTCGCCGGTGATCGCGATCGGCGCGCTCGACCGCGCGGTGCGGGTGGTGGCGCGGCCGGTGACGTCGAGGGTGAACGCCAGCGGCGCGTCGGCGGCGGCGAGGTCGAAGCCGACGCGGAGCCGGGCCACGCCCTCGGGCGCGATGCCGCCGATCGGCAGCGACGCGGTCGCGACCGGCGCCGACAGCGGATCGATCGCCAGGTCGTAGACCGCGGCCGCGCCGGTGACGTCGTCGACCGCGGCGATGGCGTCGGCCCAGCCGGTGGCGCTGCCCTCGACCAGGTACAGCTCGACGAACAGCCGCTCGGGGTGGAGCGCGAACCGCTTGACGCCGCCGCGCACGGTCAGCGTGCCGTCCTCGACGGTGGCGGTCAGCGGCGCCGCCTGCGGCTCGCGCTGCGGCGACGCCAGCGACGGGTCGCTGGGGTCGATCGTGATCCGGATCCGTGCGGTGCGCGGCGTGACCGCCTCCGCGATCGGCGGCGTCGCCGCGCCGGCCGGCGCCGGATCCAGGGCGGCCGGACAGGGGCCGTCCGCGGCGGGGACGTCGTCGCCGGCGCAGGCCACGACGGCCACGCCGATCACCAGGACACCGAGCGCGGTGACACGCGAACGCATGGTCAGCTCCGAGGTCGCGGGCGGCGGCGCCGCCGGGTCAGGGGGCGAGGGCGAGATCGATCGCGCCGAGGTCCATCGGGCCGCCGTCGAACTCGAACGACGTCGTCGACGTGGCCAGGTAGTCGATGCCGGACGCCGGGACGAACTGGCCGCCGCCGACCATGTAGAGGACGGTCGTGACGTAGTAGGTGCCGGTGACCCCGATCGGATCGACCGCGAGGTCGACGTCGGCGCCGGCGGTCAGCGCCGGGGCGTTGGCCTGGTACAGCGAGCCGGTGGGGGCGCCGCTGAGCGTCGGCTGCGGGTGGTAGACGACCACCAGCTGCCGCGTCGTGCCGGCGAAGTCGTCGGGGACGTGGACCGTGAGGTGCGAGGCCGCCGGGGCGGCGTCGGGGGTGGCGGCGTCGGGGGTGGCGGCGTCGGGGGCCGCGGCGGCGTCGGCCGCGGTCGTGTCGTCGCCGTCGCCGTCGCCATCGCCGCCACCGCAGGCGAAGCTCAGCGCGGCGACCGTGGTCGCGGCGATCAGGGACAGGGTGCGCATCGCGGGCTCCTAGTCGTGGTCGTAGACGTAGATCGCGTCGTCCTCGTAGCCGGTCATGATCGACTCGTGGTCGCCGTCGCCGTCGAGGTCGACGACGGTGACGCCGCCGGCCTGGCCCAGCGACGCCTCGAGGACGTGGGTCGCGAACGTGCCGGGGACGGTCTGCTCGAGCCAGTAGGCGTGGACGTCGCCGTCGCCCGAGACCAGGACGTCGACGTCGCCGTCGTCGTCGACGTCGCCGACCCCGACGATGCCCGGCGCCGCCATCGGCGAGAACATGCTGCCCGGGCGCGACTCGATGCCGGTCGAGATCGCGGTCTTGGTCCAGGGCGCGGTGGCGTCGGCGCCCGGGGTCAGCGCGAACACCGCCGACGGCCACGCGTCGGGCGGCGTCTTGGCGGTGTTGGTGTGGTTGCTGCCGACGTAGCGCAGCGTGCCGTCGCCGAACAGGTCCGGCACCGGCGTCAGCATGATCGCGGGGCCGCTGTCGGCGTCGATCGCGTGGCGCACCCAGGTGCCGTCGGGGGGGTCGGGACCGGGCGCGGCGGTGCGCTCGAACCACGCGAACGATCCGCCGGCGACGAAGAACTCGGCGGACGCGACGTCGAGGTCGCCGTCGCCGTCGACGTCGAGCACCCGCGGGAAGCTGCCGCCGCCGTCGCCGATGACGTGCGGCGTGGCCGCGAACCGGTCGGCGTCGTCGGTGCCGGCGAACCACTGGACGACGGCGCGGCTGGCGCCGCCGCCGAACGTCTGCTCCTCGCCGGTGGTGACGAGGTCGACGCGGCCGTCGCCGTCGACGTCGACGAGCTCGACGTGGTGGTAGAACAGCGCGCTTCCCGACACCAGCGCGTGCTTGGTCCAGGTCGCGCCGTCGTGCTCGTACCAGGCCAGACCGCCGCACGGGCTGCCGGCGATCGCGCACACCAGGAAGCCGGACGGCAGGATGACGTCGAGGTCGTCGTCGCCGTCGACGTCCACGATCGTCGGCTGGCCGGGGAACCCGACGCTGGGGTCGAGCACGGTCCGGGTCCAGCCGTCGAGGTCGGCGCCGCGATCGTAGATCGCGACCGTGCCGACCGGCGGGAAGCCGGACTTGCCGAGCGACGACACCACCAGCTCGGGCGCCGGGTCGTCGTCGAGGTCGGCGACCGCGACGTAGGCCGGGCCGTCGGCGTCGTCGTCGACGGTGTGGCGGGTGAAGGTGACGGACGGCGCCGGCGGCGCGTCGATCGCGGGCGCCGCGTCGATCGCGGGCGCCGCGACGTCGGGGGCCGCGGCGGCGTCGGCGGGCGTGACGTCGCCGCCGGTGGCGTCGCCGGCGTCGCCGCAGGCCGCGACGAGCAGCAGCGCGGCCGATCCAGCCAGGAGCTTCATGGCGCGCAACCTACACAGGCCGCGGTCTCACGATCAATAAGTGAGAAGCGCAACTTTCTACATTCTAAAATGGATGAATGGAAACGATGATTTGAAGAATGCTGCTGGGGGTTCGCGATCGCGCTGGGCGCCTCGTCGTCGTCGTGTTAGTGTCGTGCATACACGAACGAGGAGCACCCCGTGACCACCGAGACCCGCGACGGCTTCACCTTCTTCTGGCGCCCCGACTCCCCGTTCTCGCAGTGGCACCCGGCGACGTTCGTCGTCGACGGCGCCACGTTCGGGTGCGCGGAGCAGTTCATGATGCACGGCAAGGCGGTGCTGTTCGACGACGCCGACGTCGCCGCGCAGATCCTCGCCGCCGTCGATCCGCGGCAGCACAAGGCGCTCGGCCGCAAGGTCCGCAACTTCGACGACCGCGCGTGGCGGCAGGCGCGGGAGGCGATCGTCTACCGCGGCAACCACGCCAAGTTCACGCAGAACCCCGCGCTGCGTGAGGTCCTGCTCGCGACCGCCGGGACCGAGCTGGTCGAGGCCAGCCCGACCGATCGGATCTGGGGCATCGGCATGACGTCGTCGAGCCCGCACGCCACCGACCGCAGCCGCTGGCGAGGGCAGAACCTGCTCGGACAGATCCTGACCCGCCTCCGAGAGGATCTGATCGCGGCGTCGCCGGTGGCGTGATCGGTCGACGCGGGGCCGCGCGAACCGGCGGCCGGCGCCCGGCGGCGGGTCGGGAACCCGGCTAGGATGCGGGCGCGGCCGCGTCGCCGCTGCCACCGAGCGAACGACGACAACCGGGAGCGCCACGATGAGTCACCGATGGGAGTTCTTCCGCGCCGGCGGGGTCGATCAGGTCAGCCTGCGCAACGGCGCCGATCTGCTCGCCCTGCCCGAGCTCGATCAGAAGCTGTGGGTCGCCCTGGCGATGCCCACGGCCGGGGTCGACATCGATCCCGCCACGCTGGCGATGATCGACATCGACAACGACGGCCGGATCCGGATCGCCGACGTCCTCACCGCGATCGAGTTCGTCGCCGGCGTCTGGGTCGAGCCCGGCGACGTGCTGGCGAGCAAGGACGTCGTCGCGCTGGCCGCGCTCAAGGACGGCAAGGTCAAGACCGCGGCGCGCCGGGTCCTGACCCTGCTCGACAAGCCCGACGCCAAGGAGGTCACGCTCGGCGACGCGCTCGAGGTGGTCAAGACCTTCGAGAAGACCCGGTTCAACGGCGACGGCGTGGTCACGCCGGCCAGCGCCGGCGACGAGGCGGCGGTCGCGCAGGTCATCGAGGACGTGATCGCCACCGTCGGATCGGTGCCCGATCGCAGCGGCAAGCCGGGCGTCGACGCCAAGCTGCTCGAGACCTTCGGCGAGCAGATCGACCGCCTCGCCGCGTGGGCGGCGGCGGGCGAGGCGACCTGGGTCGAGGGGCTCGGCGCCGCCACCGGCGCCGCCCACGACGCCCTGGTCGCGATCCGGGCCAAGCTCGAGGACTACTTCGCGCGCGCCCGCGTGGTCGCGTTCGATCCGCGCGCCGCCGCCGCGCTGGGCGGCACCGACGAGGATCTCGCGGCGCTGCGGACGCTGACCCTGACCGGCGACGCCGAGGAGGTCGCGCGGCTGCCCCTGGCACCGATCGACGCCGGCGGCGTGCTCCGCCTGGCCGGTCCCCTCAACCCGGCGTGGACCGCCCGGCTCGACGCGTTCATGACCAAGGTCGTGACCCCGCTGCTCGGCGAGCGCGGCGAGCTCACCGCCGCCGACCTCGCGACCGTGGCCGCTCGCTTCGACGCCCACGCGGCGTGGCGCAAGGATCGCCCCGACGTCGCGGTCGACAAGCTCGGCCTCGACCGGGTCGCCGCGATCGCGGGCGGCGACGAGCGCGCGCGGATCGCGGCGCTGATCGCCGAGGATCTCGAGGTCGCGCCCGAGTACGACGCGCTGACCGACGTCGAGAAGACGCTGCGCCTGCAGCGCGACCTCGGCCGGGTGCTGCGCAACTTCGTCAACTTCTCCGACTTCTACAGCCGCAAGGACGGCGCCTTCCAGTGCGGCACGCTGTACCTCGACGCCCGCGCCAGCCGCCTTTGCCTGCCGGTCGCCGACGCCGGCAAGCACGCCACCCTGGCGCCGCTGACGTCGGCGTGCCTGGCCTACTGCGACGTCGTCCGCGGCGCGACCAAGAAGTCGATCGTCGCGGCGTTCACCAACGGCGACGCCGAGTACGTCTTCGTCGGCCGCAACGGCGTCTACTACGATCGCAAGGGCGACAGCTGGGACGCGACGATCACCAAGGTGGTGTCGAACCCGATCAGCGTGCGCGAGGCGTTCTGGGCGCCGTACAAGAAGCTGGTCCGCATGGTCGAGGACCTGGCGGCCAAGCGGGCCCAGGCCGCCGAGGCCGCCGCCGACGCCAAGGTCGGCGCCGCCGCGACGCAGATCGCGACCGCCGACAAGGCCGCCGCCGCCGCGGCCCCGGCCAAGGACGCCGCCAAGCCCGCGCCCAAGAAGATCGACATCGGCACCGTCGCCGCGATCGGCGTCGCGGTCGGCGGCATCGGCGCGATGGTCGTCGGGATCGTCGCCGCGTTCACCGGGCTGGGGGCGTGGATGCCGCTGGGCCTGCTGGCGCTGCTGCTCCTGATCTCCGGCCCGTCGATGATGCTGGCGTGGATGAAGCTGCGCCACCGCAGCCTGGGCCCGATCCTCGACGCCAACGGCTGGGCGATCAACGGCCGGGCCCGCGTCAACGTCGCGTTCGGCGCCGCGCTGACCGAGCTCGCGGCCCTGCCGCCGGGCTCCAGGCGCAACCTCGACGATCCCTACGCCGACAAGCAGCGGCCGTGGCGCCTGTACCTGGTGCTGCTCGTCCTGCTCGGCCTCGGCGCGTCGTGGTACGTCGGCGCGCTCGATCGCTGGCTGCCGGGCCGCGCCACCAGCCGCAGCGTCCTCGGCGACGACGCCCCGGCGGCGTCGAAGGGGCCGCTGCTGGCCCCGCCGCCGGCCCCACCGCCGGCGGGGTGAGCGGCCGGGCGCCGGCGTCACGGCCGTGCCCGACCCAGATCGGGCACGGGCACGGGACTAGATCCGGTAGTGCAGCTGCAGCAGCGAGTACCCAGACGTGTCGCCGCCCGAGCCCAGGCCGATCAGCGCCACCCGGTTGGTCAGCAGGAACTCGACGTGCGAGTGGAAGAACCAGTGCAGGTTGACGTCGAGGGCGTCGCGGTCGAGGTTCTTGATCGCGAGGTTCTCGTCGTAGTGGCCGATGCCGACGTCGAGGAGGAAGCCGTGGCGCACCGCCCACGAGCCCATGAGATAGCCGACCAGCTGGTTGCGGCTGGCGTCGGGATCGATCGTCTGGTGGACGACCTGGACCTCGCCTGACAGCTGGACCTCGGGCCCCTCGAGCCAGAGCTTGCCGGTGACGCCGCCCTGGGTGCGGGTCTCGGTGTCGGAGGTGGCGTAGCGGCCCTCGACGCCGAGCGAGAACGTGTCGGTGACGCGCTTCTCGGCGTACAGCGCGGCGCCGTCGCCGGTCTCGATCGCGTCGCGGATGGGATCGTGGACGAACCCGGTGAGGTGGACCTCGGCGCCGGCCGACAGCCAGCCCGCGGACACGCCGTAGGTCTCGCCGTACAGCGGGGTGCCGCCGAAGCGGCGGGTGTAGACCGGGTGCTCGGCGAGGCGCAGGCCGTAGACCGGCATGAACCGGCCGGCGCGCACGTAGAAGCCCGACTCGCTGCCCTCGGCGGAGCGGTACATGACCCAGTGCTCGCGCAAGAGGAGCGCGCTGACCGGGTTGTCGGGGTTGGGCATGCCGACGCCGAGGGTCAGGTAGCCGGTGAAGCCGTCGTGGTTGGCGGCGGCGTAGCCCTCGAGCTGCATCGGGAAGCCGGCGGGGTTGGGCTTGCCGTTGTCGCTGAAGCCGGCGGCGGCGCGGACGTCGCCGCCCAGCGCGAGCCAGTCGGGCGGCGTGTACTTGCCGTGCAGGAACGACGGATCACCTTCCCTGGTGGCGATGTCGCCGGCGGTCTCCTCGCCCATGGGGTTGAGCAGGCCGCCGCCCGCCGGCGCGATGTGGCAGGCGGTGCAGGTCGGCTCCTTGCCGAGCTGGAACTGCGGATAGGCGTGGGCGACCCCGGCCGCGCCGCAGATCACCAGCGCGACCACCGCGATCAGCGCGGCGCGCATCACGGGCACCCCGGCTGGCCGTCGTCGAGCCACTGCTGCAGCAGGTCGATGTCGGCGGTGGGCAGCGGCGAGTCGGCGGGCATGCGCAGCCCGCCCGCGCCGTTGCCGACGAGGAACGCCTGGACGTCGTGCTCGTCGTAGGCGGCGCAGGCGCCGGCGACGGTGTCGAACACCAGGCCCTGGACCGCGGTCTGGCTCGAGTGGCACGCCGCGGTGGCGCAGGAGGGACGCAGGATCGTGGTGACCACGTACTGCGCGGTGGCGGGGCGATCGTCGGTCTCCGTGCCACAGGCGGAGGCGGCGGCCGCGAGCGTCGCGGCAAGGACTCCCAGACGAAGCTTGGACATCGTGGTGTGCCCACTTTCCGGGGGTCGCGGGCGCCCGTCAATGCGCCACGCTGACGCGCCGGAGAGACAGAGTGTCTCGCAGGCGCGGGCAACCCTCGGGCCCGGTCGCGAGTCTGGGCGGAGCTACGACGCGCACGTCGCGGCCGCAGCCGGCTACGATGCGTGCGTGGAGCCCGAGTCACCCGCGGCGGCGACCGGCGACGCGCCGACCGAGCGTCTGGACGCCGGCGTCGGCTCGTCGTCGACGCTGACGTTCGCGATCGGCGACGAGGTCGCCGGCCGCTACCGGATCGAGGCGTTCCTCGGCCAGGGCGGCATGGGCGAGGTCTACCGCGCCCGCGACCTCGAGCTCGACGTCACCGTGGCGCTCAAGACCGTGCGTGGCGCCGCCGGCCCGGATGACCCCGCGGTCACCCGCTTCAAGCGGGAGGTCCAGCTCGCGCGCAAGGTGACCCACCCGGCGGTGTGCCGGATCTTCGATCTCGGCTGGCACCTGCGCGACCCGGCGCCGCCGGTGGCGTTCCTCACGATGGAGCTGATCGAGGGCGAGACCCTGGCCGAGCGCCTGGCGCGTGGCCCGCTGCCGCCGGCGCAGGTCCTGGCGCTGGGCCGGCAGATCGCCGCGGCGATCGACGTCGCGCACGCGGTCGGCGTCGTGCACCGCGATCTCAAGCCGGGCAACGTGATGATCGCCGACGGGGCGGCCGGGCCGCGCGCCGTGGTCACCGACTTCGGCCTGGCGCGGGCGTCGGCGGCGGCGCGCGAGCCGGTGGTCGCGTCGTCGTCGTCGTCGTCGTCGTCGGCCGCGGCCGCGGCGACGGCCGGGTCGCCGGCGAGCGCGATCGCCGGGACGCCGGCGTACATGGCGCCCGAGCTGCTCGCCGGAGCGGCGGCGACGCCGGCGTCCGACGTCTACGCGCTGGCGGTGGTGCTGCAGGAGGCGCTGACCGGACGACCGACGCCGTCGTCGGCGGCGCGGGGCGCGACCGCCACCACCGTCGCCGGCGCCGCCGGCGCCGCCGCCGCGGCGAGCGCGGCGAGCGCGTCGCCGGCGCGCGTCGACGACGGCGGCGCCATGCCCGAGCGCTGGGCGCGGGCGATCAACCGCGGCCTGGCGGCGCGCCCTGAGGCCCGGTTCGCCTCGGCCGGCGCGCTGGTCGCCGCGCTGGCGCCGTCGCGGTGGCGGCGCCGGCTCGCGATCGGCGGCGGCGTCGCGCTGCTCGCGGCCGTCGCCGCGGTCGCCGGCGTCGCGCTGGCGCCGGCGCCGGCGCGCCAGGGCGGGGCGTCGACGGTGGCGGCGCCGGCCACCGCCGCGGCCGCGCGCGAGCTCGCCGCCGCCGGGCGCCGCGCCCTCGCCGAGCTGCGCGCGCCGCCGACGCCCGCGACGCGTTCGCGCGCGTCGTCGCCGCCGAGCCTGGGCTCGCCGCCGGTCACGCCGGCCTGATCGACGCGCTGCTCGCGCTCGGCGACGATCCCGCGGCCGCCGCCGCCGCGACCGCCGCGGAGGCCGCGCTGGCCCGGCGCGGCGGCGGCAGCCGCGCCGAGGCCCTGCTGATCGCCGGGCGCGCCGCCGAGGCCCGCGCCGCCTGGGCCGACGCCATCGACGCCGACGTCGCGCTGCTCGGGTTCTTCCCCGACGACGTCGACCACGCGCTGGCGCTGGTCCGGGCCCGGCTCGCCGGCGGCCGGGTCGCCGACGCGCGCGCCCTGCTCGATCGCCTGCGCGCCGGGCCGCACGGCGACGATCCGCGGGTCGCGCTCGACGACGCGTGGGCCGCCGAGCTCGCCGGCGACTTCCCGGCCCAGCTCGCCGCCGGCGAGCGCCTCGAGGCGGCGGGCCGCGCCCGCGGCCTCGCCGCGATGACGACGCTGGGCCAGGTCGAGGTCGGCGCGGCGCGCGCGCTCACCGGCGATCTCGACGGCGCCACGACGATCCTCGAGGCCGCCGCGACCGCGCTCGAGGCCGCCGGCGATCTCGCGGCGGCCGGCCGCGCCCGGCGCAAGCTGGCCTACGTCGCGTTCCGGCGCCGCGATCTCGCCGCCGCCCGCACCCAGGCGGCGGCGGCCCGCGAGCTGTCGCGGCGCCGCGGCGATCGTCGCGGCGAGGCCGCGGCGCTGGGCTCGCTGGGCATGGTCGCGATGATCGAGGGCGATCACGCCGCGGCCCGGCCGCTGCTCGAGCAGGCGCTGGCGCTGTACCGCGCGGTCGCCGACGACGGCAACGTCGCGTGGGGCCTGATGAGCCTGGGCAACCTGGCCCATCGCGACGGCGACCACGCCGAGGCGCGGCGACGCTGGACCGACGCGCTGGCCGTGGCGCGCCGCGCCCAGGATCGCAGCCGCGCCGCCGATCTCGCCTACAACCTCGGCTCGCTGGCCCAGCTCGAGGGCGACCTCGCGACCGCGCAGGTCCGCTACGACGAGGCCGCCGCCGAGTTCCGCGCCATCGACGACGGCAACGGGATGGCCTACGTCGACCTCAGCATCGGCCAGATGGCGCTGTCTCGCGACGACGCGGCGACGGCGATCGCGCGCTTCACCGAGGCGCGCCGGCGCCGGCGCGAGCTCGCCGACCCGCCGGCCGCCGCCGAGGCCGGCGCCTGGCTGGCGCTGGCCCAGCTCGACGGCGGCGACGCGGCCGCCGCCGCGGCCAGCCTGCGCGACGCCCGCGCCGACCTCGGCGCCGCCGAGGCCCCGGCGATCGCGGTGCGGCTCGACGACGCCGCGCTGCGCGTCGCGCTCGCGTCCGGTGATCGCGCCGGCGCCGCCGCCGCGTACGGTCGGCTCGCCGCGGCCGCGCCCGACGCCGGCGACGTCGCCGCCGGCACCGTCGCCGCGCTCGACGAGGTCCGGCTCGCGCTCGCCGGTCGCGACGGCCGCGCCGCGCTGCCACCGCCGAGCGGGGTCGCCGCCGCGCTCGCCGCCGAGCCCGATCTCGAGCTCCGCCTCGAGGGCCGTCTGCTGCTCGGCCTGGCGCAGCGCGCCGCCGGTCGGCGTGACGCCGCCGCGGCCACCCTCGACGACGTCGCGGCGCGGGCGCGGGCCCACGGCCTGGCGCGGCTGGCGCGGCTGGCGTCGCGCTGAGCCGGCGCGGCGGGCCCACCGCCGTCACCGCCGTCACCTCGGCGACCGCGGTCACCGCGTCGGCGCGTAACAGATCGCCGCGGCGATGCACTGGCCGGGCGTGCCGGTGGTGACGTCGCCGTTGCAGCACACCGCCATGTTCGGGCAGTCGTTGGCGCCGTGGCTGGCGCAGCCCTGGCCGGTCTGGTTGGCCGGCGCGCCGTACTGCATGTACGACTGCAGGTCCTCGCACGAGCTGGCCGCGAACAGCTCGAGCCGGTCGGCGGCGATCGTGCCGCCGCTGCACGACTGCACGCACGGATCGAGCTGGTCGAGGCCGCAGTCGGCGAAGCGCTGGCACGCGCGCTGGCACAGGTCGCCGCTGCCGCCGGTGCTGGCGTAGCCGCCGCCCTGGCCGCCGCGCGACGATGACGACGACGGCGGGGCGGCGCCGTCGCCGTTGCCGGTCTGCGACGGCGGGATGCACGCGGTGGCGACGGCGACGAGGGTGGAGACGAGCAGGGCGACGATGGATCTGGACATGGAACCTCCTGGCCGGTCCCTTCATCACGTCGCGTGCCATCCGCAAGTGGCCGTCATGCCTCGGGATCGCGGCGGTGGCGCGCCCCACCACCGACAACACCCTGTGGTGATCCTCGACGGTCCGCGCGGCGCGCGCGGAGGAGCGCGATCAGCCGAGCCCGAGCTGCTTCAGCTTCTTGTACAGCGTCGTGCGGTCGATCCCCAGCAGCTGCGCGGCGCGCGCCTTGTTGCCGCGCGCCGCCTTCATCGCGCCCGCCACCGCCTCCTGCTCCAGCTCGCGCAGCGATCGCGGCGGCGCGTCGCCGGTCGCGGGCGCCACCGCGGCCAGGGCGCCGAGCGGCTCGACGTCGGCCGCGGTGATCGTCGGGCCGGCGCCCAGCGCGATCGCCCGCTCGATCACGTTGCGCAGCTCGCGGACGTTGCCGGGCCAGTCGTGGGCCTCGAGCGCGGCGAGCGCGTCGTCGTCGAGCGTGCGCGGCCGGCCGGTGGCGGCGCCGAACCGGGCCACGAACAGGCGCGCCAGCGGCGCGACGTCGGCGCGGCGCTCGCGCAGCGGCGCGATCGCCAGGCGCACCACGCACAGCCGGTAGTAGAGATCGCGACGGAACCGGCCGGCGTGGACCATCGCCTCGAGGTCGCGGTTGGTGGCCGCGATCAGCCGCAGGTCGACGGCGACGGTGTGGGCGCCGCCGACCCGCTCGAAGCGGCGGGCCTCGAGCGCGCGCAGCAGCTTGGCCTGGGCGGCGTCGCCGAGCTCGCCGACCTCGTCGAGGAACAGCGTGCCGCCGTCGGCCTGCTCGAGGCGACCGGCGCGGCGCGCCGCGGCGCCGGTGAACGCGCCCTTCTCGTGGCCGAACAGCTCGCTCTCGAGCAGGCCCTCGGACAGCGCCGCGCAGTTGACCGCGACGAACGGGCCGCGCGCCCGCGGGCTGGCGGCGTGGACCGCCTCGGCGACCAGCTCCTTGCCGACGCCGGACTCGCCGGTGATCAGCACGGTCGTGTCGGTGGGCCCGACCCGCGCGATCAGCGTGGCGAGCTGGCGCGACGCGTCGCTGTCGGCGATCACCGCGCCGCCGAGGCGCTCGGCGAGCGAGCGGTTGGCGCGATCGAGGCGATCGCGCGCGACCTGGGCGTCGAGGCCGGCGCCGACCAGCCGCGCCAGCGCCGACGCCAGCTCGAGGTCGCGACGGCGCCACGCCGCGGCGCGCGTCGCGATCAGCGCGCCGCGCACCAGCGCCGTCGCGTCGGCGGGCGCCAGCGGCGCCACCAGGACGTGACGATCGGCCAGGACGTAGGCCGCGGCGACGCCGCGATCGATCGCGGCGCGCGGATCGATCCCCGGCGTCGTGTCCGCGGCGCCGTCCGCCCCGCCGTCCGCGGCGCCGGTCGCGGCGCCGGTCGCGGCGATCGCGTCGAGGTCGCCGTCGGCCCGGCGCCGCACCAGCGTCACCGCCGCGGCGCCGAGCGCGGTCGCGACCGCCTGGCACGCCGCGGTCGCGGCGGCGGCGACGTCGGTCGCGCGCTGCAGCGCGTCGCCGAGGCGGGCCAGCACCGCCGGCAGATCGTCGGCGCCGCCGGCGCGGGTCACCAGCTCGACGGTCGCCAGCTCGATCGCGGCGGGCCGCGGCGCGACCGCGGGCGCGGCGCCGGCGACCACCAGGACGGTGCGGCCCACCGCGATCCGATCGCCGGGCCGCAGCTCGACCTCGCGCACCGGCGCGTCGTTGACCAGGGTCCGGTTGGTGCTCGCGTCGTCGACCAGGCGCGCGGTCGCGCCGTGCACCACGACCCGGCAGTGGTGGCGACTGACCGCCGGGTCGCCGAGGCGGATCGCGCAGTCGTCGGCGCGGCCGAGGGCGCCGCCGGGCTCGACCAGCTCGAGCTCGCGGCCGCGGTCCGGGCCCTCGACCACCATCAGACGCATCCCGGCGATCATCGCCGCGCCGCCGGGTGGCCGCAACGGCTGCGCCCTGGCGCGGCCTTGTAAACGCGTCAACTCGCGCGAAATCCCTGCGCCGCCCCGGGGGCCGGCGCAACCGCTGCACGCTCGACCCGGCCTCACGGCGTCGGAGGCGTGGGCACCTGGCTTGCACGGGGAGGTCGTGCGCCCCTCCCAGGCGCCCCGAGGTCCCGTGCTCGAGATACGCATCCATGGTCGTGGCGGCCAGGGCGTCGTCACCGCCGCCGAGTTGCTGTCGTTCGCCGCCTTCCGCGAGGGGCAGTACGCGCAGGCCTTCCCCAGCTTCGGTTCGGAGCGGATGGGGGCGCCCGTGGTCTCGTTCTGCCGGCTCGACCACGAGCCGATCCGGCTGCGCGAGCCCATCACCGCGCCCGATGTCGTCGTCGTCCAGGATCCGACGCTGCTGCAGTCGCTCGACGTCTTCGCCGGGCTGCACGACGACGGCTGGGTCCTGGTCAACTCCAGCCGCGGCTTCGCCGACCTCGGCCTCGCCGAGTGGGTCGAGCGGTTCCCGCGCGGCCACGCTCGCTGCGTGCCGGCGACCGAGATCGCGCGCGCCCACCTGGGTCGGCCGCTGCCCAGCGCCGCGCTGCTCGGCGGCTTCGCCGGCCTCACCGGCGCGGTCGCGCTCGACTCGCTGCGCGCCGCGATCCGCGAGCGCTTCGCCGGCGACGTCGGCGAGCGCAACGCCGCGGCGGCCGCCGCCACCTTCGCGCTGACCCGCCCGGAGCCCGCGCGATGCTGAAGCAACTCGAATGCTCGCGCGCGATCGCCGAGGTGATCGCGCGCTGTCGCCCCGAGGTGGTCTGCGCCTACCCGATCACGCCGCAGACCCACATCGTCGAGGGCCTGTCGGAGCTGGTGCGCGACGGCACGCTGGCGCCGTGCGAGTACATCAACGTCGAGTCCGAGACCTCGGCGCTGTCGGTCGCGCTCGGCGCGTCGGCGGCGGGCGCCCGCGCCTACACCGCGACCGCGAGCCAGGGCCTGCTGCACATGGCGGAGGTGGTCTACAACGTCTCGGGCCTGGGCCTGCCGGTGGTGATGACGCTGGGCAACCGCGCGGTCGGCGCGCCCATCAACATCTGGAACGATCACTCCGACGCGATGGCGCTCAAGGACGCCGGCTGGATCCAGCTGTTCGCCCGCGACGCCCAGGAGGCGGTCGACCTCCACGTCCTGGCGTTCCGCCTCGCCGAGGAGCTGTCGTGCCCGGTGATGGTGTGCGTCGACGGCTTCGTCCTGACCCACTCGGTCGAGCCGCTCGACGTGCCGGCCCAGGACGACGTCGACGCGTTCCTGCCGCCGTACCGGCCGGTCCAGGTCCTCGACCCCACCGATCCGGTGTCGATCGGCGCGATGGTCGGCCCCGAGGCCTTCACCGAGGTCCGCTACCTCGCCCACCACAAGCAGCTGCAGGCGCTCGAGCGCATCCCGCAGCTCGCCGCCGACTTCCGGGCCCGCTTCGGCCGCGACTCGGGCGCGTTGCTGCACGGCTACCGGACCGGCGACGCCGACACGATCGTCGTCGCGATGGGCTCGGTGACCGGGACGATCGAGGTCGCGATCGACGAGCTGCGCGACGCCGGCCTCGCGGTCGGCGCGGTCGCGCTGTGCGCGTTCCGCCCGTTCCCGCTGGCCGCGCTGGCCGGCGCGCTCGGCGGCGCCCAGCGGGTCGTCGTCGTCGAGCGCAACCTGGCGCCCGGGCTCGGCGGCGCGATGGCGTCGAACGTGCGGATGGCGCTGCGCGGCCAGCCGATCCCGGTCTACACCGCGATCGCCGGGCTCGGCGGCCGTCCGGTGACGCGGGCGTCGCTGCGGCGCCTGATCGAGGCGGCCCACGCCGACGCCGTCGACGATCTGACCTTCGTCGATCTCGACAACGACGCGATCGATCGCGAGCTGGCGCGCTGGGACGAGCGCCGCCGCTCGGGGCCGAGCGCCGAGAACATGCTGCGCGACGCCCGGAGGGCGCGATGAGCTCCCAGCGGATCAAGTTCTACCAGACCGGCACCTTCACCGTCGGCAACCGCCTGCTCGACGACTCGCACCGCACGGTCCAGGCGTCGATGACCCGGGCCAACGCGCTGACCTCGGGCCACCGCGCCTGCCAGGGCTGCGGCGAGGCGCTGGGCGCCCGCTACGTCCTCGACACCGCGATGCGCGCGACCGGCGGCAACCTGATCGCGGTCAACGCGACCGGGTGCCTCGAGGTCTTCACGACGCCGTCGCCCGAGACCGCGTGGCAGCTGCCGTGGCTGCACTCGCTGTTCGGCAACGCCGCCGCGGTCGCGACCGGCGTCGCCGCCGCGATGCGGGTCAAGGGCAAGGGCACCCGCGTGATCGCGCAGGGCGGCGACGGCGGCACCACCGACATCGGCTTCGGCTGCCTGTCGGGGATGTTCGAGCGCAACGACGACGTCCTCTACGTCTGCTACGACAACGAGGGCTACATGAACACCGGCGTGCAGCGGTCGAGCGCGACGCCGCCGGCGGCGCGGACCGCGACGACGCCCGCCGTCGGCGCCGAGCCGGGCAACCCGTTCGGCACCGGCAAGAGCCTGCCGCTGCTGGCGATGGCGCACCGCCTGCCGTACGTCGCCACCGCGAGCGTCTTCGACCTCCACGATCTCGAGGCCAAGGTCACCCGCGCGATGGGCTTCGGCGGCGCCCGCTACCTCCACGTCTTCGTGCCGTGCCCGCTGGGCTGGGGCTTCGCCACCGATCGCACGATCGAGCTGGCGCGGCTGGCCGCCGAGTGCGGGCTGTTCCCGCTGTTCGAGGCGATCGACGGCGAGGTCACGTCGTCGACGCCGATCCGGCGCCGCGTCCCGGTCGACGCCTACCTGCGGGCCCAGAAGCGCTTCGCCCACCTCTTCGACGGCGACCAGGCCGATCCGGTCGTGGTCCGCCTGCAGGCGCTCGCCGACGACAACATCCGTCGCTTCAAGCTGGTCGACGGCGCGGGAGGCCGGCCGTGAAGAAGCCGTTCGCGATCACCCTCGATCCCGGATCGAGCCTCCACAACCACACCGGGTCGTGGCGCACCCAGCGGCCGACCTACGTCGATCGGTTGCCGCCGTGCAACGCGACCTGCCCGGCCGGCGAGGACGTGCAGCGCTGGCTCTACCACGCCGAGGCCGGCGACTACCGCGCCGCCTGGGAGGCGATCCTCGACGACAACCCGCTGCCCGCGGTGATGGGACGCGCCTGCTACCACACCTGCGAGGGCGCCTGTAACCGCGCCCAGCTCGACGAGGCGGTCGGCATCCACGCGGTCGAGCGGTTCCTCGGCGATCTGGCGATCCGCGAGGGCTGGCCGGCGCCGGCGCCGGCCGCGGCCACCGGCAAGCGGGTCCTGGTGGTCGGCGCCGGGCCCAGCGGCCTGGCCGCCGCCTACCACCTGGCGCGGCTCGGCCACGACGTCACGATCCGCGACGCCATGCCCCGCGCCGGCGGCATGATGCGCTACGGCATCCCGCGCTACCGGCTGCCCCGCGAGATCGTCGACGCCGAGATCGAGCGCATCGTCACGATGGGCGTGCGGCTGGAGCTCGGGGTCCGGGTCGACGATCTGCCGGCGGCGATGCGCGACGGCGGCTTCGACGCCTGCTTCGCGGCGGTCGGCGCCCACCTGGCCAAGCGGGTCGACATCCCCGCCGCCGACGCCGGCAAGATCCTCGACGCCATCGGGCTCCTGCGCCAGGTCGAGGGGCTCGGCGACGCGCCGCTGCTCGGCCGCCGGGTCGTCGTCTACGGCGGCGGCAACACCGCCCTCGACGTCGCGCGCACCGCCAAGCGGCTGGGCGCCACCGACGCGGTGATCGTCTACCGCCGGACCCAGGCCCAGATGCCCGCGCACGAGGACGAGCTGCGCGAGGCGCTCGAGGAGGGCGTCCTGGTCCGCTGGCTGTCGACGGTCAAGGAGATGGGCGAGGGCGAGCTGACGATCGAGAAGATGACGCTCGGCGCCGACGGCAAGCCGGTGCCGACCGGCGAGCTCGAGACCATCGCCGGCGACACGCTGGTGCTCGCGCTGGGCCAGGCGGTCGACCTGACGCCGCTGCGCGCGGTGCCCGGGGTCCGGTTCACGCCCGACGGCTCGGTGGAGGTCGGCCCCGATCTGATGACCGGGTACCCGGGCCTGTTCTGCGGCGGCGACATGGTGCCCGCCGATCGCACGATCACGGTCGCGGTCGGCCACGGCAAGAAGGCGGCGCGCCACATCGACGCCTACCTGCGTGGCGGCGCCTACGAGCCCGCCGCCAAGCACGCGCCGGCCGGGTTCGATCGGCTCAACACCTGGTACTACGTCGACGCCGACCGCACGGTGCAGCCGCAGCTCGAGATGGCGCGTCGGGTCGGCACGTTCGCCGAGGTCCACGGCGGCCTCGACGAGACCACGGCGCTGTTCGAGGCGCGTCGCTGCCTGTCGTGCGGCAACTGCTTCGAGTGCGACAACTGCTTCGGCGTCTGCCCCGACAACGCCGTGATCAAGCTGGGGCCGGGCAAGCGGTTCCGCTTCGACCTCGACTTCTGCAAGGGCTGCGGCGTGTGCGCGCGCGAGTGCCCGTGCGGCGCGATCGAGATGGTGGCCGAGGAGATCTAGGTCTCGGCCAGGGCGCCGGCCTGGGAGCGTGTCGCGGATCCCCGCCTGCGCGAGCGGTGGGGAGACCGCGGGCCGCCGGCCCGGGTCCTGCCGCGAGCGCGGGGGGGGCGTCCTCCGGCTCGGACAGTCCTCGCGGTGACGAGAACGCGGGCGGCGAGGCGGGCGCGGGCGGTGACGCCGTCTCGTGGTGGCGCGGGCCCGCTGCGGAACTCGCCGTCGGCCGCCCCCCACACGCTCCCGTCACCCGTGCCGGCGTGGCCTGGCACCACCACCACCGCGGGTCGAACACGAACGGATCGACACGAGCGCGGCGAGCTGATCGAAGGGCGGGGGGAAGGCCGACCGTCAGTACGCGCTGATGCAGTCGTTCCTGTTGCCGCCGTCGCCGCGCGAGTGGCCGCCCGCGTCGCACCCGATCATCGTGGCCACCGCCCTCAGCAAGCAGGCCCCCGACGCCCAGGACTTCGAGCCGCTGCGCCGACGTGTCGTCCGCAACTGCGACGCGGTTCCGGTCTGCGTCACCGCCGACACCGGTTACGTCTCCGCCGCCAACGTCCAGTTCGCCGAGCATCTCGGGACCCAGCCCCTCATCTCGGTGGGGCGTCCCGGGCCGGGGGGCGATCGGGTACACGCTTCTAGGGGCCGGTCAGGTCGACGACGCGGACGCGGTTGTACGGCAGGGCCTCGCCCCGGCTGCCGTCGGCGAGCCACAGCGTCGCGCCGTCGGCGCTGACGTCGGCGCCCTCGAGGCCGTAGAGCCGCGCCGCCAGCAGGTTGTCGCTGTCGAGCCAGTCGCCGGTGCCGTCGCCGACCACCGTGGTCACGGCGCCGGCGGCGAGCTTGCGGACGACGAAGTTGCCGGTGTCGGTGACGTACAGGTCGCCGGCGCTGTCGACGGCGAGGCCGACCGGATACTGGAAGGTCGCGGTGGTGAGGGCGTCGCCGTCGGTGGCGCCGGGCGTGCCGGTGCCCGCCAGCGTGGTCACGGTGCCGTCGAGCGCGACCGCGCGGATCCGCTGGTTGAAGAGGTCGGCGACCGCGATCCGGCCGTCGGGGAGGACCGCGACGTCGTAGGGACCGTCGAAGCGTGCGGCGGCGCCGACGTCGTCGGCGTAGCCGGGTAGGTCGGTGGCGCCGGCGAGATCGGTGATCGTGCCGGTGTCGGGATCGAGCAGACGGATCGTGTGGTGGACGTAGTCCGACAGGACCAGGCGGCCGTCGGCGAGGGCGGCGAGGCCGCGCGGCCGGCCGACGTCGCGGACCACCACGGTGGCGACGCCGGTGACGAGGTCGACCTCCCAGACGGTTCCGGTCGAGCCCGAGTGGGCGCCGAGATCGTCGTCGTCGGTCTGGACGTACAGCGCGCCGGCGGCGGTGAACGCGATCCCGAACGGCCGGACGAAGTGGGTCTGGGCCACCAGCGTGCGCACGGCGCCGGCCGCGGTCACGACCCGCACCTCGTTGTTGTCGAAGTCGGCGACGTAGAGGTCGCCGTCGGGACCGCGCGCGACGTTGACCGGGTTGGCGAAGCGCGCGTCGGCGCGCGCGCCGTCGACGTTGGCGGCGATCTCGCAGCCGGCCAGGGTGCTGACGCCGGTGGTGAAGGCCGGCACGACGCAGGTCGGCATGGCGTCGATCGGCATGGCGTCGATCGGCGTGGCGTCGATCGGCATGGCGTCGATCGGGGCGGCGTCGATCGGGGCGGCGTCGATCGGCATGGCGTCGATCGGGGCGGCGTCGATCGGGGCGGCGTCGATCGGCATGGCATCGATCGCCATGCCATCGGGCGGCGTGGCGTCGAGGTCGGCGTCGGGCCCGGCGTCCGGGCTCGTGCTGACGTCGCCGGGGGCGCCGTCGATGTCGCCGGCGTCAGGAGGCGAGGCTCCTCCGCTGCCACACCCAGCGATCAAGATCACACACACGAGCATCCGCTCGACTGGCATGGTCCCGAGTAGACCACGGCTCGCGCCGGCGGGCACCGTTCTCGATGTTGCTGGGACCTCGAAACGTCGGCCGGCGACTATGGCTCGTTCATCGTGACCGTCCGGACGCGGTTGTAGGGCTCGGCCTCACCGCGGTTGCCGTCGGCCAGCCACAGCGTGGCGCCGTCGGCGCTGACGTCGGCCCCCTCGAGGCCGTAGACCTGCGCGGCCAGGGGATCCTCGCTGTCACGCCAGCCTCCGGTGCCGTCGCCGGCGATCGTCGAGACCTCGCCGTCGCGCAGGGCGCGCACCACGAAGTTGTCGGTGTCGGTGATGTACAGCGTGCCCTCGCCGTCGATCGCCAGGGCCGCCGGGGCGTGGAACCGCGCCGTGGTCAGGGCCGCGCCGTCGGTCGCGCCGGGGCTGCCGGTGCCGGCCAGCGGCGTGACCGTGCCGTCGAGCGCGATCGCGCGGACGCGATCGTTGTGCTGATCGGCGACCGCGATCCGACCGTCGGGGAGGATCGCGACGTCGTACGGGCCGTCGAAGCGGGCCGCGCCGCCGACGGCGTCGACGTCGCCGGGCCGATCGGCGCTGCCGGCGAGGGCGCTGATCACGCCGGTGGCGGGGGCCAGCAGCCGGATGGTGTGGTGGACGTAGTCCGACAGCACCAGGCGGCCGTCGGGCAGGGCGGCGAGCCCGCGCGGGCGGCCGACGTCGCGCACCACGACGGTGGCGTCGCCGGTGTCGAGATCGACGCGCCAGATCGTGCCGGTGTCGCCGGAGTGCTGGCCGAGGTCGTCGTCGTCGGTCTGGGCGTAGAGGACGCCGTCCCCGGTGAAGGCGAGGCCGAACGGCTTCGCGAAGTCGGCCTGGGCGACCAGCGTGCGGGTCGCGCCGTCGGCGGCGACGACGCGGATCGCGTCGTTGTCGAAGTCGGCGACGTAGAGGTCGCCGTCGGGACCGCGCGCGACGTTGACCGGGTTGGCGAACCGGGCCACGCCACGGGCGCCGTCGATCGCGCCGGGGTCGGCGCAGCCGGCGAGGGTGCTGACCCCGGCGGCCAGCGGCGGCAGCTGGCAGGACACCGTCGCGTCGGCGTTGCCCGCGGCGTCGACCTCCACGCTGGCGTCGGGCCCGCCGGTGCGCCCGTCCGCCGAGACTCCGCAGCCCGCGACCAGGGTCAACATGACCACGACGTGTGGCGACCGCATGAGGTCAATGTGGTCACGGGCCGGGGCGGCGCCACCCGCAATGTTTTCGCGACCCTCACTCGCAGGCTGCGTCGCCGACCTCACAGGTCAGCAGCACCAGCGTGTAGGTGCCGGCCTGCGCGACGCCGCCGCTGACGAAGCTGTCGACGACGATCCGGTGCGAGCCGGCGGGCAGCGCGCGATCGAGGTAGTGGTCGGCGCGCTCGACGCACGCGCCGTCGACCAGGACGTGGACGTCGACGTCGACGTCCGGGCCGTCGAGGACCACCGCGCGGAACCGGATGGGCGCGGCGAGGTCGAGCTGGTACACGATCTCGGGACCGCTCTCGTCCTGGCCGGCGTCGCAGCCGGGGTAGCCGTCGCGGAGCGCCTCGCCGCCGACGGTCGTGAACGTGTGCGTGAACGGCAGGCGGTCGACGACGAACGGCGCCGCCGCCGTGCCCTGGCCCGCGATCGGCGGCAGCGGCGCGACGTCGGGCGCGACCGCGCCGTCGAGGACGATCCGGCTGGTGGCGTCGAGCAGCTCGAGCGACGCCAGGTTGCGGACGTCGTAGTTGTAGGCCAGGCCGGCGGCGGTGAAGACGCACGGCTGGGCGGCCCCGGCCTCGATCAGGACGTTGCCGTGCAGGCCGTCGCCGAGCAGGCCGGCGTCGGCCAGGGGCGACGACGCCAGGTACAGGCTGTAGTACGGCAGCTGACGCGCCTCGGCCAGGGCGCGGGTCACGGCGTCCCAGGTCGGCACCCACCGCGTCGCCTCGGCGCGGTCGCTCCGCGGGTTGAGCCCGGTGATGATCGGCACGACGCCGTCGGCCTCGAGGCGATCGAGCAGCTCGTTCATCGCGTCCCAGAACGGCGCCAGCGCCGCGCCGTAGCTGGTCGCGGCCTCCATGTCGTTGGTGCCGTAGTTGACGAAGGCAAACCGCGGCGTGGTCGCCGCCAGCTCCTGGTCGAGCGGTGACGGCGCGCCGGTCAGGACCCAGCGCGCGGTGCGGCCGACCTCGGCGGCGAGGGTCGGACGATCGAACGACGTGTCGCCCGCGACGAGCTCGGCGCGGAAGCGATCGATCGTGGGCTGCAGGGCGTCGCGACCGTCGAGATCGATCCGGTAGCCGGGCTGGTGGTCGGGACCGGCGAGGCAGTACAACAGGTTGCGGCTGACGGTGCCCGACGCGCCGGCCTTGAGGAAGATCCGATCGCGCTGGGCCGGACCGGCGGCGGCGATCGCGCGCAGGCGGGTCGCGACCGCCGGGGTGATCGGCGAGCGTGGGGTGTCGGCGGGGTAGCGGGTCGGCCCCGGATCCGGCGGCGTCGCGTCGACGCCGGCGTCGCCGGTGGCGGCCGCGGCGTCGGCGTCGGCCCGGGTGTCGCCGCACGCGGTCAGCGCCAGCGCCAGCGTCGCCGTCGCGGCCAGGGCGGCCGCGGTGGCGGCGGTGGTCAGTGCGAGCCGACGCGGGCACATCGGCGCAGCAGACCAGCGTGGCCGCGCGCCGTCAAGCACGGTCGCGGCGCGCGCAACCGGTGCCCGGCGGCCGCGGACCGCGCGCAACGCTTGCTACCGAGCCCGCCGCGGCGGCCTCAGCTCGGGCCAGTGCGCCAGCGGGCGCGTCCGACCGGTGGCATGCCCGATGCAGCCTTGCGGACGCGATGGCCCGTCAGGCGCACCTGCCGAGGGCCGCACCGGCGGCCGACCTCGAGGCGCTCGTCGACACCGAGCGACGGCTCGAGCACCTGCTCGCCGAGGCTCGCGCCGAGGCCGCGACCCGGCGCGAGGTCGCCCAGGCCGAGGTCGAGGACGCCGAGCGGGCGCGGGCCGGGCTCCTGCTGGCGGCGTGTCGCGCGGTCGACGATCGCATCGCCGCCGCCACCGCCGCGCGGATCGCCGCGCTCGAGGCCGAGGGCGCGACCGGGCGTCGCCGCCACGACGCGCTGGTCGGCGACGCGCTCGCCGACGAGGCCCGCCGGCTCGCCGTCCGGCTCGCCGCGCTGATCGAGGGGGCCGGGTGATCATCGAGATGACGCGCGTGCGGCTGATGGGGCGCAAGGCCGACCTCGCGCGCACGCTCGCGGCGCTGCAGGATCTGGGCACCGTCCACCTGGAGCCGCCGCCCGACGACGCGCTGCCGCGGCGCCAGGCGTCGCCGGCCGAGCGACGTCGTCACCGCGACGTCGATCGCGTGCTGACCCGGGTCGAGGTCGCGCTGACCGCGCTGGCCGAGCTCGGCGTGCCGTGGCAGCGCGGCGACGACGGCGGCGCCGCGCCGACCGCAGCGCGCGGCGGCGCGGCTGGCGGCCCGGACGCGCGCGACGCCGGCCGGCTGCACCGCCGCGCCCGCGCGCTCACCGACGAGCGCGACGCGCTGCGCGCCCTGGGCGCCGCTGGTCGCCGACCTCGAGGCGCTGCTCGGCGGCGACCGCGTCGACCGGCGGTTCGCGGCCCACCTGCTGCGGCTGCAGCGCGGCGGCGCCGGCACGCTGGCGCGGCTGCGCGAGGCGCTGGAGCGGACGCTCGACGGCGCCTGCGAGCTGCGATCGCACGCCCTGCCCAGCGGCGAGCTGGCGCTGCTGCTGCTGGTCCCGGAGGGCCGCGGCGACGTCGTCGACCGGCTGCTCGCCGGCGCCCGTCGAGCGCGCCGCGGTGCCGGTCGGGCTCGCCGGCGCGCCGCTGATCGACGCGCTGCCGCGGCTGCGGCCGCGCCTGGCCGAGCTCGAGCGCGAGCTCGCCGAGGTCGAGGCCGCGGCGACGGCGCTGCGGGACGCCGTCGGCGCCGAGCTGGTGCGGGCCCGGCGCGGCCTCCACGACGAGCTGCTCGCGCTCGAGGCCCGCGGCGTCGCGGCCGAGACCGCGCGCGCGTTCGTCGTCGAGGGCTGGGTGCCGGCGCGGGCCCGCGCCGCGCTCGCCACCGAGCTGCACGCCCGCCTCGGCGACGCCGTCGTCGTCGAGACCGTCGGGCGCGACCACTGGCGCGGCGCCGAGGCGCCGGTGGTCTTGACCAACCCGCGGGTCTTCGAGCCGTTCGAGCGGCTGACCGCGATGCTGCCGCTGCCTCGCTACGGCAGCGTCGACCCGACCCCGTTCGTCGCGGTGTTCTTCCCGATGCTGTTCGGCATCATCGTCGGCGACGTCGGCTACGGCCTGTTGCTGGCGACGATCGCGGCGATCCTGTTCGCGCGGGGCCGGGGTCGCGGCCTGGCCCGCGACCTGGCCAAGATCGCGGCCGCGGTCGCCAGCTACATGATCATCTTCGGCGTCCTCTACGGCGAGCTGTTCGGCGACCTCGGCGAGCGCTGGTTCGGCATGCGGCCGCTGTGGCTCGACCGCGAGGACGCGGTGCTGCCGTTCCTGGGCCTGGCGATCGCGCTCGGCCTGGTCCACATGCTGCTCGGGCTCGTGGTGTCCGCGATCTCGCGGCGCGGCCACCCGCGCGAGGCCGCCGGGCGCGGCCTGACCGCGCTGATGCTCCTGCTGATCGCGCTGGCGCTGGCGACCGTCTTCGAGCTGCTGCCCCACGCGCTGTTCACGCCCGCGATCGTCGCGCTGCTGGTCGCGTTCCCGATCCTGATCGCGCTCGAGGGCGCGACCGCGCTGCTCGAGCTCCTGACCACGGTCGGGCACGTCCTGTCGTACGCCCGCGTCATGGCGCTGGGCACCGCGTCGGTGATGCTCGCGGTGGTCGCCAACCGGATGGTCGGCGCGTTCGGCGGCGCGGTGATCGGCGTCGTCTTCGCGCTGCTGTTCCACCTCGTCAACTTCGCGATCGCGCTGTTCAGCCCGACGATCCACGTCCTGCGCCTGCACTACGTGGAGTTCTTCGGCACGTTCTTCAGTCCGGGCGGTGGGCGGTACCAGCCGTTCGCCCACTGGAGCCCCGGATCGGTCGCCAGCCCCTAGGAGGCCTGTCATGGAAGCCCTGTGGATCGCCGTCGGAGCCGCCCTCGCCATCACCGGCAGCGCGCTCGCCACCGCCTGGGCCCAGTCCCGCATCGGCGCGGCGGTCGCGGGCGCGCTCGCCGAGAAGCCCGAGCTGCGCACCACCGCGGTGCTGCTGGTCGCCATCCCCGAGACGATGGTGATCCTGGGCTTCGTCGTCGCGGTGCTGATCGTCCTGCGAGGGGGCTGAGGTCGCGCCATGGCGATCGCCGAGCTCCTGCGCGCGCTCGAGGCCGAGGCCGCGGCCGACGCCGACGCGATCCGCGAGGCCGGGCGCGTCGACGCGGCGCGCCTGATCGCCGACGCGACGGCGCGCCGGGACGCCGACACCGCCGCCGAGATCGAGGCCTATCGCATCGGCCGCCAGGCCGAGGCCGACGCGGCGGTGGCGACGGTGGCGCGCCGGGTCCACGCCGAGGTCCTGACCGCGCGGGCCGCCGCCCTGGCGCGGGTCCGCGCCGCGCTCGAGGCGGCGCTGCCGGGGCTGCTCGACGGCGACGCCGGGGCGCGGCTGCGCGACGCGCTGGTCGCCGGCGCGGTCGCGGCGCCGGCGGCGCGGCGGGCGAGGTCCGGTGCGCGCCGGCGCGGCTGGCGGCGGTGCAGGCGCGGCTCGCCGCGACCGGGGCGCCAGCGCTGCGGGTCGTCGCCGATCCTGAGGTCACGACCGGCGTGCGCGTCGAGCTCGACGGCGGCCGGGTCACGATCGACGCGACGCTTGACGACGCTGCTGGCGCGGTGGTGGCCGCGGCTGCGCGTCGAGGCGGCGCCCGCCGCGGCGCCGACGCCGGCCGGGGAGGGCGCGGCGTGACCGGCGCCGGCACGTGGGTCGCGGTGGCGGCGCGGGCGCACGGCCTGGGCACCCACCTCGTCGACGACGACGCGCTCGGCGCGGTCGACGACGCCGCCGATCGCGGCGCGCTGGTCGCCGCGCTCGATCGCGCCAGCTTCCCGCGCGCGATCCTCGGCGACGGCTCGCCCGAGGGCGATCGAGGCCGCCGCGCTGGCCCGCGCCGGCGACGATCTGACCGCGCTGGCGCGCTGGGCCTGCGGCGCCGGCGCCGCCGCCGAGCGCGCGCTGGCGGTGATCCTCGACGACGAGGACCGGCGCGCCCTGCGCGCCCTGATCCGCGGTCTCGCCGCCGGCGCGCCGATCGCGGCGCGCCTGGCCGCCGCGATCCCGACGCCGCGCTTGCCTGACGCCGAGCTGCGCGAGCTGGCCGCCGCGGCCTCGCCCGCCGACCTGGTGGCGCGGCTGCGCCGGCGAGGTCACCCGCTGGCCGCGGCGCTGGCGACGCCGCTGGCGCACGCGCCGGTCGACCTGTACGCGGCCGAGCACGCGATGGCGCGCGCGTTCGCGCGGCGGGCCCGCGCCGGCGCCCCGGCCGGGCCGCTGGCGGTCCACGTCGCCCAGGTCGTCGACGTCGAGAACGCCGGCGCCGCGCTGATGCTGGCGGCGCGGGGCGACGTCGACGTCGCCGCCGCGATGGTGCCGGGCGGGGCCACCTCGGGCGCGCCGCGTTCCGCGCCGCCGCGGCCGGCCAGTCGAGGGCGCGCGCGACGTCCTGGCCGGCGTCTTCGTCGGCACGCCGCTGGTCGGCGCGCTGCGCGGCGGCGACGCCGACGCGCTCGATCGCGCGGCGCTGCGCTGGCACCTCGAGACCCAGCGGCGGCTGCGCGTCGTCGATCCGGCCGGGCCGGCGGCGGTGGTGTGGCTGGTGCTGCGGCGCCGCGCCGAGGTCCGGCGCGTCCGCCGCGCCGCGTGGCGGGTCGCGATGGGAGGCGGCCGATGAAGGCGCCGATCCACGCGATCGCGCGGCGCCCGGCGGCGCTGGGCCTGGGCCTGGCCGGCCTGGCGTGCACCGAGGTCGCCGACGGCGCGGCGGCGGCGGCGGCGGTGACGCGGCTGGCGCGCCGCGCCGATCACGGCGGCGTGATCCTGATCGAGCGCGCGCTCTACGACGCGCTGCCGGCACCGCTGCGGCGCCAGCTGCGCCGCGACGGCACGCCGATCCTGATGCCGTTCCCGGGACCGGCGCTCGGCGCGGCCGGGCCGGCGCCCGAGGAGGAGCTGCTGGAGATCCTGCGGCAGTCGGTCGGCTACCGCCTGAGGTTGCGATGACCAGCGCGACGACGACGACGACCGCGACGCCGGGCGCGGTCCTGACCCGGGTCACCGGCACGCTCGCCGAGGCCCGGCCGCTGCGCGACGCCGGGCTCTACGAGCTGGTCCGGGTCGGCGCCCACGGCCTGCTCGGCGAGATCATCCGGTTCACCGGTGACGCCGCGGTGCTGCAGATCTACGAGGACACCACCGGGCTGGCGCTGGGCGCCCCGGTGGTGGCCACCGGCGCGCCGCTGACCGTCGCGCTCGGCCCCGGCCTGCTCGGCGCGATCCTCGACGGCGTCGGCCGGCCGCTGCGCGAGCTGGCTGCGGCCAGCGGCGACTTCGTCGCGCCGGGCGCCGCGGCGCCGACCCTCGATCCGGCGCGGCGCTGGCGCTTCGAGCCGCGCGCCGCGGTCGGCGATCAGGTCGCCGCCGGCGACCTGCTCGGCGTCGTCGAGGAGCAGCCGGGCTTCGAGCACCGCGTCCTGGTCCCGCCCGGCGCCGGCGGCGAGGTCGTCGAGCTGCGCGGCGGCGACGTCACCGTCGACGAGCCGGTCGGCCGCCTCGGCGACGGCACGGTGGTGCGGTTGGCCCAGCGCTGGCCGTTGCGGCAGCCGCGCCCGGTGGCCGAGCGGCTGCCCGCCGACCGGCCGCTGGTCACCGGCCAGCGCGTCTTTGATCTGCTGTTCCCCCTCGCCGAGGGCGGGACGATCGCGGTGCCCGGCGGGTTCGGCACCGGCAAGACCGTGATCGAGCACGGCCTGGCCCGCCACGCCGCCGCCGACGTCGTCGTCTTCGTCGGCTGCGGCGAGCGCGGCAACGAGATGGCCGAGGTGGTGCAGGAGTTCCCGCGCCTGGTCGATCCGCGCTCCGGCCGCCCGGTCATGGAGCGCACCGTGCTGATCGTCAACACCTCGAACATGCCGGTGGTCGCGCGCGAGGCTTCGGTCTACCTCGGCGTGTCGATCGCCGAGTACTACCGCGACATGGGCTACCGGGTCGCGGTCATGGTCGACAGCCTGTCGCGGTGGGCCGAGGCGCTGCGCGACATCGCGGCGCGGCTGCAGGAGATGCCGGGCGAGGAGGGCTACCCGACCCACCTGGCCAGCCGCCTCGGCCAGCTCTACGAGCGGGCCGGCCGGGCCCGCGTCCACGGCACGCCGGCGCGCACCGGCGCGGTGTCGCTGGTGTGCGCGGTGTCGCCGCCGGGCGGCGACTTCGCCGAGCCGGTGACCCAGGCGTCGCTGCGGGTCGCGGGCGGGCTGTGGGCGCTCGATCCGGCGCTGGCCCAGAAGCGCCAGTTCCCGGCGGTCGACTGGGCCACCAGCTACTCGCTGTACGTCGACGCCACCGCGTCGTGGCTGACCGAGCGCGCCGGCGTGCCGTGGGCCGAGCTGCGCGCGCGCGTGCTCGGGCTGCTGCAGCGCGACGCCGAGCTGCGCGAGATCGCCGGCCTGCTCGGCCACGAGGCCCTGCAGGATCGCGACCGCGCGACGATCGAGGTCGCGCGCATGGTGCGCGAGCACCTGCTGGGGCAGAGCGCGTTCGACCCCAACGACGCGTCGTCGTCGGTCGAGAAGACCGGGTGCATGGCGCAGCTCGCGGTCGCCACGCTCGACGCCGCCGAGGCCGCGCTCGACGCCGGCGCCACGATCGACGAGCTCGAGCTGGTCGCGGTGCGGCGCGCGTTCGCGGCGCTGCGGACCGGCCCCGGCGACGAGCTGCCGGCGCGCGCCGCCGCGGTCGAGGCCGCGATCGCGGCGCTGCACCGCCGGCCCGCGGGAGGTGCCCCGTGATCGCGGTCCGCCACCATCGCGGCGCGCGCGCCCTGGCCGGCGCGCTCTTGTTCCTCGACGACGCCCGCGGCGCCGCGATGGGCGAGGTCGTCGAGCTGACCCAGCCGGGGCAGCCGGCGCGGCGCGGCCAGGTCATCGACGCCGGCGACGGCGTCACGGTGATCCAGATCCTCGAGGATCCGCAGGGGCTGTCGCCGGCGCGGGTGACGATCACGCTGACCGGCGCGGTCGCCGAGGCGCCGGTCGGGCGCGATCTGCTGGGGCGCACGCTCACCGGCGTCGGCGCGCCGCTCGACGGCCTGCCGGCGCCGATCGGCGAGGCGCTGCGGCCGGTGTGGGGCGCGCCGATGAACCCGGCGCGGCGCCACCCGCCCGGCGACGTCATCGAGACCGGGGTCAGCGCGATCGACGGCCTCAATACGCTGGTCCGCGGCCAGAAGCTGCCGGTGTTCTCGGGCGCCGGCCTGCCGGCGCTGGAGCTGGCCGCGCAGATCGTCGAGCACGCCCGCGCCGGCGGCGGCGAGCCGTTCGCGGTGGTGTTCGCCGCGATCGGCATCACCGCGCGCGAGACCCGGCTGTTCGTCGAGCGGTTCCGCGACAGCCCGGCGATGGCGCGCAGCGTGCTGTACCTCAACGAGACCCGCGATCCGACGATCGAGCAGCTCTTGACGCCGCGCTACGCGCTGGCCCAGGCCGAGTTCCTCGCCTTCGAGGCCGGCATGCACGTCCTCGTGGTCATGGCCGACGTCGCGCACTACTGCGAGACGCTGCGCCAGGTCGCGGCGGCGCGCGACGAGGTGCCGGGGCGGCGCGGCTACCCCGGCTACATGTACACCGACCTGGCGACGCTGTTCGAGCGCGCCGGCGTGCTGCAGGGCCGCGCGGGCTCGCTGACGCAGCTGCCGATCCTGACGATGCCCGACGACGACATCACCCACCCGATCCCGGATCTCACCGGCTACATCACCGAGGGCCAGGTCGTGCTGTCGCGCGAGCTGCACGCCCAGGGCGTGTTCCCGCCGATCGACGTGCTGCCGTCGCTGTCGCGGCTGATGAACGCCGGCATCGGCGCCGGCAAGACCGCGCGCGAGCACCGGCGCTGGGCCGACCAGCTGTACGCCAGCTACGCGCGCGGCCGCGAGGCCCGGATGATGGCGACGATCGTCGGCGAGGCCGGGCTCAGCGATCCGGATCGTCGCGCCCTCGGCTTCGCGACCCGGTTCGAGCGCGAGCTGGTCGGCCAGGGCGCGACCCGGCGGACGATCGCCGACACGATCGCGGCCGGCTGGCGCCTGCTCGAGTCGCTGCCGCGCGACGATCTCGAGCGCCTCGACGACGACACCTGGGCGCGTCGGCCCGGCGCCGCGGCCGGGGAGGGCGCGTGAGGGCGCGGGCGGCGCCGACCCGGGCCGAGCTGCTGCGCAGCCGGCGCCTGCTGGCGCGCGTCGCCAAGGGCGCGGCGCTGCTGCGCCGCAAGCGCGAGGCGCTGGTCCGCGAGCTGTTCCCGCTGGCCCAGCCGGCGGCCGACGCCCGCCGCGTCATCGGCGACGCCGCCGCGGCCGCGTACCGCGCCGAGCTCGACGCCCTCGCGATCGACGGCGCCGGCGCGGTGGCCGCGACCGGCTGGCCGTCGCGCGAGCTGGTCGTCGACGTCGAGGTGACGCGGGTCTGGGGCGTGACCGTGCCGCGCCTCGCCGAGCTGCCGGTGTGGGACCGCGGCCTGGCCGCGCGCGGCACCGCGCCGGGCGCGACCGGCCCGGCGCTGTTCGAGGCCGCCAACCGGTTCGAGCGGCTCGCCGCGGTCCTGCTCGACGCCGCGTCGCGCGAGCTCCACGTCCGCTCGCTCGGCCAGGCCCTGGCGCGCACCTCGCGGCAGCTGCACACCCTCGAGCAGCGCGTCGCCCCGGCGCTGCGCGACCGCATCGCCGCGATCGGCCGCGCCCTCGACGAGCGCGAGCGCGAGGAGCACACCCGGCTCCGCCAGCTGCGCGGCCGCGCCGGCGCCCGGCGGTAGCCCGCGTCGTCGTCGGTGTCATCGGTGTCGTCGGTGTCGTCGGTGTCGTCGGTGTCGTCGGTGTCGTCAGCGTCGTCGGTGTCGTCGGTGTCGTCGGTGTCGTCGGTGTCGTCGGTGTCGTCGGTGTCGTCGGTGTCGTCGGCGTCGTCGGTGTCGTCGGTGTCGTCGCTGTCGTCGGCGTCATCGGTGTCGTCGGTTTCGTCGGTGTCGTCGTCGGTTGCCCCGCACGCTCACCCCGAGCGGAGCCCGAGCGGCGCAGCCGCGAGGGCGAAGTCGAGGGGGGGTGGATCGGTGCGCCGCCGGTCGACGCGGGGCGCGGCGCGGCGCCCGCCCCCTCGACGCCGGGGTCGGTGCTGCGCACCTCCCCCTTCGCTCGGGGTGAGCGAAGCGCGGCGGCCGCCGCCCGCGAGCGACGCCTTGATCCGCTCGGTGCTGCGCACCTCCCCCTTCGCTCGGGGTGAGCGAAGGGACGACGCTCCTGCGGCGGCCGTCGACGACGCTCCTGCGGCGGCCCTCGACGACGCTCCCGCGGCGGCCGTCGACGACGCTCCTGCCGCGGTGGCCTACGCCTTGACCCGCTCGTTCTTCGGATCGTAGAGCGGCCGCAGCGACGCCACCGCCGGGTAGCGGACGCCGGCGATGTCGATCTCCCAGCGGCCGCGCGCGAGCCACGCGGCGTCGATCGGCTCGTCGGCCTCGATCATCGCCAGGCCGACCGCGCCGCCCAGGGTGTGGCCGTACGACGCCGCGCGCACGTAGCCGACCGCGCGGTCGTCGCGGTGGACGATCTCGGCGTGGAACATCAGGGGCGTCGGATCCTGCACCAGCACCTGGACCAGGCGCTTGTGCAGCGGCCCGGCCGCCTTCTGTGCCACCACCGCGTCCTTGCCGAGGAAGCCGCCCGGCTTCGTCAGATCGACGGCGAAGCCGAGCCCGGCCTCGAGGACGGTGTCGGTGTTGTCGACGTCGTGGCCCCAGTCGCGGTAGGCCTTCTCGAGCCGCAGGCTGGCCAGCGCCTTGAGCCCGGCGTGGCGCAGGCCGAACGGCTCGCCGGCGGCGACCAGGCGGTCGTAGACGTGGGTCGCCTGCTCGGTCGGGATGTACAGCTCGTAGCCGAGCTCGCCCAGGTAGGTGATCCGCACGCACAAGACCCGCGCGAAGCCGATGTCGATCTCGCGCGCGGCGCGGAACGGGAACGCCGCGTTCGACAGGTCGACGCTGGTCACCGCCTGCAACAGCTCGCGCGAGCGCGGGCCCTGGACGTTGAGCTGGGCGTGCCCCGAGGTGACGTCGGTGACGAAGGCGTGGGCGTCGCGCGCGAGGTGGCGCCGCATCCACGCCTGGACGTGGCCGTGCGCGGTGTCGGAGGCGACCACCCAGAACCGCTCGTCGTCGAGCTTGGTCACCGTGAGGTCGGCCTGCAGCTTGCCGGCGTCGTCGAGCCACTGCGTGTACGTGATCTGGCCGGCGTCGCCGTCGACGTGGTTGGCCGAGATCCAGTCGAGCGCCCGGCCGGCGTCGCGGCCCTGGACCAGGAACTTCGACATGAACGACATGTCCATCAGGATCACGCCGTCGCGCGCGGCGCGGTGCTCCGCCGCCCAGCTGTCGAACCAGTGGGGCCGGCCCCAGGTGAGCGCGCCCTCCTCGGCGACCTGCCCGGCGGGCGCGTACCAGTCGGCGCCCTCCCAGCCGCTGACGTCGCGGAAGAACGCGCCGCGCGCCGCCAGGCGGTCGTGGAACGCCGAGGTCTTGGCGCCGCGCGCGGTCCGCATCGACCGGGTCGGGTAGTGGCACTGGTAGACCATGCCCAGCGACTCGACGGTGCGGGTCCGCCGGTACTCGGGGTTGGCCTGGTAGGTGTGCAGGCGATCGACGTTGAAGCCGGTGACGTCGACGTCGGGCCGGCCGGTCATGATCCAGTGCGCCAGCACCCGGCCGAGGCCGCCGCCGGTGAGGATGCCGATCGAGTTGAGGCCGGCGGCGACGAAGTAGTTGCGCAGCTCCGGCGCCTCGCCGACGCACGGCTGCAGGTCGGGCGTGAAGCTCTCGGGCCCGCAGAAGAACTTCTTGACCCCGGTCTCCATCGACACCGGGACCCGCTGCATCGCGCGCTCGAGGTACGGCCCCATGCGCTCCCAGTCGGGCGGCAGCGAGCCGAACGAGAAGTCCTCGGGCACGCCGCCGACCTGCCACGGCGCGCACACCGGCTCGAACAGGCCGATCATCAGGCCGCCGACCTCCTCGCGGAAGTAGCCGTGCGACCCCGGATCCTCGAGCACCGGCCAGCTCGCGCTCAGCCCCGGCACCTTCTCGGTGATCAGGTAGTAGTGCTCGGCGGCCTGCAGCGGGATGTTGACGCCGTGGCGGGCGCCGAGCTGGCGCGCCCACATGCCGGCGCAGTTGACGACGTACTCGGCCTCGACGTCGCCGTGCGCGGTGCGGACGCCGGCCACCGCGCGGCCCTTGCGGATGACGTCGGTGACCGCGACGCCCTCGACGATCCGCGCGCCCTGCTGACGCGCGCCCTTGGCCAGCGCCATCGTGACGTCGACCGGGTCGGCGCGGCCGTCGCCGGCGACGTAGAACCCGGCCAGCAGATCGTCGGTGCGGGCCAGCGGGAACATCTCGCCGACCTGCGCCGGGGACAGTTCCTCGACGTCGACCCCGCAGTGGCGGTTGAACGCCGACACCCGCCGGTACTCCTCGAGGCGGTCGCGATCGGCGGCGACCTCGATGAACCCGACCGGCTTGAACCCGGTGGCCTGGCCGGTCTCGGCCTCGAGCCGGGCGTAGAGATCGCGCGTGTACTTGCGCATCTCGGTCGAGGTCTCCGACGTCGACCCGAACGTGACCATCAGCCCGGCGGCGTGCCAGGTCGTGCCCGAGGTCAGGCGGTCGCGCTCGAGCACCAGGACGTCCCACCCGGCGTGGGCCAGGTGGTAGGCGACCGAGCAGCCGATGATGCCGCCGCCGATCACCACGACGCGGGCGCGCGACGGCAGCGCCGGCGCAGTCACCGCCTAGATGCCCTCGCCGGTGACCGCGATCATCGGGGCGCCGCCGGTGGTGGCGGACACCGTGACCAGCCCGGTGTACGTCGTCGTCGTGGCGGGCGTGAAGCTGACGTCGAAGTGGCAGGTCGCGGCCGGCGCCAGGGTCTGGGTGCTGCAGGTGTCGGAGCCGCCGGCGACCAGGCTGAACTCGGCGTCGCCGCTGATGCCGACGGTGATCGCCGAGGTCGCGACGCCACCGCTGTTGCTGACGTCGACGGTCATCATCGCGGTGGTCGCGACCGTCTGCTGCCCGAACGCCAGCGGCGACGCGGTCGTGATCGTCAGCGCCGCCGGCGCCGCGTCGATGGGCATGGCGTCGATGGGCATGGCGTCGATGGGCATCGCGTCGATCGGCATCGCGTCGATCGGGGCGGCGTCGATGGGCATGGCGTCGACGGACATGGCGTCGACGTCGGCGGCGTCGGCCGGCTCGGCGTCGGGCCCGGCGTCGATGCCGCCGGTCGGCACGTTGGGACAGGCGAAGTCGTCGGCGACGCCGGCGAGCTTGCACATGTTGTCGGGCCGGCAGCTGTAGTTGTCGGGGCACGATCCGCCGGCGCCGCACTGGAAGGCGCACGACGGCTGTGGTGTCTCGAAGCACCCGGTCAGCCCGAGCGCGGTCAGCGCGATCGAGGCCGCGATCCCGAGGGCACCACCGACGAAGCTACGGATCCCATGCATGTCGGGATCTTACGTACCGGCCGCACGGGGCGTCAACGTCGCGGGGCCACCGTCGCGGGCGTCGGATCGGCGGAGCGAGGCGCCCCGAATGCGATAACAAGGGGGTGGCCCCGCAGGGGGCCAGCTCCTAGAGTGCCCGGCCATGCTCGCGTTCGCCCGTGTCACCAAGCAGTACGGCGACCAGGTCCTCCTCGTCGACGCCTCGTTCCAGATCAACCCCGGCGAGAAGATCGGCCTGGTCGGCCCCAACGGCGCCGGCAAGTCCACGGTCTTCCGCATGATCGCCGGCGAGGAGGAGGCCGACGACGGCATCGTCGAGCGACCCAAGCGGCTGTCGCTGGGCTGGTTCCGCCAGGACGTCGGCGACCGGCGCGGCCGCAGCATCCTGGCCGAGACCGTGGCCGGCGCCGGCGAGGTCGCCGAGCTCGGCGAGGAGCTGGCCGGCCTGCAGCACGCGCTCGAGGCCGGCGGCGACGATCTCGAGGCGGTGGTCGAGCGGTTCGGCGAGGTCCAGGCCCGCTACCAGGACCTCGGCGGCTACGAGCTCGAGGCCCGGGCCCAGGCGGTGCTGCACGGCCTCGGCTTCGTCGACGACCAGTTCGGCAACGACGTCGGCACGCTGTCGGGCGGCTGGAAGATGCGCGTCGCGCTGGCCCAGGTGCTGCTCGCCCGCCCCGAGGTGCTGCTGCTCGACGAGCCCACCAACTACCTCGACCTCGAGTCGATCCTGTGGCTCGAGGGCTTCCTGCGCGACTACCAGGGCACGGTCGTCATGACCTGCCACGACCGCGAGATCATGAACCGCATCGTCCGCAAGATCATCGAGATCGACGGCGGCACGATCCGGACCTACAGCGGCAACTACGACTTCTACGAGCAGGCGCGGCTCGAGGACGCGGCCCGCCGCGAGGCCGAGTACAGCCGCCAGCAGGCGATGCTGGCCAAGGAGAGCCAGTTCATCGAGCGGTTCAAGGCCCAGGCCGCCAAGGCGGCGCAGGTCCAGAGCCGGATCAAGAAGCTCGACAAGATCGAGAAGGTCGCGCCGCCGCGCCGGCTGGTCGAGAAGCGCTTCGACTTCCGGGTCGCGCCGCGCTCCGGCGACGACGTCATCAAGCTCGAGGGCCTGCGCAAGGCCTACGGCGCCCGCGTCGTCCACGACGGGCTGTCGATGATCGTCCGCCGCGGCGAGCGCTGGGCGGTGATGGGCGAGAACGGCGCCGGCAAGTCGACGCTGCTCAAGATGATGGCCGGGGCGCTGCCGCCCGACGACGGCGTCGCCGCGCTGGGCGCCGCGGTGACGCTGGGCTACTACGCGCAGCACACGATGGACGGCCTCGACGGCGATCGCAGCGTCCTCGAGGAGCTCGAGCACCACGCGCCCCAGGCCAACCAGGGCACGCTGCGCAACCTCGCCGGTACCTTCGGCTTCCAGGACGACGACGTCTTCAAGCCGGTGCGGGTGCTGTCGGGCGGCGAGAAGGCGCGGCTGGCCCTGGCCAAGCTGCTGTACGACGCGCCCAACCTGCTGATCCTCGACGAGCCGACCAACCACCTCGACATCGTCACCAAGCGGGCGCTGGTCGCGGCGCTGACCGAGTACCAGGGCACGCTGGTGTTCGTGTCCCACGATCGCCAGTTCCTGCGCGCCCTGGCCAACCGGGTCCTCGAGCTCGGCGCCGCCGGGCCGCACCTGTACGGCGGCACCTACGAGGAGTACGTGGCGTCGACCGGGCACGAGGCGCCGGGCATGCGGACGACCTGAGGGCTCGCGGCGCCGGCGCGGGTCGGTGCAGGTGCGTGTCGCGCCCGCCCCGGCGACGTCGGTCAGGACTGACGCCGCGGCGCGGCCGCGCTAAGATCGCCGGACACGCATGGTCCCGCGGACGCAGCCCACGCCGGGAGACGTCCAGCAAGCTGGCCTCCCGGCTGGCTCGGAGGTGCTCCGTCGCGGCCGCGGCCTCGCGTACGTGGTCGCGGCCTGCGGCGTCGGCGTGGTCACGGTCCTGCTCTACGACCGGCCGCCGCTGCCCACCGCCGCGGCGGCGATCGCGCTCGCGGTGCAAGGCGCCGTGTGCGCGCTGCTGGCGGTCACGATCGGCATGCGCCGGTCGCGGGGCTGGCGGTACCCGGCCCTGGTGGTGGCCGCCGCGATCACCCTGGTCCCGACCTACTTCTTCGGGCCGCACGGCGAGTTCGCGGCGGTCGTCGCGCTGCTGCTGGTGCTGGCCGGCATGGCGCTGGAGTCGCCGAACGTGCCGCCGTGGGCCGGGTGGGCCACCTACGGGGCGCTCGCCGGCAGCGAGCTGGCCGCGTTCGCGCTGGTCATGTTCGACGTCCTCCCCGATCGATCGCTGGTGCCGGTCCGGTTGCCCGGACATCCGGCGTGGCACTACTGGGCGGCCCAGCTGCCGCTGCAAGGGGTCTACCTGGCGGCCTACGTCGCCGGCCGCGCCGCGGCGCGGCGCTATCGCGCGCTCGCCGTCGATCTCGACGAGGCGACCCGCGCGGCGGCCCGCCAGGACGCCCTGCTGGCCGAGGCCCGCGCCGACTACGCCCGCGCGGTCGAGATCGCGCGGCGCGGCGCGGTCGCGCCTACCGGGCCTCGCGACCTGGGCCGGGGCGCGCCGTCGGAGGAGCACGCGTCGAGCGCGACCCTCGAGCAGGCCTCGGTGGCCACGATCGACGACGGCGGCGACGCGCCGGCGTCGTGGCCGGTGCCGGTCGCGGCCGCGCCGGTGCCGCCACCGCCGGAGGCGACGCCGACGCCGTCCGGGGCGCTGCGGACCTCGGCGTGGAACGCCGCCTACCAGGCCAAGATGCGGCACCAGGGCCTCGCGGTGCTGTCGCTGTGCGGCGGCGGCGCGGTCCTGATGGCGCTGATCACGCGCACGCCCTTCGCCCGCGGCGTCGCGCTGGTCGCGGTGGCCGGCATCGTCGCGACGCTGGCGCTGAGGTCGCTGGCCGAGCGCCGTCCCCGGGCCGCCGGCGGCTACGTCGCGTGGACCGTCATCGCCGCGTTCGCGATCGGGCCGGCCTACGCCTGGGGCATCCACTCCGGGTTCGCGGCGGTGATCGCGACGCTGCTGTTCGCGGGCGGCCTGTTCCGCGCGCCCCAGGCGCGGCGCCGCGACCGCGGCGCGGTGATCGCGGTGGTGCTCGCCACCCACTCCGCGGTGTTCGTGCTGGTGATGGCGCGGGTGATCCCCGACGACGGCAACCTCGCGGTGATCGTGCCCGGCGTGCCGACGCTCGAGCCCTACCTCGAGCACGTCCTGCTCCAGCTGACGTTCATCACCGCGTTCGTCGCCGGCACGGTCGTCGATCGCCGCTTCGCCGCGACCTTCCGCAGCATCGACGCCGCGCACCGCGAGGTGCTGCGGCGCGAGGCGACCTTGCGCGAGACCCACGCCGAGATCGACGCCGCGCTGCGCCGGATCGGCGCCGGCCTGTTCACCGGGACGACGGTGCGCGGCTACGCGGTCGGCCGGCTGCTCGGCCGCGGCGGCATGGGCGAGGTCTACGAGGCCACCGACCCCGACGGCGTCCGGGTCGCGCTCAAGCTGCTGCGCGGCGACCGCGCCGGCGACCCGGCGTCGCTGGCGCGCTTCACCGCCGAGGCCGACGTGCTGGTCCAGGTCGACAGCCCGTTCGTCGCCCGGGTCCTGGCGGTCGGGCGCGACGCCGGCGAGCTGCCGTTCATCGCGATGGCCTACGTCGAGGGCCGGTCGCTGGCGGCGCTGCTGCGCGAGCGCGAGCGGCTGTCGGTCGCCGGCGTGGCGTCGCTGGTGCGCGACATCGCGCGCGGCCTGCAGGACGTCCACGCCGCCGGCTTCGTCCACCTCGACGTCAAGCCGAGCAACATCCTGCTCACCGAGGAGCTCGAGATGGGCTCGCGGTGGAGCCTGGTCGACTTCGGGGTCGCGCGCCTGGTCCGCGGCCGCACCACCGATGCGATCGCCGGGACGCCGACGCCCGCGCCGATCTGTTCAGCCTGTGTCTGGTGATCTACCGGGCGCTGACCGGCCGCCCCGCGTTCGCCGGCGTCGATCGCCACGCCGTCGCCGAGGCGGCGCGCCACGGCCCGCCCGACCCGCGGCGGTTCGCCGACGTGCCCGACGACGTCGCGCTGGTGCTGCGGGTCGGCCTGGCCGTCGACCCCGACGACCGCTGGGCCACCGCGTTCGAGCTGCGGGTCGCGCTCGAGCACGCGCTGGCCGGCCGGCTGCCCGACGCCCAGCGGCAGCGCGCCCACGCGCTGCTCGCACGGTCGCCGTGGTCGGCGGCCGCCTGAGGATCAGCGCGCCAGGCGGCTCGCGAGCGCGAGCCCGACGCCGCCGGTGGCGGCGACCAGGGCCTCGTACTCGGCGCGCGCGGCGGCGGCGGCGGCGGGGCGCGCGCCCTCGCCGTCGGCGGCGGGCGCGGCGGCCGGGGCACCGGCCCGGGTCGCGCGGATCAGCGTGTTCTTGCGGGTGTGCTCGGCGGGCACGAACTCGATCGACGCGACGTCGTAGCCGGCGCCGCGCAAGAGCGCCGCGCGCATCGCGTCGGTGACGTCGGCGGCGGTCTCGCGGCGCAGGTGCGGCGACCGCCACACCGGGGCGAAGGCACCGGCGGCGCCGGCGGCGGCCAGCGCCGCCCAGCCCCGGGCCAGCTCGGCCTGGCAGCACGGCGCCACCGCGATCAGCGCGGCGTCGAGGCGGACGCCGAGGGCGATCGCGTCGCAGGTCGCGGTGTCGCAGGCGTGCAGCGCGATCACGCCGTCGACGCGCTCGGTGACCTCGAGCCGGTCGAGCGCCGCGGCCTCGAAGCGCGCGACGTCGTCGAGGCCGGCGTCGGCGGCACGCCGGGCGCAGGTGTCGATCAGCGCGGGGTCGCGGTCGACGCCGAGGATCTCGAGCCGGTAGCCCCAGCGGTGACGCGCGCACCACGCCAGCAGCAGCGACAGGTACGACCGCCCGCAGCCGGCGTCGAGCAGGCGCACGGTGTCGCCGCGGTCGCGCAGCGCGCGCAGCCCCGGCTGCATCAGCGCCACCATGTGGTTGACCTGGAAGTACTTGCGCGCCTGGGTCGGTGGCATCGAGGCGTCGCGGTGCAGCAGGCCCAGCGCGCGCAACAGCGGCGCCGCCTCGGCGGGCGGCAGCAGCAGCCGCTTGCCGTCGGCGAGGGCGGCGGTGCGTGCCTCGGTCCAGTACGCGCGCGCTCGCGCCGCGAAGGCCTCGGCCCAGTGCGCGCGCGTCACGGCGGACATCGGGGCAAGGTAGCGCGGCGGCGGCGCCGCGTCAGCCGGCCGGCGCCGGTGCTGGCGCCGGCGCGGTGCGGTCGACCCGCTCGATCCGGGCCGGCACGTGCTTGTGCCACGGCGTGCCGACGAAGCGGTCGCGGTCGTCGCTGGCGGTCAGCTCGTTGGGCGCGACCCCGGTGGTGATCTCGCCGTCGGGGCCGGGGTAGCCGAGGCCGAGGCCGTTGGGCAGCGCGAGGTGGCCGGGCTGCATCGTGTCGGTGACCTCGACCGCGACGACGACCGCGTCGCGCCGGGTGGTCAGCCGCACCGGGTCGCCGTCGACGACGCCGAGCGCCGCGGCGTCGGCCGGGCTGATGCGCAGGGCGCCGCCAGCGTCCTTCTTGCGCCACGCCGGGTCGCGGATGATCGTGTTGGCGGTGAAGCTGCGGCGCTCGCCGGCCGACAGCACCATCGGGAACGCGGGGTCGACGACCTCGGCGGGCGCCGCCAGCACCGCGGCCAGCTCGTCGAGCAGGTCGGGCAGGGCGGCGCGGATCTTGTGATCGGGGGTCGGCAGGTCGCGCAGCACGCCGTCCCACGCGTCGACCGCGAAGACCACGCCCTCGGGGTGCTCGACGATCGCGGTGAACAGCGCGACCGCCGCCTCCAGCGGCGAGCCGCCGAAGCCGGCGCGCGCCAGCGACGCGGGGCGCTCGAGCGCGGCCTTCGCCGCCAGGCCGAGGACGACCGCGCCCTCGCGCAGCGCCTCGGGCAGCGCCAGGGTCCGGTACAGGATCACCGGCGCCTGCGCCGACAGCCGCGGGTGCATCGCGACCCGGGCCATGAACGCCTGGGCGTACGCGGCCAGGCCCTCGGCGGCGGCGGCGCGCAGCGGCGCCAGGTCGTCCTCGGTGATCGCGCCCCAGGCCTCGGCGAGGCGGGCGTGGATCTCGGCCTCGGGCAGCGGCCCGGGCGGCGGCGCGAACAGCCGCGGCCGCAGCTGGAACGTGTTGGCCGGAAACTCGAAGTTGAAGAACGTCGCCTCGGCCTTCTCGAACTGGGTCGCCGCCGGCAGGACGTAGTCGGCGAGCTGCGCGGTCTCGCTCATCGCGACGTCGATCACGACCAGCAGGTCGAGCGCGCGCAGGGCCTCGCGGAACCGCTTGGAGTCGGCCAGCGAGTGCGCCGGGTTGGCGGCCTCGACCAGCATCGCCCGGTAGCGCGCCGGGTGATCGGTGAGGATCTCGTCGGCGATGACGTTGCACGGCACCAGGCCGCCGACGATGCGGGCCTCGGCCACCGGGCTGGTCTTGGTCGACGCGCCGTTGGCGATGTCGACCAGGGTCGTCGGCACGAAGTGGGTGCCGGGCCGGCCCAGGCTGCCGGTGAGCACGATCAGCAGCCGGTGCAGGTAGCTGACCAGGGTCGAGCCCCGGTTCATCTGGACGCCGAGGTCCTCGAAGCTGGCCAGCGCCCGCGCGCCGGCCAGCAGCCGCGCGGCGCGGCGGACGTCGGCCTCGGCGACGCCGCTGCGGGCGCAGCACGCCGCGATCGGCACCGCGCGGAGCGCGTCGAGCACCGGCGCGGCGTCGACGACGTGGGCCGCGACGAAGGCGTGGTCGACGAGGTCCTCCTCGACGATCACCGCCAGGATCGCCGCCATCAGCCAGGCGTCGGTGCCGGGGCGGACCGCGAGGTGGACGTCGGCCATCGCCGCGGTCTCGGTGCGGCGCGGATCGATCACGACCAGCGTGCGCGCCGGATCCTGGGCCAGCTCCTTGAGCGTGACCCGGGCCCGCGCGATCGAGTGCGAGTGCCACGGGTTCTTGCCCAGGAACAGCGCGACGTCGCAGTGCTCGAAGTCGGCGCGGGTCGCCGAGCCCATCATCCGGGTCGACACCCAGAACTCGCCGGTCTTCTCCTGGGCCAGCGCGCTCGACCGGTACCGCGAGCCCAGCGTGCGGCGGGTCGCGGTGGCGTAGGCGCCGGGCAGGTGGTTACCCTGGCCGCCGCCGCCGTAGTAGAAGATCGACTCGCCGCCGTGGGCGTCGCGCACCGCCGCGAACCGGGCCGCGACCTCGCGGATCGCGGTGTCCCAGTCGATCTCGTCGAAGCCGCCGTCGGGGCGGCGCCGCAGCGGCCGGGTCACGCGATCGCGGCCGTGCTGGTAGTGATCGAGGCGGTGCGGCTTCTCGCACGCGTAGCCGCGCGACGACGGGTGGCGCTTGTCGCCGCGGAACCGGATCAGGTGGCGGTCGTCGTCGCCGCCGAGCTGGACCTCCAGCCCGCAGTTGCACTCGCAGAGGATGCAGGCGGTCGGCCGCCACTCGGTCGAGGTCATGCGGCTAGCCTCGACAATCTGGTCTCGATATGCAACTACTTTGCGATGCGGCGACGGTTCACCGACGAGAACTGCTCGGTCGCCCAGGCCCTCGAGGTCCTGGGCGACTGGTGGACGCTGCTGGTGGTGCGCGAGGCGTTCTTCGGCACCCGGCGCTTCGCCGACTTCGAGGCCCACCTCGGCATCTCGAAGAACATCCTGACCCAGCGCCTCGGCCACCTCGTCGAGCACGGCGTCCTGGCGCGGGTCGAGGTCGGCCAGCACGGCAGCCGTCACGAGTACGAGCTGACCGCGATGGGCAAGGACCTGGCCACCGTGCTGACCGCGCTGTGGCAGTGGGGCGACCGCTGGATCTACGGCGACGGCCACGAGCCGGTGCAGGTGATCGACCGTCGGACCGGCCGGCCGATCCCGCGGCTGCGCATCGTCGGCGACGACGGCGCGCCGCTGGGCGCGCGCGAGCTCGAGCTGCGCCCCGGGCCGGGGGCGTCGCCCGACACCCGGGCCCGGTTCGCGGCGCGGCGCGGCGACGGTCGCTGACGGCGGCCACGGCGCTCGCGCTGTGGCACCCTGCCCGGCGCCGCATGGACCTCGTGACGTACCTCGATCCACCGCCCGCGCTCGCCGCGGCGCCGGCGCGGCTGCCCAGCCCGTTCGCGACCGGCGCGCCGCACCCGCTGGCGCGGCGCGCCGCCGACGACCTGATCGCGCGGCTGCGCGACGGTCGGCTCGGCGGCGCCGAGGTCGGCGCGGCGCTGGCGGCGCCCGGCGGCGGCAAGATGTTCGGTGTCCTGGTGGTCGCGGCGCGCGACGGCCGGGTCGGCTACCTCGCCGGCTTCTCCGGCATGCTCGCCGGCCGCTGGCAGGTCGACGGCTTCGTGCCGCCGCGTTCGACGTCGCGGCGCGCGACGCGTTCTGGCCGGCCGGCGAGGCCAGAGCTGGCCGAGCTGGCCGCCGACCACGCCGCGCTCGTCGACGGCGCCGCCGCGGTCGCGGCGCGCGCCGCGCTGGCCGCGCTCGACGCCGACCACGCCGCCGCGGTCGCGACGATGCGGGCGCGCCACCTGGCCCGTCGCGCCGACCGGCGTGCGTCGCGGCGCGCGCTCGGCGACGACGACGGCGCCGCGGCCGCCGACGCCCGCCACGCCCTCGACCAGGCCAGCCGCGCTGACACCGCCGAGCGTCGCCGGCTCGACGCCGCGCACCTCGAGGCGCGCGCGCGCTGGCCGCCCGGGTCGCCGACCTCGACGCCGCCGCCGACGACGTGGCGGCGCGGCGCGCCGCGCGCGTCGCGGCAGCTCCTGCACGGCATCTACGACACCTACGCGGTGCCGAGCGCGCGCGCGCGCGCACCGGGCCCTGCGCGACGTCTTCGCCCCCGACGAGCCGCCCGGCGGCGCTGGCGACTGCGCCGCGCCCAAGCTGCTCGCGCACGCCTACCGGCACGGGCTGCGGCCGCTGGCGCTCGCCGAGCTGTGGTGGGGCGCGCCGCCGCCGGCCGGCGGTCGCCACGCCGGCCAGTTCTACCCGGCGTGCCGCGGCAAGTGCGGCCCGATCCTCGCCCACATGCTCGACGGCCTCGACGCCGAGCCGGCGCCGCTGTTCGGCGCCGAGCCGGTGCCCGCCGACGCGCCCCGGGTGATCCACGCCGACCGCTGGCTGCTGGTCGTCGACAAGCCGTGCGGCCTGCTGTCGGTGCCGGGGCGCCACGCCCAGCTGCGCGACTCGGTGCAGACCCGGCTGCGCGCTCGCTACCCCGACGCCGGCGGCCCGATGATCGTGCACCGCCTCGACCTCGACACCTCGGGCGTGATGCTGGTCGCGCTCGACGCCGACACCCACGCGGCCCTGCAGCGGGGCTTCGCGCGCCGCGAGATCACCAAGCGCTACGTCGCGTGGCTCGACGGCGAGGTCGCCGGTGACGCCGGCGAGATCGCGCTGCCGCTGCGCGTGGATCTCGACGACCGGCCCCGCCAGATCGTCGACGACGTCCACGGCAAGCGCGCGATCACGACCTGGCGGGTGCTGGCACGGGCGCCGGGCCGGACCCGGGTCGCGCTGTGGCCGCACACCGGCCGCACCCACCAGCTGCGGGTCCACGCCGCCCACCCGCGCGGCCTGGGCGCGCCGATCGAGGGCGATCGTCTGTACGGCCGCGACGGCGCCCGGCTGCGCCTGCACGCCGAGGCGCTCGCGTTCGCCCACCCCCACACCGGGCGGCGCGTCGAGGTCGAGGTGCCGGCACCATTCTGATCGCCGCCGCGGCGCGGCCGCGTGCGATGCTCCCGCGCATGTCCCGACGTGCGGCGCTCGCTCTGGTCTTGCTGGTCGGCTGCGGCGGGGGCGGCGGCTCCGGGGACGACGACGTCGTCGACGCCGCGCCGGCGACGCCCGACGCCAACGAGGTGCCGCCGGCCGGCGCGATCAGCGCCGACCTCCGCGTCGATCATTTCGGCTGGCGCCCCGGTGATCGCAAGGTCGCGGTCCTGCTCGGCCACGCCGGCGCCACCGTCGAGCTGCGGCGCGCCGCCGACGGCGTCACGGTCGCGACCTTCACCGCCAGCGGGCTGACCACCGACGAGGACTCCGGCGATCAGGTCGCCACCGTCGACTTCTCCGAGGTCACCGCGGCCGCCGACTACTACCTGTACCTGCCCGACGACGACGTCCGCTCGTACCGGTTCACCATCGGCGAGCGCGCGTTCGACCTCGCCGGCCTGGCCGCGGCCAAGAGCTACTACTTCCAGCGCTGCAACCACGACAAGGCGCTGCCGTTCGCCGGCGACGCGCTGGGCCCGGCGCCGGGCCGCGGCGCCAGCTGGGTCGACGGCCGCTGCCACGCCGGCGACGACGCCGCGCCGGCCGGGCCCGGCTCGGCCGACCACGGCGCGCTCGACGTCCACGGCGGCTGGCACGACGCCGGCGACTACCAGAAGACGCTGTGGGGGCGAGGCGTCCCCGAGCTGCTGTTCGCGTACGAGCTCAACCCCGGGGCGTGGACCGACGATCAGCTCGACCTGCCCGAGAGCGGCAACGGCGTCCCCGATCTGCTCGACGAGATCGGCTGGGAGCTCGACTTCTACGTCCGCATGCAGCGCCCCGACGGCCACTTCATGACCTCGGTCAAGGGCCGCGACGGCACCGTGGTGTCGCCGCCGAGCGCCTCCGACGAGGGCCGGGTCTACTTCGACGCCACCGCGCCGTCGGGCGACGGCTGGTCCGGCGGCGGCACGACGATCGCCGAGGCCACCGGCAACGCCGTGCTGTGCCTGGCCCACGCCGCGGTGGTGTACGCCGGCATCGACGACGTCGCGGCCGCGCGCTACGGCGCCGCGGCGCGCGCCGGCTGGACCTGGCTGGCCGCCGCGAGCCCGGGCAACGCCGGCGAGCGCCGGCTCCGCGCCGCCGCCGCCGCCGCGATGCTGCGCCTCGACCCGACGATCGCGACCGCGCGCACCGTCGCCGAGGGCTTCGCGTGGTCGACCTGGGACGGCCAGCTCGGCGGCGCGACCCCCGGTGAGGGCGTGATCGCCGCCGGCGCCTGGCACTACCTGATGGCCGCCGGCGGCGACGCCGCGGTCACCACCGCGATCGAGACCGGCGTCGCCGCCGTCATCGTCGACGGCGCCTTCGCCGAGGCCGGCGCCTACGGCGGCATGTTCGGCGGCCCCGGCAACGGCTGGGACTGGAGCTGGGGCTCGAACCGGGCCCAGAGCATGTACGGCGCCAACCTGATGATGGCGGCCCACTTCGGCATCCTCGGCGGCCACGCCGAGGCCGACGTCGTCGACCTCGCGGAGCGCCACCTCCACTACATGCTCGGCGCCAACCCGCTGTCGATGGTCTACCTGACCAACATGGCCGCGTACGGCGGCGAGCACTCGTCGTTCCACATCTACCACGCGTGGTTCAGCTACACCGGCGCCGACGGCGACCACGGCAACGCCAGCTACGACGGCAAGCCGGCCGGCGTCGACGAGCCGCTGTACCCGTACTTCACCGGCGACGATCAGACGTCGACCGACGGCCCGGCGCCGGGCATCGTCCCCGGCGGGCCCAACTTCTACTACAGCGGCGGCTACGAGCTGCCGAGCCGGACCTACCCCGCGTACGCGTACCGCGACTTCTCGGTCGGCTGCGACTGGGACGGCGCGACCTGCCAGGCGTCGTCGTGGGAGATCACCGAGCCCAGCGACAGCTACCAGGGCCCGTTCGTGCTCCTGGCGTCGTTCTTCATGAGCCGCTGAGCCACCGCCGCTACGCGTCGGCGATTAGCTGCGCGCCGTCGGGCGCGAGCGCGACCAGCTGCAGCATCATCGGCTGCAGCGCGAACAGCTCGCCGAGCGTGCGCGAGGTCTCGGCGGACGCGCCGCGCGCGGTCGCGAACGCGACGAACTCGGTCCAGAACCGCGCGTACGCGGCGACCAGGGGCAGCGAGCCCAGCGAGATGAACAGCGCCTTGAGCAGCTGGGCGCTGTCGACCTTCTTGCGGGCGAACATGCGGCCCCACTGGTGGCGCAGCGGGTGGGCCCGCACCGCCAGGCTGGGCGCGGTGCGCGACCCCGGGCCGCGCCTGGTGTGCCAGCCGGTGCCCGACGACGGCACCTTCGACACCAGGTCGCGGTAGAGCTGGTCGGAGATCGAGTCGCGGGTCTCGACCTGCGACGCCTGGGTGAAGAAGGCGAACAGCAGCTCCTCGGCGGCCTCGTCGACGGGGTAGGTGACGTAGTGGTAGCAGCCGAGCGGGCGGCCGCCGGCCAGCGGGCAGGTCGCGCACTCGGGGATGCCGCGCTCGAAGGCGTCGAGCTCGTCGACGATCTGCGGGTAGGAGAGCTGCCGCGGCGGCCGACCCGTGACCTCGACGGTCAGCTTGACCGCGGCGCGGCCCTCGGGCGGCACCTGGGCCTCGATCGCGCCCCGGTAGGCCCGTAGCTTGAGCTTGCCGAGAAACCCGGCCGGATCGAGCTCGGCCTGCAGCGGACACGGACGCCACCCGATCAGATCGGCTCCCATGGCGGGACGCTAGCACGCCGCGCCGCGACCGCCGCGGGAGCTGTCGGCCCCTCGTGCTAGCAAGACACGATGATCGAGGTCGTCCCGGCGGTCGACGCGCGGCGCACCCTGCGCGACACCTTCGGCCACGCCGACTTCCGGCCCGGCCAGGGCGCCGCGGTCGACGCCGTGCTGGCCGGCGGCGACGCCGCGGTGCTGCTGCCGACCGGCGCCGGCAAGTCGCTGTGCTTCCAGGTCCCGGCGGTGACCGCGTTCGCCGCCGGGCGCGGCACGACGATCGTCGTGTCGCCACTGATCGCGCTGATGAACGACCAGGTCGCGGCGCTGTGCGGCCGCGGCGTCGCCGCCGCGGCGATCCACAGCCACCAGGACGACGACGAGCAGCGCGCCGTGATCGCGCGGTTCCTCGCCGGCGAGCTGGCGCTGCTCTACGTGTCGCCGGAGCGCGCCGCGCTGGCCAGCTTCCAGCGCATGCTGACCCGGGTGCCGATCGCGCTGCTGGCGATCGACGAGGCCCACTGCCTGAGCCAGTGGGGCCACGACTTCCGGCCCGAGTACCTGCGGCTGCACGAGCTGCGCGACGTCGTCGACGTCCCGACGATCGCGCTGACCGCCACCGCGACGCCGCGGGTCATGGACGAGATCGTCGCGTCGCTGCGGCTGCGGGCGCCGACGATCGTGCGCGGCGACTTCGCGCGGCCCAACCTGCGCTTCGCGGTCCGCCACCTCGGCGCCGACAGCGCCCGGATCGCGGCGGTGATCGCGGCGTGCGAGCAGGCCGGGCTGCGGGCCCGCGCCGGGGCCGGCGCCGGCCGCGCCATCATCTACTGCAGCACCCGCAAGAAGACCGAGCTGGTGGCCGACGCGCTCAAGTCGGCCGGGTTCGCGGTCGGCTACTACCACGCCGGCCGCACCGCGCTGGCCCGCGAGCGCGCCCACACCGCGTTCGCGATGGGCCGGACCCGGGTGCTGGTCGCGACCAACGCGTTCGGCATGGGCATCGACCACGGCGACGTGCGCCTGATCGTCCACTTCCAGACCCCGGGCAGCCTCGAGGCCTACTACCAGGAGGCCGGGCGCGCCGGCCGCGACGGCGATCCGGCCGCGTGCCTGCTGCTGTTCGGGCCCGGCGATCTGATGACCCAGCGTCGCTTGCAGAGCGGCAAGTCGACCAGCGCCGCGGTCGCGCAGCGCACCGAGGACGCGCTGGCCGCGGTCGAGCGCTACGCCCGGGCCACGCGGTGCCGCCAGGTCCTCTTGTGCGCGCACTTCACCGGCCGCGACGACCACGCCGCGTGCGGCCGGTGCGACGCCTGCGCCGAGCCCGACGTCCTCGCCGACGCGCTCGAGGCGCCGGCGGCGGCCGTCGCCGCGGCGCCGCTGGGCGACGACGTCCGGCAGATCATCCTCGACGCGGTCGGCCGCCTGCGCCGGCCGGTGGGCAAGGGCAACCTGGCGCGGGCGCTGCGCGGCAGCCGCGCCAAGTCGCTGTCGCAGGGCGGCCTGCTGCAGCTGCCCGAGTACGGCCGGCTGCGCGATCACGACGAGGCCGCGATCGTCGCGACCATCGAGGCGCTGATCGCGGCGCGCCGCCTCGAGCGCCGCGGCCGCAAGTACCCGACGGTGTGGCTGGCCGGCAAGCCGGTCCGCGCCGAGGACGCCCGCGCCGCCGAGGCCCGCGGCGTCGGCGCGGTCGGCGCGGCGCGCGCGCCCCGCACCGCGCGCGTGGCGCGCGGGCCCGCACCAGCGACGTCGCGCGCGAGCTCGATCGCTACCGCCGGACCATGGCGCGCAAGCTGCAGTGGAAGTCGTACATGGTGTTCCAGCAGCGCGTCATCACCGCGATCGACCGGCTGCGGCCGGCGACCCGTGAGGCCCTGGCGCGGATCCCCGGGCTCGGCCCGGCCAAGATCGAGCGCTTCGGCGACGACATCCTCGCGCTCGTGCGTCGCCACGGCGGCGCCGACGCGCGGGCGTGACGCGACCGGGCGCGCGCCCGGCGATCAGCCGGCGAGCGCGTCGCCCATGCGGCGGATCGCGACCAGCTTGGCCTCGAGCGGCGCCCAGTCGTCGCGGGTCGCGATCGGCGCCCACAGCGCCTCGAGCTCGTCGATCAGCAGCGTGCACGGCGCGGCGTCGGCGAAGTACGGGTGATCGAGGCGCGCGGTCGGGCGCGGCGCGAAGGCCGTCAGCTCGTCGAGCACGGCGCGGGCGGCGCGGCCCCGGTACGCGCTCGCCTCCGGACTGCGGGCCAGCCGCGCCGCCGCGGCGGCGCCGCCATAGCCGTCGAAGAACAGGCGCTCGAACGGCAGCTGGCTGTCGTGCACGAGCTGCAGCACGCCGGTGCGCAGCAGCCGGTCGGGCAGGGCGCCGCGCGACGCCAGGCCGAGGCGCGCGATCACCGCGGCGTCGAGCGCGCGCTGGTAGGCCGGCTCGAAGCCGGCGACCAGCCGGCCGAGGTCGCGGTCGGGCGCCAGCACCTCGAGCGCGCCGGCGAGCTGCTCGAGGGCCCAGCGCACCGCCTCGGGCTGGGCGCCGTACGCGTACAGGCCGCCGTGGTCGAAGTAGGCCGCGGTGAAGCCGGGGTCGAGCACCGGCAGCAGCCGGTACGGGCCGTAGTCGAACGACTCGCCGGTGACGTTGAGGTTGTCGGTGTTGAGGACGCCGTGGACGAAGCCCGCCGCCATCCACGCCGCGCACAGCCGCGCCGAGCGCGCGATCACCAGGCGCAGCAGCGCCGGCGCGGCGTCGCCGTCGTCGAGGTGGCACAGCTCGGGGGCGTAGTGCGCCAGCGCGTAGCCGACCAGCGCGCGCAGGGTCCGGCGGTCGCCGAGGTAGGCGAGGCGCTGGAAGCTGCCGAAGCGGACGTGGGAGTGGCCGAGGCGGACCAGCACGCTGGCGCGGGTCGGCGACGGCTCGTCGTTGCGGCGCAGCGCCTCGCCGGTCTCGAACAGGCTGAAGGTCTTCGAGGTCGGCACGCCGAGCGCCTCGAGCAGCTCGGTGGCGAGGACCTCGCGGACGCCGCCCTTGAGGGTGAGCCGGCCGTCGCCGCCGCGCGACCACGGGGTCTGGCCGCTGCCCTTGGTCGCGAGGTCGAGCAGGCGGTCGTCGTCATCGCGGAGCTGCGCGAACAGGAAGCCGCGGCCGTCGCCCAGCGCCGGGTTGTAGGTGCGGAACTGGTGGCCGTGGTAGCGCAGCGCCAGCGGCGCGGCCAGGTTGTCGGGCAGCGGCTCGAAGCGGCCGAAGTGGGCCTGCCACTCGTCGTCGGTGAGGGTGTCGAGGCCGACCCGCGCCGCCCAGCGCTGGTTGCGGTAGCGCAGGGTCAGGGTCGGGAACCGCGCCGCGGTGACGACGTCGAAGACCTCGTCGCCCAGGCTCGGGTGGCGAGGATCGGGGCGGTAGCGGGGCGACGGCGGCACGGCGGGCCACCCTAGCAGGTCGTGCGCGTCGCCACAGGGCGCCGCGCCGCGGCTCGCGCCGGTCACGCCGGTGGCGGCGGCGGCGGCACCCAGTCGGGCGGCGGCGGCGGCGGATCCGGCAGCGCCGGCTCGCGCCACGCCATCCCGGTCACCACCGCGATCCCCAGCAGGCCGGCGCAGGTCAGCCACAGGCCGTAGCGCGACCCGGCGTCGACCTCGACCTTCTCGCCCATGACCTCGTTCTTGCCGCCGGCGTCGCCGTAGGTCGACGCCTCGCGCTTCATCTTGGCGCGCTCGCGCACGAACAGGGTCATCAGCAGGCCGAGCGCCACCACCGCGACCAGGGCCGTCCCCAGCAGCGCGTGGCGGGCCCGGCTCCACGCCAGCGCGAACGCGATCACCGCCAGCGCCATCGCCGCGATCGCCAGCGGCTCGCGATCCACCGGCGGGATCTTGGCGTCGATCGAGCCGCCCTGGATCTGGCCCTTGCCCTCCTCGGCGAGATCGTTGATCGCGCCGCCCGGCTTGCAGCCGCCGACCATGTCGGCGCCGGAGATCGTGACCAGCTCGACGCCCTCGCACGAGATGCCGAAGAACGGCAGGAAGAAGCACAGCACGACGACGGCGCTGAAGAAGCGCCCGGCCTTCTGCCACACGGTCCGGGTCCTCACCATGCCCCATCATACATAGGCGCCGATCCGCCGCGGGCCCTGGGGTATCCTGGCCGGCACGATGAGGCCCGCGACGACGCTCTCGACCCTGCTGCTCGCCGTCACCACCGCCGCCACCGGCGCGGTCACGACCGGCTGCGGCGCCGACCCCGAGCCCAGCTGTGACCCCAGCGCCACGGCGTGCACGCTCGAGCGCGACGTCTCGACGATCGACGTCGGCGCCGGGGTCGAGGACGAGGACACCTGCCAGAGCTGGACCCTGAACAACCCCACCGAGCTGTGGGTCACCGGGGTCACCGAGACCAACGGCGGTGGCTACCACCACGCCAACTGGTTCTTCGTCCCCGACGATCAGTTCGACCAGCCCGACGGCACGTGGTCGTGCAGCGAGGCCGGGTTCGGCGAGCTGACCGCGGCGATCCTGGGCGGCTACCTGTTCGCGCTCAGCACCCAGTCGCAGGAGGAGCACCAGGAGCTGCCGCCGGGCAGCGCGATCCGCATCCCGCCGTACAGCCGCGTCATCGGCTCCAGCCACCTGCTCAACGTGTCGACCCAGCCGGTCCACACGACCATGCACGTCGCGCTGCACACGATCCCGCCCGACCAGGTCCAGGCCAAGATGGCGCCCGGGCGCATCCAGTACCACGACCTCCACCTCGCCCCCAGCGGCGCGTCGTCGTTCACCACCGAGTGCCTGTTCGACCAGGCCTACCAGGACACCCTGCACCGGCCGCTGCAGTACGAGCTGCACTACGTGCTGTCGCACTACCACGCGCTCGGCGTCTACACCCAGCTCGAGATCGCCGGCGGCCCGCGCGACGGCGAGGTGCTGATGCACCACGACGGCTACGGCGACAACTTCGGCGTCGCGCTCGATCCGCCGGTCGACCTCGCCGCCGCCGGCGCCCAGGGCCTACGCTTCACCTGCGGCTTCGAGAACCCGCGCGACGCCGAGGTCGGCTGGGGCATCGGCGATCAGGAGATGTGCGTGGTCGCGCTGCAGGCCAAGACCGACCTGGCCTGGGACGGCGACGTCGCCGCCGGCACCGGCGCCGAGCTCGGCGTCGCCAGCGACGGCGAGGTCCAGAACGGCGGCCCGTGCGACCTGCTGGCGTTCCCGTGGGACTTCGACAAGGACGGCGGCCCGCCGCGCTGAGCGCGCGCTAGCCGCGCGCGACGTCGCGCAGGATCAGCGGCGAGAACACCGCGGCGAGCCGGATCGGCCGGCGCACGTCCTCGGCGCGCAGCGCGGCGAGCGCGGCGTCGCGCAGGGCGTCGCCGGCGCGGTCGGTGCGCAGCACGCCGGCGTGCAGCCGCGCGGCGCGCGCCGGCAGCTCGAGCCCGAGCGCGGCGGGCGAACCCGGCGGCGGCGGTCTGCAGCCAGGTCGCGGCGCCGGCGCGCTCGCCGTCGAGCTGGGCCAGGTTGCCGCGCAGCGCGGCGCTCCAGGCGTCGGCCAGCGGCGCGCGGGCGCGGGTCAGCGCGGCGATCGCCTCGGCGACGATCGCCCGCGCCCGCGCCGGCGTCACGCCCGCAGCGCCGGCGGCCGCGGCGGCGAGGGGCGCGCGCGCGCAGCGTCTGCATGTCGATCACGAACACCTGGATGTGGACCATCAGCGAGCGCGACATGCGCCGCCAGCTGGCGTCGACGCTGCGCCACGCCGCCGCCGCGTCGTCCTCGTAGAGGTGGCTCGCGGTGACGCCCAGGACCTTGTAGTGGTGCGCGAGCGGCAGCTCGCTGCGCCCCGCGGCGGGCTCGGGATCCAGCGCGTACTGGCGGCGCGCCTCGGCCGGCTGGTCGATCGCCAGCCAGTGGACGTTGCCGCGCTGGGTGCGCAGCATCCACGGCGACACCCGGTCGCCCCGCCACTCGGCGTCGTGGAGCTCCTGCTGCAGGTAGGCGCCGAGGTCGCGGAGCCGGCCCAGCATCGCCAGCGCGTTGGCGTGGAACGACCGCGAGATCGCCGCCGCCCACGCGCCCTCGGGGACGCCGTCGAGGAGCTGCTCGGCGCGGGCCGCGTGCTCGACGCCGAGATCCCAGCGCGCGACGGTGTTGGCCGCGACGGCGTGGGTGGTGTGCAGCAGGCCCCGCAGGTAGCCGGTGCCGGCCACCGCGATCAGCGGCTCGAGCTCGCCGAGGGTCGCCTTGATCTCGGGCCAGGTGTGGGCGCCGTCCGACGACCGCGCGGCGGCGAGCAGCATCCGCGCCCGCGCCACCCGGACCGGCTCGCCGAGGCGCAGCGCGTCCTGGGCGCAGCGCAGCTGCATGGCGCGGCCGACGATCGGATCGTACATCGCCATCGCCGACGCCAGGGTCCAGCTCAGATCGTGGCGCAGCAGCGCGCGCGGCGGCAGCTGATCGGCGCGGCGCGGCGTGTAGCGCATGCCGCGGCCGCGCAGCCACACGCGTCGCGCGACGACCTCGGCGAGCGCGCGCCACCCGGTCGGCGGCAGGCGCAGGCCCAGGCCGCGCCGCAGCGGGCGGGCCATCGCGAGCGCCGCCTCCAGGTGGCCCGCCTGCAGCGTGGCCTCGACGGCGCGGGCGCGGCGCACGATCGCGTCGTCGCCGGCGGCGTCGTGCGCGGCGTCGAGGTAGGCGCGGCCGGCGGCGGCCAGCGAGCCGGCGTTCGCCAGCATGTCGGCCTCGAGCGCGCGCAGGCGTCGTGCCTCGGCCGCGTCGACGTCGCCGAGCTCGCGGGCCAGGCGGTAGTAGTCGGCGGCGCGGTGGAACGCGAGGGCGTCGCGGGCCTGCGCGGCGGCGACCCGGGCGTGGCCGGCGGCGGCGGCGCGATCGCCGGCGCCGAGGCGGTGCGCGACCAGCGCCTGCGGATCGGCGGCGCCGGTGGCCTCGAGCGCGTCGGCCAGGGCGCGGTGGACGCCGACCCGCGCGCCGGCGTCGAGCCGCGCGGTCACGGTCTCGCGGATCCGGTCGTGGTAGCACTCGACGATGCGGCCGCCGTCGGCGGCGCGCCCGCGGATCAGGCGCGCGACGTCGAGCGCGGTGGCCGCGGTGGGATCGGCGACCGCGGCGGCGCGGCTCGCGGTCTCGAGGTCGATCGACGTCCCCGCGACGGCGATCGCCGTGAGCAGCGCCCGCGCCGGCGCCGGCAGGGTCGCGACCCGGGCGGCGCTGAGCTCGTCGAGCCGGGCGCCGCCGAGCACGGCGGCGCCGACCCGCGCCAGCTCGCCGGCGAACAGCGGGCTGCCGCCGGCCTCCCGGATCAGCGCGGCGAGCTGGTCGTCGCCGAGCTCGACGACGGCGAGGCGGCGGACCAGCGTGGCGACCTCGGCGGGTGCCAGCGGCTCGAGCGCGACGGCGCGGACGACGTCCGGGCGCGCCAGCTCGGCGGCGGCCGCGCGCAGCGGCCCGCGCAGCGGCGTGGCGTCGGCGTCCTCGCGGCGGTGGCACGCGATCAGCAAGACGCCGGCGTGGGCCGGCAGCTGCAGCAGCTCGAGGAAGAAGCCGACGCTGTCGACGTCGCCCCACTGGAGGTCGTCGACCGCGATGATCAGCGGCCGGCGCGCCGCCAGGTCGGCGACCAGCTGGCGGAAGCCGGTGGTGGCGCGGCGCAGGATCCGCTGCGGCGTCGCGTCGTCGTCGGTGCCGGCGCGTGCGGTCGCCGTCGGCCACGGCACCTGGCGCAGCACCGGGAACAGCCGGCACAGCGCGGCGCGCGCCGGCGCCGGCAGCGCCGGCAGCTGCGCGGGCGCGAGGTCGCGCAGGTGCGCGGTCAGCGCGTCGACGACGCCGTCGAGCGCCTTGTACGGCACCGACTCGCGCTGGTAGCAGCGCCCGGCGACCACCAGCGCGCCGGCGGCGGCGGCCTGATCGAGGAAGGCGTGCAGCAGCGCGCTCTTGCCCATGCCGGAGGCGCCGTCGAGCAGCACCGCCACGGTGCCGTCGCGCCGGTCGGCGAGCGCCCGGTGCAGCGCGGCGAGCTCGGCGCGGCGGCCGACGAACGGCGCGTCGCCGGCCTCGGGCGTCGTCGGGGCCGCCGCGGCCGCCGGCGCGCCGAGGCGGTCGCGCAGGGTCGCGCCGGTCGGGCGGTCGCGCGGATCGCGCTGCAGCAGGGCGTCGACCAGCTCGATCAGGTCGTCGAGCTCGGCGGGCAGCTCGGGCGCGAGCTCGCGCACGGCAGGCGCGGCGAACAGGCGGCGCTGCTCGCGCAGCTCGGCGACGTCGCCGAGGAACGGGCGCTCGCCGGTGAGCGCCTCGAACAGCATCGTGCCCACCGCGTACCAGTCGCTGGCCTCGTCGAGCGGCAAGCCCTCGGCCTGCTCCGGGGACATGTACGCCGGCGTGCCCACCACCAGCTCGCGATCGAGGCCGCCGTCGGCGGGATCGAAGACCAGGCCGAAGTCGGAGACGTAGAGGTGACCGTGGGGATCGATCAGGACGTTGGCCGGCTTGAGGTCGCGGTGCAGCTTGCCGGCGCGGTGCAGCGCCGCGACGCCCTCGATCAGCTGGGGCACCGCCTGCCGCAGGCGCGCGACGTCGAGCGTCCGGCCGGCCGGGCGCGGCGGCGCGACGTGCGCCCGCGGGTCGCTCGAGGTCACCGTGGTGGCGACCCAGCCGTCGCTGGTGCCGGTGGCGTCGCCGCCGGGCGCGTCGACCTCGTCGTCGCCGCCGGGCCGGACCCAGCCCAGGAACGACGTCGCGTCGATCAGCGGCATCGTGAAGAACCACGTCCCGGCGACGCAGTGCAGCTCGTACAGCGGCAGCAGGTTGGGGTGCAGCAGGTCGGCGAGGGCCCGGAACTCCTGCTTGAAGCGCGACAGCGCGACGCCGTCGGCGCGCGGCAACCACTTGAGGGCGACGTCGACGCCGCGCTGCTCGTCGTAGGCGCGGAACACGATCCCCATGCTGCCGGCGCCGAGGCGCTCGCGCAGCGTCAGCCCGGGCAGCGGCATGTCCTGGATGCGGGGGAGAGAGCTCGACGCCACGGTACCGGGACCCACGGTATCGGCCGGGGGCAGCCCCGTCGAGCGCCATCGCACCCGTCGCCAGGTCGCCCCGCCCCTGGTCGCGCGGCCAGGGGCGCGGCCCCGAGCGGCTCAGGCCTGCCGCAGCGTGACCTCGAGCCCGAAGTGATCCGACGTGAAGGTGCCGTGGTCGTCGATCGGCGCCATCCCGACGCGCTCGATCGCGGCCGGTCGCCACGCCCCGCTCCGCAGCAACACCCGATCGATCCGCTTGCGGCTGGTCTTGCCCAGGACGTCGCGCCGCATCGTGTTGAGGTCGCTCTCGACGGTGTCGCCGGGGTCGTCGGGGTGCAGCGCCGGCCACACGTCGACGAAGGCCGGGTCGAGCGCGGCGGTCTCGTCGGCGTCGGCGGGCGAGAAGTTGAGGTCGCCGACCAGGCAGACGTCGGGGCCGCGCGCCGCCAGCCACGGCTGCAGCCGCGTCAGCTGCGCCACCCGGGTCGCGCCGCTGATCGCCATGCTCTCGAGGTGGATCGTGGCCACCGTGAGGCCGACCTCGAGATCGACCGCGATCAACCGGCGGCCCATCGTCGTCGGCAGGTCGGCGAGCACCTCGCTGCCGCGGACCGCGCGGCGCGACAGCACCAGCACCCCGTACCCCGCGTCGCGGCCGTCGTCGTCGCGCAGCTCGTAGGCGGTCGCCCACGGCGCCGCCTCGATCGCCGCGCGCACCGGCGCGGTGACCTCCTGCAGCGCGATGACGTCGGGCCGGCGTCGGCCCAGCTCCGCGACCAGCGCCGCGCACCGTTCGTCGCGCTGGTGGCCGCCGAACCAGATGTTCCAGGTCAGGACGCGGAGCTCGCCGTGCACGACGCGATCGTGCCACGTCGGCGGCCGCCCCGGTGCGCCGTCGCCGCCGGGACGTGCTAGGACCGCGCCGTGAAGTCGCTCGAGGACCGCTGGGGCCCGCTGACCGTCGACCGCCTGACCCGCGACCTGACGATCGTGCAGCGCGTCCACGGCCACCGGTTCTCCAGCGACGACATGGTGACCGCGTACGTCGCGCACCGGCGGGCCCCCCACGCCCGCGACGTCCTCGATCTCGGCTGCGGCATCGGCTCGGTGCTGCTGCACCTGGCGTGGAGCCTGCCGGCGGCGCGGCTGACCGGCATCGAGGCCCAGGAGGTGTCGTACGCGCTCTTGACCGAGAACGTGCGGCGCAACCAGCTCGGGGCCCGGGTGACGATCCACCACGGTGACCTGCGCGACCAGGTCGCGCACCTCGCGGGGCGCTTCGACCTGATCACCGGGACGCCGCCGTACTTCCCGCCCGGTCACGCGGTCGACGCCATGGACGCGCAGCGCGCCTACGCCCGGGTCGAGTACCGCGGCGGCGTCGAGGCCTACGTCGCCGCCGCCGCCACCGTGCTCGCCGACGACGGCGCGTTCGTGATGTGCGGCGACGCCCGCGCCGAGGAACGGGTCGCGGGCGCGGCCGCGGCCGCCGGCCTGCACGTCGTCGCCCGCACCGCGATCGTCGCCCACGCGCCCAAGCCGCCGCTGTTCGCGGTGTGGACCCTGACCCGGACCGCCGCGCCGCTGGTCGCGGACCAGCTGGTGCTGCGCGACGCCGCCGGCCGGACCACGCCGGACGCGGCGACCCTGCGCGCGTTCTCCGGCTTCGCGCCGCGCCCCGAGCCGTAGCCGAGGGCCTCAGTAGCCGAGCAGGCGAGCGAGGGCGCGCCGCCACCGGCTGCGTCGGGCGGCGTGCTGGGTGCGGGCGCGGGCGACGACGCGCGCCAGCTCGCCGTCCTCGAAGAACAGCACGCCGTCGTGATCGCAGCGGTCGACCTCGGCGCCGCCGAGGAACACCGGATCCATCGCCGCGCCGCACAGCCCGCACGGCAGCGGCTCGGCGCGCCCGCGCGGCACGGTGCGCAGATCGCGGACCGCGCCGGACGTGGGCATCAGCTCCGGCGCGACCTCGAGCAGCAGGTCGATGACGTCGCCGACGCCGAGCAGCGCGCCGTCGCAGCGGCGACAGGCCCAGCCGTCGCGGACCGTGGTGACGCGCGCCAGGTCGACGCGGCAGCGTGGGCAGGAAGGGGTGAGATCGCGGAAGGGCATGGGGGCCTCGGGGCGGGCGTCGTCAGTCACCGTGCCAGTGGCCGGCGCCGTGCTGCCGGGACACCGGGTGCTCGCGGCAGAACCACTTGGTCCGGTAGCGGACCTCGCGTCGGGCGACGTCGATGACGAACAGGTCGTAGGGCTCGGGGAAGGTCTTGAGGACGAGCAGCTCGCGGGTGCCGTCGCCGTCGAGATCGATCGCGCCGACCAGCTGGGGGTCCTGCTCGTCGAGCAGGCGGGTGAACGTCCGGTTGCCGGCGTCGTCGACGTCGGTCGCGATGAACGTGCCGCCGTGCCAGACCGAGGCCGTCAGGACGGCTTCGGGCGCGCCGTCGCCGTCGAGATCCACGTCGCCGACGTCGATCAGGTAGCCCGAGGTGGCGTCGAGGCCGTACGCGCGCTTCAAGCCGGCGATCTCGGCCGCCGTGAGCGGGACCGAGTCCGGATGCGGCACGTACGTGAACCACCACATCGTCTCCGCGGCCTCGGCGGGCCAGATCGTCAGCCGGGTCTGCGCCCGCGGTTGCGGGTCCGGGCTCCGGAACTCCATCCGGTGGTCGGTGTCACCCGATCCGGGGCAATCGATCTCGTGGTCATGGAAGATCGCGCTGGTGCGGCCGTCGGCGTGCACGACCCGGTCACCATCTGTGAGCATCGCGTCGCAGCCGTCGAGGCGGCACTCGCCATCCTCGCAGCACAGCAAGGGCTCGAAGGCGTCGTCCCATCGCTTGGCGACCAGGACGATGGGCTCGTGGCTCGGCGCCGGCGCCGGAGCGCGTGCGGTCGCATCGCCGGCCGCGGTCATGTGGACCTGCGGTCGCTCATCGATCGATGGCGCCGAGGAGCCACAGGCGCTGAGCCAGGCGAGCGTGAGGCCCAGAACCGCCGAGCACGGGATGTCACGGCTCATGGCCGAAGACCTCGACAGCGGTGGCGTAGAACAGGCCGCGGGCCGCAGGGATGATCCGCTCGTCGCGCTGGATCCGGAGCCACAGTCCGCTGAGGACGCCATCGGCGACGGTGGGTTCGAGGTCGTCTCGGATGAGTTTGAGGAACGCCTCGACTTCTTTGACACGACCATCGTCATACTCCTTGCCATCGGGCGCGACGTCGAACGCGTGGTCGCTGGCGCTCTGCGGCGTGTCGTAGCCCCACTCCATCAGCTCGGCGAAGATCTCGGTCTCGAAGTAGCCGTAGCCGATCGGTCCGGCGCCCTTGAGGGCCTTTGCCTGCTCGTCCTCGGGGAGCGACTCGAAGACCCCGTTGAACACGCCGCTCGCGAGGTAGTCCTGGTCGGGATCCTTCGCGTAGGACGGGTGCCCCTGCGCCTCGTGCACGAAGGTCGGGATGACGCTCGTCGGGTCCTTCTGCGCGTCGACCAGCCACGCCACGCCGACCAGCATCACCCCGCGAGAGTACAAGGTGTAGTTGCTTGCGCCCATCGATTCCGGTTCCCAGACCAGCGGGTGGGCATCGAGCATGGCGAGCACCTCCGGTGGGGTCACGGCCAGGACCGCGTCGCGCACCGCCGGAAACGACGCGGTCCACAGCGCGCGCTGCTCGTCGGTCGCCTCCCGCCAGTCATCCTCCACGCCCGGCGTCCGGGGCCACTTGTCGAACTCGGCAGCCAGCTGCGTGCCCACCGACTCGCCGGTGTCCTCGGCGCGACGCTCCATGAAGGCGCGCTGCGACGCCGCCATCTGGCCGAACGTCTTGTCGGTGGTGCGGACCATCTGGGCGCGCGCGATCAGCGCCTCGTCGTCGCGGCCACGGCGCCGGGTCTCGGCCAGGAACGTCGCCCACTCGGTGTCGGTGAGGTGCGTGACCAGGTGGTGCAGGCCGACATCGTCGTGGGCAAAGTTGCGCATCGCGGCCAGGAGCGGCACGTCGAGCGCCGGGATCTCGACCTCGTCGCCGGGGTGGAGCGCGCGGCGCCGTGACAGCTGCGGGTTGGCGCGCAGCAGCTCGCCGACGTAGGTGGTGCTGCCCAGCTCGTCGCGCGCGATGCTGTCGAGGGTGTCGCCGGAGGCGACGACGTGGGTGTAGCCGCCGAGCGACGCCGCGACGCTCGGGGTCTGCGCCGGATCGGCCGCGGTGATCGCGTCGACCTCGGCGGGATCGGCCGGCGCGGCGTCGGGATCGCGACGGGCCGGGCGGGGCGCCGGCTGGGGCTCGTCCTCGGGCTCCGGGCCGTAGGGCGCGGCCTCGTCGCGGGTGGGCGCGGGCAGCGCCGCCGGCGCGGGGGCCGCGCCGGCGCGCGCGCCGGTCTGCTGCGCGCGCCGGATCGCGCGTCGCTTCGGATCGCTCAGGGTCGCGGTGGCGTCGCCGGCGAAGCTGCGCGACGCCAGCCAGCGCGCCAGCTCGTCGCCGGGGCGCGGCGCCCGCATCCGGGCCGCGAGCGCGTCGCTGTCCTCGGGGCCGAGGCCGTGGACCAGTCCCATCGTCCGGGCCCGGACCTCCTGGGCCCAGTCGCGGTGGCTGACCTCGTCGGGCCGGACCTCGGTGCGCAGCGCGTCGAGCTCGGCCTCGCCGGCGACCCGCGGGATGCCGTCCGGCCGCGGCGGCACGGTCGCGAGCGCCGCGCGGGCGGCGCCGAGCTGGTCGCGGACGGCCGCGCCGCCGTCGATCGCGTCGCCGGCCGCGGCGAGGCGCTGCTCGGCCTCCTCGATCGCGCGGGTGGCGCGGTCGTGGGCCTCGTCGTAGGCGTCCGGACGGTTCCCGGCGGCCGCCGCCACGGCGCGCTCGACCGCGGCGGCGGCGGCGGCGGCGGCGCGGCGCGCCCGGCGACGTCGCGCTGGGCCTGCTCGGCCGGCGATGGCGGCGCGGCGACGGAGCCGTGGGCGGGGCGGGGGCCGGCGCGGCCATCCGGGGCGCCGCGCCGGCGACGGCGAGGGCGGTCACCGGCGCCCCCGGTCCGGATGCGAGCTGTCGACGGCCACGCGGGGTCTCTCGGCCGCGGTCGGCCCGGGTTGCGCACCGCGGGCGCCGATCGCGCAAGCTCCCGGGATCGCGTCGGTCCTGGCCGGTGTGGCGAAGTGCGGCAGGCGCTCGTCGGGGGTCGCTTTCCCTTGTCACGAACCGGGGGTAATGGGATCCAACGAGGGGCATCGTGATGACGAACGAATCCAGCACGCGAGCGCGGCGCTCGACCGAGCGCAACCTCTCCGACAAGGGGGCGCGCGACGTCCTCGGCGGCGCGCTCAAGCCCAACGATCCGCGGCGCTACCTGGTCGAGGCCATGATCGGCGCGATGAACGCCGACGGCGTCGTCGACGACCGCGAGATGGCGGTGCTGCACCACCACGTCGAGAACCACGATCTGTTCGCCGGCGTGTCGCCCACCGCGGCCAAGACGATGATCGACCTCGCCGCCGATGCGGTCCGCTTCGCCGGCGATCCGCTGGCGCGGATCCCGGCGATCGCGCGCGGCCTGCCGTCGCGCCTGCACCGCTTCACCGCCTACTCGATGGCGCTCGAGATCGTCGCCGCCGACGACGACATCGCGCCGTCCGAGCTGGCGTTCCTCGACACCCTGCGGCTGCAGCTGCGGATCACCCCGGCCGAGGCCGAGGAGGTCATGGCGGCGCAGCGCGAGGGGCGCCTGGCCGGCCACGTCGACAGCCGCGTCACCTACGTGCGCCGGCTGATGCCGACCGCCGCGCTCCTGTTCGCCCACCGCGCCAACCTGCTCGGCGTCCTCGGCGAGGAGCACCGCAACCAGCTGCGCGAGTTCTTCCTCGCGATCCCGGATCTCGCGCTGTCGGTGCCCGAGGTCGACGCCGCGCTGATCGCCGCGTTCGCCAAGCCGCGGACCCGCACCGTCGGCGTCATCGCCGCCGACCTCGCCGCGCTGGCCCAGGCCGTGCCCGACCGCGTCGATCGCTGGTGGCTCACCGTCTACGCGATGGTCATCGAGCCGCCGCGCTCGGTGGAGACCTGGCGCCAGCTGCCGTTCCTCAACATGGTCCAGCAGGCGTTCGGCCTCGCCGACAACTACCTCGACCTCGCCTTCGCCGAGGCCGCGATCTTCCCGGTCGGGCTGCCGCGGCCGGGCTGACCGGCGTCGCGCCGGCCGCGTCGCCGGTAACGCTGCGGCGGTGCGCGCCTCTACCGGGGCGATGCGCTACTCCCTCGAAGCCCTGGTCCTGTCCACGGTCCTCGCCGCGTGCGGCGAGGTCGCCTCGGTCCCCGACGACGGCGGCGGCGACCCCGTCGTCGACGCCGCGCCCGGCGACGTCGACGCGCCGGCGAGCGACGTCACGCTGGTGGCGAGCACGCCGGCCGACGGCGCCACCGCCGTCGACGTCACGACCGCGATCACGCTGACCTTCTCGGACGCGCTCGACGCCGACAGCGTCGCCGGCGCCGTCCACGTCTTCGAGCGCGAGTCGCGGCGCGAGGTCCCGGTGGCCGCCGCGTCGTGGGACGCCGCGTCGCGGACGGTCACCGTGACCCTGGCCCGGCCCCTCGACCTCGCCGGGCGCTACCGGGTCGAGGCCACCGGCCTGCGCGCCGCCGGCCTCGCGGTCGCGATGTCCCCGGTGCGCTTCCACACCTTCGTCAACAGCGCCACCCACTACCGCGGTTACGGCAGCGGCGGCGTCGTCAACTACCGCATCGACTACCAGCTCGACGGTGAGGGCTTCCCGGCGGTCGCCCGGGCCTACGCCGCGGGGGCCGACGGCGCCTACGACACCGGCGACGACGTCGTCACGATCGTCACGGTGGCGACCTATGCCGACGGCGACCGGCAGGGCGCGATCGTCTACGACAGCGCCGGCGCCGACGGCGTGTGGGGCACCGCCGACGATCACGGCACGTCGCGCAGCGCCTACACGTACGGCCCCGCGGGCCTGGTGCGCGGCCTCCTGTACGATGGCGCCGGCGCCGACGGCGTCTGGGGCACGGCCGACGACGTCCCCAGCTTCTGGTACACGGGCGCCTACGACGACCTCGATCGGCCGGCCCGCTACGAGTACTTCGCCGGCCCGGGCCCCGACGGCGCGCTGTTCACCGCCGACGACGTCCGGGACTCGTACAGCATCACCGAGCACCCGACCCCCGCGCTGACCGAGTTCCGCGACTACGACGACCCCGGCCCCGACGGCGTCTGGGACACCACCGACGATCACCTCGCCCGCCGCATCGTCACCGACCTCGACGACGTCGGCCGGCCCACCCGGTGGCGCAGCTACGACGGCCAGGGCGCGCTGACCCAGTACCAGCTGTTCACCTACGACGCCGCCGGCCTGCTGGTCCGCGTCGTCCGCTCCTACTCCCCCGGCGTCGACGGCGTCTGGCAGACCCCCGACGATCCCATCTCCAGCTACGACCAGACCAGCTACGACGCCCGGCACCTGCGGACCCGCACGGTGACCCGCGACACCGGCGCCGACAACCGCATCGGCAACGCCGACGACCACGATCTGTGGGCCAACGAGGCGTACGACACCAGCTACTGACGCGCGCCCGCCCCCGCGCCGCTACCACTGCAGGATCGCGACGACCTCGCTGCGGTGGCTGGGCAGCTGGGTGTAGCGGATGCGCGGCGCGCCGAGCTTGGCGATGCGCTCGCGCAGGCGCGGCAGCGCGGCGAAGACGCCGTCGTCGTTGAGCTTCAGCGTCAGGATCGCGCCGCGCAGGCCGCCGTGGGCGAGCGCGACGAAGCGCTCGATGTAGCGCAGCGCGACCATCGGCGCGAGGTTGACGTCGTTGAGCAGCCACTGGTACTGGCGCGGCAGCGCCGCCTTGGGCACCTCGGCCGCCGGCATGTGCAGGTGCACGAAGCGGTTGCCGTGCGGGCCGGTGAAGTCGAGGCAGGCCGGCGCCATCTCGCCGGGGTCGATGCCGTAGACGGTCACGCCCCGGCACAGCATCGCGTAGCTGGCGCCGCCCGGCGACGCGCCGAGCTCGACCGCGACGTCGCCGGGCGCGGGCTCGAGGTCGGCCCAGCGCAGCGCCTCCTCGATCTTGCACCACGCCCGCGACGGCGCCTCGGGCGGCGGCGGGACGTGGCCGACGCCGCCGGGCCACGGGCCGTGGTGATCGTCGTGGGCGTGCAGCCCGATCAGCCACGGCTCGTCGGGCTCGCCGGCGTGCGGCACGACGACGTCGAGGACGAGGTCGCCGGCGACGGCCCGGGGCTCGGCGTGGAACGCGTCGGCCGGGGCCGCCGCGCGCAGCGTCGCCTCGACCGCGGCGGCGCGGGTGCCGCGGACCGCGGCGTCCTGCTCGTCGACCGGGACGTCGACGTCGCGCTCGAAGACGTGCAGGCGCAGGGGCCGCCGCAGGTGGGGCGCCGCCAGCGCCAGCGCCGCGTCGGCGGCGTCGGCGCGGCCCAGCGACAGGCCCCAGGCGCGGGCGAACGACGTCGGCACCTCGACCCGGGGGCCGACCTGGTCGGCGCGGTCGGCCTTGAAGGTCGTCAGGCCCGGGCGCGCGAACGCGAACTTCAGGTGCGGCGCGCGCGCCGCGACCTCGGCCTTGAGCCAGCGGGTGGCGGCGACCTGGTGGGTGACCCAGACGAACGCGGACGGCGGCATCGCGCCGCCACGCTACACCGTTTGGCGGCCGGCGGCGGCCGCCGGCGCCCGCGCCGCCGCCGCCTTGGTGATATCGTGCCCGGGTTGTCCGCCCTGGCGTCGATCGAGATCCCCTGCGATGCGGCCTTCTGCTGGGCGCTGCTCGCCGACCCCCTGCTGGCCCCCGAGTGGATCGCCGGCGTCGCCGAGGCCGAGGTGCTCGAGCGTGACGCCGAGGGTCGCGCCACCCGGGTCCGCTTCGTCGGGATGCCGTCGGCGGCCAGCATGGTCTACGAGATGGCCTACCAGTACGACCCCGGCGGCCGCCGCATGGAGTGGGTCACCGCCGGCGAGGCCGACCGCCGCCTCGAGGGCGAGGCGTGGATCGAGGAGCTGGGCCCGGGCCGCTGCCAGCTGCACTACGCGATGACGTCGTCGGCGTCGGGCAGCCTGCCGTACTGGGCGCGCGACTCGCTCGCCGACGACACGCCGGCCCGGGTCGTGCGCGCGTTCCAGCGCCTCGCCGAGCGCCGCGCCGCGGCCGCCGCGCGCGACCGCTGACCGCGGGTGTGCGGCTCACGGCACCGGCGCGAACCGGATGCCGTCGAGGAACATCTGCTGGGCGTTGAAGTAGGGGTACTCGCCGTGGCCGGTGATGTACAGGACCGCGAGGTGGGTGCTCGTGACCCAGCCCTTGACCACCAGCTCGCCGCCGTCGCCGGTCTGCCAGTAGTCGAGGACGCCGCGCGCCGCCGGCGCGTCGGCGAGGGTGTGGCCGCGGCCGTAGCCGACGGCGCCGGTGACGCCGACGCTGCCCTTGAGGAAGTCGAGGTAGGCGATCAGCAGCTCCTCGTTGGCGTCGCCGTCGTCGCCGATCGGATCCTTGAAGCGGACCGCGATGACGCCGAAGGTGAAGCCGCCGACGTCGAGCTCCGCGGTCAGGACGTCGGAGCCGTCCTCGGACGGGGTGACGGCGAACGCGGGGAAGCCGCGCGGCAGGTACGCCGACAGCCCGGATGCGCCGATGTTGGTGCGCTCGAACCGGGGCACGCCGCCGGGGTCGGCGGGCGGCGCGTCGGGATCGGCGGGCGGCGGCGGCGCGTCGGGATCGGCCGGCGCGGGGGCGGGCGTCGCCGGGGGCCGCGGCGACGGGCACGCCGTCACCAGCGACGCGGCGAGCAGCGGCAGCAGCAGACGATGGCGCATGGCACTCCTCGCTGCGAGGGCAGCGCGTCGACGGTAGCACGCCGCGTGACCGCCTCGGCGGGCGTGGCGCGTGCGGCACGGCGCCGCGGCCGCGCCGCGGTCAGGCGAACTGGGCGTGCCCGACGATCGCGGCCTCGACCGCGGCGTGCTGGTCGGGGGCGACGTCGGCGCCGAAGCGCGCGGTCGAGCGGGCGCGGCGCGCCAGCCACGCGTGGTCGAGCAGCGGGTGGCGCGAGAAGTCGACGCCGTCGCCGGGGCGCAGCGCGATCGTGGTCTCCTCCTTGGGCCCCGACGCGACGCCGCGCGCGACGTGGAACCCGGCGGCCAGCAGCGCCGAGCGCACCGCGGTCGACGCCGAGTAGGTGAACAGCTCGGTCGGCCCGACCAGGTGCGCGAACAGGCGCCGGAACGTGGCCAGCGACCACATCGCGCCGTCGACCTTCGCCGACCACGGATCGTAGAAGATGACGTCGGGCGGCGGCTGGCGCTCGAACCCCGACAGGAAGTCGCCGTCGCAGCGGCGCCAGCGCAGGCCGTCGCGGGCGAACTCGCCGTCGCGGCCGAGGCGGTGCGGCGCCTCGTGGCGCAGGTGCGGGAACCGCTTGAGGTGATCGAGCGCCAGGCGCAGGGCGTCGAGGTCGTGCTCGAAGCTGACGAGCTCGACCGGGTCGTGCCCGGGCGCGGCGTCGAGGCGGCGGATCAGCGCCATCGCGTTGTGGGCGGCGCCGAGGCCGACGTCCCACACCACCAGCGGGCGGCCGCGGCGCGCCGCCGCGGCGTCGGCGATGCCCACGGAGGCCGCGACGTAGACCCGCTCGGCCTCGTCGTCGGGCCGGTTGACCGAGTGCATGAGCTCGCCCGACGCGACGTGGCGGACGCTGGCGAAGCCGGCGGGGGCGTCGTGGATCGCGAACGCGCCCCGGCTCAGCGGCCGCGCCGGCCGGACCCGCGGCGCCCGCCCCGGCGGGTTGTCGGGATCGACGCGGCCGAGGGTGTCGCGGCGCGTCGCCAGCAGCGCGCCGAACGTCCCGGCGCGCAGCGCGCCGCGGATCTCCGCCATCAGCTCGACGTAGAAGCGCAGGTTGTGGAACGCCAGGAGCTGCCAGCCCAGCGGCTCCTTGCACTTGACCAGGTGGTGCAGGTACGACCGCGGGTACCGCACGCACGCCTCGCACGGGCACGCGTCGTCGAGGGGGCGGGTCGCGACCTTGTGGACGCCGCGCCGCAGATCGATGCGGCCGTGCGACGTGAACGCCAGGCCCTGCTGGGCCAGCGCGGTGGGCAGGATGCAGTCGAACATGTCGACGCCGCGGTGCACGCCCTCGAGCAGATCGAGCGGCGTGCCCACGCCCATCAGGTAGCGTGGCCGGTCGTCGGGCAGCAGGCCGCAGGTCAGCTCGGTCATGTCCTCGCGCTGGGCGCGCGGCTCGCCGACCGCGAGCCCGCCGATGGCGTAGCCGGCGAACCCGGGCAGCGCGGTCAGCTCGGCGGCGCTGATCCGGCGCAGGTCCTCGAAGCACGCGCCCTGGACGATCGCGAACATCGCCTGGTCGCGATCGCCGCGGGCGGCGAGGCACCGGCGCGCCCACCGGTGGGTCAGCTCCATCGCGGCGCGCGCCTCGGCGTGCGGGCTGCGGGCGTCGATGCAGTGATCGAGCACCATCATGATGTCCGAGCCGATCGCGCGCTGGGTCTCGATCGAGTCCTCGGGGGTCAGCCGCAGGCGCGGCCCGTCGGGCGTGATCCGGAACTCGGCGCCGTCCTCGGTGACGGTGCGGGCGTGGGCCAGCGAGAACAGCTGGAAGCCGCCGGAGTCGGTGAGCAGCGCGCCGCGCCAGCCCATCCACGCGTGCAGGCCGCCGACCTGATCGAGCACCTCGGGGCCGGGCCGGACCCGCAGGTGGTAGGTGTTGGCGAGCAGCATCGGCGCGCCGAGCCGCTCGAGCTGGCCGAGGGTCTGGGTGCGCACGGTGCCGCGGGTCCCCACCGGCATGAACACCGGGGTCTCGACCTCGCCGTGCGGCGTGGTCAGCGTCGCGGCGCGGGCGCGCGAGCCGTCGGCGCGGGCGTGGATCTCGAAGCGCACCCCGGCGTTGTAGCGGACCCGAGCGGCGCTTGTCTCGGGTCGCGGAGCCGCTCGGCTCCGCGGCTGTCGTCGGCGTGCGTCACCGCGCGATCGCCGCGACGGCGAGGCCCGCGGTTCCGGGCGCTTGCGGCTGGCGGCGCGTGGCACGTCCGCTGCACCATCGAGGGACATGAAGCGCCTCGTGCTCGTCCTGCTCACCTTCACCGTCGCGGTGCCGCTGGGTGGTTGCATCGTCCACACCGGGCCGCGCCACGGCCACGGCCACGCGCACCGCGCCTGCAAGCCCAGCCAGCACTGGGACGGTCACCAGTGCCGGCACAACGGCAAGGGCCGCGGCGCCCGCAAGCACGACGATCGGTAGCCGCGCCGCGGTCGCGCTATCGTCCGCCCGTGCCCGCCACGTCGCCGCCGTTTCCCGCCGCGCCGCCGCTCGACACCGCGCGGCTGAGCCTGCGCGGCCACACCCGCGCCGACCTCGCCGACTGCGCCGCGATGTGGGGCGACGCCGAGGTCACGCGCCACATCGGCGGCCGGCCGTCGACGGAGGAGGACACCTGGAGCCGGCTGCTGCGCTACCTCGGGCACTGGGCGCTGCTCGGCCACGGCTACTGGGCGGTGCGCGAGCGCGCCACCGGGCGCTTCGTCGGCGAGGTCGGGCTCGCCGACTTCCGCCGCGCCGTGACGCCGTCGCTCGACGGCGCGCCCGAGGCCGGCTGGGTGCTGGCGCCGTGGGCGCACGGCCGCGGCTACGCCACCGAGGCGGTCACCGCGATGCTGGCGTGGAGCGCGGCGCACCTGGGCGCGCCGCGCCTGGTCTGCATGATCGATCCCGACAACACGGCGTCGATCCGCCTCGCGGACCGGCTCGGCTTCCGCGAGTGGGCGCGCACGACCTACCACGACGCGCCCACGATCCTGTTCGAGCGGCCGGCGGGCGCCGGCGCGCCGGCTACTCCACGCGCTGGATGATGTGGATGCCGAACTGGGTCTTGACCACGCCGACCTCGCCGACGTTGAGGCGCAGCGACAGGTTCTTGAACGGCGGCACCAGGCGGGCCGACGGCGACGCGTCGTAGCTGTCGCCGGTCTTGGCCGAGCCCGGGTCCTCGGACAGCTCGGCCATCAGCGGCTCGATCTTGTCGCCCTTCTTGAGCGCGGCGACGGTCTTGGTGACCAGCGCCTCGAGGTCGGCGCGGCTGCGCTTGGCGCCGCGCGGATCGCCGGCGTTGACCTCGGTCCAGCCGAGGAGGATGTGCTTGACCTTGGCCTTGTCGGTCACCGGGTCGCGGGCCAGGATGTCGGTCGACTCCAGCGAGTCGGGCGGCGGCGGCGCGACGCGCTCCATGACGTGGTAGCCGAACATCGTCTTGACGATGCCGACCTCGCCGAGCTGCAGGCGCAGCGCGAGCTGCTTGAACTCGGGGACCATGCCGGCGTCGGCGGTGACGGTGTACGGGTTGCCGGACAGCGAGCCCGGATCCTCGGAGTGCGCCTTGACCAGCGCGTCGATCTGGGTCGGGTCGGCCTTGAGCTTGTCGTAGACCTCCTGGGCCAGCTTGGCCGCGGCGGCGTTGTCGCGGCCGCCGGCGCGCGGGTCCATGTGGCCGCGGTAGGCCTTCTCGAGATCCTTCCAGCCGATCAGCACGTGCTTGACGTCGACGCTGGCGGCGACGTCGGTGCGGGCCAGGATGTCCTTGCTGTCGAGATCGACGACCGGCGCGGCGACGGCGGCGCTGCCGCTGCCGGCGGCCGAGCCGGTGCCGGCGGCCGAGCCGGTGCCGGGCTTCGCCGCGGTGGCCGCGCCGGTGCCGGAGGCGGGCTTGGTGCCGCCGGCGGGCGCGTCGTCCTTCTTGCAGCCGGGGCCGGCGAGGGCGAGCGCGGCGCCGAGGGCGAGGGTGGCGAACAGGGAACCGGAACGACGGGGGCTGGGCATGGCGGCGCCATCCTAGCCAGGCCGAGGAAAGAAGCAACCGAGCCGGACCGCCCGGCGCACGCCGGCGCGGTCGTGGGGCACGATGCCCCACGGTCCGGCACCGGGCGAACGGGGGCGGCTCACGCCCGCTCGGTGTCCTCGTCGCGCAGCCGGATCGGGCCGACGTCGCCGGGCCGGTGCGCGGTCGGCGCCTGGGCCGCGTAGAACGCGCGGATCGCGTCCATGTCGACGTGGACGTCGCCGGTGAGATCGATCGGCGGGCCCAGGCCGCCGCGCTTGCGCGCGAAGTCGAGGTAGCCGGGGACCACCGGCACGCCGGCGCCCAGGGCGATGCGGTAGAAGCCCGACTTCCAGTAGTCGGTGCGGCTGCGGGTGCCCTCGGGCGGGATGACCAGCACCAGGCGATCGCGGCGCGCGAACTCGTCGACCATGGCCTGGACCATGTTGTTGGCCTTGGCGCGATCGATGCCGACCGCGCCGAGCTGGCGCATCACCGTGCCCATGGGGCCGCGCAGCCAGCTGTCCTTGATCATCCACGACATCTCGAGGCCGATCGAGCGCGCCAGCGCCAGCAGCAGCAGGCCGTCCCAGTTGCTGGTGTGGGGCACCGCGAGCACGACGCAGCGGGGCACCGGCGGCGGATCGGTCTCGAACTGCCAGCCGGCCAGGCGCAGGCCGAGGGTGGTCACGGGATGGTCGGGCACGCGCGCATGCTAGCAGTCACGGTCGATTTTCGCTGGTGTGGGGGGAGGTGCCACGCCGGCCGGCCCGTACTATCGGGGCCCGCAGCACGACGCGGGCGGATGGAGATCGACGCATGTACGAACTGGCGAATCACGCGGTGCAGGCCGCTGGCGGCATGGTGGCGGGGCGCGACTACTCCGCGCCGAGCGCCAGCCAGCCGCAGATGTGCTCGCCCGAGGACGCCGGTCCGCTCGGGTTCCTCGGTGGCATCGGCCAGACCATCGGCGACCTGGGGCGCGGCCTGTCGCAGGAGGGCCTGAGCGGCCTGTTCGATCCGTCCGGCATGCTCGATCGCCAGGGTGCGCAGCGCGAGCTCGCGTCGCAGTTCGACGTCCGCGATCCGTCGGAGCTGGTGTCGGGGCCGGGCGGGCCGGCCACCTACGCCGGCAACCAGGTCAGCCCCGAGGAGTTCCAGCGGATCGCGCGGACCTACTCCGACATCCGCATGGGGCGCAGCGACCTCCAGCTGGGCACCGCGGGGATGTCCGACGACGAGGCCGCGCAGTTTCGCGGCGAGACCATGGGCGACATCGGCAACCTGCTGCAGACCGACTCGGGGCGGGAGCTGGTCAACTCGCTGGCCTACCAGCCCGACGATCACGTCACGACGCTCAACCTGCGTCGCGACGCCACCGGCGCCCGCGACAACAGCAACGCCGAGGGTGGCGCGTCGCCGACGTCGGTGCCCGGCAGCTGGGCCGACGGGGTCGGCACCGACGCGGCGGTCGACTACGTGCCCGGCGATCAGGGCGGCATCGTCGCGGCGGCCGGGCAGACCGACGCGTGGCTGCCGTTGCGCAGCGACGTGACGCTGTTCCACGAGATGGTGCACGCACATCACGCCGCCTACGGCACGCTCGACCAGACCGTGCTCGGCCCCGGCCAGGCGCACGCCGACGACGTCGGCCAGAACGGCATGGAGTACCAGGCGGTCGGCCTCGGCGCCTGGGCCGGCGACCAGCTCACCGAGAACACCTACCGGGCCGAGCGCGCCGCGATCGGCGCCACCAACGTCGGCGAGCGCACCACCGGGGGCGTGACCGACGACGCCATGCCCCAGCGCGACACCTACGTCTGGCACAACCCGCCCGCGGCCGGGCCGTGATCGGCGCCGGCGTCGCGACGCTCGGGGCGTTGTGCGCGGTCACCGCGCTGACCGCGTGCGAACGCACGCCACCGGCGCCGCGCGTCACCGCGCCGGCGACCGATACCGGCGTCACCGGCGCGGCGCCGGTCGCCCCTGGCGGCGCGGCGCCGGTCAGCCCCGTCGACGCGGCGCACGTCACCGTCGTCGTCGCCACAGCCGATCGAGATGCCTCCATGCAACCGTCCAACCTACCCGTGACGCTCACCTGGGACCTGACGCGCAGCGGCGACACGCTGCACGTCGCCTACCACGTCCACAACACGACGTCGGCGACCGTGTTCCTGCTCGACCGGCTGGTGGTCCCGGACGCCCAGGGGCTGCACGCCGCCTTCGATCGGGTGATCGTCCGGGAAGGCGACACCGCCGGCGTGGTCGCGTTCAGCCGCGCCTACGTCCGGCCCGAGCGTGGCACCGGCGGGATCTACGTCCCGGTGGCGCAGCGCCTCGAGCCGGGCAAGACCGTCGACGGTGAGGCGGACGTGCCGCTGCCGATCACCGCCTGGCACAACTTCTCGAAGGCGTCTCCGCTGCAGATCACGCCGACCCACGCCTACCTGGAGATCGGCTACCTGACCGAGCAGGATCAGTGGGTCCAGATCAACCTCGCCGACGGTACCCAGCTGAGCGGCCCCGCGCACCCGTTCGTCGATCGCCAGCAGCTGGTGCGGTCCGACACCCGCGCGATCCCGTAGCCGCGGAGACGTCAGCGCGACGGGCGCAGCGGCGCGCGCAGCGGGCGCGGCGCGCACGCGTCGGGGATCGCGATCGTCTCGTCGACGTCGCGCCGCTCGACCTCGAAGCGCCGCCGGTCGGGCTGGTAGCGCCAGCGCAGCCGGTTGGGCGTGATCCGGGTGTCGGGCTCGACCATGCGGTCGGCGCGCTCCATGTACGCGATCGGCGCGATGGTCTCGATCACCGGCGCGGCGCCGCGCGCGATGACCCTCCAGTGGGCCTCGTCGAGCAGGGTCCAGCAGGACGTCGCGCACGGGGTCGCGCACTCGCCGGGGGCGTGGTCGCCCCAGCCGCCGCGGGTCTGCAGGACCACGCGCAGCGCGCCGTCGACGGGATGGACCAGCGCGAGGTCGGAGTCGAGGCCGAAACCGGTGAGCGACGCGCAGGTCACCAGCAGCGACGGACCGTCGTCGAAGATCGACACGACGTCGAGGCTGGCCTGGTCGGTCGCGGCGCAGGTCGGCACCGCGTCGAAGAAGGTGCCGGTGTCGTCGCGGATGGCCAGGTAGGCCGGGCAGGTGGCGTCGTCGTCGCCGTCGCAGGCGGGCCCGCGCAGGACGAACGCCTTGACCTCGTCGGCGCCGGGCCACAGCCGGCCGTGGACGCGCGCGTCGGCGCGGCCGACCGGCACGACCTCGCAGCGGTCGCGGCCGTCGAAGACCAGCCAGCGGGCGTCGCCGGCGCCGCGGACCAGGAAGCCGGCCGTGTCGTCGTGGGCGGGCAGCGGCTCGACGGTGCCGTCCGCGGGCAGGCCGCGGCAGCGCGGCGACGGGCGGCGCGTCGCGAGGCCGCTGTCGACGGCCCCGGCGTCGCCAGCCGGTCCGGCGGCGTCCGGGGCGATCGCGACCGCCGGTGCCGCGGCGCGTCGCGCGCGTGCCGGCGCGGTGGCGGTCCGCCAGCATCGCCCGGCGCGGACGTCGGCGGGGGGCCGGCCGGCGTCGCGCCCGCACGCGGCGAGCGCGGCGAGCGCGGCCAGCACGGCGACCGCGGGCGCGCTCGGCGCGTGCGCAGCCCTCGCTGCGCGCTCGCTGGATGATCGCGACCAGGTCGTCTCGCGACCTCTCACTCGCGCGGCGTCCCGCCGCCGGTCCGGGCCACCCGCTGCGCCCACCGCGCCTTGCCGCGCGCGGCCTCGCCCTCGCGGGTCCGCGGGGTGCCGCGGGCCTCGAGGCCGTGCAGCAGCGTGGTCGTCGCCGCGACCACCGCCGCGACCGCCGCGTCGAACGCGGCCTGGTTGGCCAGCGACGGCCGCGTCGTGCCGCTGACCTTGCGGACGTACTGCAGCGCCGCCGCGTGGATCTCGTCGGGCGTGGTCGGCGGCTCGAAGTTGTGCAGGATGCGGATGTTGCGGCACATCGTGCGCCGAGCGTACCGCGGCGCGGTCCGGCTGGCCGCCTCGTGCTATGAGGAAGCCGCCATGAGCGTCCACCTCACCACCTACTCCGGCGACATCAACGACGCCATCCGCACCGCGATCACCGCCAAGCTGCCCGACGCCGTCGTCGAGGTCGGCGGCGGCGGCGGCCACTGGACGCTGGTCGTGACCTCGGCGGCGTTCGCCGGCCAGTCGATGCTGGCCAGCCACCGCCTGGTCATGGCCGCGATCGCCCACCTGATGGCCGGCGACGGCGCCCCGGTCCACGCCGTCGACAAGCTGACCACGCGCACGCCCTGACCGCGGGCGCGTCGCGCCGCTACGGCTGGATCAGCCGGACCTCGACCGCGCCGGCGCCGTCGGGGATCGTGACGGTGCCGCCGCCGTCGAAGACGACGACGCCGGGGCCGGGCACGGCCACCGCGACGTAGCCGGCGCCGGCGGTGACCGCGACGTCGGCGCCGTCGAAGGTGGCGGTGGCGGGCGCCGCCGCGCCGGCGGCGCGCCCGGTCCAGGCGTAGCCGTCGAGGGTGTCGGTGCCGGTGGTCGACACGCCGGGCCAGACCACGACGACGCGGGCGCCGTCGAGCTCGTCGTCGCTGACCACGGTGGCGTCGTCGGGCGTCGGCACCAGGGTGTCGACGCCCTCCGGCAGCAGCACCAGGATCGAGCCCGCGGGCACGAACGCGGGCAGCTCGGTCATCGGCGCGTCGACGGTGACCGCGGCGCCGCCGGCGACCGCGGCGCCGCCGGCCAGCGGGTACCAGTCGCCCGCCGGCAGCTCGACCGCGCGGGTCGTCGCGCCCTCGGTGATCACCGGCGCCACCAGGATGCGATCGCCCAGCAGGTACTCGTCGGTGGAGGTCCACGCCCACGCGCCGGCGTCGGGGTAGCCGAGCGCGACCGGGCGCATCAGCGGCGTCCCCGCCTGCTGCGCCCGCGCCGCCAGCCACGTGAAGTACGGGAACAGCTGGGTGTGCAGCGTCGCCCACCGGCGCAGGTGCGCGGTGGTCTCGGCGTCGGCGTCCCACCGCCAGTTGTTGCGGGCGTCGCGGCCGTGGTGGGTCCGCATCACCGGCGACAGCGCGCCCAGCGCGCACCACCGGAACCACAGCTCCTTGGTCGACGGCTCCGTCAGCTGGCTCATGTAGCCGGCGATGTCGTGGCCGTAGTAGGGGAAGCCGGTCAGCCCCAGGCCGAGGCCCATCGGGATCACCGACGGCAGGCCGTCGCCCTCGGACCAGTCGGTCTGCTGATCGCCGGCCCACACGACGTCGACGTAGGGCTGCGAGCCCAGCCACGCCGAGCGCACGAACGCCAGCGCGTCGATCCGGCCGCCGGCGTCGTGGAAGACCTCGTGGTTGAGCCGCGCCCACGCCACCGGGTAGCGGTTGTGGGCCAGCATCGCGTCCTCGCCGGAGGCCAGCGTCGCGTCGTGCGGCAGCCACTCGGCGAAGTCGGCCATCCAGCCGTCGCTGCCCAGCGCCAGCGCCTCGTCGAGGATGCCCTTGCCCCAGGTCACGGCGTCGGGGTTCGACAGGTCGAGCATCGTGGCGTCGCGGAACTTGACGCCGGTGAACAGGTACGGCGTGCCGTCGGCGTGGTGGATCTCGTAGTCGGCGGCGAGCGCCTCGGCGAAGACGTCGGCCTCCTCGTCGAGGAAGGTGTTGAAGTAGACCAGGAACTTGTAGCCGGCGGCGTGGAGGTCGTCGGCGACCGCCTCGAAGTCGGGGTACAGCGCGCGGTCGACGTGCCAGTCCTCCTCGAGGACGTAGCCGGTGCCCTCGTCGTTGCCGCCGCGCCAGTCCTCGGTCCACAGCACGCTGGCCGGGACGTCGGCGTCGCGCAGCGCCTGGGCGACCCGGCGGACCTCGGCCGAGCCGTAGATCGCGTCGAGCCACGGCGCGAACACCCACGGCCGCGGCGGATCGATCGGCCGGCCGACCCAGCCGGTCATCAACGTCAGCGCGTGGTCGAGCGCGACCCGGTGATCGTCGGGATCGATCGTCGGCACGAACAGGTGCAGCGCGATCGTGCCCTGCCAGGCCTCGAGCCGGACCACCTCGTGGTCGAGCGCGGCGTCGGCGTCGGCCTCGGAGCACAGCGCGAACACCGCGCGCGCCGGGGTGTCGACCGCGGCGGCGAAGCCGCGGCTCGACAGCATCATCGGCATCGGCGTGTGGGTCGAGTGGCGGCGGCCCGACAGGAACCACACGCCCTCGTACTCGTCGTCCGGTCGCTTGCTGATGCCGTCCTCCTCGACCCACAGCGGCACGGTCTGGCCGCGGTGATCGACGTCGAACGACTGGCCGCCGAGGCCGAGCAGGTGCTCGTCGGCGCCGCACCGGTACGCGATCGACGCCCGGTTGGCGCCCAGCGCCGGCGCCGCCGCCAGCGTGATCGCGACGTCGACGCCGGCGCCGTCGGCGTCGGCCACCGCGCCGACGGTGATCGCGCCGGTGCCGATGACGTCACCGCCGCCGACCAGGTCGAAGGCGACGCCGCCACCGGTGGCGTGGACGCCGCGCAGGGCCTCGACCCCGGTCCACGGCGCGGTCTTGTCGTCGACGATGCGGAACGCGCCGACCTGGGTCTCGATGTCCGGGGTCGCGGCGCGGAACGCCGCCAGCACGTGCGGCGCGTCGGCGGTGCCGGCGACGCCGCCGGGCAGGCCGTCGAAGATGACCTCGCCGTCGGCGAGCCGGACCACCTCGATCCGCGCCGGCGCCTCGGTGACGGTGATGCGGACCCCGCCGGTCTCGACCACGACCGGCGGCGGCGTGACGTTGTCGCCGCAGGCCGCGCCGGCGAGGGCGCCGATCCCGACGACGATCGCCGCGATCCCTCGACCGGCCGCGCCCGGCATCAGCGCTTCCGGTTCTTCTTGCGCGCGGCCTTCTCGGCCTTGCGCTTGTCCTTCATCTTCTGCTTGTCGGCGTTGCGCACCGTGCCCGGCACGTTCTTGGTGCCCGGCGCGGTGTAGCCCGGGGGCAGCCCCGGCATGCCGCCGGGCATGCCGGCCATCCCCGGCATGCCGCCCATGCCGGGCAGCCCCGGCATGCCGCCGGCGCCGGCGCCGGCCTCGCCGCCCATGCCGCCCATCAGGGCGCCGAGGTCCATGTTGGCCAGCTTCTTCATCTGCGAGAACTGCTTGAAGCCGGGCAGCTTGCCCATCAGGCCGGTCGACGCGCCCAGCTGCACCATCATCTGGCGCATCGACGCGAACTTCTGCAGCAGCTCCTTGACCTCGTTCTCGGCGCGACCCGAGCCGCGCGCGATGCGCTTGACCCGGCCCGGCTCGAAGTCGGCGCGGCGCCGCTTGGCGGTGCGCCCCGACTGCGCCGCGAACTCCTCCCACGAGGTGGTCACGAACACCTGCGGGTTGGTCCGCTCCTCGAGCGTCATCGACGAGATCATCGCCTCGATCTTCTTGAGCTCGCGATCGTCGAGGTTGACGCCCTCGGGCAGGCCGCCGCCGAAGAACGGCAGCTTCTCGAAGAGGTCCTTGAGCGACCCCATCTTCTGGATCATCCGGATCTGTTCGAGGAAGTCCTGCATGTCGAACTTCCCCTTCAACATGCGGACGGCGTCTTCTTCGGCCTTCTCGGCGTCGACGACCTGCTCGAAGTCCTTGACCAGGCCGACGATGTCGCCCATGCCGAGGATCCGCGACGCCAGGCCCTCGGGGCGGAACTCCTCGAGCTTGTCGAGCTGCTCGCCGATGCCGAGGAACTTGATCGGCTTGCCGGTGATCTCCTTGACCGACAGCGCGGCGCCGCCGCGGGCGTCGCCGTCGAGCTTGGTCATGATCACGCCGTCGAGGTTCAACCGCTTGTTGAACGTGTCGGCGACGTTGACCGCGTCCTGGCCGGTCATCGAGTCGAGGACCAGGAAGATGTTGCCGGGCTGGACCGCCTTGTCGATGTCCTCGAGCTCCTGCATCAGGGGCTCGTCGATGGCGAGGCGACCGGCGGTGTCGTAGAGGATGACGTCGCGGCCGAGGCGCGACGCCTCGGCGCCGGCCTCGCGGCAGATCGTCACCGGATCCTTGCCGGCGAGGTTGAACACCGGCATCTCGAGGCGCTGGCCGAGCGTCTTGAGCTGCTCGACGGCGGCCGGCCGGTAGATGTCGGCGGCGACCAGCATCGGCTTCTTGCCGTGGGTCTTCTCGAGCCAGCGGGCCAGCTTGCCGACGCTGGTGGTCTTGCCCGAGCCCTGCAGGCCGACGACCATGATGCCGGTCGCGCCCTTCTTGGCCCACCGCAGCTCGGTGTCGACCGGGCCCATCATCTTGGCCAGCTCGTCCTGGCAGATCTTGACGAAGGCCTGCTCCGGCGTGATCGACTTGACGCCGTACTCCTGCGACTTGGCCTTGAGGACGACCTGCTCGCCGCGCGCGGCCTCCTTGACCCGATCGAGGAAGCGCTTGACGACGCGGAACTCGACGTCGGCCTCCAGCAGCGACAGGCGCACCTCGCGGAGCGCCTCGTCGATCACGTCGTCATCGAGCTCGGCCTTGCCGGTCAGCTTCTGGCGGGCGGCGCGAAAGCCCTTGGCGAGCGTCTCAAGCATGCGGTTCTCCAGACATCTTCGAGTGGGGGGAGCCCCGCGTATACCACTACTCGCGCGCCGCCACTACCGGCCGAGCAGGGCCAGGCGAGCGGCCTCGGCCACCGATGGCTCGGGGTCGGCGGCCAGCCGCTGCAGGACCTCCGGGGCGTCGTGGGCGATGCGGCGGGCGTGGGCGGCGCGGGCCGCGGCCAGCCGGACCCGCGGCTCGGGGTCGCGGGACAGGTGGTCGATGACCGAGCGCGCGCCGAGCAGCGGGAAGCACCAGGTCAGGGCCTCGCCGACCGCGGCGCGGACCCCCACGTCGGGCGACAGCGCCGCCAGCGTCACCGCGCGGGTGGCGTCGATCGGCTGCATGTGATCGAGGAGGATCGCGAAGGCGTGGGCGCTGGCGGCGCCGTCGTCGCCGGCGGCGATGGCCAGCGCGGCGTCGACGTCGTCGTCGCCGCCGTCGTCGACGTCGCGGTCGGCGGCGGCGCCGCCGGGACCGGCGGCGGCCGGGGACGCGACCGCGACCCCGACGGAGGCGAGGGCGAGCTTGCCGAAGAGGCGGCGCAGCGCGCCGCGGGACAGGACGGATCGAGACATGGGACCTCGGGACGCGCGGGCGCGCGTCGGCCGGACGTGAGACGAGATGCGAAGGGGCTCGGCTCAGGTCGGGGGCGAGGTCTTGGGCGCGCGCGGCAGCACCGCGACCGCGGCCGGCGCGGCGTGGGCCGCCGCCGGCGGCAGGTCGACCGCGGTGTCGGCGCGGCGGGGCAGGGTCGGGACCGCCGGGACGGCGGCCACCACGTCGCTCAGATCCGCGGGATCGTTGGTGTCCGCGGCGGCGTCGGCGACCTGGCTGCACAGCACGGCGCAGCCGCGCCGGCCGCAGGGGTCACCCCGCCGCGCGCGCGGCGCGGCCACGACGCCCACTCCGACCAGGAGCAGGACGGCGAGGGCAGGGCGCACCCGCGCATGCATGGCGACAAGCATGGGTCCGGAGCCCGGCGGGGTCAATCCCCGACTCCCGGCGCCCCGGCCGGCCCGCTCACTTCTTGCGGCGGGCCTTGACGTCCTTGGCGGTCAGCGGCTGCGACCGCACCGTGTCGCCGTCGAGCCAGTACACGCCGCCGACCCGGGCCGCGTCCCACGGCAGGTGGATCGGCTCGGCGTCGTCGGCCGCGACCTCCTCGAAGGTGTCCTCGTCCCAGCCGACCGCGTCGCCGGCGGTGATCACCAGGTCGGAGCCGCGCAGCTTGCGCTTGGTCTTCGGCCGGTTCTTGCCGGTGCGGCGGCTGCCCGCCGCGGCCAGCTCCCACGTGCTCTCGAGCCGGTTGCCGTCGGCCTCCTTGCGGAGCTCGACCGTGAACAGCGTGTCGAGCTGGCCGTCGTGGGCGCCCAGCAGGATCAGGACGTCGCGGCTGCCGCCGCCGCCGTACTGGCGGACCACCGCGAGCACGACCCGGCCGCCGTCGCCGCGCAGGTCGACCAGCCGGACCTGACGGACGTCGCCGGGCTTGTCGACCGGCAGCTCGACGTAGCCGTAGCGCTCGGCGATCAGCCCGACGATCTTGCCGCCGGCGATCACGCGCTCGGTGCCGGGCAGCGTCGGGTCGACGTCGGCGACCTCGTCGAGGGTGATGTCCCGGGCGCGCAGCTTGACCGCCTGGAGGAAGCGATCGACCAGCTTGGTGGTGTCGCCGAAGCCGAGCGTGACCGCCTGCTCGACGGTCTCCTGGGTCCGCTTCTCGGTGGCCTCGTCGGCGTCGTGGAACGCGATCGTGGCGTCGATCGAGGACGTCGCCTTGCTCCAGCCGGCCAGCTTGGCCAGCGGCACGACGACCTCGAACGACCAGCCGCGCTTCTGCTCGGTCGACTCCGCGGTCACCCACCGCGGCGCCGGCTTCCACCGGCCCGGCGTGCCGCTCTGGACGCGCGGCTCGTAGCGCTCGGCGCCGGGGAACAGGCGGAGCCACAGCGGCGCGCCGCCCGCCGACAGCGAGACCTCGAGCCGGTCCTCGCCGTCGAGCAGCTTGCCCTTGGCCTTGTACAGGCGGACCAGGCGATCGTCGCGGACGTCGAACATCAGCGCCAGGCGGTCGCCGACCTGCATGCAGCGGACCTCGAAGCTGGCGTCCTTGTCCTGGCCGCCGCCGCGGGTCCCGGCGACGCCCTGCCAGTCGTCGAGCATGCCGTCGACCTCGACCGCGTCGGGCTCGGCCAGCGCGCAGGTCACGGCGGCGGCGCCGCCGGCGTGGGCGGGGCGCGCCGTGGCCAGCGCGGCGACGGCGGCGAGCGCGGGGGCGAGGGTGAGGGCGAACGAGATCCGGCGCACCAGGGGCATCGACGTCAGAGCTTGCGCGATGATTCACCGGTCGGGCAAGGCCGGGCCGGTGACCGGCCCTGGCCTACGGCGCGGTGTCCTTGCAGCAGCGGAAGCCGATCGACGGCAGCACGGTGTCGACCGCGGCGCGCGACGACCGGAACGTGCAGGTCGCGCCCAGCGCCGGGGTGTCGTAGGCGCCGCCGCGGAGGACGGCGATGTCGGTACCGCTCGCGGTCTGGCCGGTGATGTCGTCGGTCCACTCCTTGAGGTTGCCGGACAGATCGAGCGGGCCGGCCGACGACACGCACGCGGCCAGGCCGCCGGTGGCGAGCAGGACGTCGTCGTCGTTGCCGCCGGGGATGCCGTCGTAGGGCTCGGCGTTGCAGGTCGCGGCCTCGAAGCTGGCGCCGTAGGGGTAGGCGCGGCCGGTGCCGTCGTCGCAGGCGGCCTGCCACTCGTCGGCGGTGCACAGCCGCTTGCCGGCGGCGGCGCACGCGGCGGCGGCGGCGGCGTAGGTGGCGCCGCGCCACGGCAGCACGCCCGGGTTCGAGCAGGCGCGGTGGGTCAGGACGCCGCCGAGCGCCGCCGTGGCGTCGGGGTGCGACGCCTCGTAGGTGTCGACGTAGATCGTCGCGGCGCCGACCGTGACCGGCGACATCGCGTCGACGACCCGGCCCGGTCCGACCGCGTCGTCGACGACGCCGTTGCAGTCGTCGTCGAGGCCGTTGCAGGTCTCGGCGGTGGCCGGGCCGATCGGATCCGGCGGCAGGGTCAGGTCGCACACCGTGCGCGACGGATCGCCGGGGTCGCAGGTGCGCAGGCCGAGGTCGCGGCAGACCCCGGCGGCGCCGTTGTCGCAGACCTGGCCGAGATCGGTGAAGGCGTCGTCGGCGACGCCGTCGCAGTCGCCGTCCTTGCCGTCGCACAGCTGCTCCTGCAGCAGGATGCCGTTGGGGATCGACGGGTCGAACTCGACGTCGGGGCCGTAGTCGCAGTACCAGGTGGTCACCGCGCCGCGGGTCGCGCACACCATCGCGGTGCCCTCGCACGGGGTGCCGGGCGTGCCGCGGCACAGCCCCTGGGGCGGCGGCGGCAGATCGATCGCCTCGTCGATCATGCCGTCGCAGTCCTCGTCGACGCCGTTGCAGTCCTCGGCGTGCGGCGGGAACACCGGGCACTGGTACTCGCAGCCGGCCACCTGCGGGTCGAGGTCGACGAACCCGGGCAGGCAGTCGACGAAGACGCACGCGCCCTGCTGGCAGTCGAGCACCGCGTTGGGCGCGCTGCAGCGGTTGCCGCAGGTGCCGCAGTTGGCGTCGTCGGTGTCCTTGTCGAACGGGTCGTCGACGACGCCGTTGCAGTCGTCGTCGACCTCGTTGCAGGTGTCGTCCAGGCCGGTCGCGACGCAGGTGCCGCCGTCGCCGCCGCCGCCGCCGCCGTCGCGGCGGCCGGCGTCGCCGGTGGTGTCGTCGCCGGTGGTGTCGTCGCCGCCGTTGAGATCGAACGGATCGATCCGGCAGCCGGTCGGCAGCGCGACCAGCAGCGCCAGCGCGACCGCCGCGACCGTACCCCGCGCGCCGCTCACGACCGCCTCCGCCGCAGCGTCGCCGCCAGCGCGCCGAGGATCAGCAGCGCGCCGCCGCCTCCGCCGCCGCCGCTGGCGCAGCCGCCGCCGGCCGCGAACACCCGATCGGGCGGCGGTCGCGGCTCGTCGGCGACGCACACCGGATCGCCGGCCGGGGTGACCTCGCAGTGGCGGCCGCGGCTGCAGGTCGCGCGCGGGCACGGATCGTCGACGCAGGTGCCCGCGACGCAGACGTCGCCGGGGCCGCACGACCGGCCGTCGCACGGATCGTCCTCGCAGGCGCCGTCGCGACAGACCTGGGCGCCGGGGCACACGACGCCGTCGCACGCGTCGTCCTCGCAGGCGCCGGCCGGGCCGCAGCGCTGGCCGCTCGGGCACAGCGTGTCGTCGCAGTTGGGCACGCAGTCGCCGCCGACGCAGCTGCAGCCGAGGTCGCCGTCGCAGCCGGCGGCGCCGCCGCAGTCGACGCCGTCGCACGGGTCGGGCTCGCAGGCCGAGCCGTAGCAGACCTGCCCGGCCGGGCAGCCCAGGCTGCTGCAGTCGAGGCAGTCGCCGAGGCGGCACTCCTCGCCCGGTCCGCAGGTGACGCCGGCGCACGGATCGACGCAGGCGTCGGCGATGCAGATCTCGCCGGGCAGGCACGCCGCGCACGGCCCGGGCACGCAGTAGCGACCGCCGGCGGCCTCGACGCAGTCGAAGCCGAGCGGGCACTCGAACTCGCCGCCGCCGCACGGCAGGCGGCAGCCGCCGTCGACGCACGCGGTGTCGCCCGGGCACGGCGCGTCCTCGTCGACGATCAGGTCGCAGTCGTCGTCCTGGCCGTCGCAGCTCTCGCCGGTGGGGTCGGGGTAGACGGCGCCGACGCAGACCAGGTCGCCGGCGATGCACACGAACGTGCCCAGCTCGCAGACGCCGTCGTCGGACTGGCCGCACGCGGTGCCGACGTCGGGGTCGTCGTCGTCGACCGCGCCGTTGCAGTCGTCGTCGAGGCCGTTGCACAGATCGCGGCCGGTCGGCACGCACGGGGTCTGGCAGTTCAGGCCCTCGTCGATCAGGCCGTCGCAGTCGTCGTCGTCGCCGTTGCAGACCTCGAGGTCGGGGTTGGCGCCGGGGTCGGTCAGGTCGCAGGTGACGCCGTCGCCGGCGCCGTTGCACACGAACGTGCCGGTGCCCAGGCAGGCGCCCAGCTCGCCGTCGTTGCAGGCGCCGCCCAGCGCCGGGAAGTCCTCGTCGACGCGGCCGTCGCAGTCGTCGTCGAGGCCGTTGCAGGTCTCGAAGACCACCGAGTCGGAGACGATCGACGCCAGCGCGTTGGCGAGCTGATCCTCGTCGCCGACCAGGAACGCCGGGCGGGTGCCCGAGAACGAGCCGGCGGCGGCGATCGCGTCGAGCTCGGCGGCCTCCGCCGGCAGCACCGAGAAGCCGACGACGTAGGTCTCGACGCCGAGCGCGGTCTTGAGGTCGCCGGCGGCGTCGACCGGGTCGCCGTTGCAGCTCTCGGCGCCGTCGGTCAGCAGGATGACGCCGTACTTGCGGCAGCCGCCGGTCGACGCCGCGTCGCAGGGCAGGATCGGCTCGAGGTAGTCGTGGACGGCGCGCAGGCTGTTGTCGAGCGGGGTCGGCCCGGTGCCGCGCAGCTCGCAGTCGCCGCCCAGGCCGAACGCGCAGTACGCGCCGGGGGTGGCGTCGGGCTGGAAGTTGGTCTCGGTGCCGTCGAGCCACATCAGGTACTCGTTGATGTCGGCGCCGAAGTCGACCAGGACGTCGGCGCCGCGGCGCGGCGGCCCGCAGTTGCCGGCGTAGTTGATGCACTCGTCGCCCGGCGACGTGGTCAGGACGGCGAGCGGGCCGGCGCTGCCGCCGTCGACCGTGCACGCCGGCACCGGCGCGGGGGCGATGTTGTTGGTGGGATCGTCGTAGGTGCAGCAGATGTCGGCGCACTCGAACCAGTGCGACAGCTGGCAGCTCCGGTCGACGGCCTCGTCCTGGTGGTAACGAGCCAGCGCGAAGTCGATGTCGGGGTAGGCGGCGATCACGGTCGACAGCGCCCGCTTGGCCAGGAACAGCCGCGAGTCGTCGGCGGCGCCGTCGCCGTCCTGGTCGAGGCCCGGGTGATCGACCGAGCCGTCGCCGAAGGTCGGGGTCCCGGTGAGGTCGGTCAGCATCGAGCCCGAGGTGTCGACGATGACGACGAAGCGGGCGCGGGTGTCGGTGACCGGGCCGACGCAGGCCGGCACGTCGGCCGGGCAGATCTGCGGCACGCCGTTGAGGCACGCCGGCACCGGGCCGCCCGGGCAGGTCAGCGTCCCGAAACCCTCGTCGACGCTGTCGTCGAAGTCGTTGTCGTAACCGTCGCACAGCTCGCCGACGTAGGCGCCGGCCAGCTGCAGCTCGCCGGCGCCGCCGCCGGCCTCGCCCTGGCAGATCGCGCAGGTGCCGCCGAGCGCGCCGGCGACGCTGAACACCGCCGGGTCCTGGATGTTCGCCACCACCGACAGCACCGAGATGATGCCGCCGCCGCCGCCACCGCCGCAGTCGTCGCAGGTCGAGCCCTGCTGGGCGCTGGCGCAGTCGCCGGTGGGATCGAGCGAGCCGCGGGTGTCGCCACCGAGGCCGCCGGCCGCGGTGATCCGCGCGGTCGAGGTCACGGTCACGGTCTCGCCGACGATCAGCACGGTGCCGCCGGCGCCGCCGCCGCCGGAGTCGTTCTCCCAGCCGCAGCCGCGCTTGCCGTCGGCGTCGACGGTGCCCGCGATCGAGATCGTGCCGGCGCCGCCGTCGAGCGCGGCCAGCACGATGCGGCCGCCGCCGGCGCCGGCGACGTTGCGCGAGAAGCCGTCGCCGTCGCGGCAGCCCTTGTCGCCGCCCGAGCCGCCGAACTCGGGCTCGTAGATGCTGTGGTAGTAGCTCGCGCTCGCCGTCGTCGGCAGGGCGTCGTTGTTGCGGCAGTTGCTGACGTCGCTGCACGCGGTGCCGCCGCCGTTGAGCGAGTTGCCGCAGTCCTCCTCCCAGTCGCGCGGGAAGCTGCAGCCGCCGCCGGGGCAGTCCTTGGTGCCGCGGCCACCGCCGCCGAAGTGCGAGCCGCCGCCGCCGGAGTCGCGCACCGAGCAGCCGCCGGCGGCGACCGCGCCGGGCTGGACGCCGTCGCCGCACAGCGGGGTCTGGTAGCCCACGCCGCGCGCGGTGATCGCCGAGGTCGCGTCGATCGTGATGGCGTGGGCGCGCAGCTCGAGGTTGCCGGTCAGCGACGGATCGCCGCCGGCGTACGGCACGACCTCGATGCGGCCGCCGTCGATCACCTGGACCGTGCCGAAGGTGTGGACGCCCGACAGCTGGCAGGTGATGCCCGAGACCACCAGGTCGGGACCGCTGGTGTCACAGGGCGCGGCGCGCGCGATCGCCGGAACCGCGCAGACCCCCAGCGCGGCGGCGAGGAACGGGAGGATCCTCATCGCCGTCGATGATACGCCGGTCGCGCCGCGCTGGCGCTGTCGGTCGGTGTCGCACCGACGTGGTCGGACCGGCGCCGGCGGCGCGGTGGGCCCCGGCCCGCGGTCAGCGGCGCGGCTCGTGGGTCGCGAGCTCCTCGAGGATCTCGAGCTGGACCTGCTGCAGCTCGACCATCCGCTCCCACTGCACGTGCAGCAGGTGATCGAGCTTCTCGTGCAAGAGCGCGATCTCGAGCTCGGCCTTGAGGTTGGTGCGGAAGTCCTGATCGGCCTGCAGCCGGTCGCGGGCGCCGAGCCGGCGCTGCGACATCATGATGATCGGCGCCTGGATCGCGGCCAGGCACGACAGCACCAGGTTGAGCAGGATGAACGGGTAGGGATCGAAGGCGTGGCCGCGCAGCACCATCGCGTTGACCACGGTCCAGGTCACGAGCACCGCGACGAAGCCGCCGATGAAGCCCCACGAGCCGCCGACCCGCGCCACGCCGTCGGCGACCCGCTCGCCCAGCGTCAGCGACCGGTCGAACTCCTCGTTGAGCCGGGTCGCGATCGCGACGTGGTCGGCGGCGCGCCGCGACACGTCGCGCTCGACCTCGTCGAGGTCGCCGCGCTCGCGCTGCAGCTCGCCGACGACGTGGTGGGTGCGCTCGGCGGCCAGGCAGGCGCGGCACAGCCGGGCGTCGTCGGCGAGGCCGGGGTGGCGGGCGCGCACCGCGTCGGCGAACTGGGCGCGGAGGCTGTCGAGCGCGGTGCTGTCGACGGCGCGCACGGTCCGCGCGCACACCGCGCACGGCACGGTGGCGGCGCGGCGCTCGGCGGCGCTGCGCGCGTGGTGACGACTTCGGGTCATGCCGCGAGCCTACGCCCGGCCGTGCTTGCGCGGCGCGTGGCGACGCTGGCAGAGTCGCCGCCATGTCCGCCCGCGCCCGCCAAGGCCTGCCGGTGCTGGTCGCGGCGATCGTGTCGCTGGCGGCGGCGACGCCGCTGATCCGGTGGGCGGCGCCGGCGCCGGCGATGACCGTCGCGGCCGGGCGCGTCGGCCTCGCCGCGATCCTGCTGGCGATCGCGGGCCGCGGCGGGCTCGCCGCGCTGCGCGGCCTCGGTCGGCGCGAGCGCCTGCTGGTGGTCGCGGCCGGCGCGCTGCTCGGCGTCCACTTCGGCGTCTGGATCACCTCGCTGTACTTCACGTCGACCGCGGCGTCGCTGGCGCTGGTCGCGATGAACCCGGTGTTCGCGGCGCTGCTCGGCGCGCTGATCGGCGACCGGGTGCGCCGCCGCGAGTGGCTGGGCATCGCGATCGCCGGCGCCGGGTGCGCGACCCTGGCCGGCGGCGACTGGCAGGCCGGCGGCCACGCGCTGATCGGCGACGGCCTGGCGCTCGCCGGCGCCGCGACCGCCGCGGCGTACCTGGTGGTCGGGCGTCGCCTGCGCGAGGCGATGCCGCTGTTCCCGTACCTCGCGGCGGTCAACGGCGTCGCCGGCGTCGGCCTGCTGGCCGGCGCGCTGCTGTCGGGCGCGACCTTCACCGGGCTGCCGTGGCAGTCGTACACGGCGATCGCGCTGTCGGCGGCGATCCCGTCGCTGCTCGGCCACAGCTTCCTCAACCTCGCGGTCCGGACCACGCCGACCCACCTGGTCGCGCTGGCGATCCTGGGCGAGCCGGTGGGCGCGTCGCTGATGACGTGGGCGTTCTTCGCCGAGCAGCCGCCCGCGCACGCCGCGATCGGCGGCGCGATCGTGCTGGGCGGGATCGCGGTCGGGTTCCTGGGCCGGCGCTGACGCGCGACGTCGCTAGACGCCCGGCAGCTCGGCGACGCTGGACGCGACGTCGTCGACCGCGGCGACGGCGCGCTCGTCGGCGCTGAGCCGCGCCTGCACGGCCGCGGCGCTGTCGAAGAACGCCACGGTGCCGAGGTGGGCGCCGTGCTCGGCGAGCCGGCGCGCCACGGCGTCGAGGCGCGCGCTCGACGCCAGCAGCTCGAGCGCGGCGACCTGGTGACGCAGCGCGAGGGCCATCGGGGTCATCGGCCGCGCCTCGGCGGGGCCGGCGGTCGCGCCTGGCGCGGCGGCCGCGATGACGGGCGAGGCGAGGAGGGCCGCCGCGAGCATGGGGGCGAGCAGGGTGCGCATGAGTTCCTCCTGGTTGGGGGTTGGGGGGTGGGGTTGCCCGGGAGCAGTGCAGCGGCCATGCCGCGCGCGTCGCGTCGCGCGGGCGCCCCTGTGCACGCGCGTGAGCGCACGAGTTGGGGCACGCTGCCACATCGTGGCGGGATGCCCCGCCCCACGGCCCGCGGGCAGGCTCGCGTCCCCGCCCCGAGGAGGTCAGGCGCGGCGCGCGGCGCGGTCGCCGGGCTCGCTGTCGGCGCGGCGCGGCGCGAGCCGCTCGACGTGCTCCAGCAGGGCGTCGGGCGGATGCGGGCGCAGCAGCAGCGCCGCGCCCAGGCGGCGGGCCATGGTCTGGATGCGCGGGTCGTCGCTCGGCGACGTGATCACGAACGGCACGTCGAGGCCGGCGGTGCGGGCCATGGCGAGGGCCTGCAGCCCGTTGGGCATCGCCAGCTCGACGTCGGCGATCACCAGCGCGAACGGGCCGTCGGTGGCGAGCAGCGACATCAGCTCCCATCCGGACGCCGCCTCGCGGACGAGCCCACCGCTGCGCGCCAGCAGGGCGCGCAGGCGGCGTCGCGACATGGGGTCGGCGTTCGCGATCAGGAAGCGGTGCCGGCTCATCCCGTGGATCCTGAGCAAGGGTCATGCCGGCGCGTCACGCCGCTAACTAGCCGGACGTTGGCGCGGGAGTCCGCGACGGCGCGCAGGGACCGTCGCAGGTTGCGCAGGTACCGACGCAGGTTGCGCGGATCCCGGCGCCCGGACCCGGCGCCCGGTCGGGTGGTCAGCGCGCGGACCCTCTGGCACGATGCCGTCGCCAACAGGGAGAACCATCATGCAACGCACCGCGACCGCCGTCTGGAGCGGCACCGGGCTCGAGGGTCAGGGCACGCTGACCACCGGCTCCGGCGCCATCACCGATCAGCCGTACACCGCCAAGTTCCGCTTCCAGAGCGAGGACGGCAAGGCCGGGACCAACCCCGAGGAGCTGCTGGGCGCCGCCCACGCCGGCTGCTTCACGATGGCGCTGGCGTTCCGGCTCACCGCCGCCGGGCACCCCGCCGAGGAGCTGCGCACCGAGGCGCGGGTCGCGATCATCAAGGGCGAGGCCGGCTGGACGATCCCGTCGATCGAGCTGGTCTGCACCGCGCGCGTCCCCGGCATCGACGCCGCCAAGTTCGCCGAGCTGGCCGACGACGCCAAGGCGAACTGCCCGATCTCGAAGGCGCTGAGCCCGACGATCACGCTGTCGGCGACGCTGCAGTAGCGACGCCGTCGTAGTCGAGGATCTCGGGGGCCTTGCCCTCCTGCCACAGCGCCTGCTCGATCGCGAGCAGCAGCGGGCCGAAGGTCGCGCGGTCGAGCGCCGACACCACGAAGCCGCCGCCGTGCAGCGCGAGGTGGTCGGCGTCGCCGCCGCGCAGCCGGTCGCACTTGTTCCAGGCCAGCAGCCGGCGGCGCTCGGCCAGGCCGAGCTCGGTCAGCAGGGCCTCGACCGTCGCGATGTGGCGGTCGCGGTCGGGGTCCGAGGCGTCGACGACGTGGATCAGGAGGTCGGCGTCGGCCATCTCCTCGAGCGTCGCCGCGAACGCGGCCTTGAGCTCGGCGGGCAGGTCGCGGATGAAGCCGACGGTGTCGGTCATGACGACCTCGCGCTCGCGCGGGAACCGCAGCCGCCGCGAGATCGGATCGAGGGTCGCGAACAGCTTGTTCTCGGCGCGGGCGTCGCCGTCGGTCAGCGCGTTGAGCAGCGTCGACTTGCCGGCGTTGGTGTAGCCGACGATCGCGACGATCGGCACGTCGCGGCCGGTGCGCCGCTGCCGCCGCAGCCGGCGGTCGCGGGCCAGCTCGGCGAGGCGGCGCTCGAGGATCGTGATGCGATCGCGGGCGCGGCGGCGGTTGAGCTCGAGCTTGGTCTCGCCGGGGCCGCGGCCGCCGATGCCGCCGGTCAGCCGCGACATCATCGTGTTCTTCTCGATCAGGCGGGGCAGGGCGTAGCGCAGCTGGGCCAGCTCGACCTGGAGCTTGCCGTCGCGGCTGCGCGCGTGCTGCGCGAAGATGTCGAGGATCAGCATCGTCCGATCGAGGACCTTGAGCTCGGTGGCGTCGCTGATGGCGCGGGCCTGGCCGGGCGTGAGGTCCTGATCGAAGACGACCAGCTCGGCGCCGAGCTGCATCGCGCGCAGGCAGATCTGCTCGAGCTTGCCCTGGCCGACCAGCCACCGCGGATCCGGCTGGGGCCGGCGCTGGGTCATCGTGTCGAGGACGCGGACCCCGGCGGTGCGGCACAGCTCGCGCAGCTCGGCGATGCGGGCGTCGTCGGCGGCGCCGCCGCCGAGCGCGACGTGGACCAGCAGCGCGCGGTCCTTGCCCTGGTCGGTGGCGGCGAGGCGCCGGCCGCGGCCGTACTCGGCCTCGAGCGACGCGATCAGCTGGGCGAAGTCGGTGCGCGGCGCCGATGCCGGCTCGGCCGGCAGCTCGCGCCACGGCCGGTCGGCGGGGCCGTCGGGCTCGAGGTGACCGATGAACAGCCGGCCGGCGCGGCCGCCGGTGTCGACGGTGATCGCCGCGACCAGGTCGAGGCGCAGCAGCGCGAGGTCGGTGAGATCGTCGCGGGTCAGCGGCTCGTTGCGCAGGTGGGTGTGGACCAGGCGGATGCCGCGGAAGCGGCCGGCGGCGCCGCGCAGGCGGCCGACGTCGGGCAGCGTGATCTTCGAGGCGTCGCCGACCATCACCTCGGTGATGGCGCCGCGCCGATCGATCAGCACGCCGACCTGGCGGTGCAGCGTCGCCGACAGCTCGGCCATGTAGCCGGCCAGCTCGGGCGACACCACCTCGGTCGGCGCGACGCGCCGCCGGTAGATCCGCTCGAGGGCCTTGAGCTCGCTGGGCGCGAGGCCGGCCAGGTTGCCGGTCAGGGTTTCGCCAGCGGCCTTGGACATCCGGGGACTGTATAGCGCGGAGCCCGGCGGGCGCACGCGGGGCGGCCGCGACCGGGCGCCCGCGCCGCGGCCCGCCTACCCGTCCTTGGCCGCGCCCTTCTCCTCGTCGAGCAGCGTCAGCGCGATCGCCATGGCCTTCTTGGCCCGGGTCACGGTCGCCTCGTCGCTCTTGATGCGCTGGTACGCCTTGAGGACCTGGTCCTGGTAGGCGGCGTTCTGGCCCTCGAGCTCCTCGAGCTCGCCCTTGAGCGTCGCGATGCGCGCGTCCCGCTCCTCGATCGCCTTGCCCAGGGTCGCCAGGTCGTGCTCGCGCGCGGTGACGGTGTCGCGCGCCGACGTCAGCTCGCCCTCGAGCCGGCTGGTCAGGGCTCGGTTGCCCGACAGCGCCTGCTCGAGCTGGTCCTTCTCGGTGCGCAGCTCGGCGGCCTCGGCGGCGTGCAGCGCCCGCGCCTCGGCCAGCTCGGCGGCGTGGCGCGCGCCGGCCTCGGCGAGGGCGGCGGCGTGGCCGGCCTCGGCCTCGGCGACGGCGGCGGCGTGCGCGCCGGTGAGCTGCTCGACCGCGGCGGCGTGGCGACGGGTCAGCTCGTCGACGGCCTGGTCGCGCTCGCGCGGCGGCGGCGACGTCCTCGGCGGCCTTCGCCGTGGCCGCGGCGAGCTGGGCCCGCAGCGTCGCGGCCTCCTCGTCGTGGCTGGCGGCCAGCGCCGCGGCGGCGGCGCCGTGGCGCTGCTCGGCCTCCTCCAGCGCGGTGCGCGAGCGGCGAGCTCCTCGGCGTGGGCGGTGGCCAGCGCCTCGGCGGCGGCGGCGTGGCGGTCCTCGGCCTCGGCCATGGCCGCGCGCGACGCGTCGCGCTCGGTGGTGAGCCGATCGCGCTCGGCGATCGCGGCGGCGCGGGTCTGGGCGAGCTGGCCTCGAGCTCGCCGCGCAGCCTCGAGCGCGGCGGCGTGCTCGGCGCGCAACCGCTCGACCTCGCCCTGGTGGGCGGCGACCACCGCGCCCAGCTCCTCCTGGGCCGCGGCCTGGGCGGCGGCGACGGCGGCCTCGAGGCGCGCCTCGGCGTCGGCCGTGACCTGCTCGAGGTGGGCGGCGGCGTCGGACACCGCCTGATCGGCGCGCGCCTGCTCGGCGGCGAGCGCCTCTCGGCGCAGGCCTGCTCGGCGGCGAGCGCCTGCTCGGCGCGGGCCTTCTCGGCGGCGAGGGCGGCGCCGGCGTCGGCCTTGGCGGACGCGAGGGCGTCGCCGTGGGCGTCCTCGAGCGCGGCGATCCGGGCCGCGGCCTCGGCCTGGGCGTCGGCGACCGCGCGGTCGCGGGCGGCGTCGCGGGCGGCGAGCGCCTCGGCGTGCTCGGCCTCGAGCGCGGCGATCCGCGCACCCTGGGCCTGGGCCAGCTCGGTGCGCAGGGCCTCGACCGCGTCCTCGCGGCCGCGCTCGCCCTCGGCGCGCAGCTCGGCGGCCTGGGCCTCGTGGGCGCGGGTCAGCTGCGCGATGGTCTCGGTGTGCTCGCGCTCGAGCTCGCTGGCGCGGGCGCGCGCGGCGGTCAGCTCCTTGTCGAGGTGCGCGGCCTGGGCCGCCTTCTCGGCCAGCGCGCGGGCCGCGGCGTCGGCGTCGCTCCGGGCCTTGCTCTCGAGCGCGGCCAGCCTGGTGGCCAGCTCGGCGGCGCGGACCTCGAGATCCTTGCGCGCGATCTCGGCGGCCTCGACCTTGTCGACGTCGCCGATGATGCGCTGCTCGAGCTCGAGGTTCTTGCCCTCGAGCTGGGCCTTGGCGTGCTGGAGCTGGCGCAGCCGCTCCTTGCCGTCGAGGATCTGCCGGTCCTTGGCGACCAGCTCGTCGCGCAGCTCGAGGATCTCGCGATCCTTGCCGGCGATCATCTCGCGCAGGTGCAGGAACTCGCGCTCGCGCGACGGCCCCTTGGGCGCGTCGGCGGCGTGCCGGGCCTTGTCGACCTCGGCCTTGAGGCGCGCGTTCTCGCGCTCGAGGACGTGGATCTTCTGCAGCGTGCGGCGGTCGTGGACGCCGGATTGCTCGGCGTCGGCGCGGGCCGCGACCTCCTCGAGGCCGAGGTCGAGGCCGGCGTCGACCGGCTCGGGCTCGGCGGCGACGGGCTCGGGCTCGGGCTCGGCGGCGACGGGCTCGGGCTCGGCGGCGACGGGCTCGGGCTCGGGCTCGGCGGCGACGGGCTCGGGCTCGACGGCCACGGCGACGGGCTCGGGCTCGACGGCCACGGCGACCGGCTCGGGCTCGGGCTCGGGCTCGACGGCGACCGGCTCGGGCTCGACGGCGGGCTCGGCCGCGATGGGCTCGGGCTCGGCCGCGATCGCCTCCGGCTCGGCGTCGAACGGCGCCATCTCGAGCGCCAGGTCCAGCGCGGCGTCGTCCTCGGACGGGCTGGCCATCTCGACCTCGAGCTCGACCGGCAGCTCCATCGCCGCGTCGGACGAGATCTCGACCTCCATCGGCAGATCGAGGTCCGCCACCGAGGGCTCGGCGGCGGGATCGGCGCGGCCGACCGACGGCGCGGCGTCGCTGCGCAGCATGTCGGACAGCGGCGGGCCGCCGGCGCTGGTGCGCTCCTCGCTGTCGAAGTCGCCGGGCTCGATCGGCTCGGGGATCTCGCCGCTCCACTCGCTGGCGTCGACCTCGTCGGGCCCCTGGTCGATCGGCTCGGGGACCCCCATCGAGGGCTCCTCGGTGACGAAGTCCTGGACCACGGCGCTGGTGAGGATCGCGGGCTCGCTGGCGGCGCGCGGCGGCGGCTCGGCGACCTCGAGCTCGTCGACCGGCGGCAGCGGCGCGGGTCCCGGGCCGCCGTCACCGACGGCGGTAGCGGCGGCGGCTCGCTGCAGCGCTGGGGCCGCGCCGGCGGCGTCGCGGGGGCCGGCGGCGGCATCGGCGCCGGCGACGCCTCGACCGCGGGCTCGTCGCCGATGCCGGTCAGCGCGGCGAACGCGTCGTCGAGATCGGCGTCGAGCAGGGCGTCGGTGACCCGCGGCGGCGCCAGCGAGGTGGCGTTGCCTTCGTCGAACTCGTCGACGCCGTCGTCGCCGATCGGCTCGACCTCGACCTCGACCTCGACCTCGACCGCGTCGGCGAGGTCGATCGCGACGTCGTCGACCTCGACCGGGATGTGCAGCTCGTCGAGCTCGGCCTCGCCGAGGCCGATCAGGTTGTCGATCTTGCCGACGACCTCGGCCGGGTTGAGGCCGCGCTTGTCGATGTACTCGTCGGCGTGGATCTTGATCTTGCGGTGGTTGGCGAAGCTCTTGGGCGTCACCGTCGCGGTCACCAGGATCACCGGGATCGACGCGGCGACGCCCTTCTTGGCCTTGTTGCACAGCGCGTAGCCGACCTTGTCGGGCTCGTCGACGGCGATGACGATCAGCGCCGGCTCGAGCTGCGGCACCCGGGCCAGGACGTCGCCCTCGGTCGGGCTGGTCGCGACGATCTCGAAGCCGTAGGGACCGAGCTGGTCCTCGAGCAGCTGGTGGAACGCGCGGTCGGTGTCGACGAGCAGGATGCGGCGATGGCTCATGCGGCGGTGGTGCCCCCGCAGGAATGATATCCCGGCCGGCGCCTCAACTCGACCTCGCGCGCGCACTTCGATAAGCGCGCGCCGCCGCGCGCCGCCTGCGCCACCGCGCCGCGGCCTCGGTCAGTCGCTGATCTGGGCGCCGATGCGGTCGACCAGCTGGTACTGCACGACCACCCGGGCCAGGTCGCCCGGCATCAGGCTGTCGGAGCTGAAGATGTAGCCGACGCCGGTGGGCGCGACGTAGGTGACCACCGACAGGCCGTTCACCGAGGCGACGTACAGCGACGTCCCGGCCACCGAGGTGCGCTCGCCGATCGACAGGTCGAGGTTGCGCGCGTCGAGGATGCTGGCCTGGACCACCAGCTGGGCGCCCCAGTCGGTGGTGATCTGGTAGAGCTGGTTGCTGACCGTGCGGCCAGCGAGGGGCCGCTTGGCCTTCCACGACGCGATCCGGTCGACGCTCTCGACCGAGCCGCCGGCGGTGCCGGCCGGCCGCACCGCGCCGGGGCGGACCCGGGGCGAGTCGAGGTGGCCGGTCTCGACCACGGCGCGGACCACGCCCTCGGGCGCGACCGGCGGGTTGCGGTTGACGACGAACAAGAGCAGCGCGGCGGCGGCGACCAGGGTCGCGGCGGCGGGCAGCGACCACGCGGCGAGGCGCGAGCGCCACTCGGCGCGGCCCAGGGTCGCGTCCTCGCGATCGAGCGAGGCGGCGATCCGGGCCCGCATCAGGTCCGGCGCCGGCGGCGCCTGCAGGCGCCGCCGCAGCTGATCGAGCTCGTGGCGCTCGGCGTCGACCCGGTCGCGGCACGACGCGCACTCGCGCAGGTGCAGCTCGAGGTCGCGGAGCTCCTCGTCGGCGAGCTCGTCGTCGAGGTAGGTCATGGCCAGGGTGTCGATGCTGGCGCAGATGTCGGAGAGACGGGTCATCGTGGAAAACCTGGGTGGCTCACGAGGGGCGCCGGGTCTGGCGGTAGTGGGCCAGGTCGATGGGGGCCTCGTCGGTGGACGGGGAGGCGGGGCTGGCGGCGGCGGGCGCCGCGGCGTCGCCGCGGACGTAGCCGTGCTGGACCGCGAAGTCGCGCAGCGACGCCTGCAGCAGGCGACGGCCGCGGAACAGCCGGCTCATGACGGTGCCGACCGGGGTCCCCATGACCTCGGCGATCTCCTTGTACGACAGCCCCTCGATGTCGCAGAGCACGACGGCGACCCGGAAGTCCTCCGGCAGGGCGTCGAGCGCGCGCTGGACGTCGTCGGAGACGCTGCGCTCGAGCAGCATCGCCTCGGGGCTGCGCTGCGCCACCGCCGCCTCGTGGACGAGGACGCCGTCGGTGGCGTCCTGCTCGGCGGTGGCCGCGTCGAGCACCTGGCGGCTGCGCTTGCGCCGCTGGTACTCGTTGATGAACGTGTTGGTCAGGATCCGCAGCAGCCACGCCTTGCAGTTCGAGTTCTTCTCGAAGCTGTCCCAGAACCGGTAGGCCCTGAGCACGGTCTCCTGGACCAGATCCTCGGCGTCGCGCGTGTTGCGGGTCAACCGACAGGCGGCGCCGTACAGGGCGTCGAGGTGCACCAGCGCGGTGTCCTCGAACTCGCTGCGGCGAGCCTTGCGGCGGGTCAGCATCACAACCCGTTCTACCAGACGGTCGCCGGCTGGTATTCCCGCCGCGACAATCGCCGAACCGCTCGGGATCACGAGGACTTGGCGTGGTAGCCTGGGCCGTGGCCCGCCGCATCCGCCGCCGCGAGGTCCTGGCCGGGCTCGGCGCCGCGGCGGTGGCGGCCTGTTGCCGCCGCGCCCCGGCGGTCCTGCGGGGCCTGCCGGCGGCGCCGGAGGCGGTCCAGGCCGGGGATCTGGATCGCGGCCGCGCCCGCCTGTGGGCGCGCGCGGCGGCGCCGGGGCGGCTGCGGGTCGAGTGGTGGGGCCCCGGCGATCGCGACGGCCACCGGGTCGACGGGCCCCGGGTCGACGCCGGCACCGACCTGTGCGGCGCGGTCGAGGTCGCCGGCCTGCCCGCCGGCGACGTCCGCTACCAGGTGTCGCTCGAGGCCGACGACGGCGGCGTCAGCGCGGCGACCCCGGGGCGGCTGCGGGTCCGGGGCGCCGGCGAGCCGTTCCTGCTGGCCTGGTCGGGCGACGTCTGCGGCCAGGGCTGGGGCATCGATCCGCGGCGCGGCGGCCTGCCGGCGTTCGCGGCGCTGCGGCGGCTGGCGCCCGACCTGTTCGTCCACTCCGGCGACGCGGTCTACGCCGACGTCCCCATCGAGGCCGCGGTCCGGCTGCCCGGCGGCGGGCTGTGGCGCAACCTCACCACCGCCGCCAAGGCCAAGGTCGCCGAGACCCAGGCCGAGTTCTGGGGCAACCACGCCTACAACCTGCTCGACGAGCACTACCGCGGCCTGCTCGCCGAGGTCGCGATGATCGCGCAGTGGGACGATCACGAGACCCTCAACAACTGGTACCCGGGGCAGCGCCTCGACGACGACCGCTACCAGGTCCGCGACGTCGACACCCTGGCGGCGCGGGCGCGCCGCGCCTTCCTCGACTACTTCGCGGTGCGCCGCGGCCCCGACGACCGGATCTGGCGCGCGGCGCGGCCGCACCCCGACGTCGAGGTGATCGTGCTCGACGCGCGCTCGGCGCGTGGCCGCAACGGCGCCGGCCGCGACGCCGCCGCCGGGCCGGCGACCGCGATGCTGGGCGCGACCCAGGCCGCGTGGCTGGTCGAGACCCTGGCGGCGTCGACCGCGACCTGGAAGATCGTCGCCTGCGATCAGCCGCTCGGCCTGGTCATCCCCGACGGACCGCCGCCGCCCGACGGCGCCGGTCGCCAGGAGGGCTTCGCCCAGGGCGACCCGGGCCCGCCGCTGGGCCGCGAGCACGAGGTCGCCGCGATCCTCGCCGGGCTGCGGGCCCGCGGCGTCCGCAACGTCGTCTGGCTGACCGCGGACGTCCACTACGCGGCGGCCCATCGCTACGACCCGGCGCGCGCCGCGTTCCACGACTTCGATCCGTTCTGGGAGCTGGTCGCCGGACCGCTGCACGCCGGCGCGTTCGGGCCCAACCCGCTCGATCCCACGTTCGGCCCCGAGGTCGTGTTCGCGCGCGCGCCGACGCCGGCGCAGTTCGGCAGCGGCCCCGCCGGCGGCCTGATGAGCTTCGGCGCGCTCGCCTACCAGCCGCGCGATCGCGCGCTGGTCGCGCGCCTGCACGGCGGCGACGGCGCGGTGCTGTGGGAGCGCGCGCTGGCGCCGGCGTAGCCGCGCGCGCTCACCGCGCGCGCGGCGCCGCGGCGCGGCTCAGCGCTGCTTCCACGGCGCGTGCGGCACGCCGAGCGCCTCGGCGACCGCGGGGTGCGGCACGCCACCCTTGTACGTGTTGACGCCGCTGACGATCGCCGGATCCTTGTCGCACGCGGCCTCGAGGCCCTCGGCGGCCAGCTTGAGGACGTACGGGATCGTCGCGTTGGTCAGCGCGAACGTCGAGGTCCGCGGCACCGCGCCCGGCATGTTGGCGACGCCGTAGTGGATGACGTCGTCGACGACGTAGGTCGGGTTGTCGTGGGTCGTCGGCTTGGCGGTCTCGACGCAGCCGCCCTGGTCGATCGCGACGTCGACGATCACCGAGCCGGCCTCCATGCGCTTGATCATGTCGCGCGTGACCAGCCGCGGCGCGCGGGCGCCGGCGATCAGCACGGCGCCGACGACGAGGTCGGCCTCGAGGACCGCCTCCTCGATCGCGTGCGGATCCGAGTAGCGCGTGATGATCTTGCTCTCGTAGATGTCGTCGAGGTAGGCGAGCGTCTCGAGGTTGATGTCGAGGACGGTGACCTGCGCGCCCAGGCCGACCGCGATCCGCGCCGCGTTGGCGCCGACGACGCCGCCGCCGATGATCGCGACCTTGCCGCGGCGGACGCCGGGGACGCCGCCGAGCAGGACGCCCTTGCCGCCGCGCTCGCGCTCGAGGTGGTGGGCGCCGGCCTGCACGCTCATCCGCCCGGCGACCGCGCTCATCGGGGTCAACAGCGGCAGCACGCCCGGCTTGGGCTCGATCGTCTCGTACGCGACCGAGTTGACGCCGCGGTCGAGCAGCTCCTTGCCGAGCTCCTGGGCCGCGGCGAGGTGCAGGTAGGTGAACAGCAGCTGGTCCTTGCGCATCAGCGCGAACTCGGGCGCGATGGGCTCCTTGACCTTGACGACCATGTCGCCGCCGCCCCAGACCTCCTCGCGGGTCGCGACGATCGTCGCGCCCGCCTTGACGTAGGCGTCGTCGGGCAGCCCCGAGCCGATGCCGGCGCCGGCCTCGACGAGCACCGTGTGCCCGCGCTGGGTCAGCATCGCGACGCCCGCGGGCGTCATGCCGACTCGAAATTCCTGCGTCTTGATTTCCTTCGGAACGCCGATCTTCATGGCGGGCGGACTATCTGATGGCGCTTCAACGGATGTCAACGGACGCTCCGCGGATGCGATGCGTCATCGTCGTGACGACGCTGTGGTGTCGCGTCGCGGGCGCAGCCGTGGCACGGGCACGGCACGGGCACGGCACGGGCACGGGCACGGGCACGGGCACGGGCACGGGCACGGGCACGGCACGGCACGGGCACGGGCACGGGCACGGGCACGGGCACGGGGCAGAACCGGCACGGTTTCGGGAGGCAAGGCACCGTGGCGCCCCCGGTCTCCGCTCACGCCGAGCGGAGCCCGAGCGGCGAAGCCGCGAGGGCGGAGTCGAGGCGGCGGGCCGCGGCCGGTTCGCCATCGGCGACGGCGAACCTTCGTGGGGTCGCCTCGATCGCTTCAGGTCCGGTAGTCGGCGTTGATCGTCACGTACTCGTGCGACAGGTCGCACGCCAGGTACCGGGCCTCGGCGCGGCCCTGGCCCAGCTCCACGGTCATCGTGTAGCTCGGCCGCTGCATCACCGCCGCCGCCGCCGCCTCGTCGTGATCGGCGGCGCGGGCGCCGGCGCTGCACAGCGGCTGCTCGTCGAGCCACACCGCGATGCGCTCGGGCCGGATCGCGACGCCGGCGTTGCCGACCGCGCACAGGATGCGACCCCAGTTGGGATCGCCACCGGCGATCGCGGTCTTGACCAGCGGCGACGTCGCGATGCGCCGCGCCACCGCCTGGCCGGCGCGCGCCGACGCGGCGCCGCGGACGTAGACCTCGACGACGTGGTGGACGCCCTCGCCGTCGGTGATCAGCTGGCGCGCGAGGTCGCCGAGCAGGTCCTGCAGCGCGGCGGTGAAGCCGGCGAGGTCCTTGCCGGCGAGCTTGCGACCGGCGCCGCCGGCGAGCACGGTCAGCATGTCGTTGGTCGAGGTGTCGCCGTCGACCGCGATCGCGTTGAACGTCGGCCCGACCGCGGCGCGGGTCGCCGCCGCCAGCGCCGCCGGCCCGATCGCCGCGTCGGTGGTGACGAAGGTCAGGGTGGTCGCCATGTTGGGCGCGATCATCCCCGCGCCCTTGGTGCAGCCGAGCAGCGTCACCTTGCGACCGCCGAGGCGCACGGTCCGGCGCGCGGTCTTGGGGCCGCGGTCGGTGGTCAGGATCGCCTCGGCGAACCGGCCGAAGCCGCCCCTGGCCAGCGCCGCGCCGGCCAGCGCGATGCCGGCGTCGACCCGGTCCATGGGCAGCGGCGTGCCGATCACGCCGGTCGACGCCACCAGCACCTCGCCTGGCGCGCAGCCGATCGCGGCGGCGGCCTCGGCCTGCATGCGGCGGGCGTCGGCGGCGCCGCGCGGCCCGGTGCAGGCGTTGGCGTTGCCGCTGTTGACGACGACGCCGCGGATGCCGGCGCCGCCGGCGGCGCGCAGCGTCCGCTGCGACAGCCGGACCGGCGCGGCCTTGACCCGGTTGCTGGTGAAGACCGCCGCGGCGGTCGCCGGCCGATCGCACGCGATCAGCGCGACGTCGAGCCCGGCCTTGTGCTTGATGCCGCCCCGGGCCCCGGCGAACCGGAACCCAGGGCACCCGACGTCGGCCACCGTCGACGCTCCTACTCGCCGCCGGCGCCGGCCTCGGCCTCGTCGCGGCCGTGGCACTTCTTGTACTTCTTGCCGCTGCCGCACGGGCAGGGATCGTTGCGGCCGACCTTGGGCCGGTCGCGCCGCACGGTCTCCTGCTTGGGCTCGCCGGCGGCGCCGTTGCCGCGCGGCGCCTTGCGCTCGCCGCGGGCGCGGCGCTGCTGGCCCTGCTGCTGCTCGGCCTCGTCCTGGTCGACCTTGCCGGCGGCGCCGGCCTCGACCATCTCGCGCTCCTTGGTCTCCACCGTCGGGACCGGCTCCTCCTGCTTCTTGATCTCGACCCGGAACAGCTTGGTCGCGACGTTGTTGGACAGGTGGCCCATCATCTCGGTGAACATCTCGAGGCCGATGCGCTTGTACTCCTTCTTCGGGTCCTTCTGGCCGTAGCCGAGCAGGCCGATGCCCTCACGGAGCGCGTCCATGTTCTTGAGGTGATCGATCCACTGGTTGTCGATCTCCTCGAGCAGGAAGTGCCGGGCGAAGTACATGAACCAGGGCCGGGTCAGCTCCTGCTCGCGCTCGTCGAGGCGCTTCTCGACCGTCTTCCACGCGTTGGCCGCGATCTCCTCGTGGTCGAGCTTGGAGCCGACGTCGAACTCGCAGTTGAACTGCTCGGCCAGCGCGTCCTCGAGGGCGTCGACGTCCCACTCCTCCTCGGACTCGGCGGACGGGCAGTTGGCGTTGACGAGGGTCTGGATCAGCTCCTCGCACATGTCGTAGACGCGCTCGCGCTGCTGGATCAGCGACGCCGCGGCGCGCTCGGCGATGAACGTCACCAGCGCCGACTTCTTGGCGGTGTCGGTGGTCGTGCCCTCGACCTGCTTCTCGACGTCGAGCAGACAGCCGTACTGGCGCCAGATCTCGGTGCGCAGCACCCGCCAGTGCGGCCGGGTCTCGCCCACCGGCTTGCCGTCGGCGAGGTCGCGATCGCGCTCGGCGACGCGGTCGGCGATGCGATCGACCAGCTCGACGACCTTGGGCCGCAGCTCGTCGGCCAGGCCGCTGATGGTCCAGGTGCCGCTCTCGGTGGCGGGCTCGGCGACGACGCCCTTCTTGACGTCCTCCTCGGACAGCTCGCGCAGGTAGCGGCCCTCGAGGACCTGGCGGCGCAAGGCGTAGATCGTCTTGCGCTGCTGGTTCATGACGTCGTCGTACTCGAGGACGTTCTTGCGGATGTCGAAGTTGCGACCCTCGACCTTCTTCTGCGCGCCCTCGATCGACCGGGTCACCATCGGCGACTCGATCGGCGTGTCCTCCTCGAGGCCGAGCCGCTCCATCAGCCCGGCCATGCGGTCGAGGCCGAAGATGCGCAGCAGATCGTCCTCGAGCGACAGGTAGAAGCGGGACGCGCCCGGATCGCCCTGGCGGCCGGCGCGGCCGCGCAGCTGGTTGTCGATGCGGCGCGACTCGTGGCGCTCGGTGCCGACGATCTTGAGGCCGCCGGCGGCCATGACCTCCTGGCGCTCGGCGTCGCACTGGGCCTTGTACATGGCCAGCAGCTCGGCGTAGCGGGCCTCCTCGTCGAACGCCGGCTCGACCGCGCCGCGGTAGGGCCCGTCGCCCGCCGGCTCGCCGTCGCCGTCGCCCGCGCCGTCGCCGACCGGCGCCTGCTGGGCGGCGCTGGCCGACTCGGCCAGCTTGGCCTTCTCCTGCGCCAGCGCCTCCTTGGCCATCGCCTCGGCGTTGCCGCCGAGCAAGATGTCGGTGCCGCGGCCGGCCATGTTGGTCGAGATCGTGATCGATCCCTTGCGCCCGGCCTGGGCGACGACCATGGCCTCGCGGCCGTGCTGCTTGGCGTTGAGGACGTTGAACGGCAGGCCGCGCTCGCGCAGCATCTTGGCCAGGACCTCGGACTTCTCGACCGAGACCGTGCCGACCAGGACCGGCTGGCCGCGCTTCTGGCAGTCCTCGAGGTCGTTGATGACCGCGCGGAACTTGCCCTTCTCGTTCTTGTAGACCAGGTCCGGGTGGTCCTTGCGGACGATCGGCTTGTTGGTCGGGATGACGACGACGTCGAGCTTGTAGATCTCGGTGAACTCGGTCGCCTCGGTGTCGGCCGTGCCGGTCATGCCGGACAGCTTGTTGTACATGCGGAAGTAGTTCTGGAACGTGACGGTCGCGAGGGTCTGGTTCTCCTCCTCGATCGTCACGCCCTCCTTGGCCTCGATCGCCTGGTGCAGGCCGTCGGACCAGCGCCGGCCCGGCATCTTGCGGCCGGTGAACTCGTCGACGATGACGACCTTGCCCTCCTCGACCAGGTAGTTGACGTCGCGCTTGTACAGGGTGTGGGCGCGCAGCGCCTGGACCACGTGGTGGTTGAGCTGCAGGTTGTGCGAGTCGTAGAGGTTGTCGACGCCCAGCAGCTTCTGGACCCGCTCGACCCCCTCGTCGGTGAGCATCGTGTTGTGCGCCTTCTCGTCGACGACGTAGTCGACGTCGCGCTTGAGGCGGGGGATGATGCGGTCGACCTTGATGTAGAGGTCGGCGGCCTGCTCGGCGGCGCCCGAGATGATCAGCGGGGTCCGGGCCTCGTCGATCAGGATCGAGTCGACCTCGTCGACGATCGCGTAGTTGAGCGGCCGCTGGACCATGCGGTCCGGCGACGTCTTCATGTTGTCGCGCAGGTAGTCGAAGCCGAACTCGTTGTTCTGGCCGTAGGTGATGTCGCACCGGTAGGCGCGCTGGCGGTCGTAGTCCTCGACGCCGTGCACGACCACGCCGGTGGTGAGGCCGAGGAAGCCGTACAGCTTGCCCATCCACTCGGCGTCACGTCGCGCCAGGTAGTCGTTGACGGTGACGACGTGGACGCCCTTGCCCGACAGCGCGTTGAGGTACGCCGGCAGGGTCGCGACCAGGGTCTTGCCTTCACCGGTGCGCATCTCGGCGATGCGTCCGGAGTGCAGGACCATGCCGCCGATCAGCTGCACGTCGTAGTGCCGCATGCCCAGGGCCCGGACCCCGGCCTCCCGGACGGCCGCGAAGGCCTCCGGCAGGACGTCGTCCAGGGTCGCGCCGTTGTCGATGCGCTGCTTGAGCTCACCGGTGAGGGCGCGGAGCTCCGCGTCGCTCTTGGCCTCCATGGTGGCGCCGAGCTGGCCGATGCGGTCCACGAGGGGCTGCATCCGCTTGACCTCGCGCTGGTTCTTACTTCCGAAGAGTTTCTGGAGGAATCCCATGGTGCCGTCCGTTGGAACGCCGATGCATACCACGACGCTCACGGTCGGGGTGAGGTCACCATAAGGTCCAGGGCGCGCCCGGCAACCTGGCAAGACGGGGCGTTGCGCGGATCCGGCCCGCGGGCGGCGCGGGGCTCGCCGCGCCCGCCCCGGCGCGGACGCCGGGCTCAGGCCGGGCGCCAGCTCGAGGCGAACTGGAGCCAGTCGGCCCGGGCGTCGAACCGGGTCAGGCAGCGGGCCACCAGGGCCCCGGCGGCGTCCGTGATCTCGCCGGGCAGGGTGGTCCACGACCGCCGCAGGTCGGTCCAGCGGATGTCCTTCTGGCCGGCGAACCGGTAGCGGCGGCCGTCGTCGCCATCGAACTCGAACTCGTAGCGGATCAGGCGCCGGCCCAGCGGCCGCATCGTGATCTCGCCTTCCAGCGCGGCCGACGCGGCCAGCCCCGGGGCCTCGACCGTGCCCCGCAGCGTGGCCTTGCCGTCTCGCAGGTGCCGGCCCAGCGACGGCGCGTGGACGTGGATCGAGAAGCTGAACGGGACCGCCTGGCCCGGCTGGTCGACCCGCTCCATGGTCCCGGACATCGTCTCGTCGAAGGCGAACCCCATGGTCGGAGCCTAGCCCGAAGCGCGCGCCGCGGGCGAGCCGCCGATGTCGCAGGCGCGGGCGGGCGGCGCGGCGCCGAAAAAGGGAAGACCCCCGGGCGCAGGAAGCGACCGGGGGTCCGAGGGCCAGGGGGGACCTGGTCTGGCGGGAACGTGTCCGGAGGACGCGGAGTCGGTCAGGGAGCCGGCGGCGCGACGTCGACGCAGGCGGCGAACACGAAGCTCTCGCAGGTGCAGCCGCTGTCACCGGACTGGCAGGCCGAGCCGTCGGGCTTGGTGCAGTTGATGCCGGTGTAGGTGGTCAGGCAGTCGTCGCGGTTGAGGCAGTCGGTCTCGCCCAGCTCGGGGCAGGTGGGCGGGCTGTCGTCGGGGATGCAGGTCGACCGGTCGGTGTCGCAGATCTGGCCGGCGAGGCAGTCGGTGTCGGCGGTGCAGTAGCCGGTCTCGACGCAGCCACCGGACTCCTCGTCGCAGTAGCAGCCGGCGGCGCACCAGCTGTCGTCGACGCAGCCGGTCGGGGTGCAGGTGCCCGAGATGCAGTCGTAGCCGGGGTCGCAGTCGGTGGCGGTGTTGCAGGTGGTGCTGGGCACGCAGTCACCGTTGGGACCGCAGTACTCGCCCCACGAGCAGCCGTAGTACCAGCACTCGTCGCCGCCCTCGGGCACGCACGACTGCCGGTCGTCACAGGTGTAGCCGGGGCCGCAATCAGCGTCGCTGTTGCAGAAGCCGGTCTCGACGCAGCCACCCGAGGACTCGTCGCAGTAGCAGCCCGCGGCGCAGTCCCAGTCGCTGGTGCAGCCCCAACCGCCGCCGTCCTGCCAGCAGTCGCCGGTGACCGAATCACAGGTCCAGCAGCCGGACTGGTCGCAGTACGAGTAGTAACGGTCGTCGTCGTCGTCGGGCCCGAAGTACAGGGTACAGCCCGTGGCGACGAAGGCCATCATCAGGCCCAGGGCAGAGAGCAGCTTGCGCATCGAGAGTCCTCCGGTCATTGGTGGGGCAGCGGTGGGGCGTCGGTCGTTGCAATCCCTAAGCAGTGGTCGTGCCAGTCTGGCAAGCGGATCGAACTGCTGAGGATTTCGGGAGTCAGAGGGGCCGCAGGCGGTGGTTTTTCATCGTCGGCGCCCAGACTAGGACAGAAATGTCCGGTTTTTCGTTGTCTCCACCAGGTCGAAGTGGCCGGGCGGGTGGTGATCCGTGGTCAGGTTGGCAAGGCCCTCGGACGCGCGAGATCCCCCCAAGGATCTGGTGTCAACGATCGTCCACGACACCCTGTGGTTCAGACTTCACACCCCCTGTGGCCGACCGGCGCCAGGAGCCACGCGCGGGGCGTGGCGTGGGTCACCGTTCGACCCGCGGGTCAGGCCGGCGCCACCGCCCGCGCCGCCCACCGGATCACGCGTCGTCCTGGTCGTCGACCGCGCGGATGGTCTCGCGCAGCGAGTGCCGGGGTCGGAAGCCCAGCTCGCGCTCGGCCCGCGAGCCGTCGACCATGCAGACGTAGCGGATGAAGTCGAACTCGGCGACCGGGTAGCTCGACAGCCCGAGCCGGAACGCCAGCGAGTAGATCGGCCGCGCCAGGGGGTGCGGGATCGGCAGGGTCCGCCGGCCCAGCTCGGCCAGGATCACCGACAGCGGGACCTCGCCGGGGCCAGTGACGTTGTAGATGCCGCGGACCCCGGGCGCCAGCGCGCGCACGATCGCCTCGGCGACGTCGCGCTCGTGGATGACCTGGACCATGGGATCGAAGCCGAGCAGCACCGGCGTGGGATCGAGGCGCAGGTAGTTGGACGGCGCGTTGCGCACCGAGCCCAGGATGTGGACCGGGCGCAGGATCACGGTCTCGATGTCGCGGGCCTTCCAGAAGAAGGTCGACATCAGGTGATCGATCTCGACGAGATCGCGCATCTGCGGGAACCGCTGCGCCGCCAGCAGCGGCGCGTCCTCGGTGAGGAACTGCGGGTTCTCGGGCCGCGGCCCGTAGACGTTGGCCGACGACAGCACGACCACCTTCTGGACCCCGTAGGCCTGGGCGTACTCGAGCAGGTGGGCGGTGCCGGTCACGTTCCACGAGTACAGCTGCGCCGCGTTGGCGCGCGGGTCGTGCATCACGCCCATGTGGATCAGCGTGTGGACGTCGCCGGCGCGGAAGACGTCGCGCGCCTTCTTGGAGCGCAGGTCGACCTCGAGGTGCTCGATGTCCTTGGGGCGGCCCAGGAACGGGCGCCGGTCGAGGCCGATCAGCCGGTTGCGGTGGTCGCGGTGCAGGCGGCGCGCGACGACCCGGCCGAGCCGCCCCGACATGCCGGTGATCACGATCTTGCGCGGCCCGGCGTCACCAGAAGACATGCTTCCGCTCCTGCAGGCCGAGGTGGATCATCGACTGGATCCGATGCTTGACCGCGCGGACCCGGGCCTCGAGCACCTCGTCGTCGTCGTCGGGGTCGCCGACCACGGTCATGGGCTCGCCGAAGTACAGGCGGTACTTGGTGGGCAGCGGCACCAGCGGCACGAACGGCGGGTACGGCACGACCGGGAACGACGGCGCGCCGAACAGCCGGGCCAGCGGCCGCAGGTTGATCGCCGGGGCCTGCTCCTCGGCGCCGATCACCGCCACCGGGACGATCGGGGTGTCGGTCTCGAGGGCGAGCCGCATGAAGCCGAGGCCGAACGGCGCCAGCTGGTAGCGCTTCGAGAACGACTTGGAGATGCCGCGGGCGCCCTCGGGGAACACCAGGATGGCCTCGTCCTGGCGCAGGAGGCGCCGGCAGTTCTCGGGCGTGCCGGTGATCTGGCCCCAGCGCGAGAACAGGTAGCTCGCGAACGGCACGGTCGGCACGAAGTGCTCGACCATGCTGCGGACCAGGCGCGGCTGCGGCGGCTCGAGGAACACCGACGCGCCGATGACGACGCCGTCGAACGGCAGCTGGCCGGAGTGGTTGGCGACGAACATGACCCGGCCCGAGGCCGGGATGTTCTCGACGCCGTGGGCCTGGGCCCGGAAGTAGTGGCGGTACAGCCACCCCGCCATGCGGACCGCGATCTTGAGCTGGTCGGCGTGGAAGCCGAACGGGTCGTAGCCGTACTCGTTGCGACGGACGACGAGCGCGCGGGTGCGGGCGCCGATGTCGTCGGAGCTGCGGGCGCGGCGCGGACGGTCGGCGGCCATGGCGGCAGGATGGGCCGGGCCTTCGCGGCCTGTCAACGCGCCGCGGGGCGCGGCGCCGGCGCCGGGCGCCATGGTATCGTCGCCGCCGATGGGGGACATCTTCGTCGACGCGTCGTACCGAGGGCTCGAGCTGGGCCGTCGGCTCAAGCTCCGTGACGTCCGGCCCCAGGCCGGCTACCTCGAGCATCCGCTGCCGATGCCGGTGGGCACCGAGGTGACGATCGACGCCGGCGACGGCGTGACGATCCCGGCGGTGGTCACCGACGTCCACGAGCAGGTGGGCGGGCGCGACCAGACCCCGGGGATGAAGATCCAGCCCGCGCTCGACGGCGCCGCCGCGGCGTGGTGGCAGGCGCGGGTCGACGCCGCCGCGATGGCGGCCGAGGCCGAGGCCGAGGCGGCGAAGGCCGCGGCCGCGGAGGCCCGGGCGGCGGCCGAGGCCGAGGCGGCGGCGAAGGCGGCGACCGAGGCGGAAGCGAAGGCGGCGGCCGAGGCGGAAGCGAAGGCGGCGGAAGCGCCGGCCGCCGCGGTCGGCACCAGCGACGGCGTCGTCGAGGACGCCGCCGGTGGCGAGTCCGGCGCCACCCGCAGCCGCAAGAACAGGCGCGGCGGTCGCGGCAAGAAGAGCGACGCGGTGCCCGAGCCGACCCCGAGCCGGCCCACCGTGGTCATGAGCGCGGTCGCGATCGAGGAGGCGCTGGCGGCCCCCGAGGATCCGCCCGACGACGGCCTGGTCGACGACGGCCGCAAGACCGTCGCGATGGCGGCGCTCGACGTCTCGATGATCACCGGCGAGCCGCCGCCGGACGTCGGCCTCGGCGGCGACGAGAGCGGCGAGATCTCGATCGAGGCCGGCGACGGCGGCGACGCTGGCGAGGCCGCCGGCGAGGTCAGCGGCGAGGTCTCCACCGACGACGGCGACGACGACGCGGCCTCGACGTCGGGCTCGCGCTCGGCGGTCAACGGCGACGGCGGCAACGGCGCCGGCGGCAAGGCCAAGGCCAAGGGCAGCCGGCGCAAGCGCGGCAAGCGGCGCTGACCGGCGCCGCCGGCGCTACCGGGTCGCCGGCTCGAGCACCTCGAGCCGACCGTCGTCGTGCAGCACCGTGCGCGCCCCCCACGGCAGCGCCCGGTTGCGACGGCCGTGGCCCACCGGCGCGCCGCGGCCACCCGCGATGCCGGCGGCGCGCAGGCGCTCGGCGACCACCGCCATCGCCGGCGCCGGATCGTCGGGGGCCCGCGCCGGCCGCGGCGGATCCGTGCACCGGGTCAGATCGCCGACCACCGCGCCGGCGACGCCGCCGAGCGCGCCGGCGAGGTGCAGGTGCGTGAGGTAGCGGTCGATGGCGTACGGCTTCTCGCCGACCTCCTCGAGGAGCATCAGCGTGCCCGCCGACGTCACCTGCCACGGCGTGCCGATCAGGTGGGTCAAGAGGGTCAGGTTGCCGCCGCGCAGCACGCCCTCGAGCGGCCCGGGGCTCGGGCGCGGCGCGCCGATCGGGGTCAGCGGCGCCGGCAGGACCCCCGGGGTCGCGCCGCCGAGCACGCCGACCAGGGCCGCGAGATCCTCCGGCGGCAGGTCGCCGAGCTGGCTGGCTACCGGCCCGTGGACGCCGCGGACCCCGGCGTGCTCGGCCCAGGCGAGCAGCGCGGTGGCGTCCGAGAACCCGACGATCGGCTTGGGGTCGCGCCGCAGCGGCTCGGGGTCGAGGCGCGGCAACAGCCGCAGCACGCCGTAGCCGCCGCGCGCCACGATGATGGCCCGTACGTCCGGATCGCGGAGCATCCGGTCGATCTCGGCGGCGCGCTCGTCGTCGGTGCCGGCGAGGTAGCCGTCGGAGCGCGCGATGTCGGTCGGGACCCGGACCTGGTAGTGGGCGCCCAGCAGCGCGATGCCGCGGCGAAAACGTCCCGGGTTGACGGGACCGGCGGGGGCGACCACGCCTACGATCGAGCCGGCCCGCACCGCGGGCGGGATTACTGCCGTGGAGTCCATCACCCAGATCCTGCGGGACCTCGTCGGCCATCACAACAGTTTGGCGGGCCTCGGCGTCCTGGCCGGCTCCGCGGCCATCGAGTACCTGTTCCCGCCGTTCCCCGGCGACTTCGTCACCGTCCTCGGCGCCGTGCTGGTCACCGGCTACGGCTGGAGCTTCTTCGCGGTCCTGGGCGCGGTCATGCTGGGCTCGCTGGTCGGCGCCTTCGGCGCCTACGAGGTCGGGGTGGTCTGGGCCCGGCGACGCGCCGCGGCCGGCCGGCCCCACGGCCCCGCGCTGGCCGCGGTGATCGAGCGGTTCCACCGCCACGGCAGCGCCTTCGTGATCGTGAACCGGTTCCTGCCCGGCATCCGCGCCTTCATCTTCGTCGCCGCCGGCCTCGCCGGCACCCGGCGCCGGGCGGTGCTGTTCTACGCCGCGGTCAGCGCCCTGGCCTGGAACCTGGCGCTGATGGCGGTGGGCGCCGCGGTCGGCTCGCGCCTCGATCGCCTGCGCGAGCTGGTCGAGCAGTACACGATGATCGTGTGGATCGTGCTGGCGGTGGTCGCCGCGGCGATGGCGACCCGGTGGTACGCGCGGCGCCGACGTGATCGAGCGCGCACCGACGACCCCGGCCCGGAGTGAAAGTTTGGATCGGGTCCGGCGTTGATGCGTTGGAGCCCGACATGACCCACCCCAGCACGTCCCTGTCGCTGGGCGCCGCCGCCCTGGTGGTCGCCTCGCTCGTCGCCCCCGCGATCGCCCGCGCCGACTACTACGACTACGGCGGCTCGAGCGGCAAGGACAGCTGGGAGAAGACCCGCTTCGAGGGCGCGGTCGGCGGCCTGGTCGGCGGCCAGAGCGTCGGCTGGGTCCACGGCACCGCCGGCGGCCTGCACCTCGACGCCGGCCTCCGCCTCGATCGCCTCTACCTCTACGGCGAGTACGACTTCCTGTCGGTGGGCCAGGACTCCTACGACGTCGACGACCCGGTGCGCGGGTTCATGCACCGCGGCGGCGTCAGCGCCCGCTACAGCGTCGCCACCGTCGGCGGCAAGCACGACATCCCGGTGCGCGGCGACTTCTGGATCGAGGCCGGCCTCGGCGATCAGGTCATCAACTGGCACGAGGGTGGTCGCCTGCATCGCCCCGACGTGTCGATGGGGCTCGGCGGCCAGGCGTCGTTCCGCCTCGGTCGCGACAAGCCCAAGTTCCTCGGCTTCTACTACGCGCTCAAGGTGACCGTCGCCGACGCGCCGCCGCGCAAGGACAACCAGCCGACCTGCGCCGGCCCCTGCGACTACCCGACGCCGCCGTCGCCGTACGACGTCGGCATCTTCTTCAACTTCGGCGTCCCGTTCGGGCGCTGACGTCGCCGCGCGCGGCGCGCGCGTGTCCGTGCCCGTGCCCGATCTGAGTCCGGGTCTGATCCGTGCCCGTGCCCGTGCCCGAGCCCGTGCCCGTGCCCGATCTGAGTCCGGGTCTGATCCCGTGCCCGTGCCCGTGCCCGAGCCCGTGCCCGTGCCCGATCTGAGTCCGGGTCTGATCCCGTGCCCGTGCCCGATCTGGTTCTCGCCGGTCGCACCGACCGATCGGTGTCCCGACCCTAGAAGCAGCTCGACCGGCACACGTCGGCGCCGAACTGGGTCGCGCAGCAGTGGCTGGCGTTGCTCGGGCAGTCGTTGTTGTGCTCGCACACCTGCTCGCCGCCCGGGCAGCTGGTGCCGCACGCGGTGACGACGCCGCCCCACTGGCAGCACACCTGGCCGGGGCAGTCGGACGGCGCCTCGCACGACGCCTGGCCGCAGGTGCCTACCGGCACGCAGCTCGGCGGCCCGTTCTCGGTGCAGCACTCCTCGACCACCGGCAGGCACGAGCCGCCGGGGCCGCAGAACTGCCCGGTGGCGGCGTCGATCGGCGCCGGCGCGTCGATCGGCGTCGACGCGTCGATCGTCACCCCGCCCGGGGCGTCGATGGAGGCGACCGCGGCGTCGGTGTCGCCGCCGGTGTCGTCGACGTGCAGGCCGAGCCCGCCCGGATCGAACTGGCAGCCGGCGGCGGCGGCGCCGGCCCCGACGGCGATCGCGGCGGCGGCGGCGGCGAGGGACGCGAGCGACCAGGTGCGACGGGTCGTCATGACGGGCGCGATTGCACCACCGTGCCACCTCGCGTGAGAAGCCCGACGGGCTTACCTCGTCTGTCCCGCGCGCGACCTCGACGCGCCAGCCGGGTCGTCGCGCACTGACCCGCGCGTCAGCCCTTGCCGCGCGCGCTCACGCCCGCGTCAGCGCGTGCGCTCGAGGTACTTCTCGACGTTGCGGCGGTGCTCGGCGAGCGAGCGCGCGAACGCGTGGCCGTTGCTGCCGTCGGCCTTGGCGACGAAGTAGAAGTAGTTCGAGCCGTCGGGCTCGAGCACCGCGGCCATCGCGCCCTTGCCGGGGTTGGCGATCGGGCCCGGCGGCAGGCCCTCGTGGGTGTACGTGTTGTACGGGTTGTCCTTGTCGTCGAGCTGGGCCCGGTGCAGCGAGTCGTCGGTCGACCAGCCGGCGCAGCTCGGCGGCTTGATCTTCGGCACCTGGCAGCCGTAGCGGACGGTCGGATCGGTCTGCAGCAGCTTGGGCTTGAAGCCGGGATCGGTGAGGCGGTTGATGAAGACCTGCGCGATCCGGCTCTGCTCGTCGGCGCGGATCGCCTCCTTCTCGACGATCGACGCCATCGTGAGGATCTCGCGATCGCTCCACTTCAGCTTGTCGCGCAGCTTGCGGTACGCGGTGCGGTGCTGGTCGAGCAGCTTGTTCCAGACCGCGCGGTGCTGGTTGATCATCCGCTCCAGCACCTTGGCCGGCTTGGTCGGCACCGCGAAGTTGTAGGTCTCGGGGTAGAGGTAGCCCTCGACGGTGTCGCCCTCGATGCCGTGGGCGCGCAGGAACTCGGGGTCGCGGGCCAGGGCGTCGAGCTCGGCGACGCTGGCGACCTGCAGCTCGGGGTGGACGCCGTCGTCGCGCTTGCCGGCGAGCAGCTCGAAGTACTCGAGCATGTGCTTGCCCTCGGGCAGCGTCACCTGGACCTGCTTCTCCTCGACGCCCTGGAGCAGGCGGTCGAGCACCTGCTTCGGCGTCCAGTTGTCGGCGAGCACGTAGCGGCCGCTGCGCACCTTGGTGGTCACGCCGCGGCGCATGCCGTAGATGCGGAACCAGCGCGGGCGATCGATCACGCCCTTCTGCTCCAGCACGGACGCGATCTGCGGGAAGCTCATGCCCGGCGTGATCTCGACCTCGACCTCGACGCCCTTGCCGGCGTGGCGGTGATCCGGATAGCTGAGGGCCTCGTGGACGAGGTAGGCCACGACGCCACCGGCCAGCACGAAGGTGGCGACGACGACGACCAGGGCGGTGCGGAACGAGCGCTTGGACATCGGGGCGACAGCGGGGAAGGGGCTGACCTTTACATGGCGCGGCGGCGGCCGTCGAGCCACCCCTGGAGGATGAGCACCGCGGCCTGCTGGTCGATCACCTGCTTGCGCCGCTGGCGGGACAGGTCGGCCGCGATCAGGATCCGCTGGGCCTCGGCGGTGGTGAAGCGCTCGTCCTGCTCGTGCATCGTGACGCCGGCGGGCAGGGCGGCGCGCAGGGCGTCGACCAGGACGCGGACGCGCTTGGCGCGAGGCCCCTCGCGCCCGGACAGCTCGTAGGGGATCCCGACGACGACCTCGGTGACCTCGGCTTCGGCGATCATGGCTGTCAACGCGCTGACGTCCGGGTCAGTTCCCTGGCGCGGGAGCGTCACGCGCGGGTGCGCCGCGACGCCGAGCTCGTCGGAGATCGCCACGCCGATCGTCTTCGAACCGACGTCGAGGCCCATCGCGCGCATGCGGCGGTGATTAGCACGGGAGCTGGCAGGGTTGGGCACCGGTGGCCACTGCACCTGCCATCAACTGCGACGGCGATGCCGCATCGCGTGGCGACTGCGGTAGCCAGTGGTGTGAACCCCCGTGGGGTGGGAACTTGAGTCAGTAGTCATCCGCCGACACCCGGGATCGCAAGTGCCTGGTTTCTCGTCGACGATCTCGCTGATCCCGGTTCGTTTCGAGCTGGCGCGGTGCTTGCTCTAGTTCCCGAGCAACGGCAGCGCAACTCGGAGCACCGGACGCTGTCAGATGGCAAAGGGGGGCCCACGGGCAACCCGTTCACTCCAGGACGAATCGGAAATAGCGACGCCCCCGCGGCGAGTTTCCAGACCAACCCAGTTCAACACGCGCGACATATCAGGCGAACCTTTCGACTCGGTGGTCTGCTGACGCGACCCCTCCCCCTCATCTGCGTCGGCTTCCCCCTCCCCACTTGAGGCAAGTAGTACCCTGATCTGATCTGCGCTCAGCGCCGCATGGTTTCCCCCAGTGCGGCGCTTTTTTTTATTCGGGGGGAGCTCCCGCTCCCCCCGAACCCCCCAGTCCGGATCCGGGCGCGCACGACGGCGGTGTGCTCCGACTCGGGAAGGCCCCGGTCCGGAGCGTGGCGCGCGCGGTGGGGCAGATCTCCACCTGGCGCGGGCCGAGGTGGCGATCGGCGCCGCTCTGCAAGCCCGAATCGGCGCATCCGGACCGGGCGCGGCGGGGACGGTAACTCCCTGATCCCTTGGCGGTCTCGCGCGGCGGAGCCGGCCTCATGCTACCGTCGAAGACATGAGCTTGGTCGGACAGATCGCCGCCCTTCAGAACTACGAGGTCTACAAGGAGCTGTCCTGGGAGGGCTCCTTCGTCGAGTACCTCGACCTGGTCAAGCAGAACCCGCGCGTCGCGCGCAACGCCTACCAGCGCCTGTACGACATGGTGCTCGCGCACGGCGTCGACGAGTACATCGACAACAAGAAGAAGCTCGTCCGGTACAAGTTCTTCCGCGACGACACCCACGGCGGCAAGGACGCCGTGTTCGGCGCCGACGTCTCGCTGATGCGCCTGATGAACGTGCTCAAGAGCGCGGCCCAGGGCTACGGCACCGAGCGCCGCATCATCCTGCTGCACGGCCCGGTCGGCTCGGCGAAGTCGACGATCGTCCGGCTGCTCAAGCGTGGCCTCGAGGACTACTCGCGCACCCCCGAGGGCGCGCTCTACAGCTACTACTGGCACCTGCCCGGCGAGCTGTCCGAGCTCGCCGGCGGCGCCGAGATCTTCCACTCGCCGATGCACGACGATCCGCTGCGGCTGATCCCGCGCGACTGGCGCGAGGAGGCGATCGCCAAGCTCGGCATCACCGGCGGCGAGTACAAGGTCCGCATCGAGGGCGACGTCAACCCGGCGTGCCGGCTGATCTTCCGCGAGCTGATGCGCCACTACGGCGGCGACTTCGAGAAGGTCATGACCCACGTCAAGGTCCGCCGCATCGTCCTGTCCGAGCAGGACCGCGTCGGCATCGGCACGTTCCAGCCCAAGGACGAGAAGAACCAGGACTCGACCGAGCTGACCGGCGACATCAACTACCGCAAGATCGCGACGTTCGGATCGGACTCGGATCCGCGCGCGTTCAACTTCGACGGCGAGTTCAACATCGCCAACCGCGGCCTGATCGAGTTCGTCGAGATCCTCAAGCTCGACGTCGCGTTCCTCTACGACCTGCTGGGCGCGACCCAGGAGCACCGGATCAAGCCGAAGAAGTTCGCGCAGACCGACATCGACGAGGTCATCATCGGCCACACCAACGAGGCCGAGTACAAGAAGCTGCTCTCCAACGAGTTCATGGAGGCGCTCCGCGACCGCACCGTCAAGGTCGACGTCCCGTACATCACGCGGGTGTCCGAGGAGGTGAAGATCTACGTCAAGGACTACACCTCCGATCGCGTCGGCAAGCACATCGCGCCGCACACGCTCTACGTCGCGGCGCTGTGGGCGGTGCTGACCCGCCTCGAGGAGCCCAAGAAGCACAGCCTGTCGCTTCTGCAGAAGGCCAAGCTCTACGACGGCAAGACCCTGCCCGGGTTCACCCAGGACAACATCAAGGAGCTCCGCAAGGAGTCCAACCGCGAGGGCCTCGACGGCATCTCGCCGCGCTACATCCAGGACAAGGTGTCCAACGCGCTCGTCACCGAGAAGGGCGAGGGCTCGGTCAACCCGTTCATGGTCCTCAACGAGCTCGAGGGCGGCCTCAAGAGCCACTCGCTGATCTCCAGCGACGACCAGCGCAAGCGCTACGCCGAGCTCTTGACCGTCGTGAAGCAGGAGTACGAGGACATCGTCAAGAACGAGGTCATGCGCGCGATCTCCGCCGACGAGGACGCGATCTCGAAGCTGTGCGCCAACTACATCGACAACGTCAAGGCGTACACCCAGAAGGAGCGGGTCAAGAACCCGTACACCGGCCAGGACGAGGAGCCGGACGAGCGGCTGATGCGGTCGATCGAGGAGAAGATCGACATCCCCGAGAGCCGCAAGGACGACTTCCGGCGCGAGATCATGAACTACATCGGCGCGCTCGCGATCGAGGGCCGGCAGTTCGACTACAAGACCAACGAGCGGTTGCACAAGGCGCTCGAGGCCAAGCTCTTCGAGGACCAGAAGGACTCGATCAAGCTGACCTCGCTGGTGTCCAACGTCATCGACCGCGAGACCCAGGCCAAGATCGACGTCGTCAAGCAGCGGCTGATCAAGAACTTCGGCTACGACGAGGTCTCGGCGACCGACGTCCTCAACTTCGTCGCGTCGATCTTCGCGCGCGGCGACGTCAAGGGCTGAGCCGGGCGCGTCCCACCCCACCCCCCACCATGGACCCTCGAGGCACCGGCACCGTCGCGGTCGAGCTCAACGCCACCCTGGCCGAGCTGCTGGCCCGGCTGTGCGTCGAGCTCGGCACCGACGATCACCAGGGCGTGATGTCACGCGCCCTCGGCCTGCTCGACCTGGCGCAGCGGACGCGGCGCCAGGGCGGCCGGCTGTGCTTCGTCAACGAGCACGGCGAGTCCGCCGACGTGGTCTTCTAGCCAGGAGGTCGTCGCGTGAGCCAGAAGATCGACCTCGACCACGGCCGCTTCCGCCAGATCATCCGGGGCAAGATCAAGCAGGGGCTGCGCAAGTACATCAGCCAGGGCGAGATGATCGCGCGCAAGGGCAAGGACATGGTGTCGCTGCCCATCCCGCAGGTCGACATCCCGCACTTCAAGCACGGCGGCAAGCAGCAGGGCGGCGTCGGCCAGGGCGACGGCGACGTCGGCGACACCCTCGGCCAGGGCCAGGAGCAGCCGGGGCAGGGCGGCCAGGCCGGCGATCGGCCCGGCGATCACCTGCTCGAGATCGAGGTCAGCCTGCAGGAGCTGGCCGAGATCCTCGGCGAGGAGCTCGAGCTGCCGCGGATCCAGCCCAAGGGCACCGAGAAGATCGTCGCGTGGAAGGACAAGTACACCGGCATCCGGTCGACCGGGCCGGAGTCGCTGCGCCACTTCCGCCGCACCTTCCGCCAGGCGCTGCGCCGCCAGATCTCGATGGGCACCTACGACCCCAAGTCGCCGGTGGTCGTGCCGATCCGCGACGATCGCCGCTACCGGTCGTGGCGCAGCGAGCCGATCCCGCAGTCCAACGCGGTCATCATCTACATGATGGACGTCTCGGGCTCGATGGGCGACGAGCAGAAGGAGATCGTCCGGATCGAGAGCTTCTGGATCGACACCTGGCTGCGCTCGCAGTACCACGGCATCGAGAGCCGCTACATCATCCACGACGCCATGGCCAAGGAGGTGGACCGCGACACCTTCTTCAAGACCCGCGAGTCGGGCGGCACGATGATCTCGAGCGCGTACAAGCTGTGCGCCAAGCTGATCGAGGAGGAGTACGCGCCGGATCAGTGGAACATCTACCCGTTCCACTTCTCCGACGGCGACAACTGGTCGGTCGACGACACGGTGACGTGCGTCGAGCTGATGCGGACCAAGATCCTGCCGGCGGTCAACCTGTTCTGCTACGGCCAGGTCGAGTCGCCCTACGGCTCGGGGCAGTTCATCAAGGACCTGCGCGAGCACTTCGACGAGCAGGAGGTGGTCGTGACCTCCGAGATCAAGGGCAAGGACGCGATCATGGACTCGATCAAGGACTTCCTGGGGAAGGGCAAGTAGCGTGTCCAGCGGCCTGCGGCGCTTCCCCGCATACCTGCGGGACATCCAGGAGGAGATCGAGGGCCACGCCCGCGGCTACGGCCTCGACTTCTTCCCGATCCTCTACGAGGTCCTCGACTACAAGACGATGAACGAGGTCGCCGCCTACGGCGGCTTCCCGACGCGCTACCCGCACTGGCGCTTCGGCATGGACTACGAGCAGCTGTCGAAGAGCTACGAGTGGGGCCTGTCGAAGATCTACGAGATGGTGATCAACACCAACCCGGCGTACGCGTACCTGCTCGAGGGCAACTCGACGGTCGACCAGAAGATCGTCATGGCGCACGTCGCCGGCCACGTCGACTTCTTCAAGAACAACTACTTCTTCTCGAAGACCAACCGCAAGATGATCGACGGCATGGCCAACCATGCCGCGCTGGTGCGCCGGCACATGGCGCGCCACGGCCAGGACGCGGTCGAGGAGTTCATCGACACCTGCCTGTCGCTCGAGAACCTGATCGATCCGATGTCGCCGTTCATCGTGCGCAAGCGCGAGGCCAAGGACGCCGACGACGCCGGCGAGGGTGACGACGTCCCGCGGCTGCGCGCCAAGCAGTACATGGACAAGTACATCAACCCGCCGGAGTACCTCGAGGCGCAGAAGAAGCGGCGCGACGACGAGAAGCGGCGGGCGCGGCGACGGTTCCCCGAGGAGCCGCAGCGCGACGTCCTGGCGTTCCTGGTCCAGCACGCGCCGCTCGACGACTGGCAGCGCGACCTGCTCGAGATCATCCGCGCCGAGGCCTACTACTTCGCGCCGCAGGCGATGACCAAGATCATGAACGAGGGCTGGGCCTCGTACTGGCACTCGACGATCCTCACCGAGAAGGCGCTGACCTCCGCCGAGATCATCGACTACGCCGACGCCTGCTCGGGCGTCCTGGCGACCTCGCCCGGCCAGCTCAACCCGTACAAGCTCGGCATCGAGCTGTTCCGCAACATCGAGGATCGCTGGAACAAGGGCCGCTTCGGCAAGGAGTGGGAGGACTGCGACTCGATGGACGCCAAGCGCGACTGGGACCGGCGGCTCGGCCTGGGGCGGCGCAAGATCTTCGAGGTCCGCAAGCTCTACAACGACATCACCTTCATCGACGAGTTCTTCACGCTCGAGTTCGCCGTCGAGCAGAAGTTCTACGCCTTCGGCTTCTCGGAGCGCAGCGGCAACTGGGAGATCATGTCGCGCGAGTTCAAGAAGGTGAAGGAGACGATGCTGCGGCAGCTGACCAACCGCGGCCAGCCGTTCATCCACGTCGAGGACGGCAACTTCGAGAACCGCTCGGAGCTGCTGCTGCGGCACCAGCACGAGGGCGTCGACCTCGACATGGGCCAGGCCCGCGACACGCTGCGCAACCTCTACAAGGTGTGGTCGCGGCCGGTGAGCCTGCTGACCCGCATCGAGGGCAAAGGCAAGATCCTGCGCTGCGACGACACGACGATCACCGAGAAGTCGGCGGAGTACGTGTGACGGAGGCCGCGTGAAGCTTCTGGCCTGGGCCAGGACCGACACCGGCCGCAAGCGTGACCACAACGAGGACAGCTTCCTCGTCGACGACGAGCTGCGCCTGTTCGCGGTCGCCGACGGCATGGGCGGCCACCAGGGCGGCGAGCACGCCAGCAAGCTCGCGCTCGAGGTCATGCGCGCCCGCATGGACGAGGCCAAGGGCGACCTGGTCGAGGCGGCGCGGCGGATCGAGCGCGAGCGCCACCGCGAGCTGTTCCGCACCACCGAGCCGGTGTCGGCGATCGACGACACCGCCGAGCACCGCTGGACCGGCGACCTGCCGACCGCACCGATCGCCGACAGCGCGATCCCGCCGCCGTTGACCGTCATGAAGGCGGCGGCGCGCGACGCCGGCCACGCGATCTTCGACGCCGCGCTGCAGGACGCCGGGCTGCGCGGCATGGGCACGACGCTGACCGGGATGCTGTACGACGACGGCCGCATGTACGTCGTCCACGCCGGCGACAGCCGCCTCTACCTGTTCCGCGACGGCCTGCTCCGCCAGGTCACCGAGGACCACTCGTGGATCGCCGAGCAGATGCGGGCCGGCAACCTCACCGAGGAGGAGGCCAAGGAGTCGAAGTACCGGCACGTCATCACCCGCTCGGTCGGGTTCGAGCGCGAGGTCGAGGTCGACGGCGTCGGCCTGGCCTGCGAGCCGGGCGACTGCTTCCTCTTGTGCTCGGACGGGCTGTCGAACATGGTCGACAACGCCGACCTCGAGCGGGTGCTGTCGACGACGTGGTACCGGCGGGCGCCCCAGTACCTGGTCGACCTCGCCAACGCGCGCGGCGGCGACGACAACGTCACGGTCATCGTCGTCTGTATCGCCAACGACGCCGAGCCCTGAGCCGCGACCGGCGGGCTCAGCGTGCCGCGACGCCGGTCGCCGGCAGCACCGTGACCCGGAGGTCGACGTCGCCGTCCTTGGACCGGACCCGCACCGTGGTCTTGCCGGGCGCGTGGCCGATCAGCACGAACGCCGCCGCCGGCTGCTGGCCGGCGATCCAGTGGGGCTCGAGCCGCGCCAGCGCCGCCGGCAGGATCTCGGCGATGCCGTCGTCGTCGGAGCGCGCGGTGGCGTGGCGGCACGGGCCGCCGTCCTGGCACTCGAAGGCCATGACCGCGCCGACGGTGAGGTAGGCCTGCGCGTGCTTGGTGTCGAGGTCGGCGATCGCGCCGGGCGGCGCGGTCGACGCCGCGTACAGCCACGGGCCGCACGCCGGCGCCGCCAGCGCGATCGCCAGCGCGGCCGCGATCCGGATCGAGGCGCGACGGCTCACGGCACCACCGCCACGTCGACGGTGGCCGTGACGCCGGACGCGGTCACGGTGACCCGCGCGGTGCCGGGCGCGCGGGCGACGACCCGGCGCCGCCCGGCGACGCCGTCCTGCAGCAGCGCGACGACCTCGCCGCAGCCGTCGCAGGCGGTCGCGGTCCAGGTCGCGCCGCCGTCGCCGGCGAGGCGCTGGGCGCCGCCGAGCAGCGTCGACGACAGCAGCACCGACTCGCCGGCGACCAGCTCGAGCGGCCCGACGATCTCTTCGGCACCGCCGCCCAGCGGCGACGGCCGCTCGACGACGAGCCGGTCGGCGTCGGCGACCCACAGGTGCTGGAAGTCGATCACCGTGCCGTCGGGGGTGGCGATCACGACCGCGGCCATGCCGGGGGCGCGCGCGATCATCGCGCCGTCGACGACGTCGACGACCTCGGGGCGCGACGACGCCAGCGCGATCACCGGCATGACCGAGCCGGCGACGTCGACCTGGACGTCGGGGCGCAGCCGCGAGCCGACCGCCAGCGGCGCCGCCGGGGCGGCGCGCCGGCAGCCGGCGTCGGCCGGGCTGCACTCCTTGAACATCGTGGCCTGGCCGAGGGCGCCGGCGCGGCCGCAAGCGGAGGCGGCGAGCGCGACGCCGACGGCGGCGGCGAGGCGGGGCGCGCGGCGAGGCGGGCGGGAGACGACGGGGGATGGCGGTGACATGCCCGTGCAACGAGCCCGGGCGGCGCGCCTTACACGTGCGCGAGGTCGCACCGCGGCGGCGCGGCGGCGACGGCCGCCGCCACGACGGCCTCGCGTCGGTGCAGGCGCTCGGCTAGGATGCGCGCCGTGCGTCCCCGTCTCGCCTCGCCGGCCGTGATCGCCGCCGTGTCCGCCACCGCGGCGCTGGCGGCGGCGGGCGCGTGCACCCGCGATCGCGGCGCCCCCGCCAGCGCGACCCCGCCGCCACCGCGGCGGCGCCTGGCGCCGCGGCCCGCGGCGGCGGCGTGCCCGGATCCCGGCGCGCCCGTGGCGGCGCGCGGCGGCGCCCCGGGTCGTCGCCGTCGGCGATCTGCACGGCGATCTGCACGCGACGCGCGCCGCCCTGCGCCTGGCCGGCGCGATCGACGACGCCGACCACTGGGCCGGCGGCGCGCTGGTCGTGGTCCAGACCGGCGACGTCCTCGACCGCGGCGACGACGAGCAGGCCATCCTCGAGCTGTTCGAGCGCCTCGAGGGCGAGGCCGACGCCGCCGGCGGCGCGTTCGTGTGGCTGCTCGGCAACCACGAGCTGATGAACGCCGCCGGCGACTTCCGCTACGTCACGCCCGGCGGCTACCGCGACTTCGCGGACGCGCCGGGCGTCGATCCGGCGCGCGCCGACATCGCCGACGTCCTGGCCGGCGCGCCCGCCGAGGTCCGGCCCCGCGCCGCCGCGTTCCTGCCCGGCGGCCCGTGGGCCCACGTCCTCGCCGGCCAGGACGTCGCGATCGTCGTCGGCGACACCGTCTTCGCCCACGCCGGCTTCCTGCCGTCGTGGGACGGCGACGTCGGCGCGTTCAACCGCGCCGCCCGGTGCTGGCTCGACGGCGCCGGCACGGTCCCCGACGAGGTCCAGGACCCCGACGGCCCGGTGTGGACCCGGGCGTGGGGCGGCGACGACGTCGACTGCGATCGGTTGCGCCAGGCGCTGGCCGTGCTCGACGTTCGCCGCATGGTGGTCGCGCACACGCCGCAGCTGCACGGCGTCTCGTCGGCGTGTGACGGCGCGCTGTGGCGGATCGACACCGGCATGGCGGCCTACTACGGCGGCCCGATCGAGGCGCTCGAGATCACCGCGACCGCCGCCGGCTCGACCGCGCGCGCGCTGCGGTAGCGGTCGCCGGGGCGCACGCCTCGCCGCGACGCGCGTCGGCGAGCCGAACGGTGCGCCGCGCCCTACTCGAGCTCGACCTCGGGCTCCTCGGCGGGGGGCGGGGTCGGCTCGCTGGGGGCCTCGGCCGCGGCGGGCGCCTTGGCGGCGCCACGCTCGCGGCCCGGCGGCGCCGGCCGCGGCGTCACCTCGCCAGCCGGGCACATGTCGGCCGGGCCGGGCAGGGCGTCGACGCGCTCGCTGACCACCACCGCGACCGCCTCGTTCTTCTCTTTCGACGTCAACAGCTCGATCGAGTCGAGGTCGACGCCGCGCGACTTGAGGTGCTGGAGCACCCAGCCGCCGCGCTTGCGGACGTCGGCGGTGTGCTTGGACGCCACCGCGACGGTCCAGCGCTGGACCTCGCGGTGCTGCAGCATCAGCAGCGCCGCCTGATCGAGGATCAGCTTGCCGGCGCGGCTGAGGCCCTTGCTGTCGAAGGTGATCGCGCCGGCGAAGACCATGCGGTCGCCCTCGAGGGTCGCGACCTCGGCGCCGCCCTCGTCGGGGCAGCCGTCGAAGTCGTCGATGCCGTTCATGACCTCGGCCTCGTCGGGGCACTGGTCGACGGCGTCGAGCAGGCCGTCGTGGTCGTTGTCGAGCTCGGGGCAGCCGTCGCCGTCCTCGAAGCCGTCGACGTCCTCGGGGCACACCGGGCACTGGTCCTCGTCGTCGGCGACGCCGTCGTGATCCTGGTCGAGGTCGGGACAGCCGTCCCAGTCCTCGAAGCCGTCCATGTCCTCTTCCTGGTCGTAGCACTGGTCGACGTCGTCGTAGATGCCGTCGACGTCGGTGTCACGCTTGTCGATCGGGCAGCCGTCGGTGGGCTGCGGGCCGAGGCCATCCTCCTTGTCGAGCGGACAGATGCGGTCCTCGAGATCCGGGATGCCGTCGCCGTCGTTGTCGAGGTCGGGGCAGCCGTCGTCGTCCTCGAAGCCGTCGATGTCCTCCTTCTCCAGCGGACACTTGTCCTCGCTGTCCATCCGGCGATCACCGTCGTTGTCGTCGTCGGGGCAGCCGTCGGAGTCCTCGAAGCCGTCCTTGTCCTCGGGGACCAGCACGCAGCGGTCCTTGTTGTTGGGGACGCCGTCGCCGTCGGTGTCGCGGGTGTCGGGCGCCCAGCCCACCGACGCGAAGACCCGCAGGTCCGGCGAGCCGATGCCCTTGACGACGCCGGCGCCGCCGCCGAGGACGACCGCGATCGCCTTGGTGCCGAGGATGCGCAGGCCGCCCTCGACCTCGATCGGGCTGTTGTCGGTGTCGAACGAGGTCATGCCGGTGCGGCCGAAGGTCTCGGCGATCAGGCTGAAGCGATCGGTCACCGCGTAGGCGCCGGCGGCGCCGTAGGTGAACTGCTGGCCGACCTCGCTGGCGTAGATGTCGCGGGGCTTGCGCAGGATCAGGCCGGCGTTGAGGCCGACCGAGGCCTTGCCGTCGGCGGACGCCCACTGCCACGCCAGGTGGCCGCGGAACGTCGGCAGGTCGTCGCCGATGAACTCGCTGCCGCCGGCGCCGAAGCTCGACGGCAGGGTCAGGCCGATCGCGCCGGCGAGGCGCATCGCGCCTTGCCGCCAGATCCGCGCCTTGCCCTCGACGCGCAGATCTCCGAGGCCGGTGATCTGCAGCGAGTCCATCGACGCGCCGGCCGACGCCGGGTCGAGTCCCTGGCCGCTCATCGAGAACACCAGCGGCAGGCTGGCGCCGATCTGGAAGCGATCCTTGAGGCCGTAGGCGCCGGACAGCTCGCCGGCGAGCACCGACTCGACGACGCGCGTACGCTCGCCGGTGATGACGTCCTGCTGATCGTCGACGTTGTAGACGGTCAGCGGGTTCTTGAGGAACGTGACCATGAAGTCCATGGCCACCTGGTTCGCGGCGGCGACGTCGCCGTCGGCGACCGCGAAGAACGTCTTGGGCCCGACCGCGTACTCGAAGAGCTGGACGTCGATCGCCGGGTCGTACGGCACGGACTGGGCGGCGGCGACGACGGGCGCCCCGATCGTGAGGCACACGACAGCCATGGCGCGAACTGCGCGAGTTCCCCGGGTTCTCATCGCCGACCATTCTACTGCGGGGCCGGCCCGCGATGTGATGGGAATCGCGAGAGTTCTTGATCCTCGGACCTACATCGGCGCCAGCGCCGCCGCGGTGTTCGTCGTTGACGCGTTGCGTAGGACCATGTACCAAGATCAGACTCCGCGGTTCGTCCCGAACGAGCCGCACCGAAAGGGAAGCCATGCACGGGATCGACACGTCCGAGCTGCTGCGCCAGGGGATCGTCGCCGGACTCGACCGGTGGGCCGCGCGCGACGGCAACACCGCCGAGGCGCTGTACTGGGTGCTGCGGCTGCAGCTGGCCGAGACCGGCCTCGACAACGGGACGTCGCCCGGCGACGTCATGGCGCGCGTCCCCGCCGAGGGGCGTGACGAGGTCACCCGCCGCTTCCGGGGCGCGACCGCCTACTTCGACGACATCCGCTACGCCGCGCTGGCGCCGGTGACCCAGGTCTGGGGCACGGTCGTCAACTCGATGCGCGTCGCCGCCGACTCCAACCGGGTGACGCCCGGTCAGCGCCAGGTCTTCGACGTCCCCGCCGAGCAGGTGGTCAAGCTGTTCCGCGCCCTGCGCAGCGACGTCGACGTCGCCGACAGCCTGCACCGCGCGTTCGGCGCGATGCCCGCGCCCGAGTGCCAGGCGATGGCCGCGCTGCTCAACGTCGATCTCGATCGCAGCCCGAGCCGGTCGAGCGGCGACTCCGAGCTCGACGTCGAGACCATGGTGCGCCTGGTCCGCCTGCTCGACCACGAGGGCCCGATGACGCCCGAGGAGCAGGCCTACCTCGAGTCGATCACGCCGACGACGCTGGTCGACGCCGTCTTCAGCGGCCTGCGCAGCCGCGGCTGAGGCCGGCCGGCGGCGTGCCGCCGCGGCGGCGCCCGCTCCGTCAGTCGGGCAGCGTGAAGGTGAAGGTCCACACCTCCACCGACGCGACCGCCCGATCGTCGCTGTCGCGCGCCGGCTCGAACGTCAGCCGCGCCGCGTAGCGCATCGCCAGCTCGTCGAGGCCGTGGCCGAGGCGGGTCAGCAGCTTGCGCTGCGTGACCGTGCCGGTGGCGTCGATGACCAGGCGCACCTTGATCTGGCCGGCGATGCCGAGCTGCCGCGCCTCCTCGGGGTAGTCCTGGCGCAGGTTGATGTAGTCCTGGCCGCCGCGCGGCTTCGCGCGGGTCTTGATGGTCGCGATGGACGCCGGCTGGGCCGGCGGCGGCGCCTGCCCGGCGGCGGTGCCCGCGCCGGTGCCGGTGCCCGCGCCGGTGCCGGTGCCGCCGCGGCCGACCCGCTGCGCCGGACGCTTGCCGACCGCGACCGGCGGCCGTCGCCGCCCGGCGTCAGGTTGTCGAGGCGCAGGACCGGCGCGCCGCCGGCCGCGGGATCGACCGGGCCGGTCGGCGGCGGCGGCTCCGACGACGACGGCGGCGGCGGTGTCGTCGTGGTCCGCGTCGTCGTGCGCGCCGTCCGCGGCGGCGGCGGCGGGGCCGGCGTCGGCTCCGGCGGCGGTGGCGTCGGCTCGGCCGCGGGCTCCGGCGCCGGCGGCGGTGGCGGTGGCGGCACCGCCGGCGGGGCCGGCGGCGGCTCGATGTCGACCAGCTCGAGGCGCGGCGTGGTCGGCTTCGGCGGCTCGCCGCCGGCGTAGTCCATGCCGAGCCCGACCAGCGCGTGCACGGCGAGGCTGCCGAGCACGGTGATCCACAGGCGCTCGGCGGACGTCATCCGATCAGCATGCGGGACACCGCCCGCGTCGGCCAGCCGGCCTGGTCACGGCGCCGTCCCCGCGGGCAGCGGCGCGTTGGCCAGGGCGATCTTCTCGATGCCGGCGGCGGTGACGACGTCGATCGCCCGCATGACCCCGCCGTACGCGGCCGCGGCGTCGCCGTCGATGATCGCCTTGGCGTCGGGCGAGGTCTCGAGCAGCACCTTGATACGCGCGGTCGCGCTGGCGGCGTCGGGCTGGGCGTCGCCGTTGACGTACAGCACGCCGTCCTTGTCGACCGACACCAGGATGTTGCTCGACACCTGGCCGCCGGTCGCCGCCTTGGGCCGCGACACGTCGACGCCGCGGCCGACGATCAGCCGCGCCGTGACCATGAAGATCACCAGCAGCACCAGCACGACGTCGACCAGCGGGGTGACGTTGATGCCGGTGATGGCGTCGTCCTCGTCGCCGTCGTAGAGGCTGCCGCCGGCCATCAGGGGGCCTCGGCGGCCGTGGCGGCGCGGTCGCCGGCGGCGTGGGCGTCGCCGTGGACCAGGCCGAGGACGACGTGGGCGCACTCGTCGGCGCCGCCGAGCGCGACCTTGAGCCGGCGCTGGAAGTAGTTGTAGGCGACGACCGCCGGGATCGCGACGAGCAGGCCGACCGCGGTCGCGACCAGCGCCTCGGCGAGGTCGGTCATGACCTGGCCCTCGCTGCCGGCGGCGTCGGTCTTGAGGGTCTCGAACGACTTGATGATGCCCAGGACGGTGCCGAACAGGCCGACGAACGGGACGTTGTTGCCCAGCGTGCCCAGGACGATCAGGTTCTTCTCGGCGTCCTTCTTCCAGCGCGCGCGCTCGGCGTGCATCGCCTCGGCGGTGGCCTCGGGGCCGTGGCCGCGCTCGGCGACGCCGGCCAGCGCGACCGCCTCCGGGATCGACGTGGTGTGGCGGCGGCGCTCGACGAAGCCGTCGACCTCGCCGCCGCGCCAGGCGTGGCGCAGCTCGCGGGTGAACGTGGCGGTGTCGGCGTCGCGGGCGCGGAACCACAGCCAGCGGTCGATCATCACGCCGATCGAGATCACCGACAGGCCGACCAGCAGCCACAGCACCCAGCCGGCGCCCAGCAGGGCGAAGTCGCGAAACAGCGAGACCAGTTCCATCGGGCTCGCAGTCTAGCTCGGATCGTCGGCGGGGCCCTCCGCGGCCTTGGTGATCTCCCGCATCACCGCGGTGGCGTAGGCCCCGGCGGGCAGGGTGAAGCTGACCTCGATCACGTCGGGGCCGTCGTCGTCGACCGCCCGGGCCGCGGCGTCGGCGACCGGGACGCCGAGCGCGCGCCGGGTGCCGAGCGCCAGCTTGCCGGCGGCGGCGAACAGCGCGGCGTCGACGCCGGCGGCGGCGAGCACGGCGGCCTCGCGCGCCGCCGCCTCGCTGGCCGGGGCCGGCGCCTTCATCTTGGGGCCGAACATCGGGCCGGTGACGACGACCTCGTCGGCGTCGGCGCGGGCCTGGTCGACCGCCGGGTCGTCAGTGACGAAGACGCCGCCCGACGCGCGCTTCTCGAGGACGTCGCCGGCGATGACCCGGGCGTACAGGCCGTCGTCGAGGCGGGCCCGCAGCCACGCGTTGAACAGCGACGACTGCACCGACGAGATCAGCAGACGTCTGAGCTTGGGCGGCACCCGGCCGGGCAGGCGCTCGCCGCGCAGCAGGGCCAGGCCGCGCGACACGTTGTCGCCGCGGGCGCCGAACCGCTGCTCGCCGTACCAGGCCGGGGCGCCGGGCGCGGCGGCCAGCGCGGCCAGGATGGCGCGCGCGCGATCGAGGGCGTCCGGGCCGACGCCGCGGACCCGCAGCACGAACCGGTTGCCGCGCAGGTGGCCGGTGCGGAGCTTGTGCGGGTGGCGGGCGGCGGCCAGCACCCGCAGGCCGTCGATCTCGACCGCCAGCGCCGCCTCGGGGCTGACCGGCGGCGGCAGCGACAGCCACTGCCGGGTCACGGCGCGACGATCCTTGAGGCCAGCCCAGCCGACGTCGCGGCCGTCGACGCCGAGCGCGCGGGCCAGCGCGTCGGCCGCCCCGGCGGTGGTGAGGTCGCGCTTCTCGACGTGGACCAGGACGTGGTCGCCGGTGCCGGCGGCGGGGTAGGCCGCGAGCTCGTCGACGACGAAGTCCTCGGGGTGGGTGCGTAGGACGCCGCCGGTGCCCGGCAGCGACGCGGTCAGGAACGGCAGCGGCGACGACACCGGGGGACTCTGGCACGGCGCCGCATCGCCGCGGAAGCGCCGCCGGCCGCGTGCTACAGTGGGCCGCCGGGCTCGACGAGGACTCCCCATGCGCTCGATCGCCATCGCTGCCGTTCCCCTCGCGCTGGTCGCGGGCTGCGGCGGTCACTACGCCACCTCCCGACCGGACGGCGCCCCGCGCGGCGTCGAGGCCGCCGTGCTGCCGTACGCGATCGTCGACGGCCGCACCGGCAAGGCGGTCGACGAGGACCAGTTCTGGGCCGCGCTCGACGCGGCCCGGGTGGTGTGCGTCGGCGAGGAGCACCCCAACCCGCACCACCACTGGGTCCAGCTCCAGGTCGTCGACCACCTGTCGTCGCGGCGCACCGTGGGGTTCGGCGTCGGCATGGAGATGGTGCAGCGGCCCTACCAGGGCGTGCTCGACGACTTCGCCGCCGGGCGCATCGACGAGGCCGCGCTGCTGTCGCGGGTCGGCTGGGAGGACCGCTGGGGCTACGACTGGAAGCTGTACCAGCCGATCCTCACCCGCGCGGTCGCGCACCGCGCCGCGCTGGTCGCGCTCAACGCGCCGCGCGAGCTGACCAAGAAGGTCGTCCGCGAGGGCCTCGCCGCGCTCACCGCCGAGGAGCGGGCGCAGGTCCCCGAGCTGGTCCTCGACGACGCCCAGCACCGGCGCTGGTTCGACGGCGTCATGAGCGCGATGGGCGGCGCCGACGCGCACTCGTCGACCCACGCCGCGCCGCCCGACGCCGCCGATGACGCCGCCGACGCCGACGCCGATGACGCCGGCGGCGAGCCTGCGCCGGCGCCGGCGCCGCACGACGCGGCCGCGCCCGACGGCGCCGCGCCCGACGGCGCCGCGGCCCCCGCCGATCCGCCCGCGCCCGCGCCAGGCGCCGCGCCGCCGATGCCGTCGGCCGACGCGGTCTACACGGTCCAGGTGCTGTGGGACGAGACCATGGCGAGCACCGCGGCCGCGTGGGTCTCGGCCGCCGACGATCGGGCGATGGTCATCCTCGCCGGCAACGGCCACTGCCACGACTCGGCGATCGTCCGCCGGGTCAGCCGGCGCGGCGTCACGCCGGTGGTGTCGGTGCGGCCGATCATCGACGACGGCGAGGGCAACGTCGCCGAGGCCATCGGCGAGGCGATGAACGACTACCTGTTCGTCATGACGATGCCGGTCGAGCCCCACGCCGCCGAGTGACGCGCCGCGGCCCGCACGCCGCGCCGGGCGCCGCCGGCGCGAACCTCGCGGTCGTCGTGGCCGCGGCCACCGCCGCCGCGGCGGTGACGATCGGCGTGGTCGCGCTGACCGCGGTCGGCCCGCCGCTCGAGCGCTGGGCGCTCGGCATCGACGGCGTGCCGCGGGTCGCGATCGTCGTCGACCTCTCGGCGGAGGACGGCACCGGCGCCGGCACCTGGGCCGACCTCGAGGCGGCGTGGCGACGGCGGCTCGCGCCGCGCGAGTCCGCGTCCACCTCGCGCCGGGGCCGGTGGACGCCGCCGGCCTCGCCGTCGAGGTGGTCGTGCTGGGCGCCGACGCCGCCGAGGCGCCGGCGCTGGCCCGCGAGCTCACCGTCGGCGGCGTCCTCGAGCTCCGCGCCGTCGTCGCCGACACCCCGGAGGCGCGCGCGCTCTACGAGGCGGCGCGCCGCACCGGGGTCGCCGACGCCGCGATCGACACCTGGCGCGACGCCGACGACGCGCCGCGCATCGACTACTACCTCGAGGCGCCGAGCCGCGCCGCGATCGTCGCCGCGGTCGCGACGCTGCAGGCCGCCGAGCCGGGGACGCGCCCCGCCGCCGGCCGCACGATCGCCTACGAGCAGCGCCCGTCCCGCGACGGCACCCCGGCGTCGGTGCGCAGCTACGTGCTCGGCGAGACCTACCTGACCTCGACCGACGTCGCCTCGGCCCAGGTCATCTGGGACGACCCGTCGATGCGGCCCCAGGTGGAGCTCACGTTCACCTCCGACGGCGGGCGCCGGTTCGGCGACGTCACCGCCGCGCACGTCGGCGACAAGCTGGCGATCGTCGTCGACGGCGCGGTGACCTCGGCGCCGGTGATCCTGAGCCGCATCCCCGGCGGCCGCGCGGTGATCTCGATGGGGACCGGCTCGCCCGACGCGCAGCAAGCCGACGCCGCGGCGCTGGCCGCGGCGCTGGCGCGCCCGGTGGCGTTGCCGCCGGGGCTGCACGCCCGCGACATCCGCGCGATCGGGCCGTCGCCCGGACCGCGGTGGGCGCTGCGCCTGTCGCTGGCCGCGGTGGCGGCGGCGCTGGCCGCCACCGTCGCGGTGGTGCTGGACCGGCGACGCCGGCGCGCGTCGGGCCCGCGCCCGGCGGCCTGAGCGGGCTGGAGCCGAGCGTCCGCGCGAGGCGAGCTCTGAGCGGCGCGGCGCGGCGCCGCGCCGGCTACTCGGCGGGCTCGGGCTCGGGCTCGGACTTGGCCAGCGCGCTGCCGGCGTGGACGTGCTCGTCCTGCACCATCTTGAGGTACAGGCGCGCGTTCTTGTTGCCGGGATCCTGGACCAGCACCTCGGTCCACTCGCGGATCGCGTCGTCGCGGCGGCCCAGCGAGAACAGCGTCATGCCCAGGTTGATCCGCGCCGGCAGGTACTCGGGCTTGATCCGCTTGGCGTGCTCGAGCTCCGAGATCGCGGCGTTGAACAGGCCCATGTCGCGGTAGACGTTGCCGAGCCGGACCCGCAGGTCGACGAAGTCGGGGCACAGGTCGAGGGCGCGCGAGTACTCGCGCACGGCCTCGTCGTTGAGCCCGAAGCCGCTGTAGACCTCGCCGAGGTCGGCGTGCATGTTGGCGATCTTGCCGCGCGCGAACGGATCGAGGCTGCGCGGCTGGTCGTAGCTGGTCGACATGACGCGGGCGTAGACCTCGCGCGCCTTGTCGTACTTGCCGCGGTCGTTGTACGTGACCGAGAGGTTGAGCGCGGCCTCGGTGTAGTTCGGGTTGATGCGGAGCGCGTTCTCGAACGCCTCCTCCGCCTCTCCGAACCGTCCCTGCGCGTGGTAGATGACCCCGAGCATGTTGAAGATGTCGGGGAACGTCGGACGCATCTCCACCACTTCGGCGAGATACTTCTCGGCGCGGTCGTACTCCCGCGCGTTGTAGTGCTCGCGCCCCAGCGTGATGAGCTGTTCGAGACGATCCGTCATGGCCCCTCGTTGGTCGTCGGAGCCATCATAACCCGGCAATTCGCCGGGGTCACTCCGGAGCGGGCGTAGCCTTCGGGGGCGGCGCCGGGGCCGGCGCCGGGGCGTCCGGGGCCGCAGCCGCGGGCGCCGGCAGCCGGGCGATGGCCTCGCGGGCCTCGCTGGCCCGCTTGGCCTTGGGGTACTTCTCGACCAGCTCGCCCCAGGCCTGGCGCGCCCGATCGGGCATGTCGACCGCCAGGTAGGCCCGGCCGAGCAGCCACATGGCCTCCTCGTCGTAGCCGACGCCGGGGAACTGCTCGAGCAGGTGGCGCAGCCGCAGCACCGTGCCCATGGGCTTCTTGCGGTCCCAGTAGTAGCGCGCGACGTACCACTCGTGGGCGGCGAGCCGCTTGCCGACCTTGGCGAGGATCTCGGCGGCGCGCTTGCTGTACGGCGAGTCCGGGAACTTCTCGAGGAAGCGCCGCATCTGGTCCTCGGCGTCCTCGGTGGACGACTGGTCCTTCTCGTAGGACGGCGGCAGGATCCAGAAGTCGCCCGGCAGCATCTTGTAGTAGGCCTCGCCGATGCGGAACGAGGCGTAGCCGTTGACGACCATCTCGTGGGTCGGGTGGAACTTGGCGAACAGCTTGTAGCTGTCGATCGACTCCAGGTACTGCTCGGCGCCGAACTCGGCGTCGGCGAGGCGCAGCTCGGCCAGCACCGCGTACTTGGAGTACGGGAAGCGGCTCTTGATGAAGGAGAAGTACTTCGCCGCGGCGATCCAGTCCTTCTCCTGGAGCTCGGCCAGGCCCTTCTCGTAGTTCTTCTGGGCCGACACCGAGTAGTCGACCGCACCGGTGGTCTTGCCACCGCACGCAGGCAGGACGCCGGCCGCACAGGCCAGGGTCACGACGAGGGTCAGGGCAATCCGGCGCATGATCTCGAGACTGCTTACACCGCGGGGGGCGAGGGGTCAACGCATGGACCCGGCCCCGCCCCGGGGGGTTGCCCGGTCCGGCCCGGTCGCGATCACCCGGGCCGCGCGCGCCGCCGACCGCCCCGGCCGGCCGCCGCCGGGCTACTCTCGCGGAGTGCGTGCCCTCGTCGCCTCGCTCACGTTCGTCCTGTCCACCGCCGCCGTCGCGGCCTGCGGCGGCGGCTCGTCCCAGCTGACCCAGGTCGACATCCAGCCGACCCCCGAGCCGGTCACGATCGGCGCCCTGTCGGGGCCGCTGTGCACCGACCAGGCCTGCCAGTGCCGCGACCCGCGGGCCCCGGCCGACGGCGGCGCCGGCGTCCCCGAGCTCGACGGCGTCAAGCGCTTCGAGATCCGGGTCGGCCCGTCCGAGCACGCGCTGTGGGTCAAGCTCGACGACTGGGTCCTCTACAAGAGCGACGAGCGCGCCACCGACTGCTTCTACGTCGACCTCAAGCCGGGCAAGCACCCGGTGACGCTGCGCGCCCACCAGCAGGGCGGCTTCTCGGCCAAGATCACGATCTCCGAATACGGGGCCGCGACCCAGAGCTGGTACGACACCTACGCCTTCGACTGCGGCAGCGGCGGCGGGGTCTGCGACGAGGACGACTTCGACGCCTACAAGGCGTCGCTGGCGCAGTACACGCGCGGCCTGCACGACCCGTGCGGCTCGACCAAGGTCAAGGGCGTGGTCTGGGACACCGGCCGCGCCCCCGACTTCGTCCACCCCGAGGACCTCCAGCTCGAGCTGACCCTCGAGGTCTACCAGTTCGCGCCGCAGTACGCGCACGGCGACGCCGCGTGCCGCGACCGCTACGCCGAGTAGCGAGCCGCCGCGATGTTCGTCTACCCCGACGACCACGACGTCATCGTCGTCGGTGCCGGCCACGCCGGCTGCGAGGCCGCGCTGGCGGCGGCGCGGCTGGGCGCGCGCACGCTGGTGCTCACCGGCAACCTCGAGATGGTGGCGCAGATGGCGTGCAACCCGGCGATCGGCGGCGTCGCCAAGGGCCACCTGGTCAAGGAGATCGACGCGCTCGGCGGCGAGATGGCCAAGGTCATCGACGCCACCGGCATCCAGTTCCGCCGCCTCAACGCGTCGAAGGGCCCGGCGGTGCGCTCGACCCGGGCCCAGGCCGACAAGCGGCGCTACCGCGATCTGATGCGGCGGCGCCTCGAGCAGCAGCCCGACCTGGCGCTGCGCCAGGCCGAGGTCGCCGAGCTGCTGATCGATCGCGACGGGCCGCGGCCGCGCGTCGTCGGCGTCGCCACCACGATGGGCGTGGCGTACCGGGCCCGCGCCGTCATCCTCACCACCGGCACGTTCCTGCGCGGCAAGATCTTCGTCGGCGAGGCCCGCGCCGCCGGCGGTCGGGTCGGCGAGGCCCCGGCGCTGGGCCTGTCGGCGTCGCTGGCGCAGCTCGGCTTCCCGCTGGCCCGGCTCAAGACCGGCACGCCGTGCCGGATCGACGCCGCCACCCTCGACGTCGCCGGCCTCGAGGTCCAGCCCGGCGACGATCCGCCGCCGCGCTTCGCGGTGCTGCCGTCCGACGACGAGGCCGCCGCGGCGCCGCCGCTGCCGCAGATCGCGTGCTGGATCACCCACACCACCGAGGCCACCCACGCGCTGATCCGCGACAACCTCGCGCGGTCGCCGCTGTACCAGGGCGCGATCGAGGGCACCGGGCCGCGCTACTGCCCCAGCATCGAGGACAAGGTCACGCGGTTCGCCGACAAGCCGCGCCACCAGATCTTCCTCGAGCCCGAGGGCATCGACAGCGCCGAGATCTACCCCAACGGCATCTCGACCTCGCTGCCCTACGACGTCCAGCTCGCGATGATCCGCACGATCCCGGGGCTGGCGCGCGCCGAGATGACCCGCGCCGGCTACGCCGTCGAGTACGACTTCGTCGATCCGCGCGAGCTCGAGCCCACGCTCGAGACCCGCCGGTGCGCCGGCCTCTACCACGGCGGCCAGCTCAACGGCACGTCGGGCTACGAGGAGGCCGCGATCCAGGGCCTGCTCGCCGGCGTCAACGCGGCGCTGGCGCTGGGCTTCGGCCCCGGCGATCGCGAGCCGCTGATCCTGCGCCGCGATCAGGCCTACGGCGGCGTCCTGGTCGACGACCTGGTCACCCGCGGCACCCGCGAGCCGTACCGGATGATGACCTCGCGCGCCGAGTTCCGCTTGCTGCTGCGCGAGGACACCGTCGCCGAGCGGCTGGCGCCGATCGGCCGCCGCCTCGGCCTGCTCGACGACGACGCCGCTGGCGCCGCGCCGAGGCCCGGGCGGTGGCGCTGGCCGAGGCCCGGGCCCGCGCCGACGCCGCGACCGTGCTCGGGACGCCGGCGGTCAACGACGCGCTGGCGCGCCACGGCTCGGCGCCGCTGGTCGGGCGCCGGGCGTCGCTGGCGGAGCTGTTGCGCCGGCCCGAGCTCGACTGGGCCGCGGTCGAGCAGGTCGCGGCCGCGGCCGGGCTGGCCGGGGCGACCGCCACCGCCGCCACCCTCGAGCGCGTCGAGATCGAGATCAAGTACGAGGGCTACCTCAAGCGCACCGCCAGCGAGGCGGCCCGGGCCGCCCGCGCCGACGACGCCCGGCTGCCCGACGACCTCGACTACGCCGCGATCCCCGGGCTGTCGCGGGAGATCGTCGAGAAGCTCACCGCGCAGCGGCCCCGCTCGGTGGGCCAGGCGGCCCGGATCTCCGGGGTCACCCCGGTGGCGGTCCAGATCTTGTTGACGCACCTGGCGTTGACACGGCGGCGCCGCGCCGACGTAAGCTCCTCCCCATGATCGTGGGGTCCCGGTCTCGGTCCATCCTTTCGGTGCTGTCGCTCGTCGCCCTGGCCTCGCTGGCCACCGTGGCGGCGCCAGCCCCCGCCCACGCCGGCGGGCTCTACCTTCCCGGCATCGGGCCCACCGCCCAGAGTCGCGCCGGCGCGTACGTCGCCAAGTCGGACGACCCGACGGCGATCGGCACCAACCCGGCCGGCCTCGCCGACGCCGACAGCGGCACGGTGATCTTCGTCGGCGCCAACCTGGTCAACTACTCGCTCGAGTACACCCGGCGCGGCACCTACGACGCCGTCCCCAACGAGGACATCCCGTGGGCCGGCCAGGCCTACGCCACGGTCAACAACGACGACGCCCGGCCGGCGATCGGCATCGGCCCGTACCAGGCGGTGCCGATGATCGCGGTGTCGAGCGGCCTCGGCCTCGGCATCGACGGCCTGCGCTTCGGCTTCGGGCTGATCGCGCCGACCGCGTACCCCGAGCGCGACATCGGCTCCGACTACGTCCTCGACGATCCCGACGTGCCGCCACCGCCGGGCCGCTACGACACCGTGACCCAGTCGGCCGCGGTCGTGCTGCCGTCGATCGGCGCCGGCTACCGCGTCAACGACAAGCTCGACGTCGGCGTCCGGCTGTCGTGGGGCCTGGGCCAGGTCCAGGGCAAGACCTACGTCTGGGGCACCAGCAACAACCCCGAGTGGACCGGCAACGACGCGGTCTTCACGATCGACGCCAAGGACAACTTCGTGCCGGCGTTCGGCGTCGGCGTCCTGGCCCGGCCGATCGACCACGTCGAGGTCGGCCTCAACTTCGACTCGCAGGTCAACGTCCACGGCAAGGGCACCGGCACCTCGGTCGCCAGCGACAGCCTGGCGATCGGCGGCATGCCGGTGGTCGTGCTGCCGCCCGACGACTCGATGGCCAAGTGCGCGCCCGGCGGCACCGCCGACGCGCTGTCGGCGTGCATCGACATCGGCCTGCCGATGGTGACCACGCTCGGCGGGCGCTACATCTTCGACGACGGCGCCGGCGGCGAGCGCGGCGACGTCGAGCTCGACGTCGCCTGGGAGCGGTGGAGCGCGGTGTCCGACCACCACGTCGTCGTCGACGGCGCGGCGCTCGGCACGATCCCGCTCAACGCCACCGACATCCAGCACGGCGCCAAGGACGTCATCTCGGTCCGCCTCGGCGGCGGCTGGTCGGTGCCGATGGGCGGCAACGCGCTGGCGCTGTCGGGCGGCGTGGCGATGGACACCGCGATGGCCAAGGACGGCTGGCAGCGCCTCGACCTCGACGGCGCGGCCCGCCAGACCGTCGCCGCCGGCGTGTCGTACGTCCTGCCCAAGCTGACCTTCCACCTCGGCGGCGGCTACGTCCACGAGGGCACCCGCGACGTCGGCACCGACTGCAACCCGCAGCCCGGCATGGGCTGTGCCGCCGACGGCAGCGAGCTGCCGCCGGACCAGCGCACCGGCCCCGACCCGGTCCAGCCGCTCAACGCCGGCACGCCGTTCGAGAGCCCGATGAACGCGGGCACGTACACCTCCAGCTACCTGCTGTTCAACCTGTCGGTCACCGCCAAGTTCTGAGCGCCGGGCGCGCCGGCGCCGGCGGTCAGGCCGCGAGCCCGTCCTCGAGCGTGGCCTCGAGGACGGCGGTCTCGTCGCCGAGCAGCTGCAGCTGATCGGCGAGCGACTCGCCGCTGGGCTCGAGCTGCGCGAGGTCGAGGACGCGCAGCTTGATCACGGTCGCGACGATCGCGCCCAGCGACGCCTGGACCAGCTCGAGGCGGGCGCGGATGCGATCGCGCAGCTCGGCGAGGGCGCGGTGGGTGATCAGCTCGCGCGCGCACGCCGCGCCGGTGCGGGCGTAGGCGCGAACCGCGGCGTCGTCCACCGCCGCCGCGGCGCGATCGTCGACGCGGGCGATCCGGGCCTCGAGGTCGCCGCGCGGGTGATCGCGCAGGTAGCGGTGCAGCGGGTTGTCGAGCCGGGCCATGCGGCCGGCGGCGAGCACGGTCTCGGTGCAGCGCTCGTAGATGCCGCGCAGGTGATCGCGCAGGCGCCGATCGTCGACCAGGCTGAGCCGCAGCTCCTCGTGGATCGCCAGGACCGCGGCGTACAGCGTGCGCAGCTCGACGGCGTCGAGCTGCTCGGGCTGGATGCTCGGCGTCAGCGGTCGGGCGTAGGGGCCGCGGGCCCGCTCGCGCCGCAGCGAGCGCCGGACCCGCCGCCGCACCGCGGCGGTGGCGTAGACCAGGCCGGCGACGACGACGCCGAGCGACGTCACCGGCGCGCCGGCGGCGACCAGGCCACAGCCGGTGGCGGTCAGGACGCCGAGCGTGATCACGGTGTGCGGGTGCACGCACGCGGCGGCGGCGTGGCGGCTCAGCATCCGCCACGGCGTGGCGCCGTCGGGCCACGGCCGGCACAGCAGCGCCTGCCCCGGCGTCTCGGCGGCGGGCGCGGCGCCCGGCAGGTCCACAGACATCGCATGGCTCGTCGACATCGCTCGGCCCTCCCGCGAGCCGCCGCGATCCCACCCGGGATCGGCGGGCGCGGCGCCCGCGTGATCGTCACGCTCGAGGTGGCTGCAAGCCGTGCGCCACGGCGTCGCACGCACGCACGCGCGCGCGCGTCAGCGGTAGCGCGCCGGCGACGAGCTGCGGCGCCGGCGCCGGTGCCGCCCCGACGACGGCTGCGCGCCGTCGGGCACGTCGCGCAGCGCCTGGACGTCGGAGCGCTGCGACGGGTTGTACTCGTGCAGCTTGTACTGGATCGTGCGCGGCGAGATGCCGAGGATCGCGGCCGCGCGCGACGTCGAGCCCGCGGTGGCCTCGAGGGTCCGGATGATCGCGTAGCGCTCGATCTCCTGCAGCGACGAGCCGGGGATCGCGATCGTGTCGCCGGACTGCCCCGACACCGTCGCCGGCAGGTGCTCGACGTCGATCATCGGCCCCGGCGACATCACGACCGCGCGCTCGACCGCGTTCTCGAGCTCGCGGACGTTGCCCGGCCAGTCGTAGCCGACCATCGCGGCCAGCGCCTCGGGCGTGAAGCTGTCGATGTCCTTGTCGTTCTCGGCGGCGAAGCGGTCGAGGAAGTACTGCGCCAGCAGCGCGACGTCGTCCTTGCGCTCGCGCAGCGGCGGCGTGTCGATGGTCACGACGTTGAGCCGGTAGTAGAGGTCCTCGCGGAACGTGCCGGCGTGGACCATCGCCAGCAGATCGCGGTGGGTGGCGGCGATCACGCGGACGTCGACGGTGATCGGCTTGCTGCCGCCGACCCGCTCGAACTCGTGGAACTGCAGGAAGCGCAGCAGCTTGACCTGGATGGCCGGCGTGATCTCGCCGATCTCGTCGAGGAACAGCGTGCCGCGGTCGGCCATCGCGAAGCGGCCGTCGCGGCGCGCCACCGCGCCGGTGAAGGCGCCGCGCTCGTGGCCGAACAGCTCGCTCTCGAGCAGCGACTCGGCCAGCGACGCGCAGTGCAGCTTGACGAACGGCCCGGCGGCGCGCTCGCTGTGCTGGTGCAGGGCGGCGGCGACCAGCTCCTTGCCGGTTCCGGATTCACCGGTGATCAGCACGGTGGCGCGGGCCGGGGCGATGCGCTCGATCGCCGCCAGGACGCGGCGGATGGGCTCGCTGGTGCCGACCAGGTTGTGGGCGCCGTGGCGCTGCGCCAGCTCGGCGCGCAGGTGGCGGGCCTCGGCGGTGAGCCGAACGTGGGCCAGCACCCGCTCGATGGCGATCAGCAGCTGCGGCACGCTGATCGGCTTGGTCAGGTAGTCGGCGGCGCCGCCGCGCATCGCGGTCACCGCGGACTCGACCTCGCCGAAGGCGGTGAGCAGGATTACCTCCGCAGCGTCGGGCATGGCCCGGATGCGCTTCATCAGCTCGATCCCGCTCATGCCCGGCATCATGAGGTCGGTCAGCACCAGCTCGGGCGCGAACTCGGCGAGCTTGCCGAGCGCCTTGTAGCCGTCGCCGGCGGTCTCGACGTCGTAGCCCTGCTCGGCGAGGACGTCGGCGACCAGCTGCCGCGACGGCGCCTCGTCGTCCACCACCAGGATCCGCCCACGCATCGGCTCAAGCTGCCCCACGTACAGGGAGTAGTGCCTCTCTCGTCGCCGGGCAAGGCCGGCCACGTCGCAACTTGCGGGTCCGGACGCGAAAAGGTTTCGCACCTGCGTCATCGCGACGCGCTTGCGCCGCTCGGGCGCGGGCGGGACAGTGGCCGCATGGACGCGCGAGGGCAGGACCTCGGCGGGGGTGGGGGCGCCGCGCAGCCGCCGTCGCGATCTCGTGACGGGGACGCCGAGCCCGCCGGCGGCGCCGCGCCGCCGTCCCACGCCCAGCTGGTCGCGATGATCGAGCACGCCGCGGTCGCGATCGTCGCGGTCGACGTGGCCGGCCGCGTCGTGACCTTCAACCGCCGCGCCGTCGAGACCTTCGGCTGGCCCGGCGACGCCATCTTCGGCCGGTCGGTCGACGCGCTGTTCGCGACCCGGCCGCCCGACGGTGCCTGGTCGCACCTGCGCGACGTGCTGGGCGATCCCGCCACCGCGGCGCTGGCGAGTCGCGCGCTGCGCCGGGGACGCCGCCGTGACGGCCACGAGTTCGCCGCGGCCGTGACCTGCCGGCGCCTCGGCGACGACGACGCGGCGCTGGTGATGCTCGAGGTCCGCGATCGCACTGACGAGCTGCGGCGCGCCGACGAGCGCGCCGCCGAGACCCGGTGGAGCGACGAGACGCGGCGCTGGTCGCAGGCGCTGCTGGCGACGGCGCGGGTCGGCATCGTCGCCCACGACGCCGCCGGCGCGATCTCGTTCAACCACCGCGCCGAGGAGCTGCTCGGCATCGATCTGGTCCGCCGCCCGGGCGAGTTCCGGGACGCGGTGCGGCGCCGCGACGGCTCGCCGTTCGCGCCCGGCGACGGCCCGTCCCACCGCAGCCCCGCCGGCGAGGTCGTCGCGGTCGATCTCGCGGTCGCGCCCCGCGACGGCTCGCGCCGTGAGGTCGTCGGCACCAGCGCGCCGGTGCGCGGCAGCGACGGCCGCATCATCGGCACGATCTGCACGTTCGACGACGTCACCGACCTGCGCCGCCGCGAGCGCCGGCAGGCGTTCCTGGCCCGGGCCGGCGAGGTCCTGTCGGCCTCGCTCGACCCCGACGCCACCGCCGGGCGGGTCGCCGAGCTCGCGGTCCCGGTGCTCGCCGACGCCTGCGTCGTCGAGGTCTTCGACCGCGGCCGGCCGCGCGTCGTCGCCCACCACGTCGCGGCCACCGGCGGGCTGACCGCGCTGCCCGCGGGCTGGATCGGCGCCACGCCGTGGAGCGACGCCGCGGTGCGGGTCGAGGGACACCCGACCGTGCGCGGCGTCGGCGACCTCGGCGGCGACGACGACGACCGCCGCGCGCTGCTCGCCCGCGCCGGCGTCGACTGGGTCCACACCCTGCCGCTGGTGGCGCGCGGCCAGATCGCCGGCGCGCTGTGCCTGCTGTCGACGTCGGCGCACGTCGCCGAGCCCGGGCTCCTGTCGACCGCCCAGGCCTACGCCCGGATCGCCGCCCTGGCGCTGGACAACGCCCACCTGCACCACGCCACCGAGGCGGCGATCCGCGCGCGCGACCACGTGCTGCGGTTCGTCGCCCACGATCTGCGCAGCCCGCTCAACTCGGTCGCGCTCCAGGCCCAGCTGATGCGGCGCTACGGCGACATGCCGGAGCGCCGCGCCCAGGCGCCCATCGAGCTGATCCTGTCCGAGACCTCCCGGATGCACCGGATGATCCAGGAGCTGCTGGAGGTCGGTCGCCTCGCCGCCGGCGAGGTGACGCTGCGCTGCAGCCCGGTGGCGCCGGCGACCGTGCTGGACGAGGCGGTCGTGCGGCACCGCGCCGCGGCCGGCGCCGGCGAGATCTCGCTGGTGCACGAGACGCGCGGCGACGTCCCCGCGGTCCCGGTCGATCTCGATCGCCTGCGCCGCGTCCTCGACAACCTGGTCGGCAACGCGCTGCGCTTCACGCCCGCGGGCGGCGAGATCGTCCTCGGCGCGACCCGGCGCGACGGCGACGTGCTGTGGTGGGTCCGGGACTCGGGGCCCGGCATGAGCGCCGAGGAGGCCGCGCACGTCTTCGAGCCGTTCTGGCAGGCGCGTCGGCGGCCGTCGTCGGGCGTCGGCCTCGGGCTGACGATCTCGCGCCGCGCGGTCGAGGCCCACGGCGGCCGGCTCTGGGTCGAGAGCGCGGCGGGGCAGGGGGCGACCTTCTTCTTCACGACCCCGCTGACCGGGCCGGCCGCGGGCGGGTCCGGCGCGTGACGCGGCGGTTGTGCGGCGTCCGCGACCCGGCGCGACCCGCGCCCGGCTAGAGTCGCCGCCATGGGACCCCAGGTCGACGTGCGCGGCGCGGGAGGTGGCGGCGGCGGCGCGGCGCCGCCGCCCCGGCTGGTCGTCGGGATCGGCGCCTCGGCCGGCGGGCTGCAGCCGCTGTTCGAGCTGTTCGGCGCCGCCACCGTCGACGCCGGCGTCGCCTACGTCGTCGTCACGCATCACGGCGCCGCCAGCGAGCTGCCCGTGCTGCTGGCGCGGCACACCCACCTGCCGGTGGTCGCCGCCGTCGACGGCGACGTCGTCCACCCCGACCGGGTCTACGTCGCGACCACGCCCGGCCACCTCGTGCTCGAGGGTGGCGTCCTCCACGTCATGCCGACCGAGGGCTTCGGCCACCGCCAGCTGCCCATCGATCGCTTCCTGGTGTCGCTGGCGCGCGATCAGGGCCGGCGCGCCGCCGGCGTCGTGCTGTCGGGCGGCGGCACCGACGGCACCCTCGGGCTGCGCGCGATCAAGGCCGAGCTCGGGCTGACCCTGGCGCAGGCGCCCGCGACCTGCGAGCACCTGTCGATGCCGCGCAGCGCGATCGACAGCGGCTGCGTCGACCGCGTCGACGCGCCGGCCCAGCTCGCGGCGGCCGTGGCCGCCCACGCCGCCGTGCTCGGCGACGTCGAGCTCCCCGATCGCGAGGCCGACGACGGCGTCGCCGAGCACCTCGGCCGGATCCTGGCGATGCTGCGGGCCCAGGTCGGCCACGACTTCGGTGGCTACAAGGCCAGCACCGTGGTGCGCCGGGTCCAGCGGCGGATGGCGCTGCACCAGCATGCCCGCGTCGACCCGTACGTCGAGCTCTTGCGCGACGATCCCGAGGAGGTGCGGCGCCTGTTCCACGATCTGCTGATCGGCGTGACCTCGTTCTTCCGCGACCCCGGCGCGTTCGAGGCCCTCAAGCGCGAGGCGTTGATCCCGATGCTCCGCGATCGCGCCCGCGGCGCCGCGGTCCGGTGCTGGATCCCGGCCTGCGCCACCGGCGAGGAGGCGTACACGATCGCGATGGTCATGGCCGAGGCGCTGCAGGAGGTCGAGCGCGCGGTCGAGATCCAGATGTTCGCCACCGACATCGACGCCCGGGCGATCGCGATCGCCCGCGCCGGCCACTACCCCGACGGCATCGCCGCCGACGTGTCGCGCGAGCGGCTCGAGCGCTTCTTCGCGATCGACGACGGCGGCTACCGGGTCCGCAGCGAGCTGCGCGACATGCTCGTGTTCTCGGAGCACGACGTCATCGCCGATCCGCCGTTCTCCAAGCTCGACCTGCTGTCGTGCCGCAACTTCCTGATCTACCTCGAGGCCGCGACCCAGCGCCGGGTGCTGCCGCTGTTCCACTACGCGCTGCGTCCGGGCGGCGTCCTGCTGCTCGGCAGCGCCGAGTCGATCGGCGCGTTCGGCGAGCAGTTCGAGCCCCTCGACCGTTCCCACAACCTCTACCGCCGGCTCGACACCCCGGTGAAGCGCTGGCAGCAGCCGTTCGTGCCCGCCGGCGACGCCGTGGTCCGGGCCTTCGTCCAGCCCACGCGGGTCGGCACGGTCGACGTCGCCGAGCGGGTCCTGCTCGACGCGGTCGTGCCCCCGAGCGTGATCGTCGACGGCCGCGGCGAGGTCCAGCACGTCCACGGCCGGGTCGAGCCGTTCCTGCAGGTGGCGCCGGGCGAGCCCAGCCTCAACATCTTCCACATGGCGCGCCCCGAGCTGCGCAACGGCCTGGCGGTGGCGCTGCGCCAGGCCGCCGGCCACGACGAGCTGGTCCAGCGCGACGGGCTCCACGTCGACGGCGACGGCGGACCCATCGGCGTCGCGCTCCAGGTCCGGCGCGCGGTGCGGCCCAGCGACGGCGCCGAGATCTTCGTGATCGTCTTCGAGCGCCGGGCCCCGCCGTCCAGCCCCGCGTCCGCGCCCGCGCCCGAGCCCGAGCCCGAGGCCCTGCAGGGCCTGAGCGCCGAGCTGCACGCGACCCGCGACACCCTGCAGAGCACGATCGAGCAGTACGAGACCACCCTCGAGGAGCTGCGCGCCAGCAACGAGGAGCTGCAGTCCACCAACGAGGAGCTGCGCTCGATCAACGAGGAGCTCGAGACCTCGAAGGAGGAGCAGCAGTCGATGAACGAGGAGCTGCAGACCCTCAACGCCGAGCTCAAGGACAAGATCGTCGAGCTGTCGCGGGCCCACGACGACATGCGCAACCTGCTCAACAGCACCGAGGTGGCGACGCTGTTCCTCGACGGCGAGCTGCGGATCCAGCGCTTCACCCGCGAGACCACGCGGGTCGCCAACCTGATCCAGGCCGACATCGGCCGCCCGATCGGCGATCTCAGCAACAAGCTCGAGTACGAGCAGCTCGAGGACGACGCCCGCGAGGTCCTGCGCACGCTGGTGTTCAAGCAGGTCGTCGTGCGGTCGCAGGACGGCGCGTGGCTGCAGGTCCGGATCATGCCGTACCGGACCTCCGACGATCGGATCAGCGGCGTCGTGATCACCTTCTTCGACGTCACCCGGTTCCACGAGCTCGAGCTCGCGCTCGACGACGAGCGTGCGGCGTGGGTCGCCGCGGTCGAGGCCTCGCCCGACGCCGACGCCCTGGTCGATCCGCACGGGCGGGCGGTCGCCGCCAGCGCCGGCTTCTGGACCGCGGTCGGGGCGTCGGCGGGCGAGCCCCGCGCCCGATCGCTGGGGCTGCTCGGGCCGGCGTGGGCGGCGCCCGACGTCCTGGCCGCGCTCGAGGCGCCTGACGGCGCGACCGCGCGGCTCACGTTCGCGACCCCGCCCGGGCCCGGCCGGCTGGTGACGTTCTCGGTCGGCGCCGGGCCCGAGCGGCGGATCCTGCTGCGGGTGCGCCCGGCGCCGGCGGGCTGACGGCGCCGCGGTGGCGGTGCCGCGCCGCGACCGCTCACGAGGCGCGCGGCTCGGCGGCGGCGCGCTCGGCGTCGCGCAGCATCGAGCCGACGTCGTCGTCGTCGATCGGCGGGTGGATATGGTGGGCGACCGCGGCGTGCCGCGACGCCGCCAGGTGACGCGCCACCAGCTCGAGGGTGACGACCGCGTCGACCCGGCCGCGGATCCGCTCGACCGCCTCCGGCGTGGCCATCGCGACCGCGGCGACCAGCCGGGTCGCGCCGCGGGCGCGGGCGCCGTCGACCGCCGCGGCCATGGTCAGGCCGGAGATCGCGGCGTCGTCGACGACGATCACCGGCACGCCGGCCAGCGAGGGCGGCGCCGCGCCAGCCGCGCCGGCGTGGCCAGCGGCGCCGTCCCAGCGGGCCCACCGCGCGCCCAGCCGCACCCGCGCCAGCGCCAGCGCGGTGGCGACGCCGTCGTCGTCGACCTCGAGGTGCCGGCGCAGATCGTCGTCGAGGACCGGCGTCCCCCACATCGCGAGCGCCCCCGCCGTGGCCTCGACCCCGCTCGGCCCGGCGACGACGATCGGCGTCACCGGCAAGACGTCGACGTGCAGGCGCAGCCGCAGCGCCACCTGGCGCGCGACCACCGCGCCGCGGCGAGGGATCGCGAGCACGAGCGAGCGCGGATCGGCCTGCCCCGACAGATCGTCGGCGAGGCGTCGACCCGCGATGCGCAGCACGGCGAGCGACATGGTGACGGCGCTTGCATCGCGCGTACCGGGAGCGCGGCGCCGGCGGGGGCGGGGCCGCGGCGCGAGTTCCGCCGGTGGCCTCGGCGGCGGCCGCGCCCGCTCCGAAATCGCTGCGGCGGTCGCGGCCGGTCCGGATGCAACTTTCGGACTCCCGCCCCGCCCATGGCGGGGTGCCGCGGGTCACGAGCGCGCGCGCTTGTCGGCGTACATCGCCTGGTCGGCGCGCGCGATCAGCGCCAGCGACGACTCGGTGCCCTCGAGCACCGCGGCGCCCACCGCGACCCCGACGGGCTCCATCGTGCCGCCGGGCCCGTCGGCGCGCCAGCGCAGCCCGCGCAGCCGGTCGGCCAGGACCTGGGCGCCGGCGAGGCTGGCGTCGGGCACGACGATCGTGAACTCGTCGCCGCCGACCCGGCCCAGCCGGTCGGCCAGCCGCAAGTTCGTGGTCAGGTCGTGGGCGACCTGGCGCAGCAGCGCGTCGCCGACCGGGTGACCGTGGGTGTCGTTGACGTGCTTGAGGCGGTTGACGTCGACCGCCAGGATCGACAGCGGCCCGCCGGCCCGCAGCGCGCGGAGCCGCTCGCGGCGCAGCACGGCGTGGATGCCGCGGCGGTTGAGGACCCCGGTGAGCGCGTCGATCGAGGCCCGGCGAGCGAGGTCGCGGAGGCGTCGGGCCTGGCGCAGGTGCAGGTGGACCCGCGCGACCAGCTCGTCGGGATCGACGGGCGAGCGCACGTGATCGTCGGCGCCGAGGTGCAGGGCGACCGCGGCGCCGCCGTCGGCGGACACGACGATGATCGGCACCTCGGCCAGCGGATCGCGCCGGCGCAGCCACGCGATCACGCTGCCGCCGTCGAGGCGGGGCGTGCGCAGCTCGCTGATCACCAGCGCCGGGCACGCGCGCTCGAGCTCGGCCACGACCTGCGCGGGTTCCTCCGCGGTCACGACCTCGAAGCCCTCCGCGGCCAGGCGCGCGCACAGCGCCGCGCGGTCGCGCGGGTCGTCCTCGACCAGCAGGATCCGTGGCGGCGCGGCGGGCATCGCCGTGCTCCGGTGCACTCGCCGTACCCGCTGCTCGGAGCGTGAGAAGCCTTCGCTTTCACGCTCCAGACGAGCGGCAGGTCCGACGAGGAAGGTCGGACCTGCCTGCACGGGACGAGCTTCTTCGCGAGCTCTCAGGGCGCCGCGGCACGCCGCGGGAGCGCCAGGGGCGGCCGTCGCGCGACCGCCGGGTCGTCGCTGGTCGACGCGTCGCACGCGGGCGTCGGCCAGGTCACCGGGCGCGACGCGCGCGGCTCGGGGCGGACACGCAGCGGCCGGCGCTCGACGGCGGCGAGGGCGTCGCGCAGCTCGGCGACCGTGGCGGGGCGCCGCGCCGGGACCGGCGCGAGGCAGCGCCGCACCAGCGCGACCAGCGACGCCGGCACCGCGCCGGCGTCCTCGACCTCGACCTCGAGCTGCGACGCCGGGCCGCGGACGCGGAGCTCCAGCAGCCGGCTCAGCACCATGCCCATCGCGAAGACGTCGGAGGCGATCGACGCCGGCGCGCCGCGGGCGAGCTCGGGCGCCTGGTAGTGCGGCGTCCCGACCGGGGCGCCGGGGACGGTCGGCCACGCCGCCGGCCCGAGCCCGCGGTCGGGCGCGACCGGCTTGGCCAGCCCGAGATCGATCAGCGTGACCCAGCCGGTGCGGCCGATCATGACGTTGGCCGGCTTGATGTCCCGGTGCAGCAGCCCGGCGCGGTGCACGGCGTCGACCGCGTCGGCCAGCTGCCACGCGAGGTGGGCGCCGACCTGCCACGGCAGCGCGCGCGGCAGCGCGCACAGCTCGACGCCATCGACGTAGTCGAAGACCGCGTACGGCGCGTCGTGCGCGGTGCCCCACGCGCGCAGCCGGATGACGTGGGGGTGACGCACCTTCGCGGTCGCCGCGATCTCGGTGGCGAACCGGGCCTGGATCCGCGGCGACGTGCGCAGGCGCGTCGTGATCACCTTGAGCGCGACGTAGCCGCGCGAACGCTCGTCGCGCGCCAGGTAGACCTGGCCCATGCCGCCGCAGCCGAGGAGGCGGCGGATGCGAAAGCCCGCAACCGACGGCAGCTCGACCGCCAGCTCGGTCGTTCCTTGCGCATCACGCCCCCCCATCGTCGACCGGATCGTGCAAGGCGAGTGCCCTGCGGCGTCGCGCGGCGCGATCGCGCCCGCGGTATGTCGCTTGCAACCCCGGCGGCGCGAAAGGAGCGACGGGACGAGGGCTCGCAGGCGCGGATCGCGCGGCGGACGCACGGCTCGCCGGCGCAGCCAGGCTGAACGACCGCAGGCACGCGCGACGTCGCGTGTCGCGGCGAACGACAAGGCAAGGAGGACTGTCATGCGCACGAGACTGTCGACGATCATGGTGGCGGGGCTGGTGGCGGGCACCGGGCTGGCGGCACGCGATGCGGCCGCCGAGCCGGTCGAGCTGTGGAGCGAGTACGGCGCGTCGATCACCGCCGGTGGCGGCGTCGAGGGCTTCACCGCCCAGGACGCGCGCGACGTCGCCACGGTCAACGGGCTGTGGGGGGTGAACGTCGCGGTCGGGACCCGCGAGTACCTCGGCATCGAGGCCTCGTACCTGGGCTCGGCGGCGCCGATCGACTCGCCGGTTGGCAACGTCAGCGCGACGCTGTACGGGACGACCGTCGAGGCGGTGGCGCGCGCTAACCTGATGCCGACGGGCGCGCTCGATCCGTACGTCTTCGCCGGCGCCGGGTGGCGGCGCTACGACGTCTCCGAGAACTTCAAGACCTCGGACGTCGGCATGAACGACTCGGACAACCTGTTCGTGGTGCCGGTCGGGGTCGGGCTGGCGTACCGCTACCAGGGCTTCGTCGCCGACGCCCGGCTCAGCATGCACATCGCGACCAACCAGGACCTGATCCTGGAGAACGCCGCGACCGACCGCTCGAGCACGAGCTTCGCCGCGATGCACACCTGGGGTGCGGCGGCCAACCTCGGCTACGAGTTCTGAGCCGTTCGCGGCCACGACCGCGACGGGTGCGACAGGGTGGGCCCAGACTCACCTTGAGGAGGCGACCGCCGGGCCGCTACGCTCCGGCGGTTGCGTCCCTGCGCCCTGGCCCTGCTCGCCACCGTCACCGCGGCCCCCGCCGTCGGGTGCGCCGCGCCCGACGACGGCGTCCTCGACACCACCTTCGACGTCTGCGCCCCGCTGGTGCTCGAGGGCGACGCGACGCCGGCGCAGCAGGCCAGCCTCGACCAGGCCCAGCAGCTGTGGCGCGACCGCGGCGCGGTCGGGCTGGGCGTCGCGGGCGCGGACGCCGCGACCCTGCCGGTGGTGTTCGCGCCGGGCGCCGCGGTGTTCCACGGCTACTACGACGACGAGGCCGGCGTCCTCTACGTCAACGCCGGCGCCTTCGCCGGCGACAGCCGCGCGATCACGATCGCCCACGAGCTGGGCCACGCCTTCGGGCTGTGGCACGTCGACGCCGGCGAGCGCCTCTCGGTGATGAACCCCGGCAACCTCACGATCGCGCCGACCGAGGACGACCAGCGCGCGATCGAGGCGCTGTGGGGCCGGTGTCCGCGCGCCGCGGGGCCGACCGGCGACGTCGCCCGGCGCTGACGACCGGCGCCGCCGGCGCCGGTGCGTCCGCGAGTCGCGCGGCGAGCAGGTCGAAGACGACGCGGATGCGGCGGCTGGTCTGCAGCTCGCGGTGGCTGACCAGCCAGGTCGTGAACGACACCGCCGGCGCGTCGGGCAGGGCGCGTCGCACCCGGGGCTCGGCGTCGCCGACCTCGGCCATCATCATGCACAGGCCGACGCCGTGCTTGGCGAGCTCCCACTGCACCAGGTGGCTGGCGGTGCGGACCGCGAAGCGATCGTCGCCGAACGGCAGCCCCAGCGCACGCAGCCCCCGCACCAGGGCGTCGTTGTCGTCGAAGCCGACGACCTGGGCGCGCGCCGCCAGCGCCTCGGCGGTGCGCGGGCGCCCGATCCGCGCCAGGTAGCGCGGCGCGCCGTACAGGTACGCGGCGCCGGCCGGCCGGACCAGCCGGGCGATCAGGTCGTCGCCCTGCGGCCGGACGTGGCGGATCGCGACGTCGGCCTCGCGCCGGCGCAGGTCGCTGGCGGCGTTGGACACCACCAGCTCGAGCTCGATGCCGGGGTGTCGCGCCCGCAGCTCGTCGACGATCGGCGGCAGCACGTACGCCGACACCGCCTCGCTGGCGGCGATGCGGACCACGCCGTCGAGGCTCTGGGCCTGGCCGGCCGCGACCAGCGCGCACCGGGTCGCGGCCTCGCCCATGGCGCGGACCTGCTCGGCCAGCTCGAGGCCGGTCGCGGTGAGGACCAGGGCGTGGCCGACCCGCTCGAACAGCGTGACCCCGAGCTCCGCCTCGAGCGCCGCGACCTGGCGCCCCAGGGTCGGCTGGGCCAGGCCCAGCGCGCGCGCCGCGGCCGAGAACGAGCCCTCCTCGGCGGTGACCAGGAACGCGCGGGCGCGATTCCAGTCGAAGGCGACCTTGTGCCAGTCCATGCATATTCGCATAGCACGGATGCCGATCTCGGGGATTCACGATGCGGCGATGCATGGGTATCTCTGACGGGCCCGACCGGCACCGCTTCCGGCCGGGCCCACCGCGCGCCCGCCCCGCGCGGCCGGGACGACCCAGGGCGACCAGGAGCCAGCCATGAAGATCTGCATCGTCGGCGCGTCCGGCAAGCTCGGCCGCTACATGATCCAGCACGCCCTCGACCGCGGCCACGAGGTCGTGGCGGTCTGTCGTCCCCAGAGCGTCGGCAAGCTCGCGGCGTTCGACGGCCGCATCACCGTGGTGCCCGGCCGCACCGACGACCGCGACGCGATCGGTCGCGCCGTCGCCGGCTGCGACGGCGTGCTCACGGTCCTGGCGCCGTGGGGCATGCAGCGCTACGCGTCGGGCACCGCGCAGGCGGTGCTCGACCTCGCCGCGCCCGGCGCCCGCCTGGTGTTCTCGTGCGGCTGGCACATCACCCGCGACGGTCGCGACGTCTACTCGCGCAAGCTGCGCTGGTTCGTGAAGATCTTCGGCTGGGTCGGCCGCGTCCTCCGCGTCGTCGACCTCGACGATCAGGTCGCGGCGTGCGATCGCATCTTCGCCAGCGACGCCCGCTGGACCGTCGTGCGCGGCAGCGACCTCGAGGAGGGGCCCGGCGAGGGCCTGCCGGTGTGGCGCCGCCACGTCGGCGACCCCGCGCTCGCCAGCAACCTCACCCGGCGCGTCGACTTCGCCCTGTTCATGGTCGCGGCGCTGACCGACGACACGCTCGTGCACGAGGCGCCGGCGATCGTCGGTCGCGACAGCGCGTCGGCGCGCCGCCACGCGGCGGCGCCGGCGCTGACCACCGGCGCGGGCGCCGCTCAGAACGCCGGCGCGTAGGCGCGGACGGTGACGTCGAGCTCGCCGAGCGCGATGACGTCGGCCCAGCTCCAGATCACGCCGTCGGCGCGCCCGGTGAGGTCGAGGGCGAGGCGGCCGCCGTCGCGCTCGATCGCGACCGCGAGGTCGACCGGCCCCAGCGTCTGGCTGCCGAGCGGGCGCGGTTCGCCGCCGACCACCAGCTTCCAGTCGACGGTGAACCACGCGGTCGCCGCGCAGGTCGCGGCCTGGTCGTCGTCGGTCCACACCGCCTTGCACTCGAACGGGGTCGCGAAGTGGACGTGGGTGTCGGCGAGCGCGAGATCGCCGGGGTAGATCGTCGTCGGCAGCGGCACGGTGTCGAACATCAACGTGAAGTCGTCGAGGCCGAGCCAGTCGCCGGCCGCGGTGGCGTCGACGGCGCCCCGGGCCACCGGCAGCGTGGCGGTGCCGTCCTCGGTGGTGTCGCCGTGGTCGCGCGAGGCGCGCAGCTCGACCAGGGTCTCGGCGGGCTCGACGGTGAAGGCCTGGGTCTCGGTCAGCCGGTCGTAGGTGGACACCGGCGGCGCCGCGACGTCGTGGCCGACGCAGCCGAGCTGCATCGCCGCCGCCGTGGTCGCCAGGGAGGCCCACCGCAGGCCCGTGCCGACGGTTCCTCGGGGGCGAGGGGTCCGGGCGTGGTCCAGCATGGTCGGCTCCTTTCGTTCGTCACCCGCCAGGAGTTGCATCTCCCGCGCCCGCGCAACCGCCCGGGACCACGGCGGTTCCGAGCCGCCTTCGCGCAAGCGGTGCGCCGCGGTGCGCCATCGACGCCGTCACTGCACGGCGCGGACGATCTCGTAGGCGATGAGCAGGATGTTGATCCACTCGAGCAGCTCGGCCCGGCGGGTCGCGGCCTGATCGATGAACACCTTCTGGATGCTCCACAGCGTGCCCAGCTTGCGCGCGATGCCCTCGTGGAACGGCCGCAGCGCGAACCGCTCGACCGCCAGGCGGTAGACCCGCGCCAGGTAGTGATCGCCGGTGAGCTTGATCGCGTTGTCGACCGACTCGAGCTCGGCCGAGGCATCGAACGTGAGCTGGGTGAGGCGGCGCACGTCGCGGCCCCACGGCGACAGGAACATGCGCCACCGCGACGCCCGCGACCGGAGCGTCCGGGTCGCGCCGTCGACCGCCTGATCGAGATCGTCGTCGAGGACGCGCAGCGCCAGCCGCTCGCAGTTGGCGAAGTCGAGCACCGCGAGGGTGTCGTCGCCCTCGCGATCGATCACGAACGCCGCGGTGGCGTCGATCACGACCAGATCGTCGCGGGTGTAGCCGAGCCGCCGCGCGGTGGCGTCGGCGATCTCGTCGGCCGCCAGCGGCGCGGCCTCGGCGCGCAGGATCTGGGCGACCGTGGCGGCGTGGCCGGCCAGCCAGGCCGCGGCGTCGCCGCCGGGGACGGCGTCGAGCTGGTAGACCGTGTAGGTCGCGAGCTCGTCGATCCGGCGGACGTCGTGGAGCGCGGCGCCGGCACGCGCCACGAAGCGCTCGAGGATGTCGCGGGCGACCCGGTCGAGGGCCTCGGACGCCTCGAGGTCGACCGCGAGCTCGCGCAGCGCGTCGAGCGGTCCGTCGACGTGGATCCGCAGCGCGACCGAGACGTTGCCGAAATCGTAGATGATCGCGCGCGGCTGCACGCGCAGCTCGCGGGCGCCGACGGTCACGGTCACCGGGTCGAGCGACCACACCAGCGGGCGCTGCTCGAGGCCGAACAGCTGCGGCCACTCGCGGCGCCGGGGCCCCGCGACCTGCGCCGTCGTCAGCGGCGCGCACGCGGCCAGCGAGATCTCGCGGGCCACGTCGAAGGCGTGCAGCACCCAGACCTGGGCGTCGACCGCGTCCACACGTGGAGGCTACACCCGCCGCGACGGGATGGCGCTCGCCGGCCCGCGGCGCGCGTGGCATCATCGAGGCATGAGCAAGGCCCTGGTCAAGCGTTCCTCCGGTGGCACCGGGGTGGTGCCCGCGGTGTGCAGCGCGCTGCTGCCGGGGCTGGGACAGGTCGTCAACGGCGAGGCCGACAAGGGCGTCGGCATGATGGCGGTCTACGTGGTCGCCGGCGCCAGCGTGGTCGGCGCGATCCCCTTCATCGGCTGGGTCGCGGGCGTCTTCGCGGGCGCCACCTGGGTCGTGTCGGTTGCCGACGCGTACATCCAGGGCAAGCGCAAGTAGTCGCCGCCGCGCCTGAATCTGCCTCGCTGCGGGATCTTCCGACGTCGCGGACCCCGTGTTCTCGGGTACGCTGGCGTCGATGTCCGACGAGCCCGAGTCCTTCGATCAGTTCCGCGGCACCGACACGTACATCGCGTCGGACGAGCTGCGCCACGCCGTCAACGTCGCGGTCGCGCTCAGCCGCCCGCTCCTGCTGCGCGGCGAGCCCGGCACCGGCAAGACCCTGCTGGCCGAGAACCTCGCCGGCGCGCTCGGCCTCGACCTCGTGCGCTGGCACGTCAAGTCGACGACCAAGGCGCGCGACGGCCTCTACGTCTACGACACCGTGGCGCGCCTGCACGACAGCCGCTTCGGCGACGGCGACGTCAAGGACATCGCCAAGTACATCAAGCTGGGGCCCATGGGCGAGGCGCTGTCGGCGGACCACAAGGTCGTGCTGCTGATCGACGAGATCGACAAGGCCGACATCGAGTTCCCCAACGACCTGCTGCTCGAGCTCGACGCGATGCGCTTCCACATCGACGAGCTCGGCAAGGACGTCGTCGCCCGCGAGCGGCCGGTCGTCGTGATCACGTCGAACAACGAGAAGGAGCTGCCCGACGCGTTCCTGCGCCGGTGCGTCTTCCACTACATCGACTTCCCCGATCGGGCGCTGATGGAGCGGATCGTCCGGGTCCACCACCCCGACATCGTCGACCGCGTCCTCGACCAGGCGCTCGAGGTCTTCTACGGCCTGCGGGCGACGCCGCGGATGCGCAAGCGGCCGTCGACGTCGGAGCTGATCGACTGGATCTGCGCGCTCAAGAAGGCGGGCGTCGACCTCGGCCGGGTCGGCGGCGGCATCCCGTTCCTCGGCACCCTGCTCAAGACCGAGCAGGACGTCGAGCTGGTGGCCAAGCGCGCCAAGGCCTGACCGCCGCGATCCGGAGGCCCCGTTGCTGATCGACTTCCTCTACGAGCTGCGCCGCCACAAGCTGCACGTGTCGACCCACGAGTGGCTCGCGCTGATGGAGGCGATGGCCAAGGGCCTGCACGACTCGTCGCTCGACGGCTTCTACCGGACCTGCCGCGCGCTGTGCGTCAAGGACGTCGCCGAGTACGACGCCTTCGACCAGGCCTTCCTGGCCTACTTCAAGGACGTCGGCGCCGACGCCCTGGCGATCACCGAGGACATCCTGGCCTGGCTCGCCGATCCCAAGCGGATGCGCGAGCTGTCGCCCGAGGAGCTGGCGATGATCGAGGGCCTCGACCTCGACAAGCTGCGCGAGCTGTTCGAGCAGCGGCTGCGCGAGCAGAAGGAGCGGCACGACGGCGGCAACCGGTGGATCGGCACCGGCGGCACGTCGCCGTTCGGCCACGGCGGCAAGCACCCCACCGGGCTGCGCGTCGGTGGCCCCGGCGGCGGCCGCTCGGCGATGCAGATCGCCGAGGCGCGCCGGTTCAAGGAGTACCGCAAGGACGTCGTCCTCGACGTCCGCCAGATCGACCTGGCGCTGCGCGGCCTGCGCCAGCTCGGCCGCGAGGGCGCGGTCGAGGAGCTCGATCTCGACGAGACCGTCGACGAGACCTGCCGCAACGCCGGCGAGCTGGAGATCGTGTTCCGGCCGCCGCGTCGCAACCGCGCCAAGGTCGTGCTGCTGATGGACGTCGGCGGCTCGATGGATCCGTACGCCGAGCTGTGCAGCCGGCTGTTCACCGCGGCGTCGCGGTCGGGGCGGTTCGCGCGGTTCCGCAGCTACTACTTCCACAACTGCGTCTACGACGCGGTCTACGAGGACGCCGCGTTCCGCCAGAAGGTCACGGTCGCGGACCTCCTGGCCGAGAGCGATCGCGACGAGAAGCTGGTCGTGGTCGGCGACGCGCTGATGCACCCGGCCGAGCTGCTCGACGGCGGCGGCTCGATCTACTTCTACTCGCAGGGCGGCCGGACCCCGGGGCTGGAGTGGCTGCGCCGGATGGCGGCGCACTTCCGCCGCGCCGCCTGGCTCAACCCCGAGCCGGATCGCTTCTGGCCGGGCACGACGATCGAGGTGATCGCGTCGGTGTTCCCGATGTGGCACCTCACGCTCGAGGGCCTGGGCGGCGCGGTCCGCTACCTGGTGCGCGGCGGCGAGAAGCCCAAGGTCCCCGAGAAGGCGGCGTGGGGCCGCAGCTGGACCGGGTCGTACGATCCGGACTGACCGCGGCCGGGGCGCGCGCGGCGCGCGGCGCGGCTACTCGTTCTCGGGCGGCGGCGCCGCTGGCGCGGTCGGGGGCGCGCCGCCCGCGGCGGCGTCGGCGTCGGCGAGCCGGCTCATCATCGAGACCGTGAAGTACTCGTGCAGCGACTCGTCGCAGCCGGTGCGCCGCACCGCCTGGACCGTGACCGACAGCCGCAGATCGTCCTTCTCCGCGGCGATGCCGTAGCGCGCCGACGCCGCTGCCTGGTCGGCGCCGCGCGCGGTGATCTTGGTCCAGCCGCCGGCCTCGAGCGACGCCTTGGCCTTGTCGCCCGCCTCGACCAGCGACGGCGCCTCGATGCACGCGGTGAAGCGGACCTGGGTGCCGCTGGGGGCGAGCGCCGGCGGCGCCAGCTCGCGGCCGCCGTCGACCAGCGGCAGGGCAGTGCGCGCGTCCTCGACGGTGAGCGGCGCGTTGTGGCGGATGATCTGGCGCGGATCGATCTTGCCGCGCGGCATGTGGGGGCGGCGCCCCGAGGGCGGCCCGGCGCCGCGGCCGCGATCGTCGCGCTGCGCCGCCGGCGCGGGCTTGCTCGCCGCCTTGTCCTTGCACCCGTCGCAGCCGGCGCCGAGCAGCAGCGCGGCGCCGAGCAGCGCGGCGCCGATCGACGTCAGCGACGCCGTCCCGCGCATCACTTGGCCCAGTCGGGCGTCGGCTCCGCCGTGCCCTTGCCGGTGCCGGACCCGGACGCCGTCCCGGCGCCGCTGCCGGCGGCCGAGCCCGAGCCGGCCTTGGCCGAGCCGGCGCCGGTGCCCGCCGCGGTCCCGGCCGACGAGCCCGCGGAGGAGCCTGCGGACGAGCCCGAGCCCGAGCCGGTCTTGGCCGACCCGGTGCCGGTGCCGGCCGCGGTGCCGGCCGACGAGCCTGCGGACGAGCCCGAGCCCGAGCCGGTCTTGGCCGAGCCCGTCCCCGAGCCCGCGCTGGTCGCCGTGCCCGCGCCGGTGCCGGCGGTGGTGCCGGTGCCGGCGGTGGTGCCGGTCCCGGCGGTGGTGCCGCTCGACGAGCCGCCGCCGGTACCCTTGCCGGAGCCGGTCGGCGTCTCGACGGTCTTGCGGACCTCCTTGAGCGTGCCGCCGACGTCGGCGACCAGCTGATCGCCGCTCTCGGCAAAGGTGTGCTTCTGCACGACCAGGTCGAGGCGATCGTAGCCGGCCAGGCGCAGCTGGATCCGGATCCGCGACGACGCGGCCTGCTTGGCGGTGAGCTCGATGTCGACCGGCGTGATCTTCCCGGTCACGGCGCCCTCGACGTAGACGTTGGCGCCCGGCGGATCCGAGGTGACGTGCAGGACGTACGGCATCGGCACCAGCTTGACCGTCACCGGATCGGCGCCGAGGTCGACGTCCTGGGGCACGTAGCCGGGCGCGCTGACCCGCGCGGTCGCGGGCTGGTCCTTGGCGATCTTGGCGGTGAACGGCGCCGGCCCGACCTGGTCGGTGCCGACGATCTCGACCTGCGCGCCCTTCACGCTGGCGGCGATCTTCACCTCGATCATCTCGACCTCGGGGACGACGTCGCTGCCGGTGCCGGTACCCGGCGTCGTGCCGGTGCCGGCGATCGCGGTGCCGGTGCCGGTGCCCGCGCTGGCCGTGCCGGTGCCCGCGCTGCCGGTGGCCGCGCCGGTGCCGGCGGTGCCGGTCGTGCCCGACGCGGTCGTCGTCGGCGGCTGCTCGCCGGCGGTGTCCTTCTTCTTGAAGACCAGGAAGTAGGCGGCGGCGGCGCCGCCGAGGAGCAGCAGCACCGCGACCAGGATCGCGATCGACGAGCCCGGCTTGTCGGCCGGCGGCGCCACCGCGGCCGCGGCGGGCTCGGGCTCCTTCTTGGCCGGCTCCTTCTTGGCGGGCTCCTTCTTGGCGGGCTCGGCCTTGGCCTTGGCGGGCTCGGGCTCCTTCTTGGCCGGCTCCTTCTTGGCGGGCTCGGCCTTGGCCTTGGCGGGCTCGGCCTCCTTGGCCGGCTTGGCGGCGCGGCGGGCGGCGAGCTCGTCGACGGCCTTGGCCTCGTCGGCGGCGGCCTTGTCGGCGGCGGCCTTGTCGGCGGCGGCCTTGTCGGCGGCGGCCTTGTCGGCGGCGGCCTTGTCGGCGGCGGCCTTGGCGGCCTTGGCCTTCTCGGCGGCGGCGACCGTCGCGGCGATCTCGTTGTCGGCCTTCGCGGTCTGCGCGGCGAGCTCGTCGAGCGAGCGGACCTTGGTGGCCTCCTCGAACGCCTCGTCGGGGAACTCGTCGGCGTCGGAGTGGAACGGCATCGGGTTCGGCAGCGGCGTCGCGTCGGTGCGCTCGTCCTGGAACCCGCTCTTGGGCGGCGCCATCTGGCCGATGCGCGGCTTCTCGGCGGCGGCGCCGGTCAGCGCGGTGACCAGCGGCGACGGCGCGACCTTGGTCGGCGCCTCGTTGCCGAACGCGCGCGTCGGCTGCTCGAAGACCTTGGGATCGACGGTCGAGCTCGACTTGGGCCCGGTCTTGGCCTTCTGCGCCAGGATCTTGTCGAGCACCGCCTGGCTGCCGTCGGCGAGGCGATCGAAGCGCACGCCCATGCCGGGCGCCACGCCGGGCCGCGCCGGATCGTTCTCGCGGGTCCAGACCACGGTGCCCTCGCCGCCGATCAGCGGCGACGCGTCCTTGAGCTGGAACTCGAACTTCATCGTCGTGCCGACGGCGAGCGGCTCCTTGGTGCGGATGAAGATGCCGCCGTGGCTGACGTCCACCGCGTACCGCTCGATGAACTCTTCGAGGGTCGCGCTCTTGAACTTGATCTTGAGCGTGACCGGGGTTCGCTTGGCTTGTCGGGTGTTCGGATCCACCAAGGCCATCCTCCCATGAGCCGGCGTGAGGGCAAACTACGCCAGAGGTCTTTGCGCCGCGTGCGAGTTGGGAGATCGTCGGCACGGCTCGAGCGCCCGGCTCGTCCGCGCCCCGCTACGATCGCAAGGCTTCGATATGCTTCATCTTAAAGGCATGACCCGGCGGAATGCAACGTGGCGTTGCGCCGCCGTCCTCGGCGCCGCCGCGCTGGCGCTGCTGTCACCGTCGGTGCAGCCCGCCGCGGAGGCCGCGCACGGCCCACCTCTCACCACACGCGCGGGGGTCGTCGCCGCCGACGATCCGACGGCGGCCGAGGTCGGCGCGCGCATCCTGGGCCGCGGCGGCAACGCCGTCGACGCCGCGGCGGCCACGGCGTTCACCCTCGGCGTCGTCAACCCGACCTCGTCGGGCATCGGCGGCGGCGGCTTCGCGCTGGTCTACGTCGCCGCCGAGCGGAAGGTCCACGTCTACGACTTCCGCGAGATCGCGCCGGCCGCGCTCGACCCCGGCGACTTCGTCGTCGACGGCAAGCTCGACCCGTCGCTGAGCCGCACCGGCGGCCTCGCGGTCGGCGTGCCCGGCGAGGTCGCCGGCGTCTACGCGATGCAGCGCGCGTACGGCGCGCTGTCGTGGCGCCGGGTCGTCCAGCCCGCCGCTCGCCTGGCCCGCGACGGCTTCGCGGTCAGCTACTTCCTCGGCCGCGCCGCGGCCCGGGTCGCCGGCGGCCTGCCCGCCGGCGTCGCCTACGATCCGCTGCGCGCCCTGCTCGCGCCCGGCGGCACGCCGGTCGAGCAGGGGGACCGCGTCGACCGCGAGGCCCTGGCCGCGACGTTGCAGGCGATCGCGGCCGGCGGCGCCGACGCCTTCTACCGGGGCCCGATCGCGGCCGACCTGGTCGCGACCACGACCGCGGCCGGCGGCGTGCTGACCACCGACGACCTCGCCGGCTACCAGGTCACCGAGCGCGAGCCGCTGTGGGGCGCCTGGCACGGCCTGCGGATCGCGACGATGCCGCTGCCGTCGTCGGGCGGCACCGTCCTGCTCGAGGCGCTCGGCATCCTCGACGCGCTGGCCCGCCGCGGCCTCGATCTCGCCGCGATGGGCGCGGGCTCGTCGGCGGCGCTGCACCTGACCGCCGAGGCGCTCGAGCACGGCTTCGCCGATCGCGCCCGCGCCCTCGGCGACGAGGCCGCCGCGGCGGCGCTGGCGGCGTCGATGCTCGACCCGGCGTCGCTCGACGCGATCGCGGCGCGCATCGATCCCGACCACGTCGGGGCCCACGACGCCTACGGCCACCCCGAGCTGGCCGCGCCCGGCGCGGTCCGCCCCGACGGCGGCACCAGCCACCTGTGCGTGATCGACGGCGACGGCAACGCGGTGTCGATGACGACCACGGTCAACGGCTACTTCGGCAGCAAGCTGGTGTCGTCGACCGGCGTCGTCCTCAACAACCAGATCGACGACTTCGCGCTGCAAGCCGGGGTCGCCAACGGTTTCGGCCTGGTCCAGAGCGAGCTCAACCTGGTCGCGCCGGGCAAGAAGCCGCTGTCGTCGATGACGCCGACGCTGCTGTTCGACGGCGATCGCGTGGTCGGCTGCGTCGGCGGCTCGGGCGGCCCGCAGATCATCTCGAACGTGGCCCAGGTGATCCTCAACGTCTTCGTCTACGGCATGGACGCCCGCGCCGCGGTCGACAGCCCGCGCGTCCACCACCAGTGGCTGCCCGACACCCTGTTCGTCGAGCCCGACATCCCCGCCGACGTCCGCGCCGGCCTCGAGCGGCGCGGCCGCGTCCTCGGCGACATCAGCCAGCCGACCGCGGTCCAGCTGATCGTGGTCCGCCCCGACGGCCGCCGCGAGGCCGCCGGCGACGGCCGCAAGGGCGGCGCCGCGGCGACCCCGTAGCCGGCGCCCGACCGAAGCCCGCTCGCGGCCCGCGTTCGGGTAATGTCCCCCGCGATGTCCTCCGCCAGCCGCCCCGCCGTCCGCCCGATCCGTCGCGTCCTGGTCGCCAACCGCGGCGAGATCGCGGTCCGGGTCATGCGCACCTGCCGCGAGCGCGGCCTCGAGACCGTCGCGGTGTTCAGCGACGCCGACCGCCTGGCGCCGCACGTCCAGCTCGCCGACCACGCGGTCCACATCGGGCCACCGGCGGCGCGCGACAGCTACCTGCGCGTCGACAAGATCATCGACGCCGCCCGCGCCACCGGCGCCGACGCGATCCACCCCGGCTACGGCTTCCTGTCCGAGAAGGAGGAGCTGGTCGAGGCCTGCGCCGCCGCCGGCATCACCTTCATCGGGCCGCCCGCCGAGGCGATGCGCCTGATGGGCAACAAGACCCGGGCCCGCGAGACCGTCGCCGCCGCCGGCGCGCCGGTGGTGCCCGGCGACAACGGCCCCGGCGGCAAGGGCTTCCCGTCGACCGAGGCGGCGCTGGCCGCGGCGCGCAAGGTCGGCTTCCCGGTGCTGATCAAGGCGGCCGCCGGCGGCGGCGGCAAGGGCATGCGCCTGGTCGCGTCCGAGGCCGAGTTCCCGGCCGCGTTCGACGGCGCCCGCCGCGAGGCCGGCGGCGCGTTCGGCGACGACACCGTCTACATCGAGCGCGCGATCATCCAGCCCCGCCACATCGAGATCCAGGTGTTCGCCGACGGCCACGGCAACGTCGTCCACCTCGGCGAGCGCGACTGCTCGATCCAGCGCCGCCACCAGAAGGTGATCGAGGAGGCGCCGTCGCCGGTGGTGTCGGCCGAGCTGCGCGCGCGCATGGGCGCCAGCGCGATCGCCGCGACCCGCGCGGTCGACTACCTCGGCGCCGGCACCGTCGAGTTCCTGCTGTCGGCCGACGGCGAGTACTTCTTCCTCGAGATGAACACCCGGCTGCAGGTCGAGCACCCGGTCACCGAGATGATCTACGGCCTCGACCTGGTGGCGTGGCAGCTCGACGTCGCCGAGGGCCGCCCGCTCCCCCTGACCCAGGCCGAGCTCGACGCCCGCCGCCGCGGCCACGCCGTCGAGTGCCGGATCTACGCCGAGGACCCGGTGCGGTTCCTGCCGTCGCCGGGCCGCATCAGCCACCTGCGCACCCCCGACGGCCCCTACGTCCGCAACGACGCCGGCTGCTACGAGGGCGCCGAGATCCCGGTGCACTACGACCCGATGATCTCCAAGCTCGTGGTGTGGGGCGAGGACCGCGCCGCCGCGGTGGCCCGGATGCGCCGCGCCCTCGACGAGTACGTCGTCCGCGGCATCGAGACCAACCTGCCGTTCCACCGCCTGTGCGTGCGCCACCCCAGCTTCCTCGAGGGCGCCTACGACACCGGCTTCATCGGCCGCGAGCACGCCGCCCTGACCCCGAAGGCCAGCGACGCCGGGCTCGACGCCGCGCTGATCGCGCTCGCCCTCGAGGCCACCGCGCCGTCGGCGCGGGCGTCGAAGGCCGGCAACGGCGCGGCCGCGGCGACCCAGCCGGCGACCGCCGAGCCGTCGACCTGGCGCACCGGCCCCCGCGGCTGGCGCGCCTAGGAGCCAGCGTCAAGATCGTTGTCGCGGGCGGCGACCGCGCGGCGCCCGCTCATCGTCGCGTCACCAGCCGCATCGGTCGCTCGATCCACTGCGCCAGCGACAGGTCCATGGCGGCCGCGCCGGCGCGGCCCACGCGGACCGCGGCCGGCTCGTCCCGTTCGTCGCTGGTTCTCGGCGGCGCGCCGTACCGCCGGCCATCGGCGTGCACGAACCCGACCTCACCCGACGCCGACCGCGTGATCTTCAAGCGGCCCACATGGACCGCGTCGTGATGGCCGCCGCATAGCGAGATCAGGTTCGCCAGCGTATGCGGACCGCCCTGCGCCCGCGGCTGCACGTGGTGGACCTCGACCCATCGCGACGCCCGGCAGCCCGGCACCCGGCAGCGGCCGTGGTCTCGGGCGACCACCGCCGCGCGCACCGGCGCCGGGATGGTCTGGGTCGGCTTCGCGCCCAGATGAACGTCGCCATCGACCCGGCCGAGCACGCGCGCGTCACAGCGCGCACGCGCGACGACGGTCGCCGGCACCTCGACGGCGCGGCCGCCGCCGTCCTGGGTCACACGCTCGCAGTCGGGGCACTGCATCAAGGCGATCTGGTACGCCGCGCGCCCGCGCTTGCCGCGTTCGCTCGATGGAGCCGGCTCGCCCGCCAGCATCCCGAGGCACAGCACCCGCAGCAGCTCGTCGTCGGGCACGGCCTCGCCGCGCTCGAGCTCCAGCGCCAGCCTCGCGTCGCGCCACAGCGCGTACGTCTCGGCGCTGACCTCCAGCGAAACCACGCGCCGGACCTCCGCCGGATCCACCGGATCGCCCGGTAGATCACCGGGCTTGCGCCCGGCGACCAGGGTCTCGATCTCGTGCACCGTCTTGCCGGCCGCCGCGTCGAGCCACACCCGCTCGGTGTCCTGGCGAACGACCCGGGTCAGCTCGCGCACCGCCGAGTACGACTGCTCGCCGCGGGCCAGCGCCGCCGCGGTCCGCGGCAGGACCTGCAGCGCGCTGGCCACGCGCAGCCGCTCGCGCGCCGCCCGCGGTCCGTAGCCGAGCGTGCGCTCGAGGTACTCGTGCAAGCTCGCGTAGCCGAACCGGCGGTGCAGCTCGACCTGCTGGGCCAGCACCAGCCAGCGCGCCTCCTCGGCGTCGAGCGCGGCGCGTCGCCGGGCGACGCCGCGCAGCTGGCGATCGAGCTGTCGCCAGTCAGGGGCTGCGTCGCGGTCTCCGAAGCCGACACCGTCGAGCCCACTGGACACCACACCCTCGTCGTTGTCGCGATCGAACATCTCCACTCCTCCCTGCGCACGCGCGCATTCCTTCTCTACCACGACGATTCTTGACCTCCTGTCGTCGCCGTGGCGCCCCGCAACCGACCTCGACCCTTCGCGTCGTCGTCGCGGTCCGCTTCTCGGCGCAGCGGGCCGAGCTGCGCGCCTCGTCGACGATCAGCCGCGCCATCGCGCCTGCGTCTCGTCGTCGGCCGCGAACGCCGTCAAGAACAAACGACCACGATCGTCCCGGGCCGTGTCTTTCTTGTCCGGATCCCGGACAGCGTCAATCACGGCTCGCACGGCCGTCGCGATCCCGATGCCCGGCCCGCGCCCGCAACGCTCGCGCCCCGCGCCGAGGCGCCGGGCCCCCGTCTTCGGGCCCGGCGCCGGTGGTGGTGTCCTGCACCCACGCCGGCGCCAGCACCACGCTCATCGGGGAGCCCGCGACCGGCTGGGCCGGAGCCCCAGCCCGCGCAGCCACGCCCCGACCGCGCCGCAGCCCACGCCCCGACCGCGCGGCACCCCACACGGCCCCGCGCCGCGCCCCGCGGCCCCGCGGCCAGCCAGCCGCGCCGCGCCGCGCGCCCGCGGCCCCGCGGCCAGCCAGCCGCGCGCGCCGCGCCCGCGGCCCCGCGGCCAGCCAGCCAGCCGCGCCGCGCCCCGCGGCCCTGCGCAGCCATCCGGCCGCGCCGCGCCGCGCCCCGCGGCCCCGCAGCCATCCGGCCGCGCCGCGCCGCGCCGCGCCCCCGCGGCCCCGCGGCCATCCGGCCGCGCCGCGCCGCGCCCCGCGGCCCCGCGGCCCCGCGGCCAGCCAGCCGCGCCGCGCCGCGCACCATCCCGACCATCCCCGCCGCCCTCTCCGGAGCCTCCGGGAGCCAGCACCGACGCGACGTCCGTCCACCACGTCCACCACGTCCACCACGTCCACCACGTCCACCACGTCCACCACGTCCACCACGTCCACCACGTCCACCACGTCCACCACGTCCACCACGTCCACCACGTCCACCACGTCAGCCCCGTCCCGCGGTCCGGCCCTCACGGCTCGACGGAGCGACCACGACCCTGCCGCCAGCGGCTCACACGCTCTGCCGATCGGCTCGCTCTCCCGCAGCCGGGCTCGCCGCGCCTGCACCGAGCCCGCCTCGCGCCGACGCGCGGCTAGCCGACGAGGTCGACGCGGCCGCCGTGCAGCGTCAGCACCACCGGCCCGACCTCGAGGCCGAGCTCGCCGCACAGGCCCTGGGCGGTGATCCGCGCCCGGGCGCCGATCGCCGGCAGCGCGGTGATGGCGTCGGCACGGCCGTGGCGGCCGACCGCCTGGCGCACCGCCGCCTCGACCAGCGGCGCCGCCTCGGCGGCGACGTCGTCGGGGCCGCGGTCGAGCAGGCGCAGCCGGGCGCGGTCGCGCGCCGCCCGGTCCTTGCCGATCGTCACGACGCAGGTGGCGTCGAGATCGAGCGTGCCGTCGGTGCACGCGATCGCGCGCGCCGCCAGCCGCAGGGTCGCGGGCGCCGCCGGCAGGGTGCCGACCCGCGATCGCGAGATCGTCCACGCCTGGTCGCCGGGCTCGACGTAGACGTAGCGCTGACCGCCCTCGTGGAGGACCTCGAGCTCGGCGGGGCCGGCGCGCAGCCGGCGCCCGAGCAGGCCACCGATCGCCAGCGCGAAGATGCCGCCGCCGGTCCAGTACAGCCACGGCGGCACCGGCTGGCCCTCGTCGAGCAGGAGCCGGGCGCCGAACAGGCCGCCGAGGATGCCGCCCACGACCAGCGACGACATCACCGTGCGGTGGCGCAGCCGCCGCGCGGCCCGCGCGGCGTCGCGGGCGCGCCCCTGCGCGTCGTCGAGCCGGCGTCGCAGCTCCGCGATCTCCTGATGCAGCCCGTCGCGATCGTCGCGGAACGCCGACATGTCCAGAACCCCGGGGGACCCTTTCCCGACTCGCACCATAGCGCGTTCCCTTCCAGATCGATCCGCGGTTTTCGTCCGCGATCCCCGACGACGGTGCGCCGCGACGATCCGCGTGCAGCTCCGCGCACTTGGCCGTTGCCAACGTCAGGGCCGACAGGTAGAACCCGCGCATCGACGCGCACGGCGCGCGTCGTCCGACGACGGGAACTCGACGCATGGCCAACCAGACCAAATTCGTGTTCGTGACCGGCGGCGTGGTCTCCTCGCTCGGCAAGGGGATGGTCTCGGCGTCGGTGGGCGCGCTCATGGAGAACCGCGGCCTCAAGGTCGCCAACATGAAGCTCGATCCGTACATCAACGTGGATCCGGGCACGATGAACCCGATCCAGCACGGCGAGGTCTTCGTCACCGACGACGGCGCCGAGACCGATCTCGATCTGGGCCACTACGAGCGCTTCGTCTCGACCCGGATGTCGAAGCTCAACAACATCACGACCGGCCAGGTCTACTCGGCGGTGATCGCCAAGGAGCGGCGCGGCGAGTACCTGGGCTCGACGGTCCAGGTCATCCCCCACATCACCGACGAGATCAAGGCGCGCATCCTGCGCTGCGCCGAGGGCCTCGACCTGCTGATCGTCGAGGTCGGCGGCACCGTCGGCGACATCGAGTCGCTGCCGTTCCTCGAGGCCGTGCGCCAGCTCCGCGTCGAGCTCGGCACCCAGAACTCGGTGTCGGTGCACGTCACGCTGGTGCCCTTCATCAAGGCGGCCGGCGAGTTCAAGACCAAGCCGACCCAGCACTCGGTCCAGAAGCTGCGCGAGATCGGCATCCAGGCCGACATCCTGGTCGTGCGCTGCGAGCAGCCGCTCGAGCCCGACCTGATCAAGAAGACGGCGATGTTCTGCAACGTCGCCGGCGACGCGGTCTACCAGTCGGTCGACTGCGCCACCGTCTACGAGCTGCCGCTGCGCTTCGCCGAGCAGGGCTTCGACGGCAAGATCGCCCAGCTGCTCAACATCTGGTCGCGGGCGTCGCGGCTCGACGCCTGGGAGGACGTGGTCCGCACCGTCACCCAGCCCAAGCGCAAGGTCGCGATCGGCTTCGTCGGCAAGTACGTCCAGCTGGTCGAGTCGTACAAGAGCCTCAACGAGGCGCTGATCCACGGCGGCATCGCCAACGACTGCAAGGTCGAGATCCGCCACCTCGACAGCGAGCTGATCGAGCAGGACGGCGCCGCCGCGGTGCTCGGCGACGTCGACGGCGTCCTGGTCGCGCCCGGGTTCGGCGCCCGCGGCACCGAGGGCAAGATCGCCGCGGTCCGGCTGGCCCGCGAGCAGAAGCTGCCGTTCTTCGGCATCTGCCTCGGCCTGCAGATGGCGGTGATCGAGTTCGCCCGCGACGTCTGCGGCCTGGCCGACGCCAACTCGACCGAGCTCGACGACAAGACCCCGCACCCGGTGGTCGACTTCATGCCCGACCAGCGCGGCATCACCGAGAAGGGCGGCACGATGCGCCTGGGCGCGTACCCGTGCGTGCTCAAGGTCGGCAGCCGCGCCGCCGAGGCCTACGGCACGTCGGAGATCAGCGAGCGCCACCGCCACCGCTACGAGGTCAACAACAACTACCGCGACACCCTGGAGCGCCACGGCATGGTGCTGTCGGGCCTGTCGCCGGACGGTCGCCTCGTCGAGATGATCGAGCTGCCCGTGGCGGTGCACCCGTACTTCGTCGCCTGCCAGTTCCACCCCGAGTTCAAGTCGCGGCCGTGGGCGCCGCACCCGCTGTTCGCGCGCTTCGTCAAGGCCGCGGTCGAGCACGCCTCGCGCCGCGCCGCGCGCTGACCGTCAGGGCGTGACGAGGCCGGCCTGGCCGGGCAGCCCGGCGTTGGCGCGGTTGCCGCCGGCGCCGCCGCCGACGTCCGCCGTCGACGTCACCGTCGGGGCGTCGACCCGGGCGCAGCCACCGCCGCCGCCACCGCCCGAGCCCGACTCCGACGACCGGCCGCCGGCGCCGCCGCGCGCGGTCACGGTCGCGACGTCGATCTCGGCGTCGGCCTCGAGCAGCAGCGTGCCGCCGCCGCCGCCGCCGCCGCTGCCGTCCCTTGGTGCTGTCGGCGCTGGCGCCGCCGTCGGCGTGGATCGCGCCGCCGCCGTAGATGCGGGTCGCGCGCAGCAGGACGACGCCGCCGCCCCAGCGCGCCGCCGCTGCCGCCGTCGGTGCCGTCGGCGTTGTCCTCGCCAGCGCCGCCGCCGCCGCCCAGGACCAGGAGCTGGCGCGGGTCGTAGGTCACCGGGCGCCGCCGCGGCCGCCGTAGGCGCGTTCTCGACCCAGGTTCCGCCGCCGCGCCCGCCCTGGCCGGCGCCGGCGCCGCCGCCGCCGCCGGCGTTGTGGCAGTCGCCGCCGCCGCCGCCGCTGCCGACGTTGCCCCAGCCGGCGACCGCGGCGGCGCCCACGACCAGCCCGGTGCCCTTGGGCGCGCCGCCGCCGGCGGCCTCGTCGCCGTCGCGCAGGGTGCAGCCGTAGGTGCCCACCGGGTCGACTGCCGGCGCGCCGCCCGGGAACCCGACCGCGGTGGCGTCGATCGCGCCGTCGATGCGGATCTCGCCGGTGGCCAGGATCGCGATGACGCCGCCGCTCTGGGCGTAGGCGGGGGCGGTGACGGTGGCGGCGCCGCGGATCCGCAGGTCGGTGTACTGCGGGACCCGTACCACCTGGCTCAGCTGGGCGCGGTAGGCCCGGCTCAGGGGCTGGGTCAGGTCGAGCCGGGTGCCGGTGGCCGCCGCGACCCGGGCCAGCTCCCAGTTGCCGGCGCCCGAGGGGTCGTCGCGCAGGTCCAGCGGCGTCTGGTCGCCCGAGGTCTGGGTCGCGGGGTCGACGCCGGCGACCTGGTGGACCAGGACCACGTCGTCGGCCTCGAACCCGGTGGTGTCGTAGACGACCAGGCGGGTCGAGCCGGCGTCGGCGTCCGCGGTCAGGTGGGTGTACGCGTCGAGCGGCCCGTCGGCGTCGACGTCGCCGGCGCCGTCGGAGCCGTCGCCGAGCCCGATCTCCAGTGGTCGGGCCGCGTCGATGGGGTCGGCGCCGCCGTCGATCGCGCCGCCCTCGAGCCCGGCCGGGTCGAAGCGGCAGCCCGCCACCAAGACCAGGGCCAGGAGCGGGGCGCGCATGTGCAGCATGATACGCCGACAAACACCAGCCAGATCGCTTAGCAAGACACAGGCCAATCCTCCTTTACACCGGCCCGAAACCTGGCATAGAGTCTGAGGTGCCGCCTCTCTAGCTTCCGCGACCGGCACCTATTCACGGTTCGTGCCGCTGGGCCAGTTGGATTCCAATGCTCGGTAATTCAAGGAGATTCTAGATGGCAATGGAGATGCGTCAGGAGCTGCGGCTGTCCCAGCAGCTGGTGATGACACCCCAGCTGCAGCAGGCGATCAAGCTCCTTCAGTTGTCGCGCATGGAGCTGGCAGACCTCGTGCACGAGGAGATGCTGGAGAACCCGATTCTCGAGGATGACCTCGAGAGCGCCGCCGAGCGCAGCCGCGAGCGCGAGCTCCTCGGCGGCGACGAGCAGGCCGCGATGCAGGTCGAGTCTGCGGGGAACACCGAGACCCCGCTGGAGCCGCCGAAGGGCGAGGGCGACAACACCGGGGAGGTCCGGGCCGACGCCGGGGCGGTCAACGAGATCGACTGGGAGAACTACCTCGACAACTACACGATGGCCGCGCCGATGCCGGCCTACCGGGGCGACGGCGACGAGATGCCGTCCCTCGAGGCCACCCTGACCCGGCCGCCGTCGCTCCACGACCACCTGGCCTGGCAGCTCAAGCTCTCCGACCTGAGCGAAGCCCAGATGGAGATCGGCCACGACATCATCGGCAACATCGACGTCGACGGCTACTTCAAGGACCCGCCGCTGTCGGACATCGCGGCCGACCACGGCGTGACGGTCGAAGAGTGCGAGCGCGTGCTCGAGAAGATCCAGTCGTTCGACCCGATCGGGGTCGGCGCCCGCAGCCTCGCCGAGTGCATGCTGATCCAGGCTCTGCACGAGGACCTCGCCGACATCGTCGTCCTCAAGATCATCAAGTCGCACCTGCCCAACCTGGAGAAGAAGAACTACCAGGCCATCGCGCGCGACCTCAAGGTCCCGCTCGAGGACGTCCTCGACGCCGCCAAGGTCGTGACCGAGTTCGACCCGCGGCCCGGCCGCGAGTACGCCAGCGACGACCCGCACTACATCACGCCCGACGTCTACATCCACAAGGTCGGCGACAAGTACTTCGTCGTGCCCAACGACGACGGCCTGCCCAAGCTCAAGATCAGCAACTTCTACCGGGCCGCGATGGGCAACTCGACCGCGTCCAAGGACTACGTCCAGGACAAGCTGCGCTCGGCGCAGTGGCTGATCCGGTCGATCCAGCAGCGCCAGCGCACGATCATCAAGGTGAGCGAGTCGATCCTGAAGTTCCAGCGCGAGTTCTTCGACAAGGGCATCGCCCACCTCAAGCCGCTGATCCTGCGCGACGTCGCCGAGGACATCGGCATGCACGAGTCGACGGTGTCGCGCGTCACGACCAACAAGTACGTGCACACGCCGCAGGGCATCTTCGAGCTGAAGTTCTTCTTCAACTCGGGCATCTCGCGCACCAACGGCGACGACCTGGCGTCGGAGGCGGTCAAGTCGAAGATCAAGGAGATCGTGACCGCCGAGGACACCAAGCGGCCGCACTCCGACCAGAAGATCGTCGAGCTGCTCAAGAAGGGTGGCATCGACATCGCCCGCCGCACGGTCGCGAAGTACCGCGAGCAGATGGGCATCCTGTCGTCGTCGAAGCGCAAGCAGGTGCTGTAGCCCGCGCCGCGCGCCGTCCGCCCCCGGACGCGCGCGATCGTATCCGATCCTGTCGCCGGCCGGTCAAGCGCGCGGGCCCGCCGTGCCCGAAATCGTGCACGCTACCACGAGGGCACGACAGTGCGTCGACGACCGCGCCACGCGAAGGTGGCGGCGGTATGCTTTCGACAACGGCCGGCCGTCAACCGTGCCCGAGTCAACAGGGAGGCCTCGATGCAATTCTCGGTGACCTTTCGCCACATGGAGCCCACGGACTCGCTCAAGGCGTACGCCCGTGACCGGATGGAGCGGATCCGCAAGTACCTGCCGGATCCCATCAGCTGCCACGTGGTGATGAGCACGGAGCGTCACAACCACCGGATCGAGGTGAACTTCCAGCTCCACAACGGCCTGTCGATCGCCGGCCACGAAACCACCGAGAACATGTACTCGTCGATCGACCTGTGCATCGCCAAGATCGAGCGCCAGGTCCGCAAGTACAAGGGCAAGCTCGAGGAGCGCCGGACCCGGCCCCACGGCGTCGAGCCGCTGCCGTGGTCGCACAGCATCGTCAAGGAGGCCTTCCACGGCGTCGACGACCACCACGGCCACAACGGCGAGGCGGTCCACGTCGAGGGCATGCCGCCCGACTTCAAGGTCGTCCGCACCGAGAAGTTCCACGCCAACCCGATGTCGGTCTCGGACGCGATCGTCCAGTTGAACCTGCTCCACGAGAACTTCCTGGTCTTCCGCAACGAGGGCGACGAGACCGTCGCCGTGGTCTACCGCCGCGAGGATGGCAGCTACGGCCTGATCGAGACCGGCGCCGGCAACTGACGGCACCGGCGAGGCCGGCGGCCGGGCCACCCCGGCGGCCGCCGGATCCGCGGCCTTCGAGCGCTTTTCGGCCCGGCCGCGGCGTGCCGCCGCGCCGGGAGTGGTGATAACGTGCAGCCCGTCTGATGAAGATCGTCGAGCTCATCCGTCGCGAGATGATCGTCCCCGCGCTGGTCGCGCGGGACAAGCCCGGCCTGCTCGAGGAGCTGGCCGCGCACGTGGCGTCGCAGAACGCCAAGATCGATCGCACCGCGCTGACCCGGGTCCTGATCGACCGCGAGCAGCTGGCCTCGACGGCGATCGGCGAGGGCGTCGCGATCCCGCACGGCAAGATGTCGGCGGTGTCCGAGATCGTGGCGTGCCTGGGCCGCGCCCCGGGCGGCGTCGACTTCGACTCGATGGACGGGCAGCCGACGTTCCTGTTCTTCGTGCTGGTCGCGCCCGAGAACTCGACCGGCGCCCACCTCAAGGCGCTGGCCCGGATCAGCCGGGTCTTCAAGGACGCCGAGTTCCGCCGCCGGCTGCTCGACGCTCCCGACGCCGACGCGATGTACCGGGTGATCGCCGAGGAGGACGCGAAGTACTGATGGCGACGTCGGGCACGGCTTCGGGACGGGTCACGGTGGCGATCGAGCAGCTGCTCGCCCCCGAGGCCGGGCTCGATCTCGAGGTCGCCAGCGGCCGCGCCGGCCTGGGCCGCCTGATCACGGTGCCGCGGATCCAGAAGCCGGGCCTGGCCCTGACCGGGTGGCCCGAGCAGCTCCACGACGAGCGCCTGCTGGTCATCGGCGGCACCGAGATCGACTACATGCAGGGCGTCACGGCCGAGCAGCGCCGCGCCGGCATCGCCACGGTGATGGCCAGCAACCCGGCCGCGGTGGTGGTGTGCCGGGGCCTGGCGCCGCCGGTCGAGCTGGCCGAGGCCTGCGCCCAGGCCGCGGTGCCGCTGATGGTCACCTCGCTGGTCACCGCCGACTTCATCGTCCGGGTCACGAGCTGGCTGCAGGACCGCATGGCCGCCCAGACCTCGATCCACGGGGTCCTGCTCGACGTCCTCGGCATCGGCATGCTGCTGCTGGGCAAGAGCGGCATCGGCAAGAGCGAGACCGCGCTCGACCTGGTCGTGCGCGGCCACCGCCTGGTCGCCGACGACATCGTCCACATCCGCCAGAAGGGCCACATCGTCTACGGCTCGGGCTCCGGGATCATCCGTCACCACATGGAGATCCGCGGCCTCGGCATCATCAACGTCAAGGACATGTTCGGCATCGCCGCGGTCCGCGAGGCCAAGAAGATCGAGCTGGTGATCGAGCTGGTCGAGTGGGACGAGGACGACGAGTACGACCGGCTCGGCCTCGACGACCGGCTCTACGAGATCCTGGGCGCGTCGATCCCGATGCTGCGGCTGCCGGTGCGGCCGGGCCGCAACATCGCCACGGTGATCGAGGTGGCGGCCCGCAACCAGCTGCTCAAGCTGCAGGGCCACCACTCGGCGCGCGAGTTCCAGGAGCGCCTCAACCGCGCCATCGCCGAGGCTCGGCCCGAGGCAGGCTTCGACATGGACGCGATCGAGTAGCGCATGCAGATCGTGATCGTCACCGGGCTGTCGGGGGCGGGCAAGAGCACCGCCCTGCGGGCGCTGGAGGACGTCGAGTTCTACTGCGTCGACAACATCCCGTTGCCGTTCGTCGGCGAGCTGGTCGAGCACCTCGCCAAGGAGGGCGACGTCGACAAGGTCGCGGTCGCGATCGACGCCCGCCAGCGCCGCCACCTGTCGACCTGGCCCGCCGAGCTGGCGCGGCTGCGCAACACCGGCCACCGCCTCGAGGTCATGTACCTCGACTCGCGCGACGACGTCCTGCTGCGCCGGTTCTCGGAGACCCGACGCCGCCACCCGCTGTCCGGCGACGACCTCGCCGAGGGCGTCCGCCGCGACCGCGAGATCACCGCCGATCTGCGCCACGGCGCCAACGTCGTCGACACCTCGGATCTCAACCCGCACCAGCTCAAGTCGCTGATCCAGGAGCACTACGGCGGCAAGGGCAAGCTGGCGGTGTCGCTGGTGTCGTTCGGCTTCAAGCACGGCCTGCCGGTCGAGTTCAACCTGGTCTTCGACGTCCGCTTCCTGCCCAACCCGTACTTCGAGCCGTCGCTGACCCACCGCGACGGCCGCGATCCGGAGGTCGCGCGCTACGTCTGCGCGTCGGACGACGGCGCCGAGCTGCTCGGTCACGTCGAGGGCCTGCTGCGCTTCGCGCTCCCGCACTTCCAGCGCGAGGGCAAGCTGTACGTCACCGTGGCGATCGGCTGCACCGGCGGCCGGCACCGCTCGGTGGCGCTGGTCGAGGAGCTGCGCCGGCGGCTCGCCGGCGACTGGGACATCCTGGTCCGGCACCGTGACGTGGACCGAGGGGAATGATCATGGCGACCGACCAGGCCGAGCGCACGCTGACGATCAGCAACGAGCTGGGGATGCACGCCCGGGCGGCGACCAAGTTCGTGCAGCTCGCGGGCAAGTACCCGTGCGACATCGTCGTCAGCAAGGACGGCCACGACGTCAACGGCAAGAGCATCATGGGGGTGCTGATGCTGGTGGCGTCCAAGGGCTCGCAGATCACGATCCGCGGCAAGGGCGACCAGGCCGACGCGGCGGTCGCCGCGCTGGCGCAGCTGGTGGACGACAAGTTCGGCGAGGACCGGTAGCAGGAGCCTAGGGGGCCGCATGTCGGCGCGCGACGGTCGCGAAGAGATCATCCGCAGCGGCGTGCCGGTGTCCTCCGGCATCGGGATCGGGCGCGCGTACCTGGTCGGCCGCCAGGCCGGCAAGATCCCCCGGCACCACGTCGAGGCCGACGAGGTCGACGCCGAGATCGCGCGGCTGCACCGGGCGATCCACGCCTCGGACCGGCAGCTCGAGAAGATCAAGCAGCAGCTCGCCGAGGAGTCGGAGTCGGAGACCGACTTCCACATCGTCACCGCGCACCAGCTGATGCTCCACGACGAGCACCTGGTCGACGCCACGATCCGCTACGTCCGCGACGAGCTGATCAACACCGAGTGGGCGCTGCGCAAGGCGGTCGACGACATCCGCGCGGTCTTCGAGGCGATCGAGGACGAGTACTTCCGCGAGCGCGCCAGCGACGTCGACCACGTCGCCGACCGGGTCATGGCTGCGCTGCTGGGCCGCGACGAGGACGAGTTCGATCCGCCGCCCGACGCGATCGTCGTCGCCGACGATCTGTCGCCCGCCGACGCCGCCCGGCTGCACCGCGCCGCGGTCGCCGGCCTGGTCACCGACGCCGGCGGCAAGACCTCGCACACCGCGATCGTCGCGCGCGCCCACGAGATCCCCGCGGTGGTCGGCCTCGAGGACATCACCGAGGTCATCGAGAGCGACGACCTGCTGATCGTCGACGGCTCGAGCGGCGTCGTCATCGTCAACCCGTCGGCGAGCACGGTCGTCGAGTACCGCGACGCCCAGCGCCGCCAGGCCGCGCGCGGCGCGGTGCTGATGTCGAACCGCGATCTGCCGTCGCAGACCCGCGACGGCGTCGAGGTCCACCTGTTCGCCAACATCGACGGCCCCGACGAGATCGCGGGCGCGCTCGAGCACGGCGCCCGCGGCGTCGGCCTGACCCGCAGCGAGTACCTGTTCATGACCTCGGACCGCCTGCCCGACGAGGCGGCGCACTTCGAGATGGCCCGCTCGGTGATCGCGCAGATGACCGGGATGCCGGCGACGCTGCGCACGTTCGACCTCGGCGCCGACAAGCTGGCGGGCTTCCTCGAGGAGGCCCGCCTCGACGAGCCCAACCCGGCGCTGGGCCTGCGGTCGGTGCGGCTGTGCCTGCACGACCTCGGGCTGCCGCTGTTCCGGACCCAGCTGCGCGGCCTGCTGCGGGCGTCGGCGCTGGGCCCGATGCGCATCATGTTCCCGATGATCTCGGGCGTCGCCGAGCTGCGCGCCGCGCGCGGCCTGCTCGAGGAGATCAAGGCCGAGCTGCGCGCCGAGCAGCTGCCCTTCGACGAGCACGTCGCGGTCGGCATCATGATCGAGATGCCGTCGTCGGCGATCACCGCCGATCTGCTGGCCCGCGAGTGCGACTTCTTCTCGATCGGCACCAACGACCTCATCCAGTACACGATGGCCGTCGATCGCGTGAACGAGTACGTCTCGTACCTGTACGAGCCGCTGCACCCGGCGCTGCTGCGCCTGATCCACGGCGTGTCGCGGGCGGCGCGCGACGCCGGCATCCCGGCCGCGGTGTGCGGCGAGATGGCCGGCGATCCGCTGGTCGCGCCGGTGCTCGCCGGCATGGGCATCCACGAGCTGTCGATGAGCGCGGTGTCGATCCCCGAGGTCAAGTCGGTGCTGCGGGCGACGACGATGAGCGATCTGGAGCGGCTGGTGGCCAAGGTGCTGACGCTGGCGACCGCCGCCGAGGTCCGCCAGGAGGTCGCCGACTACCTCGACGAGCTCGGGATCCAGCGCGGCGGCAGCCGGTGACGGTGCGGCGGCGCGAGCGGGCTGCGGCGGCCATGGTGGCGGCGGCGGTGGCGCTGGCGGCGCTGGCGCTGGCGGGGTGCCCGCGGGGCGGGACGACGCCGAAGGCGGAGGACGAGCCGACCGCGGTGCCGGCGCCGGTGGAGATCGACTGGCCCGATGCGGGCGTGCCGCGGGCGCGGTAGGCGCCCCGCTCCGGATCGGCTCGGAGATCAGACCAGATCAGATCGGGCACGGGCACGGGCACGGATTCAGATCGGGCAGGGGCACGGCGCGGGCACGGATTCAGATCGGGCAGGGGCACGGCGCGGGCACGGATTCAGATCGGGCACGGGCACGGGCACGGGCACGGGCACGGGCACGGGCACGGGGACCCGACGGTCAGGTCAGCGGCAGACCTGGCCGGGGCCGTCGGCGACGGTGACGCACTGCGTGCCGTCGGGGCACGCCTCCTTGTTGCCGCACGGCACCTCGCACGAGTGGAACGCCGGGCCGCGCGGGCCGGCGATGCCGTAGTAGGTCATGCAGGTCAGGCCGGCGGCGCAGGTCTGATCGGCGGTGCAGTCCTCGCCGATGCCGGGCAGCGCGGTCTGATCGGCGCCGCCGCCGGTGGTGTCGCCGCCGGTGGTGTCGCCGCCGCCGGTGGTGTCGCCGCCGCCGGTGGTGTCACCGCCGCCGGCGGTGCCGGTGCCGGTGGTGGTGCCGCCGCCGGTGCCGCCGGGAGCCGGCTTGGTCGCGCAGCCGCACGCGGCGAGCGCGACCGCGGTCACGGCACTGAGCAGGGCGGGGCGAAACCAGGTCGGGATCCTCGTGATCATGGCGGAGGCGATACTACACTCTCCAGGATGTCCCCGCGCGTCCCGGCCGCCGCGCTCGCCGTGGCGCTGGCCGTCACCGCCGCGCTGACCGTGGCGGCCCGACCGGCCCGCGCCGGCGATCCGGACCGGGTGTGGAAGACGATCGAGAGCGCGCACTTCGTCGTCCACTACTACGAGCCGCTCGACGACGTCGCGCACCGCGTCGCGGTGGTGGCCGAGCGCGCCCACCGCAACCTCAGCCCCGAGCTCGGCCGCGTCCCCGAGACCAAGACCGAGATCGTCATCATCGACGACACCGACGGCGCCAACGGCTTCGCGTCGGTCCTGCCGCGCAACCGCATCACGCTCTACGCCACCGCGCCGATCGGCGAGTCGGCGCTCAACGACCACGACGACTGGCTCTACGGCCTGGTCTCCCACGAGTACACCCACATCCTCCACCTCGACTCGATCGGCGGCCTGGCCCGGTGGGTCAACAAGGTCCTGGGCAAGACCTGGGCGCCCAACCAGATCCAGCCACGCTGGATCATCGAGGGCCTCGCCACCTACGAGGAGTCGCGGCACAGCTCGAGCGGGCGGACCCGGTCGACCACGTTCGACATGTACCTGCGGGTGCCGGTGCTCGACGGCCTCGACTCGCGGATCGACGAGGTGTCCGCCGGTCCGTACACGTTCCCCCGCGGCAACGCCGCCTACCTCTACGGCTCCAAGTTCCTGCAGTACGTCTTCGACCGCTACGGTGACGCCAAGCTGCGCGAGATGACGTGGCGCGCCGGCAGCGCCACGATCCCGTACGGCATCAACCGCCAGATCGAGGCCACCGTCGGCAAGCCGTTCACCGAGCTGTGGGACGACTGGCGGCTGTGGCTGCGCGACAAGTACACGGTCCAGCTCGAGGCGGTCGAGCGCCGCGGCCGCCGCGACGGCCGCCGCCTGACCTTCACCGCCGAGGGCAACATCTCGCCCCAGTACACGCTCGACGGCAAGGAGCTGGTCTGGCTCGCCAACGATGGCGCCTCGCACATCCGGCTGCGCGCGATCCCGGTCGGCGGCAACGTCGGCGACGCCCGCGACGTCCTGCCGCTCGACCGGGTCGGCGGCTGGGCGATGCTGTCCGACGGCTCGGTGGTCTACGAGCAGACCCAGGTCTACCGCCGCGACTACGACTTCCAGGACCTGATGTACTGGGACGCGCCGACCCGGACGACGACGCGGCTGACCACCGGCCTGCGCGCCCGCGATCCGGCGGTGTCGCCCGACGGCCGCCAGGTCGCGTTCTCGATCAACGGCGGCTCGCACAGCACGCTCGCGGTCATGCCGCTGGTCGCCGGCGGCACCCCCAGGGTCGTCTACGAGGGCGACCGCTTCGACCAGGTCTTCCAGCCGGCGTGGTCGCCCGACGGCGGCAAGCTGGCGTTCTCGGCGTGGCGCGCCGGCGGCTTCAAGGACATCCTGGTGCTCGACCTCGCCAGCGGCGAGGTCACCGAGCTCGCCCACGACCGCGCCCTCGACGGCGATCCGACGTGGGGCCCGGACGGCCGCCTCGTCTTCTTCGCCAGCGATCGCACCGGCATCGCCGACATCTACGCCCACGATCTCGAGACCGGCGCGCTGTGGCAGGTCACCGACGTCGTCGGCGGCGCCTTCGATCCGGCGGTGTCGCCCGACGGCACGCGGCTGGCGTACCACGGCTTCGTCACCGGCGGTTACGACCTCTTCGAGATCGACCTCGACCCGGCGCGGTGGACCCCGGCGGTGCCGTACCTCGATGATCGGCCGCCGCCGGTCGAGGTCCCCGACGACGAGGCGGCGGTCACCGCGCCGCGGCCGTACCGCGCGATCGAGACGCTCGGCCCCGAGAGCTGGTCGGCGCAGTACGCCGCCGGCACCGCGATCGGCAACGCGCTCACGATCCGCACCGGCGGCAGCGACGTCGCCGGCCTGCACGGCTGGTCGCTGGCGGCGTCGATCAGCCTCGACGACGGCGTCGTCAACGTCGGCGGCGCGTACTCCTACGGCGGGCTCCGCCTGCCGGTGCGGATCTCGGCCGGGCGCAGCCTGGCCCACCGCAGCGGCTGGCGGATCGACGGCGTCAGCCAGCCCTACGACGAGGAGACCCTGTCGACGACGCTGTCGGTGGGGCTGCCGACCCGGCGGTCACCGGACAGCTCGCTGTCGATGTCCCTCGACCTCGACGCCGATCGCTACCGGATCGTCGACGGTCCCGACGCCACGCCCGATCCGGGCGCGCTGGTGCCGCGGCCGCCGACCTCGAACTACCTGCAGACCGGCGTCGCGCTGCGGGCGTCGTGGTCGAACGTGCGCGGCTACGCCCAGGTGCTGGGCCCGACCGAGGGCCGCGAGGCGTCGGCGTCGCTGCGCTACGACGATCCGGCGCTGGGCGCCCGGTTCCGCAACCTCGCGCTCAACTGGTCGGCGCGCGCCTACTGGAAGCTGTGGGGCGAGACCCCGGTGCTCACCGCCCGCTACGCCGGCGGCGTCCGGGTCACCGACGTCGATCGCGGCTCGGCCTACGGCCTCGGCGGCGTCCCCGACCAGGACGTCGCCAACGCGATCATCCAGAGCCAGCGCGCCTCCAACACCGGCTACCTGCGCGGCTACGAGTCGCGGGTCGTCGACGGCGACAAGTACCACCTGCTCAACGTCGAGTACCGGCAGCGGCTGTGGCAGATCGAGCGCGGCCCCGCCACCAACCCGATCTACGTGCGGCGGCTGCACGTCGCCGGCTTCCTCGACGCCGGCACCGCCTACGACGGGCCGCTGCGCGACGCCGCGCTCAAGTACTCGGTCGGCGCCGCGCTCCGCTGCGACGCGGTCTTCGGCTACTACGTCCCCGGCAGCTTCGAGCTGGGCTACGCCCGCGGGCTCGCCGACGAGGGTATCAACGAGACATGGCTGCTCCTGACGACGACCTTCTGAGCGCCCACGACGCGTGGGCGCGCGCGGTGGCGGGCGAGATCGCCGCCGACGTCGCGACCGGCCTGGCCTCGCCGCTGGTGCTGCTGCGCGACCGCCTGGCGCTCGCCGTCGATCGCATCGATCGCCACATCGCGGGCACCACCGGGCCGACCCCGTACCCGTGGCGGTCGCTGCAGGCGCTCCGCCAGGACCTCGCCGACGCCTACCTGTCGACGACCTCGCTGGCGCGGCTCGCCACCGACCTGTCGACCGCGGTCGGCGCGCTCGGCGGCACCACCGCCGCGATCGAGATCGGGCCGCAGGTCGAGGCC